>JBNKWQ010000026.1:0-125923 GCA_050299855.1 Hahella sp.
CTCGGGTTTTTTAGGGATCATAGGCGTGACAACTGCAAGGTTTTGACTGGGATCATCGAAAAGGCTGTAGTTGTGGACCTACAATAGCTCGATATAGCATTGAATTCTATTGGTATTTTGGTTATTCAGGGGCGACTAAATAAGGTATTCGTCCTACATGATCTATGTGGATATGGGTGACTAAAAGCGCTTGCAGGTGATCTATTGGGAAAGTGATTTTTAGATTATTGGCAGATGCATCTCCGGCAGTTTCTGCGCCTTGAAATAACCCGCAGTCGATAAGAAATCCGGCGTTGTTAAAAATCAGCTCGTGGCACGACCCGGTCACGCCATCGACTGCGCCGTGGTGTTTTATGTAAGCTAATGCCACTAACCAGCCCCTTCAATGATTGGTGTAGCAATATGGAGGAAGAGGAAGAAGCAATCCGGACTTGCTTATTCAAGTACCTGAAAACACAGGTCCGGATATTATTGACTAGAATGAATAACTAAAACTATTTAACCAGCCAGCTATCAACAGCTTCTTTGCCAAACTCTTTACGCCAGGCATTAAGAGTTTTGTGATTTCCGCCTCTTGTCTTAACAACTTCACCAGACTTTGGGTTTTTATATGTTTTCAATGCGCGGGTACCACGGCGTTTATCGCTGCCGGATTTCGCCTTAGATTCGGCCTTACCCCACATTTTGAGAACATCATCTTTAGTGACATTATATTCATCCATGAGCTTCTTAAGTTTGTCCTTAAATTTCAGGGTTTGCTTAAGCGACTCATCACTTTCAAGTGCTTCCAAACGCTTTTGCAGGCTTTCAAGTTCAGACTTAGCTTCAATATATGCAGCTAGTTTATTCATTAAAAATTCCACCTATTTGCGTGATTTAAAATTCAATGACCGTGAATTAAAACATACTTAACAAAAGTAAGTTATATAACAATTTATACAAGTTTAGAAAATAATCAAGATATAAGTCGATTATCTCACATGTGTAAGCCATCTCTTACGCAACGTTCATCCATTTCTGGTTTCGAAATGTTACACAATGATTAATATGACCACCGGCAGGCACAACTGCCAATGGATAAACAATCAATCAAAGGAATGAACTATGCAAAAATTAATCGCTATTCTTGTCTTCTTTTCTGCTCTAGGCTTCATTGGCAGCTCTTATGCTTCCGACCTCCCCGTGGAAGCTGCAAACCAACAAACATCAATCGAACAGTTAAATATCAATACGGCAGACGCTGCTACCATTGCAGACACCCTTAAAGGTGTTGGCTTGAAGAAAGCAGAAGCCATTATTGAGTTTCGTTCAACTAACGGCCCTTTCATGGCAGTTGATGAACTAGCATTGGTTAAAGGAATAGGTCAAAAAACAGTCGACGCAAACAGAGCATTAATTACTCTGAATTAAAGTCTTAACTGCAGCTATAAATCGGAAACCATATAGTAGAACAACACTGGTGATGGCATAAATCATCAGTGTCGTTCCTGGTTAATGTCCCTGGCTTTATCCATACCTGTCACCCATTCAACAGCATCTGCCTTTTTACCTACCCCTGTGCGGCCACCTATTGCGTTATAAAATATACTTGTTAACAAATTTCCAGGGTATTAGGCAAAGCAGTGACCTTTTAAGGTAAAATGCCTCTTTTAGATGTGTACCGCAGGTTGATATTTGAACACCTTACCAACAGGCATAAGCCGTAAATTCTCCATCGCGCCGATGATGGACTGGACAGATCGTCATTACCGCTATTTAGCCAGACTTATTAGTCGACACGCTTTGCTATATACCGAAATGATCACCACAGGGGCTATTCTTTACGGCGACAAAGAGCGGTTTCTGGATTTCAATGCAGAGGAGCACCCCATCGGGATTCAATTGGGTGGCAGCAATCCACGAGAGTTATCAGATTGTGCTAAGGTCGCCCAGGAATGGGGGTACGATGAAGTAAACCTGAACGTTGGCTGCCCAAGTGATCGCGTTCAGAACAATATGATCGGCGCTTGTCTGATGGGCGAAAAGATGCTGGTAGCCCAGTGTATTAATGCTATGAAAGAAGCCGTCGATATCCCGGTCACTATCAAACATCGTATCGGTATAGATAACCTGGATAGCGAAGCATTTCTTGTCGATTTTGTAGGGGCAATCGCCGAAACAGGTATATCCACCTTCATTATTCACGCACGCAAAGCCATCCTTAAAGGACTTAGCCCTAAAGAAAACAGGGAAATCCCTCCGCTAATTTATGATCGGGTATACAAAATCAAAGAGCTATTCCCCGAATTGGAAATTATTGTAAATGGCGGCATTAAATCGATGGATCATATTGATGACCATTTAAAATTTGTCGATGGCGTCATGGTGGGGCGGGAAGCATATCAAAGGCCCTGGGTACTCGCTGATATTGACCATTTGGTTTTTAATGGACCTGAACTCAAAGATTCCGCGCTGGAAATTGGTTACCGATATTTAGCTTATATCGAAAAGCATTACGCTCTTGGCTTGCCAATCTGGCACATGGTCCGGCATAGTCTAGGCCTGTTCCATGGCCAAAAAGGTGGAAAGGTTTTTCGCCGACATTTAAGCCAAAATGCTGTCAAAAAAGACGCCACTCCTGCTGTCTTTGCGGACGCACTTAATATCATGGCATCCTTCAGCAGTGAAGTAGCCTGACCCATTGACGGAGTCGTATTCATGAGTTCCAAACTTCAACAACTGCGCACAATGACTTCAGTTGTAGCAGACACCGGTGATATTAATGCTATTAAGCTGCATTCACCTGATGACGCCACCACCAACCCTTCACTTTTACTTAAAGCAGTTGAACTTTCAGACTACGCTCCATTTGTTGACGAAGCTCTAAGTTTTGGCTGCAAGCAAGAAGGCAGCCTGCAGGACAAAGCCGCTGCTTCCTGCGACTATCTGGCCGTTCGCATCGGCAAAGAAATCTCCAGCTCAATTAAGGGATTTGTTTCCACTGAGGTCGATGCACGCCTCTCCTTTGACACCGACACCACAATTTCCAAGGCCAGGCATTTGATCGATTTATACGAAAAAATGGGGATTTCTAAAAACCGTATCCTGATAAAAATTGCGTCAACCTGGGAAGGAATCAGGGCCGCTGAAATTCTTGAAAAAGAAGGTATTAAATGCAACCTCACTTTACTTTTTTCATTTTCCCAGGCCGTGGCTTGCGCTGAAGCCGGCGCTTTTTTGATTTCCCCTTTTGTTGGCCGTATTTACGACTGGTACAAAAAATCACTCAATAGAGACCACATAGAACCTGCGGAAGACCCCGGAGTCCTGTCCGTCTCCAGGATATACAGCTACTACAAACAGCACGGCTATCAAACAATTGTTATGGGGGCGAGCTTCAGGACACCAGAACAAATTGAGGCATTAGCCGGATGTGACAAGCTGACCATCAGCCCTGACCTACTTGCCAAGTTGGATTCAGATCACGGCCAGTTAGCACGCAAACTTGAGTACTCCGGGAATGCCCAGAACCCTCCCGCGCCAATGACTGAGGCAGAATTCCGCTGGCAGCTGAATGAAGACCCGATGGCGACAGAGAAACTGGCTGAAGGAATCCGCAAGTTTGCAGAGGACCAAGTTAAACTGGAAAGGATGTTGATGACCAAGCTTGGATAATACAGGCCCAAGTCTTCAAACGAGTTAATAGCTAAGGATTTATACATGAAGGATACCAACGTTGTTTGGCACGATTACAAGCTGAACAAAAACCATCGGGGCGCAATAAAAAACCAGCGGCCTTGCGTCATCTGGCTTACTGGCTTAAGTGGGGCCGGTAAATCCACAGTTGCTGAGGCCTTGGATCGATACCTGTATGCCAATGGTTATCATACCTATGGATTGGATGGTGATAACGTCCGCCATGGTCTTAATAAGGATTTAAGCTTTACCGACAGAGATCGTGTCGAAAATATTAGACGTGTAGGCGAAGCCACCAAGCTGATGATGGATGCGGGCTTAATTGTTGTAACGGCTTTTATCTCACCCTTCAGGAAAGACCGGGAGATGGTTCGCTCTCTTTTTGACCCTACTGAATTTATTGAGGTTTATATCAGCACGTCTCTAGAAGACTGCGAAAAACGCGATCCTAAAGGCCTCTATAAAAAAGCTCGGGCAGGCCTAATCAAAAACTTCACCGGCATTGATTCACCCTATGAAGCCCCGACTGAACCGGAAATAAATGTCGACACCAGTAAACTGAGCGTTGAACAAGCGGTGGAGGAAATCGTTGAATACCTGAGAAAAGGTGGATTTCTTTGCGCTCCTGATGGAATTGAGATTCCTAGCGCGAAGGCCTGAGGCCGTTTGATGCGCCAAGCGGACCAACCAAGGTCCGCTTTTCCTGGCTCACCGACCATGTCTTCCTAACTCACGGCTTACGCAAAACCCTGAGCGTATAACTCTCAGCTATCCAACGCCAAGTGGCCATCAAGCAAACGGTATGTTTTACTCATTTTGCGAGCCAATTCCGGGTCATGAGTAACCAATACGAATGCAATCTTATCATCCCGCACCAGTTCCCATAGAAGTGTTTGAACAGAGTCGGCAGACTCCGGATCGAGATTTCCCGTAGGCTCATCCATCAAAACACAGGAAGGCCTTGGCGCAATCGCTCTGGCAATGGCTACCCGTTGACGTTCACCACCAGAAAGTTGACCGGGTTTGTGCTTCACCCGATGCCCCAACCCCACTCTCTCAAGCCACTGTAACGCTTCCCGTTGAGCTTGAGCTGTTGAATAACCCTTGATCAACAACGGCATGGACACATTTTCCAGTGCCGTGAATTCCGGTAGCAAGTGATGGAATTGGTACACGAAACCGATATGTGTGTTACGCAGGCTCGCCTTTGCCTTCTCTTTTAGTTCACCGGCATTCTTGCCGTTTATGACGACTTCTCCCTGACTGGGCAGATCCAATGCCCCGAGAATATTCAGAAAGGTGGATTTGCCAGATCCAGATGCCCCTACAATTGCCAGCGTCTCACCAGCCCTAACCTCAAGATCTATACCCCTCAATATATCAATTGATTCCTTACCTTGGATGTAAGATTTACGAATATCGCTACATCGAATAACAACTTGTTCCAATTGATCACTCATAGCGCAAAGCCTCCGCCGGCTCAATTTTTGATGCACGGTAGGCTGGATATATAGTGGCAAGAAAGCTGATTGTTAGCGTGCAGGCACTAATCACCCCAACATCAGTCCACTGAAGCTCAGAAGGCAAATAACTGATGAAATATACGTCAGAGTTAAGAAACTGAACCCCCATTACGGATTCAAGCCAGGCAATAATGTTGCTGATATTGGAGGCTAAAAGCACTCCCAGCAGCACTCCCAAACCAGTACCAATAAGACCTATCAAACTACCTTGAACCATAAATATTCTGAGGATAGTCCCAGGTGTTGCGCCCATGGTTCGTAAAATAGCAATATCTGCTTTCTTATCCGTCACTACCATGACGAGGGTAGAAACAATGTTGAAAGCTGCGACAGCGATAATAAACATCAGCAGCAATCCTACCATGGTTTTCTCCATTCGAATGGCTTGGAATAAATTCCCATGGGTGCGAGTCCAATCACTCGCGTAGTAGCCGCTACCCAATTCACTGGCGATACCCCATGCCACTTTTTGGGCGGCAAAAAGATCATCAAGCTTAAGCCTTACCCCTTCAATCGCGTTACCAAGACGTTTGAGCTTAGCGGCATCATTGATATGAATCATCGCCAGGCTGCCATCAAGCTCAGCACCAATACTAAAGATTCCGACAACAGTAAAACGCTTCATTCTTGGAAAAACACCTGCGGGAGTTACAGAAGCCTCAGGCAGAATAATAGTGATTTTGTCTCCCACTCTCGCTCTCAGTCCACTGGCTAGCAAATCACCAATAACTATGCCGAACTCCCCAGGTTTTAAGTCTTCCAAGACACCACTCTTCATGTTGTTCTGCACAATGGAAACCTGCGGCTCTGCTTGTGGATCAATGCCATTGATTAAAATACCATGCACATTGCCTTCTGATGTCGCCATGCCCTGTGCGTGGATGAAAGGTGCAACCCCCTCAACTCCAGGAACTTGCGCAATCTTTGCCTGCAGTGATTCCCAATCATTCATCGGTGAGTAACTTTTGATTACGGCATGAGGGACCATACCGAGAATGCGTTGACGCAGTTCCCTATCAAATCCGTTCATCACAGACATCACTGTTATCAACACCAGCACTCCAAGAATGAGCCCTATCATTGAAGTGAGTGAGATAAACGAAATAAAGTGATTATCTCGTTTGGCAGAGGTATAGCGTAAGCCAACGAAAAGACTCAGTGGTTTATACATTTAATTTTTTCTTTAAAATCGTCATATTGAGCGGCGTAAAACTATAATCTATTGACTAGGTGATCACTACTACTGAAATTTAATGTGGTCCCTGGATGCAAATAACCAACTGCCAAACAGTGATGTGGCTTGACCGACTGGAATACTGTAATGAGCGCGGAAAAGAACACGGATAATCGTCGAGACTTTTATCGAATTAAAGATCAAGGCATGGTTTCTTATCGTCTTTATGATAATGACCCGCCAGATTTCAGCCAGTTTTTCAGACATCAAGCTTACTTTGAGCTGATGAATGACATACAGGCTATGGATATTGAATTCCATCGCCTGCTTTCCTATATACCGGAGCATGAGCGGACTACGGCAGCACTGATTAAGCTCATGAATAAAAAGGTGGATATGCTGGCACGCACTGTCACGCTGGTGGAAAGCGATATACCTGAAAACGGATTTCAGCTGGTAGACATCAGTGAGGGGGGATTATCATTTGGCGCCGACAAACCCATGCAGACCGGTCAACGTATGGCCCTGAAATTCACCATATTACCCAGCTACCTCTCTGTCGCGACCTTGGCGGAAGTAGTTTCCTGCGATATCAGTGAAGACAACACCACTGATTCCTCACTACCGAATCACCCACATCGTATCAGAGTCAACTTTATCGACCTCGACGAACACCAGAGACAATTGATTGCCAGGCACATTCTCAGGACCCAGCAGCAAGCCCGCAGAGAGCAGTTGGCTAAGGATTAAAAGAACTAAAAAAAGACAGTCCGGGCATTTGAAGCTACACTTTAAGAAAATTGATTTAGTAACCTGTTTTTATAGGACATCTTCATGCGACACCTAGACAAACATCAAATCATTCGCTGTCTCGTTGTTGGGCTTTTGACGCTTTCCGCTGTTAATATCCAGGCCGAAGAAATCAAGACGCCCGTCATGACCCAAGGCGACAGGCAATCTATGAACCTGCCCAAAAATGGGATGGATAAATCCTCGGTGGAATCAAGCTATGGCTCACCCAGCCATGTGAAAGGACCAGTTGGCACGCCGCCAATCACTACCTGGGAATATCCGGGCTTTCTCGTTTACTTTGAAGGCAACTCTGTTATTCACTCCGTACTAAAACCCGCTAAATAGACTAATTGAATAGCAGCCCCCTAACCCGCTGATGTGTGGAAACCCTAGTGAGCAATATTGTACTGCCGGCAGAATGGGCGCCTCAGAGCGCCGTTCTCCTTACCTGGCCTCATGAACAAACTGATTGGGCAGAGTTGTTGGACGAGGTCGATGCGACCTTTCTGGAAATTGCCAAAGCAGTATGCAAGTATCAACACCTTGTCATCAGTTGCCAATCGTTTGAAAGACTAGAAAGCATCGCCGACGCTCTTCACTCGGCCGGGGTGGAAGCTGACAAAGTCGGTCTCTATTGTGTTCCATCTAACGACAGCTGGTGTCGTGATCATGGCCCTATAACCGTCTATGACGGCAATCAACCTGTATTGCTCGATTTTCATTTCAATGCCTGGGGCGGCAAATTTGACTATGAAAAGGATGACCAGATCACCACAAGTCTTCTGGAGCTAGGCGCCTTTGAAGGCGCCGCTATTCGGCATGTGCCTTATATTTTGGAAGGTGGGTCAGTCGAATCCGACGGACTCGGGACTATTATGACCACCTCAGAGTGCGTGCTCACCTCCACTCGTAATCCGGACGCCACTAAAGAATCGGTTGAAAAATCATTCCGTGAGTACTTTGGTGCCGAAAGAGTACTTTGGCTTGACCATGGGTACCTGGCTGGTGATGATACAGACAGCCACATTGATACCCTGGCCCGATTTTGCGATCCAACCACCATTTGCTATGTCCAGTGCACAAATTCAAGTGACGAGCATTTTGAGGCCCTGAGTAAAATGGAAGCGCAATTAAAGGAAGCCACAACAACTGAAGGTCTACCCTATAACCTTATTCCTCTTCCCATGCCGACCGCCTGCTATGATAATGACGGCCTACGGCTTCCTGCTACTTATGCCAATTTCCTGATTATCAACGATGCTGTGCTGGTTCCGGTTTATGATCTACCGGAAGATGAACCGGCACTGAAGCAACTGGCGAAGTGTTTTCCAGGCCGGGCAATTGAAGCGATCCACTGCCGCTCACTGATTGAACAACATGGAAGCCTTCACTGTGTCACCATGCAACTTCCTGACGGTGTCATTTAACGGATAGCGCTCAGGAATACGGCATGACCTCATTAATTGATAAGACCATCCGGCATGTTGGCAGTGTTGTCCTTGGCAAGGAGCACCAGATTAAACTCGCGCTCACTTGCCTGATCTGCGAAGGGCACCTTTTAATCGAAGATTTGCCCGGCATGGGTAAAACCACGCTCTCCCATACATTGGCCAAAACTTTGGGTCTCTCTTACAACAGGATTCAGTTTACAAGCGACTTACTGCCATCCGACCTCATTGGCATAAATTTGTTTGATCGCAACAAAACCGAATTCACCTTCCATAAAGGGCCGCTTTTTGCCCAGATTGTGCTGGCAGACGAAATAAACCGATCAACACCCAAGGCTCAAAGTGCACTTTTAGAAGCGATGGAAGAACGTCAAATCAGCGTAGAGGGCATCACATACCCTTTACCGAGACCCTTCTTTGTAATAGCCACCCAAAATCCCACTGATCAATCCGGCACCTTCCTGCTGCCTGAATCCCAGATGGATCGCTTTTTTATGCGCATACACCTTGGGTACCCTACTGAGGATGCGGAAAGAGAACTTTTAACTGGTTATGATCGCTCCGCCTTGCTGGCTTCACTTGAGCAGAGCATGACTCAGGAGGAACTGGTCGACGTGCAACAACTGGTCATTCGCGTTAAAGCAACAGATGCCTTAATAGACTATATTCAGCGCATCATTAACTTCACCAGATACAACAGCGAATTCAAGGACGGTCTTTCACCCAGAGGCGGCATGGCTTTGCTTAAAGCGGCCAAGGCGTGGGCACTGATTGAGGGCCGAGAATACGTGTTGCCCGATGACATCCAGGCTGTATTGCCATCAGTCGTCGAACACCGCCTGGGAGGGTCTAGCAAATCAGACCATTACCCTCTCAGTACGCGTATTATGAGAGAAGTTCCTGTGGTTTAGCACGTTTTCTTGTTACCTAACTATTAGCGGCATATAAGCATATACAATCCAGTTCATTGGTTTAATTTATCAATCCCGTCTTGTATTTGTGGTACCTTTACCGCATTTATTTAACCGGCCATGAACCTGTTAAATATCAGACAACATCAGATACAAATTACTTTCAGTCAAAACTATTACCAACCGAACATAGGTAAGGATTTATATGAGCGATTCCCGGCATATTCAACTACTGATCCTTGGATCAGGTCCGGCAGGCTATACCGCTGCAGTGTACGCAGCACGGGCCAACCTTAACCCTGTCGTCATTACCGGCATGGAAATGGGCGGACAGTTAACAACAACAACTGACGTGGACAACTGGCCGGGAGACGATCAAGGCGTACAGGGCCCTGAATTGATGCAACGGATGCAAAAACATGCCGAGCGCTTTGAAACCGAAATAATTTTCGATCATATCCACACCGCAAAGCTAGATGCCAAACCATTTACACTGATTGGCGATCAGAGCACCTACACATGTGACGCTCTGGTTATTGCAACAGGTGCTTCAGCCCAATACCTTGGCCTGGATTCTGAAGAAGCCTTCAAAGGTAAAGGTGTCAGTGCCTGTGCTACCTGCGATGGATTTTTCTACCGTAATCAGAAAGTTGCCGTTGTAGGTGGTGGTAATACGGCTGTTGAAGAAGCACTTTATCTTTCCAACATAGCAGCAGAGGTCACCCTGGTTCATCGACGTGACAAGCTCCGCGCAGAAAAAATCCTGCAAGACAAGCTGTTCGAAAAAGAAAAGAATGGAAACGTTCGTATTGTCTGGGACCACGTGGTGGATGAAGTCTTGGGTGATGACTCAGGTGTTACCGGGTTAAGAATTCAATCCAAGAAAGGTGGCGACAAACAGGAGCTTGATGTCAGCGGTGTGTTTATCGCCATTGGACACAAACCTAATACAGATATTTTTACTGGCCAGCTGGAAATGAAAGACGGCTACCTTAAAATTCAATCCGGCACCGATGGCAACGCGACACAAACTAGTATCGATGGTGTGTTTGCCGCTGGCGATGTGGCGGATCACGTTTATCGTCAAGCCGTTACATCTGCAGGTTTCGGTTGCATGGCCGCGCTGGATGCGGAGCGTTTTCTGGACAAATAAGTCAACCCCTCCTATCCTGCCAAAAATCACCGGAGCCATGATCTCATGCCTCCGGTTTTTTTGAACTTTTAGAAGTGATTCTTAAATTCCGATGAGCGAACTAGCCTGGCTTGACCAGGAATTAATCTTTCCCCCTCCCTCAGAAGCCCTGAGTGAACCCAACGGCCTCCTCTGCGTTGGCGGAGACCTAAGCCCTGAACGACTGATTCTGGCCTACCGTACGGGCATTTTTCCCTGGTTTAGTGATGAACAACCAATACTATGGTGGTCTCCGGACCCCAGGTGCATCCTGACATGGGAAAATCTCAGAATTTCCCGAAGCATGCGCCGTACTATAAACAGTGGCTCGTTTAAAATTTCATTCGACCAGGCCTTCGACCGTGTCATACAAGCCTGTGCAGACCCCAGGGAATATTCAGATGACACCTGGATCACGACAGACATGCAAATGGCCTACAAACACCTCCACCTACTCGGTTATGCCCATAGCATTGAAGTCTGGTGTGGTGAGGAAGAACTGGTAGGCGGCCTTTATGGAATTGCTCTAGGCCGATGCTTCTTCGGTGAATCCATGTTTTCCAAACAGACAAATGCGTCTAAATTCGCTTTTATTGCCATTGCCAAACATTTGCAACATTGGGGATATAACCTGTTTGATTGCCAAGTCCCCAACCCACATCTTGAATCTCTTGGTGCAACAGCACTTCCCCGCAAAGATTTTTTGTCTATACTTGCAGAAAATATCGATCAGAAGCTGGATCATTCATGGCAGATGATCCCGGGCCTGGTCGAAAGTAAGTAACAGAAAGCTTAGGGACTGTCAGAGAATCGTATTCATGTCCAATATGCGCACTTTGGTGTTCTATGCGACACCTGAACATCCATGCAGCTATCTGGATGACAGACTGGCCACGACCATGTTCGTCGATCCAAAGGCTGATGTTGACCAGGCACTGTATACCAGGCTTTCTCAATTAGGCTTTCGAAGAAGTGGCCACCACTATTACAAGCCCCGTTGTAATGGTTGCAATGCCTGCATACCCGTACGCATTCCGGTTAACAGTTTTCAACCTACTCGCAGCCAGAAGCGAACCTGGAATAGAAACCAGGACCTTGAGTGTATTCATAAGCCTCCGGTATTTTCGCAAGAACATTTTGCGTTGTATCAGCGTTACATCAATGCCAGACACCAGGATGGAGACATGTACCCCCCCACCCTGGACCAATATGAATCTTTTTTGATGGAGGCCAGGGAAGATACCAGTTTTGTGGAAATTCGAGACGGCTCCCAACTTCTCGCGGTCGCTGTTACTGATTCAACCATGGATGGGCTTTCATCCATTTACACATTTTTCGAGCCCACAGAGCAAAAAAGAGCATTAGGCGTTTATGGCATCCTCTGGCAAATAGCGGAGGCTAAAAATCGGGACCTACCTTACCTCTACCTCGGTTACTGGATTCGTAATTGCGACAAGATGTCCTACAAAACCCAATACCGCCCTATTGAAGTTTTGGTCAGAGATAACTGGGTAAATATCTGAATCAGGCGTTTTAATCTAGCCTCATCTATCCTCAAAAACTCATCTATTCTTATGGACAGGCATTTCTTTACGCTTTGTGCTTTGCACTTTGGTTATAATTAGGGCAAAATTCGCACTCTTAATTTCAGGGTGCGCCTGTCTGTTACTGTTTTACTTTGAAAAAAGTTTAGTAAAAACACCTGTTTGAACATTATTTATTGAAAACATGGCGCTTATTTCCAATTAACGAGGATTCTGCTGAATGGCAAAAGAAGGCAATATAGAGATGGAAGGCACCATCATCGACACCCTTCCAAATACTATGTTTCGGGTTGAACTGGAGAACGGCCACGTTGTGACCGCTCACATTTCAGGCAAAATGCGTAAAAATTACATCCGCATTCTGACCGGCGATAAAGTGAAAGTTGAAATGACTCCCTACGATCTGAGCAAAGGCCGGATTGTTTATCGCGCTCGTTAAACACTTGTCTTTCAGCAAATAAAAAAGGGGCTAATGCCCCTTTTTTATTTGCCTGCATAAGAACAGCGGACCTATCTTTCAAGTCCGAAGCTCACTTTCACACCACTAAGACGATTGATCCTCTAAAGCTCGTTCGCGAACAAATTTAAAGACCAGCTTATCTTCGGCAACACTGACGAACACCGTACCACCGTCCTCAGCCAATTCACCGAACAGTATCTGCTCAGCCAGAGGTTTCTTGATATGCTCCTGAATCAGGCGAGACATGGGGCGAGCACCCATTTTCTCATCGTATCCATGAACCGCCAGCCAGGCTTTGGCCTCTGTATCCAAATCGAGCAATACCCGCTTCTCATCCAATTGGGCCTGCAGCTCGGTGAGGAACTTATCAACGACATGAGTAATGGTAGTCGCACCCAGAGGCTTAAACTGAATGATTCCGTCCAGGCGGTTACGGAACTCCGGCGAAAACGTTTTCGTGATAATTTCCATACCATCGGTTGAATGATCCTGATAATTAAAACCGATTGACCTGCGGCTCATCTCCTCAGCCCCGGCATTGGTGGTCATAACCAGAATAATATGCCTGAAGTCAGCCTTGCGTCCGTTATTATCAGTTAGAGTGCCGTGATCCATTACCTGCAGGAGCAAGTTGAAAACTTCCGGATGAGCCTTCTCAATTTCATCCAATAACAAAACGCAATGAGGATTTTTGTTAACAGCCTCTGTCAACAATCCGCCTTGATCAAAACCAACATAGCCTGGAGGAGCGCCTATCAGTCGAGACACCGTATGGCGTTCCATGTATTCAGACATATCAAAGCGGACCAGTTCCACCCCCAGAATCTTAGCCAGCTGCTTCGTCACCTCGGTTTTACCGACACCTGTGGGTCCTGCAAACAAGAAGGAGCCTTCTGGCTTACCCTCATTCTTCAGGCCGGCCCTGGACAGCTTAATGGCTGTCGACAAAGCCTCAATTGCAGGCTCCTGTCCAAAAACCACCATCTTAAGGTCACGTTGCAAGTTACGTATTTTATCCTTATCTGTAGCAGATACTGTCTTAGGCGGAACCCGGGCAATACTGGCGACGACACTTTCGATTATAAGTGTGTCGATAATCTTAGCCCGATCTTCCTCATTCTTAAGCTGCTGACTTGCTCCGGCTTCATCTATGACGTCAATGGCCTTGTCCGGCATATGACGGTCATTAATGTAGCGGTCAGCCAATTCAGCCGCTGATCTCAAGGCATCATCGGTATATTCCACTTCGTGATGCTTCTCAAACTGACGCTTCAATCCTCTGAGGATCTGATACGTATCCTGCACTGAAGGCTCAACTACGTCGATCTTCTGGAAACGTCTCGCCAGCGCACTGTCTTTCTCAAAAATACCCCTAAATTCTGTAAAGGTGGTCGAACCTATACAGCGAATTTCACCCGAGCTCAGTAGCGGCTTCAGGAGATTAGACGCATCCATTACCCCTCCGGATGCAGATCCGGCCCCGATAATGGTATGGATTTCATCGATAAACAGAATGGACTTATGCTGACGCTTTAATTCTTTCAGCAATGCTTTAAAGCGTTTTTCAAAGTCGCCCCGATATTTGGTGCCTGCCAGTAATGCACCCAGGTCGAGGGAATATACGACAGCATCTTTGATCACGTCAGGAACATTTCCCTCAACGATCTGTTTGGCCAAGCCTTCAGCAATGGCTGTTTTACCAACACCGGCCTCACCCACGAGCAATGGGTTATTCTTACGCCGGCGCGAAAGAATCTGCATGACTCGCTCTATTTCTTTTTCCCGGCCGATCAGAGGATCGATACGGCCTTGGCGAGCCTGATCATTCAAATTAGTTGCGTAGGACTCAAGCGGTTTTGAGCCACCTGACTCTTCCAGAGTTTCTTCCTGGCTTTCATGCTCCTCATCCTGTTCATTATCGCCAGCCACCTTGGAAATACCGTGACTGATGTAATTAACCACATCTATGCGTGCAACATTTTGCTTTTTAAGCACATAGACAGCTTGGCTTTCCTGTTCACTGAAAATAGCTACAAGTACATTCGCACCAGTCACCTCTTTCTTTCCGGAAGATTGAACATGGAAAACAGCTCTTTGCAGAACCCTTTGAAATCCAAGAGTTGGCTGAGTTTCCCGGTCAGGATCGTTACTGGGAATTAACGGAGTAGTCGAATCCACAAACTCTGAGAGCTCCTCACGCAGCTGTGACAACTCTGCGCCACAAGCACCAAGGACTTTGATGGCAGACTCATTATCCAGCAAGGCCAAAAGGAGATGCTCCACGGTCATGAACTCATGGCGTTTCTCCCGCGCATTTTTAAATGCGGCGTTTAAGGTCAATTCGAGGTCTTTACTAAGCATCGCTGCACCTCAGCTCAGAGCTAATCCGCTCTCTCAATTTCACATAATAATGGATGTTCACATTCCGATGAATATTGATTCACCTGAGCCGCCTTGGACTCAGCAATATCCCGGGTAAACACTCCACAAATAGCCCTTCCCTGGGTGTGCACAGCCAACATGACCTGCGTCGCTTTCGGCTCCGGCATGTTGAAAAACGTCATCAAAACTTCCACCACAAAATCCATTGGAGTGAAGTCATCGTTCATCATGATGACGTTATACAGCGACGGACGCTTTAGGGCCGGTTTCTCCAGCGCTATGGCTAGATTTCCGTGCTGATCCTGATCAGAATCATCCTGCCCATCGTCATCCGAGCCTTGGTTTAATATTAGTAGACTATTTTTAACTTTACCCATAGCCGAATTGAATAATTTAGTTAAATCTTCGTGAGATTATTTAACGGCGGTAAACCTCATGAATGACTTTGTAATCCATTCAAAAATCGGACCAGCGAGGGCCCGAAAAATTCACTTTGCCAACAATTTCACCCTACGTAGTACCTTGGCTTCCAGATTCCTTATGTGGAGGCAACATAAGGAAGATTCAAGCTGCCTAGGCGTTTTGACCTGTTACTTTCAAAACCGGTTGCTTTATAATACTATCGCTATGGGTGGCAAACTAGGTCAATCTCAGAGGTAGACGTTCTTCCGCTTCCCAACAAGGAAGATGCCAGGAGCAATGACCCAAAGTAAGAACTAGAAGAAAAATAGGGCAAAAGCCCACTCTTTGAGACAAGGGAGTCGATCATGCCTCAAGGTAAAGTAAAATGGTTTAACAATGCCAAGGGCTACGGTTTTATTATCGCTGATGACGGAAGTGGAGAACTCTGCAACGAAGATCTCTTCGTGCACTTTTCCTCAATCCAGATGGAAGGGTACAAAACCCTGAAGGCGGGACAAGCCGTATACTTTGATGCACAACCCAGTGGCAAGGGTTTCCATGCAGTCAACATCACCCCGGTTGAGAGTAGCCAGGCTAGTGATGGAGCGACTGCAGAGGCAAGCCCTGTAACGTCAACTGACAATTCACCAGATACAAACACTGCCAAGCCTCACTCCATAGCTGCTAGCGCTTAGCTCATAAACGCTACAGCTTAACCCCTTAGCCTGCCTCCATTTTCATGGAGGCAATCTACTCTCGCGTCAAAATTATAATTACACCACAAAAAATTACATAACCAAGCTCAGGGTTTCCCGCTTAACATTGCTGTTAAAAAGCACCTTTCGGAACGGACCTAACGGCTCGACCTAATCGCATGCGGGAACAAAAACACTCGACTTACTGCATGTGATCTATTACCGCATCACCAAACTCCGATGTCTTCAACAAGGTAGCATCCGGCATTAAACGTTCAAAATCATAGGTAACGGTTTTTGCCTCTATAGCCCCGGAAACGCCGTTGAGAATAAGATCAGCCGCCTCGCTCCACCCCATATGGCGCAGCATCATTTCTGCCGAGAGTATTAGTGACCCAGGATTTACTTTATTTTGGCCTGCGTACTTGGGTGCCGTTCCGTGGGTAGCCTCAAATAGCGCCACACTACCACCGATGTTAGCCCCCGGTGCCATCCCGATCCCACCTACCTCTGCGGCCAACGCGTCTGAGATATAGTCCCCATTAAGGTTTAACGTCGCAATGACACTGTAATCCTCCGGTCGCATCAAAATCTGTTGTAGGAAAGCATCAGCAATAACATCCTTAACGATGATATCCTCGCCGGTTTTTGGATTCCGCAGCCGGTGCCAAGGGCCGCCATCCAAAGGCTCCGCATGATAACGCTCCCTTGCCAGCTCATACCCCCACTCCTTAAATGCACCTTCCGTGTACTTCATGATATTGCCTTTATGCACCAACGTAACCGAAGGACACTGGTTATCAATAGCGTACTGAATGGCTTTGCGCACCAACCTCTTAGAGCCCTCTTCTGAGACTGGCTTTATGCCAATTCCACAGTTTTCCTCAAATCGAATTTTGGTCACTCCCATTTCTTCACGAAGAAAGCGAATTATTTTTTTGGCATCTTCACTGTTAGCCTGCCACTCAATACCTGCATATATATCCTCAGAATTTTCCCTAAATATCACCATATCGGTTTTTTCAGGAGCTATGACCGGACTGGGTACCCCTTTGAACCACCTTACAGGACGCATGCACACAAATAGATCAAGCTCCTGACGAAGAGCTACGTTGAGGGAACGAATCCCCCCTCCAACCGGAGTGGTTAACGGACCTTTAATGCCAATAGAATACTCCTGTAACGCCTCCAGAGTTTCTGCCGGCAACCATTCATCGGCACCATAAACCTTAGTGGCCTTCTCTCCGGCATAGATTTCCATCCAGGAAATGGCCCGTCGTGTGCCATAGGCTTTTTCAACTGCAGCATCCACCACCTTTAGCATCGGCGGCGTGATATCAACACCAATCCCATCACCTTCGATAAAAGGTATAATCGGATTGTTTGGCACATTGAGAGACAGATCTGCATTGACCGTAATTTTATCGCCGTCATTCGGGATACGGATTTTCAGGTAAGTCATATATGTCTCCTTTGACACTGGAAGCGGGTTTTTGCTGACCCAAAAATTCACCCTTGAAGCGACCAGTAATCTTAATTTTTGTTATTGGGATGACAAAAGTATAGCACCGCCGGTTAGGTCCTTTGTGTTCCACCGAGGATAACAAGATTACTTTTAATATTTTAATCAGCACTAGGTTTATCGATTTGGCAAAAATTATAGTTCTTAACAAACCCATGAATGTTTTGTCCCAGTTTACCGATTCCGAGGACAGAACCACACTTAGGGAATTTATTACCGAGCCCGGTTTGTATCCTGCCGGTCGCCTTGATTATGACTCGGAAGGCCTACTTTTACTGACAGATGATGGCAGCTTACAGGCAAAGATTAGCCACCCACGCTTTAAAATGCCCAAAACCTATTGGGTCCAGGTTGAAGGTACTATTACTTCCGCGGCACTTGAGAGGCTTGAGAAAGGAATTATGCTGAAGGACGGGCCTACCAAGCCAGCTAATGCCTCTATAATCAAGGCACCGGCAATTTGGGAAAGAAACCCACCTGTGCGTCAGCGCCGTAACATTCCAACCAGTTGGATCGCCCTGACCATTCATGAAGGACGCAATAGACAGGTCAGGCGCATGACCGCTGCGGTAGGATTCCCGACACTACGCCTGATTCGTTACAGTATCGGCCCATGGAGCATAGACGGCTTGCATCCTGGCGAGAGTCGACAAGAGAGTCTGCACCTGCCCACCACTCCCAAGCGCCACCCCGCAAGAGTGAGATCCGGGCAGCCTCAAAAAAACCACACCACCAAAGGCAAGCAGGCGAGCAGCAAACCCCCTGCTGCCAACAACTCGCAGAAAAAGCATACAGCAGATAAGAAAGTCACAGATATTCGTACAAGACGGAAATTACAGGTCAATAAACACAGAACTCATCAGGAATAATGCAATGGTATGGTGTCCAAGAGCCACAGTGGCCGTAGTCGTTCCACAGCAGGGAAAATTTTTGCTTGTTGAAGAAATGAGCAATGGCCAGCCGGTTATCAATCAGCCCGCCGGTCATATTGAAGAAGGTGAATCGATTCTAACTGCTGCTCGGAGGGAGGCTCTCGAGGAAACCGGCTGGAAGGTGGAATTGACACACTTTCAGGGGATCTACACCTTAAAGCTGCCTAAGCATAATCTGACCTACCATCGTTATTGCTTTATTGCCTCCCCTATGGAACAAATCAGCTCAGAACTCGACAAGGATATCCTGAGAACTCACTGGTTATCCCCTCAGGAAATGATGTCGGACAAGTTCACTCTCAGGAGCCCGTTGGTAAGAAAATGTGTTGAAGATTATCTGGCCGGAAAACGTTATCCCCTGGATCTGATTAGCGAAGCCTAAAACCTGCAATCTGCACACAATATCGCTATAATACCGCGCCCTTTTAGCTAGACGGTTTCAACATGGTGCCCAATCGTAAACAAAAAGTGATAGTCGGCCTGTCCGGAGGAGTTGATTCCTCTGTGTCCGCCTACATTTTGAAGTCTCTTGGCTACGAAGTTGAGGGCCTGTTCATGAAGAACTGGGATGAAGACGACGGTACTGATTATTGCACCGCGCTGGCCGACCTTGATGATGCTGCCAAAGTTGCAGAAAGGCTGGGCATTAAACTCCATACCGCCAGTTTTTCAGCAGAATACTGGGATCGCGTATTCGAACACTTTCTGGATGAATATCGGGCGGGACGCACTCCCAATCCGGACATCCTGTGCAATAAAGAGATTAAATTTAAAGCGTTCCTGGATTATGCCCAACACCTGGGCGGGGATTTTATCGCCACCGGCCACTATGCCCAAAGGGGACGTGTCGGCAACGATATCGCCCTGATGAAAGGTGCCGATCCCAGCAAGGAACAGAGCTACTTCCTGCATGCCGTACCGGGTGATGCGGTTGCTAAAACGCTTTTTCCCGTAGGCGGGCTTCTAAAAAATGAAATTCGTCGCATCGCTGCAGAACAGAATTTTATTACCGCTGAGAAGAAGGACAGTACCGGGATCTGCTTTATCGGTGAGCGCAAGTTTACCGATTTCCTGAAGACCTATATTCCTGCGCAACCGGGAAAAATAGTCACAGCTGAAGGTGAAGAAATAGGTCAGCACCAAGGATTGATGTACCACACCATCGGACAGCGACAGGGTCTGGGAATCGGCGGCCTGAAAGGCCATGACGACGCTCCCTGGTATGTGATAGATAAAGATTTGGCCAGCAATACTTTATTTGTTGCCCAGGGCAGCGACCATCCACATCTATTCCAGGAGAGCTTGTCGGCCAGCAAGCTGGAATGGGTTAATGGAATACCTGCATTTGGCGAACATCCAGACCAGTTCCGATGTTTCGCCAAAACTCGCTACCGGCAACCAGACCAGGCCTGTATCGTCACGCTCAAAGAAGATCGGGTTGAAGTGGATTTCGATCAGCCACAACGCGCTATTACACCAGGCCAGTCGGTGGTTTTTTATGACGGCACCCGCTGCCTGGGAGGCGGTATCATTGAGACCCGTTGGTCCAAATTTCATACAGCACACTCCGCCGCTACACTTTCCGGCGTCTGATGGAGAAGCATTTTGCCCCGTACCACTGAAGATCAAGTGATAGCCCTAGCCGGCGTCTTCCAGGCAGCCTATCTCGTTGATGAATTAGCCAAGAAAGGCTCAATACCGGAAGAAGCGTTTCGAACAAGCCTCAATACCCTGCTCAAGGTAGATCCTGCTTCGACTCTGGCAGTCTTTGGAGATCGCTATAGTATCCAATTAGGTCTGCGCGAATTGATTGCTGTTCTGGAAAAGCAACAGAACCGCACCAAGACAGAAATGGTGCGTTATGTGCTCACGTTACTCTACTTGGAAAGTAAGCTGAGCAAGCGGAACGACCTGCTGGAGGTTATGGGCAAACGCATCCAACAGATCCAGGGGCAAACCAATCACTTTGAGGTAACCCATAGCAATATAGTCGGCGCCTTTGCATCTCTGTATAAGGATACCGTCAGCACATTTCCTCAGCGTATCCAGGTTACCGGCGATCCTAAATTTCTCCGTGTTGATGAAAACGCCGATAAGATAAGAGCGATTCTACTCGCGGGTATTCGTGCCGCCGTATTGTGGCGACAGGTCGGTGGACGCCGCTGGAAGCTTCTGTTAATGCGCAAATCTGTTTTAGAGGTCGCTAGAGGCCTAGTGGCCAGGTAAGTAACTAAACGTTGCAGGAAAGTGATAAATATCCGGTCTATTGCAGTAGGACCGAAACTCGAAATTACTGAACTATTTAAACCCTTTTATTTAATCCAAGTTACTTCTATGAGTAACCTCCGCAGGGAGAACCAACATGATGCTTAATGAGCTTACCGCGCTCTCTCCAGTTGATGGCCGCTACGCCAGCAAGACTAATGATCTGCGTCCGATATTCAGTGAATACGGCCTGATAAAGGCCAGAATTGAAGTGGAAATACGTTGGCTGCTCCGCCTCTCAGAAAACCCCGGCGTACCTGAAGTTCCTGCATTTGACCAAGCCACCAGGAACTTTCTAACGGCCGTCTATGCTGAGTTGGCTCCTGCCGATGCCCAGAGAGTTAAGGATATCGAAGCCACAACGAATCATGACGTCAAGGCCGTTGAGTACTACATCAAAGAACAGTTCAAGGTTGCCGGCGCGCCTGCAGCACTTAACAACATCAGTGAATTT
Source organism: Hahella sp. (assembly GCA_050299855.1). Lineage (GTDB taxonomy): Bacteria > Pseudomonadota > Gammaproteobacteria > Pseudomonadales > Oleiphilaceae > Hahella. The sequence goes on from JBNKWQ010000026.1 coordinate 21,351, forward strand.
GTCCACTTCGCTTGCACCTCGGAAGACATCAATAACCTATCCTATTCCTTAATGCTCAAACGCGGCATCCATGATGTCACTTTGCCGCTGATGGAAAAGGTAACCGACACCATTCAGTCACTTGCCCTAAAGTTTGCAGAACAACCTATGTTGTCCCGTACCCATGGTCAAACAGCTTCACCGACCACTGTCGGCAAGGAACTGGCCAACGTCGTCGCTCGCCTCAAGCGCCAGCTGAAGCAAATCCGAGAGCTGAAGATGCTGGGCAAGATCAATGGTGCCGTTGGCAATTACAATGCCCACCTCAGCGCCTATCCTGAAGTTGACTGGGAAGAACATGCGCGCCTGCTGATAGAAGAGCTGGGGTTGGAATGGAACCCCTACACGACTCAGATCGAACCCCATGACTTTATCGCGGAAGCCTTTGATGCCGTATGTCGATTCAACACCATCCTGATTGATCTGGATCGTGACATCTGGGGATACATCTCATTGGGGTATTTCAAACAGAAGGCCGTGGCAGGCGAAGTAGGCTCCTCAACCATGCCACACAAAGTAAATCCCATCGATTTTGAAAATTCTGAAGGGAATCTGGGCATTGCCAATGCCATTATGGAACACCTAAGCAGAAAACTGCCGGTTTCCCGCTGGCAGCGCGACCTGACTGACTCAACAGTTCTGCGCAATCTTGGCGTAGGATTGGCACAATCCCAAATCGCCTATCACGCGACTCTGAAAGGACTTGGCAAACTTGAGCTTAATGCCACCCGTATCGAAAGTGATCTGGATAACAGCTGGGAAGTCCTGGCGGAGCCTATCCAGACGGTCATGCGACGCTACAATATCGAAGGTGCTTACGAAAAACTGAAGGAACTGACGCGCGGAAAATCCATTACACGCGAAAGCCTGAAACCCTTTATTGAAAGCCTGGACATTCCGGCAGCAGCCAAACAGCAATTGGCCGTTTTAGAGCCCAGAACCTATATCGGCAACGCGATTGCGCAAACCAAACGCATTCAGGATTTCGAATAAGATATAGCTCAGGTGGCCAGCCATTATAATAGCTGCCTGGCCACCACCCTCCAACCTACCTAGTCACTTTTTCCGGGAATCCATGATGTTGAAGCAATTGGGTGACATCACTATTGAAACCTTTCTAGCCAATTACTGGCAAAAAAAGCCCCTGCTGATCAAAAATCTTTTTCCCGGCTATGAATGCCCCCTGGATCACAACGATCTTGCCGGCCTTTCTTTGGAAGATGAGGTTGAATCCCGAATTGTTTTTGAAGAATACCAAGGCAAACCCTGGCAGGTATTGCAGGGACCTTTTGAAGCCGATTTTCTTGAAAATCTTCCTGAAGAGAAATGGACACTGCTGATTCAGGGCCTTGATCATTGGGCGCCTGAGATTGCCGACCTGCTGGATCAGTTTCGCTTTATCCCCAATTGGCGCATTGACGACATTATGGCTAGCTTTGCCCCAATTGGCGGTAGTGTTGGTCCACATTACGATCAATATGATGTATTCCTGCTGCAGGCGGTCGGCACTCGTAAATGGCAGGTAGGCCCAACCTGTGATCTGAGTACCCCAAGGGTAAACGGCACGCCACTGCGCATCATTAAGGATATGCAGGTCACCGAGGAATGGATTCTTGAACCGGGAGACGCCCTATATTTACCTCCAGCCTATGCCCACAACGGTGTTGCACTGGAGCACAGCATTACACTGTCAGTGGGCTTTCGCTCGCCAACTCAGGCAGAGATGTTGTCTTCGCTCGCGGATCACTGGTGCGAACAGGTCGGAAGTGAACAGCACCTGAAAGATACGACCACAGCATCGAGTGCCAATCCCGGCTTGATCAGTGAAGACATTATCGATCATGTCAAACAGCAGCTCCTGACACTGATTCAAGATGACAAGCAGATAAAACGCTGGTTTGGAAGTTTTGTCACCAACCCCAAACATGAGGGCATTGTTGAGCCTGTTGCAGAAGATGAGCAAATCACACCAGACGAATTGCAGGAGCTGGCACTGGTACCCGAGGTTAGCTTCCGCTGGAACGAAGGGTCCAGATTCAGCTATTTGGCCTCAGAAGAATGCATCATTCTGAGTGTTGACGGCACATCTTTCAGTGTTGAATTGCGAGCTATAGAGTGGGTGAAAGCCCTTTGCCAATCCAATCAAGTCGATAAAGAAAAGCTGCTTAACCTGACGTGCTCAGACAAGTTGAAATCACTCTTGGCATCGTTGTTTAATCAGGGTAGCTTGAGAATAAGTAGAGAAGACGAATTAGAAGACTGGGGCGATGATGCTTAAGTACACCAAAATCACCACTTGGCAGGAAAGCCAGGCTGAACTCCAGGCCATCAGGCACAAGGTCTTCGTTGAAGAACAGAATGTACCTGAAGAACTGGAGTGGGACGACTATGACGCCCAGGCTGTGCATTTTCTGGTTAAGGATATGGATGGTTTGTGCTATGGCGTTGCCCGTCTAATTCATGACGGCCAATACAAAGCCAAGATTGGCCGTTTTGCTGTACCCAATGAGTTTCGCGGCCAGGGTATTGCCGGTAGTCTGCTTAAATTCGTCGTTGGCTATGCCCGTTCCCAAGGTATTGTTGAAATCAATCTCAGTGCCCAAACTTATATTCAGGGACTCTACCAGCGGGAAGGGTTTGAAGTTGTTGGCGAAGAATACGAAGAAGCCGACATTCCCCACATTCATATGCGCCTTACCCTGGGCAAGATGAAGGAAGAGATTCAGTACAAACTGACACAGGACGAAACTGTCTACAGGGTAAACTCGCAGGAAGAATACCTTAAACATCTATGTGATTTGCTTAAGCAGGCTACCCACTCGGTTTACATCCTAAGTTATGATCTGGAAAAAGGGACACTGGACACCCCGGATGTGCTGGATGCCCTGTCAGCCCTGGCAAGAAAAAGCCGGGCTACCTCTATCCATATTGTGCTTGCCGACTCAAAACCTGCCGTCACTTATAGTAATCAACTGCTGGCCCTGGCCAGGCGCCTGACCAGCTCATTTGATATTAAGACATTGAATACAGAGATAGCGTTTCCGGATCAGGTCTTTGTGCTGGTCGATGATGCGGGTATTGCACTGCGCCACAGCCATACCAAATGGGAAGGCTTCTGCTGCTATTCAGATGCCGGCACCGCCAAACGACTGAAAGAAGAATTTCAAAGACTACTGTCCCACAGTCATGTATCGCAGGAACTTAGACAGTTTTCGATCTGATTCAGCAACCAATGCCCTGGCGATAACCAGGGTATTCTCTCTGTTTAATCCTTGGCCCTGACTTCAAGATCTCCCGGGCACTCCGCCACCTGAGTAATTAACCGACGTAACCACCGATGATCAGAGTTATTCTGCAATAGGGGGCTCCAGGCCATTTTCAACTCGAATGGTGGAATAGGAAATGGCGGCTCTTTAATAACCAAATTCGGATTATCCAAAGTTAGCTGTGCAGCCCTCGACGGCAGGGTTGCGATCAGATCTCGTTGTTGTGACAGCAGCATTGCCACCTGATAATGGCGGGTAAATACGTTGATATTACGCTTCTTCCCCAGCTTGGCCAGAGCTTCATCTACCCACCCCAGACGTTGTACATCCTTCGGATTAACTCCCACCCCGACACCAAAACCGGTTTTACTTACCCAAATATGCGGCGCCTTCAAATACGAGTCCAATGTAAAGTTAAAGACCAGAGGGTTATGAACACTCATCAGGCAGGAAAAGCTGTCGTCCCAGATGGTTCTCTGGTGAAAGGATTGCGGTATTTTGTCAAAGCGGTTGATAGCCATATCCACCCGCCCCTGCTCGACATCCAGAAAAGAAACATCGCTCGGCGTCAGGATATCGAGAATAACTCCCGGCGCTTCCTCCCGCAGGCGTTTCAGCACGGCGGGAATCAATGCACTTTCGGCATAGTCACTGGCCATGATCCGAAAGACACGCTTACTTTTAGCAGGAATAAAATCTTCCTTGGGCTGCACAACTTGATCAATCTCGGTGAGCACAGACCTAATCAAAGGCTGCAGATCCAGCGCCCGTGCTGTAGCAGTCATTCCCTCACTGGTCCTTACCAGCAGTGGATCACCGAACATATCGCGCAGCCTACGTAAACCGTTACTCATGGCCGGCTGGGTAATACCAAGATGATTTGCCGCCTTAGTAACGCTCTTTTCCCTTAACAGAACATCCAGATACACCAGCAAATTCAAATCGATACGAGCAAGATTCATACAATTAATACCGAAGTGGGTTTCTATACATTTGGTAAATTATGAACAATCCAGCCACTTTTGTCGCTAGGTAAAGCTGCATTGCAAAGGGGCAAATGAAGACGGTCCAGAAACTATGTTGCTCCATCAAAACTATGTTGGTCCATAAAAACTATGTTGGTCCATAAAAACGATGTTGATCCATAAAAACGATGTCGGTAAATAAACTAAGAAGGCAGCCAAGCTGCCTTTCGGGTGTGACAGTGATTATCGGTTTCCGGCGTCTACTTCAGCATCCTACAACCGTACAATATCGCCGGTGTCATGAGCTGCAGCATCTATCGGAGAATGTCTCTGCACATAGGTTTTAAGCACCTCCGCATCAACAAAGCCACTGTTGACGTAACCAGGATGCTTACTCATTTTAGGATAACCGTCGCCACCAGAGGCTATATAACTATTGATCGCCATGCGATAAGTCTTCGTCGGGACTATGTCCTGGCCCGCCACTTTAGCGCTGACCAGCTTACCGTCCACTATTTTCAGTGACACTCCGGCAAATTGTGCAAAAGCTCCGGTGTCTACAGGCTTGGCAGAAACCTCTTTCAGGTATGCCAGCAACTCTGTGCCTGTCAGATCCACAGAACTGACTGCGTTGGCAAACGGCTGTACCTTGAGCACATCCTTATAGGTGATGGTGCCGCCTTCGATGCTGTCCCGAATACCGCCGGAATTCATAACAGCAAGATCGGCACGCACTTTCTCCATTTGCGCCGTGGCAATTAAGTGCCCTAAATTAGTCGGCTTAAAGCGTACAACCTTACGACCACCCTCAAGTTTTGTATCAACACTGCCAATGACAATGTTCAGCTCTTCCTGGCCCTTGTCCTGAAATGGCTGCAAAAAGGCCCGCATCTCCGGGTCTTCGGGGATTTCTTCAGCCACCAAAATACGTTCACTTTCGCCGCTGGCATTCTTCACTTTTTTCTTCAGGTTCACCGGAATCAATTGGTAATTGACCAATTTAAGCTCACCGTTGTGATACTCCAGATCTGCGCGGCCGACATACTTGCCCCATTCATGGGCCTGCATAATCAAGGTGTCATTCTGACTGTCCGGTATGCAGGGATCTCCAGGCTTAAAGGAGATATTTTCCATTCCTTCGCTGGTTATGCAGACTGGATCCTGAGAATGCCCCCCAACGATAATATCAATACCGGGCACCGTCCGGGCCAGGGTTACATCACCAGGTGCATTAACGCCATGATTTCCGTCTGCGTAATGCCCCATATGAGTGGCCGCAACGACGATGTCGGATTTCCCTTTTAACTCAGGTAATAATTTTTCAGCCTCCGCCGTAGGCACTGTAAACTCCACACCACCCATAAACTCTGGATTACCCAGCTTTTTGGTATCGTCTGTGGTCAGACCCATCACACCGATCCTGAGCCCGTCAAATTCAAAAACCTTATAGGGTTCGAACAAACGCTGACCAGTTTCACCATCGTAGATGTTAGCCGCCAGAAACGGGAACCCGGCCCACTGTTCCTGCATTCGGATAACGTCCAACGTGTTATCAAATTCATGATTACCCACAGCCATGGCATCGTAACCCAACTTGCTCATGCCCTTGAAATCAGGCTCGGCATTTTGCAAATCGGATTCAGGAACTCCGGTATTTATATCCCCACCCGAAAGCAGCAGCACATAACCGCCTTCTCCAGCCACTTCATTGCGAATGTCTGTAATCAGGGACTTACGGGCAGCTATACCGTACTCACCGTATTTGTTCCGCCAGAACCGGCCATGGTGATCATTGGTATGCAGCAGAGTTACTTTATAAGTCTTGTCAGGATCTGGTCCGGGTTGAAGGCTACTGCACCCGGTAACGACCAAAACGAACGTTAACACCCCAACTGATAAGAGTTGCACATAATTTCTCATAGTTTTTTCCTTGGCATGGTACTTTGAGTTAGTTGCCTTTTTATATTTGGCTGCGGCAGTTGTTTTCCGGTAGCGGATAGACAGCCGCGCTAGCACTATTTCCGATGTTCAGCCACTAAAGTGTCCAAAAAGAAATCTATCAGTTCAGCCGATTTCACCCCCATGCAGACAGATATTGGCATTCGGTTTTCCCAATGTTTCAGCAGGTAGGTATACCCCTTGCGATTAATAATCAGTTGCCCCGCCCCTACACCATCCTCAATTACCCTTGCAGGGCCCTGGATGATGCCAAACAGTTCTGGAGCTACCACATAAGCGACAGCTGCAGCATCATGCATGCAACATCCAGGCTCATCCTGGCCTGTCGCTGCACCGGTGCTGGAATAGTAGCTGACATAAAACCTGCTGGTATCCCAAAGAATTTTGCCCGTATCGCCAGCGTGATCTCGTAATTTCATCAAGCTGGTATCGGTCAGGATTACCCGGTGAGTGACGTCCAGACCAACGACAATAATTTTCCCGCCTGCTCCCAACACGATATCAGCACTGTGTGGATCTGAAAGAAAGTTAGCTTCAGCCACGGGAGACACATTTCCGGGTTCATCTACTGCCCCCCCCATAATGACCAGCTGTTTCAGCTTTCCGGGCAACTCAGGGTCCAGTCTCAGCGCCAGCGCAACATTTGTGAGGGGGCCGATAGCCACCAGGACCAATTCGCCCATATAACGATTTGCCTGATCCACAATAAACTGTGCTGCGGTTTCACTTAGGGGAACCTGATCCTGGCCACTGGCACTGAATTCCACATTACCCAGGCCATTCTTACCATGGACAAAATCCGGATGAGGCAGCGGTGCTTGCACAAGCGGGACAGCAGCCCCTTTTGCAACAGGTACATCACCAGCACCAAACCTTGGCAATAAGGCCAGGGCATTTTCAGTAGCCTGAGCAACTGATACGTTGCCAAAAACTGTTGTAATACCCACCAGATCAATTTCCGGATGGGCTACAGCGAAGGCAATCGCCATCGCATCGTCAACACCGGGGTCGGTGTCTATAATCATTGGCGTCGCCATCATTTCACCTCGGAGGCCATTGGTATACTGGTAGACGCTCCGTGCCGGGTAACGGCAATTGCCGAGGCGGCTATTGCCCTGGCCAAAGCTTCCTGATAAGACAAATCCTGAATCAGACTTGCCAGAAAGTACCCCACAAAAGTATCGCCGGCACCCGTCGAATCCACTGCAGTGACTTCAGGGGCCGGTAACATGGTAATTTCATCATCGGCGGCCAGTGAAGCCCCTTTGGCTCCCTGGGTCATTACAATTGCCAGATTCGGATGGCGAGCTGCCAGCGTGCGAAAAGCCATCTCGCCACAGGTTTGGCCCGAGAGATCGCAAGCTTCTACCTCGTTGAGGAAAATAAGGTCAATCTCTTGCAGCGGCAGGGCTTCAACTTCCGGTGTCATCGGCGCCGGATTAAAGGCCACTTTCAGACCATACTTCCTCGCTGCCTGAATCGCTTCGAGGTTACCGTTACATTCGTTTTGCAGAAGCAGCCAGTCTCCGGAGGTCATAGACCCTATCACTGACTCGATATATTCCAGTGAATGTGTCCGGTTAGCGCCACCGAACAGCAGGATGGAGTTTTCGCCATTTGCATCTACCTGAATAATCGCATGCCCACTGGGATCATCCATCAATGTTACATGAGTAGTATCAACCCCTGAGTCCTTTAGTTGATCCAATACCCATTGGTCCGCCTTATTGACGGCACCGGCATGCTTTACCTCTACTCCCGCCCGGGAAAGTGCTACCGATTGGTTGGCTCCCTTACCGCCAAGCAACTTGTCCAATTGATGTGCAGCTAAGGTTTCACCCGGACGCACAAAGTGAGGCACCTGATATACGTAGTCGATATTGATTGAGCCAAAGTTTAGAACTTGCATGGCACCATCCTTCTGCTATCAGCTCCTACCATTATTGGAGCCCTAAACGGAGCATAGAACTGAATACGGTTTAAAGCACGAAGCCAGATCAAGACATCAAAGGCTTCCGTAAAGTTGCAGTTCTAGCGTTCTTTTACGTATGGAACGCCAATTGCTTTTGGCGCCACGGCCTTACCAAAGAAGCCTGCCAGCAAGACCACTGTCAGAATATAGGGCATGGCTTCAATAAACTGCACGGGTATTTCGCCAATTCCAGGCACCTGAGTTCCCTGCAACCTGACAGCTACGGCATCCAGTAGCCCAAACAGCAAACAAGCACCAAGCACAGGCAATGGACGCCACTTTCCAAAAATAAGCGCAGCCAAAGCAATAAACCCCTGTCCTGCAGTCATGTCCCGTACAAACTGGGCATTATGCGCCGCGGAAATATAAGTTCCTGCTATTCCGCAAAGCAGACCGGCAATAACCAACGCGCTGAATCTCATCTTAATCACCGAAATACCTGCCGTATCCACCGCCTTGGGATTCTCGCCGACAGCACGTAAACGCAATCCGAAGCGGGTACGAAACAGCACCCACCAGGCTAGAGGCACCATAGCGAATGCCATGTAAACCAGAATATTGTGCCCGCTGAGTAATTCTGAATAGATTCCACCTAACAGAGGAACATCACGTAGAGCTTCGGCACCCGGAAAGTCAATAGACTCAAAACGGGCGCTGTCGGGCAATAAGGGTGTTTGCCCGCCCTGACGGAACCAGCTCAATCCCAGAGACATGGTGAGTCCGGCAGCTAGAATATTGATGGCCACGCCACTGACCACATGATTACCCCGAAAAGTAATACAGGCCAGCCCATGTAGCATGGCGAGGGATATAGACACCAGCATGGCTGCCCCTAAACCAAGCCAGGCAGAGTCGGCCGTATACGCCACGGCTGCAGCGGTGAAAGCGCCCGCCAGCATCTTGCCTTCCAGACTGATGTCAATAACACCAGCGCGCTCAGAGAACATCCCGGCAAATGCGGCAAAAATTAACGGCGTTGACACCCGCAAAGTAGCGTCCAGAGTCAGGAGAATGGTGTCGATCATGCCGTTTTCTCCCTAAAGAATTTCGCCAGCAAGGGTTTGTAAAGAAACTCCAAAGCACCGCAAAACAAAATGACCAGGCCCTGCATAACCACTACGATATCGCGATTAATATTGGACATTTCAAAGGCAAGCTCTGCCCCTCCCTGATAAAGCACGCCAAACAACAGCGCGGCCAGAATGATCCCCACGGGATGATTACGCCCCATCAAAGCAACCGCGATACCCGCGAAACCATAACCATAGTGAAAATCCAGAATCAGCCGGTGTTGAACCCCGACAATTTCATTCACCCCCACCATTCCCGCCATGGCACCTGAAATCGCCATGGCCAACACCATTACATGCGCTGGTTTAATGCCGGCATAGACAGCGGCATCCCGGTTAAAACCGACGGTACGAATCTCATAACCCCACTTGGTTTTCCATATCAACAGCCAGGTACTCAATGCACAAACTAAAGCAAGGATCACGGAAAGGTTCAGCGGTGAGGCTTCGTAAGTTATTCCTATAGCCCCCAGAACTTCATGCATGAAGGGCAACCAGGCATTTTCCGCCAGCTGTCGGCTTTGTGGCGTCATTTGCCCGGGCTCCCGGAGGACATTCACCATGAGGTACACCATGAGGGAGGAGGCAATGAAGTTGAACATTATGGTGGTGATAACAATATGACTGCCTCGGTACGCCTGCAGCCATCCGGGTATAAATGCCCAGGCAGCGCCAAAAATACCCGCAGCCAGAACTGACAGAAGTAACAGCACGGGGCCGGGCATGGCGGAGTCCAGTGCCAGGCAAAGTAGCCCGACACCCAGGCCGCCGATATAAGCCTGCCCTTCCCCGCCGATATTGAACAGCCCGACGTGAAATGCGATTGCTACAGCCAGGCCAGTAAAAATAAAGTTAGTCGCATAATACAGCGTAAATCCAAATCCTTCCTGGTACCCAAATGCTCCGTAAAGCAGAATTTCCGCTGCTTCAATCGGGTTTACGTCAATCAGAAGAAATACCAGTGCCGAGACTGCCAGTGCGGTCAACACGTTCAATAAAGGCAATAAGGCAATATTCACCCAACGAGGCAGCGCCTGATCCAGACCGTTCATGCTGCCTGTCCTCCCGATGAAGTCATCATCAGGCCAAGGGTACGCTCATCGGCATCCTTGGCGGCAATCTCACCGGTTACACGCCCACCACACATCACAATAATGCGATCACTAAGGGCAAGAATTTCGTCCAGCTCAACAGAAACCAGGAGAATAGCACCGCCCCGATTACGCATATTCAGCAACTGGGCATGGATGAATTCGATGGCGCCGATATCCACGCCCCGGGTAGGTTGGCCGACCAGCAATACTTTCGGTTCACGATCAAGCTCTCTGGCCAGAATGAGTTTCTGTTGGTTACCACCGGAGAAATTAGCGCTCTTCAAATTTGGATCCTGGGGGCGCACATCAAAATCGGCCATCAGTCCGGCACAATGCTGCCCTACCAGACCAGGTTTCAACATTCCATGCTGATTCCATTTGGCATCTCTCTGATAGCCCAGAATGCTGTTCTCACTTGCTGTCATCGGCATTACCAACCCCAGCCGGTGCCGATCTTCGGGTACGTGGGCCACACCAACCAGACGAAGTTCATCGGCAGCGACCGGTGCTTGAGCTGTTATGGAAAGATCGCCATAACGAATTTCCCCGGAGGCCATGGCGCGCATCCCAGCCAGGGCTTCCATCAACTCCGTCTGGCCGTTCCCGGAAACTCCGGCAATGCCCACAATCTCACCGGCAGCGACATTGAAAGAGACTTTTTTGACCCGCTCCACACCCTGGACATCAACGACACTCAGGTCCCTGACTGTCAGAGCCTCATTTCCGGCCGGTAGATCCGGCTTGTCCAGCTGCATAACCACCTTGCGGCCAACCATCAGCTCTGCCAATTCTTCCGGACTGGTATCCTGTGTTGCTCTATGGGCAACCATTTCGCCATGGCGCATGACAGATACCTGATCCGTTACCGCCATGATCTCCTTTAGCTTGTGGGTAATCAGGATAACAGTAACCCCCTGCTCCCTGAGCCCACGCAATATATTGAACAGATCGTCGGTTTCCTGTGGTGTCAGAACGCCGGTAGGTTCATCAAGAATCAGAATTCTGGCACCTTTATACAGAGCCTTTAGAATTTCCACGCGCTGCTGAATTCCTACGGGAAGCTCACCTACCACCACATCCGGGTCCACCTGCAAGTTGTAATTCGACGACAGTTCCAACAACACTTTTCTTGCCTTGGCCTGCCCCACTTTTAACCAGGGACTGCCTTCATTACCGAGGATAATGTTTTCAAGTACGGTAAATGGTTCAACCAGCATGAAGTGCTGATGCACCATACCGATACCAGCCTCAATGGCGGCAGCTGAATTAGGAATGCCGACCAGCTGTCCAAAGACAGAGATGGTTCCGATATCCGCCTGATAGAAACCGTAGAGAATACTCATTAACGTGGACTTGCCGGCACCATTTTCTCCAACGATACCGTGAATGGATCCTTTTTTGACTTTCAGGCTGACATTCTTGTTGGCCTGAACGGCTCCAAATCGTTTACTGACCTGATCGAGTTCAAGTGCGTAATCACTCATGAGAGGTTGGCGTTCCCCGATATTGACGACATTTGCGGTTTTCTGCAGAAGGATCAGGCCTGGCTGAAACTCCAGACCTGATCTGCAGGGTGTGCAAAACACTCACCCCTGCGTATTGAAAGGAGATCTAATTAATATTTGCAGCTGTTGTCTGACATGTAGTCATGCACGGAAATTTTCCCTGCAATAATGTCTGCTTTGATCTGGTTTACTTTGGCTTCCATCTGAGCTGTTACCAGTGGACGGTTGAACTCGTCCAGCGACCAGTCAACGCCGTTTTCTGCCAAGCCGAGCACTTCCACACCGGCTTCCCATTGCCCATCTTTAGCCGCCTTCCAGGTGTTATAGGCTGCAACATCAATGCGTTTAACCATCGATGTGAGAATGGTGCCTGGATGAATGTAGTTCTGATTGCTATCGACGCCGATCGCATACTTGTTGCGATCCTTAGCCGCCTGAAATACACCGCTGCCGGAGCTTCCTGCTGCTGCGAATACGACATCAGCGCCACTGTCGATCTGGCTCTTGGCGAGCTCATTGGCTTTACCGGGGTTATTAAAGGCAGCACCTGTGGAACCAATCATATTTGAATAGACGGTAACGTCCTGATTTATGAATTTAGCGCCCTGCTCATAACCACAGCCGAATTTACGGATCAGCGGAATATCCATACCACCGATAAATCCTACTTTGCCGGATTCTGATTTCAGCGCGGCCAAAGCACCTACCAGAAATGATCCTTCATGCTCCTTGAACACGATGGAACGAACATTTGGCTTATCCACCACCATGTCAATCAGGGTGAATTGTGTTTCAGGATACTTCTCCGCAGCAGAAGCCACTGCATTCGCCTGACTGAAACCAACTGCCACTATCGGGCTGGAGCCGCGGCGGGCAAGTTTGATTAGTCCCTGCTCTACCTGGGCCTCATTAGTTGGCTCTACCTCACGGATATCAACACCGAAATCTTCCTGGAATTTCTGCATTCCCTTGTAAGCGGCTTCATTAAAGGACTTATCAAACTTCCCTGCCTTGTCATAGAGCACTGCCGGACTGAAGTCAGCTGCATAGGATGTACTTACAGCGGTCAGACCAAGAACAGTAGCGAGTAAAATCTTCTTCATGAGGTTTCCTTAAAGCTATGCCTGATAAGCGACTTGGTTTTGATTGGTTTTAAGAAGTGACGTGTCAATGGTAATGATGCCACGACATGGACGATCAGCAGTTTGCCAAATGCTAGTACAAATTTGCTCGTAAGCCTATTCAAGAAATGACAATTCCTCGACGAATTTATACGAACAACCCGAAACATAAACCTGTATTTGTGCCAATAAAGCCGATATAAATACCCCATAGGCACATTTCTTTGCACAAACTACCTTAGCCGGCAATCAAACTGTCCATGTACTATGTCGGTATAACAAGTACTATGTCGGTATAAAATGTTGATAAAAATGTCGACATAATAGATACGATATCAACAAAACTTAGAATGAGCGCCTGACGAATCCTTTAAATCCGGCCGGTAATGCAGGATGACTGTAAAAGTACTGACATTGATCAGACATGCGAAATCTTCCTGGTCCGACCCAAATCTTCCAGACAAATTCAGGCCACTTAATAAACGTGGCCAACGAGATCTACCAAGCATGGGGGCAATTCTGAAGTCACTACATTTCAGCCCGGATATGCTGCTATGTAGTACTGCCAAGAGAGCATTGGAAACACTTGACGGACTAAAACCCTTTGTCAGCATTGTTGGTGAACAAATACGTTTCGAAGAAAGCCTGTATGAAGCCGACGTAGACCACCTTCTGACAGAAATCATGCGACGTGGGGATGATGTGAACCATCTGGCCATCATCGGGCATAACCCAGGACTTAATGATTTGGTTGATATGCTCTGTGGTATTCAAATAGGCAATATTCCAACTCTAGGAGTCGCGCAAATTCGATTCGAAGCGACACATTGGATAGATATCCCAATGCAACAATGCTCCTTGCAGCTACTTTTAACCCCAAAGGCACTGGACTAAAACAGCCGTTAGTCGATTAGGCTAAAACAACAGGCAGTTGCCTTCATAGTCTGATTAAACGACAAAAACCGATCATTTTGCCCAAAATCAATAACTTCTTCGCAACCAGTTTGATTTTATTCATCTATACTTGGCAAAGAAGCGCATAAAAATCCTAAGTCACGATAAACTAAGGCGATTTCGACCATCCATGTCAGCGACCTACATTACGGCCATAATTGGCGGCATCATCATCTGTATTATGCTGTTAATCTACGTGCATCAATGGCGTGAAAAATCCAAAGATGCTCGTCAAAGACAGCTCAATACGCTTATGGACCGCTCACGCCGACTACACCGCATGGCAACAGAAATTCCAAGCAACTATCTCCCCAAAGAAATCGGTTTCATGATCGTCTCCCGAGCCCAGGATACCTTGAAGGAGTTAGCCTCTCTCGGCCAGAAAGACCAGCTTAAAGAAAAGCTGGACGAGTGGGAGGCCATCAAACAGGGTATGAGCACCGGCAACTTTGTAGCGTCTATCGATCCCAAGAATGAAGGAGCCCAGGTCGAACTGAGGAAAAACCTAAAAGTCCTCTTCAAATTTATAGATGCACAAATTAAAAAAGGACGGTTAGACAAAAAGCTTGGTGCTAAACATTTGCTACAAACTCAATATTTTGTCTCAAAAACCCTGGCGGACAGCCACGTTCTCAAAGCCAAGGAAGCTCACAGGGCAGAAAAATTCAGAGTTGCCATTCACCACTACCATGACGCCATCCAGGCTTATGCTCCCCTGGAAAAGAACCCCCTGGCACAGAAAACTATTACGTCATATCGTATGCATATCAAGGAACTGGACAAATATGCCACCCAGGCCTCCAAATCCAAAAGCGCGCAGCCTGAAAAAGACAACCAAGGAAGCACCCTTGGAGCGAAGCTGAATGAAATGATGGATGAAGAGGAAAAGTGGAAGCGCAAACAAAATTATGATGATTGATTGACATGACCTATTGGCTGAATATTATCGACGCAATGATCCAGCCATAGCATCAATTATGAAACAACAAGGCTAAGTCATTGAAAATTAATGCATACAACCGGCTTTCCTTTCGTCTGGCACGCAATACTGTGCTTCTGGCGTTGTTTCTGGGGATGGTATTAAGTCTTATCCAGGTCGTCATTGACTACGTTAATGAAAAGAACTCTCTGGACAACGAAATTCGCGCTATTATCACCATCAGTCACGCCCCCGCCTCCCAGATTGCCTATAACATTGATTCAAGACTGGCTGCTGAGTTGTTGGAAGGGTTGCTTGAGCATCCGGCAATCATCCATGCTGAAATAATAGATACGGACAACAGGATTCTTTCAAGCCGTGAACGCCGGGCCCAGGAATCACCTTACCGCTGGCTCAATGACCTTCTATTCCAGCCAACCAGAACCTATAGCGAGACCCTATTTGTACCACAGCTCAATGACTTCGTTCTCGGAAACCTCAATGTCGTCGTTGACACCTATCCCAGTGGCGCTGAATTTTTGTCACGAGCGACCTTTACGCTGGTTTCCGGTTTTGTCCGGAGTCTTATACTCTCCGCCGTTCTGCTGATTTTGTTCTATATCATGCTGACCCAGCCTCTCGTCAAGGTCATCTCTTCAGTATCAGAAGTGGACCCGGAAACTCCAGAAAAAGTTCGTTTGCCCGTGCCTAAAGGACATGAAATGGACGAAATCGGCGTCCTGGTCAACTCCACCAATAACCAGCTACAGGCCATCGATGCCAACCTGGAAAAGCTCAGAAAAGCCGAGGCACGGCTAAAAACCTATTCAGAGCAGTTGGAACAAATTGTCGACAGCCGAACTAAAGAGCTTTCAGAAAAGAACAAACAACTTATAAAGAGTAACCATGATCTGCGGGTAGCAAAAGAAGAGGCCGTCAGACGCGCGAAAGCCAGGGCAGACTTCCTTGCCAACATGAGCCACGAAATCCGAACGCCCTTTAACGGCGTTCTGGGAATGATCAGTCTGACGTTGGAAGAACCATTGTCAGAAAAGCAAAAAGAGCAACTGAATGTTGCCTATAGCTCAGGTGTGTCCCTGCTGGACCTGTTAAATGATATTCTTGATATTTCCAAAGTGGAGGCTGGCAAGCTGACCTTGGAAAGCATCAGTTTCAGCCTGCGCAAAACCACCGAGGATGTTGCTCGACTCTTGGCGCAGAACGCTCATGCCAAACATGTTGCACTTTATAGTTCGATAGATCCTGAATTTCCTGAACAAGTCTACGGAGACCCGACCCGTATCCGCCAGGTCATCAGTAATCTCGCTGGTAACGCTATTAAATTTACAGACGCCGGCAGTGTCATGATCTGTGTTCGTGCTACACCACAGCAGAAAATTGAAATCTGTGTGAGAGACACCGGCATTGGTATCGAGCAGGATCGCATCGAAAGCATTTTTTCCCCATTCTCCCAGGGTGATACCAATATCACACGAAAATATGGTGGTACAGGTTTAGGACTGACTCTGTGCCGCCAGTTGATTGCTCATATGGGTGGTGATATCGAGGTGAACTCAGAAATCGGAAAAGGCAGTGAATTTAAGGTGACTATTCCCCTGCATGCTGATTCCATGATCCAGCCCCCGGCTATTGATGAAGGCCTACGGAATTATAGATTCCTACTCATGTTCCAGGAATCTAATCTTACCTTTAAAGGTATCGCCGATGAACTGGAACACTGGGGACTTAAAAGCCAGCAAATCCCGTTCAATCAGGTACAGGACCTCTCCCTGAAAGATGTTAAGTTTTCAGACAATACGGTGGTGTTGTTTGATTCGCGCTCCATCGCGCCTATGTTGGTGGAGCATCCAGACATTGATTTGGTGAAACTGATACTGGTTGCACGCCAGAATATTCCCTCAGAAAGCAATGCACTGGCGTTGATGCGGATTGAACAGATGATCAGCGCGCCTGTCAGTCGAGAACGACTCTATGAAACCCTTTGCAAAGTTACCCGGCTGACCTCGACCTTAAAAGAAGAAGACGACAGATTGGTGGCACCTGACCGGCACAGCAATCATCGAGTACTACTGGTAGAAGATAATCAGGTTAACCAAATGGTGGCTAAAACCATTTTGAAGAAACTTGGTTACGACGTGTCCATTGCACACAATGGCCGCGAAGCATTAGATATTATTGAAAACGGAGATTTCGACATAGTACTCATGGATTGCCACATGCCGGTGATGGACGGTTACGAGGCCACAAGACACATCAGACATGATCCACGCTTTGACGCACTACCTATTGTGGCTGTCACCGCTAATGTCATGCAGGGTGATAAGGAACGTTGTATGAGCTGTGGAATGAATGACTATCTGACCAAGCCCTATGAGAAAAAGGCCCTTGCCCAACTATTGGAAAAGTGGTTGAAACCAACCATTTCTGTCACCGGATAATTCCGTAGTCTCAAAAGGGGCCAATACCTGCACCTACTCAGACCAGACTGTGTTAGCCGGTCAATCCTCGCAGTAAGCCTTTAAGTTGCGCCCGCAGATTTATCAACTCTTCCGGTGTAAGGGTATTGCGGCAGAGTAACATTTTCGGCACTTCCTCTGCCTTGTGTTTCATTTCCAACCCTGCATCAGTTAATTCAATCAGCACAACGCGCTCATCATTGGAAGCACGACGCCTTGTCAACCACCCCTGCTGCTCCATGCGCTTCAACAAAGGCGTTAAGGTACCAGTATCCAATAATAACCGCTCCCCCAACAGCTTCACTGTAGTCTCCTGACACTGGACTGCCTGTTCCCAAAGCACCAACATCACTAGGTATTGTGGGTAGGTTAAGCCAAGATTTTCCAGCAAAGGGCGGTATAGCGCGGTCATTTTTCTGGAACTGCTGTAAAGCAAAAAACACAGCTGGTTATCCAGAGCCAGAAGATCATCGCCTTGTAAAGTGGGTTTTCGGGATAACATCCTAATACGCCCTATGGCAGGTTAAATTGAGTGCCTAATTGAGGTCATTTCGGCCAGTAAATTCCTGCCGACCCAGCCTTTGCCATAAATGTCGGCAGATATTTCACTGAAATCGAATCCAAAGTCAGAAGGACTCTTATTTCAACAACTTTTCGATTGGTTTGATCAGCTTTTCCGGATCAGCAGTGGGTGGAAAACGATCAACAACTTTCCCGTTTTTATCTACCAGAAACTTGGTAAAGTTCCACTTAATCCCTTCAGAACCCAACATCCCCTTGGCTTCCTTCTTAAGGAACTTGTAGAGCGGATGCGCGCTATCGCCGTTGACATCAACCTTCGCAAACATAGGAAAAGAGACCCCATAGTTCATCTCACAAAACTCCGCGATCTCACCATTGCTTCCCGGATCCTGCTGCATGAACTGATTGCAGGGAAAACCAAGGATTTCCAGCCCCTGATCCTTATAGTCCTGATATAGCTTTTCCAGTCCCTTAAATTGAGGTGTAAAACCACATTTACTGGCGGTATTTACTACCAGTAGAACCTTGTCTTTGTACGCGTCCAGGCTCTTCTCGTTTCCTTTGATGTCTTCGACTTCAAAATCATAAATATCCACAACCTTCTCCGTTAGCCACTATTCACTATTTAATTTTGCAACATTATATTGCACACAATATATATTGAAAGCTTTTTCTGACCCCTTCTTGCTTTTGTCACAATCAATTTTGGCTATAAGCAAGAATCTGGCTTAAGCCGGCCAGGCTATACCCTGTCGCCTGTTTCCAATCGTTAAACGCCTCTTGCACCTTTAGCAGATCACGTTTTCCGGTTGCTGCCTTATCCACTACCCCTATGGCAATCAGGGCATCAGTCACATCAGAGGTAAGCAAAAACGTATCCTTTCCGACCATCCTTAAAAATCTGGGGGCTGAATGACCGCCCAACTGCTTGCCTTCTTTGGCAAGCTTAAACCAAAGCCCGACAATATCACCTGCCGGCCAGTTTTCCAGAAAACAGCCAAAGCCGCCCGTTTCAGCACTCAGAGCAGAAACCATCTGGGCATTCACTGGAATCGCGCTCATCTTTCCCCAATGCCGAATCAAGGACTTATCCTGCATCCGCTCATCAAAGTCCCGGTCTGACAGCAACATCATTTTTTCAGGATCAAAACCAAAAAAAGCCTTTTCAAAAGCAGGCCACTTTGAATCAACCAAACTGTGTTTTAATCCCGCCCTGAAAATACGCCTGGTAATAGTAGAGAGATAGTAAGCATCCGAACGGCCGGCAAGTTCACCTGGCGCGGCTATTTCTGGGAAACGCTCTTTTAAGGCCGACTCACTGCCAAACCGTTCAATCACCCTGGCCAACCTGTCGGCAATCAATAGCTTCACCATTAAATCCTTTATGATTTGTCTTTAGGGACAAATTTCAGCGAGGCTGAATTCACACAATAACGTAATCCTGAGGGTTGGGGGCCATCTTCAAAAACATGCCCAAGATGCGCATCACAATGGCTACATTTGATTTCTGTCCGGGTCATCATATGACTGGAATCTATGTTTTCTGCAATACCTTCCTGCTGTGCCGGCGCCCAAAAACTGGGCCAGCCACTACCTGAGTCATATTTTTCCTCAGAATTAAACAGCTCATTACCACAGCAGACACACAGATACTGCCCCGTTTCCTTGTTGGTGTAGTACTCTCCAGTGAAAGGCCGCTCAGTCGCCCCCTTGCGGGTTATCTGATATTGCTGCTCCGACAGCTGATCTTTCCACTCCTGCTCAGATTTGTGAATTTTTTCCATTTGCCACCTCTTTTTTGTTAATCGCACCTATTGCTAATCGCCATGGGGCATTTAATATGTACGCGAGTTATCCTATATGGTTCTGGTATGTTAGAAGTCAAAAAATCCAATAAGTTGCAACATGTTTGTTACGAAATTCGCGGACAGGTGTTGGAAGAAGCCAAAAGGCTTGAAGAGGAAGGTCATCGCATCCTCAAACTCAACATCGGCAACCCCGCACCTTTCGGCTTTGAAGTACCTGAAGAGATCCAGCAGGATGTCATTTACAACCTGAGCCATGCCCAGGGGTATGTAGACTCCAAAGGACTATTCTCGGCCCGCAAAGCAGTCCAGCATTATACCCAGCAATGCGGCATCGCCAACGTCGATATTGAAGATATTTATCTCGGCAATGGCGTGAGTGAGTTGATTGTCATGGCCATGCAGGCACTGCTGAACACTAACGATGAAGTTCTGATCCCTTCCCCTGACTATCCCTTATGGACTGCCGCTGTAACCCTATCCAGTGGCCGTGCAGTGCATTACAAATGTGATGAACAGTCTGACTGGTATCCGGATATCTCCGACATTGAAAGTAAGATTACCGACCGCACCCGGGCAATAGTGATCATCAACCCGAACAATCCCACCGGCGCGGTATATAGCAAAGATATCCTCGAAAAAATCCTGGACGTAGCCCGTCGTCATAAGCTGATCGTACTGGCTGATGAAATCTACGACAAGATTCTCTATGACGGAACCAAACACATTTGTCTTGCGTCGCTCGCCGACGACCTTTTATTCCTGACTTTTAATGGACTGTCCAAGAATTATCGTGCGGCCGGCTATCGAGCTGGATGGATGATTGTCAGCGGGGCACTATTGCGCGCCGGCGATTTCATTGAAGGCCTGACCATGCTGAGCTCCATGCGCCTTTGTTCCAATGTCCCGGCACAATTGGGCATCCAGACAGCACTTGGCGGATACCAAAGTATTAAAGACCTTGTTTCACCCGGTGGACGTCTTTTCGAGCAGCGTAACAAAGCCTATGACATGATCACGCAGATTCCCGGTATCTCCTGTGTCAAACCCCGCGGTGCGATGTATCTATTTCCCAGGATTGACCCAAAAGTTCTCAAGGTAAAAAACGATGAACTTATGGTACTAGATTTACTGCGTCAGGAGCGCATCCTTATTGTTCAGGGTTCGGCTTTCAATCTGTATGATCAACAACATTTCCGACTTGTATTTCTTCCGAGAGTTGATGAACTCGAATCTGCGATTGAGAGAATCGGGCACTTTATTGGCAGCTATGAACAGTAGGCTCATCAAGACAGCCATCACTAGTAACTGGCAATGTAGCCATCAACAGTAGCGACAGGGGGATTATTTTGGCAGACCTGCACATCGAAGAGTTTTACAAGGATGTGGCCCGAATTCTGGTACAGATGTACCACAGCTTTCCGCGCAAATCCCAGGTGTTTGTTGAGGATATCTGCGGCCCCGATGTGCCTGATGAATATGGCGTGCATAGTCCCCGCCATCAATCCTGCTTCGGGGCGATGTTATGGCTATCTGAGGAAGGCTTTATCCGTTACCTGGATACCATTCGACAGGATGCCATCGATCAGGCTGTGCTGACACAGGAAACCTTTATCCGCCTTACGACACTGGCAAGCACGGAAATAGCTCTTGAAGGAGATTCCGTCAGTGTTAATCCAGCTGTACTTAGCACCAATATTGAACTAATTCGAAGGACGCTGCGCAAAGGCACTTCTACTCAACTGGCTACACTGATGGAACATATTCTGTTTGCCCACCAATAGCTCATCATCCTTAAGGATATTTAATATCTCAAGCAGTTGATTTGAGCAGCAATCGTACCTATTTTCGAAGTACTCCAATCAGCTTTCTTGAGGAAATAATGTTAAGAATCTTTTTATTCTTAGCCACCAATATCGCCGTTGTATTAGTAGCAAGCGTTACCCTGCGCCTGCTCGGCGTAGAGCCCTATTTGCAAGGTTCAGGACTTAATCTGACCTCTCTGCTGATATTCTGTGCAGTCTTCGGTATGTCCGGAGCCATGATTTCGCTGTTCCTTTCCAAGTGGATAGCAAAAATGTCCACCCGCACTCAGGTTATAAGCCAGCCTGCCAATGCAGCTGAGCGCTGGTTGCTGGATACAGTCAATGAACTGTCGACCGAAGCGGGTATCAAGATGCCGGAGGTTGGCATTTTTCCCGCGCAGCAATCCAATGCTTTTGCGACAGGCTGGAATAAAAACGATGCATTGGTCGCTGTAAGCGCCGGTTTATTGCAACGTTTTAACCGCGACGAAGTCCGTGCGGTCCTCGCTCATGAAATTGGCCACGTAGCCAACGGAGACATGGTCACCCTGGCATTGATTCAGGGGGTTATAAATACCTTTGTGATGTTCTTTGCCCGCATAATCGGCAATATCGTGGATAAAGCCGTTTTCAAAAATGAAAACGGGCATGGCATGGGCTTTTTCCTGACCACTATTTTTGCCGAAGTTGTGTTGGGCATTTTAGCCCAGACTATCGTTATGTGGTTTTCCCGCAAGCGGGAATTCAGAGCGGATGCAATGGGTGCCAGACTAGCCGGTACCGGCGCTATGGTCGCTGCACTGGAAAAACTTCGCCTGGAATCGCAGATCCCTAATCAGATGCCTGACACCCTTACCGCTTTTGGTATCACAGAAGGCGTTAAAGATGGTTTCAAAAAGCTATTCGCCAGTCACCCGCCGCTAGAAGACCGAATTGCGGCACTACGCCAAGCCGGCTAGCGCAAAACAACATTATTTCACCACGCATTCCAGATTGCAGGCCCTTTATTCCAGGGCCTGCATCTCATAAATAAAACCTGCTAACACTATCTTGGCTGCATCGGAAAGTCCCTGGTACTGCAATCCATAGGAGAACCTGTAAGGATGCTCTTCAGCATCCAGAGGCGTTCGGTTGCGTATGATCGTATTCAATTTAAAGTTTTTGGAGATTCCGGATACCGTTACCAGGAACTGCAGAACTATTTCGTCTCCTTTAACCCCCAAGTGCTCAATACTCTTGATAGCCGCTCCGGATTTACTGATATCGGTAATCATTGCCTCTTTAGGCCAATCACCCGTTCCAGCATCAAATTCACTGCTGACAATGGTAGGCAACTCCACCTTAAGTCGAGAGGCATTTCTTACCTGAACCGCCAGGAGTTCCTTAGGGTATTCAAGACATAGGTGGGGAAATGGCTGCATTGAGACCATCGTAATATGACTACTAAAGGCGAACACACTTGTCCTGGCGATTGACCTTACAGTAAAGGGCCTGTCTTTCTTCAGCAGAACCTGCTTCCCTTCCGCCACTGGCATAGTGACCATGACGCCCTGCCCCGGCAAATAGCCAATCAGCTTTACCTGATAACGGCCACTATGGTCCAACCCTTCCAAATGCAATGGATCACCAACACGTAATCCCATTTTTTCAAATGGCAATTGAACGTCTTGGATGCTGCCTTTTTGTTTGATCTCAGGATTTTCAGCCACTTTAACCACTTAACTCATCCCAATCTTATTGGAGCGTCAGTAAACCAATGATTAATCGGTAATTAACCTATTTGAAACAGTATAGGTCCTCCTTGGAATACTGCTAATTACCAAGTTAAATCTGTTTCCCCGTATCGGACTTTCGATATCCGTCACTTCAATTCAATTCAATCTATTAACGACGACAATAACCTATCCCTCAGGGTATTCGCCATTTTTATAGCGCTACAACCATCTCTGCCACAAGGTCCTGAATATATACGCCAACCAATTTGCAATCATTTACAAAAGCGCCACTGGCACCTCAAGTAATTGTTATCACGAGTGTAATGTTGACCAAACCCAAAAATTGAATAGGTATTTTGGTTAATTGAGCTAAAAAGAGGAGATTTGGCTCTGGAGTCAGCAAGTATCTTCAACTAGATTTAACAAAAGCGTCATATAGCGATGCTAGTCTTCCAAAAACTACCGAGGTTCCTATGATGTATGCCTTTAGTCACGAGAAGATAAGAACCAAATCAGAGTTCAACAAAGAGTTTAATGGCGCTGCCATCATTGATGACCAGGGAAATGAAGTACCGATCACTGAAGCCATGGTGCAACATGCGCTGAAAGCTATGGAAGGCAACTGGGACCTCTGGCAATCGCCCTTTGCGATCACGCCACATAAGCCAGAAAAAAACCATTGACTCGAAATCGGACAGCAGCGGCTTAGCTCTTATAAAATCATAGCTGCGATTTACAGGCTGAAGCCTGGGGTCTGTTTACAAAACTATTTGCTGTGAATGTTGAAGCCGACTGCTGACAATCGGGTTTGCAGCTCCGCTTTACCGCCCTTCAGAATTATCTTTACCTGTTCGAACCCCCTACGTACTCGATAGTTCTTACGGAGCAGGTCAAAAGCCCGTCCCCGCTCTTCGGCCGGCAATGATAAGGTACGTCGTAATTGACTGTCATCATGACGAATGTCGTAGCAAGTCCTGATTGCAGTATGCAACGCCCAAAAAGGATCGACATCCGCTGAGAAGGCCAACTTCCGCAAAGGGGGATCAGGTAAAAATTGCCCCAGCTTATGTCTCTCCGGCAACCCCATTATCCGACACAGCTCCTTATAAACCATTTCAGTACCAGCCACTTTGCCATCCAATGTGTAGCCGGCTATGTGAGGGGTAACGAAATGACACAGCCTAGTCAGTTCCGTATCAATTTTCGGCTCGTTATTAAAAACATCCAAAACAACTGTCGGCGCTTCTGGTTGCAATAACCTTTGTTTAAGCGCTGATTCATCGATAACATCACCACGACTGCTATTAATAAGAATCTGGTGACCTCCCAGTTTTGCGATCAAATCCGCATTCAGGAGATAGTGGGTTGGGTAATCCCCCTCTTCCACTAAAGGCACATGCAAACTAAGAATGTCACACTGAAGCACTTCGTCCAGCTCGAATAGGTGGTCTTCACCGGCATCCTTTCTTGGAGGGTCATTGGACTTTACAGTCATACCAAGACCGGTGAGTGCCTTTTCCAACCGCGAACCAATGGCACCCCGGCCAATAATACCGACGCTCTTTTCCTCCAAGTTAAACCCTAGCTCGTCTGCTAACACGGACAAACAGCCCACGACATATTCAACGACGGCACTGGCATTACATCCGGGGGCGTTGCAATAGCTGATACCCTGCTCGTCCAGGTAGTCGGTATCTATATGATCCAGTCCTATTGTCGTTGTCCCGACAAATTTAACCCTGCTTCCTTCGAGGAGCTCTCGACCCACCTTCGTGATGGATCGTACCAGTAGAATATCTGCATCACGCACCGTCTCAGCAGAAATATCCCGCCCAGGATAAGTGTCAATTTCACCAATGCTGGCAAAAAACTGCGGCACCAGAGGAATATTCTCGTCGGCAACAATTTTCATGGTCTGTCCTTTTTGGGTCCTTGAGGATGGTTTGCACAGTCATAAGTGTCCTGTGCCTGTCTTATCGCTGAATCTGCCTATGCTGATCCAGCGACTAGTATGAGTGTGTATGAAGGTGCTATTTCACCAGATCTTCATCCGGGTGAATAAGCTTAAGACTTTGCCCCAGGTAGCCTTCCAGATCCGGTATCAGAAAGGAGTCGTCTTCACAGGCAAAGCTGATGGAGATTCCGGAAGCCCCCGCCCGCCCGGTGCGGCCAATACGATGCACATAATCTTCAGGATCATCCGGCAGGTTGTAATTGATGACGTGGGTAATGCCATCAATATGAATTCCTCTGCCAGCGACATCTGTTGCCACCAATACCTGCACTGCACCGTTACGAAAACGCTCCAAAGTCCGCTGGCGTTTATGTTGCGGCAATTCACCAGAAATCATTTCACTGCTGATTCCACGCTTATTCAGGTTCTCACATAAGCGGCGGGTTTCGTCCCGGCGATTACAGAACACGATAACCTTTTCTGCATCTTCATTTTTAAGGAGATTGATCAGCAGCATCTGCTTGTGCCTGCTTTCAACCATATAGACTCGCTGATCAACAGTGTCAGCAGGCTTGACGTCTGAAACCAGCATGACCTCTATGGCATCTTTGGTCCAGCGGCGCGAAAGGTTGATGATATCCTCACTGAAGGTCGCACTGAACAATAAGGTCTGGCGACCTCTTGGCGTCGCGTTGACGATACGTTTAACATCAGGAATAAAGCCCATGTCGAGCATCCTGTCAGCTTCATCCAGAACCAGTACTTCAACCATGTCGAGAAAAATATCCCGGCTGGTGACATGATCCAGTAAGCGCCCCGGTGTTGCTATCAACAGATCTATCGCTTCATCCCGCAATTGTTTGCGCTGACGATCCAGCTGAGTGCCTCCGATCACCGACACAATATTGATCTTCATGTGTTTGGCCAAGAGTTTGGCATCTTTTTCAATTTGCAGGGCCAGCTCACGCGTCGGCGCTACTACCAGCGCTCTGGGCTCACTGGAATAGCGCTCATTTTCAGGGATCGGGTTGGCGGCAATACGCTGCAGTATAGTGATCAGGAACGCTGCCGTTTTACCAGTACCTGTCTGAGCCTGGCCAACCAAATCTTCTGCAGCCAGGGTATGTGGGAGGGTTTGTCCCTGAATGGGAGTACAGTGATCGAAGTTTAAATCGCTGATGGCCTTTACCAGCGAAGGATGGAGATTCAGGCTGGCAAACAGTACTGGTTTGGTTGGTTCTTTTACTACTTCAACCTCAGTCGTTTTAGTGGCTTCCTCAGAAGCGGGTTGGTCGGTGGAGATTGTACTTTCGGTATCGGTCATATGTTGTTTGATCTACTTATAAAAAGAGGTTTACGGATGTGTATGCCGGTTTTGCGGCCAGATCCGGTCTGACTTTATGCCACTGCCAGGGTTCGACTGCAAATTCTTTTGCTCAATCCATAGTCAATAGCAGGCGATTCAGTCTATTTTAAATCATTCATCGAGGTTTGCTTGTTAATTTATTTCACAGTCAGGCCTAAATGGGTTTCTACGGTCTCATTACCAGGAGCTGTCAGTGCCAGGGTTTTATAATCTTTGCTCATCAAAGAGTCTCAGATCAATAGCCTTACCCTGCCGAAACGCCTGGATAAATTTAATCCTCAGCTTCTCAGCTCGATCTGGCAATCCAACCTGCAGGTATAACCTGGCCTGGCTTGCTACAGACTGCTTAAAAGCTTGGGCATTCAACCCGCCATTTCCATGAAGGTTATCAAGGCTGACATTAAACCGAACTTGAGCTGCCTCAGAAAGTATCCACTCCAAGGCCTGAGGTTTAACTTCCACCTTTTCGAACTCAGCTTGCTGCTGTTCATTACGGCCGTCCGGTACATACCAATAACCATAATCAACCAACATACGACGCTTTTTACCCGCGATACACCAATGGGAAATCTCATGCAGTGCACTGGTCGTGTAGCCATGGGCAAAATGGATTTCACTGCTGCCACTGAAACTGTCCCGGTGTCCTTCGGGTACATATATAGGCTCACCAGCACCTGCTACCAAGCGGGTTTTTTCTCTTATTGTAAAATGTCCATTGAAAATGCGTTGTATGGCTATCGCCTTTTCTTCGACAGCCAATACATTTGAAACTGCACCCTGAGTTGAAATGTTTTCGTATATCAACAGTATTAAACTTTCTAGAGATTGAATGACAGAACCGGATTGCCCGTTCAACGAATGATATCACCACATAATCTTTACGAGATGCAGACAACCATGAGAGTTTTAAGATATTTCTTAAAAGTTGGTAAGTTTACCTTAAGCCTGCTGAAGCTTTCACCCACTTGTTCTAAACTTTCGATTCATTCTACCGTTATTAAGAAACCAGACGGCGGTAGTCTGATAAGGGCCGCTATACTGATCTTAGAAAGCGCACATTCGTAACTGTCTGTAATTGCCTGACCCAGTACACAAGAACGGAACTCCATCTGGAGTATGATGTCACAGTTAAGTCCTTAAACCCGGGAAAAACCAGGCCTATGATCTTCCGAATCTTCCTTTTCCTCCTGCTAAACCTGCCGATAGCAGCAAATGCCGAGTTGAGCCTGTCAGGTCAGCAGGAATCTTTTCCCGCCACGATGGAGGAACCTGATTTTCTCCCGGTAGATGAGGCCTATATTTTCACCTCTTCCCTGGATGGCAAAGATCTGGTGCTGCACTGGCAGATTGCCGATGGTTACTATCTTTATGAGAATCGCATGAAGGTAACACCCAAAGACGCGTCAGTGGCTCCGGGAGAGTGGCGCTACGCCACTGAGGGAAAAGAAAAGGATGATCCTTATTTTGGGTTAGTCAGAGTTTTTTATCATGAAGCGGAGTTACGCGTTCCTGTTACTGCACAAACTGGTCAGGAGATTGATTTTACAATCGGCTATCAGGGTTGCGCAGATGCAGGGCTCTGTTATCCGCCGCAAAAACGGCCGGCACTATTTATAGGTGCCGCGGTCGATTCAATACCTGGTACTGACGACTCCGGCAATGGTTTACCCGGCACAAGCCAACGTCAACTTCCAGAAGCAAATCAAGCCAACACTAGCAACTCCACGGCCGCTAGCTTTTCTCTTATGAGTCTGGCCATCGCTATGGTTTCGGCATTTCTGGGCGGCTTGATCCTTAATTTGATGCCCTGTGTTTTTCCAGTGCTGTCACTCAAAGCACTAAAACTGGCTAAGGTTTCAGGCATTGATCAAAAAGAC
Organism: Hahella sp.; assembly: GCA_050299855.1. Taxonomy (GTDB): domain Bacteria; phylum Pseudomonadota; class Gammaproteobacteria; order Pseudomonadales; family Oleiphilaceae; genus Hahella. The sequence goes on from JBNKWQ010000026.1 coordinate 49,736, forward strand.
CACAAATTACAGGCACTGGCGTATACCGCAGGCGTCATTTCGCTTTTCCTGACTGTCGCCATAGCGCTCATTTCCCTGCGAGCCGGTGGAGAAGTGATTGGCTGGGGCTTTCAGCTCCAGTCTCCCTGGTTTGTCGGATTGATGATTTACGTACTCTTTATTCTTGGTCTAAGCCTGTCCGGTGTGGTGGAAATCGGCACCAGCATGATGGGAGCCGGTGACAGCCTCACCTCCAAAGGTGGTAAACGAGGCGCATTTTTCACTGGCGCTTTGGCCGTATTGGTGGCAAGCCCTTGTACCGCACCTTTCATGGGAACAGCGTTAGGCTACGCCATAACGCAACCCGCTTATATTTCCTTAGCTGTTTTCATTAGCCTGGGTCTCGGCATGGCCTCTCCATTTCTGGCTATCGCCTTCGTTCCAGCGCTGGGTCGATTGCTACCCAAGCCAGGGGCCTGGATGAACACTTTCAAACAGGTTTTGGCATTTCCAATGTATATATCAGCACTCTGGTTGGTTTGGGTTCTCGGCAGGCAGACCAGTGTTAACGGCATGGCCTGGGTGTTGGCGGGTCTTATTGCGTTGGCATTTGCAGCCTGGTTACACCAGCGAACCCTGGCTTTAAGCGGGCCAGGCAAATGGTTTGAACGCCTTTTCGCGATATCCGCGGGCGTGTTTGCCCTTTGGATTTTAACTACGCCACTGGATTCCAAGCCTAATGCAGCGACTACAGCTTTTGATCCGCAGGCCATTGAACAATACCGGGATGAAGGCAAAACCGTCTTTGTGAATGTTACGGCAGATTGGTGCGTCAGTTGCCTGGTAAACGAAAATACTGTACTTGGCCAAAACCCGGTGGCTGAAGCTTTACATTCAGAAAATGTTGTCTACGTGAAAGGTGACTGGACTAACAGTGATCCTGAAATTACTCGCTATCTGGCTTCTTTCGGTCGCAACGGCGTACCACTATATGTGATTTATCGCCAGGGAGAGTCACCAGTGGTTCTACCTCAAATCCTGACATCCAACACTGTACTGGAAGCCTTGAATCTGATTAATTAGAATCCTGCATCCAGATTACCTGCCACTTCTAACTGACTTTAGATATATCTCTAACTGACTTTACGTATATGGTAGATGAAGAGCTGATCACGCTCTTCATTCAGCAATAACTCATGTCCTAAAAATTGACAAAACTTTGGAATATCCCGCTGAGTCGAAGGATCAGTCGCCACCACTTCCAATATGGTTCCTACAGCAATATCCCGAATTTTATTGTGCAACATCATCACTGGCTCAGGACAAAACAGTCCGCTCGCATCCAGAGAGGCACCGACTTCGTATTGTTGCTGAGCTTTCAAATCTGTCATTTCCAGCACCCGAGATTAACCTATACTTAAGTTAACTAAAGAAAATTTGGCTAACTAAGTGGAATATAGGGTAAATAAAAGAATAAATAATGCGGCCGGAATTTTACCCTGTTTTCACAATCGCCGACACCCGCTTAGTGTGCATTGGTAAAGATAGAGGACATTATGATTCGAGTATTAATAGAAAGATATGTGGATGCCTCCCTGGAACAACACTATGAAATTGCTGCCAGGAAAATTCTCCAGGGGGCGGTGCAAGCTCCAGGGTTTATCAGCGGTGAATCTCTGCGGGATATGCAGAACTCTAATCATCGCCTGATATTATGTACCTGGACATCAATCCAACAATGGCAGCAGTGGCAGACATCGCAAATCAGACACAACTTGATGGCTGAACTAGCGCCAATGCTGGACAGGGAAGAAAAAGTCACGCTCCTGGACCACACGCTATAGTGAGCACCTCCAGAGGCGTATTTAGGTAGGCCTGACCAGCCCCGCTGGCAGCGGAGGCGTAATGACCAGTACTGTAACCTCCTCCCGGTCATGGTAGAGCTGCTTTATACGCATCTCAGCGGCTATATCGGCCCCCTCCAAACGCGATTGCAGTTTGGCGATACAGGCTTCCACCGTGTCAAAACGAGACTTCATCGGTAACTTGAGGTTAAAAAGAGCACATTTAGTCCATCCAGAAGTAAACCAGACAGCCATTCGTTCAAGCGTACGCATGGGTTTATCGACAATATCGCATACCACCCAATCCACCGGCTTGGGTGGTTTGTAAACAAAACCATCGGCGGATACGTAGGTTACATCTGAATCATCCATCAGGGACTTGGTAAGTGCGCCATGATCCACCGCCGTCATTTTTAATCCTTGGTTGACCATATACCAGGTCCAGCCCCCCGGAGCCGCCCCCAGGTCCACACCTTTTTGCCCTCTTTTCAGAATAAATACTTTCTCTTGCGGAGCCAGCATAACCTGAAATGCTTCTTCAATTTTTAACGCAGATCGGCTGGGAGCCTCCTGATCAAACCTGAGCCGGGGAATGCCTTCGGGATAGGCACTGGCTGACGGTCGAATGCTGGCAGCTATAAGAAAATGTTGTCCTGTGAGGCAAATTACATGACAGGTCGGTAGTTTGGCTGATGGCTTTGCTGTGAGAAGATTTTCCTTCTTCAGGCGAGAACTCAGCGGCGGCACCAGCTTTTTGCTTAAACCATGAAGGGACCCCTTCTCGTCGTCGGCGGGTGCTTCGATCGCCAGATAACCGAATCTACCGGCGTTCGCCAATATTTCCAGAATCGGTGTTACTCTGTCATTAGGGTTATCAATCTGCAGGTCGGCAATGAGAAGATATAGCTGCCGGGTAAATATCATGTTATCTGCTTTAAGATTTTTGTATAGCGCCTTGGTATCACCCTGTGTTACCTGCCAGAAAACCCACCCCTGCTGAGGTTTAATATTGCTGTATCCATAGACCAATTGTTCTCCACCATGGCTTTGCAATTCCTGCAGGCACTCTTTCTCAAATCCTTTACGGCAATATGCCAGCAGTCCGAGCGGTTCAATACTTTTTAACATGGTCGGGCATCCAGTGGCCTTGGCTACCCGCTATAGAGCACCACAAGGCTGTATTTAATAAAAGGTGGGCATTATAGATTCATGACCCATGAATAGGTACAGGCAGTATCGGACTTTCTAGAACATTGGCACCTAATAGATCATTGGCGCCTAAATAGAACACTGACGCTTAAAACAAATCACTCAGCCACAAAGATCAAGCATAAACTGTCTTGCCAGACTCGCAGCCTGCTGCCAGTTATGCTCGGCGCTCAAACCCGAAAGCTTTCGCGGCACCAGATCATGGTTTCCATCCTTGAGCCAATTTAACTTGATGCTATCAGGACAGTATTTTTCTACAGATTCTTCCATATTGCCGAATGGATCACGGCTACCCTGCAGTATCAGCCCTGGTATCCTGATTTTGCCAAAATGCTCAATTCTCAATTTTTCCGGCTTACCTGGCGGATGAAAGGGATAGCCAAAAGCCAGCCAACCTTTCAACCGGCTATTGATGGCTTCAGGTAAACGGCTTTCCCCTGCACCAGCTTGTGCGGCCAGGATACTGGCCATACGCCCCCCCATGGACTTGCCTCCTATGTATAGGTTCGGCGTACCCGCTAAGTTCTCCAGTTGCCGGATAAAGCACTCGATCAGTTTAGGTTGTCGGTCAGGTGGAGGCTTTTTTCCACTTTCCCGGCGCTGTGCCATATAGTCGAACTCGAAGCGGACTACCTGAATATCCTCACCGGCGATCGCATTTGCCATTTTCGCCATAAATTCACTATCCATAGGAGCACCCGCCCCATGGGCCAACAACAGTTTATGTGCTGCCTGCGGATTGCCGTCAAAAAGAAACTTCATTCAAACCTCGTATAGATTTCATTTATTTATGGGCCTATTCTGCACCAGCCAGGGTCTGTTGCTGGTTGGATCCAACCAAAGCATGGTGATCGGCCAGTCATCCAATAAATATTTGGCTAATAATTAGCCTGCATAGAAATAAGCATCTATCATTAGGACGAAAAACTTCCCCTCTTGACTCACGTCAATATGATTAAGTGTTCAATATTGATAATGAGTTCGGGCTGTATATTCGGTTGACATCGCTAACGGTCAACTCTTATGCTTCGCCCGCTGTCAGGGGAGGCCAGAAAAGCAGTCGTGCTTTCGCTCTGGAATTGGCGGCTTCCGGCCAGTTCGGAAAACGGCAAATTCCTTCTTCAGCAGTACATTATAAAGCGCCATTCAACCAAAATTCAGGGTATGGAATAGTCAGTAATGAATACAGCTAGTGCTAACGAGACCTACAACTATAAGGTGGTGCGTCAATTTGCCATCATGACAGTTGTCTGGGGTGTTGTGGGCATGGCCGTCGGTGTGCTCATTGCAGCTCAACTGGTTTGGCCCGAACTCAACACCCATTATCCGTGGTTCCACTTTGGTCGACTGAGACCACTCCACACCAACGCCGTTATCTTTGCATTCGGTGGTTGTGCTCTTTTCGCTACCTCTTTTTATGTGGTCCAGCGCACCTCCCAAGCCCGACTGTTTTCTGACGGTTTAGCTGCCTTCACCTTCTGGGGGTGGCAAGCGGTCATAGTCAGTGCTGCCATTTCACTACCCTTAGGCTATACCACTTCCAAGGAATATGCCGAACTGGAATGGCCCATCGATATTCTTATCACATTGGTCTGGGTCTCTTACGCATTGGTGTTTTTCGGCACAATCATCAAACGCAAGATGAAACATATCTACGTAGCGAACTGGTTCTTCGGCGCCTTTATCATTACTGTTGCCGTACTGCACATTGGTAACAGCGCGGCGATCCCTGTTTCTGCGATGAAATCTTATTCTGCCTACGCCGGGGCTATTGATGCCATGGTACAGTGGTGGTATGGCCACAATGCTGTCGGCTTCTTCCTCACTGCCGGCTTCCTCGGCATGATGTATTACTTCGTGCCCAAGCAGGCGGAACGTCCGGTTTATTCCTACCGTTTGTCTATCGTGCACTTTTGGGCGCTGATCAGCATCTATGTGTGGGCTGGTGCTCACCATCTGCACTACAGTGCTCTACCTGACTGGGCACAAAGCGCCGGTATGGTGATGTCACTGATTCTGCTGGCTCCTTCCTGGGGTGGCATGATCAACGGCATGATGACGCTGTCTGGTGCCTGGCACAAACTGCGTACCGATCCGGTTCTGCGCTTCCTGGTGGTATCTCTGAGTTTCTATGGTATGTCCACTTTCGAAGGCCCGATGATGTCCATCAAGACTGTCAACGCGCTGTCGCATAATACTGACTGGACCATCGGCCACGTTCATTCAGGCGCCCTTGGCTGGGTTGCGATGATTTCCATCGGTGCCCTCTATCACCTGATTCCACGCCTCTATGGCCTGAAAAGCATGTACAGCACTGGACTGGTCAATCTGCACTTCTGGCTGGCAACTATCGGTACTGTGCTCTACATCGCTGCGATGTGGGTTAACGGTATTATGCAAGGCCTGATGTGGCGCGCGGTAAATGCGGACGGTACATTGCAGTACAGCTTCGTACAGGCACTCAAGGCCAGCTATCCCGGTTATACCGTTCGTGTATTGGGAGGAGCTGTATTCCTGGCTGGCATGCTGATCATGACTTACAACGTCTATAGAACAATCCGTCAACAGGACGCTGTGGCTGATGATTCTGCCACCGTCCCGCAGACTGCTTAAGAGGGAGCTGATCGATGAAGCATGAAGTCGTCGAAAAAAATCTGGGAGTAATGATCCCTCTTATTATCTTCGCTATCAGTCTGGGTGTGCTGGTTGAAATCGTTCCCCTGTTCTTTACGAACGAAGTCACCAAGCCTGTCGAGGGACTGAAGCCACTTAACGCCCTGCAGTTGGAAGGTCGTGATATATACATCCGTGAAGGCTGTACCGTCTGTCATACTCAGATGATACGTCCATTCCGTGCCGAAACCGAAAGATATGGCCACTATTCAGTAGCTGGTGAATCTGTATATGAGCACCCTTTCCTCTGGGGTTCCAAGCGTACCGGACCGGATCTGGCCCGTGTAGGCGGACGTTACAGCGATGCCTGGCACAGGGCTCACTTGTACAATCCTCGCGATGTCGTTCCTGAATCCAACATGCCTGCATTCCCGTGGTTGTTCACCAGCAAAGTGGACCCCAAAGGGACTGCGGCCAAGATGGAAGCATTGCGCACCGTTGGCGTTCCTTACACAGACGATGACATTGCCGGCTCCGCTGAAATGGTTGATGGCAAGTACGAAATTGAAGCCGTGGTTGCCTATCTGCAACAACTCGGCACTGTCATCACTGGCAAACGGTAAAGATCAATGGATATCAACACTGTCCGTGGGCTAATCACTATTCTGATGATAGTGACCTTTTTGAGTCTGGTATTCTGGGCATTTAGCAGTAAACGCAAGAAATCTTTCGATGAAGCTGCCAATTTGCCTTTTGCCGACGAAGAAACGGACGCAAGAACCTTAAATAGAACGGAGACTAATAACAATGACTAGTTTCTGGACCGGGTGGATTTCAATCATCGTACTCGGATCAATCTTTGGATGTGCTTGGCTGCTATGGATTACCCGTAAGAGCCAGCGTTTCAACACTGAAACTGAAGAAACCATGGGGCACAACTTCGACGGCATCGAGGAATATGACAATCCTTTGCCCAGATGGTGGCTGCACCTGTTTATGCTGACAATCGTATTTGGACTGGTTTACCTTTTCCTATACCCCGGTCTGGGCTCATATAAGGGCTTTTTAGATTGGTCATCTACCGGTCAATGGCAGAATGAGGTTGACCAAGCTGAGGCAACTTATGGCCCGCTGTACGCTGAACTTGCCGCTACGCCTATTGAAGAGCTGGCAACCAACGAAAAAGCACTGACCATGGGACGCCGCCTATTCCTCAACAACTGTGCCGTTTGTCACGGATCTTCAGCCCATGGCGGCTTCGGCTTCCCTAACCTGTCGGACAACGACTGGCTCTATGGTGGCACTCCAGACAAAATTGTGGAAACCATTACCAACGGCCGCAATGCCTCCATGCCTGCATGGGAAGCCATTGTAGGTGCTGAAGGTGTTTCGCAACTGGCCAACTATGTTCGTGACCTGAGTGGTCAGCAGAACATTGACGAAGCCAAGGCCCATGCAGGAGAAGCGCTGTTCCAGGCGAACTGTGTTGCCTGCCATGGCTCTGAAGGCAAAGGTACCCAAGCCATGGGCGCACCAAACCTGACTGACGGCACATGGCTCTACGGTGGAACTCAGCAGATCGTAGAGATGTCCGTGAAATCAGGCCGTAATGGTGTTATGCCGAGTTTTACCAATACCCTGGGTGCCGAACGCATCCATCTGGTAGCGGCATACGTTTACAGTTTGTCTAAGAACCAGTAAGAAAGATCCCGCTTCTCACAACCAAGTGCGAGGCTGAAATACGGCGGTGCTATGCACCGCCTCATTTCAGTCCTTTTAGCGCTGTTTAACACGGTTAACGCTCAGTAAACAGCGCTAAAAAGATTGCAATGAGAGACCATCATGAGTGAAAAGATCCCGGTCAAAAACCTAGATCCAAACTCTGCTGCTGTATATAAACCACAGACGGTCGAGCTTTACGAAAGTCGCAAGAAAATCTACGTCAAGGCCATTACAGGTTTCTTCCAGAGAATCCGGACTTGCTCTTTATGGTTTCTGATGGGGATGTATTTCCTGTTCTGCTGGATCAGCATTGACGGCCAGCAGCTTGTGCTGTTTGACCTTCCCAACCGTCAATTCAATATTTTCGGTACCACCTTCTGGCCTCAGGATTTTGTCCTTCTTTCCTGGTTGCTGATTATCTGCGCATTTGGTCTGTTCTTCATCACCACCCTCTTTGGCAGGGTGTGGTGTGGCTACACCTGTCCGCAAACAGTGTGGACCTTCATATTCATGTGGCTGGAAGAAAAAATTGAAGGCAGCCGCAATCAAAGAATGAAGCTTGATCAAGCCCCCATGACCTCGCAAAAAATGGTTAAGAAGGCCGCCAAACATGCCGCTTGGCTGTTACTGGCCTTTGCAACCGGCCTGACGTTTGTAGGCTACTTCTACCCCATACGCGAGTTAGTACCTGACCTGCTTTCTTTCAGTATTGCCTCTGGATGGGCATATTTCTGGATCGCATTTTTCACCGTCGCCACTTACCTGAATGCCGGCTGGATGCGGGAACAGGTTTGCCTCTATATGTGCCCCTATGCCCGCTTTCAATCCGTCATGTTTGATCGCAACACCATGATCGTGTCTTACAACCCCACCAGGGGTGAGGCACGTGGTGGGCGCAAGAGAGGTGCCGACCCGAAAGAACTCGGCCTGGGTGACTGTATTGACTGCGGGATGTGCGTGCAGGTCTGCCCGACAGGCATCGATATCCGTGACGGCCTGCAATACGAATGTATCGGTTGTGCTCTTTGCGTAGACGCCTGCGATTCCATTATGGAAAAAATGGAATACCCCAAAGGCCTGATCAGCTATACCACCGAACAAAGTCTCGAAGGAAAGCCATCCAAGTTGCTTAGACCGCGGACCATTGGCTATGGCGTGGTGATGCTGGTCATGGTCATCGCATTTACCGTCAAACTGGGCACCCGCAACCCTGTCGAGCTTGATGTCATTCGTGACCGCGGTGCCTTATTCACCACCAATACTAAAGGTTTTGTCGAAAATACCTACACGTTGAGCATCATGAATATGTCCAATGATGTCCGCACATTCAATGTTTCTGTATCAGGGCTCGATAAGATCAGTATTGTGGGCAAAACAGAATACGTGCTACAGCCTTCTGAACTTGTCACCGTTCCACTGTCTGTGGAGGTGCCGCCGGAATCCATGACAGATCGTAACCACGATATTTCTTTCAAAGTTCAGGCAAAGGAAGTACCTGATGTCAGCGATGAATCCGAAAGCCGTTTCTTGGGGCCTGCCCCCATTCGTTTCTGAAGGATCGCGGACGAATAAGTTGAACACAGAAATTGCTGATTGGCATTTATAGCTTCCGGTTTACAAATCACCGGCCAAAAAGCACCACGAGAAGATTATGGCAGAAGTACAGCAGTTACCTTGGTACAAAGAAAAGTGGGTTTGGTTGCTCATCGCAATACCATCCGCATCGATCATCTTTGGTATTTTCATGCTGACGATGGCAGTCAAAGGTAAAGACAGCCTGGTGAGGGATGACTACTACAAAGACGGCCTGATGATTAACCAGGAGCTGGAGAAAGACCAGATGGCCTATGAGCTGGGACTATCAGCGGACCTGGAATTAGACGGTACACTTGTCACAGTGACACTCTCTTCCAATAAAGTTATTGCCCCTGGAGAATTGATAAAATTGCGCCTGCTGCACCCGACACTGGCCGACCATGATACCGAGCTGATGATGGTCAGTGACGGCATCCATTTTCGCGCCAATATCGAGTCGGAGATCAGTGGCCGTCGCTATATTCAGCTATCAAATCAGAGCGAAGACTGGCGTCTTAAAGGCGAGTCCTGGTTTCCTTCCGATCAGCCTATCAGGCTGGAGCCAAGCGTCCGAATAGAGAATGAATGACGCAATCCGGTGCTTTCATTGCCATAACCTGATACCCAGCAATATCGATATCACTGTCAAAGTAGACAATGAATCAAAAGCGGTCTGTTGCCACGGATGTAAAGCCGTGGCGGAGTTGGTGCTTGAAGGAGGCCTGCAACAGTTCTATCAGTTTCGCGAAGGCGAGCTGGAGCAGCCGGAAAATCTGGCCGGCCAGGAACTGGATCAGCTAGCTGTATATGATCGCCCAGATATTCTTTCGCGAATAGCTTCAGTCACTGATACTGGACACCACCGAATTCAGTTATCGATTGAAGGAATAACCTGTGCCGCCTGCGTCTGGCTGCTGGAGCAATATGTCAAGAAACTACCTGGAGTCACGGAGTTCTGGGTAAATCTGACCACCCATCGCGCCGAACTAGTCTGGCAACAGGAAAAGATTCCCCTTAGCGGCATCTTCAAAGCCATACGCACCATAGGATTTGGAGCTCACCCTTATTCCACCAGTGAAGAAGAAAAACGGTTACAGGAGCATCAGAAATCAACGCTGATCAGGCTGGGCGTGGCCGGTATCGGCATGATGCAGAACATGATGCTGGCTGTTCCTGGATATTTTGGCCTAGAAGTGGACGTCCTGCAGCAGAGCAGCCAGGAGTTTGTAAACCTCTTTCGCTACGTCAGCCTGCTGGTGGCATTGCCGGTGGTTCTCTATTCCGCAAAACCTTTTTTTATTGCCGCCCTGCGCGACCTAAGGCTGCGCCACCTGACTATGGATGTACCGGTATCCATAGCCATTGGCGGGGCTTTTATCGCCAGTGTCTGGATCACCTTTAAAGGCGGACCGGAAGTCTACTTTGACTCGGTCTGTATGTTTACCTTCTTCTTGTTACTGGGCCGGTATCTGGAGAGCCAGGCCCGGGTCACCGCAGCCAGAAGTCAGGCTTTGTTGCGTAACGAGGCTCCCGCATTTATCCGTCGTCTCAACCCCAAGCTGGGTAACGAGGAACTGATTCCGATAGGAGATATTGAGAAAGGTGATCATATCCGTTTAAGGCCCGGCGAACTTATTCCAGCCGACGGCACCATTATTGAGGGTTCCAGCCAGGTCAACAATGCGGCACTGACGGGTGAGTTTTCACCCAAAGCCTGCAAGGCTGGAGACACGCTCTTATCCGGGAGTGTCAATATTGATAATCCTCTGGTCATGGAAGTGGCTGCACTGGGCCAGGATTCACACCTGTCTACCATCAACCGCCTGGTCGACCGCGCACTACAGGAACGGCCTCGTCTTTCCACTCTGGCGGATCGTGTGGCCAGCGTATTTGTTGCCAGTGTACTTATCATTGCTGCGATTGTAGGTCTGATATGGTGGCAAATTGATCCGCAGCATGCCTTTGCGATTACTCTGTCAGTTCTGGTCGTCACCTGTCCTTGCGCCCTTTCACTGGCAACTCCGACGGCGTTAACAGTAGCAACCACCGCTCTCAGGCAGTCGGGTTTTGTCCTCAGCCGTGGCCATGTACTGGAAACGCTGGCTAAAGCCAATCGCTTTGTTTTTGATAAAACCGGGACTCTGACCAAGGGCGAACTCACCGTCACCCATGTCTCCAACCTCAAAGAAGTACAGGAGCTGTCGAAAAATACCGATAAAGACGAGACAGTAAGCCAGGATACAAACACGACTGACGTTGACCACTTTCAGCTGCTGGCCATAGCCGGCGCACTCGAATGGGAGAGTCCCCACCCTATAGCGAAAGCCTTCAAGCCTTATGCCACAGCATCAGCAGCAGGGGTTCAGCATGTGACAGGTGAAGGTGTCTCAGGGACAATCAACGGCCAACACTTTCGCCTGGGTAACGCCCGCTTTTGCGGAATTCCGGAAGGCCTACTACCTGTGGCTGCCGAGAATCAACAACTTGTTTACCTCAGTCGAGACGACAAACTGCTGGCATACTTCCTGTTGGCAGACACTCTCAGACCAGGAGCGGCACAGGCGATCTCGGGTCTCAATGATCAGGGCATTCAAACATCGATACTATCCGGTGACAACTCAAATCATGTTGATGCAATTGCCCATGAACTTGGAATTCGTGAGTTTGAAAAGAGTCTTAGCCCTGCTCAGAAACTTGACCGCGCACGCAGTTGGCAACAGGCGGGTGACACGCTGGTGATGGTGGGTGATGGAATCAATGATGTTCCGGTGATGGCGGGTTCCCACTTATCCATCGCCATGCAAAACGCCTCTGATCTTACCCAATTGAATGCTGATGCGGTGATTCTCAATGGTGAATTGAACACTCTGCTTTTCGCACTTAAAAAAGCACGAGCCACTCTGTCTGTCATCCGTCAGAATCTCGGCTGGGCCCTGATATATAATCTCATCGCCCTTCCACTGGCGGCATTCGGGTTAGTCCCCCCCTGGGCAGCTGCGATAGGAATGTCGCTGAGTTCATTGATCGTCGTCTTTAACGCCCTTAGACTGTCAGGTATCCGCAAGCCTTAACACATGGTTAGATGCCGCAACGATTTTCATTGAAATTGCCACGTCAAAATCATACAACCGCCTGAAACCAAGAGGTTTAGCACAGACTCCACATGGAAATTCTATTTACCCTTGTTCCACTTTCCATAGCACTGATTACTCTTGCCGTATTCATCTTCCGCTGGGCAGTAAAATCGGGACAGTATGACGATCTACAGGGCCCTGCCCACAGCATTCTTTTTGACGACGATAAGCATCTGGACCCAACGCAAAAGGAGCCTGTCGATAAGCCGAAGGCAACCCAATCCGGAAATGATCAACCCGATCAATTTACCGCTCCGGATTCCACCAAAACAAAAGATTAATCCAGGCAAGAACATGTACGAACTCACCCTGTTTATATCTGCCGTACTCATTGGCCTCATGGGCAGCGGTCATTGCCTAGGCATGTGTGGCGGCATCGCCGGTGCGCATTCTTTCAGCACCCCCAGTCGATCAGGACAGCGTTCAACTTCATACGGTCAGTTAAAAAACGCAAGTCAAAATATCACTGTTGGCTCTGGTCATTTGATTGCCGGCACAGGAACCTCGGACCCGGAAAACCTCTCGCAGGCAAGGCCAACGGCAACCTCTACCAGCCTCCTATCCACTCTGGTGGTTTTTAATATCGGCCGCTTGACCAGCTATGCACTGATCGGATTTCTCGCTGGGGGTTTAGGGGCGGCCCTGGCGCTGAATATGACCGCCCTTATCGTGCTGCGCTCTCTGGCTGCCATGATGTTGGTACTCATGGGCTTGCATGTGGGCAACTGGTGGTCCGGGCTGGTTAAAGTGGAAAAACTGGGCTCAGGTATTTGGCGATTCTTGAGCCCGAAAGCGGAAAAATTACGCCAGGAAAAAGGTATTGTTGCTGAGTTCGGCCTTGGCATGATTTGGGGCTGGTTACCCTGCGGCCTGGTATACAGCGCGCTTACCTGGTCCATGACCTCAGCGGACCCCAGGATTGCCGCATTGCTGATGTTTGGTTTCGGTTTAGGTACTTTGCCCAGTATGATCGCTGCCGGGCTTATGGCCTATCATCTGAGGCGCTGGCTTAGCCGAATCTCAGTCAGGCGTACTTTCGCTATTGGCTTGATACTGTTTGGCCTCTGGAGCATCCCGATAAGCTGGTCAAATATTTTGTCCACTCACTCTGAATCAGCGATGCATCATCACAGCTCTATCCTTAAAAATCCTTATTCTGAAGCAGTCTCGAGTGGCAGACACCTGCTCTCCTGTGCTCTGAACAGCTTCAAAATCACCGGCCTTGATACATATCAAAGTGGCCTGCTGCTACTCTGACTACAATGGCTTCCTGCCAATTTGTATTCTATTTAATTGCATAACGCCGAGGCCTGGGTAGTGGAAAATATTTACTGGAACGAATCCCTGATACAGAAATACAACCTGCAGGGACCTAGATACACCTCCTACCCCACTGCCATTGAGTTCCAACCTAAGTTTGACCTGTCAAATGTCGAGAATGCAGCCCTAATTTCTAGAAACTCGGGTCGCCCGTTATCCCTGTATTTCCATATCCCGTTTTGTGCCAGGCTTTGTTACTACTGTGGCTGCAACAAAATCGTCACCAAACGACGGGAAAAAGCACAGCCATACCTGGATCAACTCTATCGGGAAATAGAACTTCAATCCGCGTTATTTTCCCGCGACGGCAATACAAAATCGGCACGCCCAGTCACCCAACTACACTGGGGCGGCGGCACACCAACCTTTCTCAGCCCCGAACAAATGCGCGAGCTGATGAACAAGACCCGCGCGTACTTCCAACTGCAGGATAACGATGAAGGCGACTATTCCATCGAGATCGATCCACGTGAGGCTGATGACCTTACCCTGGAAACACTTAGGGCTATCGGGTTTAACCGCATCAGTCTGGGGGTTCAGGATTTTAACCCCAAGGTGCAAAAGGCAGTAAATCGCATACAAAGTGAGGAGCTCACGCTTGGTGTTCTCAACAAAGCGAGAGATCTCGGATTCCGCTCGATTAACATTGATCTGATCTATGGATTACCTCATCAAAACGAGGAAAGCTTTGCTGCCACCATCGACCGCATCATCGATTTTTCACCAGACCGGCTTTCTGTTTTCAACTACGCCCATATGCCTGATAAGTTCCAACCTCAGAAGCGGATTCAGGAACCCGACCTTCCGTCACCACAACAAAAGCTTGCCATTCTACGCAACAGCGTCGACCAATTGGTTCGGGAAGGATACAGGTTTATCGGCATGGACCACTTTGCCAAGCCTGAAGACGAACTGGCCATTGCCCAAAGTAATGGACAATTGCACAGAAATTTCCAAGGTTACACGACCCATAGCGATTGTGACCTCGTAGCCATGGGTGTATCGAGCATCAGTATGCTGGATCGTGCCTACTACCAGAATAAATACGATATTGAGTCTTACACTGATTCACTAGCACGAGGAATACTCCCTGTGACCCGTGGTGTCGTTCTGAATGACGATGATGCCCTGCGGCGACATGTCATTATGGAGTTGATCTGTAACTTCAAGCTGGACTTCCAGGCTGTTAATAGTCTTTTCAGTATCGATTTCAGCCGTTATTTTGCTGCAGAGCTCAAAGAGCTTGAGGGTATGGCGAAAGACGGGCTGGTCCAGTTTCAATCTACTGACGGCTCGACGTCCTTACGGATTCACCCTGCGGGAAGACTTTTGATCAGAGGTATTTGCAAAGTATTTGACCGTTACCGACACCCGGCTGCGACAGGGTTTTCCAGAATTATTTAGACAATGACCGCTAATTACCGCGAAGGTTTCACCTTCGTGGCTTTGCACGGCAAAATCAAAAGTCCGTTTTTTTAGGCAGGTCAAAATAGAACGAACAACCTCCATGCTCATGATTTTTATAGTTCAATTTACCACCATGTTTCTCGACAATGGCTTTACTGATATTCAGCCCCAGTCCAGATCCACCCTTGGACCTCGTGGAAGATGAATCGGCCTGGGCAAATCGGCCAAATATATTGTTCTTAAAGCCATCAGGGATACCTGGGCCGGTATCCCGAACTTCCACTCTTATGACTTCCGGCATCTTATAGGCGCAGATATGAACCAGGCTGTCTACCTTGGAGAACTTGGCGGCATTGGAGAGTAAGTTTGCCACCACCTGAGCCAAACGCTCACTATCACCAATCATCTCCAGATCCCGGTCAATATCATCGAGCACAAACTTGACCCTGAACTGGTCAGCATATGGCTGATTCAACTTGATTAAATCCTCTAACCAGGGGGCCGCCTTTATCCTTTGCAACCTGAGAGAAATTTCCTCACCTGCAATTTTCTTGAAATCAAGGATACGATTAACCAGTTCCAGCAGACGCTCACTATTACGGGAAGCAATATCCAGTAGCCCAGCCACTTTGTCATTCATATCGTTTTTTTGAACACCAATAAGACCAAGTGCGCCTTTTATAGCGGTTAACGGCGTTCGTAATTCGTGGCTGACAGTCGAAATAAACTCATCCTTGATCCGGTCAATTTCGGCACGTTCGGTAATGTCTCTCACAATGATCAAGTGGTAAAGCTCTGTACCGAGCCCATAGTCAGCGAAATTACAGTCAATAGGAACGCAACTACCGTCACTACGCACTCCCTCCGCTTCGATCACTCCATCGGAGCGTCCTCCCAGCCCCCGCAGGGTAGCAGTGAAGTCGCAGTCTTGAAGTACGGGTATCAGTTCTCTGATAGGCTCTAACTGCAATTGCTCCGGTGTTCGTTCAAAAATAAGCTGGGCAGAACGATTGGCACTATTAATCAGCCCTTTCTCATTAACGACAAAAATCGCTTCCGGGGAATTGTCCACTATGGCCTTTAGGGACATTTCAGAATCCTTCAATGCTGCCGTGCGCTCCTGAATCATTGATTCCAAAGCCACTGTCCGGCCAGTGAAGAATAATGCCACCATGCCGCTCATTACGGAAAACATCAAACCCAGCAGATAAACCAACCAGGCACTGATGGAAAGCTTACTGGCATAATTATGATCGGTGGGTGCAATGACGAATAGCCATTGACGGTCGGCCACCTTGATCGGAGTCTGCCATACCAGATCCTGGTCGCTATCACTACCGCTATTCAATATCGCTTCTTCCTGCTCGGTAAGTTTCTCGTAAAGCCCCGAGCGCGAAATCTTGACCTGATACAGCATTTGGCTATCCATATCCTCCTGGTTGGAATCCATCACCCGAACCAGAAATCCTTCAAATTTCTGACTTTCAAAAAAACTTTCCATCAACTGGCCGATTTTAAGTACAGCAGTGAAAAAACCGATCAGTTCATTGCTTTCAAAGTCAAATTTGGGAAAAAACATCAAAACACCTACTTGAGCAACCGGATCCTGGACCAATCTGATCTTTCCGGTGACCACAGGCTGCCGATTGTCCCTGGCCTTTTCCAGAGCTTTAAGGCGCTTAATATTGGAGGCAACATTGAAACCCAAAGCAGATTCGTTTCCTTCCAACGGCAATAGAAACTGTACGGGAATATAATATTCACGCTCAGGTGCAGGAACCAGTTCACCATCGACAAGTTCGCGAAATACTGCCTGACTTCCATAGTCCCGCTGCATGATGAATTCTATGTATCTCCGGATTTTACTTTCGACAAATGGATTCCAGGATACCGCCTGGATGTTGGGATAACGAGCTAATAGCCAACGGGTTTGCTCCTCAAAGGTGTTTCGTGATGAACGCTGCGGCAGGCTAATATTCAAAGCGACAGTTTCCAAAACTCCGGCTTCTGCCTTTAGGTTTTGTTCGAAAGCCACCGCTAATGAGGTTGCATCGGTTTCCAACCGCAAGCGAACATTGGTTTCCTCAGAATTACGAGCGTAAGTGAAGCCGATAGTCGCCAGTAAAAAAGTAGTCAACAAGGTGAAAGACACCGGCAGCCGTCTGGCTTGCCACATTTTGTCCGGCTTCACCCCCCAGACCAGCAGCAACGGACCGAAAATAGCCGCGCCTATTGAATCTCCGAGCCACCAGACTGCCCAGTTTTGAGCAAACTTTTCGACGGGAACCAGACCAGCGGACACAAGTGAAGTGCAACCTACAGTTGCCCCCACCAGACAGCTAACCGGGCCAACTAGAAAAATGAACAAAAAGATTTGATTGAGCTCCGACAATGTATTGGGATAGCGCCCAAAACGAATGGCCAGAAATCGGCCCAGGCAACTCTGCGTTGCAGCACCGGTCCCTATGAGCAGGAATAGCAGAGTTTGTTCTAAAGGAAGAATATCGCCGGTGTTTTCCAGCGTCAGGCTGTAGTTCACCAGGAAAGACCCGATTAAAACACCAACGCCAAGACGGTATCCCCATAGTACAACCGCCGCCACAGCAATACCGGATGGAATCCATATGGCCGTCGCGTAGGCGCTGTCAGCAGCAAACGCAAGCCCTAACCTTCCCGTTATAAAGTAGCACAGGGCCGTCAGAATCTGGAGTTTAAGGAGTGTTCCCCAAGACTGTTGTTCAGAACTCATCATGCAGAAGGTCTAGACTCGCCAGTTCAGTCAGTGAAAGCACAGTGTCAGCTGTATTTCTGAGCCAGGTAAAATCACTTTACAGGTAGCCAGGCCAAGCTCACCAGCGGCACGATCTTAACCGAACCTACCCTCATGTAAGTGTAGCCAGCATTAGCCCCATTGGTAGGAGGCTTTGCCAGAGTGCTCCATAAAAAGAATCTTCTGTATCGCCTCCCTGACTAAAATGGACAATGCTACAGAGCCTATTGACTGAAAAATCCAGTTCCGTTTTTGGCGAGATTCACCCACATTATCGCGTTAATATGTCCCCATGAAACTAGAATCCGATACTTGTTATTCCGCTCTGGTTAGCCGCGATGCACGATTCGACGGTAAGTTTTTTGTCGGTGTTGCGACAACCGGCATTTATTGTCGACCTGTGTGTCGGGTAAAAACCCCTAAACAAGTGAATACAAGATTTTTCCAGTCCGCGGCCGCTGCAGAAAAAGCAGGATTCAGACCCTGTCTACGCTGCCGACCGGAGCTCGCCCCCGGTTACGCGCCACTCGATAGTGGGAGCACACTCGCCTGTGCCGCCAAAGAGTTTATCGACAAAGGATTTCTCCACGACAAATCTACAGAAGACCTGGCCAATCGCCTAGGCATCAGCAGCCGTTATCTGCGTAGAATTTTTATCGCTACTTACGGAGTTAACCCCAGGGACTACAATCAATCCCGGCGTTTTTTGCTGGCACGACAGCTTCTCACTGATACCCATCTGAAAATCAGTGATATTGCCATGGCAGCCGGTTTTAAAAGCCAGCGACGCTTCAACAGCTCCTTTAAATCAGCCTATCGGCAGTCTCCTGGAGAGCTACGCCGCCGTGGAAAAGATAATTCTACCAATACATTGGTTATGGAACTCGGCTACCGCGCACCTTTTGCCTGGCGTGAGTTTCTCAATTTCCTGCGTCCTCGCCAGATTGCGGATATGGAGGAAGTGACCGAAGACGGCTACCGACGTACCTTGGGGTGGAATGACCTTGACGGCAATCCATTACTTGGCTGGATTGACATCAGACACCTTGAGGATAAACAGCGCTTCAGCATCCAGGTCTCTCTAAGTCTGCTGCCGCAGATCAGTTGGATTCGTAACAGGCTGAGCCATTTTCTTGATCTCTCCCACAACCCGGCAGAAATCGAAACCCGGATCGGCGACCAGGAAAATGTTACTGCAGGACTACGAATTCCCGGTTGCCTGGACAGCTTTGAAGCTGGTGTCAGAGCCATACTGGGACAACAGATCAGCGTCACGACTGCCATCAGGAAAGTTCATGCCTTTGTTGAACGGTTTGGCCAACCGGTAGAAACACCCTACGAGTCACTATCAAGGGCATTTCCAAAGCCTGGCTTAATAGCTCAGACAGCGATTGAAGATATCGCCAGTCTGGGCATTATTCGCCAACGGGCCGGAGCCATCATTTTATTGGCTGAGATGTGCCACCAGGACTCCAGCTTTTTGGAGCCGGGACTTGATGTTGAATCCCAAATGAATCAGCTGCGATCCATTCCAGGAATAGGCGACTGGACGGCCCACTACATAGCACTGCGGGGTCTGGGTTGGACAGATGCGTTTCCAGCAGCGGATGTCGGCGTTCTAAAAGCACTAAGCCACATTGAAAACAGACCGATAAAAGCTGCGGAGGCTCGCGAGCTGGCCCAGTCATGGAGACCCTGGCGGGCCTATAAGACCATCCATCTTTGGCAGCAACTGGCTGTACCTCCACCATCCACCACTGAGGATTAGTGACCATGCCGACTTACTATCAGGACATAGATTCTCCCCTCGGAACCATCCGTTTGGTCTCCGACGGAAAGTCGCTAACCGGCTGCTACTTCCATGGCCAAAAGTACTTCCCTTCGCTCACTGAAGAATGGCAGATCAGTGACAGCCTTCCGCTCTTCATACAGGTTAGCAAGGTCCTTGATGCGTATTTCCAACAAGGTGAAACCTGTTTTGATTTCCCCATGGCCCCCCAAGGCACTGTGTTCCAGCAAAAGGTGTGGAAAGTACTACTACACATTCCTGCCGGCAGGACAGAAAGTTACAGTGCTCTGGCACGGGCGATGTCTCATCCCAATGCGACCCGGGCAGTTGCGGCTGCGATTGGCAAGAATCCAATATCAATTTTCATACCCTGCCATCGGGTGCTTGGTAAAGACCGGTCATTGACGGGTTATGCCGGTGGCCTGGAACGTAAACATGCCTTATTGCAGCTGGAAGGAGTCATGATTTAGCCGACCACTCCCAAACCTATAAACCCCCATTTAAACAGTGAGTCAACTTTGAACATTCGTGACAGTTTCATCTTGACCTTTCTAGCGGCTATCTGGGGTGCATCATTCCTTTTCATGCGTGTCGCAGTGCCTGAGTTTGGCCCTATCGCCATGATTCAAATGCGTATAGGTATTGCCGCATTGTGTCTACTCCCTTTCCTTCTCTTGCGTTACCGCAAGCAGATAGACTGGACCAAGTTACCCCATTTTATTGTGCTGGGAATCACCAACTCTGCGTTACCCTTTACGCTGCTGGGATTCGCCACCATTCACGTTAGTGCCGGTTATACCTCACTACTCAACTCCAGCGTACCGTTATGGAGCGCCATAGTTGCAGCCATCTGGCTGGGAGACTGGTTAACAAAATGGCAAATAGGTGGTATCGCCCTTGGATTTCTCGGTGTCGTCATTCTGGTGGTTGGCAAAGGCGAAATGAGTTTCAGCGGCCCTACTCTTGCCATTATTTCCTGTACCCTGGCGACCATGAGCTATGGTGTCTCAGCCAACTACACCAAACGCTACCTGACAGGTATACATCCTATGGTACTGGCGACCATGAGCCAGGCTACTGCGGCAATCGCCATGTTGCCTTTGTGTTGGTTCTATTGGCCCACTACACCTGTTTCGACGGAAGCCTGGATTTATGTGGGCATTCTTGGCAGTCTTTGCACTGCCTTTGCCTATATTCTGTTTTATGGCCTGATCAGCCGTGTCGGTCCGACTAAAACTGTCTCGGTCACCTTTCTGGTCCCCGTATTCGCCATGCTTTGGGGATATGCTTTGTTGTCAGAAACAATCACCGTGTATATGGCCATTGGCTGCGCTGTCATTTTACTGGGCACAGCCTTTACCACCGGCCTTATCGCACCACTGAGAATCTCCCGGGCCGGCTAGCGAACGATCAAGTGGTTATCCGCAATATTACTTTGCCAAATGAAATATTTTACTTGCCTGAATTTTTTCATCCATGGTATATATGATTTATCGTATATATGGAATTTCACATGAACCCGGTAGAACTATTTAAATGCCTTGCAGACGAAACCAGGCTTAAGGCTATTAGCCTGATTGTTCTGAAAGGTGAACTTTGTGTTTGCGACCTTGTATCGTCCCTGCAACTGAGCCAGCCCAAGATTTCACGGCATCTGGCCCAACTCAGGAACACCGGAATATTGCTGGACAGCAAGCGGAAACAGTGGGTCTATTATCGTATTAACCCGCAACTTCCTTCCTGGTTTGAGCAGGTTTTACAGGTTACTGTCGCCGGCAATGAAGCGTTTCTGGCCGAAGCAAAACAAACCCTGGCGGCATTGAGCTGCTGTGATACGACCCCTGACCTGAACACCTAGATAATTTCCGGGAGCCAAACAGGGATTACATACGCTTTATCATATATATACGGAGAAACAAGATGAAACGCCTACATGTCCATCTTAGCGTTAATGACCTGGAAAAAAGCATTCTGTTCTATAACCAGTTATTTTCCTCCGAGCCTGCGGTAACCAAGGATGACTATGCAAAGTGGATGCTGGACGATCCACGTGTAAATTTCGCCATCTCTACAAGGAGCATGAAAAAAGGACTCGACCACCTGGGACTCCAGGCTGAATCCGAGCCCGAATTGGCAGACATTAAGCGAGCCATGGAACGAGCCAATCAGCCTGTTGTTGACGAACCCGGGGCCACTTGCTGTTATGCCCGATCAGACAAGCACTGGACTATCGATCCTGACGGCCTGGCCTGGGAAGGCTTCCATAGTCTGGAAAGTATTCCTACATACGGTAAAACGGCCAAGAGTACCGGCGTCGATAGCAATAGCATTACTGAAAAGAAATCAGAGGATAATGGTCTGCTAGAGGCTTCAGACGCGGAAAACGGGGTTGGTGAACCTGGGCAGGCTGCCTGCTGTATCAGCAAAATTAAACCGCCGTCAACCAACAGCTGTTGTTAGTGGCCACCGTAGTATCATAGTTAAATGACAACGATTCACCATATAGCGCCCCGGCCGGGAGGTCAGGGCGCTATGCAACTCATGAGAAAATCAAATGACCATCAATGTAGGCATAAATGGGTTCGGGCGTATGGGAAGACTGGTTCTTCGAGCCGCCTGGAGCAATCCTGAAATCACATTTGTTCAGATCAATGATCCTGCAGGTACTACTGAAATTCATGCCCACCTATTGCAATTTGACTCAGTACACGGGGAATGGAAGGCCAGCATCAAAGCTCATGAAACTGCTGTCGAAATTGACGGGCGGCGAATCGCTTTTACCCATAATCATGGAATCACTGAAACTAACTGGAATCAATGCGACATCGTGATCGAGTGTTCCGGTGTGATGCGGAAAAAATCCCTGCTTCAACAGTACCTTGATCAAGGCGTGAAAAAAGTCATTGTCAGTGCGCCGGTGAAGGAAGAAGGCGTGCTGAACGTCGTCATGGGGGTTAACGATCATCTATATGAAGCAACTCAGCCGGATATAGTAACCGCCGCTTCCTGTACCACCAATTGTCTTGCCCCCATTGTGCAGGTGGTTCATCAAAATCTTGGTATCAAACATGGGTCGATGACCACTATTCACGACCTGACCAATACCCAGACAATCATTGACGCTCCACATAAAGACCTGCGACGTGCCAGGGCCTGTGGCATGAGCCTGATACCGACATCCACAGGTTCTGCGACAGCCATTACTAAGATCTTTCCCGAGTTAACCGGAAAACTGAATGGCCATGCCGTTCGCGTCCCCCTCTGCAACGCCTCATTGACTGATTGTGTTTTCGAAGTTGAGCGTCCCACTGATGCCGCTACGTTGAATAAACTCTTCAAGGAAGCAGCCGAGGGATCGCTTAAAGGCATTCTCGGCTATGAAGAACGACCTCTGGTTTCCATCGACTATCGTACCGACCCACGATCGGCAGTTATAGACGCGCTTTCCACCATGGTGATCAACCAGACCCAGGTCAAGATCTATGCCTGGTACGATAACGAGTGGGGCTACGTGAATCGCATGGCTGAGCTGGCGGCGAAAATTGGACGTGGCCTGTAGCCTATTGGTTAATAAATCGCTGGGTAAAATGTTCATTACATCAACACCAGATAACTGCCTGCCTAACAGGCAGATTGACACTAGAGCGGAATAGAGAACAGAAATGCTATCCAGGCTTTCGTTGGAAGTACGCCAATATCTGATGATCACGGCCAATTATTGGGCTTTTACGCTGACGGACGGAGCCCTGCGAATGCTCGTAGTGCTTTACTTTCATCAACTTGGCTATCCACCGCTGGAAATAGCCCTGCTCTTCCTTTTCTATGAATTTTTTGGTGTGGTGACCAACCTGATCGGCGGCTGGCTGGGTGCCAAGATCGGCCTGAATCGCACCATGAACATAGGGTTGGGACTACAGATACTGGCCCTGCTAATGCTGACAGGGCCATCCGGGTGGCTGACAGTGCCTTGGGTAATGGCCGCACAGGCCATTTCGGGAATCGCTAAAGACCTCAACAAAATGAGTGCTAAAAGCGCCATTAAGACGTTGATACCTGCCGACGCCACCGGCAAACTTTTTCAATGGATAGCACTGCTGACCGGATCAAAAAATGCGCTTAAGGGTATTGGCTTTTTCATGGGTGGACTGCTACTCACACTTATTGAATTCAGAGGAGCAGTACTTGCCATGCTGATCATGCTGGCGGCTTGTTGGCTATTAAGTATGTCAGCGCTGAAAAAAGAGCTTGGCAAGGCATCTACCAAACCCAAGTTCAGGGACATTTTTTCCAAAAGTCGCGCCATTAATATCCTTTCGGCAGCCAGGCTCTGCCTGTTCGCCTCAAGGGATGTGTGGTTTGTTGTTGCCCTACCGGTTTACCTCAGCGAGTCCTTTAGTTGGAATTTTTGGCAGGTAGGCAGCTTTCTGGCGGTATGGATTATTGGCTATGGAATTATACAATCTTTGTCACCCGGCTTATTTAAGCAACATACAAGTACAGACAGTGCGATTACGGATTTCTCCCAAACTACCGCCGTTTGGGCGGGCGTCCTCGGCTTCATACCAGCGGCAATTGCGCTTGGCCTGACAGTCGAATGGAACGATCATTGGACCCTGGTAGCCGGCCTTCTGGTGTTTGCTGCGGTATTCGCCGTCAATTCAGCCCTGCATAGCTTTCTGGTTGTCCATTTTGCCAGTGCCGATGGTGTATCACTCGATGTAGGCTTCTATTACATGGCCAATGCCATGGGGCGGTTACTTGGGACAATATTATCAGGCGCCATCTTTCAGGTTTATGGCCTTGGTGCCTGCCTCTGGGTTGCAACTGGTTTTCTTTTCATCACTGCTTTTATTTCTCTGGCCTTGCCCAAAACAAATACTGACAATACGACAAGCGCCATTAGTTAATCCGGAAAACCAAGTTGCCTTTATGTCAGATATGTCAGACCTGTTGGATCCCTCAAATTATCATCCACCGCAGATTCCCTGGCTGGACATCCGCTATGTGGACCGAGACATAATTGTCGTCAACAAACCCAGTGGTATTTTAACGGCACCCGGCGGCGGCGTGGGCAAGCAGGATTCTATTTGGAAAAGAGTACTTGAGCGCTACCCTCTGAGCCAGGTTGTGCACCGTCTAGATCAAGCGACCTCTGGCGTGCTGGTTTTGGCACTGCGTAGAAAGGCAGAGAAAGCGCTGAAGAAACAGTTCATGGATCGGACTGTAAAAAAGCTTTATGTCGCCCGGGTTGCCGGCATTGTTGAAGCCAATGAAGGCATGGTGAATCTGCCACTGACGAATGATACTGATCGACCGCCTCTGCAAAAAGTTTCTGAAGCAGGCAAACCTTCACAGACTCACTATAAAGTGCTGGCCCGATCAGAAAGCACCACGTTATTGTCGCTTGAGCCGGTGACAGGAAGAAGCCACCAGCTCAGAGTACATATGCAGGCTATTGGCCATCCCATTCTGGGCGACCGGTTTTATGCCCCCACCGACATTAGCACTGTCTGCCCACGACTACTATTACACGCCCGGAGCATTTCCTTTTTGCATCCCTACAGTAATGAGCCGGTTACCCTTGAAGTTCCTCCAAGCGGTGAATTTTCACTGGATTATTTATTACCTTTATCTACCATATAGTCCATTTGGACGGTTGTTCCACGCCACCAACTTTGTATGATGATGAGTCACAAAGTTGTGCAACAATATTTCTATAGGTACCCAAGGACTTAAAAAGCGAGGAGAACGGATTCCCAGGTGTCGAGCGAGTAGGCAAGCACAAATAACGAAAAACCTATTCATCAGGGGATGAATTCCATGGAAAGATCTACAATCTTAAGCCGTAAGGACCGGCTGTCTTTTATTCGACGTCCTTTTATACGGCGAATTGCAGACATGTTGTTTCGTCAGCAAGCCGACACCAAGGCCATCTATCAGGTCGAGTTAAATGACACCGCCCTTTGGGAAATGAGCGCTCACGACGCACTACGCATGCCACTGACCGAGTCAGCCCATAAGAAAAACGTACCACTGCAGACCTCCGTTAAAGGCTCTTTAACATTCACTCCCCCCCCCTCCACGAGTTCAAATCCTGAATGCACTACGAGCTCAAATCCTAAATACACTAATAGCCTTAGCCAACCTTGCCATGAGCAGGATTTACAACCTATTCAGGATATTGAGCTGGACGAAGAGCACTATCTTCCTCCCTATGAACGGCAACCTGTCACTACCCCCATTATTACACCTACAAGGGAAAGCACCCCCGATCGTTCTACACAGCAGCATTCTAAGGCAAAACCCAGGCCCAAACACAAAGCTCTGCAAACCCAGCCGTCATTAGGCAATAAGAATTTTAAACGGCAAGCTGTTGTGAAGACCGCCAAAGTTACCGGAAGCAGGGCTCTGACCGGCAAACCTCAAGGCCAAATGATCAAGAAGGCCCAACCAAAAAAAGCACCGGCCGTCAGCAACGATATTAGTGATACTAACTTAAGACAAAACAAAGAATCAGTGACTCAAGACAACATAGAAGAGTCTCCGTTCATTCCCCAGCTTGCTCACCCAGCGCCCATGACATCCAGCGTTGAAAAGGCTGGCGCACTACTGACTCATCTTGTAAAAAAACTACCAGACATTGCGCCAGAACAAGCCGTTACCCCAAAAACTTCTCATCCAGAAGCAACCCCGGAAGTAACGAAAGTACCGGCCATCACCTCCCTGCCCCCTCAAATCAGGAAGATAAACAAGGCTGTCAGATCGGTAAATCGCAGCTCCGGCCAGAATGACGTTAAACAGCAACAATCTCTCCAAAGTGACCTTGATGTGGTGCTGCTGATTGAACCCAATGAGAAAGTCAGGCAGGCGTTGGCTGCCATGGTTAAAAATCTCGGAGTACGTTGCATGGCGGTGACCACGGCACAGGAAGGCCTGAACTTCATGCACCGCATCCGACCCTCCGTCGTTCTTGTGGAACAAAATATTCCTGATATGGCCACCACCGAATTCATCATTTGCATTCGAAGACTGTACCGTAACAGGCCAGTACCCGTTGTATTGATGGGAGAAGAAGACAACCAGCTCTATTCCGAATGGACGTTACGTTTATCCGTAGAAGCTCATCTTGCCAAGCCATTCAACTCACATGGACTGGCGCAGGTTATTGGCCCATACGCTTCACTTAAAACGCCTCTCACCAACACTCCATATGTCGGCGCTGTGGGCCTGGTAATCGAAGAGGTAGAACTGAGGAATTACTTACGTCGCATACTGGTACGCCATGGATACTCGATTACCATGAGCTGCGATCCGGCACGCCTTAAATATGCCGGTGAGTTTCTCAACAAGCAACATCTGGATGCCTGGTTAGTGCAGGCTGAAGATGAGGAGCTTTGCGCCGATGTGGTTGACTGCCTGGAGAGCTCATTCTCCTCCCCTGTCTATGTCGGCTTCGATGATCTGGACCTGAATGATTGTAGCGATGGGGATAAATTACGATGGAAGCGGCGTCTGCTACAAAAGCTGGGCAAACTGGTTGAATCAAAAACAGTTAAGGTTGCCTAGGACTCTGACACCCTGAAACTCGGTTTCAGGGGCTGGATGATCTCAGACTGAACAGCTAGAAACAAAAAAAGCCCGTCGCTTGGACGGGCTTTATTGTTTATGGCGGTGAGGGAGGGACTCAACACCATTTCCCAATTTCGGCGCAAATCGCGGCAGAATCACGCTTTTTCGCCATGGTTTTCGTGGATAAAGCGCCATTGTATGCACCTGTGTATGTACTTTCAAGGATTCTGCAACCCAATATGATCGTGAAGACGTAACTCGATGCCCCGCTGTTGGTGATTACCTCTGTACCGGCTAAAATCAATAAGTTAGGTTCACGGCAATAACTGATCACTTTTTCATCTATGGACTGGGGGCAATCTCACTGATGTCAAACAAGCACGAAATAAAGAGCGAGAAGATTCACGTCAAAGACATATTCTCAAACCTGTGGTTTCGCATCCCTGAATACCAGCGCCCCTACGTGTGGGGTAATGATGAAATTGACGACCTGTTAGATGATTTGGTGTTTGCGCACACAGAGAAGCCAGACCAAGACTACTTTTTAGGCTCTTTCGTCTACCAGTCGAAAAAGGCAGGAAGCACACCGGGGCAAGAGTTCGACGAAAACGACCTATTAGACGGTCAACAGCGTATGACAACGCTATTCATGCTGTTTGCCTGTATTCGCGACCTTTCCGACAATGCCGACCTAAAAGAAGTTTGTCAGTCTTCGATTTACCAAAAAGGCAACGAGTTTCATGGCAGACCTGAAAGAACCCGCATTGTCTTTGCTATCAGGCAAGAGGTTCAAGATTTTGTTGATACCTTCATAAAAGCTGATGGCGGTACAAGTAAAACCGGCGAGTTAACCGAGTTGGCAAAAGGCAGCTTAGACCCATCGGTGAAAAACATGGCAAATGCCGTGTTAAAAATGCGAGGCGAATTAACAAAGTTATCAGAATCTAATGACGCCGCCTTTTCACTACCAAAATTTTGCGCCTTTATCTGTAAGAATGTCTTATTGATCTATGTTGCCACTGAAGATTTAGACGATGCATTCCGGCTGTTCACAATTCTGAATGACCGTGGTGTGCCACTTCGTAATAGTGATATTTTGAAGTCTACAAACCTTGGCGCACTGACTAACGAGAAAGAAAAGGCGAAGTTTGCCAAGTTATGGGAAGAGGCTGAAGGCGAACTGGGTGATGATTTCGACCGCTTTTTGAATCACATTCGTACCATACTGCTGAAAGACAAAGCGCGGTTAAATTTGCTGGATGAATTTGAGCACAAAATCTATCACCCGCGTGAAAAAGAAAAATCAAGTGGTCAATTAAAGCCTTCATTACTTGCAAAGGGTAAGGAAACGTTTGAACTGGTTGACCGCTATTTAAAGCACTATGACCAACTATTGGGCGGCAACAACTACGACCAAACCGGTGCAAGTTTTGAATTTGATAACCTAATTAAAGTCATGTTGACGGGGCTTCCCTCTTCAGATTGGTTGCCGCCACTAATGCGGTATTTCGACCGATTCCGCTATGAAAACCTATTAGATTTCTTGATCAAGATTGACAATCAACTGTCGTCTGACTGGATTGCTCAGCATTCACCAACCGCACGAATTGAAAACATGAACAATATTATTCGGGCTATTGAATCCGCTGAAACATCAAATGATGTACTGAGCAATGACAGTGTTTTTTCGATTGATAAGGAAGGGTTTAACCGTGAAATCAATGCCGCTGTATATGGACGACGATTTACCCGGTATCTGTTGCTAAAACTCGATTATCTGTATGCGGATCACGGGCAACGCATGTCATTAGAGTATCTGTCTGTTGAACATGTATTACCGCAGAACCCTAAATCTGATAGCCAATGGTGCAAAGACTTTACAAGTGAGCAGCGCGAAGAGTGGACGCACCGCCTTGGCAACTTGGTATTGATCACTACCAAGAAAAACACCTCACAGGGCAACAAGGACTACAAAGACAAGAAATCCAAGTATTTTGAAAAGCGTATTAGCACATGCCCCAACTCGCTAAGGGTGCTTAAAAATGAGCAGTGGACGCCGGTTGAGCTTCAGGCGAACCATGAAACGGTAATAGGGAAATTAAAAGCGCACTATAAAACCAATTAGAGGTGACAAAAATAAAAACAATCGTGCCACGACCGTAAAAACCTGTGAGGCAATTCCTGTGATGGCTGTCACATTATAGTAGAATCGAGCGGTTAACCGGGCGGCGCGATTCGTCCAAAACAAAAACGATAACCAGTAAAATTAAGGACCAATAAAATGGGAAGAATTCTCTACCACTACACCAGTGAGAGAGGTTATAGGGGGATACTCGATAGCAACTCAATTAATCCATCATTGAAAGCGAATAACCCCAAAGACGCCAGATTTGGCGAAGGGCAGTATGTTAGCGATATTATGCCGAAAACTAAGCGCCCTTCACAATTATCTATGATTTTTTTCGGGATTCCATGGGCAGGAAAGCGGTTTGAATATCACATAAACATTGACGTTAACGGTTTAAATGTTATTCATGGTAGGAAAAGTGTTTATCTGATCCCAAACACTAAACCGTTAGATATTTCAAACAGAATTAAAGGTCACGGGAAAAACTAAGGTACATTTATGAGCACATATATTTATTCGATGTGGAAAAACAGCCCAGCGGGTTCACCAAAAGAGTTCTATAGCGAGTTAGACCCAAGCCGATACGAAACCCGAAAAGTTGAAATCTTTGCCGGTGGGAAAATGTCTTACGCATCAAAACAAAAAGAAGTTCCGCCTACAAGGTTAGGTATCACCCCTGTCCCAACTATTGCGGAAATCATGACGCAATCAGAATTTACTGTTAAAGAAATCAGCAAACAGGAATTTGAAAGTATTTGGACAAAAGCCACGAAATGAGTATTAACTATACAAAAGGCGATGCCACAAACCCCGTGGGCGATGATAAAAAAATTATCGTCCACGTTTGTAATGATTTAGGAAAATGGGGCAAGGGATTTGTACTTGCAATAAGTAAACGCTGGAAATCACCTGAACAACAATACAAAACTGCATTCCTTGAAGAGTCAAAACCAAGTTTAGGTGATGTTCAATTCATACTGGTTGAAAGTGATTTAACCGTGGCTAACTTGATTGGTCAGCACGGTATCAAAACGGCGCGTAGTAAATCGGCATTACCGCCAATTAGATATGAAGCCATTGAAGAAGGTTTGAAGAAAGTTGCCGATTTTGCAGCTAAAAACAAAGCCTCTGTCCACATGCCAAGAATTGGTTGTGGTTTAGCTGGTGGAAACTGGCAGGAGATTGAACCGATAATAAACAGAACGCTTATTAGTAAAGACATATCCGTAACCGTCTATGACTTCTAACGCTTAACGTAAAATATTTTGGGGTAAATTTAGATTGAAGAAGTCTGAATACGTCACTTCTATTCTATCCATAATAGCTATTTTAGTTTCAGTTACTGCGATATATCTTCAGCAATCAGACAAAGAAGAAGCGTTACGTGAATCACTTTTAATAATTCCAAAGCATCCATTTTCAGTTAAGGGTGAACCAGAAAAATTTGAAATTATTAATTCAGGACGTTCTGTTGTTCATCTGTACCAAATCCAACTTGTTTCTGGTCATGGCGGCGCTATTCAATATCATAGACCTATTGGTGGCGAAGAACTGGAGGGCTTGGAGCTGAAACCGGGGCAAATGATCACCGTAACGATGCCCTACAGAGAAAAGGTAAAAATGAATATTGATCTGTTCGGACTCTTAACTCCAATTCGGTTAGAGGTGACGACAACCAATCTTGAAACATTTTTATCAAAGGAACTTACCAACTTTAATCTTGAACTATCTGACGAAGATATAGACCTCTTGTTTCAAAAGAAAAGCAGTGTCGGCAGCGAAAAATAAACATCATTATTATTGAATCCTACAATTAATTACCAGATGAAAGATACAAAAGCAAAGTTATCACCTCTCAAATACGTAAATATAAAATCAGTTTATCGGCTGCTCGGTCAGTACGCCCCCGTCTCTCCAAAAATATTTGCTCACATAATTGACGAAGCATTGGACAATGCCAATCAAGGCTATGTCCACACAGAACCCCGGTTAGGCAGACTCAAGAGCGATAACCCTGAAATATCAGCCCGGTTGGTTGGCATTGCTGACAAGTTGATAAAGCACAACATGAGCGCAAACAAAAAGCACCCATGGGATTTTTATAATGGGTTGGACTTCGATTTTGTTCATGAATCAAATGCACAAGCCTTTGATAATGGTCGATCAATCAGAACTTTTGTTAATGCATATTTTCACTTCACCGACTTTGCAAGACCTAAAGACCATCACCGCGTAGTGTTCCACTTTAAACACAACACAATTAAAGGTACTGATTGGTCAATATCATTCCCGGTGCAAATTGTCATGAAAGGATTTACTTTCACGCCTGATTGCCACTATGGATATAGTCATAGCATTGTCCTATTAGACGAAAATCATAAGCCAAAAGATGGATCACAACATTATTACATTGGAATCACCAAGCGTAATTGGTTGCAGCGAATGAGTGAGCATTTCCGCGAGATAGAAAAAGGAAGCAATAAAACCTTTCACAAGGCTTGGCGTGAATACGCCGGTAAAAGTGATGTGATGCTTTCGTCTGAGCTAATCACCCTCAATCATACCTACAAAGAAATAATGGATTGGGAAGAATGGGCGGTTGATGAGCAAATGGAAGCCGGGTCTTCACTGAATATGATACCCGGTGGATTCAAAGGGCTGAAATTTCTGCACAAGCATAGAGTTATTGATAAAGAAAACATTAGCCTTGAAGAACGAGAGAAGGCAATTGAAACCTATCAACGGCAAAATCCCCGGCTTGGTGTTCCAAATTTAATCATTAGTGAGCTTTGGAAAGATGAAGACTACGCACAAAAAGTAATTTGTGGTCATGAGGGGCGATTGTCTGTTGATCAAGTGCGGAAAATTCGCGAGTTGGATTCACTGTCTATGCCTGTCGAAAAAATCGCTGAACTTGTAAATGCCAATAGCGTTGAACAGGTTTCCCGTGTGTTGTCCGGGAAAACATATTCAAGAATTCATTGACTGACTAAATACCTGCTTACTTTGCCTTCTCAATAATCTTCAAAATCTTGTTTTTGTCCACATCACTCAGCCTTGCAAAGCCCTCAATGACCTTAGCCAAATCATCGTCATCACAATACAGGTAAGGAACGGGTACATCCAAGACAGCGCACAGCTTCTTTACCGTACTCATATCGGGGCGATGTTTACCGGTCTCATATTGATTCATTCGAGCACTGGCACCAGATTCATCAAAACCGGCTTTGATACCGAGTTCTTTCTGACTAATGTCTCTGGACATACGCACCTGCTTTAAACGCCGTGTGAAAGTATTGATTGACTCAGCTCCAAGACTATTCATGAAGCTAAGATTCTCTTAGTTTACTCAAACGCTGGATACTAAGGAATCCTTAGTTTAAACTAAGGAGTTCTTAGTTTAAATGGAGGTATTCCTTTGAAACCAATGAAATTTTTCATCGCTCTCCTGACTGCGATCATTCTCACAGCCTGTTCAGATACAGGCACAGCCCCAAGAGAAACAGCCGAAGCTGTCATCACTACTTCAATGAACGCTGAAGGTGATAGCTCAACAAACGCTCTAATACTCCAGCAACCTGAAGTTCAGGCTGTCATAGATTGCATTGCCGGTCACTTGGATAGTCAAGGCTGGTCCAGCGCCCAGCATGATGAATTCATGAAGATTACCAACGGTGGCAACCTGAAAAAGCTACCCGCCAACATGAGCGAAGAAAAAACCATGGCGAAGATTGGTCCAGTCTTCGCCGCTACCGGCGAATGTATGTAAGGGGAGTCTGATGACATTTACAAAAGCTTTAATAATTGCCCTCGGTCTTGTAGGTGCCGCCAACATTGCGACTGCTAAAGACGTTCGCGGCTTCGAAATTCGCGGGGTGAGTCCGGGTGATAGTGGTATGGAATCCTGCAACAAGCTGTCAGCACAATTTCCCGGAGAGTATGAGTTATACGACTACCTCAAAATACCAAGGGATCGAAAGCTGTGGTCTGTTAGCTCACGCTATGACATACGCAAGAATTCGAGTAAAAACGACAAAGAATGCACCGGTTCTTTTACTTTGTATGATCAAAAATCGGGGAAGGCAGTTCGTGCCGATTCAATCAATGTTAAATCCCACGCGAAAGCCGTTTATTACGTGGACTATAAACAAAGCATTCATCAAGGAACATCAATGAGTGAATGTAACGAATCACGCCAAGCATTGATTGCAACGCTAACAGGAAAATATGGTGAACCGACTGCGACACCTAAAAAGAGTAACGATAGCATTTTGATGAAATGGGACTACAGCACCGCTCAAGGAAGGCTTGGTGACGAAGAGTTGGAAATGTTTGCCGCCTCACTTGAATGCAGAATGTACGACAACGAAACCAATTTACCAATGTTAAAAATAAATCTCAGTTTTCATTCTGGTGATGTTGTCGCCAACTCGAAAACCGAGGTTAATACCGAAAAAAGCTACACACCTTCTTTGTAAAATATTTAAGGGGCGATACAGCCCCTTTATTTTTACCTTAACATTCTATCTCTTACCATCTGGCGTTTTTCTTCTGGCACTGTTGAGTGTGGCATATAGCGACTGCAATGTATCACCGTCTGGTTTAAAAATGCCTCATTCACTGCATGGTGCAACGACTCCATCACCTCTTCACCGATATTCGGATTATTGCGTTCACGCTGATCAATCCAGTTTTTCACAAAGGGAAATAAAAGCGCCTCAAGCAGTTCAGCACGGGAACACCCCTCAATTTCAGATAGAGCGATAAAGAGGTTGTGTAATTCGGGTCGCAAGTGTGTGACGGTTAAGTTCTTATGCTTGGGTTCGGCGGCTTCCATTATTCGCCCCGCTGTTCTTTCGAAAACTGTGCAAATGATTTAAATGGGTGCGTTGGCTTACCCGATTGTTCACGCCCTTCAATTTCCGAATCAACGTAATATTGATTCAATTCCATTGCTTCGTCGATTGTTTCGGGCGCTATAGTTTCGCGGATTTTGTATTCAATGATTGGGCGCAACCGGGCAAGGATTGATTGCTTTGCACCTTCGATGAATTTTGTTTTTTTAGCTTCGATTGCTTCTGCTGGGAATATTTCGTCTGACACTGTGTTCACCTTTTTGATTATGGTTGTATCAATATTTATGTGAACATAATTTCCTGATTTTAAAAGCGTATAAATATATTTGTAACCACTTTCGTTTCGTCCCATTCGACGGTGGTTACACAGTGAGAGTTTTGGGCGGTCCCCGCCGTCCTTGGTTGGCTTACTGTAGACCGGTTTTAGTGACATTGGCTGGTCGGTTAAGCCCTCACGGTTCCGTATCCTTACCGTGGGGGCTTTTCTTTATACAGGTGTTATAGTCCGTGACGAATAATGTCTCTACTTTTCCCACAATTGAATTCTTCATAGCAGTCAAAGAATTCGCATTTACAGACCGCAACAACCGCAGCTCCTAAAATTTCGGCGATTGGTTTAGTTAAAGCCTGTAATTCACTCAATGATCTTACAGCTTTTTTAAGCAGGAACACCAATTGAAACCGGTCTGGATTCTCACCAAGTAAAAAAGCCTTTTTACCGCGTTTGGGGTTAAACAGTTTCAGTAGTTCATCTTTGTTGAAATCGGCTTTTGATACCTCAAACACTGCCATGTTGGATTGAACAAACTCAATGAGGTCACGCTTCCATCGTGACCGGTAGTGAATATATTGGAAATTGCAGGGGATAAAGTGAGTGGCAATTTTGTCCTTCGACTTCTGAATAAACGAATTTTTCAGTTCAAAGGTGTCATTAACTCGGTTTATCTCAAGCTTCCGGCTTAGTTGTTTTTTGGTGAAAAATGACGCACTGCAACCGGGGTCTAAATGAGAATGGTTCGCAATGCACCGAAATGGGGAAGCCTTAGAAATATTAAGACTCCTCGTTTTTGGTGCATTAGGAATGATTCTCATTTGGAAATCTTCATTTCTCACCAATGAGGATGTGTCGGGGGCTTGTCCCCCGGCACCTTCAACACCAGCCGCCAATGTTTGCGCTTCGCGGCTCGTGGCTTCGCCACTCGGTTCTATTCTTGGCTGTCCCAACTGGTGTTGAAATCCTTCATGAGTTCCAATAAGGTCGCTTATAGGTCGAACTTGACCACCACCAAGTTTTTCAGCTAACCCATAGGCACTTGGTTTATCAACTACCAAAATATTCACCTCATTGGTTGCCATTGGGTCTCTGAGTGATGTTCTCATTGCCACTTGGTACAAGGTATTCACATTGAAATCCTGATAGGTATCAATGCCGAATGAGTACAACATCTTGTTAACCACTGGTGACATATTGATTGCTATGTCATACACCAGTGCGTCAAGTTGGGAATAATTATTCATTCCGTGAGATTTAGAACTAATTACCTCATGACCACCAATCGCGAATATTGTTCTATTGGGCATTTCGTCAATCAACCTGAAATTGTTGGAACAAATGCCAAATTTAATAGCACCAATTGCTTTTAGTCCGGCAACAAATTGGCTATCAACAAAATCTCCATTGTTTTTCAAAAACTCTTTTGAATTGAAACGTTCGTCATCATCCAAGACGTGGTATATCTTCACCCGCTGCAACATTTCGGGCGTATGTTTGCCATCATTCACCAGTTGCAGCGCGAGTTTGTGCCACTTGAAACCATGATGATAATTTACAACATCGGAAAATATAGAGGTTTCAACATCGGCACTAATGAGGTTCACCGAGTGATAACCGCGAAAATGTTCCGGATTCTGGAATATTAGAAATTCAGTGGCGGCACCTGATTTGTCATCACGCTCAACAAACGAACCGATTTTTTCCCACTGTGATTCAAGAATCATTACTCGTTCTTTTCTATCTAACACTGAGTGCATTAGTTTCGCGAATCGTGAAAGGTCTTTGTTATCCGAAGGGAATAGATGAGATTCGTTTTTTAGTTCCTCTTGTAACAATGTTGAGGAGACCGGCTCAACTAATGCAACATAATCGCCATCGGCACATTTTGAAACACGTTGACCAAGCTGCAACCGCGACCTTATTAAATCTGGTATTTTGTGAGCTTTCAGTTTTGAGATATGAAAACCACTGGGCATTTCGTCAATGTAGAGGTCTATTTCATCCTTGGAAATCAACCCAAAATCAAGGTGGTGATCTTGTTCGGAAATCAGGTCAAACCCTTTGTGAGTGATGAGCAAAATTCCGGGGTAATCCTGATGATTATCAAGCCATTGGTTAATACGTTTTGTTACCGGTTCACAGTTTGGTTGTTCAGTGTAAATAGTGGTTATTCGAGATTTAGGGCAACCAGCGTTAACCAACATTTCACGCCACTGTTTTAGTAGCTCAACCGTTAGACCAACACAAACCTGTACCCGAACTGATGAGCGTTTTGCTATCAATTCAGAGATAGAGTGGCTTTTTCCGCTTCCGCAACATCCGTTAGTGAAATTTAGACGGGTTTTTCTATGTGTATAAATATTCGTATCCATGCTGATATTCTTTTGTTGTTTTTCTTCAGTCGCATGATGTAAATCTCAAATGAAAATTAGTTTGGTTTGTTGTTTTTAGTGAAGCTCAAAAAGCCCGATTGAATTGGTCCCTCAATCGGGCTTTTTTATGTCCGCTCACCAATCACCGCCATGGCGTTGGTTCTGGTAGTTTCGCCGCATTTCTTCAGCCATGCTTCCAAAGCAGTGTTCACAATTCGACTGACCGGAATTCCAGTCTGTTCACTCATTTCACGAATCTGTTTATCCAGTGGTATGGATAGTGAAAATGTTGACCTCGTTTTTTTGATAGCCATTGCTATGCCTCCAATTTTTAAGCTTCTTCATACTATTTATCACTGGGCGAGTTTATCCCCAGTCATTCAACTGTAAAGTGATTAAAGGGGATAAATTCGGAAAACTACTTTAGTTTACAAGGCGCTCAAAAGGCGGGGCTGAAACGCCACGGCACCTATCAAGATCAACACTTAGTATGGAATTTGGCTCAAACGCTACAGGCTCGAACCGATTGCAATAAGATGCCCACCTGTTGGTGAGTTGTTCGAAAGCGTGAGCTATGGTGCTGCCATAGACAAGCTCATGGGCAGCCAGAAGGAAGCAATCATGCAATATTTCAAGATTGTATTCCCAGCCGTTACCGAAGGACTTTAAAGCGCGTGGGGCGTTGTTTCTGATTATTTCGACTGGCGTATCTACTTGATAGGCAACTTCTCGCATGGTTTCTATCAATTCCATACCTTCGCAGAATGCGCCTATGTTCTGCGTTACACCTTTTTGCTCGATGACCTCACACCAGCATTTATCAGCATTGTTATTCATCCTCTAAAACCTCATTTTCGTGTGCTCATAGTGCTGCTGTGAGCCGATACAACGCTCCAACCATCACAACTATGATGTTGGTTAATTTACCACCAACCACAACACCGGTCAATAAAAAATACAATAAAATCAATGTGTTACAGTTGAATCAATTCAACATTGTGGAAAATCAATGACTTACAGTCGAAGTTTTCATAAAAGAGGACTCTGATTTTCGCTGAATCCAAACGCCTATATACAAGTGAGTGCTTCGACCGGGTTTCGGTCTCCGAAAATTTCAGTAGTTGACCGGTCGAGTGCTCATTAAGCATTGTTTAGCCACAAGGATGTGGCACCTAATCCAATTTTATGCTGTATCATTACGCTAAACGGACATATAGCGAAACGGTACATCATGAAATCAACCTCATATATTGCATACTATCGAGTCTCAACCACACGGCAAGGCAAGTCCGGCTTAGGCTTGGAAGCCCAACAAAACACCGTAACAGCGTTTCTAACGTCTCATGGTGGCGACCTACTGGAATCCTTTACAGAGATCGAGAGCGGCAAGAACGGCAACCGTGAGCAGCTTCAGAAAGCAATTAAGAGATGCAAGGTTAAGAACGCTGTTTTGTTGGTTTCAAAATTGGATCGGCTAAGCCGCCAAGTTTCATTTATTGCCAACCTTCAAGAATCCGGTATCAAATTTGTAATTGCCGAAAACCCACAACTTAATGACCTAACCATTCACATACTGGCGGCACTGGCTCAAGCTGAACGTGAAGCCATATCACAACGCACTAAACAAGCCTTACAAGCCGCTAAAGCCCGTGGCGTTAAACTGGGCAACCCTTCGCTTGATAAGGTCAGGAACACCAATTCAAAAGCCGCGACAGCCGCCAGAATTGAAAAGGCGAATGAATACGCGGCAATGATGGCGGACGCTATTGAAGACATACAACAAGAAATTGAAAACCCATCACTGAGAATCATTGCACTAAATCTGAATGAGCGTGGTTTCACTACCCGGCGCGGTTGCCAATGGACTGCAACCAGTGTGAAACGAATAATGAACCTCGCTTGATAGTGGTTAACGGTCTGGCATTGTTGGAAACGGTGTTGAGCTGGGTCGAATCGTCTTACCTTCCAGACAACAGGCTTACATGCCTTCAACACAACGGCAAAAAGCACTATTCGACAACCATGAACCCGTATGATTTTTAAAATCGAAAAACAGCTATTTTCCCTTAAACTTTTTCGGTTATGTGAAAAACACACTCCCCAATAACCAAATTCCCGCACAACACAAAAAAATCACCACGTCTCAACACCAAAATTGCAAAAGCCGTATGAATTTTTGCCCAAATTGCCGCATTTATTGAAAAGACTTAATTCAACATAGGCTCACATACTGCCAATTTAAAAACCCCGTGTGAATTTTCGGTCTGAAAACCGCGATTTCTCAATAAATCAAAAAATCACCCCATTTCAGCGTTTTTTAGCCTGTTCGGTTTTAGGTTATCCAATTTGTATAAATACCTCATAGAAAATACAAAACTTAGAGGTATTACCCAATGCAAAGAAACTTAAATTCTCGACTGGTTGAACGCTACTGCCAGAACATTCTTTCTCAATTTAAAAACTCAGTGGTTGATTCAATCACCGTTACTGACGGTGGTTCCGGTTATTCACCCGGTGATCCTGTTGTGATCAATGGTGACGGTCAAGGCGCGACTGCTGAAGTCGCAACCGAAACGGGTGGAGTTATCGACACAATCACTATTACAAATGCGGGTAGCGGTTATTCGGTCGCGACCGTCGATCTAACCTCAAGCGGTAACGGCGATGCAACTGCAACCGCTACGGTAAGCCTTGACCTGCTAACAGACCTCACGGCATTCGACGTACATGCAGACCAGCAAAACGAGCGTCTAAACCAAGTGTTGATGAATGCGCTTCTCAGTCTGGCACTGACACCAGAACAAGCGGCTGCGGTTCAGTCTGTTATTGATGGGCTGTGATTATGAAGTCATATCTTGATATGCGAGAAGCCGAAAGAAAACGGGTTGATAGTGCCGCTCGTTTATACCTCGAAGAATTGCTTTCCGACTATTCCCGCCAATGGGTAATGGAAAAGCTCAGGGTGCAAAGTTACGGCACTTTTAGAAGCAACTTTGACAAGGGTGTAAATCTACGCTGCATTCAATTGCTAAAGGAAGGATTCAATGCTTGACGATAAATCAGAAATCTTAGCTGGTGACATAGTTGCCGAGTATGAACCAGATTCTCACGAGAAGTGGCAATCAGTTTTACGGCTGGTAAGTCGAATGTCTACTAATCCAGATTATAAAGCTACTGACCGCCAGACTTTCAACCACTGTTACCAATGTTTAAAGATGCGTTATAGACAATGGGAGCGTCAAAAGTCTGTTTCAGTTCCGAAGGGGGTTCTAAAATGATTCGTCACCTACAAGAGATTCGCGGAACTGAAACTGAAACGGCAGTAATCAAGGAATTGAACCGGCTGACCGCAACCGGGGAGTTTATTCCATGCCGTTATTCGTGGTCGCAAATTAAAGCCTATTCAACATACCTTATTGATATGTCTTCAGACTTGTCACGTGAGAGTGGAACCTACGTTTCAATGTTCCTTGAACGGTTTAACAAGGTTGAGCTGGATTTTCTGTTTCGAATTAAAAAGGCACTACTAACCAGTGACCAGCACGAATTAGAGAAAATCGAAGCCGAACACCATACGAATGTGAACCGTGTTAAAAGGGTGGTAAATCGCCATACAACTGCGCTAACAAGAATTAAATCTAAACTTAAAGGTGATAACGATGATTAAGGAATTTCAGAAATTCAAGACCGAAGAGCCGAAAGAATTTCAGCTTATGATTGATTCTCTGTCGAAGGAAAACGACTATAACCAGTATTTCACGCTGGTTACTTGGGGTGACATTGAAGACATCTATGCACTACTGTCACAAGACCCTGTAAGCCCACGTTTACACGTTCTTTGCCGTGAGCACATGATCACACCCTTTGAACGTGAAATCCTTGAGGTGATGATTAAAACCACTCGTGCGGGTGTCGTAGAACGTCGAAAGGAACTACACAGAAATGCTGTATCTAAATCGCTTCGCGCCATGAATCGGTGGCGTGAGAATCGGGCGATTGATTTGCAAATTGCCGAACTTCAACAGAAGAAGAAAATGAAGGTGGAAACGGAAGCCCCAACTTCCGGACTGTACGACAAGGTTAAAGCTATTTGGGGTTAATGGTGGGTACTGGGGCACACCGTGCCCCTTATTGTAGGTTCAGTCACGCCACTTTTTCGGATATTTGAAATCAATACCAAAGTTAATTTTCTTAACCCAAGGAAGAGTCACTTGAGGCATTGTAAGACCTGAACCATAAGTCTTTTTGGTTTCGGATTCTCGGTATTCTGATGCATGACCAATAATATCGTTTACCAAGCCTTCATCGGCTCCACGGTTCCTAAGAAGCTCAACTGATACCGTTGTGCGGAAGCTGTGAAAAGTCTTTTCACGCGGGGCACCAGTGACACCACAAGACTTTCTAAAGGTGGCAAATCGCTTACCTGTTGAATCGTACTTATCTTCAGCGTTGCGCTCAGCTTCGGGGAATAGACGCTCGAAGCCCTTTTCCTTTCGTGATTCAACAAAGTTGAGAAAGTCTAACTTGATTAGGTTTGGATGAATAGGAACTTGCCGGGGGCGACCATCGTCATTTTTCAGGCGTTTGAAGTCGCCATCATCATTGATACTGATGACATCAATGCCGCCTTCGTTCTTGATGTCTGAAATATAAAGTTGGCAGATTTCTGCAAGTGTAGCGCCGGTATGAATGGCTATCAGTGGTGCCCAATAGTCAACGGCATTTTTGAATTTTGCATGTCTGAAGCGGTCGCTCTCAAACATTGCTTTGAGTTCATCCGGTGTGTATGCGGCATTGAGCTTGACCTTCTTATTCTTACCGGATTTCTTTTTGTTTCCGGTGCTATCTTCAATAATCGAGTTCAAACCGGGACGAAGTGGATACTTTTTCTTTTCGATGAATGTCAGTAGTGCGCGGGATAGGCGAAGAATTTCTTTTGTCCCCTGAAGTATTGCCACGCCTTCGTTTTCGAGGTCTTCACGGCTTTTGCCGTTGATATAGTGAACAACGTCTGAGATTGACTTACCCTTGAAAACTGGTTGGTTTTTGTAGTCTTTGGGGAATTTGGCGATGACTTCTGAATACTTACGCAGAATGTCTTCATCTAAATCAGATAAGCGTACCGGCTTACCAGCGTTGAGGGCGTCAAGGACGCTATTAAACAAGGTAAGCTTCGAAAGGAATGGCTTTCGGCTGCCGGGGGCTAATCCATCATCCACCTGCTTGACCATGTACTTTTCGACCATTTCAGATAGAAGGTGGTTGTCCTTGCTGAAATCTGGATCGCTGTTTTTGGCTCCCGACAACTTGGCGTCTATTATTTGAGCAATTTGTTGTTGCGTGACGCTCTCAGTCTGAAACTGTTCTTTCGCCTCAGAACGGTAGCTCAGCACTCGCTCAAACAGTGCATACTCGCCATCTTCTAATGTGTCATCCAAGTCTTCGATATACTCCATGTAATTGCCTTTTTTACAGGCGTCATCGTAGCCCTTCAAAAGCTCCATGGCTTTGCCGAATACTTTCGGATCGTTGAACCTCTCTGATAACTGATCAAACATTACCCATAGTCTCCTTGCGC
Source organism: Hahella sp. (assembly GCA_050299855.1). Classification (GTDB taxonomy): domain Bacteria; phylum Pseudomonadota; class Gammaproteobacteria; order Pseudomonadales; family Oleiphilaceae; genus Hahella. The sequence goes on from JBNKWQ010000026.1 coordinate 91,875, forward strand.
GTTTCTCTGCTTCACTGCGGTCTTTAGTTCGCAACGAATGCCAGATGGTAGGTTTAAGGTCTGGGTAAGTATGGACTATATGTTTTGGAACGCGCATTTGGAACACATAGGTTCCTTTGCGGTTTTTGGTCAGATATGACGCCATGGTATGTACTCATGTATGTACCATGACGAAAAACTGGGAAATAGTGATTTCTAACTCATTGATTTATAAGGTAGAAATACTTGAATATGGCGGTGAGGGAGGGATTCGAACCCTCGATACGCGTTAACGTATACACGCTTTCCAGGCGTGCTCCTTCAACCGCTCGGACACCTCACCTAAAGTCTTTAGGAACCCAAGGTTTTACGCCTCAAATTCCAAGGGCCGCTACTCTAAACGATCATTATTTCAAAGGCAAGATAGCGAGGTGATTTAATTGGCTATTTCGCCCGGTAAATGATCCCTGGACTGCAGTGGACCATTTCGTATTTGTCAGGAAGGCCACTCAGAGACTCTGAGGCCCCCAACACCAGATAACCGCCGGGTTTTAAGGCTGCGTGCATTCGGCTAAGAATATCCAGCTTGGATTCAGCAGAAAAGTAGATCAGGACATTGCGACAAAAAATGATGTCGAACTTACTCAGCAGACTGTAAGACTCCATCAGGTTCAGCGAGCGAAAATCCACTACCCTGGCGATATCCGGCTTAATCTTCCAGGAACCATTGGCTGTTTTGGTAAAGTATGAGGCCATACGTTCTTTTGAGAGCCCCCGGCCTATCGCCAGCATCTCATATTCCGCCTTCTTTGCTGTTGCCAAAACGCTGGCGGAGATATCTGTGGCGATGATGCTAAGCGATGCCTTGGCAGCGCCAAGATTACGTTTCTTATACTCGTCATAGACCATTGAAATAGAATAAGGCTCCTGCCCCGTGGAACAGGCAGCTGACCAAAGCCGAATCTGAGAGAGCGAACGATTGGCTAATAACTCAGGAAATATCTTTTCTTCCAGTATCCTGAAAGGGTGAACGTCGCGGAACCAGAGAGTTTCGTTGGTGGTCATCGCGTCAACCACCGCCTCCCTGAGTGGACTACGGGGCATTTTGCTCATCTTGTCAACGAGCTCACCCACAGTGGCGATGCTTTCTTCAGCCATAATACGTCGCAGACGGCTTTGTACCAGGTACTGTTTATTGTCCCCCAATACAATGCCACAGGCTTTTTTTAGAAAGTCTCGAAATTTATCGTAATCGGCGTTATTTAGCAGAACAAAGTTTCCTTTACCGGAATACAAATATCAGGAGTATTAACTTGGGCTTGTTGACGTTTCGTGATGCCGTAATAGTGATAGTCTGGCACTCAGCCGCAACAGTGGCAATGATGAAACGTCAACAGATCCTAGCCTTCGTTTCTTGCAGCATCCACGTCTTTCAAAATAGTTGAAATCCTCTGCGCCAGCTCATCAGGATTGAACTTGGCCATGAAGTCATCCGCCCCAACCTTTGCAACCATCGCTTTATTAAAGACACCGCTAAGTGAGGTGTGCAGCATTATATAGAGATCCTTCAATAATGCATCGGCTTTGCAATGAGATGTCAGGGTATAGCCATCCATTTCCGGCATTTCGACATCAGAAATCATCAAGCTAAGATGACTGGTAATGTTACTGCCGTCTTCAACAAGGGATTTCAGGTAATCTAACGCCTGCTTGCCGTCATTCTTGGTAATAACTTCAACACCGATAGCTTCCATGCAATGGACGATCTGGCGTCTGGCAACCGTAGAATCGTCGACCACAAGAACACGATACTCGTCGGCCTGTGCATGAACTTCGGGATCGATAAATTCCATTTCCACGGTATCGCGGCTGGGAGCCACCTCCGCAAGAATTTTCTCGACGTCGATAACTTCGATCATTCGGTCATCCATACGGGTTACGGCGGTAAGGTAATTGTCTCGACCGGCCCCTTTGGGTGGTGGATGCATTTCCTCCCAGTTAAGGTTCACAATCCTTTCCACACCGCTCACCAGGAAGCCCTGAGTTTTACGATTATATTCAGTAATAATCACAAAGGAATTTTTAATATTGTCTTCAGGTATAGAAGCCTGCCCAGTGGCCAGCCCCATATCCATAATAGGTATTGTCTCCCCACGGATATGCGCCACTCCGCGAACTACCGGGTGACGTTGAGGCATCATAGTAAGCTTGGGACACTGCAATACTTCCTTCACCTTGAAAACATTAATCCCATATACCTGTTCTCCCTGCAATCGGAATAACAACAACTCAAGGCGGTTTTGTCCGACCAACTGTGTACGCTGATTGACGCTATCTAAAACCCCAGACATATGATTGCTCCAACCTCAGGAAAATACTTACGGCACGTGTATTGCATTTCAACTGCTCAAATGACCAATAACGCCAAAATTTTGACCTCGGTAACTGGCTCCGAAGCTTAACTAAGCATAGGACATAAAATGAAATTTCGCATAGCTGCTGCTTTGTATACCAGCTTATTTTTTATTGCAGGGAATACAAACGCATCATCCCCCTCTGGCGCAGGCACAATTCCTGTCTGGCAACAACAAATTTCCGTTGCTATTGATGAGTTTATGCACAGATGGTCTGACCAGGCCAAACTGACGGCTGAAACGGAAATCGAATACCAGGTCAGTACCCTCGACCCCCGTCTCAATCTGCCTGCCTGCGAGCAAACGCCACGAGTTGAAAATAAAGGTGACTTAAGATCTGGTCGATTGACCGTGCGTGTATTCTGCGACTCTGACAAATCCTGGAACCTTTACGTTCCCTTAGTGATTAAACGCATGCACCCGGTCGTGCACATGCACTCATCCCTACCAAGAATGGCAGTGATTGGTCGCAGTGACATCGAACTCAGGAAAACCAACATTGACGACCTTAGCTATGGTTTCTTCACGTCAATAGATGACGCTGCTGGAATGATAGCCAGACGCACATTGAATACAGGGGAACCCCTGTCGCCCTCACAGGTAGAGCCTCCTAAACTGGTACAAAAGGGCGACAATGTTTTAATCGAGGCCAGCAATACGGCCATCAGTGTTAAAATGCCCGGTATGGCGCTGGCAGACGGCCGCAAGGGCCAGCAGATACCAGTAAAGAATATGCAGTCGCAAAGAACCATCAGAGCTAAGGTAGTGGAATCCGGCAGGGTTATGGTTCCCTTATAGGATAGGAAGCGATCTGCAAGCTGCGCTATATGCGGCAGCGAGGTACTCGATGGGAGTTTTTGGCAAAAAAGTGCTAAAGTTTCCGTTAAGCACGCCGATACAACGGGTATATAAATTATTAATTCATATTTTTAGAGTGCAAGTCCATGAATATCAAAGGAGTAGGCTCTCCCCCGGTAAATGATCTCAAGAGCCGGGAAGGCTTAAAAAATACCGACAAGCCCGCTGAACAGTCTCCTCCGCGCAGCGGTGAGGTACCTGCAGCAACGAATCCTGGTGAAACTGTGCGCTTAAGTTCGGAAGCACAGGGTATCCGTAAGATCGAACAGGAGCTGGCCAATTTACCGGAGGCTGATGGTGATCGCGTGGCTAAGGTTAAACAGGCTCTTGAAGATGGTAGTTACAAAGTTAATTCACGCAGTGTGGCAGAAAAATTGCTAGGTTTTGAGCAAGATTTCTGATTAATACTGCGAGGGCAATATGTCCGCCGATATACACAGCTTTACCGATCTTCTTAAACAGGACCTGAACGCACTTCATCAACTCCAGAACCTGCTCAATCAGGAACGCAGCTCCCTGGAAAAGAACCAGTTAGAGGTGCTTGGTGATCTTCAGGAAAAGAAAAAGCCCCTCCTTCTGGAAATTCAGCAAAACGCCCGCAAACGCACCGACTGGGTAAGCCAAACCAAACTGAGCAAATCCCGCTTCCTGCGCCTCCTGGACGAAAAGGCTCCGCCTGTCATGGCTCTTTATCAAGAGTGTGAAGCCAAGCTGCATGCCGTTAAGGCGCTGAATGAAGTGAATGGCCAGATTATCGCAAGCTCACAGCAACGGGTGGTCCGTCTGATGCAGATAATTCGCGGACAGAGCCAGCAGGCGCAAATGTACGGAAAAAATGGTACTACCAGCGGGTATGGCGGAAGACACGCTCTGGCCGAAGCCTAAAGGTTAATTTTTGCCCATTATGGCAGGTTTATGCACTGCACCCAGGCAATAACTTGCCGCAATAAAAAACCCCTCACTTGGAGGGGTTTTCTTTTTCTACCGTCAGAATCAAACAGAGGCTCTGTTCTTGATCAGATCATCTACAACTGACGGATCCGCCAAAGTAGAAGTATCCCCCAAGCTGTCCGTTTCATCTGCCGCGATTTTCCGCAGAATTCGACGCATGATCTTGCCTGAACGAGTTTTTGGCAACCCTGGTGAGAATTGAATAACATCCGGCGTGGCAATTGGACCGATTTCCTTACGCACCATTTGTTTTAGCTCGCTCAGAAGCTCATCACTACCTTCAAAACCTACGGTCAGGGTTACATAGGCATAGATACCCTGCCCCTTCACATCGTGCGGGAAACCAACGACGGCAGCTTCGGCGACTGCATCATGCTCAACCAGAGCACTTTCCACTTCGGCAGTTCCCAAGCGGTGACCGGAAACATTCAGGACATCATCCACCCTACCAGTAATCCAGTAGTAACCATCCTCGTCCCGACGAGCACCATCACCAGTAAAATATCGCCCTGGATAGGTTGAGAAGTAAGTTTGGATAAAGCGTTGATGATCGCCATATACGGTTCTCATCTGGCCTGGCCAGCTGTCCATAATCACCAGATTACCGGACACCGCACCTTCCAATAGCTCCCCTTCATTATCAACCAAAGCGGGCTGGACACCGAAGAACGGACGTGTTGCGGAACCCGGCTTGAGGTCAGTAGCACCAGGAAGCGGGGTAATGAGTATCCCCCCTGTTTCCGTCTGCCACCAGGTATCCACTATCGGGCAACGCTTATCGCCCACGACATCGTAGTACCAGTCCCAGGCTTCCGGGTTGATCGGCTCACCGACAGTTCCCAGCAACTTCAGGGTTGAGCGTGAGTATTTCTTGACCGGCTCGTCCCCCAAGCGCATGAGAGCACGAATGGCAGTAGGCGCTGTATAGAAGATATTAACCTTGTGCTTATCCACCACCTGCCAGCAGCGGGAAGCATCAGGATAGTTAGGCACCCCCTCAAACATCAGGGTAATGGCACCATTGGCCAGCGGGCCGTAGACAATATAGCTGTGACCGGTAATCCAGCCGACATCAGCCGTACACCAGTAGATATCGCCGTCTTTATAATCGAATACATACTGATGGGTCATGGAGGCATACACCATATAACCGCCGGTCGTATGCATCACACCTTTAGGGCTCCCGGTAGAACCGGACGTGTAGAGAATAAACAGCGGGTCTTCCGCCGACATTTCTTCAGGCGGACAATCAGTTGACATATCCGCCACCGCATCGTGGTACCAGACATCTCTATCGGCATCCCAATGCACATCACTACCGGTGCGTTTGACCACCAGCACCTTTTCAACAGAACTGCCTTTTTCTTTAACGATATCGACGGCAGCATCCACGTTCTTTTTCAACGGGATGATACGCCCCCCGCGGACACCTTCATCAGAGGTGATCACGTACTGAGATTTGCAGTCGTCAATACGTCCAGCCAATGCCTCTGGAGAAAAACCACCAAAAACCACCGAGTGTGGCGCCCCGATACGGGCGCAGGCCAGCATGGCCATCGCCGCTTCAGGAATCATCGGCATATAGATTGTGACGACATCGCCTTTCTTGACGCCCATCTCTTTCAGGGCATTAGCGAACTTGCAAACCTGATCATACAATTGCTGATAAGTCAGTGTTGAATCCTGGTCAGGTTCATCACCCTCCCAGATGACCGCGGTCTGATTAGCCCGTTGCGGCAAGTGGCGGTCCAGGCAATTAAAGCAGGCATTCAACGTACCATCCTGAAACCATTTAATGTGCAGGTCTTCCTGCGCATAACTGACATCTTTGACGGAACTGTATGGCTTGATCCAGTCGATACGGGTACCGTGCTGTCGCCAAAAACCATCAGGATTCTCAACGGACTCCTTGTACATTTTTTCATAGGTGGCTTTGTCAGCCCAGGCTTGATTGGCAACATCTTGGGGCACAGGGTGTTTCTCGTGTGTGCTCATACTCTCCCTCTCTTGTTGTGTTTCTTGACCGTAGTAACTCTTATTAGTGATTCATAATTTTTTGTAGGTATTAATAACTATAAAGGGTTTAGTGTAGCCCGCAGAATTGTAAAATGGGTGCTACTAATACTAAGGGAGAAGAAGCCTGGATGTAAGCTGGCAGACTCCATGTAACACTTCCAATAGCCCATCCCTTCGACCATAATGCCATCCCACATAATTACTATGAGAATAGCAATAATGCCAATTATCGCTTACTTCTCAAACAGATACATTCATTCAGTTACTTATCATCAAGGTTTTCAAATTACGCCATGCTGTTTAAAAACGCCCTAATCTACCGTTTTACCAAAGCTATCCCCTGGCCCGAAGAAGATCTGGCAAGCGCTCTTGCAGAACATTCATTTGTGCCTTGCCAGGCTAATGACACCTATCGCCTGGGCTGGGTCGCCCCAGCTCCCCTGATCAGCAACGACCTGGTATACGGAAACGGGCGTTATCTGCTACTCACCCTGAAGAAGGAAGAAAAAATTCTGCCTTCCAGCGTTATCAAGGATGAAATTGAAGAACGCGCGCAGGAAATTGAAGCCAAGGAGCAACGCAAACTTCGCAAGAAAGAAAAACAGGAGCTCAAGGAGCAGGTCGTCGCGGTATTATTGCCTAAGGCATTTACCAGATCAAAGCTGGTATCAGCTTACATTGACCTTGAAGAGGGCCTCCTGGTTGTAGACACTTCTTCAGGTACCCGTGCAGATGAATTCACATCATTCCTGCGCCAGACCATGGGGACTTTGCCCATTCGTTTTGTCGCCCTGAATGAAGCGCCGGCAGTACATTTTTCCAATTGGGTGCAAACCGATAACTCGCCCTCTCCTTTTGTCATGGGCGATCACTGTGAGCTACGTTCCGGCGACGGCACCGATACCGTTATTCGCTGCAAGGGTACTGAATCCCTGACCGACGCGATTTCCAATCACATTGAGGCAGGCATGCAAGTGACGCAGCTGTCACTGGAATGGGATGAAAAAATCAGTATCGTGACTGCAGATGATTTCAAGATTAAACGCCTTAAGTACCTTGATCGATTCCAGGACAAACAAGGCGAAAACAGTGAAGAAGAAGCCGCAGCCCGCTTTGAAACTGACTTTGCACTGATGACTCTTGAAATCACCCGTCTGATAAAAGACCTGACGGCAGCACTTGGCGGGGAAGATATGTCAGCTGTTGTACAAGACTAAAGTAACGCAACTTTAGACGCCCTCATAAATGGGAAGGAAAATCTATCCTTCCCATTTACTGGCCCCTCAACTCACTGACATCTCCCTATCAACCGATCTCTCGCTCAACAATCAAAAAAACTTCCTCTCCAGCTCGTTCCAACGGTTTTACTGATTGAGCAATTCTTGCTCGTACTAATCTTGCTCGTACTAATCTTGCTCGTACTAATCTTGCTCGCACTAGGGCCTGCCGGTAAGAACTTTCAGCCGTTCAGCCTGCCACTCATCCGGGGTGTTAAGTGGCAGGCGCAGGGCCATCACTTCTTCCTCATCGTCATAGCGGATGGCAAAGCCGAGTTTTTGCGCCAGCGCAAGCATCGGCCGGTTATCAGCCAGGACACTGCCGATCATTTCGATGGTACCCCGCTCGGTGCAGTATTCGATAATCTTACGCATTAACACCCAACCCAGGCGCTCGCCTTTCATATCATCCCGTACAATAATAGCGAATTCACAGAACAGATTGTCTGGATCAGTCCAGGCCCTTACTATTCCCAACATTTCTGCCGTACCATCGTCCATCATACCCGTTGCGACGAAGGCCATTTCCCGGTCGTAGTCGATCTGTACCATCTGCACCAACTCATCGTGACTGAAGTGTTTACGATAGTGGAAATAACGGTAGCGAATGGATTCAGGAGACAGCCTGGAGTGAAATTCAATCTGGGAAAGTTCATCTTCTCCCCGCACTGGACGGAGTTCCACCTTACGTCGGGATCTAGGTAAAATAATCCATTCCCTGAGCTCCTGGGGATATGGCAGAATTGCAGACTTCACCGGCTCACCCAGCTCAGCAGTGGCATTAACAGCTACCGCGCCGTTGCGGTCAAAATACAGTGGTAGAATTTCCAGCGCCTTAATTTCGGGAATATCCATCGTAAGCTGCGAAAGCAGCACCAGGGTCTCACAGACCTTGGTGATATCCTGTTCCGGACGGTAGCTGTAGTTAATCAGCAACTGGTACATATAGGTCTGGCTTAACAAGTCCCGCGCCAGAGCCATGTTCAGCGGCGGGAGAGCCAGCCGCCGATCAGCTATGACATTGATAGTCGCACCACTGGCACCACAAAACATCAATGGCCCAAACACCTCGTCACGGGTGACACCAAGACTAAATCCGACGCCCCCAATGGATTGAAAACTCGGATGGACGGCAAATCCCATGTAACCGCTGTCGGGAAAATGCTCACGATAGCTGTGCATTAAAAACTGGCAGGACTCGTAAATGGATTTTTCTTCAACCAGTCCTTTTACCCGGCCGCGGTAGCGTCCCCGACCAGTGTTCTCCATCGCGAAAGGCTTACTGGCCGCTTCATGTAAAATTCTGACATCGACGGGTACGGCAAGGCTGCGAGCCGTTTCAAGCACCTGTTCTTCAGTCTCACAGTAGTAGGTGTCCTGCACCGGAACGCCATAGGCCTGTAGCAGATCTCGTACTTCCGCATTGGTCAGAATACGTCGGCCGGCCGCATAAATTGTCTGTACTGCTTTACGTGCTTTGGAGCGGTCGACCTGGGGGTCAGTATAGGATTCCGGCGTTTCCCTCAGCACCTTCTGGCTACGCCGATGGTTCACCATATGCATAAAAGATTTAACCGCCTTGTCCGGGGTACTGAAGGTCGGCACGCCCCGTTCAAAGAATGCATCCCGGGCATCCTGGACGGTACTGTGTCCCAGCCAGCAGGTAAAAACATTCAGATGAGTACGACTGGCAAAATCAATGACGGAATCCGCCACCTGTAAACTATCTTCCGTCAGGGAAGGTGCAAACAGCACCAGCACATTGGATACATGCGGATCTCTGGATAGTATTTCCAATACTTCCTGGTACAAACCAGGACCTGCATCGTAGTTCAGATCGATCGGGTTTTTTCTAGTCCAGTATGAAGGCAAGTGTTTCGCCAGTTCACTAATGGTTTCCGGGGACAGACTTCCCAGTTCACCACGCAGGGATGCAAGCCTGTCCACCGCCAGCACTCCCGGTCCGGTGCCATTGGTAATAATATGCAATGGCTCGCCCTTTACTGCCTTCATGCGCGTCAGGGATTCCAGGGCGTCAAACATTTCATCACTACCGTTAACTCTCAGCACCCCCGCTCGTCTCAGGACGGCGTCGTAGATCTTGTCGCCGTCAACAATTCCCGGGGGCAATTCCACTGGTCGCCACTGTGATTCCGGTGTACGGCCACTTTTCACAGCAATAACTGGCTTGCCCCTGGAAACAGCCCGCACGGCTGAGATAAAACGTCTGGGTGACGAAATATTTTCAATGTGAAGCAAAATAGCTCTGGTGCGGCGGTCCTGAGCGAAGTAGTCAATAAGATCATCAAGATCAACATCGATGCCGTCGCCCAAAGTAGTGAGATGTGAAAAGCCAATACCCCGGCTCAAGGCCCAGTCAATCACGGCACTGGCCAGGGTCCCCGACTGGCCGACATAGGCTATCTTGCCGGGTAAGACTCCCATATGCATATAGGTGGCATTGATGTTATTGGCAGGCACCATAATTCCGATAGTTTCCGGCCCAAGAACCCGGATGCCCGTTTCCCTGGCCACTTCCTGCACCGAATACATTAACGGCCGACCACTTCTGCTATGGGTACGCGACAGCCCACCCGTCAGGATCATCGCGGTTTTAACGCGCGCCTGTGCAAGCTGGCGAAGCAACAAGGGAACCGTTTGCGGAGGAGTACATATTATGGCCAGGTCTGGTCGAAACGGTAGATGACTGATCTTTCGAATGCACTCGATGCCATGAATATCGTCGTAACTCTTTTCATTAACCACCACGAGTTTACCGGGATAGTCCGCCGACATCAGGTTTCGTAGAACCATACCACCCAGGTTATTGGAGCGCTCCGAAGCGCCCAATATGGCGATAGATTTGGGTTTGAACAACGCTTCCAGATGCCTTGTACTCAATTTCATCTCCTGACAGTGCTATGGGAAATTAATACCGCCAACTCTCCCATGACGGATTAGGGCATACTAACTAGTTTTCATCTATAAACGGCTTCTCTGCCAATTATGGAAGTCGCCTCCAGAATATTGAGTCTTGGCAAGGCTAGCATTGCGGTCTGTCAATTCTGAGTCCTGGATACGGCAGGAGCTGTCTCGCTGGCCCGTGGTAACGACCGCACTCATTAACCATTTGTCTACGTTTTTAATAACACAGGATGTTTTTCACTCGCGCTCTGATCCTTTAGACTAGTCCCATCAGCGAGGATTTCAAAAATATGAAGAACGCGTTTTTCTACCACAAGGATTGCACCCTGCATGACATGGGTGACGGACATCCGGAAAGCCCGTTTCGAATTGAAGCTATAAGGGAACGTCTGCAGCACGCCGGCATGCTGAGTGAAATGCTGCAGGTCGAGCCTTCTGAGGCAGACCGCAAATACATCACCAATGTGCATCCGGATATCTATGTCAGCCAATTGGAAAATCTGGCGCCGGGCAATGGCCGCATCATGGTGGATCCTGATACAGCATTAATGAAAGATTCTATTCATGCAGCCTACCTGGCCGCCGGTGCAGCGATTGAAGCGACAGACATGGTCATGTCCGGTCAGGCTGGAACTGCCTTCTGCGCTGTGCGTCCACCCGGACACCATGCCGAACGCAGCAAAACCATGGGGTTTTGTTTCTTCAACAACATCGCTATAGCCGCACAACATGCGATGGATTTTCATAATCTTGAGCGCATTGCCATAGTCGACTTCGATGTGCATCAGGGTAACGGTACCATTGATATCTTCCAGAATGATCCGCGGGTATTGGTATGCTCCAGCTTTGAGTATCCACTCTATCCTTACAGTCATTTCAACGTGGATCGTCCAAACATCATCAATTCTCCACTGGAGGCGTACACTCGTGGCATCCAGTTTCGCCGTACCGTGGAGCGAGATTGGTTTAGTCGCCTACAGGAACATAAGCCCCAGCTGATTTTGATTTCCGCCGGTTTTGACGCACATAAAGCAGACCCTCTCGCCCACCTGGAGCTAGAGGAAAAAGATTACCGCTGGGTAACCAGGCTGGTGATGGACGTGGCCAGGATGTACAGCCATGGCCGGGTGGTATCTATGTTGGAAGGCGGCTATGACCTAAAAGCGCTTGCAGCCAGTGTGGAATTGCATCTGGAAGGGCTGATGGGGAGTTGATTCAGGAAACTGTCAGCCGCCAAAGCCATTGGCTTGGCGGCTAAAGTCAGCGAGGTTAATACAGATTAGTTGTTACTGAATACTATACGAGGGATTTTTCCACTACCTCGTCTCTAATGGCATCCCATCCACCCTTCAACTCTTTCAGCAAACCCAAGACCTCGTCAAGAATGGCTTCATCATTTTTTAGATTGCATTCAAACAGACGACGCTCAATATACTCATATAGCGCAGATAAACTTTTTGCCAGCTCACCGCCATTTTCTATATCCAGGAACTCGTGAAGTCCGCCGACAATCTCTATCGCTTTGTTTATCAGGCGATTCTTGTTTTCATAATTCTTTGCATGAATCTGCCCTTTCGCCATCGAGATTCGCTCAAGTGCACCTTCAAACAACAACTGAATCAAACGATGACGATCAGCGTCAACGATGCTCGTTTGGCGATTAACGCTCTGATATTGGTGAAGTGCGTTCATTATGCATTAACCTCATGTTACTACAGTGACCAGAATAGCTGGTCGGATTAGTTATCAGAATTATTAGTGCCCGCCAATGAAGCCAGCTGAGCTGTAAGAAAATCCTGAGTATTCTTCAACTGCGAAATGATGATATCCGCGGCCGTAAATTGCCTGGCAAGTCTTGTTGTCAGGGTAGTAATCCGTTCATCAAGCTTATTTCTCTCTTCCTGAATATTTTCCAGTTCAGTGTTCAACCGGTCTTCGGTTGAAGTCAGAATGCCATTCACACCGAGGAAGCCGGTAATGACATCCACCATTTGGTCACCGACACCTTCAATATAGGTCACGGTTCCCCGGTCGCCAATAGCACTGCCGGTAATTTTGACGGCAATCGCCTCAGCAGAGCCGCCTGCGCCCACTGTCAGCACCTGGCCGGAACCTGTTGCTGCCTCACCATTAATGGTGCCTTCCACATCAAGACCATCGGTACCGGCAGCGACATTAAGGCCAAGCGTGGCTGCACTGTTAGTATCGTTGGAAGTAATCTCTATCTTGGAGTCACTACCATAAGTGGATGAATTGAACACCAGCTGATTGCTGCCATCCAACGAAACCACCACTGAAACACCGGCAGCTGTGAGAGCTGAATCTGCGTTGATCTGACTCTGGATTTCAGCAACCAGTTCCTCGTTAGTATAGCCAGAGCCATTCTGAGTCAGTGTAATAGTGCCGGACTCAACACCATCCACTTTAATTACTAAGTCATCATTATCGGCATCAACAACAGTGCTGCCCCCCAAGGCAACTGTTCCTACCAGTTCAGCCTGGGTAGCAGCCTGAGTGATATTGATGGCATAAGTACCAACCTGAGTCTTTAAACCCGCCCGTACAAATTCCACCTGGCTATCGCTTGTGCGCCCCTGGTCTGCAAATAACGCCGCAACGTCATCGCCGTGTTTCGCCAGTTGGGATTCAAATGTTGACGCATTAAAACTCAGTTGACCGGTATCTTTATCAGTGCTTATACCCACTTCCGAAAGGCTACGGACATTGCTGTTTTCAAGGCCCGGAACAATGGAATAAATCACATTCCGCAACTGAGTGGAGATAGTACGTACAGATGACTCACCCAATAGAACGCCTGCCTCGGCAGAATTAACATCATAGGCTGTCGTTTCCTTGATGATTTCCTGTAGGGCATTGTATTTGTCTACCAGATCCTGAACTTTCTCAGATACTGCTTCGAAGTCCCTCTCCACCTTCACTGTAGCCGGGCTACCGCCCGTTTCGGCCGTGAAGTCAAATGTAACCCCATCCAGAACATCATCGACGGTGTTGCTGGAGCGGGTAATACTGATACCGTTAAGGGTAAATTCCAGGTCCTCTGCAGCGATGGCTTCAGTCAGATTCTGAGTAGTAGCGTTAAATACAAACTGAGACAAGCCTGAAGTGTCAGTGCTGTTACCATCATCATCTGTGATATCGATTTCGATACTGTTGTCAGTACCGGTTTCGTCAGCACTAATACTCAGCTGGTAGCCGCTTCCGGTATTGATCACGGTAGCCGTAACACCCAGGTTCGACTGGCCATTAATTTCATCGGCAATACCCTGAAGCGTACTATTGCCGCTGTCGATGGTAATGTTCTTGGTAACACCACCCACTTTAATGGTCATGGTGCCTGTGCCAACCGAGGTTGTATCCGCATCAGCAAATACACCTGAGTTAAGCGTCTGGGACGTTGCCAGATTGGTAACATCAATCTGATAACTGCCAAGCTTGGCGCTGCCGGTTGCAGTAGCAGAAATACCACTGTTAGTGGAAGATACTTTGGATGAAGTAACAAAACTGGAATTGGCCAGGAATCGCGCTGACAAACGCAAATCTGTGACAGCACTCTTCAGACGGGCTATTTCAGAGAGTTTGGAATCCGCGAGCTCCTGCTTGGCATCCAGGCGTTTCTCCGTAGGCTCACGTTCAGCATTGGCTAGCTGATCGATAAGATCGCTGGTCAATACACCTGAACCAATACCAATAGATGAAACATTTGCCATACAATTTCGCCTCGCAGCGCTAGCGGAACTTATTTCCGAATCTGGTTAAAACCTCTTCGAAGATAAACGCCATATCATTTTACGATTACCTGTTCTTTGTATCGGCAAAAAGGGGCAAAACTTTGCCCCTTTTTTGTTACGGATCGTAAATTCTTGCCGAACCTTCGATTCTTGATGCCGAGACTTATGCCTCGGCGTCAAAGAGACTGATAGGTTCGTCTTGCTGCAAGTTTTGAGCCAGCTTTAGTACGACTTCATCTGGAATCTGTCTGACCACATCCTGGGTCTGGCGATCCAGAACTCTTACGACAGTTCTGCCAGATATGTCATCCAATTCAAATTGAAGGTCTCGTTGAACAGACTGAATATAGTCATTCAAACGAGAAACTGCTTCCTTCAACTGGGCCTGAGACTCTTGCGACTGATGCTTGCGAGGCGCCGCATTGGCAGCCTCACTTACATTCACTGCAGGACTACTTGAGCTGGCCTGATTGGGTGACGCCACATCAGGTGATGCTGCACCACCTCCGGTCTTTGCACCAGGCTCGGCCAGAGGTGATGACGCCACAGACTGAACAACCGGACTGGCACTACGTGCCGATCCTGCTATGTTCAAGTCATTTACTTTCAGGTCATTCATCTTTCACCTCTCCGCTAGATCCAACGTTAACTGGTTAAGGTCGTTGACCCTAACCAGCTACTTCACGCTGGGTCACTCCCTTACTGAAGGAGTGACAGCACCTGTTGCGGTCTCGCATTGGCCTGGGCCAAGATCGAGATACCAGCCTGTTGTAGTACCTGTGCTCGGGACAGAGCAGCAGTCTCGGCAGCAAAGTCAGCATCACGGATACGTGAGTTTGCTGTACTCAGGTTCTCGTTCAACGATTCCAGGTTGGCAATCGTGTTCGAGAAGCGGTTTTGCACAGCACCCAGTTCCGCCTGTTTGGAGGTGATAGTTTGCAGGGCGTTGTCGATAGCAACAACTGCATCATTCGCACCGGCGACAGTTGAGATATCGAGATCATCCAGCTTAGTGCCGGACTCAGCACCGCCGAAGGAACCAACATTAAAGCCTGCACGCTCATTGTTACCAGTGTTGGTGCCGACTTCGAACGTACCCGCTGACTCCAGAGTGATAGAACCACCGGTTGTGGCAGTAGCCAAGCCGGAATCACCAGCAGTAGTTGCAGTGACATCAATGTTACGACCATCTTCAGCTATCAGATACAGCTTGTCGCCATCGATAATTTCCGCAGTTACACCGGTCTGACCAGACTTGGCATTAATTGCGTCAACCAGCGTTGCCTGGTTCGCAGTGGCGTCAGTAGAGGTTGTTCCAGTGATTTGCGCCCCATTGATAGTGATATCAAAAGCACCACCTACACCGGTAATAGCGGTTCCAACCACCGTGGTGGCATTCACGGATGCGGTCACACCGGTTTGATCTGAAACGGCGTTGACGGCAGCGGCCTTGGCAATCGCGGAAGCGGAATTGAGCGTGGTAGAAGCGGTATCGGAAGAAGCCTTGGAAGCACCGATAGCCACCCCGTTGATCGTCAGGTCACCGGCAGCCAGAGCATTTGCAGTGTCAACGTTGTCACCTACAGCCCCACCTTGGATACCACTATAAGTACCAGCCTCAAAACCGGCGTTGTCAATGGTACCGGTGTTAGTAGACAGCACGATATCACTGCCATCCTGACTGATCAGGGTATAGTCACCAGTGTAGGTGTTACCTGTGGTGGCTGCACCACCGGAAGCACCAAGACCAGCGGCCAAGCCAAAGCTTCCTGCAGTAGCGCCGACGATAGTGATGTTGCGACCATCTTCAGCCACCAGATCAATCCGGGCGCCGCCGTCCATTTCCACAACTACTGCAGTAACCCCTGTAGCCTCAGCCTTGGCGTTAATAGTTTCGGCTGCAGACGCCAGGTCCGCAACCGCATCGCCTGTGGCGGCTTTGGAAAGCGAGAAAGTCTGACCGTTAATGTCAATATCTGTTGCCGCTACTACAGCCGCAGCGTCAGCAACCAATGTACCTTCTGCAGTGTTAGTGTTAACAACCGCAGTAACTCCGGTCTGTTCAGATACAGCGTTAATGGCGTCAACTTTTGCTATAGAGCTTGAGGAGCCATAGGCGATAGAGGCTGTATCCGCTTCGCTTGATGATGCTCCTACCGCCACATCATTAACAACCAAGTCGCCAGCGACGAGAGCGTCAGTTCCGGCAGCAGTTAATGCTACTTGAGACACGTTGGAAGAAATACCTGCAGTTTCCGCACTACCCAAACTGGTGGTATCCAGTTTGGCAACACTGACGGTGATGGTGTCACCGACATTGGCACCTGTCTGGAATACAGAGTTCTGGAACGAGCCGTCCAGCAGTTTCTTACCGTTAAAGTTAGTGGTATCAGCAACGTTTTTGACTTCATCAACCAGCTGATTGACTTCTTCCTGCAGCGCCTGACGGTCTACGTCAGAGTTGGTGTCGTTCGCTGACTGCAAAGCCAGTTCACGAATACGAGCCAGACTGTCTGCCATGGATGACAGGGCACTTTCTGCCGTCTGAGCCAGGGAAATACCGTCACCGGCGTTCCGGATAGCAACCTGGGTACCGCTGATCTGTACACTGAAACGTGTAGAAATCGCCAGACCTGCAGCGTCATCTTTTGCGCTGTTGATACGAAGACCGGATGACAGGCGCTGGAGCGCTGTATCGCCATCCCGTTGGGAAGCGTTAAGGTTACGCTGTGCGTTCAACGACGCAATGTTGGAGTTAATTATTTGTGGCATATGTTTGCTCCTATGAAGCCAGTCATTAGACTTTTGCACCAGAGGCTAGACACAATGCAGTTTATTCGTTGACGCAATGCGCTCACCCTGTTGAACTCTTTAACGGCCCATTCTTCAGATACTTAAGTAAAGAATTCAGGACTTTGTGTAACGGAGTGTAATTTCCCGGTTTTTATCCTCGATTTCCTTCTGCCTGAAGATATTAAAAGTCCCGTTTCCAGGGCGGCAACCCCATTGCCGCTTTCCGCTTTGAGAGGCAAATCACTGCCATTTCCCCGTCGCAACCAATCTCAGTTCGGCCTCACCCTCCTCCAGGATAGAAACCTATCTATCTGTATTTATTAGCTATTTTATACGAAAAATGAGCCTGGTTAAAAATTGGCACAGGTTTAGCATCCATACCGGCAAGGATGGTTGTGCCCCGCTTACAAGTCGTTAATGGCCGTGAAGCTACCGCCCAACCGAAAACCCAGCTTCCGGCAACCTGATGATGAGAGGGAATAGACATGCCCCAGATTATTAACACGAACATTGCGTCGATTAATGCGCAACGAAACCTGAACACGTCTCAGTCCGCGAATCAGACAGCATTGCAGCGTTTGTCCTCAGGCTTGAGAATCAACAGCGCAAAAGATGATGCAGCTGGCCTGGCAGTCTCCACCAGATTCACATCCCAGGTGCGGGGTTTAACGGTCGCAATCCGCAACGCGGGTGATGGTGTATCACTGGCGCAAACTGCTGAAGGCGCGCTCGGTGCTATGACCGATAACCTGTTGCGTATTCGCGATCTGGCCCTGCAATCGGCCAACGCCACCAACAGTGCAGTTGACCGTCAGGCACTTAACGAAGAGGTCCAACAGCTTAAGGCGGAAATTCAGCGTATCGCTGAACAATCCAATTTTAACGGCACCAAATTACTGGATGGCACCTTCGAAGATGTCACCTTTCAAATTGGCGCTAACGAAGGTGAAAGTGTCACATTCGGTATTGCCAGTGCCACGGTTGATGAGCTGGGCACTGCCTCAACAGACGGCATAACCTCCAATCCCGGGCAATTTATTACTAACGGTTCGGTGCTCGAACCCTCTCAGTCTTTGACTGCTGGAGACCTGGTTATCAGGGGGATTGCAGTTCCCGCCTCGACCGGCCTGGATGACATATTTTCCAGTGACGATAACGAGGCCAGCGCCATTGCCAAGGCCGCTGCCGTTAATAGTGTTTCAGAATTAACTGACGTCACAGCCATCGTTAATGAAACTTCTGTAGGCGGTACAGCATTTGTTACGCCTGGTGCGGACACCACTGACACTATAGTGATCAACGGAATCAGTATTACGCTGTCGATTTCTGCCAGCTTAAGCGATCAGGTTAACCTCCAGAACGTTGTCACTTCTGTAAATGAAAAGTCCGGGCAAACCGGCGTAGTAGCCTCATTTAGTGGAGATCCGGCAACCGGCATTACATTGACCGCGGAAGATGGGCGCAACATCATTATTGAAGATGGTGCGCTACCCACAGAGGCCTCTGTTTTCGGCTTGCCAACAACAGAAGGTGCAGCTACCGGGGAAACCTCACGGACTTACGTGGGCACTTATACCCTGGTGAGCTCTGACGGCGGGCCCATTGGACTGGACACTACCAGCGGTGACATTGACAACGCCGGGTTCCAGGTCGGGGAGTTCAGCGGCGGCAACAGTGGTGCTATTAGCGATGTGGTAAGTGCCAACGCAATGGCTAACGGCGATATCGTTATCAACGGTGTGCCTGTGGGCAACTCGTTATCTTCATTTGATACAGCTTCCCCGGCATCATCTCTACCTGAGACCAGTGCCATAGCGAAAACAGAAGCCATCAACCGCGTGTCTGAGCGCACCGGTGTCACTGCAATTGCCAATGCGGCGATCCTAACGGCCGTTGCCCCAGTACCCACTGGTGTTGCCTTGTCGGCAACCTTTGATATCAATGGCGCCAGCATATCAGTTACCTCAGCGGCAACTGACACTTTGGCAGACCGGCAACGCGCCATCGTCGACGCGGTGAATGGAAAGTCCGGCCAGACAGGCGTGATGGCTGAAGCTTTTGGTGATTCCTATCGATTAATTGCTGAAGATGGCCGTAATATTCAGATTGCCAACTATGTCGGTGCAGGTGCCGCTAATGATGCTTCGGATATCGGCCTGGATGCAGTAACTGCCGCAACCGTGGCTGGCCAGGTCCAAAGAGGCTCCATAGCCCTGCTCTCTGCAGGTAAAATTGAACTCGGCAGCCTGACCGGCAACATTGAAGAGGCAGGCTTTGAAGTCGGGTCCTACGGCTCTAACGACAGTGGGCAGTTGGTCCGTGATGTTGATATCACGAGTGTAGACGGCGCCATACTGGCTCTCAGTGCTGTCGATAACGCGCTGACCCAAATCAACTTCCAGCGCGCAGAGTTGGGCGCTATTCAAAACCGTTTTGAATCCACAATCAACAACCAGCGGATTGCCTCTGAAAACCTGACCGCAGCAAATTCGCGGATTCGTGACGCAGACTTCGCCGCGGAAACAGCGGAGCTTTCAAGAACTTCGGTGCTGCAACAGGCAGGTCTGTCCATACTGGCTCAGGCCAACGGACAACCACAGCAGGTTCTTCAGCTCCTGCAGGGATAATTTAGATCAGGGCGCGCTATAAGTGCGCCCTTTTAACCTCTGCCCCAGATTCTTCAACCGGCGTACATCTACTTACTGACGTATTTAGCGTAGGAGTCCCTTTCATGATTCACGCGAAACCAGCCACCGAATATAACAATGAAACCTCTCATCCGGCGCTAATTGAAAGTTTATTGCAGGACGCCCATTCTGCGCTGATCAGCTCTACTGAAGGCCATCGCAGTGATCCGGACAAAGTAAGCCTACTGAATACGGTCAAGCAGTATGCTGAAGACATTCTGGGGATCGACGAGCAAAATTCAGATGCCCATCATATGCTGGCTCTGAGTCATACCCTGCTGGGCGAGTCATCTCGAGCCAAAAGGCATATCGCCAAGGCTATTGAAAATACTGAAAGCAACACCACACTATTGCTTGAAAAAGCACATATTGATATGGCTGCCGGCCACTTTAACAAAGCTGAGCGAGGCTTTCTGGATGTGTTGCAAATGGAGCCTACCAATGCCGACGCATTTCTTGGCATTGCCATTACCAGACAAAAGAAAAAAGACTGGGGCAGTGCCTTCCTTCACTACAACACCCTGATCAACAAAGGGCTGGTTAACCAAACGGTTTTGACCGGCTTGTCTGCGGTTGTGCCCCATATTGCCGCCGAAACCTGGAGTGAAGAGTACGAAAACACCATTCTTACCGGATTAGCACATGCGACTGACGCAAAAAGTTATGCTCATATCGCCAATACTCTGCTGATTCAGAAATACGCTTTAGACCATGAAGACTCCAAACTGGACTTTGTTGAACTGGTCAGTGATGACCTCTTCTACAGGGTTATTGATGATCGGTTAATTTGCACCCCAGAAGTTGAACAACTCGCTGGCCTACTCAGACAAACCTTGTTTCTTGAAATTGCTCAATCCGGGAATATGCCCGAAGAAGTTCAGGACTGGGTGCTGACAATTGCCGAAGCAGCATCCGAAAGTGGCCATTGCTGGCCGGTTTCGGAGAGCGAGATGCAGATCGTCAATGATCTTGGACAGGCTATCAAGCAAGCCTGCAAGGGGAATTTCGACACTACCGATATTGTCGGCGCCGTCATGCTGTACAGCATGTACGAAGAACTCTACAGTGCGCCTTTCAGCTTTCTGCTTTTGGGTAAAGATCTGCCTGACTGGCCTCAGCGGCTACACTCTCTTTTAGCTACCTCGCTGTATGAACCCAGCCAGTTGCATGCGGTGGAGGTAGACCTGAAACAGGCGATCTATGTATCCCAAGCACCTCACATCTATCAACACTCAGCGACCTCGGTATACCCAAAATGGTCTCATGTCGCCAAAGTGGAAGAACAATCGGCGGCCGAGCTGCTGATCGAAACCTTTGGTGAAGCTGTGCCATTTAAAGCCATTCGTAAGCGTCCTCTGAATGTGCTGGTCAGCGCCTGCGGTACCGGACAGAAAGCATTGCAACAGGCTGCTGCCTATACCGATGTGAATTTGGTGGGTGCTGATGCAAGAATTGCAAACCTCGCCTTTGCTGAATATCAGGCCCGCAACTTGAACATCGACAATGTTCGCTGGGTTCAATGTACGGAAGATAAACTAACCTGCCTGAACCAACAGTTTGATATTGTGGACTGGACGTCATCACTTAATGAGTCGACCAATCTGGACAATACGCTCGATTACATCAAACGCCTGATGGCGCGCAACGGCGTTCTAAAGTTGCCCGTGGAAATCAATTGTGACCGCCCTGAAGCCAATACACTTAAGCAACTAGCCATCAAGAATCAACTGGCTCCTACTATCGACACCGTGCGTGTGGTCAGAAAAGCCCTGATGGAAGATGCCCGCGCCGGTGACTGGAATGAGATTCTGGCAAACCCTGATTTCTATCATGCAGGAGGTTGTTTCGATCTGTTCTTCGGTTCTAACTATGTAAGAAGGTCAGCCAAAGAACTTGATGAAGCCCTGGCCAAGGCAGGATTGGAACTGTTCGGCATTGCGCAGGTGGCCAGCGATAAATTCAGTTGCCTGACCAGCATTTCTACCTGGGAGTCTGGTCAACCTCTAACAATTGAAGATCCAAAGTCCTTGGTTCTTTTTTGCAAAAAATCAGTATCTTAAAGAGTTTATTTAAATTTTTACCTTAATTATATAGCGCCAAATCAATTAGGGTTTGGTGCTTTCTTTTTTATATGCATGACTTAGAAGGTATCAATCACCCTGCGATCTTATCGCCAACCAGCGTTGATAGTCTTCCAGAACATCAACATCCCAAAGAGGTTCAAGTAATCCTACACTTAGTCCAAAAGATTCCGCTTTTGCTTTTGTCTCCTCCAGGACTGATCCTACCCCCCACACTATTCCAGTAAGGCATCCCTCAGCCAGACGACGAGCACCAATTAAAACAAAACCACCGTCTTCAGCAGGGCCTAGAACAATATCATGGGAATCGAGCTGACTAAGGGCTGCTTCAAGATAATCAGCGCTGAGCACAGGACAGTCACTACCCACCAGAATTACTTTTCCTGCATGTTCCAACTGAGCCCTCAATGCCTGATACATTCTATTTCCCAAATCGCCTCCACTCTGAACGGCAGTTATCAGAGTTTGCCTGAGCTTCAGCCCGGAAATAAATTCACTATCATCCCAAGCCAGATCCCACCATAGTTGAACTTGGCCCGGCTTGGTATCGCACAATAGCTTGAGGGTGAGTTCCATTAATTGCCGGTGAACCATTGCCGCCTGCTGTTCACCCAGAGCGGGAATTAGTCGAGTTTTAACCAGACCGGAAATCGGACGTTTGGCAAATTGAATCAGAGCAACAGAATTATCCACCATAGTATTCCCTGACCAGGACCTCAGGGGAAACTCCTCGATAATATTTCCATCGCAGTTTCCACATCAGCAGAATCGTCGGCCAAACCCCTTTCTCCTCCCAGCGTCGGCTGGAGGTGATTACCGGTTCAACAACACAGTATGGCCGTGACAACTTAATAAGTTTTTTACAAATATCCACGTCTTCCATCAAAGAGATGTCGGCATACCCGCCGACCAGATCGAACGCTGTCCGGGTTATAAAAATGGCCTGGTCCCCAGTGGCAATACCGGTGATACGCGAACGCCAGTTCATCATAAAACTGATGACTGAGAACATGGCTTTACGGCCGCTTAGCTTAACGTTGAATCGCCCCCATACGTGGGCTGTAGACTGAAAGGCCTGTATATGCCGCTCCAGATTCTTAGGAAGAATGGTGTCCGCATGCAGGAATAGCAAGACGTTATTACCGGCCACTGCGGCACCCGCATTCATTTGCCGGGCTCTTCCCCGGCCGCTGACAACCAAGTGATCGCACAAGGTTTCGGCAAGTTCTGCTGTACGATCTTCGCTGCCACCATCCACGACAATTACCTGCGCGCCTAAGGACCGGTATTGTTGTAGCGAACGTAAAAAAGAGGCGATTGTCGCCTCTTCATTTAATACAGGTATCACCAGGCTCACTGAAAGTTCAGTCAAGCGCTCCACCACAACTGCTGCCCTGGCCAGCCGTACAGCCGTAACAGTGGTCCGCCACAGCAATGGCCTGACCATTCAACTCGGCTTCCATAATGTCACTCAAGTGCAGTTTGGGCTTATCCGTTGCTATCAGCGGTATGTCCAGCATTTGGTTAAAATCGCAATCATAAACGTAACCTTGCCAATCAATACTGATCAGGTTTTTACACATCACAGAGTCCAGATTGTGATCAGAATACGAGCCCTTGAGCAGATGCATATATTCATTGAACTGCCCCTTGGACATGAGGACACTGCCAAACCGGCTGATAGGCATATTCGTCAACGCATAAAGTTCATTGAAGACGATGCCATGGTGCTCAAATAGTTCCCGTTTGTAGTCCTGTTGCAGGGACTCTTGCGGGGGGGGTAAAACAGGACCACCAGGGTTATAAACCAGATTCAACACCAACTCACTATCTTCCCTTCCATAACCCAACGCGTTCAGTTGCTTCAATGCGATGATGCTTTCATAGTAAACGCCCTTCCCACGCTGCTTATCGACATTCTGCTCAGCATAACAAGGCAGAGATGCTATAATTTCTACGCCCTGCTCTGCCAAAAACTCTGCGAGTCCTTCATACCCTGATTCCAGTAATATCGTGAGATTACTGCGATCAATTACTTTAACCCCAAGCTTCCTGGCTTCAGTAACCAGATATCGAAAATGCACGTTCATTTCCGGTGCGCCACCAGTCAGGTCCAGGGTGCCGACAGAATGAGTTTTCACGTAGGTGAGAATGTCTTTTATCACCGCCAGAGACATCTGCTCTTTACGTGTCGGGCTGGCTGCCACATGGCAATGAGTACAACTCAGATTACAGGTATAACCCAGATTGATTTGCAGGGTGTCCAGATTGTTCCTTGAGATTTGCGGAAAATCAGAGACCATTAACATGGGGCGGGTATCTAGCATGAACGGGCCTTTATCCTGTTAATTCGTAGGCATAATGAGTATGTCGTCTATTAGGTAGGTGGACAATGCTCTTTCCAGAAAGTTCCTGTATTTGTTCTTTTGAATCTATTTTAGACTCTTAGTTTCAGCACTTCCTCCCGTCACTTCATCTACTGCAACTAATGCTGGCTAATTAATAACCTCCAAATCTCTACGAAACAAAGGGTTATATTGAGCAAAAGCTTTCGCTATAATCTCGTCCTCGCCAAGGTCTGGCGATAGCCTTAACTAGGCCCCCGTAGCTCAGCTGGATAGAGCGTCCCCCTCCTAAGGGGAAGGTCACACGTTCGAATCGTGTCGGGGGCACCATCTAAGTCAACAGATTACTCTCCTTCCTTGACCAATTGGATTAAGCCGAGATCGCTGCCCAAAAGCTGCTGCAGTTAATGCCGCAATTTTGTTGGTCTTTTGCCAGGGAAAAACTCTTCTACCTTAAGTAGCTCGAGCAGATAGGTCACTACATTCTTGGACGGCGGCTGGCGGGCATCCCTGAGGACGCCCGTTAGCCCAGTATGTTCCGGCTATAAGCAATCAGGCGTCCAATATCTCAAAGGTCAGGCCGGATTTTGCTTCCAATCGCTTAATCAGCTTGTCGCCCATGGCCGTGGAAGGTGTCCAGAATCCGCCCTTTCTGTCGCTCTTTTTAATATCAGTGGCCAGACATGCCGCAGCTTGTCCCAACATTTTGGCAGTAGAGCCATATCCAGGGTCTTCGTCACCGGTCACTTTGCAGCGAATACTTTTTCCAGCGGCTGTTTCGCCGTAGAAGCGGATATCATAATAACCGCTTTTCTGTGCTTCCGGGCTTGGGCCTTCACCTGGCTTAGGTACCACATATTTTTCCAGTAACCAGCGGCTGGGTTTAATCGCTGCAGCGATCATGAAACCAGCCATACCACCAGTCATAGTAAATGCGCTGACACCACCCTTGAGCCCCTTACCAGTCAATATGGCTTCGTCATAACGGAAGCGGTCACCATAAGCATTCCCGGAAAGTGCATTGGAACGGTGAACGACTCGGGTATTGATGCTGGCCATCACAAAGGGTGCCATCCAAGACTGGAAATCCGGGTCAAATTTGGCGCTTGAAATGTTGTCCTGACGAGCTTTAAAACCATGCCCTTCCGGACAGATGGAATAAGGGTTGGCCAACTCCTTGCGCAGTTCCGGATTAACTGAAACTTCTTTGACGACGTTCATCAGGCTGGCAACGGTCCCGCCGGAAAATTCACCACGCATTTTCCGCACTCGCATTTTCACGTGGTCACAGGTTGCCCCCAGTTGCTCCTTTGCATTCTGCTGGAGGAAATGAACACCCAAGTCAGATGGAATGGAGTCAAAGCCACAGCAGTTAACGATACGGGCACCGGAAGCTTCCGCCTGCGCCTGGTATTTGGTCACCATTCTGCGAATCCACTGAACCTCGCCGGTGAGATCACAATAATCGGTTCCCGTTTCCACACAGGCTTTTACCATGGGTTCACCAAATAGTGCATAAGGGCCGACGGTCGAGACAATGACCTTGGTTTGCTTACATAGCTCTAACAGTGCAGCTTCGTCTGCCGCATCTGCGACCAGCAAAGACAGATTGGCGGCAGCCGTTCCCAAGCCCTTTTTAACCGTTTCCAGCTTGGTTTTCGAACGTCCGGCCGCAGCCCACTTAAGCTCGCCATCGACACCAAACTGGTCGGTCAGGTACTGCGCCAGTATCTGGCCGACAAAACTGGTCGCGCCAAAGACAAT
Organism: Hahella sp.; assembly: GCA_050299855.1. Taxonomy (GTDB): domain Bacteria; phylum Pseudomonadota; class Gammaproteobacteria; order Pseudomonadales; family Oleiphilaceae; genus Hahella. The sequence continues at coordinate 117,714 of JBNKWQ010000026.1, forward strand.
CACGTCATATTTAGGGGTTGCCATGAAGTTAATCCTTTTGAAGTACTGATGATCAATAAGCCAATTCGATTTTTCCCAATATCTGTCAGTCTTTCTGATATTGGTTTTTATAGTGTTGACAGCATCAACATCATGCCGTTTGGCGAGCCATATTAAAAGGGCAATCAAGACGAGTCTTTGGCCGGATAGACAATATCTGCCTTATCTCTTTTGCATCGGCCTCTATGCCCTAAGCAAATTAATATGTCCTCAGCAAATCAATTTCCAGATGTTCATAGGTTTTATGGCTTTGACACAAATACTGTTTTTATATACAGTATTCATTCCATTAAAGGTCGATATCACATGCTGAATGACGTCTTGAACAATCCTGCCATCTGGCGTGCCAGCGCTTTGCATCAACAGCAATCACTAGGCTCCAATCTTATGCCACAGGGCATTGATACAGGGTTCCCCATGCTGAATGAAAAGCTGGCAGGCGCAGGATGGCCTTTAAACGGCGTTACGGAAATCCTCTATGACCGCCAGGGAGAAGGAGAAGTCAGCCTGTTACTGCCGGCCCTGCGGTTACTGAGTGAGCAGGACCGGTGGATCATCTGGATCGCCCCACCCCACTGCCTTCAGGCACCGGCCCTGGCTGCTGCAGGAGTCAATATTCAACGTCTGCTGCTCATTCATCCGCGCTCAGGCAAAGACTGCCTCTGGAGTACTGAAGAAGCGCTAAAGAGTGGGGCCGCCAGTGCGGTACTTTGCTGGCCGGGGCAAGTTAAGCCGGAGCAGGTACGCCGTCTGCAGATTGTTTCTGTGCAGCATCGGACTCCTTGTTTTTTATTTCTGGAGGAAGGCACACCGGCAACACCCTGCGCCTTGCGTGTACATATTCAAAGCCTGGACCAGGAGCATTCCACCGTGCGCATTTTAAAGCGCAAACGTGGCTGGCCGCTGGAGCCATTTTCTCTGCAGATCCGAAAATGTCCGTCTTTCAGATATCAAAAGCATGCCCTCACCTCCACGTCTGTTCCAAAGACTGCGTCCACCCGTGGGTAGTGGAACAGTAGAGATGAGGATTATAGAAAAGTTAAGGAAGATATAGAGAGAAAGCACTATGCGCTGGTTCTATATGCATTTCCCCCATCTCTATGGAGAAACCTGGAATACACCTTTTGAACGACAGCAGCCCATAGTCCTGATCAAGGAGCATGGCAGCTATGTCATCGATGCCAACAAAGCTGCACAGGACAAAGGCGTGGAAAATGGCATTCTGGTGAATACCGCATTTTGTCTGGCTCCAGAGATGGAGATCATCACCATGCTTCCCCATAAAGAAGCCCAGGCATTGAGGCGTGTCGCCAAATTCGCTTATCGTTTCTCTGCCTGGGTCGGGCTCGACTTTCCTGATGGACTTTACCTTGAAGTTGCTTCCATGCGTAAGTTCTTTGGCGGCCTTCCACAGCTCAAAACACGCATTGAAACTTTATTTCAGGAATTGGGGTATCGCTTCCATATAGCCGCCGCCCCCACACCTAAAGCTTCCCGCATGCTGGCCAGAAGCGGCATACACGTCTGTGTGGATGAACATCGCTTTCAGGACATACTTAGAAAGGTTCCGGTTGAATGTCTTGAGTTGCCTGAACCGACTCAACTACGCCTGCAAAAACTCGGTTTGAGAACCGCCCACGATATCACCGAGCTACCTGCCGGAGATCTCGCTTATAGGGTGGACAGCGAGCTGGCGCTATATCTGAATCAGGCCCTTGGCCGGCAGGATTGGCGTCCTGACCCTTTTATCATGCCGGAAGACTTTCAATTGAAGGTCGATATGGAGCAGGAGTTTGAATCACTCAACCCACTGCTGTTCCCCCTGGCAGCAGCGGTAAAACGGTTCTGCCTGTTTTTGCAGAACCGTTGTCTTGTCAGTCAATTTCTGACAATCAAACTCATCCATCGAAAACATGCAGAAACCCTGATGCCAATACATCTGGCAACAGCAGATAACCGGATAGATTCCTGGACCTATATGCTGAGTATGCAGATTGCACGGGTAACCTTACCGGCCCCGGTTACTGGATTCAAACTGAAAGCCTCAGAGTTCGAAGAGATTCCACCTTCATCACTGGTGTTATTTCAAAACGCCGGCGGAGCCCATGAGGATAAAAAGGCTTACCTGATCAACCGCCTTGCTGCGCGCATTGGAGCAGAACAATTGCAGTTCGTTGGTCTCAGTGACGACCCCAGGCCGGAGAAGCAAACCTTATACAACTCGCAACCACTGCAACCCGCACATCCCCCGGAAAACATGATGATGGAGAGCCCGGTCTGGCTGCTGTCATCACCACAGGAAGTCGATATCCGCCAGTATCACCTTATACGCGGGCCTTTACGTTTGCATTCAGGCTGGTGGGACGGTTCCATTGCATCACGGGACTACTATATAGCCGCGACATCTCCCCGCCCCACAGCAGCAGAGATCACCTCCGTAGCACTGCACTGGCTTTTCCGAACGCCGCAAAACCAGTGGTTTATGCACGGTATTTTTTCCTAACCCTTACCATCATGAAACGACCCGCACCAATGCAGCCAATGAACTTTGCCGAACTCCACTGCATCAGCAATTACAGTTTTCTTCGCGGAGCCTCCCATCCCGAGGAGCTGGTACAGCAGGCCATTCTGGAAGGCTACAAGGGGCTTGCCATCACAGATGAATGCTCAGTTGCGGGAGTCATCAAGGCGTGGAAAGCCATGCAGGAGTTCAAGGACAGAAACTTCAAACTGGTAATCGGCAGTGAGTTCTACTTTCAGGACGAATGTTTCGTGGTGCTTTGCCAGAACAGGCAGGGCTATGGGGAACTCTGTCGTCTGATTACTTCCTGTCGGAGGCGAGCAGAGAAAGGCGATTATCATTTCTCGCCTGAAGACTTGCATAGCCTTTATCATTGCCTGTTGTTATGGCGACCATATCAACAGGAAGGCTCCAAACCGCCCCATTACCTGAACCGCCTGCTGCAACATTTCTCGCAACGATTCTGGCTACTTCTGGAACAGCATCTGGTTGGGCAGGACCTGACCCGACGCTCGAACATTGAAGCCCTGGCACGACAGCTGCAACTACCGGTAGTTGCCAGCAGTTATGCCCAGATGCACCACCCCGAGCGCAAAGTGCTCCATGATGTATTGGCGGCCATCCGCCTCAATACACCTGTTCATCAGATCAAATCCAGACTTCTTCCCAACGCCGAACATCATTTGCGCCAGTTGAGCAAACTTGCTGCCATATATAAACCGCAATACTTGGCGGAGTCCCTGCACATTTTGCAGCAGTGTGAGTTCGAACTTGGGGAACTCTGCTACCAATATCCGGAGGAATCGGTTCCAAAAGGCTACACAGCCAAAACATATTTGCGGGAAACCACTTATCAGGGGGCACATAAACGCTATCCTGACGGCATTCCAGAAAGCGTGGTCAAGCTGATCGAAAAAGAGTTGCTTATTATCGATGAGCTCGATTATGAATATTACTTCCTGACGATCTATGACATCGTCAGGTACGCCCGCAGCCAGGAAATTCTCTGCCAGGGGCGCGGTTCAGCCGCAAACTCGGTGGTGTGCTACTGCCTGGGAATCACCGAAGTGGATCCAACCAAAGCCAGCTTGTTGTTTGAACGCTTTATCTCCAAACGGCGCAATGAACCACCCGATATCGATGTGGATTTTGAAAACGCCCGCCGGGAGGAAGTGATTCAATACATCTATAACCGTTATGGCCGAGACCGTTGTGCCATTGCTGCTACCGTCATCACCTACAGATCCAAAAGCGCCATGCGCGATCTGGGGAAGGCCCTCGGCGTTGATTTGATGCAGATGGAAAATGTGATCGCCAATTACGGCTGGCGCTATCGAGGAAAGAACTGGGTGGATGAAGTCATCACTCCCCATATTTCCCAGGACAATCATATCCTGACTTGCATGCGTACCCTGTTACCTCAGTTACAAGGGTTTCCTCGACACCTGTCCCAGCATGTCGGCGGCTTTATTATTTCCCAAGGCCCATTGATTGATCTGGTGCCAATAGAAAACGCCAGCATGGCGGATCGTACAGTGATCCAGTGGGACAAGGATGACCTTGAATCCCTGAAACTCATGAAAGTCGATATCCTGGCCCTGGGAATGCTGACGGCGATCCGCAAATCCCTGGATTACATCAGCGGGTATAAAGGCCAACCCCTTACCATGGCAGACATTCCCAAGCATGATGACCCTCTGGTCTACGGTATGCTTCAGAAGGCGGATACTATAGGACTGTTCCAGGTAGAGTCACGAGCGCAAATGAACATGCTGCCACGCCTCAAACCCAAAGAATATTACGATCTGGTGGTTCAGGTAGCTATTGTACGCCCTGGACCTATCCATGGAGACATGGTTCATCCCTATTTGAAACGTAAAAATCATCAGGAGGAACCTGACGTCCCCCTACCTGAACTGAAGCCAATCCTGGAACGCACTTTCGGCGTTCCAATTTTCCAGGAACAGGTAATTGCCATTGCAATGGTGGGTGCAGACTTTAACGCCGATGAAGCTGAGGATTTGCGCCGCTCAATGGCCAGTTGGAAGAAACAAGGTCACATGAACCGGCTACGCCGCAAACTGACTGAAAGGCTGCTAGCCAAAGGTGTGACCCAGGAGTATGCAGACCGGCTCTGTCGCCAGATTGAAGGCTTCGGTGAGTACGGATTTCCGGAATCCCATGCGGCCAGTTTCGCATTGCTGGCCTATATCTCCGGTTGGTTGAAATACTATCACCCTGCTGCTTTTCTCTGCGGGCTTCTCAACAGTCAACCAATGGGGTTTTACCGGCCATGGCAATTAGTGCAGGACGCCCAACGTCACGGTGTTGCCGTGCTGCCGGTCGATATCAACTGCAGCACATGGGATCACTACTTACAAACACATCCTGATGCTTCTCAGGAAGGCTCTGTTCGCATGGGTTTCCGTTCAGTAAAAGGCCTAAGCCAAGAGGCGGCCGAAACCATAGTTTGCCTACGGCCTACCCATGGTTTTCGCACCATGAACGAAGTCATGAATTTACCTGCCGTCGGACGTGATGATTTGGAAGCTTTAGCCTCAGCCAATGCTTTTCAAGGGTTGGGCAAACATCGCTATCAGCAACGCTGGGAAGCATCGGCGTTCCATTTCTATCACCAGCTGTTCATGGATCTTGAACCGCCAAGTAACGAGCTGACAGCACCAGGCAGACTGGATAATATCATTGAAGATTATAGCAGTACCGCGGTTATTCTGAGCGACCACCCAATGGCCTACCTAAGAGAGCAGTCAGCCTTGGAAGATTGCTCCTCTGCAGAATCTCTTTATGGCTTTGATGCCGGGAAAGAAGTCTTTGTTGCAGGAGTTGTGACCAACCGACAACGTCCGGGTACCTCTGCAGGCGTTACCTTTGTCACTTTGGAGGATGAAACTGGGTCAATCAATGTGGTGATCTGGCTACAAACCGCGCTCAGACAAATGGAAACCCTGGTCAAAGCACGCCTGCTTAAAATCTACGGAAAGATTGATAAAGACGCAGGTGGTGAGGTCGTTCATGTCATCGCCTATAAGCTTTTCGATTTAAGCGAACAGCTTGTCCGGCTTGAATCGAAATCGCGTGATTTCCACTAAGAAATAGCGTTGCTTCAAAAGAAAAGGCCCCGGAAATTAGGGGCCTTTCTATGGCGATATAACACAATTTATTCCGGCTGCGGCACAACTCTCAGATAAGGCTTGAGCGTCTTCCAGCCATTCGGATACTTCTTCGTAGCCTCCTCATTGCTAACTGAGGGGACGATGATAACGTCCTCACCTTTTTTCCAGTTAACAGGAGTAGCCACCTGATGTTTTGCGGTTAACTGCATCGAATCAAGTACTCGGAGAATTTCGTCAAAGTTACGCCCGGTTGTCATAGGATAGGTCAGCATGAGTTTTATTTTTTTATCAGGACCAATAATAAACACTGAACGTACCGTCGCATTAGTGGCAGCAGTCCTTCCCTCGGAAGTACCCTCCTCATCTTCCGGCAGCATGTTATAGAGTTTAGCCACATTCAGGTCCGTATCACCTATCATAGGATACTTCACCGCGTGCCCTTGAGTTTCTTCGATATCCTTCGCCCAATCGTCATGGCTGTCGACCGGATCGACACTCAACCCGATAATTTTGCAGTTTCTCTTGGCAAATTCATCCTCCAAACCGGCCATATAACCTAACTCCGTTGTGCAGACAGGAGTAAAATCTTTGGGGTGGGAAAAAAGAACAGCCCAGTGGTCACCAATCCAGTCGTGAAAGTTGATCTTTCCGTGGGTTGTCTGAGCATCGAAATTTGGTGCCGTAGAATTAATTCTTAACGTCATCAGCCTTACCTCCAGCGTTTAGTTGAATCACTATGACCTGCGGTACGACAACTTCTATGCAGATAGCAGACACATATTTAATGTTAAACCGACGCTTTCCACCTCTCAATAGAAGTGGGACATTCTAAGGTCGACTTCTCCGTTCAAACTTATCTTCCTCCAGAAACGTCTAGAATAGTGCCTGTTATATAACTGGCTTCGTCTGAGGCTAGCCATACAATTGCACGTGCGACCTCTTCAGGGGTGCCTGGTCGCTTGAGAGGAATTAGGTGTTTAAGCTTATCTGGACGGTTTATATCACCCGAATCGCCGTGTATATCAGTATAGATAATGCCTGGCCTCACAGCATTAACTCGTATGCCTTCCTCAGCCACCTCCTTGGCGAGGCCAACTGTCAGTGCGTCTATGGCAGCTTTAGAAGCAGCATAGTCAATGTACTCCCCAGGCGAACCCAACTTGGCAGCGACAGAGGAGACGTTAACGATTGATCCTCCCACTCCACCATATTTTGTCGACATTTGTTTCACTGCTGCCTGACAGCAATAGATCGAGCCAAGAATATTCGTTTCAAACATTCTGTTTAATCGCTCAGTACTCATATCATCCAAACGACTGGCTGGCGCAACAATACCTGCATTGTTGACCAAAACTGAGACAGGCCCCAGAGTGCTTTCAATCTTTTCAAAAGACTTTTGCACAGCGTTGGGATTAGAAACGTCTAATTGAAGCAACAGGGGATCTAAGCCTAGTCCCTGCAGTCGCTTTACATGAACTAATGCTCCTTCTCGATTACGATTGTAAGTAATACAAACTTTCTTATAACTTCCCGTAATTAGTTGACTTACTGCTGCCCCAATCCCTCGAGTACCACCTGTTATCAGTATGACTTTGTCCATGGCTTTCTCCTCAATCCCAGATGTCTTAACTAACACTTACGAACAAATCGCTTTTTCAATGCGATTATATTAAAAAGAATAAAATACGAGGCACTAGATTGAGAGACAACAAAAAGTCAGAATTCCAGACATAAAAAAACCCCAATACCAATGATATCGGGGTTTAGTATTAGAAGCCTGACGACGACCTACTCTCGCATGGGAAACCACACTACCATCGGCGCTGAACTGTTTCACTTCTGAGTTCGGAAAGGGATCAGGTGGTTCCAGCTCGCTATGATCATCAGGCAAAACCTGCAAGCAGACTCTCGCCTCACTTATTCGTTTCGCCGCCTCGCTTTCTTACCTTCGCAAGGCTTGCTGATAAAATTGACATTCAGTCACTCTGTAACAATCAGATAAGCAATCGTGATTACACTCTCATTTCACAAAACACCTAAATCACTTCGGTGTTATATGGTCAAGCCTCTCGGGCAATTAGTACTGGTTAGCTCAACGCCTCACAGCGCTTACACACCCAGCCTATCAACCTCGTGGTCTACAAGGGCCCTTTAGGAGAATCAAGTTCTCAGGGAGATCTCATCTTGAAGGGGGCTTCCCGCTTAGATGCTTTCAGCGGTTATCCTGTCCGAACATAGCTACCGGGCAATGCCATTGGCATGACAACCCGAACACCAGCGGTTCGTTCACTCCGGTCCTCTCGTACTAGGAGCAACTCTTCTCAAATCTCCAACGTCCACGGCAGATAGGGACCGAACTGTCTCACGACGTTCTAAACCCAGCTCGCGTACCACTTTAAATGGCGAACAGCCATACCCTTGGGACCGGCTTCAGCCCCAGGATGTGATGAGCCGACATCGAGGTGCCAAACACCGCCGTCGATGTGAACTCTTGGGCGGTATCAGCCTGTTATCCC
>JBNKWQ010000027.1:0-114644 GCA_050299855.1 Hahella sp.
GAGGATACCGTCTTTGCCGGTCAGGTCTTTGCCTTCACGCAATGCTTGCAGTGCGGCTTCCATGTCGAAGGTAGGTGTCGTCATAAGTCATCTCTTTTTTGCATAGGATAAAGAAATGACACAGAATTCTGAACACAACCCCTTTTCCTATACTGAGGATGAAGACTCCTTAAGCCAACAGCGCCTGTTCAATCTGTTGCATGTAGTTGCCCGGCATTGCCGGGTAATTCCAGATAAACAGACCGCCAATACCTTTGCTCTTAACCTGATTGAGAAAGTAATCCAGGTTTTCCTGATTCAGTCCGGCAGGGGGGAGTGCCAAAATCACCTGACTGGCCGGGACTCCATTGTCGATAGTGCGGTCAATCAGCCGGGCCGACGTTAGCTTCGACGTTGCTCATACTCCACATGCTGGAGGCGTAACACATCAGGCAAAAGCGGTTAGCTGTTTAAGACTGAGCGATCGTCTTGACGGCTTGATTAATTTTCGGTCCTGAGCTGGATGCGCTTGGATTGTTGTAATCCCACCCGGCGAGAAACGTATAGCTACATTCCTTGTTGAGGGACTTTAGTTGACTCATCGTTTCAAGCAACATGTTCACATTCATGCTGCATTCGTCATCAAAGTCCACGCCCGCCCGGTGTCCCTTAACGGTTGTCACCGGCTTTATTTTTACCACTGATGAGGCATCCATAGATGTCTCTCTTTCCTTTCCTTCCCATTTCCTCCCTACCAGGGTAGGGATATCGCTTATTCGGCGCGCAGTCATAGACTTTTCCGGTATTCGTCCGGCGTGATGTTCATCAATCGCCGAAACATGACGATAAATGCCGACGCGCTGCTATAGCCCAGATCGTGAGCAATGTTTTCAACAGTTTCACCCGCTTCCAGTAAAGAAATGGCTTTGACAACCCGCAACCGCTGGCGCCATTCCGCCAGTGACATTCCCAATTCTTTTTGACAGCGCCGCATCAGGGTTCGTTCTGTGGTGTGGGCGGACCTGGCCAATTCGGCCAGTGAGCGCGAATCCCCAGGCTGGTGTTGAAGTGCCTGCAACAGAGGGTTTAACAAGGGATCATCCGAGGTGGGCAGATAACTGCCTGCACAATCCGCCGTTTTAAGTTGATCTACCAACACTTGTAGCAGGCGTGCCTCTTCCACTGACGATTGCGGGGCGGGTGGGCGCTGGCGCAGATATTCCAGCATTGTCCGAACCAACGGATTGACGGTAAGGGCACAGGTACGCTGTGGCATCCCTGCACAGTATTCCGCCGAGATGTAAATGGAGCAATGCCATATCTCATGGCGGTTCAGCCCCTGATGTTCCACATTAGGAGGCAGCCAGAACCCATAGTGAGGCGGCACCAGATAATGCTGGCCGCCCAGTTTGATTTCCGCAACGCCACTAAAGGAATACACGAATTCGCCCCAGGCGTGACGATGTTGGGGATATTCGGCCTGCGCGGGTAACTGTGCCGAGCGAAAGACGATTGGCGCCGGCAGAGACTGGCTGAAGGGTGGTGTGAAGTGGTGCCGAACAGGTGAACTCATGGCGAAGCCTTTTTGACGGATAGGCGCTATCGGATGTCATATTTTCACTATATGTCATAAAGATGCCAACCAGATAATGGCCACTCTACTGGGAATTATTGATTGGGTATGCCGTATGGAGACTCGAAGAACGTTGGATGCACAGGCTTATGGTCTGATGTTGATGGTCAGTCTGAGCTTTGGGATGCAACAAATTGCCATCAAAGCAGCTGCGGCGGATATTGCACCGATCCTGCAAATTGCCCTGAGATCCGGCGTCGGCGCGATGTTGGTGGCGGCCTATATGTTGGTTCGTCGGGAATGGTTTCATCATTCTGACGGCTCCTGGCGACCAGGCTTGGTGGTGGGAGCTTTGTTTGCTCTTGAATACCTCTTTCTGGGAGAAGGTCTGCGTTACACTACGGCTGCTCATGCCGTGGTGTTTCTGTATTCTGCACCGATTTTTGCTGCACTCGGTTTACACTGGAAGTTGCCGTCCGAGCGTTTGTCCGTGCTGCAATGGGCAGGCATTACACTGGCTTTCGGTGGTATTGCCATCTCCTTTTTTAGTAAGGGGGATCAAGCGGTCTCCGACAGCTTCGCAGACATATTTCTTGGGGACTTTCTGGCGTTACTCGGCGGTGCCGCCTGGGGCGCGACAACGGTAGTGATACGGGCGTCAAAACTCGCTGCGCTCCCAGCCAAACAAACGTTGTTCTACCAACTTTCAGGGGCCGTTGTTTTGTTGATTCCATATGCGATTATTACCGGACAGACCGGCTTTAACCCCACTCCTGTGGCCCTGGCCAGCATCGCATTTCAGTCCCTGATGATATCTTTTCTCGTGATGTTGCTTTGGTTTTGGCTATTGACGCAATATCTGGCGTCACGATTGGGGGTACTGTCTTTTATGACGCCCATGATCGGCGTGGTACTGGGCGCCTGGCTACTGAACGAACCTGTTGAATCTGGTTTTCTGTTTGGCTCACTGCTGGTGCTGGCAGGAATTACCCTGGTCAGTGGTGATCGTTGGTTCAGCCAACTGACCAGGTCAATATCGGGAACGCGCCGTTCAGCCAATTGATGCTAGTCGCTGCAGTTGATTAACCAACGTGGATCTGGCCCCAGCTATTTTCTAAAAGCCTCTCCTGATATAACCATGTAGAAGCTATTGGTGAGGTCTACACTTCAAAGTGATAGTGATATCTCCTTCAGGTACGTAGCCCTCATCGGTAGCAACAACAATATTCACAGACTGATTGCTTAATAATGAGTTTTTAAATCCGCGCACCAGTTCGTTTTGGATGGTAATCCCATCTATTTCATATTCATCAACCACTCGATAATCCATGAGAGTACTCATGCATAAACATTCGGCAAGGCTCTTTGATTGCGAGGCCTTAGCCTGTAATACGATACTGGCGTCAGTCACTAATACACTTTGAGGTGTCAACTGAATACAGGCGCTCAACTTGTTATCGATATGAAATATCTCCAAAGAGATTTCATCTACCGCCTGGCACGCTCCAACATTCAGCAATAACGTACAGCAAAGCAGTCTCCCAAATAGATGTGTCGGGCTCTTTCCAAATGGTAAAGGGCTAAGGTATCGCACGAGTGCCTCCGTATGTGGAAATGTGGGAGTATTTAATGATCAGTTTAAGTCTATTTTTGACTCTTTTGGAGGCATAGCTTTTCAGACGGGTAAAGAATTTCGTTTCTACTTCAATACAGCCGTGTGAAAAACCTTTCGCTGAATCGTGAAGATAAAAACCTCCTCGATACACAGGTGCACATACAGCCTTTGTCACACTGTCAGCGGGTTCAAATCTAACTCGGTGAACACCCCAGTTTGCGACATAGGGTTCACAATCGATGTATGGAGTTTTAGCGGCTGGCCCCCGGGGTATACTTTGAATCTTCCAAGATGGCTTTAAAGCACATGTTTTTGGATCCAGCTTCGCAATATCAGGATCCATCCAGAGATTCAGTTTATAGTCGCCTGGGGGAACAGGGCCATATTCTTGAACACAAATATTGGCGGTTGACTGGTAGTCTCCAACACTAGGGTGACTCATCCCAGAAGTTGCCTTAAAGCTCTCGGCAGGCATACCATCTTCTGGATTTTGCCAATGAAGTAGTTGTCCATCGTATAATAGCTGCTCTGCCATGGGTGACGTCCCGTTCTATAAGCCCAGAAAATGAATTGTGTAAATCAAGTGATATGATAGTAGCTGTAAGCATTACACTTTTCGATGAGGCTATCGGACTATCCCGCATTGGTACGGAATGGCCAGGTTGCTCTTAAACGCTGAACGCTATCGGCAAAGAGTTCGCCAGGATGGCTCTGATGTTCTTCCATATAGCCACAGGCACCCATGTTGATACTTCAGAATAATTATCTAAACCCCAATTCTCCCCAACGGCTGAATGGTAATCTCCGGCGTCAAATCCTGGTAGGACAGCACAGGCAGTTGATGTAACTCACGCTCCAGTAATTTCCGCAGATAGCGGCGTATGTCCATGGAGGTAATCAACACAGGCTTTTGGGTGGATTGATTAACCTCATCGCCTGGCCACAGCACCGGTAGGAATTTATGGATGTCCCATTTTGCACCTTCCTGACGATGAAAAAATCCAGTTCCAAACCGTTTTTAATCTGATATCGTTGAGCGAGAGTTAGCAGTAAGTAGGTCATGACATTCTCCTTCACTAAGCACAGTCATCCTAGCGCAACTGTTTCTTTGTCAGAGAAGGAATTTGTCGCAGTTAGAATTAGAGTTCAGAAGAGATGACATACATATTTAAACTTACAAATCTTATTATTGTGTTAGCTATGGGTGTTCTCTATGTGGAAGGTCTGAAGTTCTCTATGTCTAAATACATTAGTGTATTTGGAGATGCGTATTCCACGGTTACGAAGATGTCGGCTACTGGAACTGCTACATTCTTTTCTCTAATTGTTATTTTCGTGGGGAATAAATTCATTACTAGGCAGAATTTCAAATGTCTAGGGCTAGCCTGTGGATTTGTGGCCCTAATATATTTCTATCAAGTTCACCCAAAAGGAAATTTACTATTAAATATTACAATGAGTTTCTTTTATATTCATAGTACAACTGCATTTTTATTTTTTACTATCTGCCCTGTACTTCTGGAGATGATAGTTAACAAGAAAATGTTATTGGACGGCCTACAGCCACCACAAATTTAGACGTTATTTCTCATCAAATTTTCAACTAATGGATTAAGCTGAAATGCTTTCAGATCAGGGAAAAAAAGAATTAAAGCAAAAGATAAAGTCGAATCAACATGAGGTTTTTGTGGTTTCTGTTGAGGAAATGGATGCTATCGTAAAATCCTCTCCAAAAGGAAACTTGCCGCACATCAAGAATGCGTGGCAAAAATTAAAAGGGAAAGCAGAAGCCGGAGCGAGCTATTACGCATCGGCGGATGATCTGAGAACGCTAAGCAAACTCGTCGGCGATCTTGGCGGATTTGCCACCAAGGCCTATGTCAAGACTTATGGTGGAAAGCCGCACATCATTCTAAAGGGACACCCAGGGTTGCGGCGCGTTCTGACTGGCACTAAATACGGTATAAAAAACCCAAAAGTCATCATTATGGGGCTGGGCAAAGCGGGGGCAATACACGCCGCAAAGGCTGGCGGCATTCTTTCCGTTGTTCTGCTTTCCGCTTATAGAGTAGCGGACTACTTTTTAACAGATCAGGCCACTTTGAGCCAGCTTATTGGTTCGTTGGCCACTGATGTAGTGAAAGTAGGAATTGCTACAGGCGCATCAATAGCTGCGGCATCCGCAGTTGTTGCAATGGGGTTTACCATAGCAATAGGGCCAATCGCAGCGGTCGTTTTGGTCGGAATTGGAACATCTATGGCTTTGAGTGCCTTGGATGAACACTATGGAATTACAGACCGAGTTATAGCTGGTTTAGATGGCATCGGTAACAGCATTGAAGGTCGAATAGATCAAGTAAAACAAAACATATATCGAGATATGGGTAAGTTAGCGGACTCAATTTTTGACTATGCAGTTGAATCAGCAAAATTGGTCTTAATTGATGCGGCTAAGCATACGATAGATAAGTTTCTTACCGGAAGGCCGAGGCTGCAATAATGAACGATGAGCAGCACCCATCAATTTTAGTTCGGCTTTTGAGCATTGGATTTTTTCTGGTATTCGCGCTTGCTGCGTTAGCATGGTTTGCCCTTAGCATGAGTGATCTTATATCTGCCCTTTCAAGTGGTCGGCCTGTAGTTAGTTTTGACAAGGGCTCTGCATACATGCTTGGTGCTGGCATTGGCGGACTTCTATTTGTCATTGGGGGAGTAATGCAAGGACTATTGCGGAAAAAATTAACTCCTAGAGCGAAAACTTTGTTTGCGAGAAGTTTAATCTTTAGCTTGATTTTAATGTTCGGATTTCCTCATATAGCTCATTACGTTGTAGCCAGCTACGCACAGCAGGAAAATTACAAAATCTGTAGCGATGCCACCTATCGGTGGTTTTTATATAGCAAATTCTATTACACAAAAAATAATTTAGTTTGCAATGAACTAGCCGAACAGAAAGAAATAACAAAAAGCTAAAGCACAGTCATCCTAGCGCAACTGTTTCTTTGTCAGAGAAGGAGTTTGTCGCAGTTAGAATTGGAATTCAGATATCGGTAAGGCATATCCTGTTATGGCAGAGTTAATAGAATTTGAGACCGAGCGGCTGCGTTTACGTCAATGGCAAGAAAGCGATTTCGAATCGTTCGCTGCTCTGAATGCCGACCCACTGGTTATGGAATACTTTCCCGAACCGCTCAGTAATCAGGCAAGTAATGATATGGCGGATAAAATCCGATCACTCATTATGGAGCGTGGTTGGGGGTTTTGGGCGGTAGAGGTCAAGGAAGGGGAGTCTTTCATTGGTTTTTGTGGGCTACACATACCTACTGTAACACTGCCTTTTTCACCGTGTGTTGAGATAGGTTGGCGGTTATCGTCAGCCCACTGGGGTAAAGGCTATGCATCAGAGGCTGCTTGTGGTGCGCTAAATGTTGCATTTAAACAGTTGGAGCTTCCTGAAATTGTCTCCTTTACTACAGTTGGCAATCGGCGCTCGCGTCGCGTCATGGAGCGAATCGGTATGAAGCACAGTTGTGAGTTTGAGCACCCCGGTTTACCCGAGGGCAGCCTGTTGCGGCCTCATGTACTTTACCGGTTACTTCGAGAGCAGTGGGATGCAACCGCCTAAAAAAATACATTAAATTCGTTCCGGCCCGTTGGACCTCCACCGGACGCCCTAGTCGGGCGCCGGTTATGCAGGAGGTATATTTTTCGCAGGATAGCCTGCATTGAAAATGAGAAAGAAAATTAGGCCTCCAAGCTACAATTCTCTAAAGAAAGGAAGAAGCCACGAATTTGGCCTTCTTCTTGATGCAGTGTTAAACGAGCCTCATAAAGTTAAGGATATTGTTATCGATAATCCTGAAGTGCTTTATGAAACATGTTGGGCCGGGGAGAATGTTTTGCATTGGCTTGCAATTGAAAACCATACAGAAGGAATTGAACTTCTACACATTAATCCATGCTGTTGGGCATGGGCATTCTGAAACCGTCATTCTGTTGCTCGAGCTTGGCGCAAAGCTTTTTCAATGATGCATAGAGTTGTTATCCGCTGGCCTTGGATACGATAAAAAACTTTGATGAATGCTCTCCCACCTAGTGCAAGTTGTAGCTGTCGTGAAAGCCCGAACGTCAGGCACTCTGTATCGAATGCAATACAGGTTGCTTCATGGAATGTTATAAACCTGTCTACCATTGGGGCAAGTGCTTTATACAATGCTTCTTTGGCAGAAAACAATAAGGTTACTCCCAGCCTTTCCTCTTCCAGAGAGTGCAGTGTCCGCACTTCTTGATCAGATCCAATCTGTTCCTTAATCACTGAGGATCTATTGGCGTTTATAACAGGCTCCAAGTCTATCCCTAGGCCCTGAAAGTCAGATTTCTTACCGATGATACAGGCAGCAGTGCTTCCAGAATGAGTAATGCTTCCTACCCAGCCGGACGGCCATTCAGGCGAAAGATTTTCCTTCACTGGAATATCCAACATTGGAAAGCCTATAGCTGTACCTGCCCGGAGTGCGCAGTATCTACCTGCAAGGAATTCGCTTTGCCGCTTGTTAGTGGCTGTATGCAGTTTGTCAGGTAGGTACAGTATTCCCCATCTTGTCGAGATTTTTTCAATAGAGGCAGTGCGGTGCTGAAAGTGACATGCGTGTAGTGAGGCACGCAATGGTAGAGCAGGGAAGGGGGAAGTAATATCTTTTAGGTTCATATGGGAGATTCAATATCTGTCTGAAAGTAAGCGGGCGCCAACGGCTGATTCTTCTAGCACTATTCTTGATTCCAGCGGCGTGAGCACTGGCCTTTAATAAAAATGAAAAGTTAGGTGATTTGTCTTAAACAAATTAAGTATCCAAAGAACGCTAAACATCAAGTTATATAGATATCAACTAACCTATTCATATATATCTAACGTATCCATATAGTAAAAGTAATACTATATATCGTTTACCCTAGCTAGCAGTGACCCTAGCTAGTAACTGCCCTAGCTGTTTGAATAAAACATAAATCTGTACTATCCAATTCACAATTCACGTTTTCGGAAAGGATACCGTACAAAAGAATATAGACAGCTTCTCTGGATGTTGCCAAGGCAGTAGTTGTTTTAATGGCCAAAACTCAAGGTGTGTAGGAAAGTGTCTCTTTCATTGAGTATATTGCAAGCACAGAATACATTGAGTCGTCGAAAGGACGGTTCATATAGCGGGCGATTTGTATTTCTGGAAAACGATATTGTATTTAAAGGGCATTATCCTTTTTACCCTGTGTTTCCTGCCTCATTAATCGTTGAGCTTAGCTATAAGTTAATATCTGAAAGCTTAAACATTAATCCTGTGCAACTAAAAGGATTTAAAGTTAAAAAGAGCGCCTTCTATATTGGGTTTTCGGTGGGAGATATTGTCGACATAGAGTTGTCTTTCTCTCAGAAAAACACTGATTTAGAAATATTATTTTATAAAGATGGTGATTTGGGCACCAGACTGGTGTTTGCGCAAGGTGTTCATGAGCCTTCATCAGTGGCGATCAAGGAGATAAACCCGGAAAAGTATTCGCCTGCACACACCCATCTCCCGCAAAGATTTCCGTTGTTGGTTGTCGACAGAGTGTATGCCGATAAGGAAATGGGTAGCGCATTAAAATATATCAGTTACTCAGATCACTGCTACCAACACACTTCCTGTAATGAGATTGCAGAATCTAAGCTTGCTTATCCGTTGGGTGGAGTTATTGAAGGGCTGGAGCAGTCAGCCGTTATGCTTTTGGCAGAGCATTGGGATGTTGTTTCGCAGGAAAATCCCATCGTAGTGTGCAGCATTGATGGTGTTGAGTACTATCAGGATGCCTTTCCAGGTGAGGTCATTCGATACACCTCCGTCATCGATTATATCTCTGATAATACGGCGTTTTTGTCCGGTTGGGCTGCCAGCGAAGGACGGCAGCTATTGAAAATTGACAAGCTGATCGTTGTCCGGAAAGAGGACGCTATACGATGAATATTGTCGGTTTGGGAGCGGTGTCAGCACTTGGTGTTGGGAGAGAGCATTTTTATGGGTTGGCTACCCAAAAAGCAGAGTCGCCCATCCCTTTTTGTAACTCTGGATTTTTGTCTGATACGGTCTTTTACCAGGGAGTTCTCTCTGATGATGAGGCTCGTTCTGCGCACTTTTTAGCGAAAACGGCAATACAGGAAGCTTTGAGCAGTACGTTGTCAAAATTTCGCAATGTTGCGTTGGTGGTGGCGACTGGGGCAGGCGATACCGCCTCTTTCGAAAGTGGGAACACGGCGCCAGGTCATAGTTATGACTTGGCGGAAGAGCTTGCCCGGCATTTTGGGTTTTCTGGAAGGTTTGTATCGGTCTCCAATGCCTGTGCTTCAGCGGGTTATGCGATCCCGGTCGCAAAGAGGTTGCTGGATACCGGCAGTGATGCGGTCGTTTTATGTGGGGTAGAAGCGAAGAGCAGTACCTCTCAAGCGGCTTTTAAGGCAATGATGGCTCTGGATCCAGTTTCCTGCCGTCCATTTCATGTCGAGCGAGCAGGTACTGTACTTGGTGCTGGTGCTGCCGCACTTTTATTGACGGCCAAAAACGATGTGCCGGGTTATGCCTGGTTGTTGGCTAATGCCATTAACTGCGACGGCTATCATGCGACGGCTCCCCAGCCTGAAGGGTTGCTCGTATCTCGTTGTCTGGATCAGTTGCTTACAGAATCCGGGTTGAGCACAGATCAAATAGACTATTTTGTTCCGCATGCGACTGGTACCCAGCTAAATGATGCTATTGAGATGGGATTGCTAAGTCGAGTCTTCCCGGAGACATTCAACGATAGTTGTATTTTGCTTTTGAAAAAGTGGATTGGGCATACGGGCGGAGCCAGTGCAGCTTTTTCTTATCTTTGTGCCGCTTTGCAATTACATAACCGGAATCCGGTAAGCCTGTCGACTACCAGTCGATACGCGCTGGTAAGCAGTACCGCATTTGGTGGACATAATTGTTTCACTCTATTGGCAAATAGCAAAGTTGGAGTCGTGAAATGATCAGGCTGAATGATATAGCGTGCCTGTCATCTCTTTATCAGGGGTGTGAGAAATGGATTAGGAATCCTGAGGTCAGCAGCGATTGGTTTGATCCATCCCAATACCTGGGAAAGAAAGGGCACAGGTACTTTAATGACCCGACGAAGTATCTCCTGTCAGCAGCAACAATGTTGGAGTTGGAGGAGGATTCAGAGCTGGTTTTTTCAATTGGAAGTGGAACCGCTGATGCGATTGTTCGCAAAGCTGTAATGGAAAGCCTGCTCAAGCTTGATGATGCGGAATTGGGGGCGGCTTATGCACCCAATACTTCGATTAATATGCCGGCCAGCAATCTTTCCATCAAGTATCGAAGTTGTAACCCTAATTATACATTTTCCGGGAGAGATGCAGGTTTGGTTGCACTCTGGCATGGCTTGCGTCAGTTGGAAGAGCAGAACACCGGACATGGCATATTTGGCGTTACAGAACAATATTCGCAAGAAAATAAAATCAGCGGAAGTATATTGTGGGAAGTAAATAACAAGAATAAAGAAGCTATATGTGAAATGGAATCATTCCAGTTTCTAAGTCTTGATATGTTTAAAATGATTTTTGGTGAATTTAATTTTCAAGACGATGTAATAATAATTTCTCGTTGTAATAAATATTTAAAGGAAGTTCGAGATACTTTTGAGAGTAACAAATTGGGTGTTGAACATATAAACTGCTTCTTTGGTAATGAATTCGATAATAGCGATTTCGATATCTTCTTAATGCTTGGTTTATTAATTAAAAATGATCAGTTAGGAAGTATCATTGTAGTATCCGATAGTGGATATGTTTTTTGTCTAAATGTAGCAAAAGGAAAGTTGAAATGAGTAAAGAAGAACGTTTGGAAAATATTAAGGAAATCGTTTGCGATATTCTTGAGCTTGAGGAAACGGAAGTAACCCAGACAAGTTTATTTAAAGAAGATCACAATGCCGATTCCTTACGAGCCATTGAAATCCTTGCAACGCTTGAAAAGGAATATCAGATCAAAATTCCTCAGGCAGAGTTGACTAAGATGGTGAATCTGGACGGTGTATACGGTGTGGTATCCGAACACGCTGGCTGGTAATTAGTTGAGAGTACTGCGGTACTCTCTTCCCGGATTTACATGGAATGGTGATGTATGCATAAGGAACTGTACTGGCCAAGTTGTATCCTGTGCTCAATGAATATATCGCAGCCATTGAGGGAGCATTCCCACTATAGGTTTATCTCTCAGGTATAAATAATGCCGCTTAGGTTTTCTGATAGGTTAGTTGTTATATCGAAAATTGAGCCGTCAAAGGGCTTGAGCCAGGAGAATACCATAATGTCGCAGCGGGAAGCGGTGAGAGTAACGTTCTCTTCTGTTTGTTTGCAGCGTCAGACGGGTAGTCTTTATTTCAAGGCGTTGGACACGGACCCATTCCTGTAAGCATCGGGACTATAAAAGGGGGACAACCCCCAAAGTTGTATCAGCAAGACAAATAATGGGTTACCGGTGGGTGTCCCTTCATTTGCCTTCATTTGATAGTAACTAAATCGCACAACCAGTTACGTCCAACCTAGCCAACTCAATCTCGTTAGGCCTGCTATGTTGGGGGGCATTGTGTCGGCTAAATGACCCGTCAGGCCCCTAACCAGCGTCATGCAGATAAAGTTAATGCCGTTAACGGTAGTCGTTGTCAGGCTTCTGAAAAAATTTCGCAGGTTTTTCATTGGTATTGGCAACAGGTTTATTGGCAGAAGGGAATATAAAGCATAGCGACGTAGATGAAGTGATTTCAAAGAAGGCAGGTTGGCAGTTGAAAGTAGGTTGGTAGTTGAAAGTAGGTTGATAGTTGTAAGCAGGTAGATAGTTATAAGAGGGCGCTGCGGTGCTTTATCCAAATTTTACAAGGAGCGGTTATGTCTGCTGAAAGGGTCGTTATAACAGGCTTAGGTGTCGTATCCAGCGTCGGAGTCACACTGGAAGAGTTTAAAAACTCATTACTTAATGGAGTATCCGGTGCAAATCCAGCTTCGCAATTTAATTGTGAGGGATTCGAATCTGTCACAAACTGCGAGATCAAAGAATTCAGGCCAGAAAGCTATGTCACTAATACTCCTGTTGAGGAGTTGGGACGGAGTAGCCAGTTTTCGATTGCTGCCGCCAAAATGGCGCTGGCAGATGCGGGTTTTTCTCTTGACGATATTGCGAATAAGGCCATTCCTGTCTGTATTGGAACGACTGATGGAGAATCTCAAAGTCTTGATCAGTTGGCCAAAGATTGGGTTACTCAGGGCCAAGCTTCATTCAATAGCGGTTTGGTTGAAAAGTCGGTTGCCTCTAATCTCGCAAATTCCATTTCCAAAGAATTTTCCCTGTTTGGGGAGTCAGTCACCATCTCTACTGCTTGCGCCGCAGGGAACTACGCCATAGGCCATGCCTTTGACAAGCTGCGGGCTGGTAAGGCAGACATTGTTATTTGTGGTGGTAGCGATTCCGTATGTAGAAAGACTTATGCAGGGTTTTCAAGGCTTGGCACTATTGCCCCTGAGAAATGTCAGCCCTTTGACAAGAATCGTAAGGGGATACTGACCGGCGAAGGCGCAGGAATTTTGATTCTGGAGTCTCTGTCATCAGCCAGACGGCGCAATGCTCGTATATATGCGGAAGTTAAAGGATATGGGCTGAACTGTGATGCCAACCACATGGTTTCTCCGAACATGGAAAGCGTCGCAAACTGCATGCGTATTGCTCTCAAAAATGCCGGTCTTCAACCCCAGGATATTGACTACATCTGCGCGCACGGAACCGGAACAGTTGCGAACGACGAAACCGAGTCCGGTGCAATTAATGCCGTCTACCAGGGGAATCCACCACCTGTCAGCTCAATCAAATCCATGTTGGGGCATTCAATGGGGGCTGCCAGTGCTATTGCCAGTATCGCCTGTATTCTGGCTATAGGAGAGCAATTCCTGCCTCCCACAATCAATCATGAAAACGACGATGAAAAATGTCGTATCGATTGTGTTCCCAATCAGTCTCGCAGTGCGAAGGTAAAAGTTGTGCAGAACAACGGATTTGCGTTTGGCGGAAATAATGCCATTACGCTTTTTGGCGCATTTGAAGAGTAGGGAGGCGACATGACTGATAAAACTGTAATTTCATTAAAAAATGTACTTGCTCCAGAAGCTGGCGCGAGTGCCGGCTCGATGTTCTCGCCCCTGGAAGATTTTGAAACGAGGCAGATTCTGGGTAAAAAAGGTACGCGGAACTTCGACCGCCTCACCGGGCTGACGATCCATGGTATTGATGGTCACATGGAAGCGCTGAAGGAACAGAAGGAAGCTGAATCTACCAGAATGGGGATTGTCGTCGCCAGTGCACAGGGAAGTATGGACAGTATTGTAAGGTTTACCTACGAAACTCTGGCCCATGGACGCCCAGATTTCGTTAACCCCGCATTGTTCCCTAACACTGTTATGAATTGTGCCGCAGGTCAGTCTGCCATATGGCATGGCATTAAAGGCCCCAATTCCACAATTTCCAGTGGCGAGCTTAGTTCTCTTTCTGCAATTCAGTATGGCATGACGTTAATCGAGAATGATTATGCCGACACCTTGATAGTTGGAGGTGTTGAGGAGTTGACCGAAGTAAATCAGGCAGCTTTCAAAGCATTGGCTGAAAAATACAACGATGGTGAAAGGTTCATTGAATCCAGCGTTTTTTACGTCATTGAATCTGAAACTGCGGCGAAGAAGTACCAACGCCAGCCTTTGGCAATCATTGAAGGCCTCTCAGCTGGATTTAATCCCAAGGCAACTGATGCTGTACCACTTACCCAGTTGGTGGAAAGCGTGCTCAAACAAACCGGGATCACGACCGAGGATATTTCGGTCGTGTCTCTCGCCGGGCTCTGGCCACAAACCAGGGAAGTAGAGCGCACATGTTTTCATCAGCTGTTCAAAAACGCGCCGAAGCTTATCGATATCTATGAACAGTTCGGAAATGCCAACAGTAGTCATCTGGCGCTCCAGCTGCATTCTGTCATAGAGCAGCTTGAACCGGGGCAGTATGGATTGGTTTATGCCCAGGATATTAAGGGCAATACAGGCGCATTGGTTGTATCTGGAGGTGTGAAATGACAAGGGTCGTAATTACAGGAATCGGAGCATGCACATCCGTTGGGGATGATTCAGCCGCATGCTTTAACAGCTTTGTTTCAGGGATCAAGGGCAATGCTCCCCTGAAACACCTGGAAGCAGGTCGATATAACAAACCGATTGCGTATGAGCGCGAGGAGCTCGCTACCGACGATGGCCGTGCCCGCAGCAGCAGTTTTCTAGTCAGAGCAATACAGGAAGCTATAGACGAGCTTGGGGATATCGCTGAGGAGAATATCCCAGTCTATGTGGGGACGGGTTTGCGTGAATTACGTAGCCTGGAAGTTGCAGCGTTACAAAACAAGTCTATCGAGGTCTCAGAGTTAGATTTTAGAGGGGCGGTTAATCAAGTGCTCCCCAACAGCAAGAAAGTCTACACCCTGTCAAATGCGTGCGCAGCGTCCAGCTATGCTCTGGCAATGGCCTTTGACCAAATAGCCATGGGGAAAACAGATATTGCTGTTGTTGCTGGTTGTGACACTTTGACTTCATCCATGTTTGGTTTGCTGGATCGGGTCAATCCCAATGTGCCGGAAGCAGTTCAGGTATTTGATAAAAGCAGAAAGGGCGTTCTGATGGGGGATGGTGGAGTAGCTATCGTCATAGAACGACTTGAGTCGGCTCTTGAGCGGCAGCACTTCCCTCTGGCTGAAATTAAAGGCGTAGGGCTCAGCACTGATGCTGTCCATGAAACGGCACCGGACCAGGAAGGTATCGAACGGGCAATTAATCAGGCCTTCGATATCTCCGGAATGAAGCCGCAGGATATAGATGTTATCTATGTCCACGGTACCGGGACTGAACTAAACGATGCTGTTGAGTCTGTGGCGCTGGAGCATGTTTATGCCCAGGTCACGGAAAAACCCGTAATTTCCGGCATTAAGGCAATGACCGGGCATACCTCAGGTGCATCGGGTTGTATTGGTGTCATGGCCGCTGTGGAGTCTATTTTGAATGCTGTGATCCCACCAACGCCTGGTACCGATAATGTGCTGGATAGTGCCGGCCAGTTCCCAATCTATTCCGAAGCTCATAAGGCTCCTGTTAAGAACGTTCAAGTGAATGCCTTCGGCTTCGGTGGGGTGAATTCTGTGGTTTTGGTGTCTGCTTATGAGGGCGTGCAATATGGATAACGGATTTAATTTATTGAGTTGCAGGATATTCAAGCCCGGTGTCGAATCTGAAGAAATCAGTGCCTTGTACGGGGCAGAGCTGCAGCACTATGGATACAAAGAAGCCGCTAAAGCTTTAGGACGAAAGGGAATGCGGTTCAAAGATGAAGCTACGCTGCTGGCACTTGTTACCGCTCAGAAAGTGTTGGAAGCGGCTCCGGAGTTGTCGGTTCAGGAGAAAGATCGAACTGCCATTATTGTCACTTCCAATCTTGGTAATGTGGATACGGTGGTGAATAATGCCAAGGTTATCGCATCCAGTCATGTTAATGACACCAGTGCTATGGACCTGCCCAACGCCTCTTCCAATTCGGTTTCTGCGTCAATTTCCATCGTCAATCAGTTAAGAGGTCCAAACCTGATGTTGTGCAATGGCCCAAGCTCAGGAGAGGACGCCCTGCAACTGGCGACTGATCTGATCCAGGCTCGTAGAGCAGACCGTGTGTTGGTCATTGGGGTGGAAGTCGTCAACGAGGTAGTGGAGCAATATATTGCCCCAGCTACCTCCAGGTTCCATGGAGCCGGCGGCTATCTAATTGAACGGGGAGATGTTCCTCGGCAACAGAAACCCGTTGCCAGCATCATTCCGGCAGACACTGACACCCCGGAACTGATCGTATCGGATGACGAAATCAATCTGGTTTGTGGTGACGCAAGCGGTGCTACCGGAGTTTTGAAAGTCAAACTCGCCAGTGAATATGCGCAGAAGAGAGAGCCGCGTTGTATTCAGGTAGCCGAACAATCCTGGATGGTATCTGCCGATGCTTGATAACCGGCAGGCTGTAGCGTTAGGAAATGGCGTTAAAGTCCGTCAGATCTTTGAAGATCTGGCGGATGAATCGAGCCCTTACCATTTGGTGTTGATTCATGGCATTGCTGACTCTGCAGATGTTTGGCGGATGGCGGTAGAACTGCTACCCCAGAGGTTCCAATCCTATCAGGAGTTGGATCTTCCCTGGAACCTGGCCGTAGGGGATGTTCTTACCTACGATCCCCGGCCGGAGGAGGTCTTGAGCGATGTGTGGCAAAAACTGCCACCAGGCCCAAAAGTAGTGTTCGCTCATTCCTTTGGCGCGAATAGTCTGCTGGCGATGGGACAGCAGGAATTAATCGATGATATCAGTTGTCTGGTGTTGCTATCAGTCTATTCCCGCTCAAGTTACGACGTTTTTGACTGGGCTCTGTTCAAAAATATGGTTCGTGACTTCGATGCCTTTTTAATGATGAGCATTGAAGCAAGATCAGGAGGGGGAAACCTTAAATCCCGCTCAAAGGAAATCATCTTAACCAAAGCTAAACAGCTTTACAGTCCATCGAGCTGGATTCAGTTCTATAAGCTCTATTCACAGACTCCCGGTCTGGACCTGAGTGGATTCAACATGCCGGTGTTGCTGGCGGGTGGGGCCAAGGACTTTTCAATCAAGCACGAAGATATTCACCAACTATCAACTAGGTTTGAAAACTGTCAATTCCATTTCATAGAACATTGTGGGCACTTCGCTATGGTGGAAGATCCGCAATATACAGCCCAGCTGATAGCTAACTTTCTAAAAAGGGAACTTGAAATGTCAAATGTAACACAACCAACCCAATCAACCATTTATCCTCGCCTTGAAGGCAATAATATCTGTACCTGGATTGGCTTTAAGCATGTGATGTATGTTGCCGAGGAGGCAATTGTGGATCACTTCCGTCAGAACGAATACGTTCCACGTGCACTATACGAAGAGAACGGGCTCTGTCTGGAAATTGTTGATTCTGATGCACGTATTCTTCATGCACTGCATATGGATGACACTGTGACCGCAGAGGTTCGAATTGATGACGAAGCCGACCAAAAAGAGTCGCTGCGTCTGATAGTCAATTTGAATGTTGAGCGTGAAGGACAACTTTTAAAAGCTGTGGTATGTCGTGCCGCTGTTCAGTTCAAACTGGACGATAGCCCGGTCACTAATGATGTAGCACCTATCAAGATTCCGGCACTGGAACCTTGGACCCGTGAGCGTATCGAGCGTACTGGTCCTCTTAAAGGTGAGCGTGCCGATATTCTTCAAAGCCGTGGCGAGTTGAATGGACAGGATAGTGTCCTCGCGGCTTTGAAAGCTGATAACGAAAAATCTCTGGTCTGGAAGTGGCACATTCCGTATTTCTACTGCCACTACAATGAGCGCATGAAGCATTCCGGATATATTCGTTTGATGGAAGAAGTTGAAGACCTATTCTTGGCCGACAACGGTATTTCCATCCGTACCATGCTGCACGAGAAAAAGTGGATTCCAGTCGTTCCTTCGGCGCAGGTGGAAATCCTTGAAGAGGCATACATGGAAGAAACCCTGTATACCACTTACACCCTCGTTGATACCTATCGTGACTTTACCTACACCCACAGAATGGATTGCTACGTAGAGCGTAACGGCAAACTGATACACACGGCTACTGGCCACATTACTCACGGTTATGCGCGTATCAATGACCGCAAGGATTGGAGTCTGGTCGCATTTGACGATGAGACCAAAGAATCAATCCACAAGAATCTGTCTGGAAAGTAGGTATGAAACCAACGTACTTCTTTTCATTCAGAAGCCCCTATTCGTGGTTGGCTTCGCTCTCATTGAAAAGGCGTATTGATGAGAGGGACGAGTTCGAACTCGTCCCTTTCTGGGAGCCGGATCAACGCAGTGCTAAGCTTTTGCAGGAGCGGAAGGGTGAATTTCCCTATCGCACAATGAGTGATGCAAAACACCGTTATATCCTCAAGGATATTGGGCGGTTAACGAAATCTTTCGATCTGAAAATTACCTGGCCGGTGGATCCCTCTCCATGGTGGGAGCTCTCACACCTCGGGTATCTGAAAGCGGTTCAGTTCGGCTTTGGAAAACTGTTCTTTTGGGCAATGTATGACGCGCGTTGGTTGCAGGGAAAGAATATTTCTGAGCCTGATGCGATTGCCTCAGTCTGCAAGAGTATTGGCATGAATGAAGAGCAGACCCAGGCTGTTTTATCTGCCCCGGATGATGAAGAAATTCGTCAACAGGGAGCTGATATCCTTTACCGGATCTACCGGGAAGACGTATTTGGGGTGCCTATGTTTACCTATAAGCGGAAGCAATATTGGGGCATAGACCGACTGAGAGATTTCCTGGCTGATCTGGAGCTTAATCCCCTGAACCAGGAAGAGTTGCCACTGGCGCCCCGATTTGCATTGGATCTAGACCATGCCGGAGGGTGTGGGTAACAAGGAGGCAATATGTTCAGTCAAGAACCAGTGTTGGCCGCTGAACAGGCGAGCGCGGTTTATCACGTAAGCGGTAGCGCTCCCTTTGCGTTGGGGCATTATCCGGGCGATCCCGTATTTCCAGGAGTCATGTCACTCAAGTGTATGCGCATATTAAGTGAAGCGCTTTTTTCGCACATACATCCCGATGTTGAGCTTGGCAATATCAAGCTAAAACGCGTGAGCTTTGTGGATATTGTCAGACCGGGAGATGTACTGACCGTAACTGCAGAAGTGAAAAAAGCGAAAGACGGCGAGCTGCATTTGCAATCACTCATAGAGGTGGATGGCGCGGCTAAGTCTAAATCAGTATTTGTGTTCAGCTATTGAGTCAGGAGGATTAGCAATGATGATGCAAGGACAGTATGCATTGGTCACAGGCGGCAGTCGTGGTATCGGACGGGCTATTGTTGAGGAGTTTGCCCGCCAGGGTGCAAATGTCCTGTTTACTTACCGTAGCCAGGAAGGTGCCGCACAAGACCTGAAATCCACACTTGAGAGCCAGTTTCCTGATCAGACTTTTATGGCAATTCAATGTGATGCGAGCAGCGAGCAGGATATCGAAAAACTGTGTGAAACCCACCTTGAAGGGGTTCCCAGTCTGGATATCCTGGTGAATAACGCGGGTATTACACGGGATGGCCTGATGGTGACCATGGGTTCAGACCAATGGCGGGATGTTATTGATACCAATCTCACCGGTGTTTTCCTGTTAACCAGAAAAGTTGCCTACAAGATGTTGCTGCAGCGTAAAGGCAGCATTGTCACTATCAGCTCCGTTGCCGGAGTGTATGGGAATGCCGGGCAAACCAATTATTCGGCAGCAAAAGCCGGTTTGATTGGTATGTCCAAATCTCTGTCCAAAGAGATGGCGGCAAGGAATATCCGCGTGAATGTTGTTGCTCCGGGCTTTATCGAAACTGACATGACCGCCTATTTGTCAGACAAAGACAAGAAGGACCTGCTAACAAAAGTAGGAATGAAGAAGATGGGGCAGGTCGAGGACGTCGCTCAGGCTGTCAGTTTCCTAGCATCTGATAAAGCAAAATACATTACCGGTCAAACTCTTGTTGTGGATGGCGGGTTGGTTATCTAAAGGAGAAAGGATGTGAGTGACAGCGTTATTACTGGAGTGCAACTGGAACGTTTTTTACCGCAAAGGTTTCCGTTTCTTCTACTTGATCAAATTACCGCTTATCAGAGAAATGAGTGGGCTCAGGGTTCTAAAGTGATCGGTAAATATGAGCCCATGTTGCTTGATGCAGGGGAAACTACCTGGCCCTTCGAGTTTGTTATCGAATCATTGGGACAGTTGACCATCGCGCTCATCAACATTAGCGGTGATTTTGCCAAAGCGCCAAAGATACTTTTGGGAAGTGTCTCCGGTGTTACCTATCACGCACCCATAGAGCTTGGTTGTAAATTGGAAATGAAGGTTCAGCTGGAAGTCTTGAATGACGATTCTTTTGTCACTTCCGGATATGCCGTAACGGCAGGTGAACGCAAGGTCACTATGGATTCTCTGGTTGCCAAAATAATTATGGAAGAATGAGCTATGAAAATTGCATCAGTTAAATTTGTTCACCCTAAGAAAAAGATGACCAATCAGGATGTTGTTGATCTTGTTCGTGAGCATAGCCAGCATGTATTTGAAGGTGATATCGATACAGCGCTTAATTCAGTTGGCTATATGTTGGACAGCATTGGTATTAAGGAGCGTTACTGGTTCACTGATGAAACTCCGCTTCAACTGATGGTGGAAGCGGCCGAAGCGGCGTTTGTTGAGGCAAATATCGATCGTCAGGATATCGATGTCCTGATTTTCTGCGGTATTGCGCGTGGCTTTCTGGAGCCGGCAGACTCCTACTTCATCGCCCAGGCATTAGGTATGGACAAAGTCGATTGCTTTGATGTGATGGATGCCTGTATGGCCTGGTCAAGGACTACCGATATTGTAGAGAGCTTCTTCAAGTCAGGCCGCTATAAGACGGCTTTGGTCGTAAATGCAGAAAGCTACTTTAATAACGGTGGAGTTTCTTATCCCAGTAACTTCACGCTGAAGAACTTCCGCAGTCTGGAATATAGTTTTGGAGCTTATTGTGGGGGAGATGGGGCAGCAGCAACGATCTTGACTGCGGATGGAGATGATTGGGAAAGACACTATTTCAGCAAAAAAGAAGGGGCTGATCTGTGCACTATTCCACTAGCCGGTTATGAAGGCCGTTGCAAGGATGCCTCTCTGATTGCTCTTAACGGGCTGGGGGCTTTTACCTCATTCAGTTCGAGGGTATTCGCAAGCTTCCAATCCATGATTGATATCCTGGAGAAGATATCCCCTCACTTCAACGATGTAAAGGCCATTTATGCACACACAGGTGGGGACGTTAATGCCTACGAACAGTGGGCCAAGGCCGCCGGTGCCGGTGGAAAAGTGAAGTATCTGTTTCCGCTGTATGGCAACTTGGGCACTGTTTCGATGCCGGCGAGCCTTGCTACGGACATCGATAGCGGAGAGCTCAAGCGGGGCGATAAGGTTGGATGCTGGCTGGGCAGTTCAGGGATGTCGTTTACCTCTTACGTTTTAACTTATTAAGACTGGAGAGGTTATGAGTGACTATCTAATTGTGGAAACTCAAAGCCTGTTTAATGGAGCAAGAGTTTTAAGTGGTCTTCAACTGGCTTTGGAAATGGCAGACCTTAACCAGAAGGTTAATCTATGGTTGATGCAGGATGCAGTGCAGCTTCTACAACTCATCCAGCAGAATGAACTCAAGCGCTGCCTTGAACACCGTAACATTCGATGTTTTGTTGATGATTTCAGCCTGCAGCATCGTGGAGTGATAGAACTCCCGGCTGGTGTGGAGGCTGCCGGTATGGAGTTATTTGCCAGGCAGTTACTAAATAAGTCAACGAAGCCGGTTTGGCACTAAAGACTTTCCGGTCCGCAAGGATTCCGAAGTATTGGCATGGCCATCTATAGCCAAGTCTTGCCTGGTATCCCCATGTGGCATCTGGTGGTATCTCGTGACGAGTTTGCACAGTTGCACGTAAAGACTTTGTAAGCAGGAAAGTCAGGGCTAGGCAGTTAATGAAAGGATTTCTACAAATGTGTGAAATAACAAAAGCTCAAGGTGTAATAGGCCAACATACGGAAAAAGGTGACGAGGAGTCTGATTCACTGTTTCTGGGGCTTATGGGGAGCCCTTTTGATGGTGATTGGACTACCTCTTTCTTCCGTTTGGCTGAGTCTGTCCTAAAGCAGGGGAAACAACTCTCTGTTTGGACTTGCGGTAACAGTACCTCCATCACGCAGTATTCAGCTGTACGTCCAAGAGATCCAATTCAATCCATAAAAGAGGCTAATACACCGGTCTATACGCTCGCCGAGATGGTGCAATCGCTATTCAAAACTTTCCCAGGTCAGTTGCGTTGGTATGTCTGCCAGTACTGCATGGAAGAACGGGGGGCGACGCAGCAAATAGATGATGTCGAGGTGTTATTACCTTTCTCCTTTAATTTTTACTTAAACCAGTCAGACCAAGCCTTGGTGCTTGGCGTTAAGTAGGTGGGGCACTGAAATGCAGCAAACAGCAATAGTACGAATTCCAAAGATGTTGTTCTATTCAATGAGTGCAGTAATGTCGAATAGGAAAAGTGATATTTCCGGTGATCGCTTTGGAAGGTGTTTATATAAGCTTGCGCTGGCCGGGGGACCGTTCTACATCAAGTTAGCGCAGATACTGTCAACACGTTCTGATCTGCTTCCTGAAGGCGCAATAAAGCATTTGCAGAAGCTTCAGGATGATACTCCCGCGAACGATTTTTCCTATATCAAGCAACAACTGGAAAAAGCCTATCAAATGCCCTTATCCGAGGTTTTCAAGACATTTGAAGAAAAGCCGATGGCCAGTGCCTCCATTGCACAGGTTCACAAGGCGACACTTCTTAGCGGTGAAGTTGTCGCTGTTAAGGTCGTCCGTAAAAACGTTCGAAAGCAGATGCAGAGGAGCCTTAGTTTCATTTGCGGCACGACAGGTTTCATGCAAGCGTTCGTACCCTTGATGAAAAAGATGCATGCGACGAAACGCATGGAAGAAATTCGCAGGCTGCTAAGTGAGCAACTGGATCTTTCTATTGAACTGCACAACTTGAAGCAGATCAGGCAGAACTTCTTGAATCATGAGTACATCAGTGTTCCAGCACCTTACGAGGAGTATTGCCGTGACAACATTCTGGTGATGGAATTTGTTGCTGGGATAAGGGCGCTTGACTACAAAAAAGTCAATATGTCTCCCCAACAACTGGCGGCCCGTCTACAGAATGCCATATACACCATGCTTTACTTCGACGGTGTTTGCCATGGTGATCCGCATCCGGGAAATATCATTTTTACAGCGGATGGGAAAATTACCTTCATCGATTTCGGTATTGTTGCCTATCTGACGGAGCATGAAAAATGGGGGTTATCCTCTTTCTATTATGCTGCTACCAATCATAATTGGCCTTTGGCTGTCCGCCGTTTCACTAACTGTTTCGCTCTAAGTGATAAACCTCTCCTCGAAAACGAGGAGTATGTTAAGGCGATGGCCGGTGTATTGGAATATCACTTCAAGACCGTTGCCGAGAAGTGGGATACTGCCAAGTTCTTCAATGACGTTAATAAGGTCCTTCACCAGTTTAATGCCTCATATACCCCTAATTTCACAAAAGCTGAACTGGCGATGATGTCGTGTGAAGGATTTGCTACCCAAATGGATCCCAATCTGGATGTTTGGGGGAACGCCAGAGCGTTCTCTGACCAGTACTCGCCTTTCATCAGCGATAGTGTGAAAGAAATGCTGGATAAATGGTATGAGGAGCAAAACCCTAAAGCGCTTTCCCTGCGGAAAGATGCGAACAAGACTCTAATTGCGTCCACACATCTGGACCGTTATTTCTTTCCAAGCAACTACCCATTATTCGTAGAAACGGCTAACGGTCCCTACGTTACGGATGTGGACGGCCATAAGATGATCGATTTGAGCTGTGGGTACGGTCCCCATATTCTGGGTTACAGTCATCCGGTAGTCCAGGAAGCCATAAAAAGTGCCAGTACCACAGTGAATATCAATGCATTGGGCCACAGGCTGGAAGTGGAAATGTCAGAAAAGCTGGTGTCTGCATTTCCCGGGGCCGACTTTGCCGTTTTTTCAAACTCAGGTACTGAGTCTGTGATACATGCTTTGCGTCTATGTCGTGCCTACCGTCCACATGCCAAGAAGATCGCTAAATTCGAGGGGCATTATCACGGCTTCTCAGATCAGGCAATGGTGTCTTCCTGGTTTAAGGTGCACGGTGAGAAGCATAACCCCCAGGCCATCGCTGGATGTCAGGGCACTCCTGAACATGTCGTGAATAGCACCCGGGTTTTACAATTCAACCATGAATACTCACTGGAAGTTTTAAAACATGAAGCCAATGACATAGCAGCCGTATTGGTAGAGCCGATGCAGGCAGGAGCTGGGAAAATAGAGCGTGAATACCTGCAAAAGCTGAGAGATCTCTGTACGGAACTGGATATCCCTCTGGTATTCGATGAGGTTGTCACTGGGTTCAGGGTGGACTACGGCGGCGTTCAGACGCTAGCCGGTATCCAACCGGATTTGACCTGTCTGGGGAAAATCATTGGTGGTGGATTGCCGGCAGGTGCGGTTGTCGGGAAGCAGAAGATCCTTGAATTGGGACGTACCACTGGAGATCCTTTCAGAGATTACGAGGAGCGGGTATTTCTTGGAGGCACCATGAGCGGTAACTATGTAAGTTGTGCTACAGGCCTTGCAGTTCTCAATTACCTGGAACAGCACCGGGAGATATATAGTTCATTGAATGAAAAGACCGAATACCTTGCTACTCGACTACAAAAGGCTGCAGATGATCGTAGAATCAATCTGCGACTTAAGTCCGGCCACTCAATGTTCTCGATATGTTTTACGCATAAGAACCCCAAATTTTTCAGGGAGGCTATGCAAGGGGCCAACTTCAAAGCGACACTGGCCGTAGCCTATTTGATGCGTACGCGACAAATATATATGCCGGAACTGCATGGGTTCCTGATTTCTGATGCCCATGAGTATACGCACCTGGATGAAGTGTCTGAGAAATTTGCACTTTGTTTGGAGCAAATGGATGAACTGAAAATGTTCGTTAAATAAGGAGGAGTGATGGCACGTTCGAGTTCATCGTTGGCAATCGTTGAGAAAGGATTCAGGGGGGCCCTGGAGGAGCAATACGGCAATATTGTATGGCTTTCGGAATGCATGAGGGCCATGAAAGCTGACCACAACCTGCTATTGAAAGGACAGGCTGTTGCTATGTGTTTTAAACAACAACAGCAAACCCAGGTGGATATTGGCGATATTTCGATTGCACAAATGAGCCACTTCGCTCGCTCTATAGAGGCTTTGATTGACCGCGGAGCTCGAATCTGGGTACTGACTCAAGATTTAAGCCTGTTCGATCCGAGATACGAGCTGGTTGAGCGGGTTGAAGTAGCTGACTCCATGGCACAACTGTGTATGAAACATGACAAGGTGTGGTTTTGGTGACTTAGTTAGAAGATTTGTCTTAAACAATTTAACAAGGATGCTACATGAATCAAGTAACCTGGATAGTCTGTGCTGCAATCAATATCGCTATTGCTATTCTCCATATTTATGTGATCTATGCGGGTGCTCCCGCATACCGATATTTCGGTGCCGGTGAATGGATGGCAACCAAAGCAGAGCAGGGATCCTGGATCCCTGCTCTGGTAACAGGGGGAGTGACGGCAGTATTCTTCTTGTTTAGTTACTACAATCTTGCCGCTGCCCGGTCCCTTGCAGCACCGTTTCTTTTTTATGGGTTGATTGCCATAGCAGGTATCTATTTGCTTCGCGGTGCGGCGGTTTTGGCTATTCCATTCATGAGCACACCCGTTTCCATGTTTGACAAAGTGTCTTCCTTTCTCGCGTTGGGAATTGGGTTGCTGCATTGTGCGGGTCTCTACTTTTACCATGCACAGCAGGGGGCCGCATGAACGAAGCCTTGGTAACTTCCGGTGATGCTGCCCTGAAGCCCGAACCAAAGTGGTTTAGCGCTGCGACCGTTATACGTCTGCGAATATGGATTATCCTATTGTGTCTGGCTGTTTCTCTTGGCACCGGTTATGGCCTGGAAAAGCTGCAGTTCAGCTCAGACTATCGTGATTTTTTTGAAACCGACAATGTGAAACTCCAGGCCTTCGAGTCACTACAGAATAAGTTCGTCAGAACCAATAATGTATTTATTGGAGTTACCAGGAATGGTGGCGAACTGTTTGATGAGCCTGGACTGAATCTGTTAGCTGATCTTACAGACCGGCTCTGGACTTTACCTCACGTAATCCGGGTTGATAGTGTTACGAATTATCAGTTTATCGACGCTGACAATGATGAAATCCAGGTAGCAGACTATGTCCAGGACAGAGATGAGAATAGAGTCGATAAAAAATATCTTGCAAAGTTTTATGAACGTGCCACTAAAGAGAAGGGATTAAACGGCTACCTCGTAGGACCACAAAAAAGCATTGCAGGGATCAATGTGTCTCTGGCTGATTCTGTGACAACGGAGATTGAAAAAGCCAAATTTATGCAGGCACTGGATCAGCTGCTGTTTGAATTCGGAAATCCGTCACTACAGTTTCACAAAACTGGCTCTATCGTGATAGATCACGGCTTTGACGTTTCGGCTCAGGCGGATGTGGAAAACCTTTACGGTCTGGTATACCTGTGTGTATTGGTATTAACGCTGTTGCTGACCCGCTCATTTGTCGCGATGGTTGCGGTGCTGTTGACAGTGACCATGAGCTGGTTTGTCGCTCTCGGTATCGCAGGTTGGCTGGGATATAAACTGACAGCCATATCTGTATCTGCTCCAACGGTGCTGATGACATTGGCTGTCGCGCAGAGCATGCATATTCTGTTTTCCGTGCAACGGAGAAAAGCGCAGGGGCTTGAATCTAAAGAAGCAACTCGACAGGCCATACAAAGTAATATCTGGCCTTTGTTCCTGGTAACTTTGTCTACTACGGTCGGTTTTCTGGGAATTATGGGAAGTGAAGTTCCCCCGCTTCAAGATCTAGGCTTTATGCTGGCGGTGGGTAATGTTGCTGTATTCCTGTTTTCGATTACTTTCCTTCCAGCATTTTTATCATTTTTTTCGTTAGCACGAGTACAGCACGCTCAGCGGGCTGAGCACCGGATGGGCAAACTTGGCGAGCACATAGCAAAACATTCGCAGATCTATTTATTGCTTTGTGGTTTGTCAGCTCTGCTCATGATCTATCCAATTACTTTCAATGAGCTGAACGACAACTTCGTGGAATACTTCGATGAAGAGAATCAGGTCCGAAGTGACGCTGAATATATCAACTCGAATCTAACGGGTGTCCATCAGGTCTATTTTGAACTTGAGTCCTCGGGATCAGGCGGAATATTCGAGCCAGAGTATCTGGATTATGTCGAAAAACTGAGTAACTGGTTGGTTAATCAGGAAGAGGTTCGTCATGTTACCAGCATCACCAACGTTCAGAAAAAGCTGTATCAGGCCAGTACGGGTGGCGGGGCAGCGCAGTACCAGCTGCCTGAGAGTCGGGAGAGTGCCTCTCAATTACATTTGCTTTATGAGATGTCTCTTCCTTACGGGCTATCGACCAATAATATCGTTGATATCAAACAGAAAAGCAGCCGCCTCTCCATCGTTGTGGATAACTTATCCAGTAAGGAAATATTAGCGTTAGAGGAAAAAATCAGGGAGTGGCATCAAGCGCAGAAAACAGAGGTGGTTCTTCACCCGGGTACCGGACCCACAATTATGTTTGCCGATATCGGCCAACGAAATGCGAGCAGTCTTGTCGTTAGTACGATACAGGCGTTCTTCTTTGTTTTTATCGTGCTAGTGGTGGCGTTACGCAGTCTGAAATTCAGTCTGCTCAGTCTGATCCCAAATTTGCTGCCTGCAGTTATAGCCTTCGGTTTGTGGGGCCTGATTGACGGTGAAGTCGGATTGGCTATCTCGATCGTTGTAGTGATGACATTCGGAATCGTTGTAGACGATACAATATATTTACTTACACATATCAGGAAGAATCTGAATCGTCCGACATTTTTGGAGTGCATTCGTGAGACCTATAGCCAGGTGGGTAGTCCCATTTTTAATACCACCATCATTCTAACCTGCGGCTTCGCCATACTGGCGTTTTCCAGCTTTAGGTTGAACCAGGGAATGGGAATGCTGACAGCCATGGTGATTCTCATCGCGTTGGTTACAGATATCTTTATGTTACCAGGATTGGTTAAACGGTTTATTTACAAAACGGAGGGACAGTAGCATGTCTACGGTTATCATGTTTCCAGGCCAGGGTTCTCAGTCAATTGGAATGGGTAACGACCTTTGGGAGTTGTTTCCGGAAATGGTGGAGAAAGCCAATCAAATATTGGGTTATGACATCGTCGAACTTTGTTTGAATGGGGAAAGCGAGAAGCTTGATCGCACAGATTATGCACAAGCGGCGATTTATGTCGTCAATGCAATGGTTTATCGCAGGTGGCATGCCGTTTATGAGCAGCCGAGTCTGGTACTTGGTCATAGTATTGGCCAGTACAATGCCATGTTAGCCGCAGAAATGTTTACCTTTTCTGATGGCCTGAAAATGGTCAAGAAACGTGGCGAATTGATGGTCCAGCAGGAGGGCGGAGCAATGGCGGCCGTTATGAAAATCTCTGCCAACGAAGTAAAAGATATACTCGCCCAGTCTGACTATACCGATACTGTGGATATCGCTAATTACAATAGCGAGTTTCAAACAGTCATTTCCGGTGATGAAAAAAGTATTGAAGGTATCACCGGATTGCTGCAGATGTATGATGCATTTGTTGTCAGGCTGAATACCAGCGGGGCCTTCCATTCACGGTTCATGGCTCAGGCAAAAAAATCCTTTGAAGCCTATTTGTCCGGCTTTTCGTTCGCGCAGCCACAACTACCTTTGCTATGTAACGTAACTGCCCGCTCAATCCAATCACCTCAGCTTGCACTTGCAGAGCACCTGACTAACCCGGTTTTGTGGGCAGATTCGATTTGGAGGGTATTGGAGGAATACCCGGAGGCTGAATTTGTAGAATGCGGTTCAGGCAAGACATTGACCAATATTTTGAGATTTAACCGTAAAGAGTTTGCAGAGAACTTCGTCGAAGCTTCATGAAGTGAAACAGAGAGCTGCCTATAGCCAGGCTGCTTTGATTAAACTGAACAGGATGTCACAGTGAAATATTTTATTTTATCGTTAGCCGTTCTTATTTCGCCCTTGCTCCACGCAGATGACATAGGCGATTTGCAGGGACTGTCACCACAGGAACAGGGCCTTGTGATTGCAAAAGAAAGGAAGGCCAGAGACAAGGGGTGGGGGTCATCGGAAGCCGCTGTAGAAATGTTCCTTGTATCACCCCAGGGGGAGAAGAGTAAACGAACAATGAAGATGAAAACCCTGGAAGTGGACGGAGATGGTGACATGGCTTTGACAGTGTTTACTTATCCCAGGGATATAAATGGCACGGCATTCCTGAGTCATTCTCATGTAGATGGTGCGGATGATCAATGGCTCTATTTACCCTCTTTTAAACGGGTTAAGCGTATTGCTTCGGCCAATAAGTCCGGCCCGTTTATGGGGAGTGAGTTTGCATACGAAGACCTGAGCTCTTTTGAGATTGCCAAATACGAATTCAAGTTACTGGAAGAAGAGCAACTGGATAACCAGCCGGTGTATGTAGTTGAGCAGATGCCGAAGGATAAGCATTCCGGATATATAAAGCAGATTCTATGGCTTAACAAACAAACTTTTCAGCCTCTCAAAATAGAGTTTTACGATCGCAGCGGCGCACTTGCCAAGGAACTTACCTTAAGTGACTATCGGCAATATCTTGATAAGTACTGGCGTCCACATAAACTGGAAATGAAACACGTACAGACCAATAAGCAAACAGCGCTGGTGACGAATTCGTTAGAATTTGATACGGGTCTAACAGAGAGTGATTTTAGTAGAGACAGCTTAAAACGCGCCAGGTAATGCTCAATGAGAAAGTGGTTATTTGTGGCCGTCGCTTTTCCGTGTTCAATTAATGCTGCTGAGTTTGGCTTTCAGGGGGATGCGCAGATTCAGCAGCGTGCATTTTTCCAGAGTCCACAACCACCCGAACATGAAAAACCAGTGCATTGGCAGGGATCCGTAATGCTGGCGCCAGAATGGTATTGGCAGGCAGAAAGGGCAACCTATAGTTTTAAACCATTTGCCAGAGTTGATAGCCATGATGAGGAGCGGTCGCATATAGATATTCGTGAGTTAATTGCGCACTATTTTTGGGACGATTATGAGCTGAAGGTTGGAGTGGGTAAGGTCTTTTGGGGGGTATTGGAATCGCAGCATATTGTGGACGTCATTAATCAGACCGATTTGGTTGAAGCATTTGACCAGGAGGAAAAGCTAGGTCAACCAATGATGCAATTTA
This sequence comes from Hahella sp., assembly GCA_050299855.1. Classification (GTDB taxonomy): domain Bacteria; phylum Pseudomonadota; class Gammaproteobacteria; order Pseudomonadales; family Oleiphilaceae; genus Hahella. The sequence continues at coordinate 30,360 of JBNKWQ010000027.1, forward strand.
AGCTAGTGAAAGATTACGGCACACTTGAATTGTTTGCTTTGCCATACTTTAGAGAACGCACATTTCCCGGAAGCGAAGGTCGTCTGTCAGGTATTGAGGTTAACCCTGATGCTGTCCGCTACGAATCTGGCAATGAAGAAAACCATTTAGATGTTGCTATGCGCTACAGTCACTATATCGACAGTTTGGAATTTGCTGCGAGCTATTTTAAGGGGACAAATCGAGATCCCTATCTAATGTCTGAAAACTCTTCGGAGATACCTGAAGAAAACACCTTCCTACTAATACCTTTTTATGCCCAGATGTCCCAGGCGAGTCTTGATATGCTAGTGGTGCAAGAAAACTGGTTATATAAGTTTGAAGGTCGCTACCGTGATAGTTTGGAGAATACCTGGGTGCTTGGAGGAGGATTTGAGTATACCCAAGTCGGCGTTTTCTCATCGCTCGTAGATTTCGGCTGGCTAGTCGAATTAATTTACGATCAGAGCATGGACAAAGACTTAGAGAAAAGAGGGTTCGCCGGGATTCGTATCAACTTTAACGACGTAGACGGAACAGAAGTTTTGGTTGGTGTGGATCAAAGCCTAAAGCGGCAATCTGAAACCCTATTGCGGTTTGAGTCGAGCCAGAGAATAAATGAACGTTGGAAATGGCAACTCGAAGCTTGGTTCATATCATCGCAACAGTCCGCCAGTTCTCTATTTCCGATAGAAAATGAAGACTTTATTGAACTCTCTCTAAACTATTACTTTTAATATGGTTGATAGCACTCATGCTCATTGGGACCGATCACTCGGGCACTTATGGATGTATTGTTGCCAAATTAAAACCAGTAACCTACTGATATTGATAATAAAATAATTGCCTCTCCGAAACGCCGTTGCCATTCGGCTACAGATACACGGCAGAATTCAAATTACTATTTTTCGAATATATCGTAAGTGCATGAAATAAAGGGAGATATTGATTATGGCATTGATGTTGAAAGATGACCTGTAGCATTGTTGAACAGCTGTTTGAACCCCACAGCGGTGGTTCTAAAGTTCACTATCAATGCGTCAATCTATGGATAGAGAACGAGGACGTTAACTATGAATAAACTTATTATCTTTATATCCGCTTGCCTGATGACCGTAACTGTCGCCTGGGCAGAAAGTGACACCGACCCGGTAGGTGATACAGTTTCCTTCACCGCACTGGATTCAGATGCTGATGGCCAGATCAGTCAGGAAGAAGCGATATCAGACCCGAATCTGGAGGATCAGTTTGCCAATGTCGACCTGGATGGCAATGGCTCCTTGTCAGTGCAGGAATACTCCGTCTATGCCGGTGGCGCTACAGCGGCTGGTCAGCCTCCAGCCAGTGAAAATCCTGTGGAAGAGTAAATTACTCCAGATAGCGAGTATTGATCCCAGGATTAATTCAATATCAGGATCTATCTGTCCTCTTATGAGTAGATAGAGATTGTGGGTAGGTAGAGTTCGTCGTCGCGACGATTAACCAGGACGAAACGGTTACTTAGGTGTTTCACGCCCAGACTTTATGGCTTCCATGGCGTCGGCCGTGAGTTGTCTGCCGCTATCGGACTGGTCTTTGAGGGAAATCCGACGGTTCATCTTCTGGCGGTGAATACTGAACCGTCGGATTGTGCAAACAGCCAGAACGAATCCTGGCTGTGTTCTCGACATAGGCATTTGCCCATGGAAGAACCTGGTTAAAAATGGTTAGAAAGAAAGTTTCCAGCTATTGATGTAGCCGGTATCTATGCGGGCACGATCTCTGACTCTAAGCTGCCAGATACCATCAACATTGCCGCCGCTTAGGCTGACTGTGTAAGTTTTCTGCAGGTTAACTGCACCGCCACCAGAGCGGTTATGCAAGTTGTAAGTTGTTCCTGCAGGTGAAATCAGGTCGACGATGAGATCACCAATATAGGTGTGCACTATGTCCACAGATACGTCTACAGAGCCGGCTGAGCCTACACCTTCGACGACCAATGGGCTGGTTATACCGGTTGAATTATTGTCCGGAATATAGTAGTCATCCGTGTTTTCAAAAACGCCGTCCGTGCTGTCCGAGTAATCGCCGACTAACGTTAACCCGGAATATCCTCGAAGCATTAGGTAGTAGGTGCCTGCCAATGGCGTCGCGAAAGTACAGACTTCGCTATTGCCATTTTCATAGGGACGGCAGTCGTAGCTGGAATACGTTGGTTTGTTGCCGAATTTGACATACATATCCGCATCGCCCGAGCCGCCGTTAATGGTAAAAGTCAGGCGAGTGGCTCCGGCAGGCACTTCGAGGGAGAAAAACTTCTCGGAACCCTGATTGCCGGAAATGCCTGTCACCGACGTGCCTTTTTTCAGTTCGGTAACATCTCCTCCTGGAGGCAGGCCGTCGCAGTTGACTCCGACCGCTGAAAACGCTGCAGTCACAGCGGCTTTTCCATAGTTAAGGTCTTCTGCAGCACTCTCAACGCCACAGGCTCCGTCGTCAAAGTCTGTATTGGGGGTCCAGTACAGTTGATTAGCTCGAACAAAAACTTCAAAGGCCTTTCTGGTATTCCAGCCGCTGGAAGACGCAAGCAGATAGAAAGCCTTATTGTAGACGCCGCTACTGAAGTGAACATCGATGCCGGAATAGTAGTCGCCGGCGTGGCCTATGGAGCTTCCGTCCTGGGGAGGATTCTGCATATAACGTATAGCCGTATCGTTCTTAACAATGGCAGCACCAATATAAAAATCGTTGGATCCTGTCATGTAATACTCCGCGGCCTCACCGGCCATGTCAGAGAAAGCTTCATTGATACCGCCAGACTGATTTTCATAAACCAGGCCGGAGTTAAGTTCGGTAAATCCGTGGGAAACTTCGTGGGACACCACGTTAATATCCACCAGAGGATAGAAGTAGCTCGCGCCATCACCAAAAGTCATTTGGCTGCCGTCCCAGAAGGCATTTTCATAGTTGCTGCTGTAATGAACACGAAGCCTGAGCTTGGTATTCAGGGGGGAGGTATTAAACCACTCGTTATACATCTTGAAGACGACATTGCCAAAGTAATGCGCATCGTTGAGTGGTGAATAAGCACCGTTTATTTCCTTAACAGTATTTCTCGGGCAGGTAAATTGATGGATGGAACCACCGGAAGTGGCGTGATTCAGGTTGATGGTTTCCACATTTGATGTCGTCATACGGCAGGCATAATCAACCACAAAGGGGGGATAATCGGTACCGTATTCATACTGGCCCGTTTTCAGGTTGCCGCCCGGGCCGGTGCCGTCTCTGGTGGTTAAACCGTTCCAGGTCTTGATGGTTTCACCTGAGTGGGCATCAATAATGAAGTAGGGACGCATGGCTTCTTCCTGTCCCGGACCTGCTTCCACCACGTAGTTGATGACGTATACCAGGCGAGCCATGCCTGAATCTTCATCAAAATAGATCATCAGTTCATTGGATTCATTATTGAAGGCAGGCGCTGAAAGAGATTGAATCCCGCTGTTGCTGCGAGCAATCTGCATTGCTTTGTCTGCACTAAGACCAGGGATAATGCCAGGCGCGAAGCCAGCATCCATATCTGCCTGAATGCCCTGAATCAGGCCTCCGTTTAAATGGACGACAGTGCCGTTCCGATCGCGCACCATGATGATATGCTCTCCGAAAACTTTCAGGTCCTGGTAGGTCTGTTGCAGGCGCTCGTAAGTGCGGCCATTGCGTTCGGTTCGAATAGCGAGAGTTGTAACGCCATTGTTTCCAGACAAGCCTAAGACAGCTTGGTTGGTAGGAGGGGCAAAGGTGGCTCCCTGGGAAGATAGGATTGCTGTCTGGTGGGTGCGAAGATCCAATCGTTCTGCTGCCAGGGTATGGGCGGAAACAAGGGCGAGACTTAACAACAAGGTTTTATGCTTTAAGTGTCGATCAGACATGCTCAAAACTCCAGTTTCAATGTATTAACTGGACAGAAGCAGCCCGGAGTCTAGCAAAAAGGCTTTTAAAATCAGGACCGGAATACGGTCGCCAACAATAAGCAAACGATCCGAATCGGGCACCAATAAATCCCGATCGAGGCTAAGGTATTTCCTGCCTGGATAAAGCAGAAAATGAGGTGAAGCTGACGGCTAACTAATCTTCACATTCCTTGTAAAAGTCTTTTATCAGGCTTTAACAAACCCGTTTGTTATCTGACTTACGTCCTAACCCTGTTGTTTTGAAGCCACTCTAACGTACCCTGAGATACCGATTGGCCCAAATTCCTTTTCACTAAACACCCGAGTACTGTTGCTGCCCTTCCGTGTTGTGCATAGAACGCGGACTGTGGCATTCCACTCATCTGTTTGATGGAGGGTGAGTTGCCCCTGAAAACCACCAACCAACAGGTCTCTGCATGTTTACTTGGTTCAAGGTGAAGTCGCTTGAAGGATACTGGCGATGTCGTATTTTCCCGTTCTATTGCCAGAATCGTTTTATATCAAGTTGGGTTCACTGAATGATCAAGTGACAAAAAGGTTAGGTTATAAGCTATTCGTTCGTCAACGAGATAAACCAAAGTTTATCAACTTTAGGTGTAGGTAATTTCCGTAATGGGAATTATTATATAGGCTGAATGGGATAGAAAATATGTCAAAATAGTCGAATTTACTAGGACCATCCATAAATGGGCTAGTTCTAAAACTGTAACGCCTATGTCTAGCGGCCAATGCCGGTGCTTCAGTTGTAGATACTACAATTTGAACAGGAATTAGGAATCAAAATAAGGAAGGTTTAAGGTGGAATGTCCTGTCCTGAATTTGGTGTAAGCTTATTCAGGACAGGACAGGACAGGACAGGACAGGACAGGACAGGACAGGAAATTAATAAAAGGACTTTGTTCAGCTCAGCCCTTACCTTTGGTTCTGGTGGTAGCCTTTTTCTCTTCAATCTGCTTTTCAATGAAATCAAATATCATGCCGGCGACATCTTTACCGGTGGCGGCCTCAATGCCTTCAAGACCCGGTGATGAGTTTACCTCCATTATCTTGGGGCCGCTGCTGGAGCGAAGAAGGTCTACACCTGCGACGTTGAGCCCCATCACCCTGGCGGCTCTTACCGCAGTCTGGCGTTCTTGGGGGGTGATTTTCACCAGCGTCGCGGTGCCGCCACGATGTAAGTTCGAGCGAAATTCGCCCGGCTGAGCCTGGCGTTTCATGGCTGCAACCACCTTTCCGTCGATGACAAAACAACGTATGTCTGCACCACCGGCTTCTTTCACATATTCCTGCACCAGAATGTTGGCGCTCAGACCGAGGAAGGCTTCAATAACGCTTTCGGCAGCTTTTTTGGTTTCAGTGAGTACAACGCCGATTCCCTGGGTGCCTTCCAGTAGCTTGATGACCAGAGGTGCGCCACCGACCATTTTGATAAGATCCTGAATATCATCCGGTGAATTGGCAAAGCCGGTAACCGGCATGCCAAGGCCTCGACGGGATAAAAGCTGCAAAGAACGTAATTTATCCCTGGAACGGGTAATGGCAACGGATTCATTAACAGGAAATACGCCCAGTATTTCAAACTGGCGTAAAACAGCCGTACCGTAAAAAGTGACGGATGCGCCAATTCTGGGAATAACCGCATCGTAGCCTTCGAGAATCTCGCCCTTGTAATGAATGGTCGGTTTGTCGGTGGCCATGTTCATATAGCAGCGCAATGTGTTCACAACATGCATTTCATGACCCCGGTTTTGGCCTGCTTCTACCAGCCGACGGGTAGAGTAGAGCTTAGGGTTGCGAGATAAGATCGCAATTTTCATGATGACTCTCGAAAGGCGCCGTAACGCAAAAAAACTGAAACCGAATCAACGGGTATAGGACCAAAGGGATCTGACCAAAATATGCCGGATTATCCTGTGCTGTTTATTCCGCAGCAAGATTATTAAATATAAGAACTGTCGTTTCAGAGCGATGTTTACTTAATAATTGACATTAATATATTAAGATATCTATTTGTAATATATAGAAATAGACGACACATAATGCCGTTGTAACCTTACTCTGAAAATAACGATCACGCCATGACTGACTCCGCAGATCAGCCGGGGGGCGAAGTATACGCTGAGCGGAGAAATTTACAGAGTATTATCTGCCTGAACAGACGTTAATTTTTAATGACGATATACAAACCGATATAGTGGGTTTTACAGGTTTAAGGATACTCACAGAATCGGCCAGGGTGGCTAGAATGTATCAAGAGGTGCTTACTATGAGCATGCAAGCTATCGGGCAGGTCAGAGTCATTCGTTGGGCATTTATACTGACCACTGTTGTTACCCTTGCGGCCTGTAGTAGCGATAACTGGCGTACTGCCAGTCGTACTTCAGCCGGCTTGGCACCTGACCCACTTACAACACCTGAGCCGGTTATTCAGGTATATGGTGCGGACGCCTATGGCTGGCGAGGCTGGTTTGCTATTCATACCTGGGTTGCCGTCAAACCGGAAAATGCAACGGACTATACGGTGTACGAGGTGATCGGCTGGCGTGAAAGGCGTGGTCTGCCAGTATTGAGAATAGAACAGGACATTCCTGATCGCTACTGGTACGGAAGCAAACCGCAACTTATACTCGATCGTCGGGGTGAAAATGTCGGCGAGCTGATTAAGGAAATTCAGGCCAAAGCAGACGCATACCCTTGGGTCGACACTTATACGGTTTTTCCAGGCCCAAACAGCAATACATTTCCAGCATGGCTGGCCAAAGAAATCCCGGAACTGGGATTGGAACTGCCTTTCAGCGCTATTGGTAGCGGCTGGGCCAGTGAGTAGCAGTTGAACCCTAAGTAATAGCTGGTTCATTAGTAACTGGTAAACCATTTGTAACAGTTAAAACAATAAATAATAACAGTAGTCAGATTTTGGTAGAAGATGAGAACTCTAGGTATTTTGCTGTGTGACGATCACCGTCACGATTTAATTGCCAAGTATGGCACTTATGACCAGGACTTTATCCTCATGCTTGAGGATATTTCACCCGGCAGCTTTGAATACTGTGTTTGGCGGTGCCATCACGGCGAAATACCCGAGTCAGTTGAAGAGGCAGACAGCTGGATCATTAGTGGCAGTAAATGGGGCGTTTATGATCCTGATCCCTGGATCGCTGATGTGAAGGGTTTTATCCGCCAGTTGGATGACGCTCAGAAGGTGGTTCTGGGAGTTTGTTTCGGCCATCAGGTGATTCATTCCGCCCTGGGCGGCCATGTTGCCAAGTCTGAGAAGGGCTGGGGGTTGGGAGCCTATCCTGTCAATCTGATCAATCCGTTAGGGAACCTTGAACCGGGCTCACAGGTTCGGGTGTTGTCCATGCATCAGGATCAGGTGATGGCGTTAGCTCCGGAATTTGATGCGATCGCTCATTCCGATTTCTGCACCTATCCCATTACCCAAAAGAAGCAGCATATTTTGACTTTCCAGTCCCACCCTGAATTTGTAGACGGCATGTTTGTGGATTTATGCCACAAAATTCGGGAAAAGGCAGGGGATGAACTTATCGATCAGGTGTTACAGCGAGCCGGCGAAGAAGATGACCGGCATCAGATTCGTTCGCTGGTTTTCGATTTCTTATCCAGAGAATTGTTCACTGCCTGAAACGGGCTTAATTGAGAAGAGGAAAGTCTGTGGGTTGTAATCTGGTATGAGTCGTAATCTGGCATGAGAAGAATATGGGCTGTCGTTATTCTATTGATCACCTATGGGTCTCTTTATCCTTTCGAGTTTTATACCGGGAGCATTCCCGGTGATCTGTTCCTTGATTTTACCGGCACCTGGGATGATCCGGTTTTTCAGGGCGATTTCCTGGCTAACATCATTATCTTTATCCCTTATGGGCTGATTGGTTGGTTTGTTTTTGACAAAAAGCCTGAGCTTAGATTACTGGCCATAATTGTTTCCGGTTTCCTGTTTGGTATGGGCCTGCAATTGCTGCAGTACTGTTTACCCAGCCGCACCCCCAGTATCGTGGACGGCTGGTCCAACCTGATCGGTATTGTTCTGGGATGCATGCTGGGGTGGAGGCTTTCCGCCTGGCAACGGCGCAACGATGTCTCCATCAATACGCTACATGTTGCCCCGGTAACCTTGATCCTGGGGTGGTTCGGATTCCGGCTGATGCCGTTTATTCCTTTCTTTCGGTGGAAGCAGATTGAAATCAGCCTCCGTCCTATATATGTGAACCCACAACTTAATCTTGTTTCTGTGTACGCCAACCTGACCGCCTGGCTTGCGATTTTTTACCTGTTAAGCAAAGTGGTGGATGAGCTAAAACCAAGGGCAATCCTGGTGTTGGTTATCGGTTGTTTTGCCTTTGAGACACTCATTATTTACAACTATCTATTTCTTTACGACGTGCTCGGTGCAATGCTCGCGATTGGGTTATGGTTTCTGTTTTCCGCGCAGGACAGACTTCACCGCTATATCTATCCATTGTTGGTGTTTCACATAGTTTTGAACGGACTTACCCCGTTCAAGTTTATGGATACAACAATGGAATTTCATTGGATCCCGTTTACCGGACTATTGGGTGGCTCGGTCTTCTTCAATCTGGCTACTTTTTTCCATAAATTTTTCTTTTACGGTTGTGCGATCTGGTTTGGCGTGGCTATGGGGCTACGCTGGCGATACGCCACTGCTATCATTGCCGTTCTATCTTTGGGGATTGAGCTTATCCAAACTCGTCTGATTGGTCATGTTGCAGAAATCACTGACCCAATTTTTATTGTCATTATCGGCTGGTTGCTGCACACGACCGGTAAAGGAAGGTTTCCTTTACCGTTGGCCAGAGCCGCTTAGTTGCAGGAATTCCCGATTTAATCTCTAAATCGGCGACACGCCGATCAGCCAGACATGCCCCCATTTCACGAACAGACCGTAGATAATTACACCACCGACCAACGCGATGATATCGTTTCTCCAGGATACAGGTGCCACAGGTAATACGACATCGGTACGACGCTTAACGGAAATTCGGTCTGCCACCGCCCAGGCGAGAAAGCCACCAAATAGTAATATATCCGCCAGAGTGCCGTTGACCAGCAAATGTGCTAGCGCCCAGATTTTGGTGGCAACCAGCGTGGGGTGTTTAGCGACGGCCTTGATTTTGCAGTCCAGATAAGTTGCCAGAAACAGCGGAAACACCGGTAACAGTAGTAGCATGGCCAGATGCTTGATCCAGGTGGGGGGAGTATATATAACCGCCGGATCGAGTCTGGCGTTACCATAGCCGTAGATAATTAAGGCAAAGCCTACCACTGATACTAGTGCATAGAGGCCTTTCCAGCCGCCTTCCCCAAGCTTGGAAAGCATATCGTTACGCCATCCGCGGGCAAAAATTGAGATGGAATGGGCTCCCAGGAACACTATCAGGCCGGCAATGAGCAATATCATATGAGTAATCCCTTTCTGGTTATTTCTTGTTTGTCTGGTTTGTTTTTTAGTTAGTGTCCGTCCATAAACACCCGACTATAGGCAGACACTAACTTGGCACAGGGAAGTGCCACCAAAATTGATGGTGTAATCCATTGATTTTGCGAGCAAGACAAAATCGCATTTTGGCTTTGCGACTACCATAAAAGGCAGGGAAGCCGTTTATGGATGAATACTAGTTAGGTTAACCGTTAATAAACACATAGTACCAGTGAATTGTTAACTGCAGAAAACGTCCCATTTCAGAGGCATCTATTTGCCCTGGTCTGGGCGTTCAAGTTCGGCCATCACCAGCCTGCGAAGCCTGTTGGCTACAGGCGACAGCCGGCGCCCCTTTACCTGCAACAGATAGTAGGGCGACATTTCTATAGGTTCTTTCAAAGAAAGTGCAACCAGCCTGGCCCTGACTTTGTCCCCTAGCAGCAGGTCAGATACCTCGCTGGCTAAGGGTGCGATGGCAGATGAGGACACCAGTATGGCGATCATTGCAAGCAACGACGTGGTGTTGGTGATATTCGTCGGAATGTTTTCGCCCCCCTTCATGAAGACAGCTTCAACGGCTTCTCTGATCGGCGCCCGGTGAGACTGCATTACCCACTCATAGGTGGAGAGATCATGCACTGATATTTCTTCAGCATTGGCCAGAGGGTGATCGTGCCGGACCAGCAACTTTACCGTCTCGTGTCGGGCAGGGTGAATATCGAAATCATTTGGATTGAAATTTTTTGACAGCCTGGCCAATACAAAGTCGTTGTTACCGGTTAGAAGATCGTGGACTAATGCGTCACTGGTTTCGACGTTTACGCTGATTTCCGCTTTGGGAGATACGGCTTTTAACTGTTGAATGGCCGGTATCACAAAGCCAACTGCAGCCCCCGTCACCGCACCCACGGTCGTTACGCCTCCTTCTCCCCGTTTAAGTTCCTGAACTTCCCGGGACAAGTCTCTCAGCTCCACCAGCATGTTGTGGGAGCGCTGGGCGAGAGCCCGCCCGACAAGTGTTAGCTCCATTCCCTTGGCGTGGCGTTCAAACAGCTTGGCTCCAATAATTTTTTCGACATCAGCGAGGATTCTGGATGCTGCCGGCTGTGTCATGGCAAGTGCATCGGCGGCAAGGCTGATTTGGCCATATTCAGCAATCGCAGCAATCAGGCGTAATTGGTTCACTTTGAGATTTCTGGAGAGTCCGATGTCCATAATTGCATACCAATAGTGTTATATGATGATCGAAATATAGTATTTGAATGATATGCTGAATAGTAAATACTCTTACTCATGACCTTCAAGGTCTGATTGCCCTTATCGATGAAAAATAAATATGACAATTCGGCGGCAGTCACACAGACAGCAAGTTGCCGTTAGTGTGGATTGTGGCTCTACGGAGGAGCTAATGATAAAGATAAAAAACCTGATCGCTTCGGTAGCCCTGGTTGCTACTGCCTTTTCCACTTCTGTTATAGCGGCGGATAAAGGTTATGTCGGCATCGCAATGCCGACCAAATCTTCTTCCCGTTGGATCTCCGACGGAAATTCCATGGTCGAACAGTTTGAGGCCGCAGGGTATAAAACAGACCTCCAATATGCTGAAGACGATATCCCCAATCAATTGGCACAAATCGAGAACATGATCGTCAAAGGCGTCAATGTCCTGGTCATTGCTGCGATCGACGGTACAACACTGTCCAACGCACTCGAAAATGCCAGTGCCTCCGGAATCAAGGTGATCGCCTATGACCGGCTCATCCGTGATAGTGGTCATGTCGACTATTACGCCACTTTTGACAATTTCAAAGTTGGCGTATTGCAGGCGGACTCATTGGTAAAAGGTATGCGCAAGGCGGGACCCGGACCCTACAACGTTGAACTCTTCGGCGGATCTCCCGACGACAATAATGCCTACTTTTTCTACAACGGGGCCATGTCTGTTCTTGATCCACTGATTAAGTCCGGAGAAGTTATCATTCCTTCCGGTCAGATGGGCATGGATAAGGTGGGTACCCTGAGATGGGACGGTGCGGTCGCTCAGGCTCGCATGGATAACCTGCTTTCCAGTCACTACACCGACCAGCGCATCCATGGTGTGCTATCACCCTATGACGGCCTTTCTATCGGTATTCTTTCCTCTTTAAAAGGTGTCGGCTATGGCTCAGGTGATATGGCGATGCCTGTCGTTTCCGGCCAGGATGCAGAAATACCTTCAGTAAAATCCATTCTTGCAGGCGAACAATACTCAACAGTATTCAAGGACACCAGAGAGCTGGCACGGGTCACTGTCGGCATGGTGGATGCGCTATTGAAAGGCGGCAAGCCCGAAATTAACGACACCTCCACCTACAACAATGGTGTCAAAGTCGTGCCTTCGTATTTGCTTGAGCCCCTGTCCGTGGATGAAAGTAACTGGGAACAGCGTCTGATCGCCAGCGGCTACTACACCAAGGATCAGGTTCAATAAAGCCAAATATTGACATAGCGTATTGAAACGACATTAGCCCCCCCCTGGTATAGCTACGGGTACAGCTACCGGTACAACTATTGGTACAGCTATTGGTATAACCAAAGGGGGCAAGCCCAAGGGATGACACCTATGCAAGACATCATTCTTGAGATGCAATCAATCAGCAAAAGCTTTCCCGGGGTTAAAGCGCTAAATCGGGTTAACCTTAAGATCAAAAGGGGCGAAATACATGCGCTGGTTGGCGAAAACGGCGCAGGCAAATCGACTCTGATGAAGGTGTTGAGCGGTGTTTATCCCCACGGTTCTTATGAGGGTGATATACGTTTTGAAGCCGGGAAAGTAGCCTTTAAGAATATTGCGGACAGTGAAAGTCTGGGCATTATTATTATTCACCAGGAACTGGCCCTGGTACCTCTGCTGTCCATCGCCGAGAATATATTTCTGGGCAACGAAATTGCCGAGAAGACCCTGATAGATTGGCCCGAAACCTTTGCCAGAACCGAAGAGTTACTGGGTAAAGTGGGATTAAGCGAAAGCCCCATGTCCAGGGTCGATAGCCTGGGTGTCGGCAAGCAACAGCTGGTGGAAATAGCCAAAGCACTGTCGAAAAAGGTAAAGCTGCTTATTCTGGACGAACCGACGGCTGCATTACAGGAAAACGACAGCCAGAAGTTGCTTGATCTGCTGCTTGAATTCAAGCGACAAGGCATTTCATCCATCCTCATTTCTCACAAGCTTAATGAAGTTAGCCAGGTGGCTGACTCAATCACCGTTTTGAGAGACGGTGCCACGGTGTCCACATTGGACTGTATTGCGGAATCCATCAGTGAAGCCGACATTATTCGCGACATGGTGGGACGGGATATGGCCAACCGGTATCCAGAGCGCCAACCCAGAATTGGTGGCACCCTGATGGAAGTCTGCGGCTGGAATGTCTGGCATCCGGAGACCACTGACCGGCAAATGCTCAAGGACATTAATCTGAAAGTGGCCGCCGGTGAAGTGGTTGGAATTGCAGGATTGATGGGGGCCGGGCGTACCGAGTTTGCCATGAGCCTGTTCGGGCACAGTTACGGCAGCAAATTTAGCGGTAGTGTCAAACTAAAGGGAAAACCCGCGGATACCTCGAGCATTCGTAAAGCCATTGCACATGGTCTGGCATATGTCACAGAAGACCGTAAGGAGCTGGGACTGGTGCTGGATGAGACCATTCTAAAGAACACCACACTGGCAAATCTGGATGAAGTGTCCAACTACGGTGTTATTGACCACACCGCCGAGCGCCGTGTCGCCGAAGAATATCGTCAGGCGTTGCAGATTCGTACCCCCAGTGTTTTTCAGCAAGTAGTGAACCTCTCCGGAGGCAACCAGCAGAAAGTGGTGCTGAGTAAATGGCTGTACTCCAAGCCGGAAGTCCTGATTCTCGACGAACCTACCCGGGGTATCGATATCGGTGCCAAATTTGAAATCTACAGCATCATTAATGAGCTGGCTGAAAAGGGTAAGGGGGTTGTGATGATCTCCTCGGAAATGCCTGAACTGCTGGGAATGTGCGACCGGATATACGTGATGAACGAGGGTGCTTTTGTAGGCGAGCTGACGGCTGCGGAAGCCAGTCAGGAAAAAATCATGTCGCTGATCGTAAACGCGTGAACAGAGAATTTTTTATGCAGAGGCTGTCAGCATGCAATCAACAAAAATACTGAGTGCCAAAATGGAAAAACCACAGAATACCATGGCGTCTTATTTCAAAACTCACCTGCGCGACTACGGTATGTTATTGGCTCTGGTGGTCATTATGGCGTTCTTCGAGTACCTGACTGAAGGCACTCTGATGCGGCCGGTGAACCTGACTAATCTGTTCCTGCAGAACAGCTATATCATCATCATGGCCATCGGCATGCTGCTGGTCATAGTGGCCGGACATATCGATTTATCCGTCGGCTCAGTCTGTGGATTTGTCGGTGCGCTGGCTGCCGTCATGATCGTTAATTGGGATATGCCAACCCTGCTGGTGATGCCGATATGTCTGGCCTGCGGCTTCCTGATCGGGGCGATGCAGGGCTACTGGATTGCGTATTGGAAGATCCCTTCCTTTATTGTCACGTTGGCCGGCATGCTGGTGTTCCGGGGCCTGACTTTGGCGTTGCTGGAAGGGCAGTCCGTAGGCCCCTTCCCAAAAGAGTTTCAGCTACTGAGTACCGGGTTTGTCTACGATGTTTTCGGTGTGAATAAACCCAATGTGACGGCCATCGTACTGGGCCTTGCAGGTGCATTTTCTATCGTTTTTTTGGCCAGTCGCGCACGCTTGCGTGCACTGAAATACGGTATTGAAGATGAACCTTTTAACTTTTTCCTGGTGAAGAATGCACTGATTGCTGGAGCCATTATTTATGTGACCTATTTGCTTGCCACATACCGCGGTCTGCCAAACGTGCTGATTACCATGGTGGTGCTGATTTCGGCCTATACCTTTCTTACCAACCGTACCACCATCGGTCGCCGTATTTATGCCTTGGGAGGCAATGAAAAAGCCGCCAAGCTTTCAGGAATCAATACCGAACGTCTGACGTTTCTCACTTTTGCCAATATGGGCATGCTCGCCGCACTGGCCGGACTTGTTTTTGCCGCCCGGCTAAATACCGCAACACCAAAAGCCGGGTTTGCCTTCGAACTTGATGTTATCGCTGCCGTCTTTATCGGCGGGGCTTCCATGTCAGGCGGCGTCGGCAAGGTTATCGGTGCTGTGGTCGGTGCCTTCATCATGGGCGTCATGAACAACGGCATGTCGATATTGGGTATCGGTATTGACTGGCAGCAGGTCATAAAAGGACTGGTGCTGCTGGCAGCCGTTATTTTTGATGTTTACAACAAGACCAAGGCCCGCTAGGAGGAATATGACAATGCATTTGTCACAACTTAAGAATGGTGGGGTGGTTTGCCGCATAGAGGCTGAAGCACGTCTCATTCAGGGAGCTACCTCAATTTTTGACCTGGCACTGGAAGCGGTTAACCAAAGGGTGTCACTTGCCAATATTATCAGTCTGCACGGCTTAGGAAGCCGGGTTGATCTACCGGCGCTGGCAGCAGACAAGGCCTTGGATTGTCCGGTCCGGCATCCAGACCCGGCACACATGTTTTTAACCGGCACAGGGCTGACCCATCTGGGGTCTGCTTCCGCCAGGGATGCCATGCATGCTAAATCCAATACAGCAGAAGCATCGGAGAATCTCACCGATTCCATGAAAATGTTTCAAATGGGCATCAAAGGCGGTAAGCCGACAGGTGAGGGCGAAGGCGTGCAACCGGAATGGTTCTACAAAGGCACAGGTAAAAGTGCCGTGGCTACAGGGGATCCACTGGTGTCACCCTCATTTGCATTGGATGGTGGTGAAGAACCGGAGATTGCAGGTTTCTATATTATCGGACAGGACGGCGCGCCTCATCGGATCGGCTTCACACTGGCCAATGAGTTTTCTGATCATGTGACCGAACGAATCAACTACCTATATCTGGCCCATTCCAAATTAAGAAATGCCTCTTTTGGCCCAGAGATTCTTATCGGTGAACTGCCCAAGGATATTCGTGGCAGTTCACGCATTGTCAGGGCGGGGGATGTGATATGGGAAAAAACCTTTCTATCCGGCGAGGCAAACATGTCCCACAGCCTGCGTAACCTGGAGCATCACCATTTTAAATATCCCATTTTTCGTGAACCGGGCGATTTGCATGTGCATATGTTCGGTACGGCCACGCTCTCGTTTGCTGACGGCATCGAGACGAAAGCCGGTGACATATTTGAAATATCAGCCCCTGAGTTCGGACTTGCCCTGAGCAACCCGATCGTTCAGGGCGAGAAACTCAGCACAAGGGTGGTGGCATTATGAACATTGTCAAAGGACGTCATTTTTCAGGATCGCACCTCACCAGTGCCCGCTACCCTGATCTTAAGGATCGGACGGTTCTAATATCCGGCGGGGCAACCGGAATCGGTAAAGCGCTGGTGGAAGCGTTCGCATTTCAAGGAGCGATTACCGCTTTTGTTGACGTTAATGAAGCTGCGGGACGGGATCTGGAATCGGGTCTTAATGCTGAAGGACACAAGGCAAATTTTTATCCCTGTGATATTACCGATACTGAAGATTATCAGCGCGTGATAAAGAAAGTTTCTGAGCAATCCGGCGTCATCTCGGTATTGGTAAACAATGCGGCAAACGATGTACGGCACTCCTTGGATTCACTGAGCTCAGAGCAGTTCGACAAGTTGGTGTCGGTTAATCTCAAGCACGCCATGTTTGCCTCCCAGGCGGTGATACCGATGATGAAACGACTGGGCGGAGGCTCAATCATTAATCTTGGGTCGGTAGGATGGATGATGGCTTCAGCCGGTTATCCCGTCTACGCCGCGGCCAAAGCGGCTGCCCATGGTATGACCAGAGGTCTGGCCCGTGAATTTGGCGGTGAGAATATTCGTGTTAATACGCTGGTTCCGGGATGGGTGATGACTGAAAAACAGCTCAAGCTTTGGGTCGACGATGCCGCTGAGGCATTGATCAAAAGCAGCCAATGTCTTGCAGGAAAAGTGTTGCCTGAGCATATTGCCAATATGGCACTGTTCCTGGGGTCTGAGGCCTCGTGCATGTGTACGGCGCAAAATTTTATCGTTGATGGAGGCTGGGTATGAGCCGGTTCGTACCCGCTGAATGGCCGAGAAAGTTACGCTCGGCCGAGTGGTTTGGTGGCACTAGCCGGGATCATATTTATCACCGTAGCTGGATGAAAAACCAGGGGCTGCCCAATGACTTGTTTGACGGTCGACCGGTCATCGGGATCTGTAATACCTGGTCCCAGTTAACGCCTTGCAACGCTCATTTACGGGATCTTGCAGAGCGGGTGAAACACGGAATTTACGAAGCCGGTGGATTGCCGCTGGAATTCCCGGTGTTTTCAGTAGGTGAGAGCTCCTTACGTCCCACTGCCATGATGTATAGAAACATGGCGGCCATGGACGTTGAGGAAGCCCTGCGGGCAAATCCATTGGATGGTGTTGTTTTGTTGGCAGGTTGCGATAAAACTACGCCGGCTTTGCTGATGGGAGCCTGCAGTGTCGATATTCCGGCCATCGTAGTATCGGGCGGCCCCATGCTGAATGGCTGGTTCCGTGGTGAGCGGGTCGGTTCCGGCACGGCTCTCTGGCAGATGTCCGAAGATGTCAAAGCCGGTAATATTTCCCGTGAGGATTTCCTTGAAGCCGAGCAGGCCATGTCGCGCTCGCCGGGCTCCTGCAACACTATGGGGACTGCGAGCACTATGGCCAGCATGGCGGAAGCTCTGGGCATGGCATTATCCGGCAATGCCGCTATACCTGCAGTAGACAGTCGTCGCCGAGTCATGGCCCATCTTACGGGTCGCAGAATTGTGCAGATGGTTAAAGACGATTTGAAACCATCCGATATTCTGACCCGGCAGGCGTTCGAGAATGCCATTCGTGTGAACGGCGCAATTGGTGGCTCCACTAACGCGGTCATCCACTTGTTGGCCATTGCGGGCAGAGTCGGTGTCGATCTGACTTTGAACGACTGGGACCGCCTGGGCAGGGAAATTCCCACCATCGTAAACCTGATGCCTTCCGGGAAATATCTGATGGAAGAGTTCTTCTATGCAGGGGGCTTACCTGTCGTCATTAAAATGTTGGCCGAGGCAGGCCAACTGCATAATGATTCCATCACCGTTTCTGGGAGCTCCATATGGGATGAGGTCCGGGAAGTCAGAAACTGGAATGAAGATGTCATTCGCCCTCTGTCCAACCCTCTTACCAACCAGGGCGGCATTGCCGTTTTGCGCGGTAATATTGCGCCCAACGGAGCGGTCATTAAACCGTCGGCAGCTTCGCCGCAGCTGATGCAGCACCGTGGCCGTGCCGTGGTTTTTGAAGACATCGCGGACTACAAAGCGCGCATAAATGACGAGGATCTGGATATCGATGAAACCAGCATCATGGTCATGAAAAATTGCGGACCCAGGGGTTATCCGGGGATGGCGGAAGTGGGGAATATGGGATTGCCACCGAAAGTCCTGCGCAAAGGAATCACCGATATGATCCGCATATCAGATGCGCGTATGTCCGGTACGGCCTACGGCACGGTGATTCTTCATACCACGCCTGAAGCTGCAGTCGGAGGCCCCCTGGCTGTTGTCCGTAGCGGAGACATGATTGAGTTGGATGTGTTTAACCGGCGTATTCATTTGGATATTTCCGACGAAGAACTTCAACAGAGGCTAGCAGACTGGCAGCCTACGGTGGAACCGCCCACGAGCGGTTACATCAAGCTCTTTCACGATCATGTGCAAGGAGCAGACACGGGTGCTGATTTTGATTTTCTTAAAGGGGCTCGCGGTGCCGAGGTTCCTAAAGATAGCCACTAGGTGGCAAAAGACAGCCATTAGATAGCTGATCAACTTATAACTTTAGATTCATACACGGGAAATAATTATGTCCACCACTCAGATAGATCAGGCTCAAACCATTGAACTGACTGGACGACATTTAATTGCAGGGAACTGGTTACAGGGCCCCGGAAATTTTCTGTCGAACCCTGCTCAGGGAGACGCTGGTGAGTTTTCAGCAGGGTCCATTGACCTGGTAGACCGGGCGGTGAAGGCGGCAGAAAAAGCGTTCTTGGAGTTTGGTCATTCCACGCGCGCGGATAGAGCAGAATTTTTGAATAGTATTGCAGATGAGATTGAAAAGCGGGCAGAGCAGATCACCTTGATTGGTAGCCGTGAAACCGGCCTTCCAGAAGCTCGATTGCAGGGCGAACGTGGTCGAACCGTAGGGCAATTAAGACTTTTTGCCGAATATATTCTAAACCCCGAATACCTCGATATCCGGCATGATTCAGCGTTGCCGGACCGCCAGCCTTTACCGCGCCCGGATTTAAGGCTAATGCAACGGCCTATCGGCCCTGTGGCGGTATTTGGAGCCTCCAACTTTCCACTGGCATTCTCTGTTGCCGGTGGAGATACCGCGTCAGCCCTGGCTGCTGGTTGCCCTGTTGTGGTGAAAGCACATCCTGCTCATCCGGGAACCAGTGAAGTTATTGCTCAGGCTATAGATGCCGCACGCCAGTCATGCGGTATGCCACCGGGGCTCTTTTCCCTGTTGCAGGGAGACGGTTTCGAGGTAGGACAGGCGCTGGTTAAACATCCACTGATTGCAGCCGTTGGCTTCACAGGGAGTTTAAAAGGCGGACGTGCTCTCTTTGATCTTTGCACCCAGAGGCCAAATCCCATTCCTTTCTTCGGTGAGCTTGGATCAATCAATCCAATGTTTTTGCTGCCACATGCGGTTTGCTCTCGTGGTGAAGAAATAGGCACAGGCTGGGCCGGGTCTCTGACCATGGGCGCAGGTCAGTTTTGCACTAACCCTGGAGTGGCGGTAATAGTGGACGGTCCTGAAGCCATAGCGTTTACTCATGCCGCTGCGCATGCATTAAGTGATGTCGCTCCTCAGACCATGTTAACGGATGCTATCGCTAATGCTTATCGTGAGGGCGTCGAACATTTGGCTTCTCAAAGTGGTGTCGAGTCTGTAATCAGTTCCTCATGCGGTGAGCGCCAGGCATCTCCTAACCTTTTTTTGGTGAGCGGTAAGACCTGGCTGGCCAATCAAGCGTTGGCTGAAGAGGTATTTGGCCCCCTCGGCATTATTATCCTGGTGAAAGACGAGCAGGAGCTGCTCACCATAGCCAGGCTGCTGGAAGGGCAATTGACCTGCTCTATCCATATGGAAACGGATGATTCAAATCTCGCAAAAACGCTAGTGCAAATACTAGAGCGAAAAGCCGGCCGCTTGCTGGTCAACGGCTTTCCAACAGGTGTCGAGGTGGCTAATGCCATGGTTCATGGAGGACCTTATCCTGCGTCAACCAACTTTGGTGCCACCTCAGTGGGGACTATGTCGATCAGGCGATTCTTAAGACCTGTGTGCTACCAGAATTTACCCATAGAGTTATTACCTGGCGATCTACAGGAAATCGTATAGCTCGGGTAAATCGGAGAGAGCCCAGCATAATCAAGAGAGCCCTGGAAAAACGCGAGAGCCCAGGAATACTGGGGAGGCGATTACGAGCATTAATGTCATATTTGATAAGCGTAAAGAGGTGCTGATGGTCGGGAATGAGAGTTGGCTTGCAGTCGACTGGGGTACCAGCCACTTAAGAGTCTGGGCTATGACCGCCGACCACCGGATGCTGGCACAAACCCAATCAGACCAAGGCGGGGGGAAGCTTCAGTCTGATGATTTTGAGCCCGCGCTTCTCTCGCTTATTCAGGATTGGCTCGCTCCTGTTATAAGTTCGAAAACGCCGAACCAGCCCGTAAAGGTAGTGATCTGCGGAATGGCAGGAGCGAAACAGGGATGGAGAGAAGCCCCATATCAACAGATTCCGAGGGCAGGCATTACGGAAGCGGAACTTGTCAGGGTTCCTACAAATGATCATCGTATAGAGGTTTATATTCTTCCGGGGCTGTGCCAAAGAAATCCCGCTGATGTCATGCGCGGCGAGGAGACCCAGATCGCCGGTTACATGGCGGACAGGCCTGATTTTACCGGCGCTATTTGCCTGCCCGGCACCCACACCAAGTGGGTGAGCATCAATGATGGTGAGATTATGGGTTTCCAGACTTTTATGACCGGTGAGTTATACGATCTGGTCTGCCATCAATCCATCCTTAAGCGCAGTTGTGTTTCATTGGAAAGTTCTACGAATTCCAGTGTCGTCAATGGATTGCCAATGTCTGTGCCGGAAGGAAATACTGAAGACCAGCACTGGGATCAGCAAAGCTTTTTCGGCGGTTTTAAAGAAGCTCTCGAAGCACCGGAAGGCCTTTTTGCCAAGCTGTTCTCGATACGGGCCAAATCATTACTTGAAGACCTGAAACCCGCGATGGCCAGGTCAAGGCTATCGGGTTTGTTAATCGGCATGGAACTCGCTGGAAGTCAGGAATATTGGGAAGATCATGAGGTTGTAATCATTGGTTCTGAACAACTTTCGAAGCTTTACAAGAGTGCCCTGGATCTCATATGCGATAAAGTCCAGCAAGCAAATTCTGAGACCCTGACCCTGAAGGGGCTCTCCTCAGCTTTTGACCGGCTTTCTTAAAAGAGCAACAGCACCTAGAAGCGATGGGACAGAAGCAAGGGCAACGATGGGATAGAAGTTAGACAGATACGATGGGGCAACCATGACACGTATAAGCCCATGACACGATTAAGCTCATAAACCGAAAAGGTCAGCTATGAAACGAAATTTGATTGCCATACTGCGCGGTATTACGCCGGATGAAGCTGAGCCCATTACTGATGTATTGATTACCTGTGGATTCACCTTTATCGAGGTCCCACTCAACTCACCCGACCCATTACTCAGTATTCAACGAATGGCAAATACTTTTGGAGACCATGCTCAAATTGGCGCGGGTACAGTGCTGAAAGCGGAGGAGGTGGAGCAGGTTTCCGACTGTGGCGGCAGCCTGATTGTTTCCCCTAATTGCGATCCATTGGTTATTCGTAAATCAAAAAGCCTGGGTATGCTTTCTTATCCGGGCGTGTATACAGCGACCGAATGCTTTAACGCACTGGAAGCTGGAGCAGACGGGTTGAAACTATTTCCTGCAAGTGTATTGGGCGTCGAGGGAGTCAAGGCATTACGGGCTGTGCTGCCTGCCAGGACTAAGCTTTTCAGCGTCGGAGGGGTAACACCTGAGAACATCAGCAGTTGGGCGGCGGCGGGTGTTGATGGTTTCGGCGTGGGTGCAGCGTTGTACAAGCCCGGTATGACCAAAGAATCTGTGAGGGCGTTAGCACTCCAATTCGTTAATGCCTACGACAGTGCTTTCAATCGGTCCTGATAGTACTTTTCTTTAGCTCAAAACTTAAGTTCAAGGGTTTGAGCGCGAAGTCTTGGGCGATTCGTCCTTAATACTTGGGCGGAGACACTACTCAAATCAATAGACTGTATGTGGACAGTGATGAATGTATTTGACGAAAGAGCCTGTTACCTGGGAGAAGGCCCTCTATGGCATCCGGGAAGGCAACAGGTTTTCTGGTTCGACATCATGAATCGGAAATTGTTGAGCCAGGTAAACGGCCGGGGACAGGAGTGGTCTTTTCCAGAATATGTTTCTGCCGCAGCCTGGATTGATCAGCAGCAACTCTTGATTTCGGGAGAAAACGGACTCTTCCGTTTTAATATCGGGGACGGATCGATGGCTCGGGTAATTCTTATCGAGGCAGACAATCCCGATACACGTTCCAACGACGGCAGGGCGGACCCCTGGGGTGGATTTTGGGTGAGCACCATGGGATTGAATGCTCAGCCTGAAGCCGGTGCTATTTATCGCTATTACCGTGGTAGCGTGCAAAAGCTTTTTGATCGGATCACTATCCCCAATGCCATTTGTTTCAGCCAAGACCGCCGTTTTGCCTATTTTGCCGATTCCGCCTTAAGAGTTGTCTGGCGCCAAAACCTGGATGCAGAAAACGGCCGCCCCAGCGGCTCAAGACAGGTTTTTATTGATTGCTCCCGGGAAGGACTTAATCCGGACGGAGCTGTTATAGATGCAGAGGGTCGTTTCTGGTGTGCACAATGGGGCGCCTCCAGAGTTGCCTGTTACAGCCCGGAAGGAGAATTTTTGTGTTCCGTGGAGCTGCCGACCGCCCACACTTCCTGTCCTGCCTTTGGGGGTCCTGAACTGGATCGTCTATTCGTCACCACGGCCAGACAGGAATTAACGCCAGAGCAGATTCACGCGCAAACAGACGCAGGCAAAACGTTTGTGTCCGGCCATGACTATTTCAGGAAAATTGAGGCAAGTCTAGGAAGTGCCGTCAAAGGGCAAGCCGAGTATCAGGTCATTCTTTAAACATATTTCTTGGTTTCAAACCGGTATTCAATAATGTGTTCGTAATTTTTACCGGCTTTAAGAATAGGGGAGGGATATCGTTCCCGGTTGGGGCTATCCGGGTAAGTTTGGGGTTCCAGGGCCAGCGCGCATGAAGGATGAAACGCCTGACCATCCGCCGTCCTCATTTCCGGAGTAAAGTGGCTGGCCAGGTAAAATTGCAGACCTGCCTCCGTTGTTGAGATGTGCATGGTCCTGAAACTTTCTGTGTCATGTAAGGTGGCCACATGTCTAAGCAGCCCCCTGGGCCCGTTCAGGCAAAAGTTGTGATCATAAACAGGTAAGGGCGAGGATCTGTTGACCAGTTCATTATTGAACCGTTGTTCAGGACGACTAAGAAATTGCGGATCCGCAATGGTTCTCAGTTGGGTAAAATCGAACTCCGTTTCATAAACAGGCAGTTCTGGACCCAAGGGAATCAATTCCTCATCAACAGGTAAATAGCTTTCTGCATTAATCAGGAGATGGTGGTCGGCTACCGAACTGTTAAAGCGGCCGGAGAGGTTCCAGTAGGCATGGTTGGTGAGATTAATCAGGGTATCTTTGGTGCTGCCGGCCCAAAGCCGGCATTCGAGCTTGTTACCGATAAGCCGGTAAGTGGCAGTGCAGGCTAATTCTCCCGGATATCCCTGATCACCATCAAGAGTCGTCAAAGAAAACTTCACGGTATTGGCGTCGAGTCTTTCCGCTTCCCACAGACGGCTGTCAAACCCGCTGGAGCCTCCATGTAAGTGATGTAAGCCGTTATTGATATCCAATTGCACAGCTTCGTCGTTCAGTTGGCAGCGACCATGTTTGATACGGTTTGCATAGCGTCCACAGATAGCGCCAATGCGGCTGTCAAGAAGACGGTAGGATTCGAGATCCTTAAAACCCAGAGCAACGTTCGTCGTTGAACCGTCTTCGTTGCGCATTCCAAGTGCCAGTATGCGCGCACCAAAATTGTTGAGATCGACAGTCAGTTCATGGCTTGTTAAACGGAAGTTCTGCGAGGCTAAGGAAAGCATGAATGAATCCCGGGAAAGTTTGATATATGTGCGACTAGGGCGTTTGGGCCGGATAGATTTTTCGGCTTATTATGCCGGTAATTTTTGTGGCCGTCCTTGCCCGGAGGCAAAAAATTAGTCAAAGTTCATCGGTTGATCATTTTGTAATAGACTCTTTGGTTGACATTTTAGGGTTACGTCCTGATATAACCAACATAGATTATTCATCTCCAGAAAACCCGTGTCACATCTTCAGACGATTTTTATTTAGTGGCTGGCTATTTCAGCCTGTTCACACCATTAAACGGAGTAGATTTCATGCGCTATTCAAGACTTGGAAGTACCGATATCGAGGTGTCCAGAGTTTGCCTGGGCAGTATGACTTGGGGGACTCAGAATAATCAGCAGGATGCTGACTTGCAGATCGATTATGCCCTGAATCAGGGAATCAATTTTATCGACACAGCGGAAATGTATTCCGTGCCCCCCACCCCTGAGAGTTATGGGAAGACCGAAACCATCATTGGCCACTGGCTGGCTGCCAACCCATCTAAAAGAAGCGACATAATTTTAGCAACGAAAATTGCCGGCAGTGGCCTGCCCTGGATCCGTAATGGTGGTGATATCACGGCAGAGGCCATCGTCAAGTCAGTGGATGCGTCGCTTAAACGCTTACAAACTGATTATATTGACCTTTACCAGTTGCACTGGCCGAACCGGACATCGCCCCATTTTTCGAAACACTGGCCCAACAGAATCACCTTTACGGACGTTAACGCGGAACAAGAGTCCCAGCAAATGCTGGCCATACTTGAAGCGCTGACCGCCTGTATGAAAGCAGGGAAACTAAGGCACTTTGGTTTATCTGATGACACCCCCTGGGGGATAAACGAATATCTAAAGTTGGCAGAACAACATAATCTTCCCAGGATGGTGTCTATCCAGAACGAGTTCAGTTTGCTACATACCAAAGACTGGCCTTACCTGGTAGAAAACTGTGTTCACAGTGAGGTTGCCTACCTGCCCTGGTCTCCGCTGGCAGGTGGTGCCCTAAGCGGCAAGTATCTGAACGGTGCCCGCCCGGAAGGTAGTCGCTGGAGTATTGCTCAGCGCAACGGCTTGTTCCGCGACAACCCTCAGACAGAAGCCGCCATCGCAGCTTATGTTGATATTGCCAAACGCTATCAGGTTACCCCGGCTCAACTGGCACTGGCATGGTGCGATCAGGTGGACGGCGTCACCTCAACCATCATCGGTGCCACCAATATGGAGCAATTGAAGGAAGATATCGCAGCCTTCGATATGTCGCTGTCTGAAGAGGCATTGAAAGAGATCCACCGGACTATGTGCCAGCATCCTTCGCCGTTCTAGGGTCTGATGACGAGATGTCATAGTGATTACTGCGTAAAGACATTCGGGGCCTCTGATGAAAATAATTTCGCGCTTTGGCGAAGAGTATCGATCAAGCCCTTAGTGTTACTGGCCTTGAGGGAGTGGAAGCTCCAGATCGTCGTCATATTTCTGCAATAGTTCGTCATAGATACCGCTGCTTTTAATGGCTTGTAACCCTTGGTTGAAATCATCGCGAACTTGCTCAGACAGAAACGCAAATCGATATTCTGAAGGGGGAAAGATATTGTGGTAGACAATGGGCCTGCGCAAATCATGTCCACGGACAATATATTCGCCCTTTAGTGTTGAACTGCGGTCAAAGAGCCATCTTCGGAAATATTTGAAAATCTTTCTGTCCATAATGACAACATCAACCCGTTCCCAAAACAGCTGCTTTACCTGCAACGACTGGTCCGCCACTTCGTTGTACTCGCTGTTGTGCTGTACTGCCTTGGCAAGCTCCGGCCCGAGAATGACAGAGGCACGTTGAAATGCCACGATACTTTTCTGTGATAAATCTTCGATGCTGTCTATCTTTAGTCCTTTCTCTTTAAGACTGATTGCCTGGTTATGAAAGGTAATGACCACATCGCTGTAATAGCCGTTTACCATGCCTTCTTTGACATTGATTACACCATCAAGACTTCCTTCCTCAAAATTCATAAAGGTTCTGGCCAAAGGTAGATAGGAAGGTAAAACGGTGTAGCCTTTTATGGCGAAACTTTCACGCAGTAACTCCAATTCGAGGCCGGCATTTTCTTCTGTGATGACGTAGGGAGGAATGGAAAAACTAATACCCATTAAGAGTTCACGATCTTTTTTGGGGGCACCCGAGGCTAGACTAGGACCAAGCATAGAAGTTAGAAGCATCAGAATTAGAAGGCTTGTTTTGGCCACGCGCATATCATATTTTCCCAAGTACCTTTGGGATAAATATAGTTCTTAAATCCGGGCCTGGCACGGAAAATAGAAAGGGCGGGTGCCGATGGAAGAATTTCAGATTGCTATCTGGTGGCTGGTTGAAAATGATATTCCGATCTTTGAAATGGCTCCGGATTTCAAGGTAAGTAGGCATCCCCGTATATGCCCCTGGTCAGATTATAGGTGACGACTCTATAACTGCTGTGAGATGGAAAGGTGACGGCAAGTATGTAGCTCTTAAGCTACATACAGGTTTTCGCTCCGCGAACTGGTATGCTCCGAACGTTGATTGTCACCCTTCTTGCTAAGGCAATGCCGACACTTTGACCATTTCTCTTTGATGACATCTTCCACCAGGTTGCGCATCCAGGTCAGCCCGGGGTCTCTGTCGTGACGGGTATGCCAAATGACAAAAATACTGTTCGGGTCGACCTGAATCGGCAGGCTGGTTTGCCAGATTCCGTCAGAATACCCAAATCCTCCGGTCGCAAGCCTTGGCACGGTTGCGATCATATCCGAGTTGCGAAGAAGTTCCGGCACTATGGCGAAATGGTTAACAGTTAGTCCAATTCGCCTGGCATAACCATGTTGTCCCAGGACCTGATCTACCACTCCTGAAGAATTTCCTGAAAATGACACCATCAGGTGTTTGGCTTCTACAAATTCGTTGATTTGAATAGGTCTGCCCGCTAAAGGATGATCCTGGCGCATGACCAGCACATGCTCGCTGTCAAACAACCAATGACTGCGAATACTGCGGTCATGGCCGGAAAGCATGCCGATTGCAAGATCCACGGAAGCTTCCCGAAGTTGGTCGAAAGCATTTTCTATCGTGTAAGGGACTGCATAAAGATCGATTCCTGGCGCCGATTCTGCCAGACGCCTGGAAACCTCCAGCCAGGCAATATCAGCGACAACATCCCGGATGGCAATCTTAAACTTTCGCCTGGACGTGGCCGGATGAAATTCCTGTACATTCATCGCTTCAGATAGATCTGACAGGGGGCTTCGAACCTGCTCCCATAAACTGATGGCAAAAGCGGTAGGCTCTATGGCGCGGCCTTTTTTTACGAAAACCGGGTCATTCCATACTGTGCGCATTCTGGAAACGATATTGGAAACTGCCGGTTGAGTCATACCCAAACGGTCACTGGCGCGGGTAATGGATCTTTCTGTCATAATGGCGTTGAAGACAAATATTAGGTTCATGTCCTGACTTCTCATAATCACCTCAGTGCTGCTATCCATGTCTGTTTGTCAGGCAGAATTATTCAACAGTCCAGTATTAACAGGGTAGGCAAATGCTCCCAAAAACTTGCACAATTCTCCAATTTTTGGATTCAGTTGCTTTATTAAAGTGAACATATGATCACGTAAGCCGCTGATTTGACGAGTACCAGGGGAGCAGGGCAACTTAGACGGGAAAAGATATTTGCCTGAAAAACCAGATGTATCCCCATTATATTCATCCGGCCAAGGGATAGAGTTAAGGCAGATTGCTTCCGGGAAATCTAATGCTGGAACTGAATGGCGGTGTCCGATATATACTTTGAAAAGTATTGCGCTTATCTGAGTCATTAAGTCTAATGAAGAACCTTACCTTTTCCTCTCACTATGCTCGGTCAATTCTTTATGGGCTGGAGAAAACAGGTCGTGATATAGAGCCGTTCTTAAAACACCATGAAATAGAGCCGGAACTTATTCACGAACCCAAGGCACGAGTGCCTACAGACCAGTTTATCCGTTTGTTCAGGCTGGTGTGGAAAGAGCTGGATGACGAATTCATGGGACGAACGACTTCACCATGTCGTGTCGGTTACTTTCATTTGATGGGATCTTTGGTTGTTCACAGTGCTAACCTGGAGGAAGTGATCCGACAGAGCATTCGATGCTACCGGCTGTTTTCCAGCGATATTGACATAGCCTTGAATCTGGATGGAGAAGAGGTGGAGCTCAGCCTGACCCATCATAAGCCTGAGCTGGATCCTGATAACTTTCTGGTCGAGTGGCTGTTAATGGTCTGGCATCGGTTAGTGGGCTGGATGATCGGTCGCAAGATCGTCCTTGGCCACGCGACTTTCACCCATGCTCTGCCATTGCATTTTGATGAATACCGTTTTGTGTTTCCTTGCCGGTGTTACTTTAAGCAGGCTCGCAACAGCCTGTTTTTCAGCAAGAAATACCTGCATATGCCGGTTACCCGAACTACCACGGAGCTGGATGAGTTTATCCGCAATTCACCACGGGATTTGCTGATCTGGACCGATGAGGACAATAGCGTGAGTACGCAGGTACGCCGCCTGCTGGAAAATTCGGAAGAAGAAAAATTGCCCAATCAGGACTGGGTTGCAGAGCAATTACATATGACGGCCAACACGCTCAGCCGCAAACTCAAGTCTGAAGGCAATTCCTATCAGAGAATTAAGGATAACCTGCGCCGGGATCAGGCCGTCACCATGCTGACAAAGCAGAACTTCAGCGTTGCCGACATCTCCACCCGGTTGGGTTTCGCAGAACCCGGCGCGTTCTCAAGGGCCTTTAAGCACTGGACAGGTGTCAGCCCGTTGGCCTATCGCAATCAGGACCAGTGAGGGCTCAAATCAGCTCAATTGCCAACGCTGTGGCTTCTCCGCCTCCGATGCAGAGCGAAGCAACACCACGCTTAAGGCCTCTCTGCTTTAAGGCATTGATCAGGGTCACAATAATTCGTGACCCTGATGAACCGATAGGATGGCCAAGTGCGCACGCGCCACCGTAGACATTGACCTTATTCTCATCCAGTCCCAGCTCCTGAATTGCCAGCAAAGATACTACGGCAAAGGCCTCGTTGATTTCGAACAGATCCACATCGTTCTTGTTCCAGCCAGCCTTGGTTAGCACTTTTTGGATCGCTCCAATAGGTGCCAGGGTGAATTCTGACGGTAATTGCGCATGAGTCGAGTGGGCGACAATCTTTGCCTGAGGTTGCAGGCCCCGATCAGCGGCTTCCTTTGCTGTGGTCAGTACCAGCGCTGAGGCACCGTCACTGATAGAGCTGGAGTTGGCGGCGGTCACCGAGCCGTTCTGTTTAAAAGCAGGTTTCAAGGTGGGGATTTTTTCCGGGCGGGCGTTACCGGGTTGTTCATCCATATCGACCAGTGTTTCACCGTTACGCCCTGCAACTGTAACCGGAGCAATTTCTGTAGAGAACCAGCCGCTTTTAATCGCTGCCAGGGCCTTATTAAGTGAGTTGAGGGCGAAGGTGTCCATGGCTTCGCGGCTGATGTTATAGGCATCAGCACTGCTTTGGGCAAATACGCCCATGAGTTCGCCTTCATAGGCGTCTTCCAGGCCGTCCAGGAACATTGAATCGATAACCTGGCCGTGTCCCAAGCGCATACCGTTGCGGGCCATGGGTAACAGGTAGGGCGCCTGGCTCATGTTTTCCATACCGCCGGCAATCATGATTTGGTTGGTACCAGCCCTTATCTGGTCATGGGCGATAATCACGGCCTGCATGCCGGAACCACACATTTTATTCATGGTAGTGCACCCGG
Organism: Hahella sp.; assembly: GCA_050299855.1. GTDB lineage: Bacteria > Pseudomonadota > Gammaproteobacteria > Pseudomonadales > Oleiphilaceae > Hahella. The sequence continues at coordinate 60,059 of JBNKWQ010000027.1, forward strand.
ATGAGTCAGGGATGCCGGCCTGGCGGGAAGCCTGGCGTGCCGGAGCCTGCCCCAGGCCCGCCGGTAATACGCATCCCATGATCACTTCCTGGATATCTGCAGGATTGAGTCCGGAACGCTCAATGGCAGCCTTGATGGCAGTAGCGCCCAGATCAGGGGAGCGTACGGAACTGAGTGCGCCGAGCATTGCCCCCATTGGAGTCCGGGCTGCTCCCAGGATAACGATTGAGTTGTCAGACATAGCTTGTTCCACCATTAATTTAGTTTGCGGTTTAACGACCCAGCAGGGAGCGGGCAATAACTTCCTTCATCACTTCAGAGGTGCCTCCGTAGATTCGCTGCACTCGGGCATCCACGAATGCGCGGGAAATAGGGTACTCAGTGGTATAACCGTAACCACCGAAAAACTGCAGGCAGCCGTCAGCAACCCGGCATTGCATCTCAGTAGCGCTGAACTTGGCCATGGAAGCAGTGGCAGCATCGAGTTCGCCAAGGCTGTATTGTTGAATGCACTGATCGATAAAGGCCTGATTGACCCGGTAATCGGTTTCCATTTCAGCGATACGAAAACGGGTGTTCTGCAGTTGCTTTAATTTTTGCCCGAACAGTACCCGTTCGTCAGAATATTTGATCGTCAGATCCAAAGCCCCTCTGGCAGCGGCGGCACCTATGGCACCAATGACCAGTCGCTCTCTCGGTAGCTCCTGCATCAGGTAGGCAAAACCCTGACCGGCAGCACCCAGCAATGCAGTGCTGGGTATGCGTAGGTCTTCAAAGAAAAGCTCAGAAGTATCGCCGCAATGCTGGCCGATTTTGTCGAGATTACGGCCACGACTAAAGCCGGGAAGAGAGGTATCCGCCAGGAACAGGCTGATACCTCGGGATCCGGCAGAAGGGTCAGTTTTCGCCGCAACTATCACCATATCGGCATGTTGGCCGTTAGTGATAAAGGTTTTGGAGCCGTTTAAAACATAGTCGTCGCCGTCCAGCACTGCGCTGGTACGCATAGCCTGCAGGTCGCTGCCTGCACCGGGTTCGGTCATGGCGATAGCGCCGACCGCTTCGCCCGACACCATTTTCGGCAACCACCTTTGTTTCTGTTCCTTAGTGCCCAAATGGCTGACGTAAGGAGCGACGATGTCAGAATGTACCATCACGTTGGTCGCCAACGCAGCGAATCCCATACGCGCCATTTCTGCACCCACTAACACAGAGAACTTAAAGGGCACGCCGTAGCCACCGTATTCTTCCGGTAAGTCGACACATAACATACCGGCCTGCCCGAGGGTACGCCAAAGGTCACGGGGCACAATCCCGGCTTTATCCCATTGCTCGTAGAATGGCCTTACTTCCGTTTCCAGGGCCTTAACTACAGAATCCCGGAACAGCCTGATTTCTTCACTCTCGGTACCATCTTGATTGTTTCCGGTTCCTGCCTGCCCGCTATGGCTAATATTCGTCATTATTCGTTACTCCGACAAATCGACACTCAGAATCAACAGACTCTAAGCAAAGTGTGTCTTAGCCTGGGTTGATAGGCCATGACATTTTCAGGCAGGAAATTTGTTAAAAAATTGGTGTGGCAGAAAAAAGCAGTAGGAAAAAGTGACTAAAATAACAGCCCCTTGCCGGGGCGGGGGCTCCATGGTTTCAATAGGCTTATATGCAAGCGGCAATACTAAAAGTAGTGGTAAAGTTAAAGGCAGAAGGGGTCGGCCCTATTTCTTTAATTTGTGCCAACTTGCCGATGCCTTCCTCCAACGTTGGAGTGTAACCGGCAGGTATCCACCAAAGCGCCAAATAAGTTTGCTTCATGAGTTCAAACCATTCTTTTCTGCGGGATAAAAATTCTCGGTGTTGTGTGTTATACACAAAGTGTCTTAATGACTCGACGTCCTGCCAGACAGACAGATTTGAAATTATCAGGGGATTCTCAAACGCCTGGAATGATAGTGCTGTGCCCGTGTCGTCTTTCAAGCGCCAGACAAACCCTGGGGAGTTTTCCGCCTGGGCGTTAATTCGATCAATATTTTCAATAAACTCAGCCACGCGGGGATCATCCTGGGGTGCGATCAGCTGGCCTACATTAATTTGGGCCAGGTGGTAGGGGGAATGTGCTTTATTCATACGTCTTAATGATTTCCTATGTTGTTAAACCGGGCTGTATACAGAATGAGGCAAGCCAGTACTCATAACTTACCTGAGTAGCAAGAACGGGTATTGAATAAAATTGCGATTGGGAATCGTCGAGGAGAGTTAATTTAAGGATTGCTGGAACTGGGCTGGAGTCATGGCGGTATGTTTTTTGAAACTGCGCTGAAAATGAGCCTGATCGCTGAACGCCGTTTTTACCGCCACGTCTGCAATCGGTTGGCTGGCTCTTAACAGCTCTTTGGCATGATTAATACGGACATTCACCTGATAGGCATGAGGGGTAAGTCCAACCTGCTGCTTGAATAAGCGGATCAGGTGATAAGGACTTAATTGTGCAATGGCGGCCAGGGTCTCAAGTGTGACCTGAGTGTCCGGGTGCTCATGGAGATAATCTCTGGCCTGTAATACTGCCGGGTGGTTCTTAATTTCCGCTTCATTGTGGCCATCCCTGCCGTAATGATGAAGCAGTCCACTGATCAGAGCGATCAAACAGGATTGGGTTTCCAATGCTGACGCAGAATTTAACAGGCCCTGATTCAGCATGATGATTTTTTGGTGCAGGGCTGAGTCGTAAAACACTTCCCGAACCTGCGGATGCCCTGAGACGGATATCTTGAGAACATCCTGCATCTGCCGGGCCAGCGATGTCATCCAATCAACGTCCAGATAGAGCATATGATAGCTCCAGCGCTGGTCGGGTAAAGGGTTGCAGCTATGAATAATATCCGCGTGTGTGGCAACAACAGCCCCGGGACCGATAACCTGGGTGCAGCCATCCTGGTAGTGATGGCTTTGCCCCATTTCCACAACGCCGAGTGAAAAGGTGGGATGGCTATGCCGCAGATAACAGTTCTCACTGTTGGAGGCATAGCGGGTCTCCAGGTATGGCAGCTCTGATGGGCGACAAATTTTATTGAGGGCGGGGCGATGCATTGCTTCCATACCTGGTAATGGAGTCATTAAACCAGCTTATAACATAAACCAGATTCGGCTCTGCTGCCAGCCGTTCAACCTCAGCCTCATTGACCAGCGGTCGAATCAACTTTTAATAACTTAATGCGGTGTCTGGGAAATGTCTCCTCATAAGAGCTATTTTCTTATGAGAGCTATCACTTAATGGGAGTCAGGCCGGAAATACCACAGTTGTTTAATCGTTCACTCAAACGGTAAGAAAGTATTCTGAGTCTTTCTGGTGCACTGATAAAAGCCAATGAGAAAAAATAAATTTTTTTGCATCCAAACGCGTCTTCTCTGTCGTCTTTAAGAATGACATTGAAAATTAAACTCCACTGGAACACTTAAAAGGAAATTAAAATGAAACTGACAACTTTGACTGCCATCGCTACCTTGTCTGTAATGTCACTCTGCAGTATTAACTCCTATGCTGAAGGCAAGGCGGATACAGTCGATTATTTCGCCAAAGACAAACACTACAACAATTCCAGCAGCTATCAGGTAGCAACCAATACCGCACAAAGCACTTTTACCCAGAACGTTGTAAGCAAAGTAAATACCTCCATGGGTGAAGTTTTTGCGACGGCTCAGGGCATGACACTCTATACCTTCACTAAAGATAGTGACTCTGTGTCAAACTGCTATGAAGGTTGTGTCGGTAGCTGGCCTCCATTTTATGCCAAGCAGGATGCCAGGACCTGGGGCGCTTTCACTGTGATTGCACGTAAGGACGGCAGCTATCAGTGGGCCTACAAAAACCAGCCTCTGTACACTTGGGTTGGAGATCGTCAGCAAGGTGACACCACTGGACATGGTGTTGGCAACGCTTGGTTTACTGCGCAACCTTAAGTTAAGAATATACTAAAAAGGGCTACCCATTCCGGGTAGCCCTTTTTTACATTTTAAGCCGGTTGTCTTGATTAGTATTAGCTGTCGTCTGTGTCGGACGGTATCTCGGGTTGGGTGATGGGCAGTTTGATGGTAAATGTTGTTCCGTCCCCGAGCACACTTTGAACATCGATAGAACCTTGATGCTTACTGATGATGTTATAAGATACGGACAGCCCAAGACCGGTACCTTTACCCACCGGTTTAGTCGTAAAAAATGGCTCAAATAAGCGATTCCTGTGTTCAGGGGTGATGCCGGTTCCGGTGTCTGTGACGGAAATAAAAACCTCTTCGCCGCTAACCCCTGTACTGATAGTAATTTTACCCTTGTCCGTTATTGCGTGTGCCGCATTAACCAGCAAGTTCATGAACACTTGGTTTACTTGGGAGGGAATGCACTCTACTTCCGGAAGGTTGCCGTAATTCTTCTCCACTTCAGCTTTATACTTGATTTCATTCCAGACCACGTTAAGGGTGCTGTCCAATCCTTTGTGGATATCGACAAACTGCCAGTCCGACTCACCCACGTGAGAGAAGCCTTTCAGGTCCTCGACGATGCGTTTAATCCGTTCAATACCGTCTTTCGATTCCTTGACTAATTCAACCAGGTCGCCTTTGAGGTAATCGAAGTCATATTTCTCCTTGGCCGCGTTAACCGCTTCAATCGCCTCAGGCCCGCTATGTTGGACTAGCTGTTGTTCATAGATATCAATCAGGGAAAGCAGGTCATCCAGCATGGATCTCAGGGAGCCCATATTGGAATATACAAAGCCGGTAGGATTATTGATTTCGTGTGCCACCCCAGCAGCCAGCTGCCCGATGGCAGCCATTTTTTCCGATTGCAGGAGCTGATTTTGAGCTTCTTCCAAACGACAAATCAATTTCTGCTGTTCCTGCTTCTCCTTTTCAAGCTTACCGGTCAGTTGTTCCAGTTGCAGGGTCTGCTCCGCCACTTCGGTGATATCCGTGACCATGATCAAAGTCGCAAAAATCTGATTGTCACTGTTAACCAGCGGTGAGAAGGTGCAGTTTTGATACATGAAGTCCACATCGCCGGTGATGGGGCGGGTGGTTGGGAAACGAAAGACAAAAGATCTCTTTTTCCAATCAGTAAACGCCATATGTTGCAGGGTGAAGACCGTGTCAATTTTCTTTTCGAACCAGTCCCTGGGAATTTCCGGGAACACTTCAAGAACGTGTTTACCAACCACCGCTTCACTACCGTGGCCGCTATTAAGTTGCATGAATTGGTTCCAGAACTGGATCCTGCCCTCACGGTCAACGATGACGATGCCGGTTCCTAGCTGTTGGATAATGCTTTCAAAAACATTGTGATCAGACAACATATCTCTCCTTGTCATCTACGGGTAAGGTCAAACGCTGTCAATCAGCTTATCGACAGCGGCACTAACAACCTCGATGGATTGATTGGAAATACAGATCAGCAACTCACAGGAGAAGGCATGGGATTCGATTTTGAACTGGATCTCAACCAGTAAGGTTTCTAAGTCTTGCAGGGACTTATCCTGGATCAGACTGACAACTGTTTTATTACCGGGTAATAGGGTGGGAGAAGAAAAGGTGGACGCCTCCAGGTGCAGCTGCTGAGAAATGCCGGTAATGCAGGTGCCCACCAGGATATTGGTAATATCCAGAATCAGCTCCTCGCGAATCTGTTCATTCGTCTGGTTGCCATACCCCATCAGTTCGGCCAACTCATTGGCGCCATTGACGCCGAAAATCACCAGCACTTCTCCTCGAAAAGGGCCGATAAAGGATTGCTGGGTGGAAATGGTCGGTTGGTGATTTAGTCGATTATGGACCTGTTGAAAGTCTTCGGAGGTTTTTACGGAGTAAAGCTTGGGTACCGACAGAACCACGAAGGTTTCAATCAGTCGAGCAAGTCGGTCAGCCCCTTGACCCATGGCAATGTTGATAATTTCCTGCAGTGCCTCGAGCTGCTCCTGGATAAACATGAGCTATATCAGGCCTATCTCATGAATGCGCTTGCGGAGCAATTCTGTTGTCACCGGCTTGCCGATGAAAGTGGCTGCTCCCAGAGCTTTTACCCGTCGTTGGGCCTCGGGCTGAATGTCTGCGCTGATCACGATCACGATGGTGTTGGCGTCGACCTCCTTGAGTTTTTTCAGCACCGTGTACCCATCCATTTCCGGCATAGTCAGATCCAGGAACATGACGTCAGCTTTACCTGAATGATAGGCATCCAAGGCTTCCTTGCCGTTTCCGGCAAAGGTGATTTCCACATCAGTTAAGGTTGTAGGTAATGCTTTCATGACCATCTTTCGAGATAAAGATGAATCATCGGCTATAACGATATGGGTAGTCATCGGTGTCCTCCCCTGGTCTACCTGACTAGCAATGCTAGAAAGTATAGTCAAAGGATGGGGGTTGTATAATTTTTCCTCAGTTAAAGTGAGACTGGATAACTTAAATTAAAGGCTTGTCTAAAAGTTGTTGTCATACCAAAGTTCTTTGCGGTCTAACGGTGAGCCTATAGGGAGCATCGGGTTGTGAAGATGGTAAACAATTCGATGTTCTAGATTCGCTTTTTCAAGTAGATCCGAATGGTACTGAAGAAACAGCTTTTCGAAGCTACCTGATACAACGGCTGCATTGAGCCCTTCTTCAATGACGTTGGCTAATTGGTCAATATCTTTCGCCACAAAAAGTATATGGCGGACGGATATATCAATAACTTGGTGGTCTCCACTGTAATTCCTAAGTCTGAATGGGCGGCTTGTTCTTCCCAAACTTCAATAATAGATCTAGGCAGTAAAGTTACACGGCTGTGACTTAACATCAGGACAATGGATTCGTAGTTGGCAGTAGCCTCTACCTGGAATCCATTGTATTCCAGAATCTCCAAGTCAGGCCAATCGTGCCCCTGAATCAATCGATGACGCCTCAGTTCAGAAAGCGTCATTGGCTGGCTGAGTTTCTCCTGATGATCGTTTTAAACCAAAAAAATTCGCCAGCCAATTAAACCCTTATGAATAGGGATGCGGATAGGGCGTAGATATCGTTCCCGCTTTCCATTAGAGCTCTCGGGCTCAATCCCCCGGGATGGGGGATAGGTGCATACTTTGTTTACGATTCCCTTCTCAGGGGCGAGCAAGACAGAACGTAATCGCAAGCTCTGAGTGTTGATCGACGTGGCGGGTAAACATCGGCAAAGTGGGATTGTTGGCAGCGCGATAGGCGTCGATGATTTGTTGTTTGGTCCAGATCATGGTGGGGTTGTCGCCCATCTTTTTATGGGCTGGACGAATCTGGCCATCGGCAAATATCCACAACCAGGATAGGCGTCGGCCGTCGACAGTTCTACGGCCTTTATCCACACAGAAATGCTCTTTCTTGGAAGTTGGAAGCGGGCAATAAGTGCCGAATTTTGCTCTGTCATCGATGAATTTCATCAAATCATCCAGATTGATCAGGTCCATGCTGGCTTCATAGCCGAGGGTTTGACTTACGTCCTTCTGAGGCACCATGAGTCCCCCGAGGGTGCAGTCTTTTGAATGGCTTGCGGGGACATCAGTTGAAGACGCTATCCGTGTGTACGGGTAGGTTACATTACACAAACCGCTATGCTTAGCGCCTGGTTTGGTGTTTTTGCATGTCATGTATAGCTCCATATTGTTAATTTTTTTGGAATGATTTAAAACGTTTGCCTAGGGGAATCCTCCTTGGTTAACGTCTCGGCATTCTTTGGCGGTTAAGAATATATAGATACATAAAACGCAGGACGCAAATTACAGGACTATCTTCATAGGTTGTTATAAGGCGAGCTTATCAGCAAGACAGTCAGTAAAAGCACGCAAAACCTGGACACCCTGCTGAAGAGTCAATAGCCATGAGTACACTACCCAAAGTATTCATTAAACCCTCCCTTATGGGCCGCTATTTGTGCATTTTGCTGATGATTATACTGGCTGGCGTAAGGAAGAACTGTAATCCGGTCTGACCAAAAAAAGAGGGCAACGAAATGCTCTCTATTCTGCTTGAGGTGGGCCAATCAAATAATTGAGATGGCTGAACTGGATTCAATCCGGCCTGGCCTCAATGAGAAATGACTACCGGGTACAGATTCGAGTCTCTCCTAAACTAGAGACCAATGTGAAAGAAGCGTTTCCCTTAATCTCGAATAAACTCTCAGTAATTGAATACTTTGAAGTGGTTGCGGACACCAAATTACCCCGGGGCACTTATATCCTGGAAGAGGACCGCTGATGGAACACTCAAAATTCCAATACCTGGCCATTTCCATTTTGATTTGATCTTACGTAAAACAGAAAGAGTTAGTAAAACGACGCCTAAGACCAACGCGAGTAGAGCTTCGTTTACCGCACTGTCGATAATACCAGTACCAAATAACACCATTATTGTTATGTGATACACGAACATAAGTTTAAAATCAAAAGACATATTTTTCGGGCTATTATCCCGGTTTTGTACTTTGATTTTTTTCCGAATTGACTCAAACATTCAAGTTTTGCCTTACTACAGCTAACAATGTTACGCAACAGAATTGGTCTTGATATTCCATAATTAGGATCAGAGTAATAACGCTTTTGGCTGAAAGTTGCCATATGGATATTCATAAGAAGGAATTAGTAACTCATGGAAGTATATTCACCGATTCAGGTTCTAAAACGCGTAGATGATCATATTTGGATTGTCGATGGATCGCTTATTTCGTTCAAAGGGGTTCCGTTTCCAACCCGAATGACGGTCATTCGTCTTGAGTCCGGTGAGTTGTTAATCCATTCGCCCATAGAGCTGGATGATTGGCTCAAAAATGAAATTGATCAGCTTGGAACGGTTAAACATCTTATCTCTCCCAACAAAATTCACTATTGGTGGATTGATCAATGGGCCAAAGCTTATCCGGACGCGATCAAATGGGCGTCCCCCGGTTCACAAGAAGCAGCGTCGAAACAAGGTTGGCGCTTTCATCGAGATCTTGCAGATACGCCTGATAAAGCGTGGACCAATGAAATTGACCAACTGATTGTCAGAGGAAGCCGACTGCTTGAGGAGGTCGTATTCTTTCATAAGCCATCAAGAACACTGATACTGGCTGATCTGATCGAAAACTTTGAAAGCGAGAAAGTGCAATCCCGGTTCATGCGAATAATGATCAAACTTGCAGGCAATCTCGATCCGGATGGGAAGCTGCCCATAGACCTTCGCCTTGGTTATTTCGGTAGGCATGCCGCTTTGCGAGGCAGCGTCAAGACCATGTTAAGCTGGCATCCTGAAAAAATCATTCTTGCGCACGGTAGATGGTATTCCACCAACGGAACCGCCGAGCTTAAAAGAGCTTTTAGATGGGTTAAGGGTATCGGAGTGTACCCATGTACTTAACACCTTTTTGTAGGTGAAAAGATGAAAAAGCGAAGCCTTAAAAAAAATATACTGAAGAATGTCAGTGTGTTAATGGCATTGTTCGGTATTATTCTTGTCATTCCTGCTAAAGGCTGGGCATATGAATTAACAGTTGGATTTGGTCAAGATAAACCCCCTTTTGTAATTGGAAGAACAAAAGCCGGGCTGGAGATTGATATATTTCGGGAAGCCTTGGCATATAAGGGGCATAGTATGAAAGTGCATCACATGTCCAACAAGAGGCTCCAGATTGCGTTGTTAAACAAACAAAATATTGATGCCGTCGCAACGGTTCGTCAAGTTCCCGGTGATGGACTTTATTATGTGGATGAGTTTATATACTTCGACAATTATGCGATTTCTAAAAGTAAAAATAATCTAAAAATTAATAAAGTATCTGACCTTATTGGGCTAAGAGTTGTCGCATGGCAAAATGCCTATCGTGATCTTGGGCCTGAATTTGAGCGCATTTTTCAACCTGATCCACCAGAGAAATATAAAACCTTATACACAGAGCACTCCAGTCAGGAAGGTCAAAACCTAATGTTTTGGGTAGATCGAGCCGAGGTCATTATTATTGATGAAACTATATTTGGGTGGTTCCGACAAAGGTTGAATGAAGGGATTGATACAAATACTGAAGTGACCTTCCATGATATTTTTTCAGGAAGGACATATTTTCAAGCTGCTTTCAAGAGTGAAGAAATGGCAAGGGATTTCGAAGAAGGACTCAAGCATCTTAAAGTTACAGGAAGGTATGACCAGCTCTATAAAGAATATATACAATAAGCCTGCTGCTATCCGGTTAACCTGCCAAAGGGGCGGATTTTGGAACTTGTTTCCTGGACAGGAATAGCTGGGGAAAGCGGGTACAGCTTAAAAATGAACATCCATGTCCAAAGTAAAAGGAAGAACTACTGTTACAAGTAAAAAAAGTCCCTGTTAGAAGCTGTAGCGTGTGGAATACATGATGCGGCTGGCATCGGCGGAACCACCACCGTAGATGTCAGCTTCAAAGCGGGCAAGTTCCACTCCCATCATGACATTTTCCACGGGATTCCATTGGTAATTAACGAATATGTTGGTATTGGTCTCATGTGTTCCGGCGTCTACTCCAACATCGTTGTCGTAATCGTCAAGATCTATGGTCGCCATTCCATAGGCTATGTTGAGACTGCCCGGACCAACGTTGGCGGAAACTCCCAAGGTGCCACCATAACCGGAAACAGTTTCTAGGCTTCCATTTGATAAATAGGCGTCGATTCCGCCAAAATTATTACCAGACCGGTATAGATAGGCATTAGCTCCATTAGAATAATTAAATGCTCCCTGAATACTAAATTCACCCATTTTGACCGATACGCCTGTAAATGCCCCGTATCCCAGAGCGGAGTCTTCAGTCATTCCGTCATCAAACGACAGCCTCCGGACCAACCCAGCAACTACCACGTTGACACCGTCACTTACCGATGACTCATAACGGGCTGTAAAAGTAGGAAGACTGGTTTTGGTTTCATCTGGGTGCTGGGCAATATTAGGGAAGTAGTCTTTCTCTGCAGATACCGAAAAGGCACCCTGTGTGTATCGCACCTGTTCGGCACGATCTTGCACACCGGGGCTTCCTGCCAATGAATCGAAGTCCAATGTCGGTGTCCATCCGGTCCAGCTGTTGTAGTTCGACCAAGTACGTCCGATCGTCCAGTTTTGATAGGAACCGTAGGCGTGCCGCAATCTAAGGTTGCTGGTTCTGAAATCACCTTCAATCACCACCTTGACGCCATTACTATGCGTGGCTGAAACACCGAGTCTGGACTGTAGGGCATCAGCATCGAAATGACCTTCAACATCGTTGTCTCCGTCACTCAGGGCGCTGAAACTACCAGCCTGGGTAGAGCTCCCGATGTCTTCATTGATGTCATAAACAGCATTCAGCTGCGCGTATCCGTATACGTTGGCTTCGACATCGCCGGCGTTAATACTTAAGGCGTGAGCAGCCTGGGATATTCCCAGACTTCCAAGGCCTGATACAACACCCACTGCTAATGTCAGAATAGTTTTCTGCATGAAAAGTCTCCGCGTATAAAATTATTTTTTTGTTTATTAGTTCGATGAACTAATTTAAGACGAAACATAACTTCCCGACTTCGAAAAAATATAGCTCTGAAAGTATGTTTCAAATAAGTACACTAGAGATTTTACGGAAAACAAGTTATTCAATTACGACAGTAAACATTCCTTAAGCGACACATTTGGCAAAACCTATAGCTGCTGGTTCCAAACAAAATTCCAGGCTAGGCTAGGTGGCTAAATTCGTGAAAAGGCAAACTCATATGAAGTGTGTTGGACTTGATTTAATGAAAGTTAAAATCATGAACTACTGAAAATTTATGACCGTAGGAGAAGGGTTACCTCAGTGGGGGTTCGATAAACGCGAGATAGCGTGCATCGATATTGTATTTTCCTATTTATCCCAAGTGGAATCTGTTAAGGCAGTATATACACCAATTACCTCCTGATAATAGGCCAGCTGGAACCATGTATGAAGCTTCTGCTTTACCTTCTGTATTTATTCGATGGTTGCCCGATAGTCCGTTTAAAGTGATCATTGACCCCGCTCATCTCCATAACTCCTTCACTGGAGTATCCGGTGAATAGCGGTGGGCTATTTGCGCCTGCAACAGCTCAGCTGTAGCTACTGCATCGGTAAGGGCGTGATGAGGGTGGTAAAAGGGCAGATTGTAGCGTGTCCGGCTGTCTGCCAGTCGAATCGACACGGGGCGTCGCTTGAACAAGCGGTCCACGAATCCCCTGGGTTTCCTGCGGTGGACACGCGCTTCCAGGTCCATGGTGTCGATAACCGGAAATTCTATCCCTTCTCCTAACCGGCTTTCTAAGGCAGCGTTCAGGAATGGTCGTTCGATGCCACGATGGTGAACAACCAGAATGCTGCCCTGAATGGCTTCCAGTAATTCTCCAAGAATACTGAGAATATCCGGTGCTGCCGCCACTTCTGAGTGAGTGATGCCGTGGATCACAATGGATTCGCTATTCAACTCCTCCCGCGGTTTCAGGATCCAATGCTGTGCTTGGCCGCAACGAATTCGCTGCAGGGACATTGGAATCAGGCCGATGCTGACAATACCCTCCGTCTTGCTGTTCAGGCCGGTGGTTTCAAAATCCATGGAAACCAGGGGAGCTTGTGATATCGGGGTATCTCCATTCACAGTGCCTGCCTGATAGAAGCTTTGCAGGCGCGGGTCCTTGGCCCGAACCGCCAGTTGTGCGAACCGTGCCTGCCAGTCTGGAGCCTGGTCTTGAGCGTGATTTATCCTTGAAGGATTGAAACCTACCATTCTCGATTATCCTAACGTGTCACGGGTATCTGAATTTCAGAAACTTCTGGGCGCTGCTAAGCACCTGAAAGGCGTCTTTGAGCGTCCGCCGTTCAAATTCCGATAGGTTTTCGGGTTCGACGTTATTGTCTGGTTCCCGTTTTGCCTCAAGATCCTGAGCCTGGTGGCGGATTCGCACCATGGAAATAAATTCCAATGCTTCCCGAATATCCTGAGCATGGCCTGCGGGCAGGATGTTGGAGTCTATGACGTCCAGAAGCCGGTCGAAGGAATTGATAGACCGGGAACCGCAGGCTAAGGCATGAACCCGGATAAGGTCTGCCAGTGGTGCCGTGCCCCGACGTTTCAGGTTGAAAGAATTGACGTGACGGCCATCCTTCTCCAGCACAAACCCCTTGAAGAATCCCAGAGGGGGGGTGCGTCGCAGAGCATTACGAGCCATACAGGCAAGGAAGCGGGGGCTGCCCTGGGCTTGCTTAACGATCTGCTCATTCAGCCGATCCGCCCACTCGGTCTTACCCCAGACGCCATCCAAATCAAAGAAGATAGAACTATTCAGCAGGGCTTCGGGGGTGGGATTCTCGATCCAGTCGGTAAAGTAATCTTCCCAGGCTTTCAGTGGTTTGCGCCATTTCTGGTTGGTGGCCATGATTTCTCCCTTGCAGTAGGGATAACCACAAACATTCAGGCCGTCGCTGACGAATTGAGCCAGTTTGAGGAAATAATCGTCATGTTTGGCCGGGTCAAAACTGTTGTCCAGAACCATGGCATTATCCTGATCGGTAATGACCAGCTGTTCGTCCCGAGCCATGGAACCCAGAGCTAAAAAGCAGTAGGGGATAGGTGGAGGGCCAAACTTTTCTTCCCCGAGCTCCAACAGACGTTGTTTGAAGCTGCGACCGATAATGGCCATGGCCCCGCCGATCATATGAGAATTGGCATCTTCGTTCACCATGCGGATAAAGCAGGCTCTGGCTTCTTCTGCCAATGGCTGCAAATCTTCAACGCTGTGCTGATGGAAAATACTGCTCACCACGACCAGGCTGTTGTGGGACTCATGGCGGATGATGTCGGAAAGGGCGATCACGCCGATGGGACGATCTCGTTTCAGCACCGGCAGGTGGTGGATGTTGTAGCGGAGCATGGTCAGTGAGGCTTCGAACACAAACTGGTTATACTCAACACTGACCATATCGGCGGTCATGATTTCAGTGACCGGTGTGTCGTAATTCAATCCTTGCGCTACCAAACGTTTTCGAATATCGACGTCGGTGACGATACCAGCCAGATAGTTGGAAGACTCCTCACCCTGATCCGGTTTGCTACTCTGGGCGGAATTTACAATCAATACGGATGAAACACCTTCGTCAGACATCTTGATTGCGGCTTCGCGGGCACTGGAGTTAATGTCCAGAGTTACTGGCTCGCGAGCGATCAAGGTTTCCACGCTGGAGGTCAGTAACTCGTTGGCATCTGCCCGTCGGGAAGCTACCTGATGCAGACGGCTGCGATCTTCGATTTCCACATAGTCGGCAAAATACTCGAAATTTTCGAACAGATTACTGAAGACGGGTTCTGGAATCAGGTAGATCAAGCAGTCTTCCAGGGCTTTAGCTGGAAACCGCACGCTCTTGTTGCGCATCAGTCCGAATTCACCAAAAAAGCCGCCTTCACTCAGGCGGTTGTAGAGGTCTCCGTTGCGTCTTGAGACTTCTACCGCACCGCTACGTATAAGGTACAGTGCATCCACCTCATCACCGAACTGCAATATCTGGGTGCCAGCTTTAAAGTAGCTGATCTCGATGGTGTTGGTAACCCATTTCAGAGTATCTTCAGGCAACTCGTTAAAGGGGGCGTAACGGTGAAGAAAATCCAAAATTTCCAGATGTTCGGCTTGCATGGGAGAGCCTTACTTTTGGGTCTGACAAATATTTGTAACCTGCGAGTTTAACACGGGGAAATGGCCAGGGGCATGTCTGCCTGCGACCATTAGAGCCCTCTTTACCTGTTATCGGTTAGGGCTTAACCTAAGGTTCCCTAAATGACAACCGATCATTGCCCTCTAATAATTGGAGTTTGAGCTGGCTCCTGGGCGTTAAGGGAATGTGTCGCAGTTAGAATTGGAATCAGCTAATAAAGAGAGTCAACGAATGATCCAGGAAAACATGAGTTTGCTGTTTTGATCCCTCGGGCTTCTACAGCAAGTCATTAAGTGCACCGCTAGCAGAAGATTCACCCATTCAGTACTTCAGCGACCGGCTCTATCAATTCCGAGGAAATATAATTTTCCAGTTCAGCCTGGGCATATAGCGCCCTGGCTAAGGGTACATTCTCCATCATCGGAATACCTACTTTCGCCGTTGGCTTTTTAACGTGTTGCGCCTCTTTGTTTTTCGCCTTTATGGTGACGATTGGCACAAAAAATAATGGGGGCAGGCTGAGGTTCCCCCAATATAACGGACTGATTCTTTTGCGCATACTGTTTACCGCTATTCCAAAGGAGTTTTGCATTCAAATAGAAGCTCTCCTTTTTCACTCATCGTACCTTCATAGTAGTCGACCAAACTAATCCTGGCTGACAGCTGTTCTGAAGATCCTGAGGTCACGGTGTTGCTCAAGGCGTGAAAGAATGCACCGTTAGTTTTACTTCGAACAGCTACCTGGAAGTTATTAATATGTTGTTCTGCCGCGATATTTTGAACTGTGTGAGTCATTGCCCAAAACTCATAATCGCCTAGTTCAAAGAGTTTTTTTGATCCGGCGGGTGTGTGTTTCAGGCCTGACAGATTGACCTCTTTGACGTTTAGAAAGTCTTTTACTCCTAGGTAACTGCTGGCTGAGAGATAGCATTGGAGGTTCAGCTGAGTCTGCTCTGCCATTGCTAGGGATGAGAAGGTTAAGAGAGCTAAAAATATTAATTTGCGGTGCATGAATCAGGGGCTCTTGAGTAAACGCGGAATTCGGAAAATGTCCTGGATTCGCTTCTTTCCGCACAGTAGTGGTAGCCAGCAATTGATAGATTGTTATCCAATCTCCAACTCAAACTTTGTGCGAATACTACAAACAGCACAAAGACACCGATAAATGCCCGGTTAGCCCATTTGAGGGTGGATGCAGAAAATTTAAATTTGGCTTCTAACAAGGACCATAAGTGGAGAATGGGCACAATTAACAACAGCAGAAACAAACAAAAGCCCGACTGATAGCTAATTTGTTCAGAGTCATTGTTGATTACGGTTGTTATGCCAGACCAAGTCTGGAGGACATAGACCACAGCAAAGATGCTGGCAATGTCCGCTACTGCCAAAATGATGTGGGCAACAAGCTTACTCATGTCTTAGAAAAATATACCTTTACCCAGTTGAACGCCATGTAGGGCTTGCCATCTGAGAGTGTTTTCCAATTTATTGGCCGCTCTGCCGAAGGACCCAAAGCTATTGTCATAGCCTTTTTCCAAGGCATCGATAAGCTTATCTGTGACGCCGTACTTTTGATCTAAATTATCCAACCCATTTCCGACCAATACACCAACAACGATGGCGACAATGAGTGGGCCGGCTGCCAGAGTCGTGACCGTTGCCGCCGCTGTCGCCACAGCGCTTGCAATGGCAGTGCCCACCGCCACTTTAATTAAATCGCTAGCAAGAGTGCCAATTAGCTGGAACATAGTCTGTTGGTCATCGAGAATAAATTTAAGAATATCCAATGGAGCTACTAAATAGATAGTCAGACGAGCGCCTGAAATTGCTGAATTAACTAAGCCTGCCCGACCTATCGCCATATCAACAACCTTCGGGTTGGTCGCCAAATAACGAGTACCAGTAAATAGAGATCGGTTGCCTGCGAGTCCTTTGAAAATTATATAGGGCTTGCCCCGCACGGATTTAGTAATGACTTTTCCGGTAAGACCGAGCTCCTTAATCAGCTTGGCTGCAACTTTCTCACAAGCACGCCATTGACGTTGATAGAGAAAGTCGACATATCAGTATCTATGGCGGAAATTAACAGATTGCATTAATGTTGGCGATGAAATCTGCGATGATGTGTCGAACCTCGGTGTTTGAGTACCTTACCCTTAGAAAATCTGGTATGGAAAGCCTTCAGATGCCACCCGGGATAACTTTTTTTTACCAAGCTGCCCTGATGGAGCTCGATGAACACGCCTCACTAAGTTCCTCTGAACCCCTTTCTATCCGGCTCTGGCGTCGCTACGCTGCACACGCCTTTCACTTGCTGGACCAGATCCGCACCGACCCCATCAAAGCCGATCTATTGATCAAAAATGCCGAGTACAATCGTCGTGAAATTGAACTCGCCTCCCGACGAGAGATTATCACAAAACTGGAAGACTTCCTGCGCCGCCGCTCCAAGATATCGCTAGTTGTCAGTAATGAAGCCGTTGAGGCTGCACCAGGTTTGAAAGAGGCCTGCAAGATTCTGTTTGGTGATGAAGCTGATGCGAAGTGGGAGGAGTATTTTCGGTCGCATCAGTAAAATTCAGGCTAGCGATTGATCAATCCTGGCTCCTAAACTTTCGTTTAGACCCTTTCGCTAAGTTTTAAACTATTTGTCATTTTTGCCTTAAAATGATTTTTTCTCATCTTTAGACTTCCTTTCCAAATGTTAATGGAAGCTGTACCTAGGGACTGGGCCTACCTGTTCACTTCAAAAACACTTCCCAACTTGAAAACTCTACGCTGCCCGTTTCAACAAAGGCACACGAGTTACTTAACCTGAATCAATAACCTGAAAGGGGACACTGATGCGAAGCCTGAGCAAGCTTCTATTGGCAGTATTTGTCTTGTTTACCAGTGTGGCAGTTTCGGCTTCTACAAATCTGCAGTCTGATTCCTATACAACCTGGTATGGGGATGTTAACGGCGATGGATACGAGGACATATACCTCGAGGCCAAAAAACGATTTATCCTGATTTCGGGGACGATCACTGTACCTTTCTATATTTTCGATTCTTCCAATTTTTATATCAGTGGCATAGATAGCTCGCTTCATGAAATCACAGGCGCGGTAAACACGTCCGGATTCGAATCACTCTCCATTGATTTCAGTTCCGGCGACTTTAACGGAGATGGTAGGTCCGATCTTATTGCTCAGGTTCGTGACAGCCGCTTTGATTCCTTCCTGTTGTATGGGCAGTCTGACGACTCTCCTAACATTAAAATGCAACCTACTATCCTGGATCAGGATTTGCGGTTTGCGACGATTACGGTTCGAGACGTCAACAGCGATGGCAGAGACGACGTAATTGTCCATGTCGATAGCATTACTGAAGTCGTTGCCACCGCCAATGGTTCTGGAACATTTCATGAAATTTCTCAATTTCAGACCGGTAGTACAGTATCCGGCGCGATAGCCGGATCATTCGATGTTTCTTCTTCTGGTTCAGCTTCATACTCGATACCTATAGCTGTACCACCCGGAGGAGCAGGTATGTCACCCAGCCTGGCATTCAGCTATAGCAGTGGTTCAGGGAACGGTATTATGGGGATGGGCTGGAGTGTCTCCGGTCTGGAAATGGTTTCTGAATGCTCTGAGATCTATGAGATTGATGGCAAGGTCAGCCCTGATGGACGGTACTGTCTGAATGGTCAGCGCCTTACTCATTATGGTAGTGGAACCTACTATACAGAAGGGGAGAGTTTTAGCCGAATTAAAAAAATCGGCAGTGGGGCTACTGCCTACTTTAAGGTGGAGTACAAATCAGGGGAAATAGCTTATTTCGGTAAAACGAGTGGTGAGAGGCTGACATCCGGGGGGCGGAACCTCTGGTTGTTAACCAGTGTCGAAGATCGGTACGGCAATAAACGCACCTATAACTATGCTCTAGACCAATCCAATAAAAGCTATTACCTGGAACGGATTAACTATCCTGGTGGGTACGTTAAGTTCAACTATAAAACCAGGAACGATGAAATTTTAGGCTATGATCTCGGCCAACGTTCTGAAATTACCAAGCTTCTTTGGTCTGTTGAGTCAGGAACCAATGCAGGTATTTTGGCTAGATACGGGATCGAATATTCCCAAAGCCCCTCAACCGGATACTCGCGCGTGGATTCCATTACCCAATGCGGTAGTGATGGTTCCTGTCTGGCTCCTACCAGTTTCAAATGGAGCTTATATTCCCGTTATAACCGTGCAGACTCTATCGTAGATTTCCGAATTTGGGAGTGGGATTCCCTACGCTTTGTTGATATGGATGGTGATGGCGTGCCGGATCCATTGTATGTGGCTACGACTGGAAACTGGGAAACCTTTCTTTCTTCTAGAAATGAACTAATCGACACAAGGGCATCTGGGGCAAACTGGAAATATGCGCTGGATCTCGATATCGATGGGGATGGCGATGCAGAAATACTGGTGCCATATAATGGCTGGAAATTATTAGATTACACCGGTGTTGGCAATTTTTCCTTTACCACTATATTAGATAGCGCAAATGGTTATAAGAAATATCCCCAAATCCTCGATATTGATGGCGACGGATTACAGGATTTGCTACTTGCTTACAGTGAAAAATATCATGTGCGCTTTAATGAAGGTGGAAGATTCGGTAGTGCTCAGCCGACCAATGTTTATCATCCTGGCGAAAAGTACCCATTTCATCGTCCTATCGATATAGATGGGGACGGAAAGCAAGAACTTCTCTTTCATAGTGACTCTACCACTTATGTTCTCGAGTATGATGGAGCTCAATTCAGTCGCAGAGTTGTTTTAAATCGTACTTCTGGTTATGAAAAGAATTTCCAGCTGGCTGATTTTAACGGAGACGGTCTATCGGACATGGCGTTCGAGCACCAGGATAAGTGGTGGGTCGCTTTCAATAAAGGTGGAGTATTTAATTACAATATTGTACCGACAGGATTTAGTGTCTCTGGATATGGCTCAGCAAAAACTATTAATTACGATGATGATGGTCGTGACGATATTATATTCAAGCGTGATAACTATCTTCACAAGCTAAGTTATACTGTCGATAAAACGTTCAGGCTTGATAAGCTGAATAAGGTAAAAGGAGGAACGGTTCCAAAAAGTGGGAGTGGATTAGATTTCACCTCTTATCAAATAGACTCTGAGAAATGGTACACGGCAGATTTTAACCAAGATGGCGTTACGGATTTCGTCTATTTTGGTTGTGTTAATCCTTTTATGAGCTCCGAGTGCACTGACAAGACATTGCAGCAGCTATCGGCGACACCTACCTCATACAATTTTCAAGGAATTACCAACTACTCTGACGGCTATCTGCAAGAAATCGATAATGGTTTCGGCCAGGTTAAAAAGATCAACTATACTCGTCACTCTGACGACAATAGTATGATTTCCGAGTTTCCGTATATTGGTGTAAACAGCGGCGTCACAGTCGTCTCCAGTGTTGACACTGAAATTGATGGCCAGAAAACCCACACACTATCTTATTCCTTCAGTAAAGGATTATTCCATCGTCGCGGACTTGGCTTCTTAGGTTATAAACTGGTAACAAGAATCTCGGATAATCTGGAGGTTAAGACCAAGACGGAATCTACATACGGTCCCATTGATAGCAGCACTAATTCCCTGTGGCGCCTGAATAAGCAAATTGTATCAATTGCCAAAAGTGGTGAGTCAAATTACACCAGAGTCTCCGAATCCACTTATCAATATGAGAGAAAGTGGCGGGACGGTAATGGTCATCTTCCTGCAAACAGCTCCGGTTGGTATTCCTATCTCAGTTTCCAGACCGATAGAAACTGGGAGCTTGATGGATCTCTGGAAAAGATCGTCACGAACGAATACCGTCCGGATCTCCACAGTAATTACTACGGTGCCAGCACATATACTCCAGGGACGGCCTCAGGCAATATGCGTTGGACCGAGACTGTTGTTACCGATGAAAGTGGCGCTGAATCTTATTATGTTCGAACCAACAGTACCTACAGTGACAACTACAATAACTGGATTCTGGGCCGGGTTGCTCGAACTGAAGCAAGGTCAGGGGGGACAAATCGTGAGGAAATACTCAAGACATCAGCTTGGAGTTATTATTCGTCAACAGGCTATCTGAAGACTGAAACAGTCGAACCGGATAATGCCGACCTGATGCAGACGACGTCCTACGAGTACCATCCAACTCATGGTCAGAAGACCCGGGTTACGGTAAGCGATGCAGCCGGTCACCAGCGCACCTCGTTTTTTACTTGGGACACACTGGGTCGCTACGTTAATGCTGTGCAAAACAGTAAAGGGCACACAGTTTTCAGTTATTACCATGCAATTAGTGGGTTGAAAGTTCGATCGGTTGACCTGTTAGGTAATGAGTCCTTTGTGGAATACGATGGGTTTGGCCGAACGATCCATACCACTTCTCCAACCGGGGTGATTTCGACAACAGAGTATGCCAAGGCTGGCTCAGGAGATCCGGCTGGTACCCGCCATAGCGTCACCGTAACGGATAACCTGGGAGGCTGGGGTAAGAAGTTCTTCAATACCCGTGGCGATGTTATTGAAGCCCACGCGCTAAATGCTTTAGGTGAAAAGGTCGCAGGTAAAACTATTTACAGTGCAATCGGCACCGTGTTGCAGCAATCTGAACCCTATAAAGTCGGGGCTTCACCAGCCTATTGGACCCTTAATAAAGTTTTCGACAAACTGCAAAGGCCGACGCAGATTATCAACCCAGAAGGGAAGTCTTCTAAGGTGGTATTTTCTGCCAATCAAATTACTTATACCAATGAAAAAGGGTTGAGCAGGACTGATAAAAACTTCGCCGATGGAAAACTGGAAGAAGTTATCGACCATCAGGGTAACAGGCTGGCCTATGTCTATGACGGTGCCGGAAACATGACCTCTGTCACGGATGTCGCTGGTGGGATTACTACAACCATTGCCTACGATAATCGCGGCCGCAAGACCTCTATGTCTGACCCGGACAAAGGTCAGTGGGAGTATCAATACAATGCCTTTGGCGAACTGATCGCCCAAAAAGATGCAGAAGGTCAGATCGTCTGTCAGGCCTATGACGAACTGGGACGCATGACCAAGCGAATTGACGGTTATCTCGGGGATTGGGATACCGGACCTCTGGATAACTGTTCAGGAGATACGGGGGAAAACCGCACTACCCAATGGATCTATGACACCGCAGTTAACGGACAAGGTAAGCTACATAAAGTTATTGGCACTAATGGCTACTCCGAAACCTATAGCTACGATAGCTTTGGGCGAGCCTATAGTGTTTCCAAGGTCATTGACGGTGAAGCCTATGTCAGTCGCACTGAATTTGACGAGTATGGTCGTGTCGTTCGCTCGGTTTATCCCAGTGGTTTGGCGGTTCCTAATCACTACAACAGCTTTGGTGTGGTTGATCAGATTCTTAAGGACGATAACCAGACCAAGTTGTGGAAGCTGGTGGATGTGGACGTCCGTGGCAATGTCACCGAAGAGCGTCTGGCTAACGGTATCATTACCCGCAATCTGGGGTACACCCCTGAAATGGGGCGGGCTGAATCGATCACCAGTAGCAGTTTCAGCAATGTGGCGGACCTGCAAATGGAAATGGTGGTGTGGGATGAGGTAGGTAATCTTCAGTCTCGTACGGACGCGATCCGCAACAAACATGAAAAAGCCTATTACGATGATCTGAACCGTCTCCAATCACTCGATTTCTGGGCGAATGGAAACTTCTCTGGTGATCCAACCAGTTCTGAAACCATGGCCTATGCCGCTAACGGGAACATTACCTCCAAGTGGGACGTCAGCGGGAACTACGAATACGGTGAAACGACCTGTGGTGTCCAGGCCGGACCCCACGCGGTCACTTCCGCCGGTGACAACACCTACTGTTATGATCGTAACGGCAATATGGTGGCAGGTGCCGGACGAACCATTCAATGGAGTCCTTTCGGTAAGCCGACACTGATTACCCGTGGTAGTACAACCGTGGAGTTTGTATATGGACCCAGCCGTAGTCGCATCAAGCGGGTGGATACTAATGCGAATGGTACGACCGTCACGAAATATCTGGGCGGTTATGAGAAAGTTACCAAGCCATCCGGTGTAGTAGAAGAACGGCATTACATCGGCGGATTTGCTGTACTGACTAAAGTCAGTAATGAGACTCAGCTAAAAGAAAACTACATGCTCAAGGACCACTTGGGGTCTGTAGTTGCTTATGTTGACATCAATGAGCTCGGCGCAAATCCTGCTTCAGCAGTAGAAAACAGCAGCTTTGATGCCTGGGGTAAGCGCCGTCAGGCTGATTGGTCCGAAATGGCTTTCAATGATTTGCTCAACTATAAGTCTGATATCAGTGATCGTGGGTATACCGGGCATGAGCAGATTGATGAAGTTGGTCTAATTCATATGAATGGCCGGGTTTACGATCCAGTCCTGGGGCGCTTTCTGAGTGCAGACCCGGTTGTTCAGGCGCCGAAAGACCTGCAATCCTACAACCGTTATACATATGTGCGGAATAACCCACTAACATTGACAGATCCCAGTGGATTTAGTTGGTGGAGCAAAACCTGGCACGACATTAAAGATTCGGCAAAAGATATCGGTAAGTTCTTTGTCAATCCTCAACTATATATGGCGGATAAGGCGTCCAAAGAGTTTGGGCGTTTTGCCAGAAAGAATAAGTATGTAGCAGAAGTGGCTCAGATTGGTGTTTGTGCTTTTGCTGCTCCATTCTGTATCGATGCAGTAATGTTTATTACATACGGTGTAACTGATGGAGATTTGCGTGCTACTGCCAAGGCTGGTGCGATTGCGTTTGTTCAGATGCATGTATCTGGATTAATTGGAGATTATGCGGCCACCGCAAGTGGCTATAATGGTGCAGTCGGTTCTTTTATTGGTCATGGAATACTGGGTGCCGCAGCGTCTGTAGCACAAGGTGGTAGCGTAAAGTCTGGATTCTTAGCTGGGAGTATTGGGCATGAAGCTGGTAGCCTTATGCCAAATCCTGGAGGAAGTACATTAAACATTGCGGCAAGTACTGCTGTGGCTGCAATTATTGGGGGTACTGTTTCCAAGCTGTCAGGTGGAAACTTTGCAAATGGAGCTCGTTCTGCTGCAATGCAGCATTTGTTTAATTCAGTTGCCCATAATGCACAAAAGGCGTGGGACAAGGTGAAGGGCTTTGGCCAATCTGTCGCGGACGAAGTCGCATTTGGAGCGAAAGCCGTTTATAACGGTATTTCCGAGGATTACGAGCATGGCGGGGTTCTCGGTGTAGTTATCGGAGCTACTGGCGGCCCTACAGATCAAGGCTTTTTTGAACAGGTGAACTCAGATTATGCGTCGACGAGTATTGTCTTCGGACCAATCAATAATCTGGATAAAACACTGACCAGCCTTGCTGTTGGTGGTGCTATGGCGGAGAGGTATGGCGGGTATTCTTTCGGAAAGCTTATTTTGAAGGGGCCAGCTCCACATCTTGGGACTTATGGAGCAGCCGCTCGGTTGGCGGCGGGAACTACAGCGATTAATTCCGTATTGATTACTGGGTCTTATGAGGGTGGTAATTACTTTGGAGCGGCTTTAAGGGCAGGAATAAACAGAACTGCCAGATTATTCGAGTAAAGGTGTACATATGAATTATTATGTCGATAAAAGCCAAGTAAAAAAGATAAAAACATTTTATCGCGTGTTGAGTTTGTTTGTATCTTTGTGTGCTCTGTTAGCGCTGTTTAGCATTCTTGCGTTCGGTATGAAAGAAAGCTTGGTAGGTGGTTTGACAGCATCATTAGTTCCTATAGTTTTTCTATACGTTTGTGTTCCTATAGTTTTTTCAGGGTATCCGCCGAAGTTTTTAATGTGGACTCTGGGCAAGAAATAAATTCCCAACACCTTCACAACAATCTGAAAGAAAGCGGCAAGGCATCGGCTTTAACCGAAATCAATCGAATCAATGGGTGACCCTATTGATGTTGCAAGCCCACTTGAAGTTGGGCCATCAATGAGGGGCGGCAAATGCTGGATATTGGAACGTTAGCAAAGCGGTCAGGTTTACCTACCTCCACATTGAGATTTTATGAGGAGAAAGGTCTCATCAAATCTGTGGGACGGAATGGCTTGCGCAGGTTATTTGATTCGGGAAAGCCTCACAGGTCTTCCCGTGTCAAGACAGGACTCTAACGGAATATTCAACAAGGAAATGGAAGATGACAATGACGAGTAACACCCAAACCTATTTGCAGGATCTGGGGATCGAACGGTCGGTGACTGGTTTGGCGCTTTTGAAAGAACTGCAAAGCCGGCATATTGCCCGTTATACCTTTAATAGCCTGGCAGTGGTGTTGGGGCAGGAGATTGCTGTTGACAGTGAGTCCGTGTTTAACAAAATCGTCGCTCAGGGCCATGGCGGCTACTGTTTCGAGCATAATAAGCTGGTGTTCGATATCCTCCAGGATATGGAGTTTGACGTGCGCATCGTTCTGGCCCGGGTCGTTTTCAGTAACCCCGGCGCAGATATGCCCAGAACCCACCGTATGACTTTGGTCTCTCTGGAGGACGGCGACTATATCGTGGATACCGGCTTCGGTCACTTTACTGCCCGCTACCCACTTAAACTGGAAGTGGGGCTGGAGCAGGATCAGGGGGACGGGCTGTATCGTATCGCCCGTAGCGAAGATGGTGACTATTGTTGTCAGGTTCTCAAAGATGGAGACTTCATGACCCTCTATACCTTTGACCTCAACCGATACACGGAAGCGGACTGTCGTTCCGGGAATTTCTATTCCTATCGTCATCCTGACGCCGTCTTCGTCAACAATCTGGTGGTTTGTCGCAACCTGCGCAACGACAACCTGTCGTTGCGTAATGGTGAGTTTCACCGCATTAGAAACGGAGAGACCGAAATTACCCGGATCAATACCGAGCGTGAGCTGCACCAGATTCTCACCCAGGTGTTCGAACTCAATGTTGACCTGCCAGTAGCCGCTTATTTATTTGACCGCTTTATCGTCAACAAAAGAGTCTAACCACCGGTGCCGGCTCAGGCGCTTTTTATGTGTTTTCTCGATCAGTCGCAGGCACATAAAACGCGAAGAGATTGCACCTAGTCCAGATGCGTGATTACACTTATGGATAATCAGGGTATACACTTAGATTAACTAAGGGAATACACTTATATTGGTTGCCTTTTCTGGAAGAAAAATAAGGTCTCCAATCGTTGCGGCGCAGCGCAGGAATTGACACTGACTTGCCCACAGCAGCACGCAATATTCGCCTCCTTTTCCTGTATAAATATCTTATATATCAGTAGTATAAAGATGTATCGGGAAAGGGCTGTTGCAGTTTGGGCTAGCTTTCATTCTGTCACCAAAGACCTTCTGCAGCCGTTTTTAGACCTGCTCGACAGAGATCTCCCTGGTAGCGGGAAAGATGTCGGGCCTTTTAGCCCCTCACTACTACGGACCATGATTTTTGACTAGATTAATTACTGAAGTCCAAAAATGCCGCAGAGTATTGAGGCAAGCCTGAGGTAACCGCTGAATGAAAATCAAAACCAAACTCTGTGTGCTGACTCTGTCATTTAGTTTGATTCCGGTCCTGATCGTCGCCGGGTTGATCAGTTGGAACGCTATAGATTTATCCAAACAGGCTCTTGAACAACGCACAAAAGAGCAGTTGATGGCGGTGGGAAAATTGAAGAAGCAGCAGGTCGAGGCCTTCTTCTCACGGCTGCAGCAACAGATTATTACTCAGGCTCAGGACCCGACTTCCGGTTTTGCCGTGCAATCCTTTACCTCCGGAATCGAATCCTTTGTCAACCAGACGTTTGCCGACAGCGAAAAAGACCGGTCGGTGCTGAAAGGATACTATAGAGGGGATATCCAGGATCATTACAGCAGTTTAAATCCCTCCTCAACGCTTCCTGCGGATGAGATTATCAAGAGTATGTCGGACGCCACCGTGAGTCTGCAGGCCAGGTTTATCGTTGATAACCCGCATGCTCTTGGGGCCAAGATGAACCTGATAGAAACCAATGACAGCTCCAGTTATTCCAATGCTCACGATGAATTCCATCCGGTCTTTCGACATTACCTCTCAGCCTACGGCATCAGCGATATTTACTTGGTGACCCCTGAAACCGGCCAGGTGGTGTATTCCGTGGCCAAGAACATGGATTTCGGAACTTCGCTGAAGACCGGTTCGTTCAAGAACTCCGGGTTAGCCCAGGCGGTTAACGGTGCGCTCAAGCTGGCCGGATCCGGTGGGGTTTATGTTACCGATTTCAAACCTTATCTACCGGCTTATAACAAACTCTCCGCCTTTATCGCGATGCCGATCATGCCGGCAGAAGACTATATCAGCGGTGTTTTGGTCTATCGTCTGGGCGCGGATGTACTCAGTGGCATCATGTCCTCCGCCGGGCACTGGGATGATATCGGCCTGGGCAGCAGCGGTGAGACTTTCCTGCTAGGACAGGACCATCTTCTACGCAGTAATTCACGGGCATTTATCGAACAACCGAAACTGTATCTGGACCAGGTTGGTGCAGGAGGCAGGAAGAATCTGGCGCTGGAAATGACCGCTAAAGGTGAAAACGCGGGGTTGCAAAAACTTGATAATGCCTTGGTTACACAGGCACTATCCGGAAATTCAGGGGTGGGCCGTGCTGTCAATTTTCTCTCTGTTCCAGTTCTGGCTGCTTATGTGCCGGTGAAAGTGGGTGATATTAGCTGGGCATTATTCAGTGAAATCAGCGAAGCAGAAGCTCTGGCAGATGCGAACCGGTTACAACAGTTGCTCATCGAGCAGGTTTCAGTTGCTTTGGTGATTATTGCCACAGTGGCGGGCATCTGTGTATTTTTTGCCTCCGCGAAACTTATCGCGCCCTTGCAGATGTTGGTAACACGCTTGCAGGGGTTGTCCGCCGGTAGCGGTGATCTGACCCAGCGTCTCCACTATGACGATCGCCGCGACGAGATCGGCGAACTGAGCCAGTCTTTCAACCAGTTCATCGCGTTTATAGAGGGATTGCTTAGAAGCATTAAGGATTGCTCCGATCACCTGCAGAAAGCCAGCGCCGACCTGGAAGGCATGGCGACCAGCACTCTGGCCGCCCAGGAAGAACAGAAACGGATATCCCATTCGGTGTCGGAATCGGTTAATCACTTTACCCGATCCATTGCCGAGGTGACCGAAGTCATCAACCATACTTCGATACAGTCCAACGATGCCAACCAACTGACCTTGACCAGTAAATCCCTGGTGGCCGACGGCTCATCTGCTATCGAGCAGATGGCGGCCAGCACCGGGCAGGCATTTCAGTTTATGGAGCAGATGAAGGAGCAGGTGGA
Organism: Hahella sp.; assembly: GCA_050299855.1. Lineage (GTDB taxonomy): Bacteria > Pseudomonadota > Gammaproteobacteria > Pseudomonadales > Oleiphilaceae > Hahella. The sequence goes on from JBNKWQ010000027.1 coordinate 88,117, forward strand.
AAGCGTCGAATCCGTTCTGGAGGTTATCAACGATATCGCCAAGCAGACCAACCTGCTGGCCCTGAATGCGGCCATAGAAGCGGCCAGAGCAGGGGAGAGCGGCCGTGGCTTTGCCGTGGTAGCGGATGAAGTGCGGACCCTGGCGGAGAGAACCCAGGACTCCACCGTAGAAATCAGCTCCAAGATCGACCGATTCCGGGAGGCGGTGGAGCAATCCGGCGAGGCCATGACCAAGGCATCCCAGCAGGCCAACGAATCCACAGATATCGTCAAAAACCTCTCCCAGACCATGCTGGAAATCGCCTCAAGCATGGATCATATCTCCGACCTGAACAAGCAGGTGGCAGGCTTTGCCGAAGTACAGGCCTCCACCATCGAAACCATCAACCAGGATGCGCAGAATATTGACGCAGTCAGCAGCGAGAGCTTTCAGGCCATTTCCTCGGTTTCCGAATCCATCGGGATTCTCAATAACTTATCGAAACAGCTGGATGACGTGGTTAATCTGTTTAAGGTTTCCCAGTAAAACCGCTAAACGAGAACTTTATTAAATTAGCGAAGTCTGGATTTTATGTCGGAATATACATTTACTCGAGCTGAGCCTGAGCCATTAATCTCGACTTGTCCCTCCTTGAACATGCCCATGCCAAGAAACCGCCCATTTTATCATCGGCTGCATCGCTTCCAGTAAGTCTCGGCCATGGTCCGTCAATTGATAGCCCTCGCCAGCAATATGCTCCACCAGCCTGGCCTCTCTCAGATCTGTTAGCCGTTGGTTCAGTACGGTCGGCGAGATCTTGTCCCAAGCTCAGATTAAAGACTTGGCGAAGGAGACAGTCTCCGCTACCTTATGGACGGAGGCAGAGCGGGCGGTTATCGATCTGATTGATACATTGGTGAAGAGGCTTGAAGTGAGTGACGAGGTATTCGCAGCCGCAAAAGCCCACTTAGATGACGCCGAGTTACTGGAAATCACCCATCTGGTGGGTTTATATACCGGAGTTGCCATGTTGGTGGCCTTGATTCGGCCGCTATATGATCAGTACCAGAACAGTTGAATGGCATATTGAAGACAAAGGAGGGCAACCCATAGTGCAAACGCTGAAGGGGAAAGCGCGAAGAATGGGTGACCCCAGCCGTGTTGTTGTATTAGCTTACTCTCTATCCAAATCTTCCGGCAGTAAATGCCGTCGCTCGATCCTTCTGAACACGGATCAATCTTTGAAGGAAATTCCCAAGCCACAGAAACTATCTGAACCTAGGCCTTTAGCCTATTTTTGGGTGAGTTATGCGACGGTGAGCAGGGTAGTGAAGGGGTTTGAACTTGACCTGACAGACACCTCCTGAAAAACCGGTCAGTGTCAAATCGGGTCTGAACTACTACAATTCATAAAACCCTGCGTCTTTATCCTTCACCATTCCGATGGCTGTTATATCACGGTAAAGCTTTTGTTTTACCGTGATTTTAAAGTTCAAATACGCCTTGTTTTATCTCTATATAAGCATTTCCAGCTTCCATTCCGCGCTCTCAAAACCACAGTTATCTACAATTCCCATGCGGTTTTCTGCAAGACGTCTATCCGGCATTTCTGTATATCTGATTGAGGTGTTGTGGTATCACTTTATTTTCGGTGATCGAACAGTTGTATTCATTTTTCTGTGAAAGATGAAAGAATTAGAATGAGGCATTTCAATGCGACCGAATACCAAGTTATTTGTCCTGATACTGACCGCGCTGCTCCCCCATGTTTCCAATAACTGTCTTGCAGATAGTTCGTCTACTTTAAATATCTACACTGAGAATTATCCTCCTTACAACATGTCACTCAGCGGCGAACCTTTTGCCCATTCAAAAGAGGACATCACGGGTGTCTGTACCGACATCGTCGTGGCACTGCTTTCCCATACCAATTTGGCCTACAGAATCAAACTGCGTAACTGGTCTTTGGGGCTATCTCGGGCAGAGCGTAAACCTAACTTTGCTTTGTACTGTGCGGCTAAGACGGAAGATCGTGCCCCTTATTTTGAATGGATAGGCCCTCTGGCGCATATCAACTGGACGCTCTTTGCCAAAAGTGGCTCGAACATAAAACTGCAGAATCTGGAAGATGCCAGGAAGTACAAAATAGGTGGTTACAAGGGCGATGTGATGACGAACTATTTAATTGAGAAAGGCTTTAACCTTTCCGTTATGTCTGACGGTAGTATTAACCCTCAAAGGCTTGAATATGGCCAGATCGATTTATGGGTAACCGACGGACTAGTGGGACCTTATGTTGCCTCTGAGTCCGATATCCTGGGCCTGGTACCTGTACTTACCTTTAAAAGCACTCCCTTGTATTTGGCCGTAAACAAAGATACCGAAGACAATACGATAGCTGAACTCAAACGTACAATGGAGCTGATGGCAGGCTCAGGTGAATCAAAAGCCATACTGGATAGCTATATCAAATAGTCAGGCATTCCCGCAGAAAAATCGCTATCGCCGGGCCACAGACAGGTTCAGTCTCTCAGTACTGAGACATGCAGTTCAGGGCACCCTATGCCGCTTTTACCCTGGCTAAAGTCGGAGCCTTTTCTACGGCGTTATTTCAAGCGCCAGCACATGGCCTGCGTAGCTGCTCTTGGCTGCAATGAAATGCATGAGTTCGGTCTCGTACTCATGGGGAACCGCAGCCACCACGGATGGACGGCAGCGAACCATCTTCCACCATTCTCCCAGCACACCGGAATGCACAGTTTCGAGCTTCACTTTGGATACCATGTCGAGAACGGGAAAATAACGAAACAGCGTTGCAAATACCGCGTCGATGAGCCCAAACCCCGGACCCGCAAAATAACCCTGTGGCGCAAACCATTTCTGAACCGTCTCCAGACACATGGAAAGCTCCGTCAGGGAGCTTTCTACCGCTGTCGCGTCAGCATCCTGATAGATAATACGCGCAACTATATTCAGCATCCTGTCTGCGTAACTCATCCAGGCTTCATGCCGGGCACGTATAAGTGGGTCGTCAGGTAGCAGACCTCCGCCCGACGTCCCATCCAGGTAACGTACGATGACGCCAGACTCGAACAACCAGTTGTCAGGACTGACCTGAACAACCGGAACCTGAAGGCTCGGGGAAATACGCGCCAACCAGTCCGGCATACTGTCCAGGTCAATGTCAATGCGCTCATAGGTGATCTTTTTTTCCAACATCACTATAACTACCCTCTGGACATATGGGCATAGTCTGTGTCCGACGATTTTGCAGTGTTGCATCGCCATCGTTTACCCGGCCATATGATGAACGTTGAGCTTATTGCCGTCGGGGTCACGAAAATAAGCGGCATAAAAACCTTCAGCACGAAAACCCGGGGAACCTTCATCAGTCCCCCCCAGCGTCAATGCCTTGGCATGGATTGCATCCACACTGAGGGTATCTGTGACAAGCAGTGCGATCATTACGCCATTACCAACCGAATAGGCATTCCCGTTTTCAGGAATGTGCACGGAAAAAGCTGCCCCGCCACTATCGTTTGCCCAGACGATGAAATCATCCGTTTGCATAACCCGTTTCGCCCCGAGCTCTGCAAGCAATGCGTCATAAAAAGCTGCGGCACGCGCCAGATCTGCCGTGCCTAAAGATGTATATCCAATCATATCGAGTCTCCACCAGGGGAAATTTAAAGAACAGCTTCATCTTATTTCATTGCATATTTCGTGAAAATAGACATTATTAACATCATATATTACAAATATGAAATGGAATCAGCTATGGATTGGAACGCAATAAAAGTGTTTCTCGCGATCTGCGAAACAGGTTCGCTGGTCCGGGCGGCGAAGCATGTTGGATTAAGCCATCCCACGGTGTTTCGTCACATGTCTTCATTGGAAGATCAGATTGGAACCCGCCTGTTCGATCGAATCAAAGGCCGCTATGTGCTAACAGAAGCGGGGGCCGATATGCGTGAAATTGCCCGTAACATTGTCCAGTCTTTCGAGGAGATTGATCGACGCATCGCAGGCAGGGACGAGAACGTCAAGGGGACAGTCCGCCTCACCGCGCCGCGCAGCTTTTCCGATACTGTACTGCCGCGTTATCTGGCGGACTTCAGCGAAGCTCATCCGGATATCACTGTGGAACTATTAGTTTCCAATCAGGAATTAAACATGTCTGACCGTAGCGCAGACCTAGCCTTGCGAGTTGCCCACAATCCGCCGGATCATCTCTGGGGAAGGCGAATTCTTACTATCAACTGGGCGATTTACGCCTCTCCTGCGTACTTGAAAGAGGGCCTCCCTTTGGCGGGGATAAACGACCTGAGTCAGCACCACGTAGTAGCACCTGCAGGGCGGTTACTACAGCATCCGGCTTTCAAAACGATACTGACAGAAAACCAGCCTTTAACCTCAGTACGATGTGACGACCTCACAACCCTGGCAAGCCTTGCCGCCGATGGTCACGGTGTGGCGTTGTTGCCCGACGATTTGCAACGCCCGGATCTAACGCGTTGCTTTACCTACCTCGCCGCAGCACCGAACAGTCTCTGGCTGCTTGCTCATCCTGATCTGCGCAGTATTCAGAGAATATCTCTGATGATGGGATTTCTCGCCAATGCCTTCGGGCACGATCCTTTTTGGCAGAGATGAATGAAGAGTCTTATCCGAATTCACCCGGAAAATCGAAACAGATCATGTTTGTTAACCCTGCCCAGACTCAGGTCGCCATCGCGTCGCTTTCGGCGCGGGGCAGGGCACGGGGCCGTACACAATTCCAGCCGTTTCCAGGTCTTATTCTGGACATTGATCGAGCTTTTATTTGTTTTCTTCCATGTATGTGCTTGATTACAGGTCTTTGCTCTTCTTAACCCACGCCAAATATGCCATGACGAGCCCTACAGCAAGAAAACCAATCGGTACGAAGATAGAAAGCTGTGCATCGTTACCTCCGGTTTGCAGTGTGAGTTCCGGAATTGCAATCAGAGCTGCACCTTTCAACAGGTATAAGATGCCGATAAGCGTCACCAGCACTTCAAGTGCCCCACGCCATTTGAAATGAAGCACGAGGATCGTTATACCAATAAAAAAATGTGTCATACCGGAAAGGTTAATCAGTACCGGATCTGAACCTTTATGCACGATCATGTTAGCAAAGAAATCCGGCGAGAGCAGGAATCCGAGTCCGGTGACGATTAAGTACGCAGATACGATGCGTGCGAGTATTACGGTTGTGTCGTTTTTCATAAGCGTGTCGCTATAACTTCAAATAGAGGAAGTATAAATCCCATTTCCACCGGAAAACTGCCCCCAAAGAAGCAACGCCATTTTACACCGGCATGCAGGGGAAAGCCTGCCACTGATGTCCAATGCCACCACATTGGCGGGTTGTAAGTCCCCCAGTCTTATGTATGTCTCGATTTGTTGATGCCACAGCCCGTTCTTTCTTCCTGGTCGACTGGTCTTATGGTGTATTACCAGCAGCCTTAATCATTGCAAGGCTACTTTGAAGACCGGGAGGTAACGACCGGGTATACTTTCCGACTCGCGCTCTCCGATTTGAATGCCTCCGGCAGCAAGATAAAACGCCATTGCATTTGGATCTCCTTGAATGCGCATTGACGCGGCACCCAAGCGCCGGGCATGGGATTTGGCATGTTCGACCAGGGCGCGGCCAACACCTTGACCGATATAGGTCGGTTCCACGAATAATGCTTCCAATTCGTACTCATCCGAAGGCAGGCGTTCAAGCGCGTAGTACCCGATGATCGCACCACCAGACTTTGCAACAACATAATAACGCGCCGGGTTGGAAATATCCGATTCTGACACCGTCAGTTCAGCACGGCACGCCACCATAAACTCTCGGGAGTAGCCCCAGTGGCTCTTCGATCGAAAGGCCATTTCACTCAGCAACTGACACTCTCCCGGCCTCGCCTTCCGTATTGTGATTCTTTCAGCCATAAACCTAACTCTGCCTTCTTGTCGTTCACCCTCCGGGATTAACCAAGCATGTATTTCATTTTGTAGCCGCCCGTAATCTCGAAACCGTTTGCCTGGTAGAAAGTAACGGTACGTTCGAATTCCGGTACTGGGGGCGTACACAACTCTAGCCGCTGCCAATTTTTCTGTCTGGCGAATTCAACAAATTCGCGGATCAATGTCGCCCCGATGTTCCGCGACCGGTATTCCGGCAACACATAGAACTCCTGAATGATGCCGAAGGTGCCCTCGGCATAGAGGGAATGGCTTTCACATAGAGCGCCGAAACCGACGATTGTGTCGTCTTCGAATGCCGCTATCACATGGTACTGTCCCTGCCGAACGAATTTTTCGCACAGATCTACTGCCAGGGATGCATCCACGTCGAAGTGTTTTGTGCCGGTTCGCTCGATAATCTCGTTGGTCAGGCACACGGCGAGTCGAGCCACGTCTTGTGCACAGGATTCGTCGATCTTTTGGTATTTCATTTCTGTATCTCTATATCGCACTACGATTCGGTGACGTGCTTTCCAACGGATAGGCATTACCGAACGAGGCTCTGATGACTCAATGACTTCGATAAACCATTTGGGCTTCATACGTCCAAAGTCCCGCCTGATATTGGACGGCAGACCCTTTTTCGAATCCAGGACGAATGCGTCTTCACTCCGGCAAACAAAAACAACCCAATGCCAAAATGGTTTCCCCTGTTCCAGATGCCATTTGATGCCAAGCAGCGCCTTGCCTGGCCTTTGCAGGCGCTGCATTGAGGTTACATTGACGGCGCACCGCGAATCAAGATTTTTGGCCGCTCTCCACGTAGGTCTTCATGGACTCGAAAACCTGCGCCAGCGTGCCGTTTAGTTTGTTTTTCATAATGGCCTTATTCATCAAGCTGCCGAGCAGGCCGAACTTCATTCGATATTCCATTGTCTGGCTAACTTGGGTTGCCTGGGGACCCATTGACTGTACACGGGTCGTCCATTGCATTTTTTCTATCGGCCAGTTGTGCTCGTATAGCTCCATCTCTATCCATTGGCCTTCTTCAAATCCGATAACCCGTTCACGGATGACACCATCCTTGCCAAGATCACACTCGCGGGCAGCGCCTTCGCCACGGACCTTGTCGGTAATATACTTGGCACTCTGCACACCGGGATTGTAGTGCTGCACTTTCTCAAGGTCGGCCAGAGTTTCGAATACTTTTTCCCTGGGCGCATTAATCATGATTTGGTGTTCAAGTTGGGTCACGTCGCCTCCTATGGATGAAAGACCAATCAGTGTAGCCAGTAATGCCGCGACAATGGCGGCGCCTTTTTTTATCTTGCTCATCAAAAACCTCACAGCTTGTTATCGGTATTCCAACTGGGTCGGCCGGTCAGCCGCCGCAGCCATTCACTGATACCGGGGAAAACATTCAGGGGGATATCGGCTTGCTGCGCCATCTCCAGCGTGGTCCCCAAGGCGATGTCGGCAATACTGAACTGTTCTCCCAACAGCCATTGCTTGTTCTGCAGGTGTGCATCTAATACACCGGCAGACTGCTGGAACGTGGGCATGTGCTCATCGATTTTTTCCTGAACAGGGTCTTTCCCCGTCAGCGGTTCGCGAAAGAGCCGCTCAAAAGCAATGGCATTGATTGCCGGCTCCAGGTGGCTGGCATGCCAGAACATCCACTTGAGCATACCCGCAATCTCTGCTTCGGAGTCCGGTAACAAAGGCCGTGTCTCCCGGTGTTCAGCAGCAATGCGATACAGAATGGCCGGGGATTCCCACAAGAATTCCCCGTCAACTTCAATCACCGGCACCTTGCCGTTGGGGTTTTTATCGAGAAAATCGGCAGCGCGTTGCTCACCTTTGGACAGGTCGACAATTCGGGCATCCAGTTCAAGGTTCAACTCCCTGGCCATCACCCGGATACGTTTCGAATTGGGTGACATTGGGTGCCAATACAGTGTGATCATGATCCAGTTTCCTCCAGTAATGTGATATTAGACGGATCTATATATGTATGTTGCAAAAAAGGACAAACTATTTATACCCAGGTTTGTCCTTTTTTGCAACAGACTTTCTTGCTATGATGGGAAACAAATGTATTAGGCTACCAAGATGACGATGACTATCGACTTTAAACCGCCTCGATCGCTTTGCCCGATTGCCACGGCGTTGGATATTGCCGGCGACAAATGGACACTCGTCATTATTCGCGACATGCTTGGCGGGAAATCGAAGTTCTCTGAATTTCTCGAATCTCCCGAAGGGATCAAGAAAAACATCCTCAACGAACGCCTTAAGCGTTTAGTGGGGCTCGGTCTGATTTGTCGCAGGCAATACGAGCAAAAACCACCCCGGTTTGAATATCTTCTTACTCAGGCAGGCGCCGATATGCTGCCGGTTTTACAGGAGCTGGCCAAATGGAGTTTTCGCCATGTTGAGGGGTTATGGACTCCATCTGAGAAGTTTCTGGCCAGAGCCATACCCCTTGTCGGAGACCGAGGAGTCCAATAATAAATGGGGTCCGATAGCAAATGTGTACCTGACCCATTTGCTACTGCTTGTTCTCCGCTTCTTGTTCTCGTTAGGAGACAGTATCGGCCCGGCGACGTCGTACCTTACCAATAACACGTTCGTCGAGCTGCGGGCACTGGTTGAAGTCGGCGAGCCGTTGCAGTTCGTCGCGTAATGCGGGAAAGAACCGATCCCGGTCAAGCGGCCCCGCTTCCAGATGCAGGCTTAACACCTCGAAACGTTGCTCAGCCCGATGCGCCTTGCAGTCGATTCGACCGACAAATTTATCACCATATAGAATCGGCAGGCAGAAGTAACCGAACACGCGCTTGGACGCGGCGACATAACATTCGATCCGGTAGTCGAAGCCGAACAGTGTGCTCAGGCGATCCCGGTGGATAACCGCGTTGTCGAAGGGGGACAGCACCTTCACGGCGTCGTCGATCGCCGGCGACTGTTCGAGGGCCTTAGCGTCCGCATAAATGGTGGGTCCGTCGGCGTTGTCCAGTGCGCATACCATGTCGGCTTCGACTCGGGCGTGCAGCACATCACGCATGGCCTCCCGCAAGGGCTTACCCGTTTTCAGATGCAGTAGCTGCTTCCAGGTGAAGACACCGTGCACCCGGAGTGTGGTGTCGAACAACCAGGCTGCGTAGTCGCTCAGCGAGGGCTCGTTCAGATCGATGCCCGCCGGAAGGCACCGTTCGGCGAGGTCATAGACCTTCTCCATGCCATTGCGGGCGCACACCATCAGGTCACCCTGTAGAAACAGCTTCTCGACAGCACGCCGGCCCGGCCCCCAGTTCCACCAACTGCCTTTTGACTTTTTTCCTTTGTCGATATTCCGCACCCGTAAAGCACCTTCATCCGTTACGCGGGCCAGGATCTCGTTCATCAGCTTTTGGTCGACATTGTTGTAATAGCGACTTTCGCCATTACGTATCGATGTCATGTAGGGCAGCGCATAACGGTAGTCGCGCGTGGGAAGATATGACGCGGCATGGTACCAATGCTCAAAGATATGCATCTCGCTGAGCAACTGGTTCAAATGGATTGGGTCATAGCCCGGCACCCGGCTCCACAACACATGGTGATGCGCGCGCTCCACCACCGACAGCGTATCGATTTGCACATAGCCAAGATGTTCGATGGCGTTGCGCGTTCCGGACACGCCGGCACCAAACGGCTGACACGACGACAGACCTTGCCGGGACAAGGCCAGACGTCTAAGTTGTGAAGCCATCGCACTATCTACGCTGAACGTCACCGGGCTTGCTCCCCCATGAATATCGCCACCCGTTCCAGGCCCGCATTCCGGTGGTGCTGGCCATTACGGAACGCTTCGCTTTCAGTCATCGCCAGTAGGTTACGGCGTTGGGGGTACCGCACGAAAACAAAGTGGTCCCAGTGGTCCGCCAACATACAAGCCTCGCTGCTCCCGAACAGGCAGAGGGGCTTACCACCGTAAACCGGGAACGCGCCCCGGCGCAGCAGTTCAAAACCGGCAATCCTGGCGTAGCGATCGTAAGCCTCTTTTCCGCTAATCGCTGCATCGAGTATTTCCGAGCCTTTATACTCGGCAGCGGATTTGTATTGGTTCAGATTGTAGACAAACAGGGCGTTGTCCAGATTTTGCTGCCTCGCTACTTGCATTTGGTCGTCGTCCGGCCAAACGGCATTGTTGTCGGCACGCCAATGTGTCGTAGGTGTGCCATGGTCGGTAACACCTTTAAAAAATCTGATTACCCGGGATACAAGCATTACCATCCAAAACGTAATGGCGGGTTCCGGCTCAATTGCCAGTACGGTGTATTCGTCGCAAAACGGCGTCAGTTCCCTCGCCAGTTTTGACAGATACGCGATCGCAGCCCGGGCCGACGCATATTCCTCGATAAGTATCTCGTCTATATGCATGCCTTCCCGGGGCACCGGGTCGACCTTGACACGGTACAGGCGTTTGCCCCCAAATTGCTTTAGGTCACGCGCCAGCCATGACTGATAACCGCCTGGCTCACTAATCCGCAAGTGGTAGACAAATGCGACTTTTCGAGGGTTTTCGGCTTTCAGCGTTTCTCGACAGGTTGCCACATCCAGGAAGAGGAACTTGTCTCTCTTTGTTCTATTCATGCCCACACCCGCGAATCGCTTCGATCTCCGCCCGGTCAACCGGTCGAGACAGCAAGGATTTGTATTCAATCAGATCTTCCCGCACCCTCAGGGGCACCGGAATGCTGAATTATATAGCATGATGCTGCATCGCTCAGGTAAGCCCACATCAATCTGGCTTTAGCCATATTCTGGCATCCGAAATATCAGAAAAATACGCCTCTCTACTATTAACAATCTCAGGTTGACGATAGTGGGCGGGGCTTACGAACGCTACCCTTTTGATACTTTGTCCAACTTCAGGCACCTGGGTTAGGAATTCCTTTAGCCATTTCAGACAGTCAATAGACTCAAAATTGTGTGGCCCTGTATCAATCAAAAGCCCCACACCTTCCTTTCCATTGAGTTCGTCAACGAATTGTTGGCCCCAACGCTTGAGCGATTGCAGTGTAACTAATTCCGGGAATATGACGACAAAACATTTGATCTCGGTATCGAATTTTAATGATATTTCCATAGCTAATGACTGTGAAAGATTATGTTTGCCCGGACTGATAGATGTCGAGCACCTCGTGGCTCTGTATAGTTCAGCATGGACCCCGTTCAGGCACTCTGCACCTCCACGGGGTCGTCAGTTTGGGCTGCCGCGGTGAACAGCCCCCATTTGAATGAACGACGCCGCGCCGTTTGGCCAAGCACGATGACCAGCAACACGAACAGCAGAATCTCCGCGGTCGGAGCGGCCATCCAAATGCCCTCCTCGCCGAAGGCGAGTGGAAGCAGGAAGGTGAGAGGAATGGCAAAAGCATAGGGTTTCGCCAAGCTGATGATAGCCGCCCGACTGGCATCGCCAATCGCCTGAAAATAGCTGGCGATCATAACCATGGGACCAGCAGCGAAAAGCATGGCAACCATCACCGGCATGATCCGCGCAACCTCGTTAGCCACGCGAGAATCCTCGACAAAAACAAGGCCGATTGACCGCGCAAAACCAACGAGAACGGCTTCCGCGGCCAGACAATAGACGAACGCGACAACTATGCCCAGCCGTAAACTGTTGTCGGACCGGTGCCACTGCTCCGCCCCGTAATTATTGCCGGTAATCGACTGCAGGGCATGGGAAAGCCCCAGCAACGGCAGGAAGACGAAGGTCATGATGCGGGTGATAATCCCATAGGCGGAGACAGTTTCTTCATAGGTACCGCTCGCCGCCATCTGCAATGCCGCGATAATGGCTGCAGAGCCGAGCGCTATGCCGATAAAATTCAGGCTTTGCGGCGCCCCAAGTGCGACGATGCGCCGCCACCCTGTCGCCAGGCCGTGGTGGATAAGCGCGCCCGGCCTGAGCTCTGTTCGACCACAGATGCGGAAGCCCAGGATGATGGAAAAAGCCAACGCCTGGGCCATTACCGTGCCATAGGCCGAGCCCGCGACGCCAAGCTCCAACATCGCTATCAATACATAGTTGAAGCCAATATTGGCGAGGGAGATGAGCAAACTCATCGCCGCCATAAGCCCCACCCGGCCCTCATTTCGCAAAGCATCCGAGTTTACCGAGAGTACAAACAGGAGGGGAGAGAAGAACACGTTAATGGCAAGATAGGTGTACCCCATCTCCGCTAAGGGCTCCGAGCCGGCGGCGGCAAGCAGGATGACTGCTCGGCCGAATATCAGAAACAGCGTGATCAAGCCGGCACTGACCGTAAGCGCCAGTCCGTGCGCACCCGCGAAGACGGCCTGGGCTTCGTCGAAACGTCCCGCGCCCAGGTGTCGGGCCAGAAGGCTGGACATACCGCTACCGATAAGCGTGGCCAACGCGACGATCAACATATAGAGCGGGAACATCAGTGTAACGGCGCCGAGGGCGTCCGCGCCGACAAATACGCCCAGAAAGACGGCGTCGACAACCGCGAGCAAGCCGTTCATGCTCATGACAAAAATGATGGGCAGGGCTGTACGGGCAAAGACCACTCCAAGCGGTCCCTGAGTGAAGGTATTGCGGGTGTGGCTATTTAACGATTGCGCGTCGGTTGACATTCCAGTCTCCTTGAACAACAAATTAAAAATAACGCTGTGTCACTGTGGATGTTTCTGTGACGCGAATACCTTGCTGGAAAGCTGTACCAGGTGATCATGAATATCCGCCGGCCAGGCATCCACCTCTTCAAGGAAACGCTGTCTGTCACCGGTGTACAACGCGCGTAACGCCTCTTCAAATCCGGGCAGATCTCCCCCTATCGCCGTCATAAACCGGTAAACAGCGGTTTGTAATTCTCGAATAATATTTTCAGGTTCACTATCGCGGCGCGCCTGATCAACCAATCTGCGCAGAGTAACGGATGCGCCTCCGCGTTGGTTTTTCAGCCACTCCCAATGACGCGGCAACAAGGTTATTTCCCGGGCTACCACCCCAAGCTTCGGGCGCCCGGGTCCGGAAGCCGTTTTTCTCGAATCGCCTTCCGCTTGTGTATCCGGTTTGAGGTACTGTTGAAGGGAATGTATTCGCGCAGCCATCTCTTCTTCTGAGCCGCGAAAATCCACATCGATCACCCTTCCGGTCCGGTTTTCAAAGATCAGGATAGGGTCTGTATTACCGTTATCAATAACCTTCTTGGCTGCAATAGCCACCTCGGCAAGGCTTCCGGAGGAAATGCGAACATGGCCAGCGAAGGCTGTATAAGGGTTTTGCGATTGATGTTCCACTTTGACCGGACTCCTCTTAGCACCAGAGTGCACATATTACCCGGGTAATATTGGCTTGTCATTAATACCCGGGTAATATTATTGGAGCTTTAGTTCTCTCCTTTAGTTGCCGGTTTGATAGATGTTCATGATCACGCCATTCGCGCAAGCTTCAGTTTTGGTCAGTTTGAAGTGCTGACGGGTTTTCCTCCGGGCTACTCGGGCTTTTCCGCAGTAGAGCAGTCCTAAGTCCGACTAGGCATTCCAGCTCTCTCTGGCTCGCATGGCATCAGCCCAACGGTGTACGTGGGCGCAGTCTTCCGGTATTGAAAAGTTAAAGACATCGGCTACCATCAGGGTAGCCATTCCCGTAATGTCCGCGATCGTAAAGGTATCACCAGTGATAAAGGGCCTGCCGTCGGCCATTTCACTCTCCAGCCAGCGCCATTTTTCCGGGATACTCTTTTTCTGGCTTTCCGCAAAGGCGGGGATTTGTTCGATGACGTCCGAAAACAAATCGATGCTGTGGCGCACATAATACCCGTGCGGCATGAAGATATGATTTTGCATACGCAGGTTCCACATCTCGATATAGGCGATGTCATAAGCGTCTTCACCCATGAGCGCCGGTGCCGGAAACTGGGATTCCAGGTAGCGGCAGATAGCCATCACCTCCGTAATGACGCGCCCGTCATCAAGCTCCAAAACCGGGACCTCTCCCAGAGAATTGAGCTTGCGGAACTCAGGGGTGCGCGTGTCCTTACCCAGTTCTACATCAATACGCGGTATATCGACGCCTTTTTCCGCAATAAATATTCGAACTCGCTTTGTATTGCCGGATTGTGCGTTATAGAGTTTCATGGGTTTTCTTCCTGTAAATAAATCCCAGTGTCGCGCCGGTCAGAGTGAATTGGATAGCCTGAAATACGGTGTGATAAATCAGAAACGTGGCAATCGGCTCGATATTAAATTTGGCCGCCGTGGCAAAGCCCATGACGGTATAGGTCATCAGGCCGATAATCAGGTTGAATTTAATGCCGCGCAGAATGGGGTTGCCCTCACCCTTATTGTAAAACGGATAAAGGTAGCCAATCACAAATCCCTGGATAAGTATGGTAACCATACCGAGCGGTATGATTGGTTCCGCGCGCTGAACCGCACCCCAAGACACGTACAAATCATGAAACCAGATGAGGTGCCAGGGATAGGCCCAAGCCATGGTGATCACAAAATAGGCGACAATAAACAAGCCGAGCTTTTTAACATTCATCTTTAATCTTCCTCATATTTTGAAGAGCCACATTCGGCTATGCCTTTTTAGGTGCCTATGATTTCATACTGAGCGGGTGAAACTTTTATCGGCGCAGGAAACCTTTTACCCAAAACCTTCATCCACTCGGGAACTTCAATGTAATTAATGACGCTGACTTCTTTCATTTCTTCTTGTCCAGATACGCCTTCAAACCCCCCAAAAAATAATGGTCCCAGCCTGCTTTACATACATCAAAACATTGAAGATCTGATGTTAAGCCGCGGTGTGTGAATGTAATTTCCGATCCGCTCTCTATCTCTTTTATCTCGAACCGTAAAACCGTATCCAGCCATTCTTCCTTGATATTCTCGGGCAGTCCCTCATGGATATGGAAGGCATCACAACAACGCAGTTCTATCAGATCAGGCCTATTCAGCGTTTGTGCTTCAAATCGCCAATAGGATCGTCCTCCGAAATCGGTTTGTGCCTGATCGCCAATCTTCAAAAATTGACCACTCATAGTGGTCCACCAATCGGACATTTCTTGCGTAATGGCTTGATAGGCTGCTTCGGTGGGTATATGGGTTTGGATTGTGGCGGTATAACTCTTCATTTCTTCACCTTTTTCATTTCTTCACTTTTTTTGTTGGCAATGTACCGACAAACCGCTCCGCCGTCGCCAGCCATTCAGCCAGCTTAGCACTGTGACAGGCGTCTTCGATGACGTGCACCAGCCCCCCCATCGGCCTGCCGGTCAGGTCCATTTGAGAGGCGCCGGTTTTTTTAAGCGCTTCGCCTTCCTGCTCCTTACCGACGCGAAACATATAGCGGCCCACTTCCACCCCGCACAGCATGTTGCCATTGAGGAAGAAGCAGACACCGCCGAACATTTTCTTTTCGGTAATCTCCGGCCTGTCCTTTGCCAGATCGCGGATACGCTGCGCCAGGTGTTCGTCATAGGCCATGGGTGTTTCTCCAGTAATAGGCCAGCAACCCGATGGCCAGGGCAAGGATTACGCCCGTGGTCCCAAGCATACTGATTGGCCGTATTCGGGGGCTGTCGAAGATATTCAAGGTGAGGTAATGCAGCGCTCTCGCTACCAACAATACCGTGCCGGTACTGTACAGGAAGGTGGCGGATGCCCCGTTTGCCTCCGAAAGCGCCATCAGGATCAACGCCAGGGGCACATATTCCAGAAAATTGGCATGAGAGCGTATGCGCCGCAGCAGTGTTTCATCGCCACCGTCCAGGAGCAGCGCACCGACTTGTTCCCGCCGAAGACCGACGGCGACAGTCATGACGATCAGCATAAGGCCGAACAGCGCGGCAAAAAGACTCGTTATCGGTAATCCTGTCATTGCTTGTTTTCCACATGCTTCTATAATAGAAGTATTATTGCCAAACACTTCTATAATGCAAGTATTTATTCATGGTTTCAAAAGTTGAACATAAACACCGTACCGGCTGTCCGGTTGCATGCAGCCTGGATATTCTCGGCGACCACTGGACGTTGTTGATCATTCGCAACCTGATGTTCCTCGACCTTCACGAATACAAGGACATGCTTCACACCGAGGAACGGATCTCCAGCAGCATCCTTACCGACCGGTTGAGAAAGCTCGAACAGGCGGGCCTGGTGGCGTCCGTGCCCCACCCGGAAAGCGGGCGCCGCAAGCTGTACTACCTGACTGCCATGGGCAAGGACCTGATCTATATGATGACCGACATGGTGGTGTGGGCGAACCGGCATCTGCAGGAGAGCGTCAGGATTCCCCCGGAGAAGAAGGCTATGATCGAAAAGGATCCCGACAAGTTCATCCGGCTCATCTTGCAGGGGCTCGAGCAGTGGGAAAGGACCTATGTCCAGTGAGAAAGGACCTATGTCCAGTGAGGCGCTGCCCATACACCCTTCCTCGCTCCAATACTTCCCAACAAATTTGTTTCATATCCTGAAAGAGAGGGGAGAGGCGGATCAGGAAGGAATCTTCTTTCAACTTGACGCCAGCGAATGGTCTGATGTTGTGAAGTACTTCGGCCACCGTTTTCCGCGACTGGCAGGAAGTCTGGATCGCATGGAACAAGCTGTGACTCAGTACGCCAACATTGGTGAGGGTAGGGGGCACGCCAAACGGTTGTTTGCTATCTAATCATGTTCTGTGGACGTTCAGATCTGATCTAAAACCCCCATCTTTCTGACTATTGCCCCTGTGCGAGGAATTCCTGTGAAATACTATGTTTGTCTAGTCTCATAGACGTCGAGTACTTCGTAGTTCTGCATGGTCAGGGTGTCGGGATTCAGAAAATGTGCAAAGGCAACGGCGTCCTTGTCCTGCATAAAGGTCGCTTGCACGTGCTCAACATCGGCCAGGCTTTCCCAGAGAAAGATGTCCATGTAGCCCTCTTCGGTTTTCAGGAACTGGCGGCGTATTAGCCCCTTGCAGTGGGAGCAGTAGTCCCGGTCGAAGGCTTTCGAGGCCGCCATAAGTGCGTCGTGACTGATGCCGTCCGCGGCTTTGTAAGTGGTAATTTCAATGATCATGTTTTCTCCTGTTTTCTGATAAATAGTGCTGACTAATGAGCGCTTGGGGGCAGTCGTCCCTATTCGGATAGGTTGCTATCCGCGCGATAAGAAGCACTGGTTAACACCAACTTCGCAATTCTATTTTTTAACGTGAATACATCATATCGATCCTGGTTGCTCAGGATGACAATCATCGCCCTTTGGTTGGGGTATCTTGATACCACGGTAGAAAACCCATCAACATTGCCCGTATGAGAGTATTCGGGCCCAAAATCAGTTTCATAGATGCCCCAGCCCAAGCCCATAACCACCTTAAACCTGCCGGCACCAAAGCCTAAGCCTAAAGCATTTCGATCAGTCGGATATATTTCCTTAAGACTATTTTCATTAATCAGAGATAATGAATATAAGGCTTGATCCCATAAATAGAAGTCGGTGACAGATGAGGCGAGGGAGCCTGCCGCGTAGGGTGTTAACATATTGACCGAATTTTGAGGGACATTCTCTTTATACCCTTCGGCTTTGGCTAAATCATTGTCAGCAATATACCCATAGCTGCTATGAATCATATTAAGGGGTTTGAATATTTGGGACTCTACAAAATTGGCATAACTCGTCCCAGACACCCTCTCGATGATTTTCCCTGCCAAAATATATCCCGAGCTCGAATAGCTGACTTTTGACCCCGGCTCAAAACTGAGCGCCTTGTCTTTGAATCTGTCGATAACATCTTGTGTCGATAAATTCGATTCCTTTATTTTCTCCCATTCGTCGGTGAAATCATATAAACCCGCCGAGTGAGTCAATAAATGCCTGATTGTCATCTGGGAACCATTAGGAAAATCCGGCAAGTATTTTGCGACCGGGTCATTGATAGTTAACCGTTGTCGCTCTTGCAACTGCATAATGGCCAAGGCAGTAAATTGCTTAGTCAATGACCCGATATAAAACTGCGTATCAGGTGTGTTGGGTATCTTCAGTTCTTTATTGGCGAACCCATACCCCGCAGAGTGAATAATCTCGTTATTACGGCTCACCAACACTGAGCCGGAGAAGTTAATCGAATCCAGATAGTCGGAAATAGATTGCCCTTTTTGAATAGAAGGTATGGAGCTACAACCAGTTATTATCAGGCAGGCCAGGTACATCAAAAATAGTCTGAGCATATTGAGATTCGCATTATTGATTTATTGGTTAAGCTGCCGCATCGACTTTAGCTACAAATTCCTTTATCTCGTAATGCCATTTAGTGATATCAGCGTAAGTTTCCGCAATAAGAAGTTTAGATCGCGGTAGCAGCTGGTTCAGCTCAATGGCAACTTTTTCGGCATGGGTCGGGTCGTCCTTCCAGGCAAGCAGTAATACCGCTACATCAATGGAGCATATTCGATAGGTACTTTCATTGTGAAAGCGCCTCTTTGGAAGTTATAGACGGATCAGTATCACCAAATACTGGAGACCGATTTCCACGATAAGGCTCCAAATTTACCCAGGACTGAATAATATTGTTTCCATTTGTCACGATATTCAATTTGAGGGCCGGATGTGAATGCTTCCATACGAGGTCTACGGTCATCGTTCGCCAGATCGATACTAATACAGTTCGCTCCAGCTATGCAGCTCCCGTGATCGTGGTGCGACGTTTACGGTAGATCCAAACCTTCCAGTTTCCAAATATTGTCTGACTATCCGGTTTAAGCCCTACCTTTTCTGCTACGCGGGCAGAGGCAATATGCCGGGTAGGGATTATCGCGATAATCGAGTCGATGCAGCATTGCGAGAAGCCATACTCCAGCGCTACCGCAGCAGCTTCTGATGCAAAGCCCTTGCCCCACGCGCACTGCGCAAGGCGATAACCAATTTGGACCTCCTGCACCCCATCAAGATCGACGTAACTCAAACCGCAAAAACCGGTCATCAATCCCGAAGGACGCTCGATAACCGCCCACTGACCAAAGCCATGCTGCCGGTACGATTCCTGACACCCTTCAATGAACTGCCAGGTCTCTTCCTCGGTATAAGGCCCATTGGACGAAAATTCCATTACTTGCGGGTCGCGAAGAATGTCTGTCAGCGCACCGACGTCATCGTCGATGAATTCCAGCAGCAATAATCTTTGTGTTTCAGTAATGATCATGTGTAACAGAAAAAGTTGAGTTTGTTGCCGTCAATATCCCGAAAGTAAGCCCCATAAAAACCTTTCCCCCTGAACCCCGGATCGCCTTCATTGAGGGCTCCAAGTTCCAGGGCCTTTGCATGCAAAGTATCCACGGCTTCAGGCGATGCGACGGACAACGCCACCATCACACCATTACCGACGGTGGCACTGGTTCCATCATAAGGTTTTGTCACCGTCAATAGTGTGGTCCCCTCGCCAAAGCCCCAAGCTGCCAGGCTTTCGGTTTGGAATGCCTTGCTGGCGCCCATTGAGCCAAGCAGGCTATCGTAAAAAGCGATAGCTTTTTCCAGATCATTCGTGCCAATTGTCAAATAACCAATCATCGTCGTCCTCTATGTCAAGTTATCCGGCAGGCCTTTGAAAGCAGGAATATCGGCATCCGGTGTATGCCAAGGTGCTCTCGAATCGGTGAAGCAATGGGCGACCGCTTTGCCTTGATAGGATTCGTCGAGGCAGGCGAGGGCGATGCTGAGGTAGTCGCCGCCGTCTTTGGCATAATTCATTAACCTTGAACCGCAGTTTGAGCAGAAGGCACGGATACCGCCGGTGGATTCGTATTCCCGCAGTTTATCCTTGCCCCGAATGAATGCCAGGCTGCTTCGCACGGCGAAGGCTTGCGTCGCATAGTCCGCTCCGTGGGACACCCTGCACCGTGAGCAATGGCAGTTGAACACCATGTCGGGGATCTCCTGTGCGGTAAATTCGATGTCATCGCAAAGACACTTTCCAGTCATAACGTTTCTCCTTCAATTCTCTATCAATTCTTTATGAAAGCCATCAGGGACAGACAAAGCGCAGCATTGTTTGCGTTGCCCGTTCATTTAGACATTTCTGAAATCCCATTAATAACATCGTGGCCATAAGAATTGTCGATTGCACACAACCAATTTCCATTTTTAGCTTTCGTAAAAACGTATGTCGATTTATTTCAGAAACCTCCAACGTGCTTTCGTATTTGAAGTGCGGGCAGTCCCTGAGCATATCCAGCGCGGCTTCCATGCTGTCGGCCATCCAGGATGGAGAAGCCCCATCACATACTCCAAAGGAGGATTATCTTTAATCCGCTCAAAACCATTTGATTTCATATAGAGGAGTTTTCTATTTTTAAATTGAATAATGTATTGATATGTCTGAACTAACAATTATTACTTTCATTCCATGTCCTTTAGCTATTTTGCACATTAAGTCAATTGACGGCGCCATCTTTCCATTTTCAATTCTTTGAATTGTCGAAGTGCTAACCCCAATATTTAGAGCCAGTTTTTCTTGAGATATTTTGTTTATATATCTAATTCTTCTGCAGCTATAGCCAAATTCTTTTGAGCTGCATACCTCTATAAAGTTAATGACGTTGTCCATCGCTCAATCCCATTCCCTATGTGACTAAGCTGGATCTTATATGTCGGCTAAAATACTTTGAAAAGCGGATGCGCTATTGACATTGCGTTAAGATTTCGCTTTGGCCTGTCGCTCACATTTGAATTCGGAAATTGAATTATGAGCATGAATAAGTACTTAAGAAAAACAAATCTGATATTCTTGGCCAAACTTTGACAACACATTCTCCACGCATGTCTTTAGCCCGTCAAACCTATCGTACGCGTTCACCGGCAGCCACTCGTATTTGACCTTTCTCCACAGAATCTCGATCAGATTCAGCTCCGGTGAGTGGGCCGAAGATAGACTAAGTGGATTCCTTACTGACGCGTTATCCAGAACAACCGCCGCCGGCCTCTCTGGTACTTTATGCTGGGCCAACTTGTTAAACGCCTCTACCACCTGATGACTATCAACGCGTTCCTCTGTCGTGTGGTAAATCAGCTTCTGCTGATGACTCATAAACCCAACACGTTCAGTCGCCTGCTTCGTGAGTAGGGTTTCTGACTGAAACCAGACTCGTCAAAATAGTACAGATCAATCTTGCCAACATCTTCCCATTTCTGGAGTTCTTCAAGCACCATCTGATACTTCTGGAATGCCTCCTCCTCCCGTTGCAACTTCAGTGATGTACGAAACCGCTAAAGCTGTCCCCAAGTTTTTTTTACGCCCGTCTGAGTGTATCCAGGCAACTATTCTTACCGATTTCCAGTTCCAGTATAGACTGTAAAGTCTTGAGCTTGTGAGGATATAGCTCTCCCAGTAGGCAAAGTCTTTCCCACTCCTGTTTATCGTAGATTGGTGTGTTTCCGGGCGCCTTTTCACTGATCAGGCCACAAATCCCTCGGCTTTACCAGTCATCTCTCCAAATTGAAATGGTGTTACGGTGGTGATCGATAAAGTTGCTGATTTTAACAATCTTGTAGGTTTTATTACTGAGCAGAATGGCATGGTAACGGGTGCGAAAACGGGCATCTGGGGCATATCGAAACCTATCGGTGAGGGTTGCGATCTCTGCAGGCTTGAGTGGTTAACGTACTTCACAATCATCCTTGGGGTAGCAATTCTATTTGTGAACTACTTTATAAGAAAATCCGTCTTAGCTACTTAAGATTTTTAAGGCGGATATGCTGTGGTTAGAAAAAATATCTTAGTTATTATTGGAATCGTTAGCTTAGATACTAACTAACACAAACACCTCTATATATTTAATGAGGATTATTTAACTAATTTAAATGGTGAATAATATGCCTGATTTAGATCTTGGCTTAGCGACAGACTGGGATGAAGGAGATACTCATGGACGAGTTAGACTGCGTCAAAATCAGAAATATCCGAGTAGTCCGAAAAAGGATGTTTTGATTAGCTCGCCGGTGAGCATTGAACTGTGCGTGAATACGAACTATTCCACCAGTCAAGAAGCAGACAAAATTTTCTTTACCACTCACTATGGGTGTATGAAGAAAGTTATCGGTGTCCTTGATTCTCAGGGAAATCTGAGCATTTCCGGCCGGGTGATGGAAATGCAGAACAATCTTTCATACGATTGATTCGGTAGAATCTACTTTATAGAAAGGTAGAGTCGCAGCCTGCGATAATAATATAATTATGTCGTAGGCTGCGGTTTATTAAAAACTTTCGTTCTGTTGGTTTCGGTATGGTTTCTAAGTCATCAAAAGTTAATGAGACTGAGTTTACTAACAAAGCTTTAGGCTATATGCCTCGTTGGGCGTGGGCTTTTTGCTCCATACTATTAGCGCTTAGTTTTTCTATTAGGCAAATAGGCTTGGATGTAACGACTCCATTTAATAGAATCATGACGGCTTATGCTATTAGAATAGAGCAGCAACAACAATGTAGTGGAGAAGCAGATTACTCAGAACTTATAAGTAGGATCATAGCTCTTGAAAAATATTCACATAAGCCCAGTCGTAGTAAGTAGTGCTTCCTAGATTATATAATATTTATAATTCACTAATATTTTTTATGTATACAGGGTGCTCGCGCTATATGGTGAATGATTAATCATATTATCTGCCATGAGAGGTTAAAGTGGCAATAATATCTTAAATACGCTGCTTTACTCACTACGCCATGGTTTCCTGGGATTCGTTATTGTTAAAGTTTCTTCGGTGTCACTGGCCCAAGACCCAGATTATTGTGCGGGCCGCTTGCAGGAGGTCATCTCCGAAGGTATGGAGGTGGTGACACGGATGCATGAGATCACCGGTGAAGGATGTTCACTTTATTCGTGTCATCTATGGAGCCAATAGCTGGAAGAAAGCCCGAGCCATTCTGGCAAAACTCGAAGTCATGGAAAAGGCCCCAATCCGCGTTTTGTAGTGAGCAGTCTGTGGGAAGATAAACGAACCCTCTACCGAAATCTGTATTGTGCTCGTGGCGACATCGAAAATCGCATCAAGGCTACCAACTGGATTCAAGTGGTTATTCCAGAAGAAACCATTTGTACTAATCCACCGCCAAACCAGACGGCCTAAAGACATCCTATGTCTCTTCCACTCGTTACCGGTTGATCTGGCCGATAGTCGTCGGGGCCACGGAATATGAAGTTCAAACCAGGGAAGGCTACGAAGGTATCTGGAAAACCTATCAGAGTACAACGGATAACTACGTTGACTCTAACCAACTGCATCCGGGATACAACTACTACCCGTGTCGTTGCCAAAAATGCCTGTGGACAGAGTTCTCCATCGGCTTACCTGCCCGTGACGCTACTGTAATAACCCTGAAACTACCCGGCCATTAATCAGGCAGCGCGTCTCTCAGTCGCTGGAGGTCACCCAGAAAATGTACATTCAGATCTTATAGGTTTTTAACAGGTTGCGGTTAAACCACATGGACACTGATAACACCAGGCCCGCCCCAGCGGCAATAGCAGGCTTTGACAGCTCCGGTTCTATAAACATCATGACAATAGAAACACTTAGAACCAGAACACCCAAAACCAAAAAGGCATAGCTGCCAACGTAGGAAGCAAGTGTCCAGCGTTTTTGCATCACATTGAAGGCTAGTACACCCATCAATACGGGCAGTACCAAAAATAACAAGGACCCTGTATTTATGACGGATAAAGCATCAGCAAGACCGAAAACCGACGTTAAAGTTATTACCGGAATGATGAGTTTCTGAATGCTGCCTAACAACAATATTAAAAATAGCAGCCCATTGACTGTGAGGAGTAACGTACGTTTCATTAAGATCCCTCTTAAATATTTTGGGTATGTGGTGATGGTTAAAGGGGCAGGGTGGTATTCTGGATTATACTGCTCCTTAATCTGCACCAAAAGGCCCTCTGGAAGTACGGGGTCAGCCGATAAATCGGTAATGTAGTTCAAAAAATACAGAACTGCACTTAATCTTTGCATTCTATTTCGGTGTTACTCAAATTTATAGCACTGACAACTGTAGCGTTGACACAGGATTACCATCTAAATAAATTCCGGTCAAAGGAAGGGTCATGCAATTCTCTCCTTGTCCCCATTAATACGCATTGATTCGGTCCTCGTGGCAGATCACTTGTCCGTCCTGATCCACTTGAGCCAGGCGCATGACTTTGTCGTATTCCCATTCCAGGTTACGTTCTCCGTCGTAGTGATAGCGCAGCTCGTGACCTAAAGAATCCGTACGTCTGACAACCTGGGAGAGGCCGTTGTAAGCATACTGGGTCAGGCGACCGTCGGCTTTTTGCTGCTCGGTCATCAGCCCCAGGCCGTTGTAACGGAAGTGCTGTGATTGTCCGTCCGGGGTGTCTATGCGAATGCACTGACCGCCAGGATTGTAGTGATACTCCGTCCGTGCCCCATCCGGCAGGGTGATGCTTTTGACCAGCCCGGTTAGCGTGTACTAATTGATGATAGGTGATCCTAGTGTGTCATTGATAGCAATCAGCCGTTCGAAGAGGATTCATAAAAGTTATGTGGTAGAAGTTTATATATTTCGTAGAGGACCTGAAATGCAGCCCGAGTGACGGAAATTAAAGCAATTCCCGAAAAATTGAATTGGCGTGGAGTTCACCTATATATCGCCCATTTCATAGCGGCTTGCTAAGTCCTTCCAATATTCCAACAAGCCCCCGTCAAACAACCAAGGATCTGGGAAGTCAAATTCTTGAAAGCTTTCACTATCTTCGTCTTCACCATAGTTTCTTTCTTCTTCGATTCAACCTTAACAGAAAAAGTATTCCTGAGCCTAAAGCGAACAAGACCATAGCGCCAGGTTCTGGTACTTCGAAAGTGCTGGTCAGTGCAGAAAATGTAGCAGTCTGTATGCCATCCCATTGCATATAGAAATCTCCCGCTGTTGTGGTTAATGTGTAGTCAGCAGCACTGGAGCCCCTGTTGACGCAGCTACCATGTTCAAAGCCCACACATGATAATGCATAGGAAGAAAAGAACAGCTCGCTCGCTAAATTATAGCTGGCTAAAGAATCCGGGTTGCTGCTGGGAGCAAACAGTGAATATGGGTATAAGGGCTCATAGGCATGATTCAGTTCAGACCCGAAGCCTATGCCTCCAAATGTGTTGTCGACACTAACAAAAACAGCATCCAGAAATATGGCGCTGACTAATACAGTTACAAAGTCTGTATCATACAAAGTAACCGCTGTTGTACCCTGGTGATTTATGTAGCCAGTTGAACTCCGGGTAGGTCCGTCAACGGTATAGTTGAAGATGTTGTCAGTATCCCCGTTAAAGGTAAACTGAACGCGTTGGCCGCTGAATTTTAAGTCACCCAAAGCTCCTGAAGTGGAAAAAACATTTTCAGTATAGGTTACCGGTACCGCATGTGATTGTGATGCAAGCAGAGTTAAAAATGTGGTAACAGCTAAGATTAAAAAAGTTTTTATAAATGCAGTTCCGGTATTTAACAGATTTCTGAATGATTTATTTATGTTTTTCAATTTCCTAAACGCCTGGCATATGACAGATTGATCTGGAGCTGGTGATTGTTGGCCATTATTTGATCGGCCTGCGGTCCGCAGTGTATTCACTGAACGAGGTGATGTCTCTAGGCCAAATGGATGATAAATACAGAAAAGGGGTCGGGTCGAATAATTAATAACCAACAGCTTTAGAGGCCGAATATATGGCCGAGCAAGCTGAAGCTGTTAAACTGTACATTATTTCACTGCAAAGGATTGCACAGATGCCAAGACGCACAAGGATGTATTTACCTGGAATACCGGCACATATCGTTCAGCGAGGAAACAATCGAAACGCCTGTTTTTTCCGTGACGATGATTATCGTTACTATCTGGACGTATTGGCGGAAGGAATGAAACGCTATGGAGCCAGCCTTCATGCCTATTGCCTAATGACCAACCATGTTCACCTGCTCATGACACCCTCGGCTGAAGACAGCCTATCCAGGGTGATACAACATCTTGGTGGGCAATACGTACAATACGTGAACAAAACCTATCACCGCAGTGGAACTTTATGGGAAGGTCGTCATAAGGGAAGTATGGTTGACGCCGATCGATACCTGCTGACCTGCTATCGGTATATTGAGCTAAATCCAGTCGCCGCTGCTATGGTCAAGAAGCCGGAACAGTATCAGTGGAGCAGTTACCATACGAATGGTGCCGGAAACCAAGATGACCTTATTTCCCCACATCCTGTATATACAAACCTGGGCGCGACGATGAAGGACCGTTGCTATGCCTATCGAGAGTTATTCAGAGAAAAGCTGACCGACGGTGGCGTTCACGAACTAAAAAGCTGCCTTTCCTCGAATTACATTCTTGGCGATCAACGCTTTTATGATGAGGTTGAACAAGGGTTGTGTTCAGAATTCTGTGTCATTTCTTTATCCTATGCAAAAAAGAGATGACTTATGACGACACCTACCTTCGACATGGAAGCCGCACTGCAAGCATTGCGTGAAGGCAAAGACCTGACCGGCAAAGACGGTATCCTC
>JBNKWQ010000028.1:0-31892 GCA_050299855.1 Hahella sp.
GAAATGGTTATGCCTGGTGACAACGTGAAGATGACTGTTAGCTTGATTGCACCGATTGCGATGGAAGAAGGTTTGCGCTTCGCCATTCGTGAGGGTGGCCGTACTGTTGGTGCGGGCGTTGTGGCTAAAATCATCGAGTAATCCATGCTTGATGGATAAGGGGGGAGCCTTAGCTCCCCCCTTTTTTATGGATAGCCCGTTTTTTTGAAACAGGTTAAAAAGTGCCCTTGACACAAAATGACCAGCTGCGTACAATGCGGCTCCTTTTTGTTGGGTATGGCTGTCATCCGTTGCTGACTCGGAGTATATAAATGCAAGGCCAGAAGATCAGAATTAGGCTAAAGGCGTTTGACTATCGTTTGATCGATCAGTCCACGCAAGAGATCGTAGATACAGCGAAACGTACCGGCGCTCAAGTGCGTGGTCCGATTCCTTTGCCTACGAAGAAAGAGCGTTTTACTGTGCTTATCTCTCCTCACGTAAACAAAGATGCGCGAGACCAGTATGAGATTCGTACTCATAAGCGTTTGTTGGATATTGTTGAGCCTACAGAGAAGACTGTAGACGCACTGATGAAGTTGGATCTTGCAGCGGGCGTTGACGTCCAGATTAGCCTTGGCTAATTGAATTTGTAGGATCGGGCGTCAGTAAAGGCGCAACTTCATTGGTGTAACACTCGTAAATGTGGCCATAGAGGGTGAAAGCCCCGTGCACTAAGAGGTGAAAAATGGCAATTGGTTTAGTTGGCCGTAAGGCTGGCATGACTCGTGTGTTCCAAGACGACGGCTCTGCCGTTCCTGTCACTGTTATTCAGGTCGAGAAAAACGTTATTTCTCAAGTGAAGACTCTTGAGACTGACGGTTATCGCGCTATTCAAGTCGCATCGGGTGCGGTTAAAGCATCCCATGTGAGCAAGCCGATGGCTGGCCACTACGCAAAATCTGGCGTTGAAGCTGGTCGCGTTGTGACTGAATTTCGCATCGAATCTGATGATGCTACCGAATATAAGGCTGGCGACGAAGTTTCTATCGGCATATTTGAAGCCGGTCAGAAGGTTGATGTCTCTGGTCGTTCCAAGGGTAAAGGTTTTGCTGGTGTAATCAAGCGCTGGAATTTTGCTACCCAGGACGCTACTCACGGTAACTCGCTTTCTCACAGAGCCCCAGGTTCTATCGGGCAAAACCAGTCTCCTGGTCGCGTTTTCAAAGGTAAGAAAATGGCTGGGCAGATGGGTAATAAAAACGTCACAGTTCAAACGCTGCAGCTAGTGCGTGTTGATCAGGAAAGAGGTTTGCTCTTGATTAAGGGTACTGTTCCTGGTGCAACTGGTGCGGATGTGATCGTTAAACCCGCGGTTAAAGCGTAAGAGGGGTTTGAGATGGAGTTAACTGTAAATGGCGCAGGTACTGTTTCAGTATCTGATGTCGCCTTCGCAAGAGATTTTAACGAGGCATTGGTTCATCAGGTGGTTACTGCTTATATGGCAGCTGGTCGCCAGGGTTCCAAGGCTCAAAAAACGCGTTCTGAAGTTAGTGGTGGTGGTAAGAAGCCTTGGCGCCAGAAAGGTACCGGCCGTGCTCGCGCCGGTACTATTCGTAGTCCTATCTGGAGAAGTGGTGGTGTTACTTTTGCCGCTAAGCCAAGAGACTATGCGCAGAAAGTGAACAAGAAGATGTATCGTGCGGCAATGCAATCCATTCTTTCTGAGCTTGTGCGTCAGGAGCGTTTGGTGGTTGTTGAGGATATATCGGTAGAAGAGCCTAAGACAAAAGTTTTCAACGCTAAGTTGAAAGATATGGGTCTTGAAAATGCGCTGATCATTGCGGAAGCGGTCGATCAAAATCTGTATTTGGCATCCCGTAATATCCCGCATGTAAATGTGTGTGATGCTGTTGCGATTGATCCGGTGAGTTTGATTGCTCACGATAAGGTGGTTGTAACTGTTCCTGCACTAAAGAAAATTGAGGAGATGCTGGGATGAACCAAGAGAGACTATATAAGGTTTTGCTTGGGCCCCATATTTCGGAAAAGGCCACATTGTTAGCGGAACTCAACAATCAAGTGGTATTCCGTGTGGCGCCTGATGCAAATAAGCCGGAAATAAAAGAAGCTGTCGAGTCTTTATTTGACGTCAAAGTAGAGTCCGTGCAGGTAGTTAATATCAAGGGTAAAACCAAGCGTACTGCCCGCGGTCTTGGTAAGCGTAACGATGTTCGCAAAGCCTATGTTCGCCTGGCGACAGGTCAGACCATCGATTTTGTTGATGTCGAGTAAGGAGATAGATCATGGCTGTTGTTAAAGTTAAACCAACCTCTGCCGGTCGTCGGCACGTGGTGGCTGTGAGTAATCCAGACCTCCACAAAGGTGCGCCAGTTGCTGCTCTTACTGAAAAGAAAAGTAAGAACGGCGGTCGCAACAACTCTGGTCGTATTACTGTTCGCCATCAGGGTGGCGGTCACAAGCAATTGTATCGAGTGATTGATTTTAAGCGTACCAAAGACGGCATTCCTGCTGTTGTAGAACGCCTGGAATATGATCCTAACCGTTCCGCGCATATTGCACTGCTGAAGTATGCGGACGGTGAGCGTCGTTACATCATTGCTCCTAAAGGATTGACCTCTGGTGACCCAGTGCTGTCAGGCGTTGATGCGCCTATTAAGGTGGGAAGCTGTCTGCCTTTGCGTAATATTCCTGTAGGTTCGGTGGTTCATTGCATCGAAATGAAGCCTGGGAAAGGTGCTCAAATGGCGCGTAGTGCCGGAGCTTCTGTGCAGGTTGTTGCGCGTGAAGGAGCCTACGTCACAGTTCGTCTGCGCTCAGGCGAAATGAGAAAAATCCTGGCCGAGTGTCGTGCGACACTGGGCGAAGTTTCTAACAGTGAGCATAACCTTCGCGTATACGGCAAAGCCGGTGCGAAGCGTTGGCGCGGTGTTAGGCCCACCGTTCGCGGTACTGCGATGAACCCGGTGGACCACCCACATGGTGGTGGTGAAGGGCGTAATATGGGTAAACACCCAACTACGCCTTGGGGTGTTCCTACGAAAGGTTACAAAACCCGTAAGAACAAGCGTACAGACAAAATGATTGTGCGTCGTCGCAAAGCTAAGTAAGGGGGTCACTCGTGCCACGTTCACTGAAAAAAGGGCCATTCATTGACTTGCACCTTCTGAATAAGGTGGAAAAAGCCATTGAAGCCAAAGATAAAAAACCGATTAAGACTTGGTCGCGTCGTTCTACGATCTTCCCGGAAA
Source organism: Hahella sp. (assembly GCA_050299855.1). GTDB lineage: Bacteria > Pseudomonadota > Gammaproteobacteria > Pseudomonadales > Oleiphilaceae > Hahella. The sequence goes on from JBNKWQ010000028.1 coordinate 3,252, forward strand.
TGGTTGGTTTGACTATCGCTGTACATAACGGTCGCCAGCATGTTCCTGTGTACGTCACAGAAGATATGGTCGGTCACAAGTTGGGTGAATTTGCAGCAACTCGTACTTATCGCGGACACGCTGCAGACAAAAAGGCTAAACGGTAAGAGGAAATAGAGATGGAAGTAGCGGCAAAATTATTTGGTGCTCGCTTGTCTGCTCAAAAAGCTCGTTTAGTTGCAGATCAAGTGCGCGGTAAGAAAGTTGAAGATGCTTTAGATATTTTAACTTTCAGTCCCAAGAAGGCTTCCAGCATCATGAAGAAGGTGCTGGAGTCTGCTATCGCCAATGCAGAGCATAACGACGGCCTGGATGTGGATGAGCTGAAGGTGGCTACGGTTATGGTTGATGAGGGTCCAACTCTCAAGCGTATCAAGCCACGTGCTAAAGGGCGTGCGGACCGTATTTTTAAGCGGACCTGCCACATCACCATCAAGGTATCTGAGTAACAGGAGATAGCAATGGGTCAGAAGGTAAATCCAGTCGGTATTCGGCTGGGCATCGTGAAAGATCATAATTCGGTTTGGTACGCAGACAAGCGTGACTACTCTGCCAACCTTCTTACAGATATCAAAGTTCGTGAATATCTGATGAAGAAGCTGGAAAAAGCATCTGTCAGTAAGATTGTGATTGAGCGTCCTGCTCAGAATGCCAAGATCACTATTCACACTGCTCGTCCTGGTATTGTTATCGGGAAGAAGGGTGAAGATGTAGATAAGTTGCGTAAAGAAGTTGGCGACTTGATGGGTGTTCCCGTTCACATCAACATTGAAGAGATTCGTAAGCCGGATCTTGACGCAAAATTGGTGGCTGCAGGTGTAGCTAGCCAGTTAGAGCGTCGAGTAATGTTCCGTCGCGCCATGAAGCGTGCGGTTCAAAACGCTATGCGTCAGGGTGCCAAGGGTATTCGGATTCAGGTGGGTGGACGTCTGGGTGGAGCTGAAATAGCGCGTACCGAATGGTATCGCGAAGGTCGTGTACCTCTTCATACACTGCGTGCTGATATCGATTACGCCACTCATGAGGCGCACACCACTTACGGTGTTATCGGCGTTAAAGTTTGGATCTTCAAAGGCGAAATCCTGGGCGGTATTGAACAGGTTCGTGCTGAGAAGAAAGCTGCTAAAAAGAAATCAACTAAGTAGGGGGCACGGACATGTTGCAACCTAAGCGTACGAAATTCCGTAAGATGCACAAGGGCCGTAATACTGGTCTGGCTCAACGCGGTAATAAAGTAAGTTTTGGTGAATTTGGTTTAAGGGCGACTGGTCGTGGACGTCTTACTGCGCGGCAAATTGAAGCAGCGCGTCGTACCATGACTCGTCGGATTAAGCGTGGCGGTAAAATCTGGATTCGTGTATTCCCAGACAAGCCAATTACGAAGAAACCCCTTGAGGTTCGTATGGGTAAAGGGAAAGGTCCAGTTGAATACTGGGTAGCCGAAATCCAGCCCGGAAGAATGCTCTATGAAATGGAAGGGGTTAGCGAAGAATTGGCGCGCGAAGCTTTCGAGCTTGCAGCGGCAAAACTGCCAGTCTCTACAGCATTTGTAACGAGAACGGTGATGTAAATGAAAGCTGCAGATTTGAAATCAAAAAATGAAAAGGAGCTCAGCGAAGAGCTGGTCTCCTTGTTTAAAGAGCAATTTAATTTGCGGATGCGTAAAGCAACTGGCCAATTGAATCAGACTCATCTTATGAAGAAGGTTCGTCGTGATATTGCTCGTGTCAAGACAATCCTGAAAGAGAAGGCAGGTGAGTGATATGGTCGATACAGTAAGCAGTGTGCGCACTGAAACCGGCAAAGTTGTTAGTGACAAAATGGATAAGTCCATTGTCGTGTTGGTTGAGCGCAAAGTTAAGCATCCGATTTATGGAAAATACGTAAAACGCTCCAGCAAGCTTCATGCTCATGACGAGGCGAATGAGTGTAAGACTGGCGATATCGTGACTGTTCAAGAATCCAGTCCTTACTCAAAAACCAAGACTTGGAAGCTGGTTAACATTGTCGAGCGTGCCGTTAAAGTCTAATCGAGCAACGTTAATTAAGCTGTTAGGTGGAGATAACCGATGATTCAGACACAAACCGTGCTTGATGTGGCCGATAATAGCGGCGCACGTCGGGTAATGTGTATAAAAGTGCTGGGTGGTTCGCACCGTCGTTACGCAAGTATCGGAGATGTGATTAAGGTTTCTGTTAAAGAAGCCATCCCGCGCGGAAAAGTAAAGAAAGGTCAGGTACTGAAAGCTGTAGTAGTTCGCACCCGTAAAGGTGTTCGTCGTCAGGACGGGTCTTTGATTCGTTTCGATGGCAATGCAGCGGTATTGCTGAACAACAACGATCAGCCTATTGGTACTCGTATTTTTGGGCCAGTAACCCGCGAGCTGCGTGGCGAAAAGTTCATGAAAATCGTGTCACTTGCGCCTGAAGTGTTATAGGAGTCGGACCGGATGAATAAAATCAGAAAGAACGACGAAGTCCTGGTAATTGCTGGGCGCGATAAAGGCAAACGCGGCAAGGTTGTGCGTGTACAAGACGATGGCAAGTTGGTTGTCTCAGGCATCAACATGGTCAAACGTCACACAAAGCCTAACCCTATGCTGGGTACTGCTGGCGGTATTGTTGAAAAGGAAGCTCCTATTCAGGCCTCTAACGTAGCGCTTTTTAACGCTGCGACTAATAAGGCAGACCGTGTAGGCTTCAAAATTCTGGAAGATGGGAAGAAAGTTCGTATCTTCAAATCGACTAACGAAGTTGTCGATAAGTAAGGGTTGGGTGGTCTAATTATGGCTAAGTACAAAGAACGCTATCAAAAAGAGATAGTGCCTACGTTGATGAAGGAGTTCTCCTACAGCAACGTTATGCAGGTACCTCGTATTGAAAAAATCACTCTGAATATGGGTGTTGGTGAAGCTTTAGGTGATAAAAAGCAGATTGAGGCGGCAGTTGCGGATCTGGAAGCAATTACCGGTCAAAAAGCGATTATCACTAAGGCAAGAAAATCTGTGGCGGGTTTTAAAATCCGTCAAGGTTATCCGATAGGTTGTAAAGTGACCCTGCGCGGTGAGCGTATGTGGGAGTTCATGGAACGCTTGGTTGATATAGCTCTTCCTCGTGTGCGTGACTTCCGCGGAATCAACGGCAAGTCCTTTGATGGTCGCGGCAACTACTCTATGGGCGTGAAGGAGCAGATTATCTTCCCTGAAATCGATTACGATAAAATCGATAAAGTCCGGGGTATGGATATTACTGTAACAACTTCTGCCGGAACTGATGCGGAAGGTAAGGCCTTATTAAGCGCATTTAACTTCCCTTTCAGAAAGTAAGGTGATGAACCATGGCTAAAGTTGGAATGAAAAATCGCGAAGAGAAGCGCGAAAAGACAGTTGCCAAGTACGCCGAAAAGCGTGCTGCGTTGAAAGCTATCATCTCTAGCGTTAAGGCTACTGATGAAGAAAAGTGGGAAGCGCAGGTGCAATTGCAAAAACTGCCACGTGATGCCAGTCCTAGTCGTCTGCGCAACCGTTGTCAGGTCACCGGACGTCCGCATGCTGTGTTACGTAAGTTCCGCTTGTCCCGTATTAAGCTTCGCGAAGCAATGATGCGAGGCGATGTTCCTGGACTTAAGAAAGCAAGCTGGTAATATAGCGGCGCCGTTGGTAAGCGGTCGGCACAAGAGATGTGTCGGGCCGCTGCACAACTAAAAAGTTTGGAGTAATTAAATGAGTATGCAAGATACGCTAGCGGATATGTTCACTCGTATCCGTAATGCACAGATGGCTGAAAAAGACTCTGTGCAAATGCCTTCTTCTAAATTGAAGGTTTCTGTAGCTGAAGTGTTAAAAGCTGAAGGCTATATCTCTGATTTCAGCGTTAGCGGTGAATCAAAGCCAACTCTGGAAGTTGTGCTTCGTTATTATCAGGGCCGTCCGGTTATCGAGAATATTTCTCGTGTTAGCCGCCCAGGTCTGCGCCAGTATAAGGGTGCAGGTGAACTGCCAAAAGTAAACGGTGGGCTGGGTGTTGCAATTGTGTCTACATCTAAGGGCGTCATGACTGATCGTGCGGCTCGTAGTGCTGGTGTGGGCGGCGAAGTTATTTGCACCGTTTTCTAGGAGTGAATCATGTCTAGGGTAGCAAAAAGTCCTGTACAGATTCCCGCAGGCGTTGAAGTTAAGTTAAGTGGTCAGCAAGTTAGTGTGAAAGGTGGTAAAGGTGCTCTTTCACTGGATGTACATTCTTCTGTTGAAGTGAAGCAGGAAGGTGCAGAATTGACCTTCGGCACCAAAGAAGGTTCCAAGCAAGCCCGCGCGTTAGCTGGTACAACTCGCGCGCTGGTCAACAACATGGTTGTCGGTGTAACCCAGGGCTTTGAAAAGAAACTGGAACTCATCGGCGTAGGGTATCGTGCTCAAGCTCAAGGCAAAGCCGTAAACCTGACTTTAGGTTTTTCTCACCCAGTCGTTTATGACCTTCCCGAAGGTGTGACTGCAGAGACTCCTTCGCAAACCGAGATCATGATTCGTGGTATCGATAAGCAGAAGGTCGGTCAGGTTGCTGCCGAAATCCGTAGCATTCGTCCGCCTGAGCCTTACAAAGGCAAAGGTGTTCGTTACGGTGGCGAGCAAGTACGTGTTAAAGAAGCTAAGAAGAAGTAGGGCGCGGTCATGAGTGATAAAAAAGATTCTCGTTTGCGTCGGGCTAAGAAAACCCGTTTCAAGATTCGTGAGCTCGGCGTTAGCCGTCTGAGTATTAATCGTACTCCTCGCCATATCTACGCTCAAATTATTAGCGCGGATGGAAGTCAAGTGTTGGTAACTGCTTCTACTTTGGATAAGGATCTGCGTTCCGGTTCTACTGGTAACGTCGATGCGGCAGGCAAAGTAGGTGCGTTGATTGCAGAACGTGCTAAGGCTGCAGGTATTACTAAGGTTGCCTTCGACCGTTCAGGTTTCAAATACCACGGTCGTGTGAAAGCGTTAGCCGATGCTGCGCGGGAAAATGGTCTCGAGTTTTAAGAGGTAGAACAGATGACAAATAACGAGCAAAAAGGGGCAGAGCTCCAAGAGAAGCTTGTTCAGGTCAACCGCGTGGCTAAGGTTGTTAAAGGCGGACGTATTTTCGGCTTTACTGCTTTAACAGTGGTTGGTGATGGTAACGGGCGGGTAGGCTTTGGGCGCGGCAAAGCGCGCGAAGTGCCTGTTGCAATCCAGAAAGCTATGGATGCAGCACGTAAGAACATGATCAATGTAACGCTGAACGGCACTACTTTGCAGTATCCGGTAAAAGCGCGCCACGGATCAGCGAAGGTGTTTATGCAGCCTGCTTCTGAAGGTACAGGTATTATTGCCGGTGGTGCAATGCGTGCAGTACTGGAAGTTGCCGGTGTTCAGAACGTATTGGCCAAGTGCTATGGGTCAACAAATCCGGTCAACGTTGTCCGCGCGACTTTTGAAGGGCTAAAAGCAATGCAAGCTCCGGAAGAAATCGCAGCCAAACGTGGCAAGTCGGTTGAAGATATTCTGGGGTAAGTCATGGCAGATAAAAAAATCAAAGTGACTTTGGTAAAAAGCACTATCGGTACTCTCCCCAAGCACAAAGATTGTGTGCGCGGGTTGGGTTTGAGAAAGATCAACCACACAGTGGAAGTAGAAGATACTCCTGCAGTTCGTGGCATGATCAATAAGGTTCATTATCTTGTTAAGGTTGAGGGAGAGTGACATGCAACTGAATACTCTCAAGCCAGGCGAAGGGGCTAAGCAAGCCCCGAAACGCGTTGGTCGTGGTATTGGTAGCGGGCTCGGTAAGACTTGTGGTCGTGGCCATAAGGGTACAACTTCCCGTTCAGGTGGTGGTGTTCGCCCTGGTTTTGAAGGCGGTCAACAGCCCTTGCAGCGTCGTCTACCCAAGTTTGGTTTTACTTCTCGTAAAGGTCGCTTTATTGAAGAGGTGCGCCTGAGTGAAATCGAAAATCTTGGTACCGATCTGATCGATCTGGCGGTATTGAAAGCAGCCAATATTGTTGATGCGCGTGCCAAAACTGTAAAAGTTATCCTGTCAGGTGAAATTACCAAAGCAGTAACTTTGAAAGGTCTGAAAGTTACCAAAGGTGCTTTGGAAGCAATTCAGGCTGCCGGCGGTAAAGTCGAGGAGTAAATGGCTAAATTGAACTCACTACCTGCAGGCGCAGGCAAAGGTCTGGCCGAGCTTAAGGCGCGGCTTTGGTTTGTGTTTCTGGCAATCCTGGTGTATCGCATTGGTGCGCATATCCCAGTACCGGGAATCAATCCGGATCAGTTGGCTGCGTTGTTCGAGCAGAACCAGGGAACAATATTGAGTCTATTCAATATGTTTTCTGGTGGTGCCCTTGAGCGTATGAGCATATTTGCTTTGGGGATCATGCCTTATATTTCGGCATCGATTATCATGCAACTGCTCACGGTAGTGAGTCCTCAGCTTGAGCAGCTTAAGAAAGAGGGTGAGGCGGGGCGTCGTAAGATTAGCCAGTACACCAGATACGGTACTGTTATTCTTGCAACTGTTCAGGCTTTCGGTATATCAGTTGGCTTAGCTAATCAAGGTGTCACCTTTACAACGGGTCCCAGTTTCTTCTTTGTGGCTGTGATTACCTTTGTATGTGGTGCCGTTTTCCTGATGTGGTTGGGTGAGCAGATAACTGAAAGGGGTATCGGAAACGGTATTTCCTTGCTGATATTCTCTGGTATTGTGGCCGGCTTGCCGGGTGCTATTGGTCAAACGTTCGAGCAGGCTCGTCTTGGTGAGATGAGTGTTCTAACTCTAATAGCCATAGCGGTTGTTGCAATAGCAATTATCGCTTTTGTGGTATTTATGGAGAGAGGGCAGCGTCGAATTACGATCAATTACGCTCGTCGGCAGCAAGGGCGCAAGGTTTTTGCTCAGCAAAGCAGTCATTTACCGCTTAAGGTGAACATGGCTGGCGTTATTCCGCCGATTTTCGCTTCTAGTATTCTGCTGTTCCCGGCTTCGCTGGGGCAATGGTTTGGTCGCGGAGAGGGTATGGAATGGTTGCAGGTGGTTTCGCAGGCTTTAGGGCCAAGCCAACCTCTGTACATTATTCTGTTTGCCGCAGCAGTTATATTCTTCTGCTTCTTTTATACAGCGTTGATGTATAACCCAAAAGAAGTAGCTGAGAATCTTAAGCGATCCGGTGCATTTGTACCGGGTATTCGTCCGGGTGATCATACAGCGAAATATATTGATGGTGTCCTGACTCGTTTGACGATGTTTGGCGCACTATATATCGCGTCAGTAGCACTATTGCCCCAATTCCTGGTGGTGTCCTGGAATGTACCTTTCTATTTTGGTGGTACTTCCTTATTGATTGTTGTTGTCGTGGTGATGGATTTCATGGCTCAGGTCCAATCTCATCTGATGTCTCATCAGTATGAGTCTCTGATGAAGAAGTCTAATCTGAAAAACTACGGCAAGAGCGGGTTAGCTAGATAATCGGCTTACGATTGGAGAAGGTCATGAAAGTTAGAGCATCTGTTAAGAAAGTTTGTCGTAACTGTAAGATCATTCGTCGGAATGGTGCAGTTATGGTGATCTGTAGTTCAGAGCCAAGGCACAAACAAAAGCAGGGTTAGGTGTTTAGCACCGGGTGTGTTCCGAGGTCTCGCAAAAAAGCGGATCAGGATTAGGCCCGGAGATAATAAACTGATCAATTTGCTTGATTTGTATACATGAAGGCGCTACTATTCTGCGCCTTTTAATTTGTTGGATATTGCCTGATTTCGTTGGGGATTACTCTCCCGAACGAGGAAAGGCCTGAAGCCAATGGTACAAACGCGGAGTAAGATGGATGGCACGTATAGCGGGTGTCAATATCCCCGACAATAAACACACTGTTGTGTCCTTGACCTACATCTATGGTATTGGACGCACCATTTCCAGTGGTCTCTGCAAGGCAACCGGTATTGATCCACAGGCTAAGGTTCGTGACCTGTCTGAGGAGCAACTGGACGCACTGCGTGGTGAGATCGGCAAGATTGCTGTTGAAGGTGATCTGCGCCGGGAAGTGCAAATGAACATTAAACGGCTCAAGGATCTTGGTTGCTATCGCGGTATTCGTCACCGTCATGGTCTTCCTGTTCGTGGTCAGCGCACTAAAACGAATGCGCGTACCCGTAAAGGTCCACGTAAGCCTATTCGTAAATAACATTTTAGGTATAGAGCATGGCAAAACCAGGTACACGTACCCGTAAAAAGGTGAAAAAGACCGTTGTTGACGGTGTGGCTCATATCCACGCGTCCTTCAACAACACTATCGTGACTATTACTGATCGCCAGGGCAACGCTCTGAGCTGGGCTACCTCTGGTGGTTCAGGCTTCCGCGGTTCACGTAAGAGCACCCCTTTTGCTGCGCAGGTAGCAGCTGAAAGAGCCGGTAATGCGGCCTCTGAATACGGCCTAAAGAACCTTGACGTTTTGGTTAAAGGACCTGGACCCGGTCGCGAGTCCGCAATACGTGCATTGAATGCGTGTGGTTACAAGATCACTAACATCACTGATGTTACTCCGATCCCACACAATGGATGCCGTCCTCCCAAGAAACGTAGAGTGTAAGGAAGAGGAACAGTTTAATGGCTCGTTATATTGGACCGAAATGTAAATTGTCCCGTCGTGAAGGGACAGATCTGTTTTTGAAGAGCGGCGTTAAAGCTCTTGAAAACAAGTGCAACATGGAAACTGCTCCAGGGCAACACGGCCAGCGTCGTGGACGTCTGTCAGACTACGGTCTGCAGTTGCGTGAAAAGCAAAAGGTACGTCGCATGTACGGCGTATTGGAGAAGCAGTTCCGTAACTATTATAAGGAAGCTGCACGCATTAAAGGTGCTACTGGTGAAAACCTGTTGCAATTGCTGGAAAGCCGTTTAGATAACGTTGTTTACCGCATTGGCTTTGGTTCAACCCGTTCGGAATCGCGTCAATTGGTTTCTCACAAGGCCATATTGGTGAATGGTAAGACAGTAAATATTCCATCTTATACTGTTAGGCCGGGTGATGTTGTCAGCATTCGTGAGAAATCCAAGAACCAACTTCGGATTAAAGGTTCTCTCGATATCGCTGCCCAGCGCGGTGCTGTTGCGTGGATTGAAGTAGATGCCGCTAAGATGTCTGGCGTGTTCAAGGCTTTGCCTGAAAGAACGGACTTGTCTGCGGACATTAATGAAAACTTGATTGTCGAGCTGTACTCTAAGTAAGGCTCGCAACTCATTTAGCCAATAGGGGCATCTATGCAGCGTTCAGTAAATGAATTTCTTACACCTCGCACTATTGAGGTGAATCAAATCACAGCCACTCACGCTAAAGTGACTCTGGAGCCGCTTGAGCGCGGTTTCGGCCACACTTTGGGGAGCGCACTACGCCGCATTCTACTTTCTTCCATGCCCGGCAGTGCCGTTGTGGAAGTTGAGATTGAGGGTGTATTACACGAGTACAGCACCGTTGAAGGTGTGCAGGAAGATGTTATTGAGATTCTGTTAAACCTGAAGAATCTTGCTCTTAATATGCACAACCGCGACGAAGCTACGGTGACCTTGAATAAGAAAGGTTCCGGGCCAGTATTAGCAAGTGACATTCAGCTTGATCACGACGTGGAAGTTGCAAATCCAGATCTGGTAATTTGTAACCTGAATTCCAATGGCGAAATCAAGATGCAGTTGAAGGTGGCTCGTGGTCGTGGTTATGAGCCAGCGGATGCTCGTCAATCTGCTGATGACGAAACCCGTGCTATTGGACGTCTGCAATTGGATGCTTCTTTCAGCCCGGTTCGTCGCGTTTCCTACAATGTAGAAAGCGCACGTGTAGAGCAGCGTACGGATTTGGACAAGTTGATTATCGATTTGGAAACCAATGGAACTATCGATCCTGAAGAGGCGATTCGTCGTGCAGCGACAATCCTTCAACAGCAACTGGCTGTGTTTGTTGATTTTGATCAGCAGAACGAGCCGGAAAAAGTGGAAGAGCAGGAAGAGATCGATCCAATTCTGTTGCGTCCAGTTGATGATTTGGAACTGACAGTGCGCTCAGCAAACTGTCTTAAAGCTGAAAACATCTACTATATTGGTGATTTGATTCAGCGTACCGAGGTTGAGCTTCTGAAGACTCCTAACCTGGGTAAAAAATCATTAACTGAGATCAAAGACGTTCTGGCTTCGCGCGGATTGTCATTGGGTATGCGCCTGGAAAACTGGCCACCAGCCAGTCTCCGGGGCGACGATCGGGTACTTGGCGGTTAACCTGATGGGCCAGGTAGAAATCCTGGCCGTAGGCTGGCCCACACTGAGGTTGAAGGATAAAGAAGATGCGTCATCGTAAAAGTGGTCGTAAATTTAACCGGACTAGCGCGCATCGCAAGTCGATGTTCCGGAACATGACGGCATCGTTGGTAGAGCATGAGCTGATTAAAACCACGTTGCCTAAAGCGAAAGAGTTAAGAAGAGTGGCTGAGCCTCTCATTACCCTGGCAAAAAATGACAGTGTTGCTAATCGTCGTCTGGCGTTTGCGCGCTTGCGTGACCGTGATGCAGTAACCAAACTGTTTAATGAGCTGGGACCACGTTATCAAAGCCGTCCTGGTGGTTATCTGCGCATTTTGAAGTGTGGATTCCGTGCCGGTGACAGTGCTCCTATGGCGTATGTTGAGTTGGTTGATCGTCCGGCAACAGTAGCTGTTGATGCTGACGAAGAATAAGCAAGACCGCTCGTCAAAATAACCGTCCCAAGGGACGGTTTTTTTATGCCTGTGAAATGGACATCGCTGTAGCAGGTATGGTTGGTTGAGGTAAGGGAGTATTGTTAGCGCCTCTGCTTAGCTGGAATTTCTTTGCCTGCTTTAAGTGGGGTTGGAAGCTAGCTCCTAATGGAGTATGAGGCTAGCTACTAAGCATTCGTTTCAGGAAGCGTGCTGTATGTGAGGCTTCATTATCCTTGATTGCTTCCGGCGGCCCTTCGGCGATGATAAGTCCGCCGCCATTGCCACCTTCAGGTCCAAGGTCGACAATCCAGTCAGCTGTCTTGATAACGTCCAGGTTATGCTCAATGACAACGATAGTATTGCCGTGATCTCTAAGTCTGTGCAGAACCTTTAGTAGTTGATCTATATCGAAAAAGTGCAATCCTGTTGTAGGCTCATCCAATATGTATAGTGTTTTACCGGTGTCTCTTTTGGAGAGTTCTCTAGAGAGTTTGACCCTTTGGGCTTCGCCGCCGGATAGAGTCACAGCACTCTGGCCGAGACGAATATAGGATAGCCCCACATCGATTAAAGTTTGTAGCTTTTTAGAGATCACAGGTATTGCGTCAAAGAATTCACGGGAATCCTCAACGGTCATTTCCAGAACATCGTGAATGGACTTGCCTTTATAAGTGACTTCCAGGGTTTCCCGGTTATAACGCTTTCCTTTGCAAATATCGCAGGGTACATATAAGTCGGGCAGGAAGTGCATTTCGACCTTGATAACACCATCGCCTTGGCAGGCTTCACAGCGACCGCCGCGTACATTAAAGCTAAAGCGGCCAGGCTTATAACCACGGGAGCGTGCCTCCTGGGTTGCGGCAAAAAGTTCACGGATTGGTGTGAATATGCCGGTATAGGTCGCTGGATTTGAGCGGGGGGTGCGGCCAATGGGGCTTTGGTCGATATCGATGACTTTATCAAAGTGTTCCAGACCTTCGATAGAGTCATGCTTTTCTGCCGTTAAGGTGGTGGCGAGATTAAGCTTCTGTGCTGCAACCGGATAGAGGGTGCTGTTGATCAGTGTTGATTTTCCCGACCCGGAGACGCCGGTAATGCAGGTAAAAAGCCCTACAGGAATTTTAAGGGTGACATCTCTCAGGTTGTTACCCTTTGCACCATTAATGACCAGTTGCTTTTTGGGGTCAGCCTGAAAGCGTTTCTTCGGGGTGGCGATCTCCTTTTTTCCTGACAGATATTGTCCGGTAATGGATTTTTTCGAGGCCATAATCTGGTCAGGTGTGCCCTGTGCGACTATTTCGCCGCCGTGAACACCGGCACCGGGCCCGATGTCCACAACGTAGTCAGCGGTACGAATCGCGTCTTCATCGTGCTCAACAACGATTACCGTATTCCCCAGATCCCTCAAATGATTGAGCGTCGCCAGCAGGCGATCATTGTCCCGCTGGTGCAGACCGATGGAAGGCTCATCCAGTACATACATAACTCCCACCAGGCCCGCTCCGATCTGGCTGGCCAGACGAATGCGCTGTGCTTCTCCTCCTGACAGGGTTTCTGCGCTTCGGTCCAGGGATAAATAATCGAGGCCGACATTAACCAGGAATTGCAGACGTAGCTGGATTTCTTTGATGATCTTGACTGCGATCTCGCCTTTGCGGCCTTCTAGATTCAGGGAGCCAAAAAATTGGCTGGCCTCTCCAATGGCCAGATGTGCCAGGTCCGGGAGGTTGCGATTATCGATAAATACATGTCGGGAAGAACGCTTCAAGCGACTGCCGTGGCATTCGGGACAGGCCCGCTGGGTCAGGAACTTGGATAGCTCGTCACGAACCATCTGTGAGTCGGTTTCCCGGTAACGCCTCTCCATATTGGGCAGCACACCTTCAAACGGATGGTCCCGGAACACAATGTCGCCGCGACTGTTTACATATTTAAATTTGATGCTGGTTTTTCCACTGCCGGAGAGTAAGGCACTTTGAAAATCGTCTTGCAGATCCACGAAGGGTGTATCGAGGTCAACACCATAATGATCTGCCAGGCTGGAAATCATTTGAAAATAAAATACGCTACGTCGATCCCATCCCTTGATAGCACCCTCGCCTAGGGTTAATTCAGGGCGCTCTACCACTTTGCCAGGATCGAAATACTGTTTAACGCCTAAGCCGTCGCAAGTACTGCAAGCCCCTGCCGGGTTGTTAAATGAAAATACCCGAGGTTCAAGTTCACTGACGCTGTAGCCGCAGGTTGGGCAAGCAAATTTGGCGGAAAAAATGAGCTCTTCGCCGTCATTATCCATTGGAGCGGCTACCACGATCCCTTCGGCCAGTTCTATGCAGGTTTCGATCGATTCAGCAAGGCGGGTTTGTATGTCGTCGCGGATCTTTAGGCGATCAACCACTACTTCGATGGTATGTTTGCGCTTTTTATCCAGTTCCGGGGTGTCGTCAAGATCTACGACGATGCCGTCTATTCTGGCGCGTATAAAGCCCTGTGCCTTAAGGCTGTCCAGGACGTGCAGGTGTTCGCCCTTGCGGTTACGAACTACAGGTGCAAGCAGCATCCAGCGGCTTTCTTCTGGCAGGCTGAGAATGCGGTCCACCATCTGACTGACCGTCTGTGCTTCAAGAATGATGTCATGGTCGGGGCAGCGTGGTTCACCTACGCGGGCAAACAGTAAACGCAGATAGTCATAAATTTCGGTAATGGTGCCGACGGTCGAACGAGGGTTGTGGGATGTGGATTTCTGTTCGATGCTGATGGCCGGCGAAAGACCTTCAATATGATCTACATCAGGCTTTTCCATCATGGATAGGAACTGCCGGGCATAGGTCGACAATGACTCAACATAGCGGCGTTGGCCTTCCGCATATAGGGTGTCAAATGCCAGCGAGGATTTTCCCGAGCCGGAGAGGCCTGTTATGACAATCAACTTGTCCCGGGGAAGTTCCAGATCGATGTTCTTAAGGTTGTGCGTGCGTGCGCCGCGGACCTGAATGCTGTCCATAAATCCTGATTACCCGTTGAAATAAACCGGCCATTATATGCTGCCCACCATAAGTTTACTAACCTGAATCCGGATTTCCTTGCCAGGGTTTTATATGGATTCCCAAGTGTAAATTAGGTAATGGGTGCACCATTAAACTGTACGAGATGAAGTGCTACAATAGCGCCCTTTTTGATTCAGGTAGCCTTTTACGCATGAAATCTTCGCAGAGTTTTCTTCCTGGTGAAAAGCGTGCAGTATCGGTGCTGGCGTCCATTTATGCTATGCGCATGCTCGGCTTGTTTATGGTATTGCCGGTCTTCATGGTCGAAGGGCAGTCATTAACCGGCGCTACACCCGCGCTATTGGGCTTGGCAATAGGAGTCTATGGGCTCAGTCAGGCATTGTTGCAAGTGCCCTTTGGACTATTATCTGACAAATATGGCCGCAAACCGCTGATTCTGATTGGTCTTACTATTTTTGCTGTCGGCAGTATCCTCGCGGCGACCAGTACGTCTGTCTATGGCGTCATCGCAGGTCGAGCTCTACAGGGCGCCGGTGCCATCGCCAGTGTATTGATGGCATTGTTAAGTGACCTCACCCGGGAAGAACAGCGCACAAAGGCCATGGCGACGGTAGGAATGACCATCGGAATTTCATTTGCCCTGGCTTTGGTTTTAGGTCCTTTGTTAACGGCATCGTTCGGGCTTAGCGGCGTATTTTGGGTGACGGCGGCGCTGGCAGTTCTGGGAATGCTGATGATTTTGAGGGTCCCGCAGGTGGTGCAGAACAAGCATCATCTAGACACTCAGGTTGTGACAGGTGCAGTTGCTGAAGTGCTGAGGAACTCGGACTTAATGCGGTTGAATTGGGGGATTTTTTCACTGCATCTGGTCATGACGGCACTTTTTGTAGCCTTGCCTATTTCATTGCTGGAGCAGTTCAATTTGCCCAAGGCTCAGCATGGCTGGTTTTATCTCGGGGTGATCTTTACGGCATTCTTTTGCATGGTGCCGTTGATCATTATTGGGGAAAAGAAGCGGATGATTCTGCGGGTCTTCCAGGGGGCCGTGTCTTTTATGACATTGGCTTTGATTGCGGAACTATGGGGTTCTCACACCTTTATACCTTTTACGGTGCTGTTGTTTTGTTTCTTTGTTGCCTTCAATTATCTGGAGGCAACATTACCCTCACTGGTTAGCAAGGTTGCTCCAGCAGGTATGCGAGGCACTGCAATGGGGGTTTATTCCAGCTCCCAGTTTCTCGGAGCTTTCCTGGGTGGGACCTTGGGTGGTCTGACTTTCGATTGGGGTGGCTTGGTGGCCGTCTATGGTCTTTGTGGGGCTATCGGTTTAGTATGGACGGTCCTGACATTCACCATGTCTGAACCACCCTATACCACCAGTCTGGTGCTCCCTTTATTGCCCATTAAGCGGCAGTCAGCACAGCAGGTGAGCCGGGCGTTGGGTGATATTCCCGGGGTTCAGGATGTTACCTTGGTGGTTGAAGAGAATTTGGCTTATTTGAAAATTGATCGGAAGTGTCTGGATGAAGAGGCACTCTACAAACATCCTCTGGCTGCGCGGGCCGAGGGGTAATCGGGGAGAGCAATATGGCGCGTGGTGTAAATAAAGTTATTCTAATTGGTAATCTGGGCAGCGACCCCGAAACTCGATACACGCCATCGGGCAGTGCAATCTCGAATTTGCGCCTGGCGACAGATGAAAGCTACAAAGACAGACAGACCGGACAACTGGTTCCGCGTACTGAGTGGCATCGGGTAGTGATTTTCGGCAAGTTGGCTGAAATTGCACAGCAATACCTGAAGAAAGGTTCCAAGGTCTATATCGAAGGGCGTCTGCAAACACGTAAGTGGCAAGACCAGTCAGGGCAAGACCGTTATAGCACTGAAATTGTTGTCGATATGCAGGGCCAGATGCAGATGCTGGATAGCCGTGGCGGCGCAGACCATTCCTCTGCGCAAGCAGATGATGGCTGGGGGCAATCTGCTCCGGCTCCTTCTGCCGCTGCCCCTCAAAATAGCGGTGGTGGTTATGGAGGTGGTGCATCGAGCGGAGGCTACTCAGCGCCTAAACCTCAATCGCAACCGCAGAGCAGCCCGCAATCTGTAGACGATTTTGACGATGATATTCCATTCTAATTTCCGGTATATGTGATTTTGTAGAGTTAATTTCTGCAGAAAACCCCTTGAGGCGTTATCTTAAAGGCTTTTATGTCTTTTAGATGAATCCTCAAGGGGTTTTTTTGTATAACAAAGAATGATAACCACATAAAAGTATTGCTACTATATGATTTGTATGGCAAAGGGGCTGTTCAATGAAGGTTGTCGATCATATTTTTTCAGACGGTGAACGTCGCTCACTGCTTGTGCATGAGAATATGCAGATTGACTTCTGGTCAACGCTTTATGTCACAGCGGAGCTGAGACAAGATCAAAAACAAACCTCTATTAAGAAAGAGTTGTATAACATTAAGCTGCTAAGAAAATGGGAGCAGCAAAACAATCGAGACTTATTGGCTGAAATCCGACAGCAAAAATTTCCATCCAGAGAAACGATCAAATCTATTAAGCATTTCTGTGGTTTATCCTCAAAGGCTGAAAGCTCAAAATCTACGAAGGTAGTGCGTTTTACAAAGCTAGCTAAAACGCCTTCAGCACTCGATACAGTAGATAAGAGCTATCAATATCAACGCGTGCTTGGCATCAATAATTTCTTGGAATTTTGCGCTTGGGAATTGTGTAAGTTCAAAACAAACGCAGCGGAGTTAAGAAGAGAGGTTGAGTCTATGCACGCTCAATTCAAAGCTCATTATCCCAAGGGATTAAGCAATACATCAAAGGCGACACACGCGGAAGCAGATGATTTTCAAGCTTTCTTGGAGGTCGCACATCCCAGTAATCCACGAAATCCTTTTTCAAATTTTGAAATAAAGTTAAGAAACTATTTACTCGTCCAAATTTTGTACTGGACAGGATGCAGGCCATCGGAAGTACTTTCTCTAACACTCAATGATATTGAGCACGATTTAGAGCAACCTGCTTTGCGATTTATCAGGCGGCATGACGACATCAATGACCCCCGCAAAGTGCAACCTACGCTAAAAACACAAGAGCGTGAAATAAATATCCCTCCAGCAATATATACAGATTTGGAATACTACATTCGAGCGATACGACCAATATTTAGTCGATCCAAGACGCATCCATATATTTTTGTCCACCACAAGGGTGGGATGAAAGGTTCTGCCATGACAGATAAAGCATTTTCAGAAGCCGTTATCCCCAAGCTGAAAGCAGTTGATGATAGGTTTGCCAACATTCAACGCCGAGGTTTTCGCATTTATTTCAATGAAAGACTGTCAGACCAAATTGATAAGCACAATGAAACAATTCGCGAACAGATTCTAGTTGCCGAGCAGGAAGGTTTGTACGAGGAAGTAAAAGCGCTCAAGTTGAAGCTGATTAAAGAGAGTGAAGAGATTGATATGCGCATGATGCTAAACGGACACAGTAGTCCAACCAGCGCAAGACCCTATTTAGAGAGATATGCCGAGCGCAAAGCCAAAGATATTCATAAGAAAATGATGCAAGGGATCAGCACAACAACAAGAGAGATAAAGAATGACCGGGGCAATTAGAAGTACGTTATCTGATGATGCGCGGCAATGCAAAAGCCGGATGGGATATCAATTTTTCGTATCAGATGTAACTTGGCGTTTAGATAACACTGTCAACTTGAACTGGGGCAGATTACCGGAGAATGCCGACAAAACTTTTGTACGCGGCTACAAAGAGCAAATGGCTGATTATGCGGAAGAATTATCTGCCAGTACGTGTAGCATCATCTTTGAACATATTCTTTCCATGTTGCGAACAGAGAAAGCAACTGAGATTTCTCTTTCTGTTTTACAAAATTACCTATCTACCCTAGATAGTGATCTAGAATGGAAACTAGGCTCAATCAGAGCTTTTCTACTAAATTGGATAGATAAAAAAATAGCGGGTATCTCTCCTCAAATTGAATCTTGGCTAGAGCAAATCACTCTCAAAGGGATAAATAAAGGAGTGCCTGTAGCAAAAGGGTGTCCTCACACTGGTGCATACTCCCTTCAAGAACAGGAAGCGTTGCTTAAGTGGGGGGTCAATGCATTCATGGATGATGAATTATCTCTTCGTGACTACACATGGTTTATGCTAAACATCTATCTAGGTGCTCGTCCAACGCAATTCTGTCAACTCCAAGCAGGTGATCTTCGAATCAAAACTCAGAATAGTAGAACCGAATATACTCTGCAATTGCCGCACGCCAAAAAGCGAGGTGTTAAGAACTTTAGAGACAAATTCAAGGAGATGGATATCGATGAAGATTTGGCTCTTCTAATCAGCAATCAATCACAGTCAGTCCTAAAGCTTGTCGAAGCACAAGTGGGGCGGTTGACGGATAAACAAAAAGCTGAGATGCCTGTTTTTGGTGCTGTGAATAAAATTAAAAAATTAAGTAGTAAAAATGAGCTCATTAACTTGAGGTTAAAGACCCCAGATGTAATCCATATGGCCAGAAGTGTAGCTAACGTTATTCTTCGTGATCTGACAAAGATATGTGACGCAAAGTCAGAGCGCTTGAGTGGAGAATTTATCCACCTGGCGGCTAGGCGATTTCGCTATACACTAGGGACAAACGCTGCTAGACGTGGTATGTCACCTCTTATCATCGCTAAGATTTTAGGCCACTCTGACATACAAAACGTCAAGGTTTATACAGAAAACGTTAGGGAGCTTGGCGAAGAAGTCAATGAAGCTTTAGCACCTGTTTTGGCTCCTCTTGCTCAAGCATTTGCTGGCACACTGATACAGAGTGAGGCGGATGCTATCAGGGTAAATGACCCGCTTTCCCGCATTCATAACAGCGAGGGCGATAGTGTTGGAAATTGTGGGAAATACGGTTTTTGCGCTACAGGAGGAAGAGCTTGTTACACCTGTGCAAAATTTCAGCCTTGGGTACATGGCAGACACCAAGTAATTCTTGATGATTTACTGGATGAAAGAAGGCGATTAAAAGATAAAGGCGCTAGCGCTTTTGTATTGCAGTCCACTGATCGGACCATGCTAGCTATTCAAGAAGTTATACAGCTTTGTGAGAGCGTGAAAAGGACTGAGGAGCTGTAGATGACAAAATCCGACAATAACGTCATTAAACTGTGGCAAGCAAAGCATTCCAAAGACACTGAACGTAACTTGGCGGAGTTCATTGAGTTTGCAAAGTCGGAGTTGACGCTTTATGAGGATCAAGGCTGGGATGCTCCAAGCTGGAAGCCCAATAAAGGTCAAACTTTAGTTTTTGGGTTCAGGCAAACGGAAGGAAATAACTATTCACCTATCGATAAATTTAAAAGCCCATACCTGGAGTTTGTAAAGGCCTTTATGCGTCAGCAAATGGCCATCAAGGAGGTTACATCTGCTCACTTATGGATATCAGTGTTTCGCAATCTCTATAAGGCTTTGGTTGTTGAAAACGAACACAAAGAGCCTTGTATTCTGGATATCAAAGGATCGACATTAAAAGGTACTGTTGCTCTGATTAAGCAGTCTGAGAGTAACCTGACGCGTCAATATCAAATGGGCGGTAAATTAGCAAAGCTCGTAAAGTGGTTGCTTGATGAACACATTGTTCTGACGTTACCAGCGTTTAAAAACCCTTTTCCAAAGCAGGTTCATAAAGCTGAGCAATTAGGTGCGGAAGCTGACAAGTATCGCGAAGAGCGATGTCCGACGATGCATGAGATGCTTTGTTTAGCTGAATGTTTTGCGAAAGCCGAAGCTGTCCAAGATAAATACTACACTAGCGCCTTCGTTTTACTTTGTTTCGCACCGGGTCGCATCAATGAGCTTGGTGGCTTGACAATAAATTCTTTGCAGCAAGGCGATGATGGTGGTTGGTACATCGTATGGCTCGGCTCTAAGGGGTTCAGTGATCATCGGAAGCCCGTGCCTGAATTGATGCTAGGCGTCGTTAAAGAAGCATTTAACCGGCTTATTGAGATCAGCAAACCTGCCCGAATTTGTGCCAAATGGGCACATGAACATCCCAGCGATTTCTACGAGCATGAGGGGTGTATCTCATCTCCAAACATGAAACGCAATCAGCCTCTGTCGGATGTGGAGCTTGCTCATGCAATGAGTGTTGTCGGACTTTTGGATAGAACTGGTAATAAACTTCAATCCGATGCGGCACGGCCCAATTGGTTAACAGCATTACTGTCAGAAGGTGGAGTAACTTACTGGCGACTTAATAAGCTTGTACATGAAAAATACAAAAATGAAAACTGGCCGCACAACCCTAACTCAAGGAGACCCGTTTGGGAAAATCTATTGCTCTACAGGGATTTTGAATTAAAACCTAAAGCCTCAGAAAAGCAGTTTAGCTGGGTTATGCCATCGATTAACAGCTTTAATGAGCAGCTCAGCAAAAAGCCTAAAAAAGTGAGCACGCTATGGGAGCGGTTCAATCTGACGCAGGAGGATGGAAGTCCGATAGTCTTGACGACCCACCAATTGCGAGTTTGGCTCAATACTCATGCCAAAGTGGGTGGTGTTGATGATTGGAAAATTGCTCAATGGTCGGGTCGAGCAGATTACCGTCAAAACGCAGCATATGACCTTCGCACAGTCGAACAGAAAAACAAGCTGGTCACTGAGTTGATGGTAGCAAATTATGATGATGTTCCGTCTGCGATTACGTTAAGGAAGCACAATTTACCAGTGCCATTAAAATCTGTCGGAATAGAGAGAGAAGGTGTTGCTGATTTCACTGGGATTGGATTTTGTACCCACAATTTCGCGCAGACACCATGCACTAAATCCGGAGAATGCATCACTTGTAAAGAACACGTTTGTTTAACCGGAATGCCAGAAACGCTTGAAGAGTTGGAGTACTTAGAAAAACTAATTTCAGAGCAATTCGATTCGGCAGTACAAGCTGAAGGCAGTAGAGTGTTTGGTGCAGATCGATGGGTGACACACCTTGGATGGAAATTGGGACACATTCGTACCTTAATTGCAGTAATGAAGGATGAAAATCTACCTGCGGGAACCTTTATCAAAATTCCAGTGGAACATGACCCATCACCAACACGAAGAACACTTGAAGATAAAGAAATGGTCACAGATTTAGATGAGCAAAGTAGTAGTCCAGCAAAGCCTAAATTAAGTGCAAATTTGAACAAATTGTTGGGGTTTGGGTAGTGCCAAAGACAGTCATTACTAGCAGCAGTAAAAAGAAGGTGCTTAACATCATTTCTGGCTGGCAAGGGAAGTTGAGTTGGTCGTTATTATGCGAGCGAGTTACCAAAGAACTGGGCTTGGGAAAGACGATTTCAAGGCATACTTTGTTGGCATATGAAGATATTAAGATTGCATTTGAAGAGAGGAAGATGTGGCTGAAAGAACACTCCGTCTCTTCAAGTGCAACGGATAATATGCAGCTGCAAGATGCATATTCCCGGATTGATAAACTGGAGGCCAAGGTTCGGAGTCTTGAAGCCGAAAAGGCAGCATTGACCGAGCAGTTTGTCAGGTGGCAATACAATCTTTATTACATGGGTAACAACATGGATGAGTTAAATAAAGAGCTACCAGAGGGTGAAAATATCGAGGAATTAAAAACACGTCTAGAGCACAAGCCTGTGCCTGAGAATGTCGATATGTCGAAGCTCAATCAGCCTTTAAGCAAGTTAACGAGGGCTAATGACAATAGACGTAAACGAACGCGCGCAGATAGCTAAAAGGTTTATCAGTACAGATGAAAAGCAACAAGGCACAGCAGAACCTCGAAGCATTCGAAGTCTGGAAAGTAACTTAGACGAATACAACGGATATTCTAACAACTCTGTCTGAATTTTTAATTTATGGGAAGAGGTTTTTGACAAGTTTGAGTCAAGAGCTCTGACGTGGGTGAGAAGGGTAATTGCATCTAGGGGATGGATGACCTGGAATAGAGATGTAAAAGCTTAAGGATGATCGATAACTACATATGAGTTCTACCTCGTTTCCGCAAACTGTTCGAGAATTATCTGTCATTTGCATAATTATGCGTAGGGCGCATAATTGCGCATAATTTCAGCTCTAGAAACTAGTGGGGACGTCATAAAGTTTGGCCTGAGTTGAGGCCAAACCAACCCACATTGAAAGACAAAGACAATAAAAACCAATCAGTTATGATTTTTAGGCATTCTCGTGTGATTCATGGTAAGCGTCCGGCTATCACAGGTTGACCGGACCGCTCCAGTTGTGAGGCAGTAATTCAGCAATGGCACTGTTCTTCTGCGTCGGCAGACGCGCCAGTACATCTTTCAGATAAGCATAGGGATCATGCCCGTTCAGTTTGGCCGATTGGATCAGACTCATTACTGCCGCTGCCCGCTGACCACTGCGTAGCGATCCGGCAAACAACCAGTTGGAACGACCCAGCGCCCATGGCCGGATCTGGTTTTCCACCCAATTATTGTCGATGGGCACGGCGCCATCCTCCAGGTAGCGTGTCAGTGCCTCCCAGCGTTTCAGACTGTAATCCAAGGCTTTGGCCGTGCCCGAGCCCTCGGGCACTTTCTGCCGCTGGGCCAGCATCCATCGGTGCAAAGCATCGGCAATGGGCTTGGCTTGCTCTTCACGCCGTTGCTGCCGTTGACCAGACTCCAGATCTTTGGTGGCCCTTTCGATCTCATATAGCTTGCCAATGGCTTCCAGTGCCTGCTCCGCCAGTTGACTCTTGTTGGCAGTATGCAGGTCAAAGAACTTGCGGCGGGCATGGGCCATACAGCCGATTTCCGTGATGCCGGCGCCGAAGCCGGCCTTATATCCGGCATAGTCATCGCATACCAGTTTGCCTTGCCAGTCTCCCAGGAAGTTCCGGGAATGCTCGCCCGCCCGACTCGGAGCAAAGTCATAAACAACGGCTTTCAGGTCCGAGAAGGACGTGCTGCTATACGCCCAGACATAGGCTTTATGGGTTTTCTTCTTGCCCGGTGCCAACATACTCACCGGGGTTTCGTCGGCATGCAGAACCGGTTGCTGAAGGATCACTTCCCGCAAGGCATCGACCAGGGGCTGTAGCTGCACCCCACAAGTGCCGACCCACTCGGCCAGGGTGGAGCGTGGGAGGGGCATCCCGGCCCGACCAAAGATGCGCTCCTGCCGGTAAAGCGGGAGGTGGTCAGCGTATTTGGCAACCAACACTTGGGCTAACAGGCCCGTGGTGGGAATCCCCTTATCGATGATATGCGGGGCCACCGCTGCCTGAACCAGGGTTTGACAGTCGGCGCAGACCCACTTGCCCCGAATGTGTTGTTCCACGGTGAATGTCCCCGGCACATAATCCAGTTTCTCGCTGATGTCCTCGCCAATACGCTTGAGCTGACAACCACAACGGCATTGGGTGTTCTCCGGTTCGTGGTGGATCTGGGTGCGAGGTAATTCCGGGGAGAGCGGTGATCGCTTGGGCGGTTGCTTGGGCTTGGTGGCCGGGGACTCCGGTTGGGCTTGAGCCAGCTCCGCTTCGATGGCCGCTATATCGATATCGATCAGTTCGTCCAGTAAGCTGGCTTGCACCGCGTTCAGTTGTTCGTTGCGCCTGCCAAAGCGGTGACGCTTGAGCAGGGCCAGTTCATGGGTGAGCTTCTCGACCAGGGTGTTGCGGTAGTGCAGTTCCCGATCGCGCTGCTGCAGTTCGGCGGACTGTGTTTCAACCCGTGTCATCAGCTCCATGGCCAGGGCACGGAGTTGATCGGCGGAGAGTTGGTTGAGGTCGGGAGGCTGTGTCATGGGGACCAGTATGCCAAGAAGGATTTGTCTTGGCGATCCGCTGTTCGGGGAATGGTTTCGGGTCTTGAGATATGGTTACAAGACCGATATCACGCCCTCATCCCCCAGACGCTGCCAGGGTAAGCCCTGCACCAGGGCGGTGAGCTGCTCATCGGTCAGGCGCAACTGATCCCCACGCCAGGACTCCCCCCAGTGGAATTTGCCCCGGTTGAGTCGACGGGCACAGAGCCATAGTCCCAGACCATCGTGAACCAACACCTTCATCCGGTTACCCCGGCGATTGGCAAACAGGTAGGCGCAATGAGGCCTGGCTGCGCCAAAGACCTGCACCACCCGGGCCAGCGCTTTATCCGGACCGGCCCGCATATCCAGCGGTGCGGTTGCCAGCCAGATCTCGTCAATTCGGATCACCTCAGCAGATCTCGTAGCAGGGCCAGACACTGACTGGCCTGAGCGGCCGGCCACTCAATGATGATGGCCCCGCCGATAGGATGCGGAATCCGCATTCGAATGATCTCGTTGGTTGACTGATGAGCAATAGTTGCAGGGGGTGCCGGCAGGTTTATGGGGACAAATGCCGACGTGGTAGAGCCGAGTTTCTTCGCGTCGCTGATCCAGCGTCGAACCAGATTGGCATTGAGCCCGTTATCCAGAGCGATGGCAGAAACAGAGACCCCCGGCTGTTGGCAGGCAGCAATAATCTTAGCTTTGAATTCTGCGGAATATTGGCGACGTTTCCTGGAGGAGCGAGGTGCGCTTATGACAGTCATAACAAGTGTCCACTAAAAAATAAGTGGACACTAT
This sequence comes from Hahella sp., assembly GCA_050299855.1. Taxonomy (GTDB): domain Bacteria; phylum Pseudomonadota; class Gammaproteobacteria; order Pseudomonadales; family Oleiphilaceae; genus Hahella. Next base: position 27,657 of record JBNKWQ010000028.1, read on the forward strand.
CCAGTCAGTTGGTAGCGCGCTCAAGATGGGGTTACCGGACGCTTACGATTCATGGACATCTGATAAACGATCTGTGGCTTTCGACGAGGCCCAGTGAACATCAATCTGTGATTTGACAACTTTTATATTTGGCCAGTGGAGCTCCATATCTCTTGGATTCCGAAGCCATTCCTCGTCAAGTTCAACAGAATCGTCTAACCACCCAGATTCCATAAGATCAACATCGAGAATCTGTTCTAGTGCCCAACCAGCAATCCGACAATGTTCTATTTTCTCCATCTGTTCCAATATCCAAGGCACAAACTCTTGCCGCTTTGCAGCGCCAACAGCAATTATGCAGGACCGTATTGGTTCAGGGCGTTCCTGGAGAATTCTCATCAGCCGGTCAGCAGGCTCTGAGTCCAAATGCTGGAACACCTGCTTTAACATCCTGTCTCGGTATGGGCCTGGTTCGAATACCAAGGAAGAAATAGGTAAAGACTCGGGGGAGACACCCAATTGCATCAGCCGTTCTGATACTGCTACTTTTTCAGCGATTTCCATGGTTTCCACCAGAGAGATCAGTTCGGGTACAGCTTCCGCACTGCAATACAGGGTCAAAGCCTGAATCGCCACGCCATTATTGGCGTTAGTTGCCGCTCTCATCAGCTCAGTCCAAGTTCTCGGTGGCAGGATATCCATTTCCATGAGGGCACAGAAACCAAGAGCTGCATGCGCCGGCTTTCCGGATTTGACCATCTGTACGCAAAGATGCTTAATCTGCTCATCAGGTTGCCACAGCAATGCATCCAGCAAGGCATGCCATGTGGCAAAAGAGTGAATCCCCTGATCCACGTAGAACTTGAAGCGTTCCAAATCAAACGGCCGTAAAGACAGAAAACTACCTACAAAGAATTCCCCACCCCAGGAATTCTCGATATCTGGTTCCGCCTCTTCCCAGATATGCTCTCGAAGTAGAGTCGCCCCTTTCAAGCAAGGTTTGAGCCGGTGTCTCAGTTCACGAATATAATCATGATCAGGTTCTGGTAACTGACGCTGATTCCACCACTGGTCCCACAATCCAGCAGCGTCCTCGACAAAAGCGGCAGTTACTTCGGGAATATGCTTCACTCGATTCTCCGATTACATCGCAATATTTTTCTTGTTATGAAATAGCGGATCACCTAAGCGGCAGACATTCTTGCCCTCGAATTTCACATCGAATGAATACATCATGAATTCCGCCACATTTTTGATGGTACCGGACTTGATTCCTCCACCAGCAGTGCCGCCCTCGTCACCAGTGGAGGTGGCATATTGAGCGGTCTTAATCGAGGCCATTTGACCATCCGTTTTGATTGTCTTGGTGCCCTTGGTCAGATTGGAAGACATCGCAATATTCGGATACGGAATAGGCACCGGCCCCCCGGGGGTAGGAGTTTTACAGACATCAGGAAATACGATGCTTTTACCACCGCTTCCCTTGTGAGAAATACCACGCGTATTCGCAAAAATGGTGACAGACATAGGATCTCCTTATCTACTGGAAGTCATTGTTTAACAAACTAGTGTAATTACGGATGTCGACTATTTTTCGCCCGCAAAGCCATCCCAGTTCTCAGGAGCAATTATTTTCATTCCGGAAAACCCTTTAGATGCCAATGAAAGGGCCAGGGAATCCTCCAAGACAATGACACGCTCGTAATAGTAAAGCCTGTAAATGAGCCCGTAGTTCTTTGGATTCAAAACCAGAGTATTAACTTCATCAATAAACAAAACTTCCCCGTCTTCCATTTCGACATCAAGATCACTTTTATCAAAGTCGATACAGTTGACCATTCCTAAAATGTTGCATGCGAAATAACCGTGTTTTGGATCAGTACCGGGCTTTTCTATAACAGTGGCGGGGTAATAGTCGATATTGTCCACGCCCTGGCTGTCTAAAAAGCTTTTCAATTCTTCAGAGACAATCAGACATCCCGTATCAGTAACAGCGAACTCTGTCAGCTTGCCTGTGGGCAGACTTTCACAAATGAACTCTAATCGTGACAGATCATAATCGTCTTGTTGTATAGGGCTGCCAGTTTCCCAGATCAATTCAAAACAGCTACAGTTTTCGGTGCCAGTCAAGGATGGAGACGTATCGAGGTCAGGGAATAAAAGTTTTTTGGTCATTGGTCGTCTCTATATTTTGGGGTACTTAATTTCAGTGAGCCCGTGTTTCTCTTTTACGTAGTCTTCAGCGTCTTTTAACGGAATTGGATGTGCTATCCATCCCGTCACGGCCGAAGCGGTATACTTGAAAGCTTTATCTTCTTGCTTTACCACACGTCGTTTCAGCGTGCTCTTGAACTCCTCATCCGGTTTTTCACAGTAACCAACACGCTTTAGTTCGTTCCAGACGTCTCGCAACATGAAATTAGATTTATTTAAAAATTCCTTCTGGTGGCCACCTATGTGCAACTGTAAGGGTTTTCCAGCGAGAACGGCTTTTTCGAATTCCTTGAAATGCGCATGTTTGTCTCGGTCCCCTCTGGTTTTTCGTCCAGGAAGATCAATACAGTTATTGTCATTATTAGGGTTGTAGCCTTTCTCCTTCAAATAGTGATTAAGACTAGCGAATCGGTCCTTAGGGTTTTTCCGAGCGTCGACAATAAAAGCACTGAATGCCAAGCAGTGGTGCCCCTCTGAGCGATAGGCTTTTGGAGGAGATTCCTTGTTTGGATAAAGGTCTTTTTTAGCGTCCAGGAAGTTGCCGCCCACGCCAGAGATAGCGGCTCGCTTCCATCCGGTAGGCTTGATCTCATCCTTCATTTGACCATCGTGCTGTTTACCGCAAATGATGCACTTAGCCTCCGCCAAGCGTCCAATGGGAGTTGAAATAGGTTCCCCGATTTCAGTCACATCCAATCTCCATATTTTTTCTACTGCGTAAAGCTCAAAGCTCTATCTATTTTCTTGCTTCCAAAGCGCTACCGCACCCCGGGTTTCATAATCAGAAGCACACCAAGTCAGTACAGGGCCTTCAATGTCGTTGTCTCCCAGCATGTTCGCAACCATGGCGATAAGCACTGGGGCGCTGGCGGCGCCAATATCGCCATATGACTCTGCAGGGTGTATGAGGCTCGCCCGGTTATCCAACTGGCTGTCATCCAGGCGATTAACCGAGATGCCCCATTCTTTAATGTGAGAGGACTCTCCATTGAGACCACAGGCTACATGGCGAACGGGAGTTCTAAGGGGCTCACATGCCTTCTCAAATACAGCCGTTAATCCCTTGCCCAAACACACATCTTCAGTATTATAAAAGTGTGCAGTTTCTTGACTGACAGCAGGTGCTCCGAGCTGGACCTGAGAGTGTTCACTTGTACGCTTGAGTAATAGACAGCCGGCAGCCTCTCCGGGTAGAAATCCATCACCGACATTTGATAACAAGAGCCGTTCCTCTTTTTCCCACTGGAGTAGAGTTCTGGGACATGCGCAGCTATCCACACCGATCACAAGCGCCTGCTCTATCTCACCTTCATCGATGAGCGACCAGGCATCGTGGAGAGCAGAATATCCGCCAGCTCTGCCCAGCTGGTAAACTCGGCTGTTCAACCAGTCTATTGGCTGGCCCGAGAGACGATGAATTTCCTGAAGAACCTGTAGAGACTGAGCGTCGATGCGTAGATTGTCAGGTAAGTTAATCATCACCGGTAAAGGTGTTTTCCGGTCAAGCTCGATTTGTTCCAGAGCCAGCGCGAGCAATTGCAGCATCCGTCTATAACGATAACTGCTCTGTCTTGTGACGCCATGGTCGAGTACTGGCAGACATTCATCTGGAACCAGTGCCATGCGATATGGCTCACCGGTAGACGACAGATAATCCTGCTCTTTTAACATACTGATTCCCGCCATGGCAGCGGCTGCCATCACCGAAGGGGTCAGTCCGATGGCAGATACGGCGCCAGTAGAATGAATCGTGATAGAGCTCATGAGGCGCCCCGGCTTATTTCATCCCACAACATTGTCCGACAGTTGATACTTGGCAAAGAGCAAAACGATTGTTTAGTCTCGGCACTGTGACTGACTGAATGACTAACGATATTCATTACTTCCTCTTATACCCCAACTCTGATCCTGACGGACTCCACTTTTGTGACTCTTCGTTCACAGGGAAACAAAGCCCGCATAACCATTTGCTGACGGTTTTGCTCCGGCTCCAGGATTAGGGTCTCCATGCGTAGTGGGAGGGCATGCTGTTCCCCATCGAAA
>JBNKWQ010000029.1:0-27668 GCA_050299855.1 Hahella sp.
CGATGCGGGGAATATACTGCGCCCCCCACTTCTTACCGCTCCAGATCTGGGCAACACGCATCCAGCAGGAACTCTTGTCGTCTTTCTGGCCTTCACGATCCCAATAGAACTGAACCTTGATACGGCCGTATTCGTCAGTAAAAATTTCTTCGCCGGAAGGGCCGACAACCAAAGCCGTTTGTGTGCCGCTGATCAGTGGACGTATCGTTTTGGCCTTTGGCCTCATAACCGTCGCGGCAGGCGCACAGGAAAAACTGTTGGAGTAAGTACCACCGCCGCCGGCACCGGCCCTATAGCCGCCTTCATCACCTTGGTGTGAAATGGAGGTGACAACGTACTTGGCTTTTTTCTCCGAGGCATCATGATGCTCGCCAACCGTAAATACATAACCGGGTGACAGGTGTGAATAGTCGCTGGTCGCCGTGACAATGGAGTAAGCGCTTTCCAAGGCTTCCATACGCGTGGTGGCATAGTTGTCACCCTCGCCTTTCTCCCCATATTCACCGGGAAAATCATAGATTTCAAATTTGTCGATATTGGGTAGCTTGACCAGGCTTTTTTGGAATGCCGCAAGGCTGGCGGCCGGGGTTTCAAAGTTATAGTCCGTTAAAGACACTTTGCCGCTGACAAAATTGTAGGCGTGCTTCCATCCCTTGATAGTAGCGTCGGTATGAGCTCCGTCGATAACGTCAAGTGAAGCCGCCGGAACAGAGTCGTAACCTTTGGCATAATCACTCAGTATCAGCGTGTGCTTACCATCTTCATGCTTGAAGTAATAGAAGATCCCCTCTTCTTCGAGCAGTCGGCTGGCAAAGTCAAAATCCGATTCCCGGTATTGCACGCAGTATACCCGGGGCTGATAGCTTTTCTGGAGCTTCCATTCATAATCATTAAATCCCAGCTCCGAGAATATGCTGGTAATAATATCTTCGATTTTCTTGTCCTGAAAAATTCGACAGTTTTTACGGTTTTTCAGCAGTGAAAACCAAGGCACCAGCACCATGGAATAGTTTCGAACACGGCGGTCTGAAGAACCTCCCGCAATCAGGTTGGTAACAATACCGTTAAAAAAGCGGGGATTCTTGGCATCTGAAGCAACTTTGATAGTGACGGCTTTCCCAACAATCTTATTCGGGTCAATGCTGTCCTCAGTAGTGCCGACATTCAGGTTGATCTTAAAAGGTGCCGACAGAGTCTCAGTGGCGTTAAAACTATTCATCAAAAGGGTATCCGCACCTAACGGTGAAGATACTGTCATTACCTGGTTCTCTTGTTTAATCGCCATAACCTGCAACCTTATAATCCTGTTTCATCAATGTGTAGATTGGCCAACCATTGGCAAACAACCAACCAGCGATGACTTACGGCCTTTCTCTCAACTTGATCTCACAATTTGACCAAGGCTCGCGATAAAAGATAGATCGTACACTATGTACAAATCTTGCTGTTATCTGCTTAAGCGCTTTTTCTCCCTTAAACCAGTCACTCTTTTTTCAAGTTTCTGGTGATAAATTTAAGGAAAACAAATGCAACAATAGCAGATAAATTCAAGCGAAACGGTACAGCCGGCGAAGTTTATACCCTGGGGAGAACGGATCTGGCAGACGTCTCCCCAATAAACTGACTTTTGACAGCTGGAGGCGGATTTAGCTGCCAACAGCCATTTCAGTATTCGCAGTTTTCGCGAGCCAATAACTTCAGGGTTAAAATTGAAAAAACTTCTTCAACCACCCGATAAGTACGCTGTAGGTTCCCCCTATTAAGACTTGGAAAGAAACTCTCGCGGATTAATGATTCCAAGCAGCCCTGTTTTATAACTCCCCAAGTCCAGAAAAGTTCGGTTGGCAATGGTGGTTACCCGGTTAACAATGGTATGGCCGTGAAAAACATGGTCAATATTCTGAACCTGCTGAATTTGGTCAGAATAATAACCACCTGAGAGCTGTCCTCTGTTCCAGAGCATACAGTGGCTCAACCTTGTACCAGTGGAGTTTTGCCGTTCACCTTTGGCGGCCAGCTCTTCCCGAACGTCCTCCCAACTACATTCCTCTGGCAGCTCAGCGTGAACCAATCCAATTTTCTGGTTGGTGCTCCCATTACCTGAGTCTAATTCAATTTCTATTGCCATTGGCAACTTCACCAGAGATTCGTAATATTGTGCCAGGGTTTCGTTACTAAAATCCTCCGCCCAGTCTCCACCCCAGAAATACCACTGGCGGGCCACATCACTATTGTCACTTTCGTAGGCATCTATCAGCATCAATTCGTGGTTCCCCAGAATTGAGAAAAACCAGGGCTTTGCCAGATACTCGATAACAAGATGGGATTCGTATCCGCGATCAATTAAATCCCCCAGGCAGAATAACCGATCCTGAGTGACATCAAAATTTAGCTTCGCCAAAGATTTTTCCAACAGAGAGAAGTGCCCGTGTATGTCCGAGCAGATAAAATCCCTGCCGGAGGTGTTGGGCGAAAATGATTGCAGTTTAGTCATAGTCTGGCTTAGTCAGAGGGTGGCCTGGTTAATGAATAATTTCAATTCGAGCCCGGTTGAATGCAGCAATTTAGTGAAAGTGATATCTGCCCCCCATATCCGTCATTCGAATCACTTACCCTGGATGCTATAACCTGCATGCAGCATTTTCAGCACGCGGATTATCCGTTATTCAAGACGACAGCCTACATTTATTGCCCTACAGCTGACAGGGTTAACACTGAATATCAATCGCTGCCCCCCTATTCATGTTCATCCTTAACTTACAAAGGGATCTCAGACTTACCATTTCGTGCCAGGCCTATCAACTCTTACACATTAGTCCAGAGTATAGCTTGCTGGTCAGAAGGATTCATAAATAGAGGAAGTGTTGGATCAATGGACCATACGGCTAATGAGCTCCACGGAAACAACCGTTACAAACTGAATCAATGAAAGTGGACTTTTCAACTTGATGGATCGCCAACCTCTTACCATACTTTACCCACGTCCGGCTTAGCAGAATCACTTAAAGGGATAAGTCTCAAGAATTGTGAGCACAATTCATACAGACAAACCTGATACCCATACTGCCAAGCCAACACTAAATATTAAATTAAAATGTTTATTTTCAATAACTTAAATGATTTCAGAAAAAAATTTAAGAAAATGTGATTTTTTTTGAGGGGTTTCCCAAGATCTTACCGCTTTAGTATGTGACACCAAGTTAAACTGTCGAACTCACACAGAAGGAAGAACACCATGGCAATTTACATGAACTACAACGAACTGAAAGTTAAAGGCAACGTAACTGCAGAAGGCTACAAAGACTGGATCCGTCTTGACAGCTTCCAGTTCGGAGTTGGACGTCACATCACTATGGAAGCTGGACACATGTCCAACCGTGAAGCGACTCGTCCAAGCATCAGCGAAGTAGCTGTATCTAAACTGATGGACACTGCCTCTTCAGGTCTTTTCAAAGAATCATTGACTGGCGATGCCGGTGTTAAAGTTGTCATCGACGTTGTTCGCACCGCTGCTGACAAAATCGAAAAATACGTTTCCTACGAACTGGAAGACGTCATGATCAGCAGCTACTCAGTATCTGCAGGCGCTGACTCAGCTCCTGGTGAAGCGATCTCTCTGAGCTTTGCTAAAGTCACCATGGCTTACACTGCAGCTGACCGTGCCAACAAAGGTGGTACTCCAGAGCGCGTTGGTTACGATCTGGAAGCTGGTAAGAAGCTCTAAGTTTCAACCAGAACACAAAAAAGGGAGAATTTATTCTCCCTTTTTTGTTTCTACCATTAAGCAATGCCCCTCCCTCCTATCCTTCTTTTAACTATTTAAAAATAACTCCCATACTATGCGGCCATAACCAACTGACCACATCAGGCTGGCAATCCTAATCCTAAATACTAATCCTAAATACTATCGGCGCGGCTGGAGGATACAGATATCAGAAAGTGGTAGAAGAGGTAGTTGATATCAGATAAGAAGGAGCTAGAAATAGATTTATTCGATTGTGAGCAAATAGAGGAAGTAGCTGGCAGCAGCGACAACAACGACAGCAAAAACTACCAATCCTGTCACCAAGCCTTTTGATTTTTTAAATATGCCTTTCTGTTTGAACTCTTCCCGGTTCTCCAGGATGCCTTCCAGAATCTGGCGTCTTTGTCGACGAACTTCACTACGGGTAACCTGGTCTTCCAACTGCTTTCGGTTAAGGTCCATTAGTTCATCATTGTATTTGAACTGAACCATGTTAGCTGACCTCCACCATCAGAAAGCTGACGTTATCCTTTGCATCCCCGGCAAGTGCCTCCTCCAATAGCTTATCGGAACATCTGCTAAGACGGGACTGCTGCATCAACTGTTGAATTTTGACATCATTAACTTCGTTATAGAGTCCATCCGAACATAGCAAAAACCTATCCTTGGGCCTTACTGTAAAAGCATTTATATCGACGAACAGCTCTTCATGAACACCAACCGCTCTGGTCAGCATATTTTTGAACCGACTTTGCTCTGCTTGCTCAGGACTTAAATGGCCCATATCCATCATTTCCTGCACTTTGCTGTGATCATGGCTGACCAGAAACAACTTGCCGCCCCTGAGAAGATAGATCCTTGAATCCCCAGCCCAAAGAGTAACAGCAACGCCATACCGTACAATCAGGCATGCGACTGTCGATCCTACCTTGCCGCCATTGAACTGCTCCTGACCGTAGCCCATAAGTTCGCTGTTAACTCGCTGTAGACTGTCTTCAACCTGTTCAACAACATCTGCCAGATAAGCTCGTAAATTAGCGGTTCCCAACGTGGAGGTGATTTTTTGGCTGGCGTAATCACCAGCTTGGTGTCCACCCATGCCATCAGCTACCACCCAAAGACCATCCTCATCTCTGGCAGCAAGAGAGTCCTCATTGTGAGTTCTCACATTGCCATTATGAGTTCTAGCCTCTGACTTACACGTTAAGAAAGTCACCCGTTCCAGCCTGCACCTGTTTATCGTTTTTATTCATCGGAGCCGAAATTAGCAGCTCCCCGTATTGGGATACGACGGCTAACCCTGCCAGCCCCATTGCTGCCACTTTCCGTCAATAAATGCCGAAAATCCCTGATACTTGGGCAAGAGATCACAACTGACCATTTTAGGTCTGACCCAGGTAGAGCCTTCTGTCCACCAGAAACTTTGCCTGGCCCCCACTTTGTGCAGCAAAGCAGAAACATAGGCACCGGTTACCTGAAATGGACCTGCCGCAGTGTGGGGTACGTCAAGACTCAGCCCGCTCATATCGCCCAGTCTGAATCGGGAGAGGTCCGGGGCTGGAAGATTCAAAAATTCGGTTCGAAACTGGTCAAAGTCATAAGTCTGATCCAATACTTTGGAGACAATGGCTTCAAGCTCCTCATACCAGACACCGTTATAGAGCATGGCTTCCAACGGAGAAATATGGGGTTCCAGAGGGTACATGAGAGTGAAAGGAAAATAGCGTCCGACCTTGTCTACACTTGGACACCAGAGCCCCAACCAACCTTGTTCGTTTAGAATGGAAGGCATCATGACAAACCGCCACCAGGGGGCCACGAGATAATAGTCGAGCCAATGCTCTCCCAACGATTGTTGCGTTGCCAGGACGCTGTTTTGCAACCATTTATCCCAGGCGGAACTCATGGTCCCTGGCAAATTGAACTGTACAAAATCACCAGTACAGGGCAATTTACCAAAGTAACCAAGTTTAGTTTCATCATTCATAGCCGGCATCTCTTAGCCATCACCCAGCCAACTCTGACTCTTGGCAAAAGCAAACATAATCAGACCAGTCATCAAAGCGATTCCGGACACTTGTACTGTTTAATCCATCCAGCCGAAAACGGATTTAGCGTACTGGATGCCAGTAATTCCAGCTGGGCCTTGCGCTTAGAAACTTCAACGTTGACCTGATATAACCTGGCAGATCCACCTTTATTCACTGAGTTATCTTCCAGCAGCCTGAACAACCCCCAATCGCCTTCATAATTGGACTGATGGATAGTTTCATTCAAATCTTCAAAGACCAGTTTAGCGCCTGGTTTATCATAAGTTGGCCACTGCATGGTCTTACGCAGTTGAGGCCCGTGCGTATAGCGTAACCGTTGACTACCTACTTCAATATCAAAACGGCGTACAGTGTTATCAAGACGCGTAGGTTTCACCTGGAAGCTAAGCGCAGGATCCTCGCCTTTATCACCGAAAAAGACTCTGCGCAAAGCAGCAGCTTGTTTAATTTGTGCAAGAGAATTTTTCCGCAGGCCTATGGTTCTGCCGTCAACCGCCTTAGGGCGCCACTTGCTGTCTACAAAGGGACGCACATTGGCATTAACGAAACCTTCTTCCGTACCACCCGGTTTAAAGAAACTGCTGAAGTCGCTCATCGCAGCATCGCTACTAGACTTGGAGGCAAAAGGAAAACTCTTTGCCAACGATTTCTGGAAGGCGGAATACACATCACGATTCCAACTTGAATCCAGATGACCTTTAGCTGACCCCAGCAGTACCTTCCAGCTTTGGTCGCTCAGTGTTTCCAGCCACCCTTTCAAATAGGCCGGCGCTCTTGACGAAGTAATTCGCAGTGCCTTGATAGGGTCTTCGCCAGAACCGGCAAAGCGTCCGCGGGCATATTTGAAGGCTGCTTCGCCAGCATTTGGAGCTAGGGAAACTTCTTCAAGCTTGTCGAAAAGCCCCTGAAGTTTCTCGGTATAACGCTCCAGGTCTTTATCTTCAGTAAGCTTGTGCAGCGGTTTGAAGTGTTCATCAACAGGGGTTGGTTCCCGTTGTGCAGATAGGGCGCTGGCAGCTGCATCCAATGCAGCTCCTGCTCTGCCCGATGCATCCACGGTCGGCAGTTTCGGAGTTAACAGAGTTTCCTTACTGGCCCTGATCAACAAAGCATTTATTGGAGACTCAGTGCGATCCAGACTCAGCGCGACCGTGTCGCGAGCCTTCTGTAGTGAGCTAAAGTCCGCCACAGAAGGAGCCGCCAGCGCGGTTGACCAGGCCTGAATATAATCCGCGAAGTAAAGTGCCTTTATTTTGTTAACGATGTCTTCAACATCTTTGTCGGAAAAATCTTCTTGGTTATCCGCGCCAAGAATCCATTGCTCGCTGGAATACTTTTGCACCAGATCTGAGTCTGGAGATAAATCCAGGCTTTCATAGCCGGCCTTCGTATAGAGAGAAGGTATCTGCAAGGCTTGCCCAGCCTGCCCTGAGACATTAAACAAGGCAGACATATCAACACCCAGGTCATCACGCAGGTTTAGCGTTCCCGCATACTCCGGTTGCCGGATTATCTGCTTGTAGATACGCTTCTCAATGGGAATAGTCCGCAACTTGCTGCGGGAGCGTTCCACCAAGGTATCTCTCAAAGCCAGATTGGTAAATCCGGTATCCAGCATCTGGTCCAGATAGCCTCTGAGTTCCGTTTGCTGAGAAGCCTGCCCGGGATACTTATCCGCCCAGTAGGAGGCATACCAACTCTTGATTTCGTCCGGCTGGCGTACACTCGGATCACCCAACATCAGGTATACACGCAAGGCATCATAGAGTTCATCATTGCTGATATCGCTGACCAGCACACCTTCCAGATGCTGCTGGACCATAGGTCTAAAGAAGTGCCTCAAAGCCCGGTCATAGGTTAGATCCGTCTTACTGACAACACCGGAATCATATAGCCCCATACTGCTTAGCCAGGGGTGGCTGTTCTCCTCATACAGCACACGAATATCCTGTAGTGGCTGCAATATGGCGATGATTTCTTCAAATTCCTTGGGTTCAGGATTTGCTGCAACCAGTTCATCATGCTTGTCCAAAGATGTTTGCACATCCGCCATGAGAGACTGAGAGCTGAATACACTGGTTGTCCAGGCGCCGACAGCACCCGCAAAAATTAACGCCATAACAGCAAATGCACTACGGCGTATCCACTTAACCCGCTTCTCGTAACCAACGTTGAGAGTAGCCAGTTCCGCTTCCGGAAAGATAACTGACTTGAGAAGGTAATTAATGAAGAAGCTTTTACCCGAGCCTGGTGGAATAGATGCGACGTTATAGTTAATGCCGTAATTGGAGGAAAGATTGGCCAGTATTCGGTCGATGGGACGACCTTCCTGGGTACCACTGGTAAAGTAAACCCCCCTCAGTATGGACTGTTTTTCAAAACGACTGCTGGTAAACACTGACTTGATAAAAGTGTCGAGCACACCTCGGAGGTTTTCCACCTGACCGGGGAAACTAAGAATCTTGCTGCGTCGGGCAGTATCCCGTTCCCGATGAGCGCGCCAGATTACCCGATCATTCAGACGCCGGACTATGGCATCGAATTCCGGAATAAAAAATTCGGCTGTTTGGGAGGCATTCTGGTTTTCCGAATAGGGAAAGGTCATTCCCCAAACCTGTTCACGCTCCGAGGTGGTCAGGTCTTCATAAAATTCATTGAATCCGGCAATAAGGTCGGTCTTGGTGAACAGAAAATAAATCGGGAACTTAACCTTGAACTGTTCTACCAACTCTTGGATTCGGTTACGGATAAGTTCTGCATGCTGCTGTCTTTCGGCATCGCTGGATGACAGAAGCTCCTGCACACTGACTGCCAGGATGACGCCATTGATCGGGCGGCGGGTTCGATGCTTTCTCAGCAGGCCGAGAAAATTATTCCAGGCAGACTTGTCCTGAACACTATCACTATCCTGTGTGGTATAACGGCCGGCAGTATCAATAATGACGGCTTCGTCTGTAAACCACCAATCGCAATTACGGGTTCCGCCTATACCACCGATTTGCTGAATACCGAGCTTTTCCTTCAGAGGAAAATGCAAGCCTGAATTGACCAGTGCGGTGGTTTTTCCTGCACCGGGAGGACCAATAATAATGTACCAGGGCAACTGGTAAATTGACCGCCGCCCCTGTTTCCCTTCAAAACGAGCGGTTTTCAGCAGGCCCATCGCATCCTTGAATCTATCGGTTATCACCTTGGCTTCTTCATCTGAAGCCGAGGGCCCGGAGTCCTCCTGAATCGCCTCGACCATGGCGTCGTTTTGTTTACGCTGGGTAAGTAGCTTGATCATAAAAATGACCATAGCCACAAACCAGACCGCAAGTATGACGACCAGTCGCCCCATGCTGGATAGTGCTTCCGCCGGATCACCGAACTTCACATAGTCGGCGCCGAACCAGATCACCAGCGAGAGCGCTATCAGACCTACTATGACAAGAAATGCGGGATGGATAAGCCATCGAAAAAAGCGCGACATATTGTCCTCTGAAGTAACCTAAACCTGTTTGTCGACCAATGCTTCCGCTGCGACACTTAAACAGAGCTTGACCGTCGGAGATATCCGCAGTCGCCCTGACCGTTGCTATTCTTTATATTTTTCCGTCAGCTCCAATAGCTGCTGTTCCTGCGGGTCCGTCACTGATTCAAGCCAGTATCGAAAACCGCTGTAGCTGACCAGCAACAAAGCTGCCACCACAGATGCAATGACCCACAATGGGATATATTCCAATATGCGTTTCTTCTGCTGGGAAGCCCCCTGCCAACGGGGCGACAGCTCACGTTCAAACTCACCCCGCTGCATCTGGATCATTTTGGCCAGATCATCACGTATGGCATCCAGATGGTCCCGGCCCCGCGGATCAAGTTTGTATTTGCCTTCAAAGCCCAGGCTCAGGCAAACATAAAGTAGTTCAATCAGGTCAATATACTTCGCCGGAGTTTCTCTCACTCTATTTAAAATCAGAAAAACCTTTTCACCACCAAAGGTCTCGTTATGGAAACTGCTCAGGAGCGAAGCCCTTGCCCAACCTACTTCTGCCCCCCAAGGCGTATTAAGTACTGCCTCATCCAAAGCGGCACAAAGAATATAGCGGGCTGAAAGAGAAACATCGGAAGGCACGCCGCGAGTTTGCGCACTCTTCTCGAATTTCTTGACAGCATTTACGACCTGTGTACGAAGCTGGCTGGGGTTCTGCACTTGTACGGTCTGACGAATCTCGCCTAATAGCGCCACCAATTCAGAGGCACTCGCTATCAGCGGATTCATCCCATGACTCACATCCAAGCCCTGACCCGACTGCGGCATAGGTGCGGATGCTGCTCCCTGCGGGGGCACCGGTGGAGGCGCTGAAGGAGAAGGTGAAGGCGCCTGGGGTCGGCCTCCGGGCGTCGGAACGATCACTGTCCGATCATCACCACCACCTGGCCGGGCACCGCCAAAAAAAGTCTTATCTGAATCGTTGCTCATGGTTTCAGTCCCGAATCGCCCAGAACTCTAACTCGAGCCCTGGAAAGTCAGCGCCAATATGCAGCGCAAACCCACTGGATTTTTTCAGCTCACGCCAGAAATCACTGCTCCGGTCGAGCTGGAAGTATGTATAGCCTGCATGGTAGGGAATCTGCCTTGGTGCTACAGGCAATACCTGCAGTCCAATACCCGGCAATTGGGCATTGACCAGATCGCGGATTTTTTCCACCGGCGCGATCTTGACCTGACTGGGGAAGCGTGTCCTGATCTGGTCAGGCTTCATCTGAGCCTTAACAGCCAGCAGGAAGGTCGCCTTCTCCACAAGGGAGTGATCGGTAATCTGGGAGACATGAATGCCGTATTTGCGTTCCACCAGCTCCAGCGACACAGCTGAAGTTTCACTCACGGTGCTCATGTACTGATTCAGTATTTGCAGCAGTGGGCTAAAGGAGGTTTCCGGACTGTCATGATTGTATAGAGGAAACTCCGGCGGACGTCTTTGTGTACTGGTAAAAGTGGCCAGTTCACCCGCCAGTTGGATCAGTTCGCCATAAAGGGTTACCGGGTGCATGGGCCTGACCTGGGCAAGATGCAATAACCAGGGCTCAATCCGGTTGGCCATCTGCAGCATCATGAAATCGGCAATCTCTGACGTACCCTGTCGGCCACTGTCTCGAATACGCCCTGCCAGAGCTTCAGCTCGCAGGTTAAGACTACCGGCAACCTCCTGTAACACGGATCCAAGCTTGGAATGACTACGAACATCCAGCAGAGGAGGAATAAAAGTACCATCGAGAATAATTTCGCCGTCGTCACGAACTTCAACAATTCGGGCGATAGGTAACGCGGTAAAACCACTACGGTCTTCACTCTCCAGTAACAGCCTTAAATTGTGTTGGCTGACCTGTATTTTGGCACTATCACCATATTCTGAGGTGGAATCGAATGTTTCGATTTCCATCGCACTGAAACGCACCAGCGTTTGCGTATTGGATTCAAGTTGAGTGTCAGACGCGCCCTGTCTTTTAACGGGCAGAGCCAAGTAGAGTGTCTGGTTCTGAATACCCTTGGCGGGCTCCAGAATATCGAGCTTAACTTCATAATCGGGGATGTTAACCGGCGTACCATCCGGAAAAATACAACGGCAGCGATTAACAGCAAACTTTCCCAGCTTCAGCAAGGAAGTATCTAAATCCAGCTCATCATAGCCCCAATAGAAAGCACTAAGCGGACGAACCCGGGCCTCCATCAGGCTTTCATGATAGCGGTCCTGCTGCTGAAAATGTTGCGGACGAAGGAACATGCCCTCCGTCCAGACCACACGGTTTTCAAAGGACATGAAAGTTCCCCAGGTTAGTCATCGTAACGCATGCTGAGACGGTCAATAAACACCCGTAACTTATTGCCGGTATGAGCGTCTATCGGCATAACGATCTTTGTGGCAGCATCTTCATAGCGTATGAACTCAGCCATAATACCAATATACCGTGTCCGGTTATCTAGCGTCAGAGTCTCGACACGATCCTCACCAGGAGTAAACTCCTTGAATTTAGTAGTGAAGATCAGGTCCCTGCCAAGAACCGAGTCTGGATCCTGATACAGGGTAATAAAATCTTCCTGCTCAAACTGACGTTCGTTTTCCAACGCATAGAAATTCAGGATGACAGGCGATGCCCTGCCGTCTTCGTTAGGGTTAACGTCTGTAGCTGCAATAATATTCAGTGTAACTGTCGTATCACGGTCAACAATTTCACCAACCGTTGAACATCCGGTTGCGAGTATCGCGAACAACACTAAAAGTATGGGTATCAATCTTAGCTTTAGGCATTTCATGCCGCCTTATCCTCCACTACAAATTCCTGGATCTGGTGAACTTAATTTTTTTATGTTGCTTGAACTGTAACTGCAGAGTACCTACCGCACTCTGCGAAGATTGGTTTTTCTTGTTCCCGAGCATCATAAAGCGTAGAGCAAAAAATCTGGTTTGCCGAAAGCCATACATTAATAGCTAAGGCGTTAATTATTGTGTTTTCCCTTTATTTTTTTCGTTTTCCCTTTAATTCGTTAAAACTTCTTTCATAGTGTTCAGCAAAAGTTTCACCGAACAGATTGCGGAAAGTCTTTTCAGGATCTTCATTCATTTCCTGGAACAGTTCCTGATAAGCCTCCCAATTTTTTCCAGAGCCCCCAAAAAGCGATTTTCCACGCTGCCGCGCAAAACGCTTTTCGAGACGTTCCGGACTAAAGTGGTTCATCAACTGGTCGTATGCCCCTCTGATACCATTAAATAGCGCCAGCTGATGATCCGATATATCAGCGAAGGCCTCTTTGGTGGCGTCTGCAGCAGACAGATAAGCTTTGCCCTGTTTGGCAAAAAGATTCTCAAGAGCGTCGTCCGGAGACAAAGAAAATTTCAATGGATTATTTTCCACCGCCTGAATCATTGTCAGGTTCATACGGAATTCATTCTTAATCGTCTGACGGGCACGCAAAGCCTGCATCATTCCCTCAACTGACATCCGTACTACTTCAGCCACAAGCGGCACCAGTTGCTCTCTCTGAGCATCGGATAAATTAATCAGCCCCAATGCCTGAGCCAGTTCCAACGCCTGCTGAGAACTCATTCCCCCACTTTTCTTGGGCATGGGTGCTTTGGGTTTGTCAGCTGGCTTCTCAGCCGGCGTTTCCGGGATAAGACTTTCGGGCGGCGTGACAGGCTGCGGTGGAGGGGAAGGCTGCACCAAAGGAGCTGGCGACACTTCTTCCTCGTCCGACAATAATTTGGTTCGCGGAGTCGCTTCGGCTGGCTTCGCGAATAAATTATCAAGAGAATCGTCTTCAATTTGTTTGGCTCCAGGAGCCGGAGCTCCCGAAGGTTCCTGAAGCCATGGGCTTTGACTACCCTCCCCTGGGGCTACCGAGGGTAATTCAGCCCCGAACTTTTGCTCCAGCAAGCTATCGCTCAACGGATCACGAGTGGGAATCTTGCCGGTTGCAGGCGGCGGTACGTTCTGCACTGCCGGATCTGATTCAGCAGGCGGCACTGGAGCAAAAAGATCGGCTTCAGGCTCAGTTGGCAATTGATCTTCAGGAGTATTCACCAAATCCAACAGTGAACCGGTGGCAGGAGGAGCTTTGGGTGGAGGTGGCGGAGCCTTCTGCACCGGTGCCTGTTTGGGCGTGACAGGTTTCTGAGGAGCCGGTTTTCGAGGAGACGCAGGGTGAATGATTGACTTGTCCCAGTCATCCGGAATGACTCCAGGGACATCCATTTGCCCCCCATCAAGCAAGCCGCCTTCAGGCATATTGCCCTCAGCCAACCCGCCAATACCCAGCCCTGTATTCAGACTTAAATCCAGATCAGCAGAGGCATCAGAAGACCTCCCAAGTGCAGACAGAGGATCCAGTTCCTTCTCACCGGAACTGATCAGGCTGTCATCTGAATTGTTACTATCTGGAATAACCGGCGCTGCCTTAGGTGGCGCTTCGGGAGAGCTGGGCTCCAGCCATCTATCCAGGTCGTCCAAACCGGCAGGCTCCTCTCCCGGCACACTCAGCGAATCATAACCGCTGAGCGTTGCACTTACTGAGGTTGTATCGACATCCATGGCCGGTGAATGGGCACCCTCAGTCACCACTTCAAGGACAAAAGGCCCCATCAGTATCTGATCACCGTTTGACAGAGGAGTTGGCTGACCTTTAACCAGTGCCTGGCTTAGATTGTTTAAAAAAGTACCATTGGTACTCTGATCCACAATCTCAAATCGCTGACCGTTAAACTGGATTTTGGCATGCAATGACGATACATACCGGTTGCTATCAGGCAACGCAAAAGTATTAGTTGCTGCCCGACCAATTGTTGCTCCTTCCTCTTCGATGGACAGCGTTTGGCCGGTCATCTCACTTTCAGGAGGACATTGAACCACTTTCAATTTAATTTGCATGGTAATTCTTGCACGATATGGCGGCTAAATAAGAAAAGAAACTTCAGTTAGATTAACGAATTATCTCAATCAGTTAAAGCTTAGTTCGTGATCGTCAATTATGCTCTGCTTTTTTACTTCTATCCTAACAGGGACTTAATACCCCATTCACCTACACAGGCAAGATTTCAAAAAACCATTACAATTATGGCTAGGTTTTGCAATAACCCAAGGGTAGGAAAGCCCACACGGCAAGGATATTGAATGAGCACCCTTTTCCAGGCATATCAAAAAAAGAAATTTTTGATTGTCGACGACTTTGATAACTTTATTTTTTCCGTAAAGCAAATGCTCCGGCAGATGGGCGCTGAACATATAGAAAGTGCCCGTAATGGACGAGAAGCCATACAGAAGTGCATCAGTAGTCATTATGATGTGGTGTTCTGTGATTACAACATGGGCAGCAATAAAAACGGACAGCAGGTGCTGGAAGAACTGCGCTTTCGTAAACTTCTGAAAAACACGGACTCTTTTTTTCTGGTCAGCGCCGAGTCGGCCAAGGAAATGGTATTGGGTGCCTTGGAATATATGCCGGACGGCTATATTACCAAACCACTTACGCAATCCTTGTTACAGAATCGCCTGGACCAGGTGATTGAGCAAAAAGAGGCGCTTCTGGACGTTAATCGCGCTATGGACCAGGAGGATTATTCCAAAGCTATTACGTTATGCAACCAGCATCTTAAAAGTAATAGTAAGTATCGTTCACTGGTATTGAAAATCCAGGCCAATCTCTACTACCTGACCGGCGACTATGCCCATGCCAAAAAGCTGTACGAAGACATTCTCAACAAGCGCCCGCTAGATTGGGCCCGCCTGGGTTTAGGCAAAGTTCTTTTGGCCGAAGGCAGTCCCAAAGAAGCTGCGCAGGTATTCACCATACTAATCGAGGAACAGCCGGAGTTGCTGGAGGCTTATGACTGGTTGGCACAGGCTCAAAAACAGCTTGGGCAGGGACAGCAGGCCCAGGCCACACTTGAGAAAGCCGTAGTAATCTCGCCACGCGCCCTGCTGCGACAAAAAGAACTGGCCAAAGTCAGCCACACCAACCACGACCTTGCAACTGCAGCAAAAGCCTACAGAAATACCAGTAAGCTAAGTGAGAACTCCTGTTACGAGTCACCAGAGTTGCATTTGGAATATACCCGCTGCCTTTCCGACTACGCTCAGGGGGACACATCCCCCGAAGGCCAGAAAATAGCGGAGGAAGCAAGCCGGGCTCTGGCGAAAATAAGGGAGAAATACAAAGACGAAACAGCAGTACAGCTCCAAAGCCAGCTGGTTGAAGCTCGGGTACTTGCCGGGCAGAATAAAGTTGCCGATAGTCAGAAAGCCATGCAGCAAGCGCAACAGATATTGGCCGATCTACCCGAGGTCGATCCATCTGTCACTTTGGAAATGGCCGAAACTCTCTATGCTCTGGATAACGCAGAAGAAGCAGGCAAGTTATTAAAGCAACTGGCTTCGGAGCATTCGAAAAATACACTGTTGCTTAGCCGCATAGAAGAATTACAGGACGAGCCGGTAAGCTTGAAACAGCGCATTCAAGCCAAGGAGTTTAACCGCGAAGGAATCCAGTTGTATGAAAAAGGAGATTATCCTGCAGCGCTTTCGGCTTTCCAGAAGGCCATGGATATCACCCCGCTACAGGTAGGCCTTAATCTCAATCTGTTGCAGACTATTGTCAAAATCAATGACCCCAGACTGAATCAGCAACCTCAGATTCATCAGCTATTGCAAAAATGTTTTTCCAGACTCTCAGCGCTTAGCAACGACCACAGGCAATATAAACGTTACTGCCATTTGCAGGAACGATTCCAGAATATCGGGCAAAAATAGCGACTGAAAAGGGACGGATTTATCAATGCCAAAATCAACCAATACGATCGACTTCAGCTTAGTTATGGCTTCCAGTGTCCATGATATGAAGAACTCCCTGAGCATGCTGCTGCATTCTCTGGATGAGGTAAATCAGGAAGTAAGTGAACTACAACTACCGATCGCTTCCAAAATGGCCACCTTGCAGTATGAAGCCGCCCGGGTGAATAACGATCTGGTCCAACTTCTCAGTCTGTATAAGATGGAAAATGATGCCTTGCGCGCGCACATAGACGAGTATTTCCTGCTCGACTTCCTGGAAGAACAGGTCGCCCGCTATCAGCCGCTATTCAAGGTCAAAAATGTGGAATGCGTGGTGGATTGTGATGACGATCTTGCGGGCTATTTCGATCGCGATCTGATCAGCGGCGTTATTAACAACACCCTGGCAAACGCCATTCGATATAGCCATAAGACCATTAAGGTAAGTGCCTACGGAGAGAATGGAGGGCTAAGCATTCTAATTGAAGATGATGGCAGCGGCTTTCCCAAAGCCATGCTGGACCAACCCCTTAATATGTCTGCCGGAGTGGACTTCGAATCCGGCAGCACCAATCTCGGCCTGTATTTTGCCCACCGGATAGCGCTTCTGCATACTCAGGATAACAGTGTGGGATTCATCAAACTCAGCAACGATAGCTCGCTCGGTGGTGGGCTATTCAAACTCCACCTGCCCTGAAATCAGTTGCCCAGGTCCTGACACAGCTTGCAACATCAGGACATTGGCAACTATCTGGCAACTTGCTCATGCAAGCGTCCCATCCATAACAACAGATCCGGCGCAATATCAGTCACCATGTCAGGTTCCGCCACTTCAACCATTTTTAAATGTCCATATAAGGTAGCATCAGCGTAACTGGGTTGCTCTCCGAATAAAAAGGACTGCTGACCCAGTGTCTGCATGGTGGGCTTGAGCAGGCTCCTGGCTTTATTGACCAGATCAACTGCCTGTTTTTCCCATAAATCAACGCAGCCTTCACCAAACTTGCGCTCCTTGACGTAAGTGAAAAAGGCCCGCTCGTCAGCCAGCTTAAAGCGACGCCGGATCCCCGGCGAAGCTAATCGGAACAAGACATCTTCCAGGGTGCTATCGCACCAGTCTGCGTAGGCCCATATGGGCCCTTGCCAGGGTGAAGGAATCAGTTTGTCGGCAACCTCTCCGGACAGCAATGCCTTGCAGATTACTCTTGAGTCCTTGAGGACAGTCCCATCGCTCTTCAATAATACCGGCACCTGCATATAGCCACCGGTGAGATTGATCAATTTGGTGCGATCGAGGTATGGCACCTCTTCAATATCGTAACGTTCGCCAAGCAGGTCCAGTACCATCTGAACCTTACGGGCATAGCAGCTGTAATCAAATCGATAGAGTTTCATTACGACCTCCTGAGCCTGATGGCCGTCAATTCAGGCAAGCATATACAACCTAAGCTTAGCAGTTTATTGCTGTATCTAACCGCCTCTCTCGATCTCCTACAGTTAGAGCTGAAAAAAGAGAGCAAGTGTCAGCTCAGGCAACACTTTTTGTATTTCTTTCCACTGCCACAAGGGCAGGCATCATTACGACCCACTTTAGGCTCCTGCCTGACTTGCGGGTCACTATGGTAGTAGACCGCCAAACCGTTTCCGGCCCGCATGTAACTACCAAGGTAATCATTGATGACCAGATAACTGTCTTTCAGTTGCTGGCGGAAATCATCCACGTCTGCGGCGGCTTCCTTTTCCAGAACGTCCAATGCGGCATCCACATCCACCATAATCTTCATCAGGCCGATGGTGTCATCCAGGTCCCGCGAAAGCTTTTCATAAGAGAGCATATCCCGATGGTATGCCTGGGATAAGGCTTCAACCCAGCGTGGCTCCAACCACTGATCCGCTAACAGAATCCCTTCGCACCATTGCTCGAAGACCCGACGCTCCTCTGCATCCCAGCTAAATTCACAGTCCGGGGGCAGTTGATAAGTGCCATCTTCGACATCCTGGGCCACTCTCTGATACAGCAACACTAACTGTTGGCTTATTTCGTCTTCAATGTCATCCGAATCCGATTCGCCTAAGTCGCCCAGAACGACCTGTAGCCAATCAGGCTCGCTGACATCCTGCGGACAACAGGCCACAGCAAACAGAAAGCCCTCAGTCTGGGACAGATTGAGTGTAGAATGAGCGCGATCAGGGTGACCCAGATACCGCGCCAAAACATCTCTATCGACGTCATGGGTTATTGGATAAACAAACTCTCCAGGGCTTTGTGTTTGCGGAGACTCTGTAGTGAATTTAACTTCCATACATTACATCCCGCTTTATAACAAACTCCTTATATAGTAATCGCGGTAAGCCAATGACGCGACTGCTAATCGCTATTTTTACCCGCATTTAATCTACCGAAGGTCATATTTTTACAAGATATTAGGTCACTTTGGCACCTGCGCTAACCACCAGAGTCCAACCTGATCCCACGCCATCCACGCACTTGCATAGCCCACTAACCTAGGCCAATTACCTAATGACTACTGCTCTCCAACTCCTCTAGGATCTGTTACCGTGAGTATAAGAATAAGCTTCAATTGCACTTTTACTGACCGCTTAAAAACAAGATCACCATTTCTCATATTGATGTGTCGACATTGGAGCGGCCACGCTTAACAGCGTTGCTGGATGAGGCGGCAGGCTGAAACCCTGCAGATTGCAAGGGAACACCATCTCGCACTCATTCCGGTAATGGAATTTGTCCGCCGAGTTTTTGCTGGAATGGCTTCAGTGTCCGTACAGATCAGAAGAATTACTATGAATCTGAACAATCCCTTATTGCCCAGAGCTACTCCCCTCAGGCGTTCGGAGCTTTGATTTCAAATTCAGGGAAAAAGCTTAACAATGCCGCTGCGGCCGTCCATATCGCCTACCATCCAGATCTGCTCAAAGGGATGACACTCAGGTATTTCAATTTGATGATGTAGACTCTGTATCGCCTGAACACTCCATGCGGGATGGGCATTTCGGATCACCAACCATACCCGCTTCGACTTATAGCGTTTAAGCCCCTTGTTAGCCAATATTCGGTTGAGCGCTTGCAGCAGCCGACCATGGGGGCTGACTGAAGCCAGAGCATGTAATTCCTGCTGGGTATGAATATCGAGAGGACGCCC
This sequence comes from Hahella sp., assembly GCA_050299855.1. Taxonomy (GTDB): domain Bacteria; phylum Pseudomonadota; class Gammaproteobacteria; order Pseudomonadales; family Oleiphilaceae; genus Hahella. Next base: position 19,263 of record JBNKWQ010000029.1, read on the forward strand.
CAGCAAATGCATGGCTTCCTGCTCAGACCCATACAGGTGAGCGATTTCCAGATCGAGCCGTTCCCCTTCCAAATAGCAGGAGACATCAGGCTTGCTGGGCTGGTTGTGCCAGATATGACGGATTGGCACACCCACCTCTTTCTCATACCAACGCATGAACAACCGAGCGGCATCATGCTCCAGATTAACTTTTTCTTCCTCAGCCGGGGTCATAGCCTATCCCTAGCGCGGAGGAGGCTCCTAGGTTGAACCTATTCCTGATGCGCCACCAACCACTGATCCAAAAACTGTTCTATGGCTCTGAACAGATCAGCCTGCTGCTCAAAGACTGCGGCTAGTTCTGACCAGTCCGAATAATGCTCGATCAACTCGATTTTCTCACAGACGTCACCAAAATCCGTCGCGCCAATCGCCCGTGACGATGACTTGAGTTTATGCGACATAAATCTGATCGATGCCAGATCTTGCCTTTTCCTGGCCTCTCCAAGAGCCCTCATGCTATTGCGACTGTCATCAATATACTGCTTAAGTATGCCATATTGAATGCTGCTATCGTTCCCCACTTGCTCTCTAAGAATGGACAGATCTACTACTGAATTTGCCATATGGTTCTGAGAATCTCCTTTAATTTTTTCGCTAGTTGGCTTCAGCCACCGTAGCAGTTTCTGTTTCAGCTGCCCCATCTCCACAGGCTTGGGGAGATAGTCGTCCATTCCTGCTTTGATACTACGTTCCGCCTCACCCCGTAAAGCGTTGGCCGTAATAGCAATAATAGGGACATGCTGGTTAAGTTGTTGCTCTCGCCTCCGAATAGCTTGGGTCAGGGCCCATCCATCCATTTCCGGCATATGACAGTCAGTCAACACCAGGTCCACCTGTCGCTCCTGCCAGACAGCCAGAGCCTGCACACCATTGTCCACCATGACACATTTAAGGCCCAAGCGAAGCAATTGTTGGCGGATAACCTCCTGGTTAGTGACATTATCTTCCGCAACCAGAATACATTTATCCTTGGCGTATCCCGGCATCGCAAAATTATCAGCCCCCCGCTTTAAATCACTAAAGGTTAATTCCGGCGGACTACAGAGCCCCGCAGCCGCACCCACAGATCGCACCAGATCACGACGAAGAAGAGGAAAATTGGGTGCTTTCAGGGTACAGGAAGGTACAGCTTTCATATTCAACTGATAAGGCGCCAGCGCCACCACCCTGATATCCCGGCCCCGCACCAATGGCTGCACGCTTTCAATAAAATCAAAGTCTTCGCGATTTTCCAATTCCAACACCAGTACAGGCAGTACGCTGTTTTCCAGCAAGGTTTTCTGCAAATGCTCGAACATTTGGTTGTGATCAGCAAAGGAGGTAACCAGGGCCTGCTCACTGGTTAGATACCGGTTCACGATATATTCCGTCTGCTGATCTCGCAGACAGAGAGCCACGGGCACACCAGCCAGAACGCCGTTGTTGGTGACAACGTCATCAGAAGCCTTCGGCAAGGTTAATTCCAGCCTAAAGGTAGTACCACCGCTCACCTTGCTATCCACATCTATAGTGCCACCCAGAAGTTCAGTGAGACGCTTACAGATGGACAACCCAAGGCCGGTGCCTCCATAGCGGCGGGTCGTTGATGTTTCACCCTGCATAAAAGGAGTGAATAACCTGGCCATGGCTTCCGGCTCCATGCCGATACCGTTGTCTTTCACCTCAAGACGGATTTTGCAGCTATCCACGTCCAGCTCCAACAGCGTCGCCTGCAGCAGGACAAAACCCTTAACACTGTCACGGGATTGAGTGAACTTAATGGCATTGGAGCAAAGGTTAAACAATATCTGCCGTATCCTGACTTCATCCCCAATAAGCAGTTGCGGAATATCCGGATCAACGAAACAGTGGATATTGATATTATTTTGATAAGCCCCTGGTGCCAGGGTCTGTGCCACGCCCTCCACCAGCTCCAGAAGCGACAGCGGAATGGCCTCCAATTCAAGGTGGTCTGCCTCAATTTTAGAGAAATCGAGAATGTCGTTAAGAATGTTCAGCAGGGAGAAAGCGGAATCACGAACGGTGGCGATCATGCGTTCCTGTTCGGTATTCAGGCCAGTATGGCTGACCAGTTCCAAGAGGCCGATGATACCGTTCATGGGGGTACGAATTTCATGGCTCATCATCGCCAGAAACATACCCTTGGCGGCGTTGGCCTGTTCGGCGGTGTCTTTGGCCTGCATCAGGTTCTGATTGGCCGCAGCCAGTTCCGCCGTACGATTCTGGACCCGAACTTCCAGCGCCTGGTTCAGCTCCAGGATCTGCTCCTGAGCCTCAGTTAAATCCGCAACCTTCGCCTGCAGCCGGGTAGATACCCGGTGATAGTCGACTTCCCTGATCTGGAGTTCCCGGCAGGAACGTTCCATCTGGCTGGTCAAAGCCGATACCTGATCTGCCAGTGACATATTATTACCCATCAGATCCATCACCGGACGCAGAATCAGGACCAACCCATCAGTCAGCTTCGAGGGCACTTTCAGCTTCCAGGCCAACGAGCCTATCCGCTCAAGCTGAAACTCCTTCGCCACTTCCACCAGCATGCCATGCAGCCGGTCGGGGTTGCCTCCTACAGTTTTGATAATCTGGTCGACACTATCGGTAAAGACAGCCGCTGGGCCTACTACCAGGTCCTTCTTTTCCGGAATGGCATATTCAAAGCCTGGCGGTGGCGGCGCAACCGTACTAATAAATCGTGCTTTCATGTGCCAAATAGCAGAATGATACAGGTCATGTTATGAAACAGATTGCGTGAGTAATTCCCAGACACCTTGACGGGGCCAATCTCACCGAAAGAAGGGAAACCGGCGATTGGCATCTCTTCACCATATTCTTTGATCAAGGCATCAAGCTCATGGTGTATTTCCGGTCCCAACAACCACTTACGACCGACGCAGCTAACCAAAATTGCGGCTAATGCTTTGAATCCAGAGGCTTTTTGCCGGGCAGCCAATTCGTATGCTTCCCGCACAATTCTCTCCGGCTCAGCCAGGCAAACCTGCACTGTTTTGCCGCACTCAATGCCGCCGAACAACCCTAGAGCTTCATCTGTCTGGGAAAAATTAGGAACAATGGCCCGCAAACGCCGAATTTCAGGCTGGTCCGGATCAACAATGGTCAGAGCAGTAATACCGCGGTCAGTCTGCAAAACAGGCTTGCCGGTTTCCCGTTCAATGAAGGCAGTAGCCGCTATACCATCCACTTTAATGATATTTGTGCCTTCCGCCTCGTCTACCAGTCCCGGCTTACCAATGGGTGTCAGGGCATTGCAGACGGCAATATCAAAGGATATATCCCCATAAATCGAGACACCCACAAGGGCATCATTGATTGCCTGTCTATTACAGAAAAGCACGCAGCTTTCCATCTTGTTATCATCAGCGGCAAAACCACCGACAATGGGAAAGCGGGTTTCAAGTTCTATTGCCTTACCAACTTCGCTGGCATCGGTCTTGAAATCCCCCACCATGTATACCAGTTTCGGCAACTCGTCGGAGTGACTGGCAACAAGCCTTTCCAGCAGAATGGTGGCCGTTTCTTTTGGCATCTCCTGCAAGCCCGCTTCGGAAGATATTTCCCAGCGTACCGAGCCTTCAGAGTTAAGAGCTAATGCGGCAACACCAATATCCTCAACACCACGCGTTTCAAAAAAGCCGTCTCCTGAGTTACCTATCACCACTAATTGCTCGTTTTCAATAGCGTCGTATAGGCCTTCTACTAATTCCTGGGGGTTTTCGTAATGCACTGTAGAAAACAGAAAGACGATTTCAGGCGCAATGGCAGACAGCACTTCACCCAACTCAACCCCAGCGCGATAAGGATCTGCGGCATTAGTAGAAGTTGAGATGGCTTTCATAGAGTTACCTTTCAGCTTTTCTTGTCGTTGCTACACTTTTCTTGTCATTGCCACATATACTTTCCTTGTCATTGACACACTTTTCTTGTCACTACTACATGTATAAATACAAAGCGCTTACTTTTAAAGCATAGCTGAAGTTTGACCTTCTTCACGTCTTGCAGCTCGATTCAAAATAAAGTTGGACTACACTTTAAAGTCATTCCCTTTGAACTATTTATCCGGTATCGATAATGTCCCTGCACAAAGAACTTAATATCACCGAAGAGTCTATGAGCCGTTATTCGCCGCTCAATCAACTCTCCAGGAAATATCTGAATCAGGTGATCAAAAGAAGTCAGGTCATGACTTTTAACAGGGGTGAAACCATCTTTGAAAAGAACCATGACTTGTCCTTCACCTACTTCCTGTTAAAAGGACAACTGAAGATTAAGAAAGGGCTGCTCTCATCTGAAACAATCGACGCCAATGAAAAGAATTGTCTGCATCCCATTAACCAAAAAATCCCCACCAGCAGCTCAGTCAAGGCTCTGGATTCGGGCCATATGCTATTGGTAGACTCCGTATTTCTTGATCGCGCCCTGGGCTGGACGGAAGCTGAAGCGGAAAAAGAACCCTCTAAAGAACCCGCCCCAAAAGCCGGTGAAATCACCACGCCTGAAGAATCAGCCGAATTTGATCCCGACCACTTCGATTGGATGGCGAACCTGCTTTCGTTCCCCCTATTCTTCAATCTGCCACCATCCAACATAGAAACCATATTCGCCAAATTTGAACGAGTTTCTGTTTCCGAAGATGAAGTCATCATCAAAGACGGTGATGAAGGCGATTATTTCTACCTACTGATTGAAGGCACTGCCCGCGTATTGGTCGGTGGAAGTGGTGGGCAACAGTTTCACCTGACCAAAGGCTCTTATTTCGGAGAAGAAGCACTGGTTTCAGACACTATGCGTTCTGCAACCGTTATCATGAATGAAGACGGTGTGCTGGCCCGCCTTGATAAGAATACCTTTCAGAGCTTGTTGCATGATCCTTTGGTGCGCTATATCAGTGAAGCCGAATATCGGGAGAGCGCCGAAAGTGGCATGAAGAAATCAGCACTGTTGGACATACGCTCGCCCGACGAGTTTGAATTCTCGCCACTGCCAAAATGCCTGCATATCCCACTCTCGGAGCTACGTCAAAAGGTACCGCTGCTGGATAAATCCACCACTTACTACCTCACTTCCGAAGGCGGCCAGCGCAGTGAAATTGCCGCCCATATACTGTGCCAGAACAGCATTGAGGTTTTCGTGATCAAGGATTAGCGCCGGGGACTGATCCTTCCCCTGCCCTGCCAAGGCTCCAACCGCCCCGCACGATATTCAAATCAATGTCGGTACCGCCGACGAACCAACACAGCAATAGCGATTCTTTATCAGCACTGTTAATACAATTGATTTCACCAATTTTCGGTCATAATTTAACCTACGTGAAATTTAAAGCCGATGTGGAGGCATTCCCATGTTTACAGTCATTTTCGGTCGCGAAGGCTGCCCTTATTGCGTCAGAGCCAAACATATTGCAGAACAACTGAAGGATTCAAAAGACGGGTTTGACTTTCGCTACGTGGATATCCACGAGGAAGGCATCAGCAAAGCCGACCTGGAAAGGACCATCGGCAAGCCGGTACTGACCGTCCCGCAGATTTTCGTGGATAAACAGCACATCGGCGGCTGCAACGAATTTGAGGCCCATGTCCGCCAGAACAGCTGGCTTTAGCAGGCACAAAAAAATCGGGCATAAAGCCCGATTCTTTTTTACGACTACCGGAAGGTGCTTGTACGTGTACAGCGAAGCCTGCGTGTACAGTAAGACCTTAAAAACCCTGCCTCAGGCAGCGGCTTCAAGTCTCAGGCAATACTCACGATCCCAGTGAAATACATTGTTCCCTTCATGAATCTGACGTCCGTGGGACATCAGCAAGCCCCAATCCATCATTTCCTCAATGGACTGCATTACCAGAGGCATCAATTCAACGCCGAAGAAAGCAGCCAGTTCAGTTTCACTTTTAGCACCACGTGCCAGCAGTTCAAGAATGTCAGATTTCATAGTCGTATCTCCCGGTGTGTCGTTTTAAACCGTTTTACCTGTGTCTGCTTAAGAAAGCGTCAAGGTTGGGGAGAAACCTTCATTCTATGTTAATTTTTTTTAACTGGGGGGTGAAATGAACATTGATCGATAGGTATTTAGGGTGGGATAGCCAAAGGCGCCATCCAATGCTGACCCGATAAACCCTGCTCAGACGGATGGCAAGGCGTCTCTATTCGGCTTATATCGTGAGTGCAGAATGTTGTATTCCAGCTCGTAGTATTCCCAAAGATTCCTCTTTTAATATGGCTCAAGACCATCGATATCCAGCAACATGTTATACGATTTAAAACGGTGCCAGGGCTACGAAGGATTTGATGACTCCACCGTGCTGCATCCTGGCACGGGCGTTGAACTCGGTGGGACTCATCGGTAACCGTCAAGCCCAGGGTATCAGGTTTGCATTAATAGATGTGGAGGCAAAGCACCATATTCTTTCTCAAACTCAGATTGTATGTTTCTGAGTATTCCCTGTAAATTTTTCTGGTCGGTATATATATCAGCGAGATCATCCTCATCTATGGAATCTGGATTTACTGAATCCATTTCCTTAAGCCTCGCATCTATTGCTTCCATAATTAGCACCCAGTCACCCATAGTCATAGCAATGGCAAAGTTATCTAGTCGGTTCATTTTCGTCTCCTAGCTGATTTTTTTACAATGAACAGCTAATTCCTGTAGTAGTCCTATGAATTTTGCAAAAGGCATATTAGCGGTTGGCGCAATCATAAAATGCCCCTCGTGGCCGGAGCATAGATCTTTTATCAACCTTAGCTCCGCGGGGAGATTAGCCCCTTTTTTAATTTGCCATACTTTTTTTCCTGGCTTTTTCATAATCGGAGTCAGGTGGTCAAATGTAGAAAATCCATTGCCATCTGCCATCACTGTTTCAATGTCGTTTTGCTTCACGATAACCACATCTATGCGGGCTGTTTCCATTTTGAGAAAAGCAATTTTTGCAATAGAGTGACTTGGGCGCGCGATAGTCCATTTTTCCGATTTTCAAACCATTCTACTTCGATTAGCATCCCTGTCCTTTAGGATATTCACCACAACTAAGGACAGGTTATCCCATGAGTTCATTCGAATTTCTTTCAAAGCTAACAGCGCTGCCCCTGAGATACACATATAGTCAGGCGACCTATACTCGCGTACTTCGTCAAAAATTGGGTACACTGATTTTTTGTACCGCACAGAGGTAATTCATGTCAGATAAAGTGTATGCAGAACACTCTATGACCGTGGAGGAGTTCTCAAAAGATCCAGCCGGGGCATTTCAAAGACTCGACTGCAATACGATTGCGGTTACGTCAGATGGCGTCATCATTTTCTATGCTTCTGCCAAGCATGATTATGAAGAAATACTCGACGCTTATGATTATGAACAACGGGGTACTACCGAGATCAACGATGCTCCCTCAAAAATGATGGAGGAAGATATAGATCTCGATGAGATTGCACGGAAGATGGCAGAAAAGCTCAAGGACGTCGATGAAGGAGATGTTGAGGAATGGAAATAAAACGTACTTTGATCCCACCCAAAACAGCAGAACAGAAGCCTATAGAAATATGTGAGTATGTCGGGAATAAAGCTGATCCTAAGAATCGGAACTTATACATCAGTGACGAGGAACTTGGCAAGATTGCTGATGCGATGGAAAAATCCGTAAAGGATACAAAGGATGCTGACTGGTGAAGGTGTATGTACATAGCACCCTAAGTCAACTGTTGGGGGAGCGACGAGTCGCGATACTGAAGGCTGAGTTTGTTGATCTCAAGTCAGGTAAAAGCCTGCCGAGAACGTTTGGGAGAGACTTTCCTTATTCTCACTCGCACGACAGTAGATATGTGGAACTAAAACATGTGCATTATAATCCGAAAGGATTTCCGCTTCGATTGGCACAAATTGATAGAACTTCAGGTCAAGTTATCGTCTATTGCCCTGGATTTTATAACAAAAATACTTTTCTCATCATATCCATAGTGAAACATTGGAACCCTCGCCGTCCGGATGAAGTTAAAGGAACGGATAAAGATCGCGATGTCATGATCTCTTTGGAAAAAATAGCTGAGCGGTTTAGAGAGAGGTTTTGATGAATGGTTATATCGGAATTGATTTGAAGTACAAAAAAGTGGACGTCCCAACCCTCTTGCATACTAAAGATCAATCTTAAACCCAGAAGCTTTTGCAGTGCACTGAGATGTGAAGCTTGCTGATGGTTGTGTTCAGAATTCTGTGTGAGGGTGTTCAAAACTCTGTGTCAGCCAAGTTACAGATCGATGTGAGCGTCTAGCCGCCCCTCAAAGTGAATCGATAGCTGGGACAGTGTGAGGTTCCAGTTTTGCACCGGATGCGTCCACCGCTCTGAGGCGTTCAACAT
>JBNKWQ010000030.1:0-216059 GCA_050299855.1 Hahella sp.
CGATTATTGGACCTGCTTCGGCGAAACCGGAACGGATGATTGCACTGGGCGGAAAGCTGGGGCAAAGTTGGGAAAATTAATTTAATTTGAGAAGTCGGTGGGAAAGCGTGTCTTGCGAAGGTTTTTCTACAGGCTCGTTATACGTTTCTCGGGTTCATGCATAATAGTTTTGAATGAGGGTTGGTAAAGTGAAAAGGGGTTTTAATCGGCACCGAAAAACGCTGATAGAATTTATAACAATCTTCCCGACTTCGTGGAATATTTTCATAGCGATAGTCAGCTATTTTGGTGTTGTGGAGTTTTTTGGTCCATTTTTTCGTTACATGATTTCGTCTTGGCAGACGCTCACTAGAGGGATGTGGGATTATTTTCTGTTTGCCCATTTTGACATATATGTTAGAGAAGCAGACAAGGATGCGCTAACATTCTCGCTTTTTTTCATTATTTTTGGATATAGTCTGATTCCAGAAGTAATAAAAATCGTGAAATCAGAAAGAGAGGATCAACTTAGAAAAGTCAAGTGGAAATTATTTCCTATCGCTTTTGTTATTTCATCGACAATAACAATGCTAGTTATTAGTCATCTTTTTCACATGGATGGAACAGAAAAGTACAAAGCATTTTCATTCATATTTGTAAGTGTTATTTTTTTGATTTTCTATTCGACAGTAGGATTTTTTCCGATATTTATAAGTTACGTTATTTCTACATTTATTAATTATATTTCCAACCAAAGCAAAAACAGAATAAAGGAAATATTATCAATAGTCTTATTGCTTTCTTCTGCGTATTTTAGTTTTTTTCTACTCACAACCTCGTCTTTATTCGAATACTTTAAAGCTACAATATATGTGACATGTATTGTAACATTTCTTGTGGTATTAATTCCTCTGTTGATGCCAATAATTCAGCCCGAAAAGCTGGTAAGGTTCGCCATTTTCTGTCTTATGATATGCGGTGTTGCATATGCTTCTTACACGATCGAGTTTTTCAAACAAAGAGCTATTGCTGAAAAAGATGGACACATAAAAGACACAAATTCTGCTTTTGCGACTAATTTGAAAGATAAAATTGATACAAATTGTGCTTCGGCTTTCTTTAAATTAAAAAATGATGAAAAGGGTGGTGCTTTGATATTTTCAGTTATCCCCTTGTTTACCGGAAAAACAGAGAACGATATCATCAACGATATGTGTCCGTGTATTGCAGCTGAAATAGTTAAAAATGAGAAATTAGAACTAATCGAAAAGCTCTCTATAAAATCTGAATTTGAAAAATCAATGGACAATATTTCATCTTCTGACATGTTTGAAATCTGCAGAAAGAAATAGATTAAGGCCAAAAAGCAGATTTTAACTAAAAAACATATTAAAGGTTACTAAATGCGTATAACAATCAGGCGCAACGGAAAAGGAAATTAAATGCCACATTGTGTAGTAGAACATTCAATAAACCTTGATAGTGACCTGTTGGTACAAAAGGTTTTTCTAGGTGCTCTAAATACCGGGCTTTTCGAGCCTGATGGGGGTGATATAAAAGTCAGAGCGATCGGATACAACAGCTATATGACTGGCCCGAAAAAATCAGACTTCATTCATGTGATCTTGAAAATACTATCCGGTCGAACACCTGAGCAGAAATTAAGCCTTTCGAGTGCTGTCATCGAAGAGTTGGCAGCGATCAAACTTCGTTTTAAATACAAGCTGATTCAATGTTTTTTGCTCTTCAAAACCGATAGACCTTACCCCCTGCCATAAACCGTCTACAACATCGGCTTCGCTTTTGTTTGGATCGGCCTCGACCAAATTCAGACAGTTAAACACATGGTATTTTTCTCCATCCACGGTAACTGGTAAAAACTCTCCGAAAGGTTCTAACTTTTTGCTAAGGGCCTGGTAGGCTTTGGGTGAAAGAAAAAGGCAGCTTGAATTCCAAATGGTGATATCTGGTATAGATTCACTGTTCAATCCGACATCGACAAATGTTGCGCCAACGTCTTTCCAACAATGTTTAAGGGACAAGTTTTTCCACGAGAATTCAAAAAAGTCGTCCTCATCCATATCCACACAAATTTCATCAGCGAGTGCCTCAAGGTCAAGGTCCAAGTTTAAGAAATCTGCGTGATTAAACGAAAGTCTGTAAATTGTCATCGTCCGTCCCAATTCGCATCTGATTTAGCAGTTACCTGCGCCGGTTGAGTTCCGTGTTTTAAATGACCTCGGATTTTAGGTACTGCAATTGCCCATGAACCCAACGCTCGTAATTATGTGTATGGATACGACTATGAGGCACCGCATTTGGCATTGCCCAATGACCTCGGTCATCTTCTGTCATGGGCATCCATACGCCATTGTCAGGGTCATTTATTCTCACGTCGTAACGAAAGATTAATAATCTAATATTTTTGGTGATTGGCAGTTTCCCTTTCCCTCAACCTTGCGCGAGCCTGCAGGAGTTCTCCAAAACTCTATTGATGGAGAGGGTCACCGCTTTCGCCTCCAAGGCCTGCCAATCCGCCAGCAGATTCAGCTCCTGTTGAGCAAACTTTTGCTCTGCCTTTGCCCATGTGGCTGCCCTTCGCCTTTCAATCAATTGATCAGTCTCCTCTTGGGTTATGCAAATATTGCTGGCTCTGCGGCTACTCAACCAATCACGCATGATCTCGCCCAAAGGGAGTGACTCCGCGCTGATAAAACCTGCCAGATCAGTGGACATGCAACTTGCCTGATCAATAAGGGTATGCATTTTCTTCAATAATTCGTCTAGTTCTTCCATGGTTAACCTCGAGGTACAGGAGGCAAGTTTGCTTCAATCCTGCCTTTCCAGAAATAATAAAGGTTCGATATATCCATAATAACGTCAGGAATATTAGGATATAACCATAAAAACATCAATATTCTGGATATATGTGGTTTAACGATAGCCTACAGCCCCTAATCATATGGCGTCGTTGTAGGTGATGGAAAAATGGTAGAGAACAACGTAAAAGCGCTTCTTAAACAAATCGGCTTAAACATCAAAACCTATCGCAAACAGAAAGGGGCCGATTGGACACAGGAAAAACTGGCGGAACAGGCGGGGATTAATTCCAAGCATTTGTCTGGCATTGAACAAGGAAGGTACAACATTTCCATTGTTTATTTATGCAAGATTGCTGATGCGTTGAATGTTTCTTATAGACAGTTGCTGGATGTTCAATCTAAGACTGAAGAGTGATATTGGCAGCGAGATCACTTAGAGCTCTATGATGAGGCTGAAATGAGAGCCCTGAATCTTCGAGCCCATGCCAATGAAGAAAATAGATCTGTCCCGGTTTTTAGGCTTTATGAAAAGATGCGTAATTCCAGAGAACGGAAAGCATTGTGGATGGAAAAAGGTTATATAGGAGAAAAGGTCGCAGAGAGGAAATTCTCGGCGCAGCGATTGAAGTAGCCGCGCCGGTTCCTTACAAAGGGGTTGCTCAGCCTTGATCAGGCGTTGCGGGTCTGATGGAAAGATGCGAACAGGTCATGGATCGCGTGGCTAAGACGTTGCTTGGCGGCACTCATGAATTGAGCGGTAGCTTCGGCGCGCATCTTAGCAGCTTTGGCTTTGTAGTAAGCCACGTCGACCCGGCCCGCTTGGTCCAAAACAATGTTGTCATAAGCTTCGATGTTCATGGGTCAATCTCCGTTTCAAATTTACTGCTATAGGGTCTACGGCCAACCACTTTTCAGCGGTAAGTGGTGCTGGCCGTTACAGTGCAAATAATATAAACCTGACGGCCTGGTCACAAACGATGCTTTTTCATGTTATAAGTGAATAAAATTCATCTGTGGAGTTGTCACTATCAAACGCCTGCCCCCTTTGAACAGCCTCCGGAGTTTCGAAGCCGCCGCACGATTGGGCAGTTTTCAGAAGGCCGCCGAGGAGTTATTTGTCACCCCCTCAGCAATCAGCCACCAAGTGAAGGCATTAGAGGCATTCCTGGAAGTTGAACTCTTCCTGCGGCAAACACGGCGGATTGAACTAACCTCCGCCGGCAAAAGCTACCTGAAGACCATTCAGAGAGCCCTGAACGATATTGAACGTGCCACCCAAAAACTGGTCTCCGCCCATGGCACCGGTGAGCTTAACCTGAGCGTCGCGCCAGCCTTTCTGCACCGCTGGCTGCTGCCCCGGATGAGCCGGTTCAATGACAACCACACCAATGTGGAACTGGAAATATCCGCCTCCACCGGCCTGATCGATTTCGCCCATAGCGATACTGACATGGCAGTCTATTTCGGTGACGGCCAATGGGAGGATGTCGAAATTCATTTCCTGAAACGCTCGGCGCTGATTCCGGTGTGCACACCCGGCCTGCTCGCCAAACACCCTATCCACACCCCTGAGGACATTACCCACCATACACTCCTGCACGTGAGTAAACGCCCGGAGGAATGGCGCGACTGGTTCAACGCCGCCGATACCCCTTACCTCGAGAGACGCAAAGGCTTTTACTTATCCAGCGGACTGCTCACTTCACAAGCCGCCGCACGGGGACTGGGTGTGGCCCTGACCGACGTCAGCCTGGTCAGCGAGGAAATTCAGAGCGGTCAGTTGGTGGCACCTTTGGATATCCCATTGGAGCTGCCAAAATCCTTCTATCTTGTCTATCGCAAGAACCGCCCGATGACTTACGCCATGCGCCAATTCAAGGATTGGATCATGGAGGAGATGGCAGTGGATGCCCTTTCCGCCATGAGTACAGAGGCCTCTTGAAATTTAATCCGTCCCCTATCTCCACAGTAGGTTGGTATGAGTGCAACGAATCCCAACAAGCGGAACTGATCAACGACCCTGACGTCATTATTCGCGTTGCTCAAGTTTTATGTGGATTTGGCCCCGATAGCTCAAGAGGATTCAGGCCCGAGTTGACGATCCATCTGTGGCTAAAATAGCCTCAGTGTATAATTTCACGGGAAAGGAAGTAGTCAGCAATTACGGTGCCCGAGTTGCAACGATTTACAAGAATAAGCTCTGGTTAAAAGGTAAAAGGAAATGAAGGCGACGCGAATTATTCTAATATCCGCGATTTTGGGTCTGCTGCTTGGTGGATTTATGGCTTACGCTGCCTTTCAGCACAATCCTATGGAAGAGTTTTGTACCTATTTAAACGATCCTTCCCACGGCGATCAGTGCACGCCGAACTATGCTTCCCTATCGCTTGTTTTTTTATCTTGGTTTGTGGCTGGCACAGTATGCATTACTGCGGCCTTTTTTACTGTGAAAGGGATTACTTATTTATTCAGGGATAAAAAATGACATTCAGACTTAGAGTACTCACGTCTCTTTCACCCAAGCTTATGGTACAGAAAGACAAGCGCATTCAGAGCCACTTTTTGAGTATTGACGGCGACTTGTCTATCTACTGCCAGCATCGATAAAAAGGCTTTCACCTCAGCAGCTCCAACCTCTTAATCATCACTCTCCATATGAAATAAAAACCGGTTATATGCACAGTGTATCGGCGAGTTGTCAAGAAACGTGCTCGTTTTGTCGGTACTACTGGCACGGTTTGTCATCTTGTTTTATTAGAAAAATCAAGGAATTCAATATGTTGTATGCAGGCCCATTTAAATAATGGGACCAAGTGTGCAGGATATATGCGCATGCTTGTTTTTCCAGCGAACCACAGGAGTCGATTTCAGTGATTTTCCAATGGAATCATGGAACTGGAGGATGTATCTTCAGAAACTGAAATTGGGAAAACGCGCATGCGCGTTATACAAATGTTATGTGTACTCATTAATAGTCGGAGTGTTCTTGGCAGCCTGAATTTTCTCCAAAAAAGAATAAGCATCTTCAAGTAACTTTGTTGGCTCATTTATACTTTTATTAAATTCAATCCTGTCTGTGAGTGAATCAAACATATTGAATTTAGAGTTCATCCGAGCATCACCTTCTGGTGTTCCTGTCATGTCGCTTACACTTCCATCATTATTTATCTTTAATAATGGCAGTGGTAAAAATACAGTGCTTAAGTCACCCTTCCCAGCCTTCATTAAGGCATTGGCTAGAGCCATAGAGTCGTTGTAGCTCATATTTTTGGGGTCAAATGATTCAGCAAGCTCACGAATAAGTGGCTTGCTTGGTTGGATGTTGCCAGCTGCGGTTGTTTTGGTTTCAGTCGGCATATTATTGCCGCTTTTCTGAGTCAACATTGCCGCTAATGTACTTGTAGCGCTTCCAATTTGCATATTTCACCTCCACTATCGTTGGTTGGAAGCGATGCAGCAAAAGGTATGCCGTGCATTCGGGTGTAAAAACACATAATAAATTGCTCAAACTCGTTCCGGCCAAAAATACGGCCTCCACTGGACGCGCTAACGCGCGCCGTTTAGCAAAGCGCTGAGGCTGTAGAACAACCTCCCCACTCCCCACTTTTTGCTATGATGGCAACACCCAGCAAGGAGCTGTTGTCATGCCCAAGTTCAAGCCCTACAACTATGACCAACATTCCATGATGGTCATCAATTACCAAGACCAACTTCAGCCCGGCACCTTTGAATATGCGGTCCATTACCTGATCAACAACAGGCTCGATCTATCGGTCTTTTATCCCAACTATAGAAACGACGAAGGTGGGTGGGCGGCCGGCTTATGATCCGGCGATTCTTTTGAAGATCGTTTTGTTTGCCTATTCCAAAGGCATCACCTCCAGCCGCGAGATTCAGTGGTGCTGCGAGACTAACATTCTATTTAAGGCATTATCCTGTGATACCGTGCCCCACTTCACGACCATTGCCGGCTTTGTCAGTGAACTCAAAGCGAACTCAAGGACACCCACTCAATATATCAATCCAAGCTGACTCCCGCTTTCAAGGGCTTCAGCTTTTCCATCGACTTTAGCGAAACTGTGGCGATATTCAATGGGTGTCTTGGGCCATGTGCGGACAAAGTGGTAAGAGATATACTAAATTATCCGAACTTCGTCAGGGCATAGAGCCTGCTCTTTCAACTCATCGACTGATTCCATTAGGGAAACGTCTATATCGTTCATCAACCAGTGATTATTGGTAGATTCGTACTGGATATGAAAAGCCACTAGGGACTGTTCCGAGGTCATTCCATTAACAGTTAAGCAGCCTAGCTCTCCTGTGACCTTTTGATAATGACCAAGTTCCGTGTGCATATACTGAGCGAAACTAAATTGAGACTGGATAGAGGAAGACTCCACATCTGCATCACCAACCAGTTTCGGAGCAAAGAAATCTGCGAACTTCTCAGCAATGCTGCCATCATCTACCGCTGTTTTATACGACTCAAAACTAGAGTAAAGATACTCTGTGTCGTCTGGCATAGTTGCGCAGCCTTGTATTAGCAAAATAAAAGCCGCCAAAAAATATCTCATCGTTAGTTACCCCCGATAATTCGTTGAAGCTCAACTCTTGCGCACTATTTCTGTTTTTCAGTGCATTAACTGCCCTGCACAAAAGCCCAGAACACGCAGTAATTAACTCCTCAATATCAAAGCTTCCGCTGACCCGTTTAAATTTTGTTCCAATGGTTTGTAAGGCTGGGTTTCCACTATATGTGAGAGCTCCTGCAGTACCAGAAAGAGTAACTTGACCATTTTGGTCTACAGCGAGTTTAAAATTGCCACTCTGTCGCACGATCTTGGTGGTCCAAGTCAGAACGCAGATTAAGCTATTCTATTAAAAGGTAAATTTTGAGAATTAGGAAAGGCTTGACCAAAATGAAAAGAAGAATAACTATCAAGGCCAATTCTGTTGAATAAAACCGTTAAAAGGCAGGGAGAAACTATGATTGATCATCTTAGCACATATGCTATGAATTACTCGGCAACCAAATCATTCTATGAATCGGCATTTGCGCCATTAGGATATTCAGTCCAAATGGAGTTTGTTGCAAATTGGAATCAGAATTTTCCCACTCAGAGAATGTGTGCTTTTGGAGTGGAAGGCAAACCTACATACTGGATTATTGAAACAAAAGAAGAGTACACACCCAGGCATGTTGCTTTCTCTGCGACTTCTCGCAGGTTAGTGGATCAGTTTTATGAGCAGGCTATGGAGAATGGTGGTAAAAACAATGGCAAGCCTGGTCTACGTCCTATGTATCACGAGCACTACTACGGTGCGTTTGTTATTGACCCGGATGGGAACAATGTCGAGGCGGTATGCCATACACCAGAGTAAATACCAATTAACAAGCACCTGCACCGGAAAACCAAAAGCTTCGCTTTTGTTTTCCGTTGAGGCCAGCGTCAGCTAACTCATGAGATTAAGTATGTCCGAAAGAGATCAAGCGATTATATTACTTGAGAGAAAGAATAAGGAGTGGTCTTTTGTCCGATCTTTGGCGAAGTCCTGGAGGCGAATTCTATTTCGCGTGGTTGCTATAGTTTTTTTCCTTTACCTCTACTTCAATTTTAAATCTTCCGCGTTGTACATGCTGGCAATAGGTATGTTATTTGGAGCCATGCTGCAAGACATTGGTTGGATTTTCAAAATTAAGCAATCTTGGCCATTTACCTATAAAATCATCAATTGGTCAAAAGTTGAAGAAATAGCAAATGGTCAAAGCTAACAATCAGCATCATCGGAGCAGTTATTTCAATGTCTTATTCTGAGGCTAGTTGCCTTTGTGGTTCTGTAAAAATTACAGCAGAAAACATCAATCCCAACTTCACAGTTTGTCATTGTCAGTCGTGTCGAACTTGGGGTGGTGCGCCATTTTTTGCGGTTAAATGTGGCACTCAGGTGAAAGTAGAGGGTGAAGACAAAGTAAAAATGTACAAGTCATCCTCCTGGGCTTCTCGTGGCTTCTGTTCTGAGTGCGGAACTCATCTGTTTTATAAGTTCAAAGAAACAGGTGAATACAATATGCCTGTGGGCTTATTTCCAAACTTGGAAGGTCTGAAAATGGACATGCAATACTTTAGTGACATGCGCCCGAGCTATTATTGCTTTGCCAACGAGACCAAGGAAATGACTACAGAAGAAATCATGGCTTACTTCGCGGATAAGGTGTAACCAAACATAGTCAGAGGGCACGTTAAAGAAATGGAAGTTGTACTTAAAATACTATTATTGGGTATCTTTGCTATGCCTGCACTAATGAAAGGCTTTTTTGACCGCGTCTTCTTGCCTGGCTTTGCATTTAAATACGGTGAAGGTTCCTCGCTTCCAGACAAATTACTCACAGGGCGTACTGCACACTTGATGGTAACTATGGATACTCCTGCTTGGTATTATCGCTGGGTATTTCATAGGCCTGGGCATAATCAAATGAAAAGAACAATTCTAGAGTTTTGCGGTATAAAGGTTGCGAAAATATCTGAGTTTTCTCCGATAAAAGGCTCAAGTCAGGAGCAGAGAGAAAAATGGATTGTTTTGGCAAAGGAACAAGGAGCAAAAGCCTAACAAGGCTAGTAAATCTGACCTCCGTATGGCGTCTAAGTTTACATACTCGAATAGTACACAGCATTCCTTGGGGGCAGTGTAGAATCACGATCAACTTGAAGAGGAGAATGTAGAAATGGAGGCCATAATTGCCGCAATCATTACGGCCATCGCTCAGATTGTGGTGGCGATCGTCACTACTCGTCGCGCTAACGCGGGTCAAGATTTAGCACCAAGTGAAACCACCCCGGAAGCAAAAGGCAGATCAAGGGCTGCTTGGATCACTAGCGCAATGGCATTGTTAGGCATGGCGGTCTTTTACCTTGCCGCTGTGGGAAACGCATGCTCCAACCACGACTTGCTGGTCATCTCCGTCATATTCGGGGCGCCCATTAGTATCCTACTAATCACGCGAGCGCGGGGTTACAGATTATTCTGGATCACGCCATCTCTAGTAAGTTTTGCAATCGGGATGCCCTTTGGGCACAACTATGGAACTATTACCGAAACCGCCCTATTTGGAATTAGGCAAGGTACCTCCTGTCAGCAAGGTCCTGAAGTATTGATTGTGTTGGGGATCGTTATGATCCTTGCAGCTGTCGATCACGTGGTTCGAATGCGTGCGAATGTCAAGTAACGGTAACCGGTTCCTGTTCTTTCCAGCTGCCGCCTAACAAGTGGGTCAATGCGACTCCAAAAACCATTGGTTTTTTCCGCACATTACCCAAGCGTTATGCAATACGGAGTAATGATCATGAAACTAGAATATAAGGAAAGTCTGCTTTCGTACTGGATGATTCTTATTCTCATGCTGCCTATCACTATATTGTTTTTTGTGGTCTTTAATAGTGGGGATGCTATTTTTCAAACAGTAGGTCGCACTAAGCTGGTTTCACTTTTATGTATGTTGGCATCGGCAAGCACGGCCCTTTACTCGCTATTTGTTATCTCAATTAATTTTGGTAACGTCAGAGATATTGAATTAGATGATGAAAAAATAGTTTTTTATCGCCACCCCTATAGCCGAAAAAAAGCTACCGTATATCTAAAGAGGAACTCGAGGACACCCACTCAATATCTTGTCCTATTACGAAAAATTTGGTTATGAATATGTAGCCAGGGGTGATTACCTTTTCAGGAGAATACTCTAATGAGCAAAAAGATTGATGACATAACCAAAGACAGACAGGATAAGCGCCAAAAAACGGGCTGGACGCTGGAGGAAATCAAACAGCAGGACAAAGTGGGACAGCCATAAAATGGCTGGTGACTAAGCCTGGAAACTTCAACCATCCACATATCCCAGCTGTTTTTCCGCCATGTTTTAATCACCCTCTTCAGCATCCCACTGCTCTTCAAAGCCATTTCGTTCCAAGTATCCGCCAACGATATTGATCAAATCTTCCATAATGGCCTGCATGCCAAGAACGCCTGCAACTTCTTGCTTGTTTCTGTCGGCAATGACCGCTTCGTCCACCATACGCCAATAAAACCTGGCAAGCTGAGCTGCTTCTTCCTTGGTTGACACCTCTTTCTCTTGTTCGGCGACAGCTAATGCAAGATTGTCATTAAGCGCTTTGGCAAAATAGATAAAAACGGTTTTCTGTTCTTGGTCTCTGAAGTTAATCACTCTTATCACCTTGAAATGTCAGTAATGACTGTCATGCGGTCGCTAATCCAAACTAAATTATCGTGCAGTTGCTTCGCTGTCATTTTATCTGTAACGGTCAGAAAGTAATGGTCCTTCTTTTCTCTGTCTTGAATAAATTTCATGTCTTTAGGAAGGTCAGCACTTTTAGTGATCCACCAAACATTGTTGGGCATATTCTCTTCATTGAACCTCTCAATCATTCTCCTGGACTTATTCAAGTGGCTCCAGGAAGCAGATAAAGACAACCCTTTTTGATCGTCAGGTAGAACCCAATTTAGACAAGGGGAAAATATATAATCTTTATTGATTCGGATACCAAAGTTCAGCGGATGAGGCCCCGACTTTCCTTTTTGATATATGGTACCGGTATTGGGGTGAATTGACGCCCTGGCTAATATATTTGGATCAAGTTTAGACTTGGTGTGAGCTTCCTTTATCTTGTTAAGAATTTCTCTGATATCCGATGCAATCTTATATTGCATTTCAAATTCATATTTCATTTTCTTCCCTAAATTTTAGCAGCTGATAGTCCAGCTACTTAGTCGAGCGAATACCGTCATATTTCCACAAAGGGTTAGTAGCATATAGGGGGGCGTAAGATTAGTATCGATTGCCATTGTCCACTCCTTGTGTCTGGCAGTAGTTGTTCAGTTAGATAAGGCACTGAGCGGAGGTAAAACTTAGCCTCGATATCGCTTTCGATCAATAAGCGAAATGGACTATTAAGACTACGGTGCAACGAATCCCAACAAGCGGAACTGATCAAAGCCCTGACGTCATTATTCTCGCCGCTCAAGTTCTATGTGGGTCTGACCCCGATAGCTGCGGAGGACACTCACTTAATATCTCAATCTAAGCTCAATCCAAGCTGACGTCCGCTCTCAAGGGCTTCAACTTTTCCATCGACTTCAGCAAACTGTGGCGATATTCAATGGCTGTCCTCGGTCTCTCCTCGGTCTCTCCTATATGCGCATCGTATTAGTCAGAAACGATCAGTGCCAGGTAACCTCTGAAAAACTACCTGCGTTGCCATTGCTGTGTCAAAAGCTGACTCTGGCGGCCTCGCCAACGTTTTTCAGGGACACCCTAACTAAACATTACCATGACATCGTAATTTCCAGCTTGAAATGCTTGTGTAGACGGTCTAATTTTTGAAGGAATAGTAGTCAGTGTTTTGTTTTTTAGTCTGCGGCAAAAGTTCAGACGAATCCAGAATGTGTAAAGTTATTTCAAAAGCTTCTAGGGATGGGTCAGTAAATGGAAACTTTAAGGTCTGTAGGAAGCAGAATAGGGAATTTGTATGAAGAATATGTAACCAGACAACTGAGTCACGAATCTGAAACTCTTCAAGAAATATCCAGGCTAAAGGAAAGTCTGGTCCATATCGATTTTTCATTTGGTAATCCCGTCTGTGATTGTTTCCCTCCTGCCGCAAAGGCCGGTGCCAAAGCGTTTTACCTGAACACTCGAACTTATCCACGATCGAGAGGTATCGATAAGGTAAGGGATATTGTTTCTAAATATGTCACCCAAGAACTTTATAAAGGAGAAAGGGTTCTCTCAAGAAACAATGTCATACCCGGAATCGGTACGACGCATTTATATTTTTCAATTGCACGGGGATTTTTGAAAGAGGGCGACGTTTGCTTGGTTTCCGCTCCAGGTTACGGGATATTTTCCTATATCTCAGAGGAAGGGGGAGCCACCACATATTCACTATTATTGAAAAAGAGCAATGGCTACAGATATATACCGACTGAACTCAATGTGGCCATCGAGGAAATAAACAGTTCAGGAAGGAGAGTCAAAGCATTTCTATTTATGAATCCTCATAATCCCACTGGAAATGTATATAGCCATGAAGATGAACTCATTGAGATCGGGAAGATCTTCAAAGAGAAACACATACTGATTATTGAGGACATGGCATACAGGGGGACTGAGTTTGATCAATGCCAGTCCGTCAAACCTATCTGCTTCTACTGTCCTGAGCTTTTTGACCAGACAATAACCCTACTGTCATTGTCCAAGGCATTTGGGATGGCTGCCATTAGAACTGCGATGGCAATTTCCAATGAAGAAAACATTCAGATAATCAAAACTGAGTTATCGAAAAGTGTCGACTCGGTTCCCGTTCCCCAACAGGAAGCCCTGGCAGCTGCATTCGCAGTGGACTCTAATACCACCAGGGCTCGAATTCGGTTCCTATCGAAAAATGCAGAAGAATATCAATATAGAACTGCCCTGATGGTGGCGATGATTGATGGGGTTGAGAGCATTGATAGCCGATATCGGCAGCGGGTAGTTAACGAAATCACGGAAGTTTTGGGAGAGCGGTTGTCAGAAGAAATATTGTCGGGAATCAACGGGGTAGAAGTGGAGATCATTCCAAGTTCCGGCTTCTTCTTACCGGTAAACTTTGCGGGATGGGAGGGGCAGTACTTTGGTGGAAAGAAAATAGTAAATTGCCATGACCTGGTCATAGACATTCTGGCCCTGGCTGCCAAGGTGTTGGTGCTGCCAGGTAGTGCCATGATGTGGCCCAATAATGATTGGGTTGTCAGAATGTCATTGGTTCCAGAGTCTTTCGGTGAATCCGGTACTCCCGCCAGGTCAAAAATTATTGTCGGTTTGAAACGTATCTACGAAATAGGGAAGCAATCGTCTATTGGTTTGAGAGTTTGAATGATGCAGTTTGACTGCCTGGTGATTTTTGCTACCCGTAATGAAAATAAGCTTATTCATTACAGGGCTATATTCGAAAGAGTGGTTCCCTTCGTCAAAATTAAATCCATGAATGAAGCAGAAACGATCATTAGGCAAATATCAGGGCTTGGTAGGTTTGAATTTCACGTAGTCGAAGAAAAAATGGTCGGTTCAAACGCCACGGTATATGACAATTCCCGACAGAAAGCATTAAGTGTCGCAGAGCAAATCAGACGTCTGAATATTCAACAAATGTTGCATGCTACGGTCATTAGTGATGACTATATATGCTACCTGCAATCCCTGGTTTGGGGAGTTCATCGTCAGACAAAGGAAAAAGGCATTTTTCTGAAGAATGCCGTTGATGAAAAATATGAAACTTTTCCGTTCCCGGGTTTGGATATTCGCCCATTTGTAGATTCTTTTCGGGTCGGCAATGAACAGGCACGATTAGGGATTAGTGATGCTGAATACGATGCCTTACTTCATGAAAGAGCTATTCATCATATTGGTGAAATGCTGGCGAAAAAACATCAGGAATCCATTGAAATTCATAATGTTTTAACTCTGGCTAGAGTTTGCGACGGGCGGTATATTCAGTTCGAGGGAGAGCAAGTAGGAAAATTTATCTATCCGCCCATAAAGGGACCTTCAGGCTATGGTATGGCAATGGCGATACAACTACCCGGTTTTACTACCACTAATGCCAATCTTCCTTATAACGAATACCTTCGAAGCACGGCTGAATATGATTCAGTTCTAAAGGCAAGAGAGGTTTTATTTTCGTTACACCATGAGAACTCGAGGACACCCACTCAATACTCAATCTAAGCTGACGTCCGCTATTAAGCGGCTTCAACTTTTCCATCGACTTAACAAAGTGGGACAGCCATAAAATGGTTGGTGACTAAACCTGGATTCGCCTGGTTTTGGTAGGTTGGGAAGAGCGCAACGAATCCCAACAAGCGGAACTGATCAACGCCCTGACATCATTATTCTCGCCGCTCAAGTTCTATGTGGATCTGGCCCCGATAGCTCTCCTGCCGCCCCTCGTTATTCCCAATGTCTCATACAAAACCAAGGGAGTTTTTTCTAACGACTTATCTGTTAGGGCTAGGGTTTTCCCTATCATTCATTCAACTCATTGTTGCCTGTCTATGCCACGGTAAAATGGGCGTTTTACTCGCAGGACGCTTTTTTCGAAAGGGAACTCTATGCTCGCGACTCATATGGATGCCGAAAGGCGTTATGAAAGACTTAGAAAGGAAGCACTGGACGCAGCCACGGATATACTACAACGACAGAATATCACCGCCATTCATCTAAGCACCATCGACAGTATGGCTCTGAACGCCTCTAAGCTGTGGGGCAATGCAAACAGTCGCCGTGTGAATTGGGACTGGTTTGCAGGGTATAATAGCTTTAGGTTCCGCTATCCCAAACGGTTTGAAATGGCCGTCTGGAACTGTGGAAACCTAATTGGTCTGTCGCTTGGGAGGCCGACATATCAGGGTACAGCTTTAAGATTGGATTTTGTAGAAGCCGCCCCGACAGGCTTGGGGGAAAGGCCCTCGATTATTGAATATGTCTTGCTTGGATATGATATTTATGCACGTTTAATCAATGCCAAACAAGTAAGGATCATGAACCCTATTAACAAGGCAGTTTTGTCCTATTACGAAAGATTTGGTTATGAATATGTAGCAAGAGGAGATTACCTCTTTAGGAGAATACTCTAATGAGCAAAAAGATTGATGACATAACCAAAGCCAGACAGGATAAGCGCCAAAAAACGGGCTGGACGCTGGAGGAAATCAAACAGCAAGCTGCCAAAGATTTTGAGAACAACCGGCGTATAGCTCAGGAAAATGAAGAGCCGGAGGGGTTTTATTCCGGTGACATGGATAAATATTTGAAGGGACAGGAAGACGATGACGAAGAATGCTAAACCGGTCACCGAAAACGATAAGCAAACTAAACCGATGTCAGGGGAGACAGCCCCCGAAGACGCTTTTGCCAAAGCTCGAATCTTTGCCCATAAGGAAGCCCAAAGGCTGAAAAGCAAGGGCGCGAAGTTTAGTTAGTTTCAGCGTGGGTTTAAGGGGACGAAGGGATTCTTTTTTTTACCAGGCTGTGACCGCTCGACTTTTAATCCCTCCCTCCCCTATCTCCCGGTCCCCTATCTCCCGAACATTGATCTAGGCCAAATAATCAATTGCGATGCATGTCCCGTTTGAATAATCATCGAAAGGTAAAAGCAAAATGTACCTGCTAAATTCTTCTGTAGCACTTATATGGATATTGACGCATGCCCCTACCTCCGAAGGACAAACCCTACGCTTTTAAAGACAGAGTAGAACTGGCAATTGACGATTTTGCCAAACTCGAAAAACCTACGGTTAAGGATCTAAATAAGCTGGGAATTATTGGTCAAGTTCAAGAACGTGTTGATACTTACCGTGCTGCGGCTATGAACATGACTCTAGATGAGTTGGAAAATGAAAAGCACAATCCCGATAAGCTCGCCCAATTTATGGAGGGCCTCGGCGATCCCAGACCCCATCCACTTTGTGACGCCCATGCGATTATTTCAGGCGGTCATGCATCAGCGGTTAAGCTACGGGGAGTTCTTGCTTGGTTTCAAAGACGCATCGACGATCCTATCAATGGATGTTGGTTACCTCGCAATACCGATGCAAAAAAACATATGCCACACTGGCTAAAAGATGCAGTCCCCCATAGTCGTATTCATAGAAAGCACTACTATGAATGGCTGGAAAGTTTTATAAACCTCATCGATATCAAAAATGATGCAATGCTTGTACAAGCCCTTAAAATGACCGAAAGGAAATTGCAAACTTCAACGTTTCCTCCAAGGGTTATGTTGCCAGCCGGAAAGTAAAAATGACGATCTATCGTATACATCAAGATGACAGCTACTTGGTCTTCAACATTCCTTCACAAGAGGTGTTAAGCAAACTGGGGCGAAACTATCCCGTCCATATTGATCGTTCGCCAATAAAATACTCCGCTGTCTGGAATGAACCACTCAATATTAAGTTTCTACCGTCGGTGGGCAGCAAAGCCACAGAAATTCCCGATATCAGCGTTTCTGATGGGCGGATTTTTCTAAACGAGAAAGCTTATGATGCCTTAGGTGACGAACTAGCTAATGATGGCGAATTTTTACCTGTGATATTTGACGGTGGCACAGGAGTAATATTTAACCCGTTAACGATAGCAGAAGACTTAGAAGCACTTGATGAAACTCTAACGTCCTATGACCGCTATGAGAATCTGGAGCATTTTGGATTTAAAGAGGACAAGCTGAGAGACACTGCAATATTTCGCGCCCGGATCGATAAATGTTACGGCATATTTGTTACGGAGCGACTGACGGCTATTCTTGAAAAGACCAGATTAAGCGGCTTCCATATCCAGCCTGATGTAGCTGACTTTACAGGTGAGGCCTCAGGGGAAAAACATTAAGTTTAGGAACTAATTGTGGATCTGATTCCATTTGTTATTGACCATCATAGCCTTGATTCCCTTCAACCTTTTCAGACAGAATAGCCCCTTTCTATCAAAAGGATGATGAAGAAATGGCCAACAACCCAAAGGATCGAAAATTTCCCAGACCACCATTGTTCAAGCCGACGCAGGAAAGCATAAAGGCGCTATCTGAAGCTTTCGAGAAAGCTAAGAGTAGCAAGAAAGGAAGCAAAAATTGGACAATGGAAATTCACAATGGGTAGAGCTTATAAAATTTGGTTTTGCCCCGAGCTAAAGAGCTTGTTTAATCTCCATCCTCAGCTACACAATCTCATAAAAGACTTTGTTGCCTATAAAAAAGGCGAGCTTTTATTTAACGGCGAAGGTGTCGGTTATATCAATGCCAGCTATATTCTAGGGCGGGATGTACCTTATGATATGCCTCCTGTTTGTGTTGAAAATGCCTACCATATCCATGCTCTTGAAAAAGACTCTAAGGATCATATGCTAGCAAAGCGCCGGCATCCGCGTAATCAATATAAGTGGACCAGTAATATAGCGTTGGTGTATTGCACACACTGGACTGAGTCGCATAAAGCAGAGCACGAGAAAAGCATTTTTGGGATACTGGATTTCACTACAGATGCACACGTATTCAATCATAACCGTAAGGCTGAACTTGAAACTCTCATTGAGGACTTTGAAAGAGCGATTGATCGCGATCTGGGGGTAGAAACATGGTAACCATCACAAATTTTTGGCAGACGGTACAACCGAAAAAAGCAGGCATCTATTATCTGGTTGCTCTACGTACCCCTTTGGGAATTACCTACGACATACTTTCCTGGGTTAGCAACCCTGCCGGATATAATTGGGAAGGCATGGAAGACAATGTTGTAGCTCATGTCAGACTGGGTGATGTACTGAAAAAACTTACCGGTATGGAATCCCCATTGGAAGACAAGAAAGCTATTGGACCACTGAAGTGGTTAAGTGGGGAGCCACCAAAAGACAAAAAAATTCTTGCAGCCCTCCCCTATGAATACGATTTAGTTGAATGGGATCAAGAACTCGGCTGGCCTTCATATATCAATTCGATTGTTGGCTACCTGGTTATTGATGAGCTACTGGATATTGTGGCGCAGGAATTACCTTTTAGCCTCTGATCGATATCTACTCTCCTTCTGGGTCTGATTCGCAGTGCAACATCAATTGTGGATCTGACCCTAGCTATCAGAGCACACCTGACTCGGGCTCAGTATATTTTCAATGTTAAAGAAGGGATTTGAGGGAAAAAGTCGCTTGGCTGTTCCATATGAATTCTGAATCAGAATCTTTCCAGTGACTACCTGAAAAATTGCCCATTTAAGGAAGATGCGATTATGGGAAAGAAGAAATATGTCTATCAAAATCAACTCAAGACTGTCTCCAGTATTGAAGAGCGGATACAAGCGCTGATTGAAAAACATCGGAGTCTCAAAGATGACAATCTGGGGGTAATGTTCCGGACTGTCATCGATCCCAACCAAACGACTACCTACGAAGAAGGTTTTCATGGAAGGGGAAAGCTCAATAAAGGTGTTCGCGAATGTGATTTTAAATTTAGCGAGAGTAATCCTGACTGGATTGAAGCAAGCGATAAGCACGGACTTTCATTCTCAAGCACCATGGATCACGCAATTGATATAATGGAGTTCCTCGGTAAATTGCAAAAAAAGAGCACCAAAATCAATATGGCCTATTGGATTTTGGAAGGTAACCCATGTATCCCACAGGACATGAAATTCGTCAAAGACCCAAAAAGTGAAGGGCACTACCTGTTAACCATCACCAAGAGTATGACGATTAATCAATTGGTTGAAAAACTTCGGTGGATTTCACAAAGAATGGCTATTATGAACGACTTAACATTGGAGGCTTATAAAGATGCTTGAGTTTTCAAAGGATGAGAAAAACTCCCAGATATTAGCAATTCATTACGCGCGGAAGATGAATAACCCCCTATTTTTAAGCTTCGTCTCCTCACATACCGATATCACCGGCAAAGAAGATGCCATTAGCATCACGGAAGCCTTTTGGGAGATGACTGATTTGGCAGCCGAAGACAATCAGAATGACCGAATTGTTGAAGGCATTGCTGATTTAGAGTTTTGGCTACAGAAACTGTTTAATCTGGTGAGGGGCTATATCATCAATTGCGGCTATAAGGACGTCTGGGCAGAAACGACAAAAAAAATTAATGGTCGATAACGAGACCTTTAACATAAGCATTACCCCTTTGAACTACCCTCTAAATCCCAGCCTGGAGTAATCATCAATGAAAATAGAAATAGACGACGAAATAGCTCGAAAATGCGTTCTTAGCGAAAGAGAGGCATTAGGGCTTCTGGCAATTGCCATTTATAAAGCCAAGGGATTCCTGACTCACTTGCTGGGGAAATTTTGGGGGGGCATATTCTGGCCAATGTGGATCGGACCCAATAATCTTGGGGAATAAAAATTTTTTCTGTTGAAGTAGTTGTTAAATGTCACCAAGGATCTAGGCCGTGCTAAGCAATTTAGAACAAGAAGAAACATGGCTCAAAGGATGGGATGAGCTAGATATTCTTATAGAGAAGCACCCAGGATGCTATCTTTTACTTCCTGAATACAGCGAGGTTTCGTTGGGTGAAGCACATCAATGGATTCAAGATGCTGCATATGAGAGCAACAGAACTATTTTTAAAATAGAGTATTACAAAGGTAAAAGCTCAATACTAATTAATAAGGTGCCAGCGTAATGTCTTCAGTAAAATTGTTGCCACCCAACAATGCGAATTACTTTCTACTAAGCATCCTAAATATGTCGAGGGCTTTTGAACAGGTATGATATATAAATAAGGTGGAATAGTTTCAATTTGATCTGACACTTCTTCTTGAAAATAGAGAGGGTTACCGGTTTTGATGGAGGTGCCAACCATTCATCGAAACACACAAAGGATAACCCTCATGCAACATAGTAACCAACGAATCATCAAACATAAATTGGGTTTATTGAATCTGGCAGAAGAATTGGGGAATGTCTCTAAAGCTTGTCAGGTGATGGGCCTGTCCCGCGATACTTTCTATCGATACAAATCAGCGGTCGAGGAAGGTGGTGTTGAAGCGCTACTGGAAAAGACTCGACGAAAACCCAATCTGGCTAACCGTGTGGATACAGAAACCGAGGACAAAGTGGGACAGCCATAAAATTGTTGGTGACTAAACCTGGATTCGCCTGGCATTGGTAGGTTGGGAAGAGTGCAACGAATCCCAACAAGCAGAACTGATCAACGCCCCGACGTCATTATTCTCGCCGCTCAAGTTCTATGTGGATCTGCCCCCGATAGCTCCAGAAGAGCCCGCTGTTGCGGCGGAAATAGTGTACTATCATCGACAGAAAGACCAGTTAAAGCAACCTGACTCTAACAAATGCCCCTGAAAATCCGGGGCGGTTCAGGACACCATCATTTCAGCCTATGAATTCGATATTCTACCTTCCACGCAGACTCTCGAGTCATGACACCACATACACTGAATCAGAACTGCTGGTCGCTTCGAATTATGTTGTTGTCTTGGCCGAACCCGGTGGCGGGAAAACAGCACTAATGGAGAGCCTAGCCCAACAACTGGGTACTTACGCCATAACTGCAAACGTGTTCGCACATATGGGACCTACCGAAGTAAATCTCCCATTTGTGATTGATGCTTTTGATGAGTTAGCTAAGGTAGATAAAACAGGCATTCACAAGCTTCTCGCTAATGCCAGGAAGGCTAATCCGACGCATGTCATTATTTCTAGTCGTTCCAGTGAGTGGGACATCGCCTCAACAAGTGTATTCAAACAGTATTTTGGGCACCTACCTCTGGTAGTTAGGCTTTATGAATTTGATGAAGCGGAACAACGGGCAATATTTGAGCATCATGCACAAGAAGAGGACTTCGCTGTATTCCAGACTGAGGTCGCTCGATTTGACTTGGAAGCTCTTCTCCCAAACCCTCAGTTTCTGAAACTGTTTGCTGATGCTTATATTGAGAGCGACAGGCGCTTTATCGATAAACAGTCAATCTTTGCAAAAGCAGTCGAACATCTGGCGAAGGAAGTAAACACCAATGTCGCGAAAACCAATCCGGCACTTTCGACCACTCAAAAAGTTAATCTGTCGGCGGAGGTTTTCGCCAAGCTCTTGCTGTCCGGTACTGAAGGAGTCAGTACCAGCGAAGCCACAGAAGAGCGGATGTATCCTTTACTGGCATCTCTGTTTAGCAGTGACACAGTGACTTACGGCATTCTGGCAACTCGGCTTTTCAAACCCGGCAATAGCGCAGACCAACATCGTCCGATTCACAAAATCGTTGCCGAATACTGCGCAGCAGACTTTCTCACCAGGCGGATAGCAGACCCAGCGGACCCTCTGACGCTAGCCAAGTGCCTTCCAATCATCGCTCCAAATTCCACAGTGCGGGATGAACTCCGGGGATTGCTAGGTTGGATGGCTGCCCTAGGCAACAAACCCATAGAGAAATCCGCAATAGCACTTGATCCTTATGCGGTGCTTGCAAACGGCGATCCTTCCCGGCTCCAATCATCTTCCAAGCGCCAGCTTTTAAAACGGCTAATAGAAATTGAAGCCAAAGATCCCTACTTTCGACGAGGGGATTTCTGGCGCAGGTTCAGCGTTGTAGGTTTCTTCACCCAAGACGTTGTTGACGAAATCAAACCACTTCTGGTGACCGGAAGTGATGGGCACCTGCGCGATCTTATTCTTGAACTATTGGTAGGGTCGTTGGTAATCGATCTGTTAGTAGATGAGTTACATCAACTCGTATTGGCGCCCGACGAAAGCGAGAATACTCGCCTGTTAGCAAGTAAGTGTTTGCTCAAAATAGAGAGTCATGATCATCGCGCTGATGTGGTAGCTCTTGTTTCTGAGGCGAGTCAATCTTCGCTAAAGGTAGCGGCCAAGATCATTGAAACTATAGGCCCAGAAAAATTCGAACTAAATTACCTTGTGCATTTTTTTCGTGTCTGTACAAAACTGTACCTCAGTCAAGAAGAGCGCCGTAGACGCATTATAGGCGCCCGCTACTTCATAAAGCATTTTATCACCAAGCTCGACATCACAACTATTGAAAAGCTTTTGGATGAGCTTACCAAAGAGCTAGACTGTACATGCGGAAAGAAACCTTATAGATGTGATTGTCGAAACGGTATAAGCAAAATCGTTGGGTTATTGCTGGATCAATATTTCGAGCTTGTAAAACCGCCTTATGATCCGGTTCGTGTATGGAAATGGGTTGAAAAACTAAGCTTCTCTACGCCCATAACTGCAGGACAAAGTATGGCGGTCCAAGCTATACATGAAGATCATGACCTACGCCGAGGCATTATCGCTCATGTCTTTGGATGTCTAACTGACTATGAACAGATCTCCCAGACTAAAATAGAAAAATTCGGCAGGTATTCCCACTCCGGCCTTATCTTTCAGGTTGATGACAAAAAGTTCGTAGCTGACCTGGCATTTAAGAATGGCAATACCAATTTGTGGGCAAGTTTTATACCGATTCCTAATTACTACCATAACGAAGAGAATCAATATACAAACAGCTTACGACGACACATGCGCGAACAAGCCTTAGCTGACCCACAATTAATGCAAAAGTGGGCTGGTTTTAACAGGGCTATAGTGCAATCCAAACGTGAAAACCAACATTGGCATGTTAGAAATACTCGACAGATTAGACGCTATCACAGGCACGAAAAAGATATCCGAGCAGCAAACATCAAGTACGTCCAAGAAAATAGGGAACTTGTCGAAAGTGGACACCATTGGGGTAGCTTGGTTCACTTTGCCCATTTGGTACTTAACTCCCCAGACGACATTGAGCACGAAGTTGGCGACGAGACGCTCGTTCGGAACGCGCTTCGAAACTGCCTCGATTTTATTGCACCAGACATTCCTGACCTGCCCAAGCTCGCTGAACTACAGTGTGCTTCAGAAGTATTAGATTCTGAAACAGTACTTTATGCCGCTTGCATGGAAAACATGCGTGTTAAAGGCAACCTGGAGGATGTTGATTATCGGCTCCTGAAAGCTCTGCGCACTAATATACACATGAGTTACAGTGCAGTATCCGAAGAAGATCTCGATGCACTAATTGCCGAAGTTGACCGCCTAATCTTTCCTGATTCAGGAAGTGTTGAGAGTTTTCTCCGGCAGTACGTTGAACCACAATTGGCGCAGCCAGAATGTGCTCATCCTGAGATTTGGTTGTTGCAAGGAGAAGATGTCTTCAGCCAATTCCGCGCCACACTCTCAATTGAATGGCTGAGGCGTTTTCGCGAATTGGCCCTTCAGCCACTAAATACGCTGTTTCAGATTGCGGCTCAGTATGGCAATCGTGAAGACTTGAAAAAAGTCATTCTGGAACGTTGCGCTGAGTTCATGGCCGACTGGCCCAATCCGACTGCCAGTGAAGATATCGAACAAAAACGCATATTCTGGCTCGTCCGAGCGTGGTACTTTCTTGAAGACACACCTGAGAAATACTGGGATTGGCTCAAATCGGATA
This sequence comes from Hahella sp., assembly GCA_050299855.1. Lineage (GTDB taxonomy): Bacteria > Pseudomonadota > Gammaproteobacteria > Pseudomonadales > Oleiphilaceae > Hahella. Next base: position 23,830 of record JBNKWQ010000030.1, read on the forward strand.
AAGACATATTGCCCATAATTTACAGGCGATCTGGGAGACTAGGCCATATCGAAAATTCATTCTGGCCCAAGCTCATAGCTGGCAAGGTTGAAGCCATTTTAGATGCCTTCATCGATAAATGGCCCAGGGTAGATCTACCAAGCCCTTGGGGAACGGAAATTCCCAAAGAAGAAAACGCATACCGCTTCTTAATCGAACTAATATGGTCAATCAATTCAGATGATCCCGACAATGCGATTCCTGTCCTCGACCGGCTTATTTCCGATACGCGTTTCGCAGACCTACACAAGGACTTGAAGAGCATACATGCCAGTCAAGTCAGGAAAAAAGCACTTAGGGATTTTGAACCACCGACACCCGAGGAAATCGTAAACCGACTGGACCGCGACGCAGTAGTTACTGTTGAAGGTCTGCGTCAACTAGTGATCCAGGAGCTCCAAGACTTTCAGAAAACCATAGATGGCGGAGAGTTCAACTCCGTCGACCGGTTTTATGAAAAAGGTGTACGACTAGACGAAGTAAAATCTACAGAGATTATTGCAGAACGCCTCAACTTGAGACTCGAGCCACAACGTATTTCAGTGACACCTGAGCATCAGTTAAAAAGTGCAAAAAGGAGTGATTTCACTGTAACCAAGATGATTAGGGGCAAGAGACGACTACTTGTTACAGAGGTCAAAGGACAGTGGCATGATGAGCTATACACAGCAGCTTCCGCTCAACTGTATGAACGCTACGCCATCCACCCAGACGCCGAACAACAAGGCATTTTCCTTGTAGTCTGGTTTGGTGCGGATGAAAAAGTTGCGGGACGCAAAAAACACGGAATTGGAAGCGCTCAGGAACTTAAAAACAGAATTGAAGCAACGCTACGGCCAGAACTTAAAGGGCTAATAGATGTTTTCGTTCTTGATGTGTCCAAGCCCCAATAGAATGGTTCGTCACGAGTGGCTGACGAACTCAATATTTCTCAAGGACACCCACCCAATATCTCATTCTATGCTCAATCCAAGCTGACACCCGCTCCCAAGGGCTTCAGCTTTCCCATCAACTTTAGCGATCTATAGCGATATTCAATGGGTGTCCTGGGCTATGTGCTGGGCTATGTGATTGCTAACTTAAAAGACCTGGACGACTGGCTGGATTACTACAATAATCATCGCACCCATCAGGGAAAATGTGCCTAGGAAGTACACCCATGGCGACTCTGAAGGAAGGGCAACGAACCTGGAAGGAAAAGTTCATAGGTTAAACTTGAACTGACAGAGCCTCCTAAAAACCGGTCACTGTCAGATTAGATCTGAACTTCTACAGTTTATGGATGCCCTCGGTCTCTAAGCTTTTTATACTAATCCCATCTTTGCAAGCACTTCAGTTATAAAGCTCTGGACAATTTCAGCAGGAGTTAACCCTGAATCCCACTCGCAGCCCTTAGATACTGGGTTATACCTTCTTCTAGAGAAGTTTCGACCATCTAAGACAACTTCACGTAGTGTGATACGATCTTCTGACTCGTAATCATCAAGTTTTTTATTGCTCCCTGCACCGTCCTGCATCGATAGAAGTAAGCAAACTTCTCTATCTTCAAAATTCTTATAGTCCTCAAGTGACTTATGATGAGTTCCAAACCAAAAGATAAATCTTTGCTCTATTTCACCATAGGCGAGCCTTAGACCAAAAAACCATGTCTGAGAAGCACGACCCTTCGTCTTTAATTCTTGGTATTTATCAAAGCCTATACTTCCATAGTCCTTAAAGCCGATGAACATTTCGGATATTTCGGCGTTAAGCTCTGCACAAACGTTTGAAAATTCAAGTTTTAAAGAATCAAATGACTTCTGAGCGACAAGAAAGGTTCGGTGATCAGTTTGGCGAACTTTTTCAGACGCTGCTTTAGCAATTCCTTTGACCCAAGATGTTCTAGACTTCTCGTCTCGAATAATGGATAGATATCGTTGGGACATTCGAAGTACATTTTTGGCCACTATTTCCAGCAGCTCCTCTCCGTCACCAAGATCAGTCTTCTCTAATGCTTCATAGTAGTGCTTCTCTCTATCCTCAGGCTGCACTGAAGCTGGTACGTAATGGCTTTTTAAAAGAACGTAATCCTGTAAAAGCCTAGCCATACGACCATTACCATCAATAAATGGGTGCACCCTTGCAATTGCCCAATGTAACCAAGCGGCTTTGTGGATTGGATGTATCTCTGAGCTTCTTTCAAGCCCTACGATACTTTGAATCAAGCTTGGAACATCAAGATGAGAGGGAGGGTTAACTGACGCCCCTGAAATAGCTACATCTTGATCTCGGAATCTTCCAGCATTTTTGTTATCGAGTTCTGCTAAAAGCTTTTGATGTAGCTCTTTTATTAATTTGACACTGAGCTCAATGTTGTTATCCAAGCATTCTTGTAGGTACAGGCAAGCATCAGCAAGATTAATGACTTCCTGCTGGTCTTTTCTTGACCCTGCTTCGAGAACCCCAGAGCTAAGAACAACTATTGTTTCTCGCCTAGAAAGTTTATTTCCTTCAATCACAGCAGACGCATGAACTCTATCAAAAAGAATTTCTTCTTGGAGTTTTTGAGTTATATGTGCAGCGAGTGGTCTTTGAGAATCAATCTCTTTAATACTTTCCTCGACTTCTTCGAGATAATCTCGGGTTACCCCTCTTGGCTGGAGCCGGTTCAGGTCTAATACATCTTCAAAGATACTCACTTATATTTTCCCTTTTGAATTAATGAGGATAATCTAGGTTGAGCTAACGCAAAGCACACGGACGACGAGCCGCGTAGCGGATTAGTGTCCCAACGGCGCAGGCCGCGATTGATGCGCCTTGTTAAATGCGTACAACATCAACATCCGACTCCTTATTGATACTGAACATTTTTGCGAACTCAATAACATCCTCGATTGATTCTTCGGGATGGCTAGTTGTGGTTATGTAGCGGGGATTTGTGCCATCACCTACGGATAATCCATCCATGATGTCTTCCCATACCACACAGCCCTTGCCAACGACACAAAAGAGTTCATACCCTTGGTCAAGCAGGTTGAAAAGCAGTTTGTCATTCTCTTTGCTATATCCTGATTCTGATATAAGTACGAACTTGTATTTATTCATAGCATTTACGCCCCAAGCAGAGGCTTATTTGCGTTTTGGAGCGAAGCGACAGCAAAATTAGTCCTACTGGCTTGGCTTGTTAAATTTTTGTGTCGGATAAGTAGCTTGCAATATGCTCAGCTTTGCTCGCTGAATCATCTATACAATTCTCCAAGTAACCTACCTCTAGTTTCGAAGCAACACCGGTTTCAACGAGGTATTCCATTGCCTCTTTGAAATCCTCGTGCGCAATTGATGAGCCGAATTCCGAAAATGCGGACTGTAAGGATTTATGAAATCTTTTATCATCCAATGGGTGCGAAGTATGCCATGTATCCACCTGCATCCACGGTTTTAGCTTTTCAGCGAGCTTTTCTATATTCATTTCGAGTACTCTCATTTCTTGAAATTTAACATTTTCTTCATCGTCCGATCCGCCCCTTATCTCATATAAGATCAGTCCAAAATCATCACATCAACGTTTGCAACATACTGTTTCATAAGGATTTATGCTTCATCCCGAAGCATTTTTCACTATTTGCCCGAGTCTGAAAAAGCGTCGAATCCGAAGTCGATCTCGAATATTCCATCACTTCTAGACAAAGTGGAACAGCCATAAAATCATGAATGGCTATACCAATAGCACCCAACATATTTAGGGGGCAAACCCACATTTATGAGTCTCTTTAACTTCAGTTTTATAGGGAACATTGGCCAGCTTCGCGCTAACCTGGCTTCTGAGAGAGACAAAACTAAACCAAACAACAAAGACTGCAGCGAGTGCCGCAAAAGGTAAGAAGGATAGGAAGAACCAGGAGTTAGTCATCACCATTGCCCAATATCCATTTCAGCGTCCTTTAGGCTTATCAATTAAATATAGGCGATAAGTTGTTAATAACAAATTTGGACTAGGCCTGCGGCATCCTCCTCTACCCAATAAAGGGGACTGATCTATTTTTACATATAGCCTCGCTCACTTCCGGTTCATCAATTAGAAGGCTATTGGAGACTTTATGGATCAAAGCTACATTTCCATAAACATCCTTCTTTTCGCATTGATCACACCATTGGAATCGCTATCAATGAGGATCTGGAATCATTTTCCAAGTTTTAGTGCTTTTCAATTATAAAAAAAAGTAAAAGCACGCCGCCTATGAGCAACATATAGATAATCAGAGGTCCAAAGTTACCTCGCTTTGCTTCCGCTGCCATATAGGCATTAAGCTCTTTTTTACTTTGCCTCCTTCCGTATGCAGAACCCCCATTATGCTGACCAATAGGAAGGGTACCGGTTTCTACGAATTCTTTCGCTGCTGCGAGCGTAGTAACGGGACCAAAATACTGTTTTCCATCGTTACTAATAATGAACCAATTTGATCCATCTTTAATAATTAATCGACCATCCGATACGGCATAACGGCCAGCTTCAATTCGAGATACCGTAACCATAACTAATCCTGATCAGCGGTTGCGTTCAAGGGTACTATCATACAGATATCTTTATGAGGCATGTCCACATCCCATAAACAGCCGTCTTTCCATACTGATCACCTCAGTGCCGCTTGTTGGGATTCGTTGCACTCTTCCCAACCTACAGTCGAGAAAGAGGTCAAGGGACAGCCATAAAATCATGAATTGCTATATCCATAGCACCCAACATATTTAGGGGGCAAACCCGCATTTATTAATCCCTTTAACCGATGCCCGCTCCTGGTATATAGATCGAAAACCAGGCCTACTAGAGCAATACGCAGGGTAAGCCGGGATCGCCTTCGCTGACATTCACTTCCCCGTTGGTATCTACACGAACTTTCAACGCACGGTTATATCCGTGCCTTTCGGCTCCTGTTGCTTGGGTTATAACTTCGTTCGTGTTTGTCAGTGGGAGTGTTTGACTAACCTCCTTTGCCAGCGCTTGTAATGTACAATCGTGATTCCCTACGTTTATCCCCATTCTTTGAGTTTCAAGCTTTGCAGTAATAGAGAGTCGTGTACTAGCAGGAGAATCAGATGGAATTCGCACGGCGACTGGCTCGACACGCAGTTCTGAAAGGTCGTTTTCAGGGGCGAGGTGCCTGGCTTCGTTGGCCAACTGTCTTTGGAGATCAATGTCACGTTCAAGGCCCTTATGGACCATAAGGACCCCGACCTGCTCATCGTTGTTGTATACTTTGGCGACCATCGTTGAACAGAATGTGAGTGGACCAGAGTCAAGCAGGGCTGACTCACCTAGTCGCACGGCTTTTGCCCTTCCTGCACCTACATTATGCTCTGGCATTGATCGTAACCCTCGAATAGGACCAATAGGCCTTAGCGTACGAAATTGAGACCTATTCTGCCTTGAAATTTTGCCTAATCCTTTCATTGCAGTTCGCACTATTCCTCTCCTTCTGCTGTCACAAAGTCTTGTTAGGTACAACTGGGCCGAAAACACTCTTCCGATGTTTAAACCATGGAGTAAAGAAGCCTATTAAAAACTTTCGAATCAAATCCACACCCCATAAACAGCCGACTTTCCATACTGATCACCTCAGTGCCACTTGTTGGGATTCGTTGCACTCTTCCCAACCTACAGTCGAGAAAGAGGTCAAGGGACAGCCATAAAATCATGAATTGCTATACCAACAGCACCCAACATATTTAGGGGGAAAACCCACATTTATTAGTCCCTTTAACTTCAGTTTTATAGGGAAAGAACCTTGTAAAAGCATTGGCCAGCTTCACGCTAACCAGACTTCTGAGAGAGATAAAACCAAACCAAACAACAAAGACTGCAGCGAGTGCCGCAAAAGGTAAGAAGGATAGGAAGAACCAGGAGTTAGTCATCACCATTGCCCAATATCCATTTCAGCATCCTTTAGGCTTATCTATTAAATATAGGTGATAAGTTGCTAATAACAAATTTGGACTAGGCCTGCGGCATCCTCCTCTACCGGATCACAAAATGCCGTACTTCCTGTTCCTGCAGAAAGACTTCAGCCTCAGCACCCATTAACATTGCCAGGGAGCTATACATTCCCGCTTCGACGCAGGTGGGTGCGATGGTGGTTACCGATTTGGGAGTGTTTTTGACGGGCCATCCCGTGCGTGGGTTTAGGATGTGGCTATAGCGGATGCCGTCTTTGATCAGATAGCGGCGGCTGTCACCGCTGGTGGCGAGAGCGCCGTTGGTAAGCTCAATCCAGGGAGTGTTGTCCTCGGAGACTTGTTCGATGCCGACTTGCCAGTTTTGCTGGTTCTGCCTTGGTCCCCTTACCCTGAGATCGCCACCGAAGTTCACCAGCAATGCTCCGTCCCATTCGGCGATAAGCAAGCCGAAGACTTTGTCCACGGCGTATTCCTTGCCGATGCCGCCAAAGTCGATTTCCATGCCTTCCGGCAGTGTGAAGTAGGGCTTTTCCCAGCGGACTTTTTGCCAGCCGATCCGGTTCATCAGGGCATTGACAGCCTCAGGTGTGGGCACACCATCTGAACCGTCAAAATGCCATGCCTGCCGAAGCACGCCGGAGGTGATATCAAAACGCCCTTCCGATATCTGCCAGAGCGTTTCGGCAAAATCCAACAGAGAGGCGGTTTCTTCGTCTACTCCGATGCTGTTTCCGCCACTGTGGTTGATGCGGTAAACCAGATTATCGTCACGGTAGCGACTGAACTTCTGCTGGATGCGCAAAGCTTCCTGCTGTGCGATGCAACCGAGACGCTTCGCCAATGACTCGTCCCGGGTGTCGATCAGCACTTCACAATCGCTGGCCATGGCCGGGAATTGCACCCGGCATAGCCCGTTTTCTCTGGCTAGCTGTATCTCATTTGGCGCGTTGCATTTCATTTGGCGCGTTGCATTTCATTTGGCAAGTAGCATCTCATTTGACACGCTGTTCACCAGCGAAGTTTATACTCCAGTTGAACCCAGCTGGCGGACAGCTCTGCGAACTGGTCCTGCCCATCCAGGTGGCTACCGGTTGGGGTCGCTTTCCGATCGTTCCTGTCCGTTTGCTCATAGGTTTCGAATTTCAGGCTGATATCCTGATCCTCCCCGAGCGCCATTCCCAATTTAAGCCCTAAAGTAGTTGCTCCAAAGGCCCCGAGGCGGGGATCGGACGAAGCGAAATCCACTTGTGGGCTGATATTGCTTCCATTAACCAACACTTCATCCCCTGCATTGAGGAAAGGCACATAGAAGTCAGCCGCCGTTTGCTGGTAGTACCGATAATGAGGCTCAACATAAAAATTCTCCGTAATGCCCCAATGATAGCCAAGATCATAAGTATGGGAATCCACACCCCAATCGTCAGTCATATACCGGTAGCCGATCGTAAAGGCGCTATTACTGCCTATGGCGATTTTGTTCTGCCAGTAGATGCTGATTTTTTGCCGGTCCTCGGGCCGGTGTTCATACAAATAAAGGTAACTGGCGGAATCATTCGGATCGATTATCAGATTACCCTGATCGGCAACCGTGACAATCTTGTAGGGGTCATCCTGGTAGCCTGACGATTGGCTAACCGAAAAGTTCAGTTGGGTGATCCAGCGTCGGTTCATCACCTGGGTCATGCCAAAGATCATATCCACCACTTGTTTGCTATCCGACTCGCCTGCTGTCTGGCCCGCGGCATATGATGTGAGTGCATCTGGAACGCCACCGATAGGATCAATCATATCGTATTCATAGTTGAACCCCAGCGACACGGTGGTGTTGCGCTGATTAAAATCCCTTGCCAGCATGCTGTTAACACTCAACGAGGTGAAGTCCTCTTCCGTGGAGAATGCGCCACCCAGGCTCCACTTGTAGACATCCGCAAAAGGGGTTGTGAAACCCACGGACCCCATGTAGCGAACGTCCCGAAAGGAGCTGTCCAGAGGGGTTTCACCGGCTTTTGCTGTGTAACTACTGCCACCGTGTTCGTCATCATCACCTTCATCCTCATCCTCATCCTCGCGTTCTCCATTACCCCCGGAAGAATTTCTTCCCGAGGCAGAGGTAAAGGTTTGTGGAACGCCGGCTGCTGCAGCGCCGTTGGGTGATGCTCCGGACAGGGTGTCGTAGGTGAATCGAAGATTGATTTCGCTTTCATCATCATTCTTTTTATGCAGATTCACCGCGGCTTCTGTGGCCTGGACGCGGTCTTTCTCCGTGTAATGGAGCACCGCCGCGTCTGCTTCCCACTGGTCTTGCGCCACCGCTGCGGTGGCCGCACCTGTCTGCCCCAGCAAAGAGGCGGTGGCAATCGCCAGACTGCCTTTTACGGATCGGAATTTTTTTAATTGCATCCACAACCCCCGCCACCAAATCCGCGGCCACCGCTGCTGGCTTCCTTACTGAAGTAGATATGTTCCTCAAATGCAGTCGATAATGGTTCCGCATCCAGCTCCATATGAGGTTTGGCCAGCAGGTCCCGTTCCCAGGGCTTTACGTTAGTGCAGCCGGTTAAAAACGATATCAGGCCCGCCAGTGCGATGACCAATACCGTGGTAGCGAGCTTCATAGGGCGTCCCCCAACATTTCCTGAATTTCCTGTTCGTAGGAGGAGCGTCTGTCCTGATGAAACCCTTTGTGACTTACGCGTACTTTGCCTTGTTTATCTATCAGAAAGCTTGTCGGCATAGCTTCCACGCCGAAGGTGTCGGCCAACTTGCCTTGTGAGTCATACTCAATATGGAAGCCCGGTTGGAATTCATCGATAAAGGATTGGGCAAGCTCAGGCTCCTGGTCCATATTAACGGCGATAATTTCGAGCCCCTGGGCAGCGTATTTTCTGTGCATTGCATCCATCCAGGGAAAGGATGATTTACAGGGCCCGCACCAGGACGCCCAGAAATCCAGATAAACGACTTTGCCTTTTAACGTATCGAAATCAATCTCCGCTCTTGTCGGCAGGGAAAATACGGCAAGCAACAGAACGGGCAATAAATACTTCATTAATTCCTCCAGTATCAGGTTTTCTCCTTGTTTAGTGTTTGGAGGCTAACGGCGAATACTTAACGGACGCTTAAGAGATGCAAAATATCGAATATTGAAGGACTTACTGCACGAGATTCTGGAGGTCCGGATAGGGCTGAGGATGGAGTACCACACCTACCCTTGGGCACGAGGTCAGAAGCAGGTTCGGGATGGATGGAATATCTGGATGAGGTTTATCCCGGCCCTGCCCCTTACCCCAGCGATCCGTTCGAAAAAGCCGGATTAAAGAGCTGGTAAAACTGATTGAACTCTATATCGAACTTCCTGCACGGCGCTGCCACCCTGAAGCCTTCTTTGGTGGACAGGTAGCGGACAATGACCAACCGATCCCAGGGATTTTGACTCTCCAAAGCATTCAAGAGAGAACCACTTACCTTGGCCTGGCCTTCATCATTGTGGAGCCTTCACCACTATGGAGTCTTCACTATTATGGAGCCTTGGCCTCAGCCGAGACCAACTTAAGTTTCCAGTCTTCCATGTCGGTGCCCTCAAGGTTTAATCGGCTGACCATGTAATACAGACGCTGGGTGGCTTCACCATTAGGCGCAGCCACGAAACGCTGTTTTAACCAATACGGCGGAATGGCCTGGTAGTACATTGAGACTTTTACTTTGAGATTGTCAGTATTCACATCTTTGGGAAGGGTGACTTTGTAGATCAGGCTGTCCTGGCCTGGAAAGGCCGGCCCCTGGTCGACATAGTCCGGATCATCCCCCACCCCATGGGGGTCGGTGGAAACCATGAACTGCCGCATCACCTCACCCTGAGATTTAAAGGTGCTGGAAACACGCCAGCCTTTAGGGAGCAGACGATTGTCTTTCGAGCTGGAAACCCGGTGGACGAAGCTGGTGGTGAACTGCTGACTTTCATTCAGGTTCAGCTCTTCATAGATCTGCACCTGGTCCTGGCGGGTGATGGTCTGATAGTGAGGCTGATAGCTTTTAGCGTTGGGCAGGAACTCGGTTTCAAGCGGCTTATCATTACCGTCGACAATGACCCCCACACCATTGGTGCGGCCGGAGCCCCAGATAACTTTGTCACCGTCCATTACCAGGAACTCCAGAAACGCCCTGCGGAACGCAACGCCACTGGGGAAACGATGCCCGGTTTTATTGGTTAGGGTGACTTTAGCCGTCAGTACGCCATCTTTTATACCATCCACTTTGACGTCTATGTCAGTCGTATCCTGCTGTGCCTGGCGAATCATGTTGTCCACCGCCATATCAACACCGTTTTTGGCCGACGTCATGTAATCCGTTTTGGCAACGCCGAGAATATCCGGAAACTGATCGAACATTTCCAGCAGAAAGACATTAAGCCCGACATGCTCATGGCGTTTGTATTCCGGCCGCAGAGGTATATCGATATCTTTTAGCGGCAGGGTGTATTCTGCTGCAGGAAAGTTGGCATCCTGAATGGCAGCAATCTGGGTGACTAACTGGTCGATATCAACACTGCCGTCCAGGGATTTGAAGCCGCCCGGCATATGGCAGTCCTGGCAGCTGGCAAAGTCTGAATCAGGATCGTTTTCTCCCAGGGCAAAAGTGCTGTTCTGCCACTCCAGGAAGGTTGCCTGTTCAATGGTGTGGGGATAATCGGTAAAGGCCGGATTGGTTTCTGCGCTGTCCAACACCGGAAATGGATGGTCCTTTTTGCCGATATTGGGAAGATTGATGGTATGGCAGTTTCCGCATAGCTGGGAGTTTCCGGTAAAGTCGTTTTGAACCGGTTTTACACCCAGGATATTATCCATCGGCAGTTCGGAGACATCCTTGTAGGGGCCATAGAACTCATCATCCGGCCCCTGCACAAAGTGACCGGTGGAGTTATGGAACAACACATACGCAAGCTCCTTCGGTGTCTGTGGGGTAATCCAGTTAACCTGTTTCGGCTGCCACTGACTGACATCCTGCTCCGAGGGTGCATCCATGTGATGACACACAGCACAGCTGATTCCTTCCCGGGCCAGTTCTCCGTACTTATGATATTTGTAGTCAGCAGGTTTAGGCTCGTCAGAAGATAAGACTTCGGTGAGGTAGAAATAGTCCACCTTGAAGTTCGGGTTCAGGTCAGGATCGTTCTTCGCATCCATCTGCAATTGCCGCTGTCCCATAGCGCCATGACAGCTGAGGCAGGTGTTGGTGATGGCCTGCTGTGTGTCTGCCACACTCCCATGCAGGGGTGAGGGCTGCATCTTGCCGTCATCCTCCACATAGGTCATTTCGCTTTCCAGTTGCGCATGAAAGATCGGGTCCCGGCCTGCCAGGCCCATGGGTGACCAACGCCACTCCCCATATTCGGAGACATTAAAGCCATCGCCATAATCCGGCCCGGTCTGCAGGAACATCGTCACGCCATACGGCAAGCCTCCGAGCCCTCCGTGGCAGCCCAGACAATTGCTGGAGGTAATAAAAGCCTCGGCACCTTCCGGGCCCGGAACAACATGATCTGACCATTGCGAGGGGAAGACTTTAACCTGGTTATGGATACTCCGGACCAGTTCGGGGAATTGCTTGATAAAGGCTGGATCAGGCGCTGGCAGGGCTTCATTTTTCTCCGGCTCTGCCGACTTCTCCGCCGGCCCCATATGTTGGCTCAGAAACTCCTTATAGGCTGGTGTCGACGCATCCGTCCAGGGACGTTGCAACTCCGGGATATTGAAAATGCTTTGCGCATAGGCGTCATCAGATAGCATCGACAATGGGTAGTTTTTAATGTGATCGGCACTGCGCCAGGAATTGTCAACAAAGAAACGTAAGGGATACTCAGCCGGTATAAAGCCTTCGATATTACGCAGTGAACTGAAGGTAAGCTCATTTTCCGCTGAGCCATGACAGCGCAAGCAGGGCGCGCCGAAACTGGAATAGAGGGCATGGGAGTAGTCATCCAACTGCCGTTCCACTGCGGCCGCCACGGATTCGCCCTGTTTGGCGGCGCCAGGGCCACCCCAGAACCAGCCGTCCTTGGACCCGGCGCGGTCCTTCACCATCACGGTCCAGTCGGTGACCAGTTTACCCAATAAGGCTTCATAAGCCTGCGGGTTGCCTTCGTAGACCGGGTCATTCTTCAATTCCTGATACAACACAGCCGGCGCGGTATACATTTCCTTCACGATCATTGCACCGTCTGGGATGTCCCCTTGCCTACCATTTGTCAGCCAGGCCAACACTTCCGGGGAGTAATAAATCCTCACCGCCGGATGGGTACCAAAATATTCATCACGGACAAAAGGCCCTGTATCACGCACACCTTTATCGTGTTTCCAGTTCAGGGTTTTGTATTTCTGTTCCAGGAGCCAGGTATAGAGCACACGCTCATAATCCCTTAACGGCAGGCTGCTGGGTAAGGGTAAATCAGCGGGCTGCCCGGTAGTTTCCCGGGGCAATGAGGAGGGTTCCTGGGAAGTGGCAGAAGCCTCATCGGGAGAGCGGCATCCGCTTATCATCAAGACAAGACAGACCAGTGTCGCAGCCAGGGTCATGATCTCCGTGCGCATAGCAGCCTCCTCGCTATGAGAGAGCACTGAAATTGCGGGCGCAATCTGCTCTCCTGACGCTCATGGAATATGAATTCTCCTCCGCAAGACTCAACTATCCTGATTAAATCCATTAAGAGTTTGCAGGGCCTGTACAAAATTTAGCCCATACTGGGAAATAAGCAATTTTGATCATTTTGGACAGGCAGCTCTCAAATAAGGTGCCGGACCCACCACCCGTTCAATAAACGAACACGGGCCATCCAATTTGGATGGCCCGGCGCTTTAGTTCCTCATTGAGTTTACTGTGGTTTCTCTCAGTGTCTGCTTGGACACCACTCTGAGTCGAACGATGCTTTATCAGTCGATAACAGGTGTGTCGTCATCGATAGAGAGCAGGAACGCTTTCAGTTGCTCTCTCTCCTCTTCAGCGACAATAACGTCCTTGATAGTGGCGTTCAGGTGAGCGGGCAATCCATGCTTGTCAAAGACTTCGTCCAACGTGATTGCGCTTCCATCATGGAAGTAGGGAGAGTGGTAGGCAACACCCAACAGTGATGGCGTGTTAAAGCCGGCAGCCCCCAATGGCCCAATACCTTGCGTGGATTGTGCCGCGACCTCTACACCTTCATTCGGGTCACCCGGAATAGTGATGACACCACCTCCAATCGCCCCGGCGCCTCGAATCTCCAGCTCATTGGCAAGATTCAGCGTGCCGACATCATCCAAGAATTTGGTCACGACACCCAGGTTGTCCACAGACACGATCTGCGGTCCTGCCACTTTTAGATTTGGGTCTAATGGCGGAACTTTACCGTCTGCAAAGAAGTTAGCTCCCAATGGGTTGGACCCTAAGGTGGGGTTATTCAGGTAAGCTGAAATCGTACTCTTGGTCCATTTTTCACCGCCATGACAACTTGCGCAGTTAGTGGTAAAGAGGTTTCGACCTGTTTCCAGGGTAAAGGCGTCAGAAGTTTCCGGCATGATGGGTGCGCGGACAGCGTTAGCCACCCATTCCGTCATGGCATCCAATGCATCACTAATCCCCTTGGTCGGCCCATGGTTAAAGACCTCTGCGGTGCGGTTGATGCCATCGACGTCAGTAGCAAAACCAGTGCCGCCCTGCACTCCACGGGAGTTGTTATTGAAGTCAGTCACACTGCCACGAACGCCGTTCCAGTTAAGAATCCGCTGGTCATCCGAGTCGCTGTTGGCAAAGGTTCCTTCCAGGGCAATGGTCTGCCTCGGACCTGTCGGAAAGATCCAGGTGACATTGTCTGAATGGCCGTCATCGTGACAGGATGAGCAGCTACTCCAGGCGTTGTCAGATGCTTTGCCCCTGAACTGCAGCGGATCAATATCACGCAGGGCAATATCAAAGTCATCATCGCCATCAGTATCCAGCGTGTCAGGCGTACCCAGTGCGGTAAAAAACACAAGCTTACCGACAACGTTGCGGTGCTTTTGTGTACCTGGTGCCGGCGGCTCACTGGAGGCAAGGTCCCGGTTGAGCACTTGATTGTTGTCCAGATCGATCACCGTCACTGATGTATTCACTTCATTATTGGTATAGGCCCTCTTACCATCCAGGCTCATGACCACACCACTGGGAATATTGCCGGTCTGGAATCTGATGACGTGGTCCGGCGCACCAATGTTCAGGTTTCCATCATCGTCTAATGACGCCCGGATCGCATAGTTACCACCGCGGCTGAGTACAAGAAAATCGTCACCTTCCACATTGGCTTCAATCGCAACTATATCGTTTCCGAAGAGTCGGTCGAGGGATTCGTTAGGACTCGCAGGGTTAGTTTCCGTCTTGATCTGGTCATTGAGATTAATGGTTGAATCCACGCCTGAGTCCAATTGAATGGAACTGATTAACGCCTGAACGTTAACGCTGAATTTAACAGGGGGTTCAGGCGAAGCGCCGACATTGGGAATATAGAGCACGCCATCCCGAATCATGGCACCATAGAGAAAGTTTGGATATGCAGCCTGCGCCACCTTAGCAATTGGGCCGTCTGCACTGATATCGGTACTGTCCGGATCCGGACAAAAGGTATCATTGGCTAGGGCGGAGGCACCGTCTCCGGTTCCGTCGATGCCGCTAGGGAAAAAGGTGACATCACCGGCGGCCTGAAGCGCTTCCCTTGTTTTGGCACAAAACTGACGGCGGTCCGCAGTGAAACCTGAGTTGGCGATGGGGGCTATATTGTAGACCTGGGATGAAGGATGTGCCGTTAAAGACTCAGCAACACTGAAATAGTCCACTTTCCCCTGTTTGGAATCATTGAACCCATCAGGGCGGTTAACCGGATCAATCACCTCAGAAAAGAAGCGCGTCACGTACACCGTTTCATCCTTGTCGTTCGCGTCGCCGTCGTTACTAATGGCAATGGCCATCGGATTACCGCCCACAGGGACAGTATTCACCACGTTCAGATCTGAAGATCTGATGACCGACACGGTGCCTTCGGTGTGGTTGGCCACATAGACATACTTCCCGTTAGGTGTCACAGCGATTCCCCTGGGCTCCGTACCTACAGCAATCGCCGAGCCCAGAATCTGAGGTGTGGAGGGTCGCAAATCAATAACTGACACGGTGCCGTCTATGGCATTGGTAACAAACGCTTTGTTGTTATCCGGGCTGATCGCCACAAAGCGTGGTTCCTTTCCGACCGGTAGTTCAGCGATAAGTTCTTCGATATCATGACCGGAATCATCCTTGACCTGGATAATCGAAACACTGTCGTTTTGGCGATTCACTACGACTAATTTTGTATCATCCGAGGTCAACGCAATACTGCTCGAACGACTTGGGGTTTGTTGAGTAATTGCAACGTCCTGGTCATCGCCGCCCCCTCCTGCTTCGTCGTTGCTGCCGCATCCGGCGAGCAAAGCTCCGCAGATAATTCCAATTCCAGCAGGGCTGGCGTATCTCTTAACCTTCATCTCCGTCTCCTTGTTTGTAACGCGATAACACTGATTGGGCTATTAACAGCGGGATGCGCCCTAGTCAGCTTTATTATTAACGGCCGGCACCATAGAAGTGCCGGATACCGTGTTTATGGTGAATGGGCAGAACAGGTAAGTACCCTGTGACAAATCGATTGATCCCTTTCATTGCTTAACTCCCTTCTGGATAAAATTGACGCTCTGTCTCTATTAACGACGACACAAATGCGCAGATTGGATGCAGGGAATCTAATTTTTTTATCCAGCCTATGTATTGATAGCTATGTGAGTCTGCGCTCAAAAGGTATGCGATCTACGTGTGGGAGAACGTTTGAAGGAACGTTTGAATTGGCGTGGTATTTAGAAATAACAATGCCCGGGATACTTTTGTGATGAAAATATCAATTCCCCGTGAGGATTGAAGCGACCGTTGTCAGGACACTGTTAGTGAACGCTGAACGTTCAACGGGCGGTGAACAAGCCCGTGACGGTCCTGATCAACAATTCACAAAAGGAAGGTTCTCATGCAAATTGCAACTTCTAAAGCCCGCCTGTTTTCCAGGCCAGGGCAATCACTCTGGGGGCAGGCCAAAAAGCTCCTGCTCTTAGTCTCTGTGCTCATGCCTGTCTGGGCATTCTCATCTACCGCCAGCGCTTTTTTTTACGGCCAGAGCGGTGCAGTATTTACCAGCACCAATGCTACCGACGGCAACAGAGTCATGATGTTCCACCGTACTGGCACCGGGCACTTGCGCTACTTCAGAAGTTTCGCCACCGGCGGTGAAGGCACAGGCTCAGGACTGGGCAACCAAGGGGCGCTGGTGCTCTCACAAGACCATCAATGGCTTTTTGCAGTTAACGCCGGCAGCAATGAAATTTCTTCATTCAAGGTGCTGCGCTATGGTCTGAAACTGGTAGATGTCACACCTTCAGGCGGCAACAGGCCGGTCAGTCTGACCGTGGATGGAGGTCTACTGTATGTGCTTAATGCCGGTAGCGACAGCATTCAGGGTTTTACCGTCAATGAACATGGCAAGCTAACCGCGCTGGCAAATTCCAATAAAGGACTTAGCGGCATTGGTACCGGCCCCGCGCAAATCCAGTTCAGCCCCTGGGGTGACTCTTTGGTCGTCACAGAAAAAGCTACTAACCAGATCAGTGTGTTTCTGTTGAATGATGACGGCCTGCCCGGCGATGCCATCGTCAATGCCTCTTCCGGCTTCACCCCTTTCGGTTTTTCCTTTGATCGCCGTGGCCATCTGCTCGTTTCTGAGGCTGCCCGTGGTGCGCCGGACGCCAGTTCGGTTACATCCTATGACCTTCATGAAGACGGTTCTCTGGAGATTATTGAAGGGTCACTCGGCACCACGGAAACGGCTGCCTGCTGGTTGATCGTTTCGCCTAACGGACGTTTTGCCTTTACCACTAATACCGGCTCAAGCACCATCACGGCATTGGATATCGACCGTATCGGTGACATCAGCTTGAAGCAGGACGATGGTGTGGCAGCAAACACCCTGCCCGGCAGCCGCCCGATCGATCTGGCTTCCAGCAGCAATGGGCGTTATTTGTATGCTCTCAGTGCAGCAGGTGGTTCTATCAGTGCCTTCCGTCTGAATGGCAAGGGTGAGCTTAGGCCTATCCGTTCCGTCGCGGGCCTGGTGGAAACCATCAATGGTCTGGCCGCTTACTAAGCGGGTACCAGCATCTTGGTATGAGGCGAAATAAAACGGGACAGGTTTCTGCCTGTCCCGTTTTTTCGTTTGAGCTGTTATGAATATAAGTCCGCTGCTGTTTAGTGATCCGATGCCATGAGCCCGATACCCATTGCCATCAGTGCGCCACCCAACACCTGACCGATTCTGTGCCCCATGGAACGCAACTGACGCAATACCCTTTGATGAGTAATACCCATGGCAACCAGCGAAAACCAGCAACCGTGAGCTAAACAGATCACCATACCGTAGAGCAACTGAGTGGCCATAGTGGTATTCGGATCAACCACCTGAGTGAAGATACTCAGGTAAAACAGCGTCGTCTTAGGGTTAGTGGCATTGGTGATAAATCCTTGCCGAAAGAACGCCCCGTCAGATATCGTTTTATCGGATTCTCCACCTGATTCGGAATACTCATCCGGCTATGCCAGGTCTTCCAACCGATATAGAGCAGATAGAGACCGCCTGCCCATTTCACCAGGGTGAATACCCATACTGAACCTGCCATTAGCACCACCAGGCCCGCAACCGTGTAGGCGGTGTGTACCCAGGTCGCTGCGGCCACGCCCAAAGCGGCGAACAGCCCGGCTCTGCGGGAATAAAACAGGCTATTGCGTGTGACCATGGCGAAGTCAGCACCGGGACTGATCGCCATCAACACAGCGATGACGGACACCTGCCATAGCTCCATTGACAAGAAAATGTTATCCATGATCAGTGCTCCTGGACTAGCTCTCCCGCATCGGCTTCATCTGCACCGGCAACACTCATTACTTTACCGATACCACCAACCCAGATTCGCACGACTTGATTGCCACTCACTTCCAGTTCAGCTTCGATCAAGCTGGGTGAAGGATTAGGCATCAAGCGGCCCTGCTCAATCAGCAGACGGGTTTCTGTCCTACCCAGGTACTCATAAAGATAAACCGAGGCACAACCAGATATTCGTGTGTACCTGAATACTGAAGAGAGTATTCGTCCGGCGGGTGCCGGAGATGCCGATGTGATGCTACGCTTTTCACCGTCGCCGCCAGTCGGCTTCCATAGTCAAGCTCTGGCGACCGAGCAGATATTTCCGGTGTGCAGTCCATTGCTCCTGCATAAATATCCGGGCTTGAGTTCAAACGAGGTCATGCAAAAAGCAACCTTGCTGGCGACCCGGAATGACGGGTCTGGCAATTGTATGAAAAGCTGGGCTCAATGGTCTCAGAAATCCGGTGTGCCGGTGAGCAAAGACATTATCCACTTCAGCCGTACTGAATTGGTGTTACAAGCAGCACAGGCTGGACAGGGCATTGCCCTGGGGCGTACCTATATTGTCATGGATGCCCTTGAGAACGGCAGTCTGGTAACACTGGGCATTGCGCCCATGCCCGCACCTTTTACCTATTATTTTGCCACGCCTTATGAGCGCGCAGACTGGGCAAAAGTAAGAAAATTCAGGGAATGGCTGGTTTCACAGCTTAGCTAGCCGCCTAGCTGCATCAACATCAGGCACAGCCTTAATTGCAATTAACCCGGCAGGCAAATAGAAGGAAACTATTCGCCTGCCGGGTTAATAATTATCACTCTGTAAGTCCAGGACCAGGGCTTTTAGTCGAAATCCACCGAAAAGCTACCTTCCACTGTATCCCCCGTGCCCATCAATAGATCAAAACTACCGCTGACCAGATTGCCTGTCACACTGGTAATCGTGACCGTACCACTGTCCGCAGACTGGGAAGATGGTTCCTCGGCACTACCGCCATAGATAGCAGAGGACATTAGAACATCGACCGCATCAGCAACATCTTCGGAATCATCATAGACATGGTAGGTTCCAGGGGCGGCATCACCATTAAACGTCATATATAACTTCACACGCTCGCTATCAGCGTAGGGTGAAATCACGGTTATTTGCCAACCTTCATTTTCATCGTCCGTTAGTTGGAGGTCGTTAGGCTGTGGCAGGTATTGAGACGCGATTGCGGATTGCGTCAAACTGCCACATACCCCTGAGGTACTGTCGAGAGGTGGATACATGGAGGAAGAAAATGACAGATTTCCCTGGGTAAAGGTCGGCAGGTCACTGATTTTGGTCCAGGTGCCACGCCAGGCTACCGAGCCGTCACACTCCACTTCCATACTCAGCACATTCGACGCATTCTGGTAATACTTCAACTCAGAGCTCTCACAGAACTCCTCGGTGTCGGGCTCATACTCCTCAGGATCAATGGCCATGTCTTCAGGTTCAGTCAGACTGCAGGCATCCACAAAGAAACTATCACCCGCCCGTTCATAGGCTTGCAAATAAAGGTTATCAAACTGAACTGACGAGTTGACTGCGACTCCGGTGAAGTCGAGGCTGGCACTGAAATCGCCAATCATTTTCAAGCGAAACACACCGTCCACCTGTGCTGCAAAGGCGTCGATAAACTGCGCCTCGGTCAACAGTTCTCCATCATTGGGGTCCAGATTACCGTCGACTTCCAGTGACGCCAGTGTTTCCTGGAAGTGCGCCAAGGCATCCACCATCTCAACCAGATCCCTGGCACCGACATTACTCGCACTGGTCAACTCATTGACCGTGGATAACATGTCGGCATCACTGGCGAAGGCATCGGTTGTCTGGTCAAAATTGATGCTGCGGCCCGCTGCCAAATCCCGCATGACCTGAGTGATCTGAATGCCGTTGGACAGATCGCCGTCATCGTCCAGCGTCTGTAAAAAGCGGAGAATGTTGACCACATGGGGGTCTGATTCATCTGCAGCGTCACTGACAAGGTCCAGCGGGGTGACAGTGCCATTACCCGTGGTCGAGCCAATTTCGATATCGCCTAAAAAGAAACGCACCGTCTCACCGCTTTCATATTCAAAGCTGCCGTCATCCCCGGTTGTACCGCTCAAATCGCCGGATTCATATCCAAGACCGGCAACGGCAGCATCCAGAAATAATCCCTCCTCCACACTGGCGGAACTACTGCTGCTCCCTGATGAGCCCCCGCCGCTACAGGCAACCAAAAGTACCATTGAACTTGTTGCCAGGACTGACCTGACGATCTTGCCGTAATCCATAATGCTTCTCCAAGCCTCTTCCGATGTTAGCCGGTTACAGCTGTCAGCTAACCACATGATTGATTAAATCGATGGTGTAATCTGTCGATTTTGCGAGCAAAGCAATATCGTAATTTGTGCTAGCGACTTCCATAAGCGGCAGGGTAGCCGTTTACGGATGAAAACTAAAGAGTTTTCCAGGCTCTGCTGCAATGATGACAAATGCTCAGATTCCTGAAGACATTCTACAAATTCGGGGAGTTGAATAAACCTCCCATTGAGGAGGTATGGCGCTTGCGAACAGCCATTGAGTGCTTTACTTTTGGGGATTCACATTGTTGGAATAGGCTCAACGATTTATGGCGGTGAAAAACAGTCTGCGCCAACGTGATAGCAGAAATATGAAGTACAAATGAAATTATTGTGACTGGGCTTCATTATCGGGGGAAGAATGGAAACAGCCACACTGCTTTGGGGATTACTGTTCGGCTCTATAGGCTTCGGCTATTTTATCTATGGTAAAAGACAGCAACATGCGCTGGCGCGCTACAGCGGTATCGTACTGATGGTGTATCCCTATTTTGTCAGCGGAACCATTCCTCTGGTGTTGATAGGGATCGCGCTGATGGCGATTCCCTATTTCGTTAAGTTATAGGCCAGAGCAAAGGAATTACAAAGTCAGGCCGTTCTTTGAAAGCCACTACCCAGACGATAAGCCGTGCCTACACCGAGGAAGATAAAGAGGATATCGATAATGCCGAAGTCTTCTTTAATCAGATCAAAGGTCGATGCGTTCTCAAAATCTTCCTGAAACAGACTTCGGATCCATTGTTCGTAGCTTAGATTGCCCGCTGCCATGCTCAATAATATTGGTTCATCTATATCCTTGAAGACTCTGATTTCTTCTGCATTCACTCGACTGGCCTGCTCTGCCTCAGAGTAGCCGTAGTCCACCATAAACTGGTTCAATGACTCTGTATCAGTCACCTCAGACTGATAGGCTTGTGCCGCCACCAAGGTGTATTGATAGGATTGCTTAAGGTCTGCATCCTCCAACTCACCGCTTTCCACGAGAATTTCATACCAATTGGATTTGAAACTCTGGATGACCAGGTACTTGCCCCCGAAAATGGCCACAAAGGCCAGGACGCCGCAAATCACACCAGTGGCAAATCCCCTGGCTCCCAGTGCGGCTGCGGCAAGACCTACTGCACCACCAATACCCCAGGCGATGATCGAGAATTCGTAATTGGTCGTCATGGCGATAATGTTCCAAACCACAGCACCAATCAAAGCAGCACCTGCGGCGGCACCTAATGCCTTGAGGTTCAGGGCTTCAGTTGCACTGCCCTCCTCCGCCAATGTCTCCTCCGGGGCTTCAACTACAGGATCTTTCGCCTGTACGTCTTCAAGCCGGTTTTTAACCTTGTGAATGAATACTCCACAGCCAACGCATTGTTCAGCCTTGGGCTGTTCAAGCTGACATTTCGGGCAAGTGATCATACTGGGATCGGCCTTGGCCCGACGTGTACTTTCGGCTGTTTCTGCAGCACGTAGTTCCTCCTCAGTCGGCTCTAGGGCCAGCGTTGCTGCAGTGGGAGAAGGTTCCGGCTTTTGTTCGATGACCGTCGCCTCCACCCCAATACTTTCCAGCCGTGCGACATAAGCCCGTGCAGTGTCCAAATCGAGATTTTTCTTTAGTGCACGCCTTTTACTGAGGACAGTTTGTGCTTTCTCCTGGGTAATATTAAACAGATCAGCAAAGTCGCTTTGAACTTTCAGCAACTCAAAATCCGCCTTGATTTTCCCGCTACTAACGACGCTGTAGGTAGACAGCCGTTCCATTCAATCACTCCATTAATACTTTATGCTCCCTGCAGAATAGTTGTATTTCTGCTATTTCTCCAAAAAACACTCAACTTTATCGCTAATAAATTTCGAAAATTCATGGAGTTGAAGTTGCTCAGGGCTCACTAACAGCACGAATCCATTGCCCCGTTTTATGGCTGATCCACTCATATTCATGACCACCTATTTCAGACTCCAGAGCTAAAAGCGACTATCAGGCCGAGCTGGCCATAGCCGCTTCAGGTCACCGGCATTTCCAGGTGGCTTGAAAGTCTCTGCATACGGATTTCAAACTGCTGTAATATTTTATCAATCGCCTGACTGGCAATATCGAAATAATCTCTGGGTGATATGGTGGGCCCGTCTGCCGATATGATTTGGGTATCGATTACCTGTATCAGGCCTCGCAAAGGCTGTAGCGTATCGTCAGATGCATCTTGCCGAATTAATAATCCGGCAGCGATCCGGCTCTTGATAAATTCCAGGCGAATACGCTCTACACTGCCACAGTGACCGGCGGCCAATACCCCAGCCCCCATAGCCCTTGCCTGTCCAACCCATTCCGCAGACGGCAATATATCTTTCCAAAGCTCACTGACATTAAATTCAGGGGACAGGTTGATACGAGTCAAATCGCTGCATTCAGCGACATTTTCGATCAGGTAAAGGACCACTTTTATCAGACTGTTATGTTGGGCTAAATTGTTTTCAGGCGTCAGGGTCAGGTTCTTGACCTGGAGCCTTTCCCAGTGGCTGATAAATGCGTTCCAGTGGTCTCTGGTATAGGGTATTCCCTGCAAAGGCTGCAGAAGTTTGAGAGTTTCTGACAACGTCATTTCCAGAGATCGAATACGCTGCTGCATAGCGTTATCACCATGCAAGGCACCATAACTGAGCCCTCGGTGTTGTTGCATACGAACCAGCAATTCCTTGAGCAACAGTATGCGCCGGACGCCCTGCTGTTGCCGTTGTTTCAGGTGATCGCTATAGCGCCACCAGGCAAATAGCAATGCCACGCCAAGGGTCATTGGCGTCAGGCCGATCACTATTAAGCTTTCGAGTACGGCATTTTCAAGCATAATCAGCCTCCTTTGCGGGTGATATCGGATAGATGCAGAGCAACCTTGGCGGTTTGGTCGGCTTTTTCACTGTTGCGCGAAGCTGCTTCGTAAACCTCCTCGATGCGCTGTGACACTTCGCCGGCGGCCAGACTCTGTTGCTCACCGTTGGTGGCAATGGCAAAGACACGCTCAGACAATTGCCGGGAAAACTCTTGTATACCTGTCAGGGAATCCTGGGCTTGATGGGTGCTTTTGACGCTACATTGAGTCAGATCTCGCAACTCTTCCATGCTTTGCACAACTGCGGAAATATCCTGAGTCACCTGTTGAATTCGGTCAGAAATTTCATTCGCAGACAGATGACTTCTCTTTGCCAAAGCGCGAACCTCATCGGCCACTACTGCAAAGCCTCGCCCTAATTCACCTGCTCTTGCGGCTTCTATGGCAGCATTGAGCGCCAACAGGTTAGTCTGATCAGAAATACCGCGGATAACGTCGGTGATCTCGAATACCGATTTTGATTGTTCGTTCAATCGGTACATTTGTTCAGCCGTCCCTTTGGCAAAACGCTCCATTGACCCGATATCTCGAGACGCCGACTCAATACAGCCTGCACTTTCCTCCGCCAGGCTACTGGATCGTTCAGCCATCTCCGAGGCCTCGCGGATTAACTGCGAGATGTTGTCAATGCCCTGACTCATTTCCACCATGGCGGCAGCGCCAGAGGCTGTGGCATCAGACTGTACCAGTGTATTGGCCGCCAGCTCATCGGCACTGCGCTGCAACTCGTTAGCCGAATGGGAAATCTCCAGCAATCGGTCGGAAGTTTCCTGCTGCAGACGCTCAAGCTCCCTACCCAGGGTAACAACGCCGCTGACCAACTCATATAGAGGGCCCGGCGGGATTTCCAGTTTGAGATGGTTAAACTGTCTGGGGTCTATACTGCGGCATTGCGCCAGCAAGCGCTGGCTGTCAGTCCAGATGAGGTACAACAAACCGATGACAAGATAGGCCCCCAGCCATTGCCCGGCATACAACCAAAGCCATGGGGACCAGGCAAACCCGGCCAGAGTAAAAAACAATAGTATTAATGCATAGGAGACAATAGCGGCTTTGAAACCAAGAGATAAGGTCAGCGTTCTGACGGGTGCAAATAGAAAATCCAAGGGTCCATTTCCTGATGAATGAGATCATTAGTGACGGGACCGCAAGTCTACAGTCCCTGCATCCTGCTTTAACGGCAAG
The DNA here is from genome assembly GCA_050299855.1 of Hahella sp. GTDB lineage: Bacteria > Pseudomonadota > Gammaproteobacteria > Pseudomonadales > Oleiphilaceae > Hahella. The sequence continues at coordinate 48,226 of JBNKWQ010000030.1, forward strand.
TTTTATGCCCATGCCATGTAGATTTTCGTAACTCATTTTCCTGAAACTCAGGCGAATTTCAGGTGAAGTGTTATGTTTTTGTAAACCAAAAATTCATACAATCACTTGGTTGTGCACTCATCAAACGGGATGCGCCTCAAATTGGTGCAAGCTCCCAGGTGAATCAATCACCCCTTTGCTCATAATGTGGCAATCAATGCCAAACACTTTGAACCCAATGGTGGCTCACTTTGGGGGATGTCCGTACAGCAAGGACCAAACCTTATGCAACGACTTGCAGGAATTCGTCGGGAATTAAGTGACACTGATAATTTTCTTGTGGTCAGACAGGCTTTGAGGTAATGAAAAGCCCCGTTAAAGGTGAAGAGGTTCCTGGCCACCATTACACGTCACTGACAATGGTCATGGCCGAATAGAAGACTAGCTATTTACAAGGTTGGGAGCTATTTACAGGACCCTATTTGCGCTTGCCATTATCTCCACGCTGCATCTTTGCAGGTTTACCTGTTGTTTGTTGAGCTTTGCCGCCACGGCGTTTTTTAGTAGCACCAGGTTTGTGAGTCTTAGACGCCTCCGTCCTTGATGACTTGTCCATGATCGCTGCCTTACTGTCGGCTTTAGGCCTAAATTTAGATCGCGGTTGTCGCTCGCCTGCAGCAGCGACACTTGGGTTTCCAGTGTTTTTGCGGGCCACAGTGTTTTTGCGGGCCACAGTGTTTTTCGGTTGCGCCGTTCCAATCGCCGTTTTACGTGAGTTTGCCACGGCTTGATTGAGTTCACTCACTTCGTTGTCTGTCAGGTTACGCCACTGACCAGGCTTCAGTTGGCCTATATCCACGCTCATGATGCGTGTGCGCTTAAGTTTAGTGACTTCATAGCCCAGAAATTCACACATGCGTCGAATCTGGCGATTAAGCCCTTGGGTAAGAATAATCCGGAAGACGAATCGGCTTTGGATTTTAACCTTACAGGGTTTGGTCACAGTCCCAAGAATGGGAACACCCCGTGCCATGCGTTCGACAAAACGTTCACTTAAAGGTTTATCGACCGTCACCAGATACTCCTTATCGTGAGCATTTTCGGCACGCAGAATTTTATTGACGATATCGCCATCGCTGGTAAGGAAAATTAAGCCCTCAGAAGGTTTATCCAGGCGTCCAATGGGAAAAATACGTTCTCGGTGACCAATGGCATCAATAATATTGCCTTTGACGTGCCGTTCGGTGGTGCAGGTAATGCCGACAGGTTTGTGGTAAGCGATATATACACGGTCAGTCTTGTCTTCAGCACCAGCCTGGATGACCTTACCGTCAAGGGTTACCACATCCTGGTCTGTCACACGCGTCCCAAGCTCCGGCAGGCGGCCATTTACCTTTACCCGGTTTTCTTCGATAAATTTATCTGCTTCCCGGCGCGAACATACACCGGACTCACTGATAAATTTATTTAAACGCTTACCGTTATCCTCTGCCACTCGTAAGTGCCCTTTTGTTAATCACCAGACTATTGTTAATCACCAGACTATTTTTAATCAGCAGACTAATATTGTATGCCAGTCTTCTGTTACTTCCCGCTATGCTTCTGTTAGTTCTCGCTATGCTACTGTTAGTTCCTGCCAACAAAAAAGGCAAGCCGATTGGCTTGCCTTTAATGGACCGCTATCTAAAGCGGCTAATTTATCGCCCGATTATATTCGGACAATCGCGCTCAATTAAAGAGCTACGATGTTCTCAGCCTGTGGGCCTTTTTGACCTTGAGTCACAGTGAACTCTACACGCTGGCCTTCAGCCAGAGTTTTGAATCCTGAACTGGCGATTGCACTGAAATGTGCAAAAACGTCTGGGCCAGATTCTTGAGCGATAAAACCAAAACCTTTAGCTTCGTTAAACCATTTTACGGTGCCGGTAACTGTATTAGACATGGATAAATCCTATTAATTTAAAAGCAATGTTTTTGCCTTGCAAGAAGGCGGTTTGGCAGGAAGTTGGACTATTACTTATAGACTACAGGACGAGGTACTAAACAGAAACTTCGAAATGGTGAGAATAAATATCAGACGTACTTTCTAGCTGGTAGCTAGCATATAGGGTTCCCAGTGGAAGTCAACAAAATTATTGCGGTGCTTTGTAGCCACAATCTATACACCTAAAAGAAAAATCATAAAAATCCCCCTATATTCAAATAATTAGCCATTACAGGCGCTAACAATCCCTATGGCACAAGCTTTACGCTGGTACCACTTAGCCAATGCGAGATCTCGATTTATCGTGCCACCTGTCAGATAAAGATCACTGAGTTTTTGGCACGCGGGGCCGTAGGATAACTGACAGGAGCGCTCATAATAAGAAACAGCCTGACTCACGTTCTTTTTAACGGCAACACCATAAAAATGCAGATCTCCGACCAGCGAACAACCAAGCCCGAGACGCAAGTCGCATGATGCTGAAAAATACTTTAATGCCGTCGGCAAATCCGGCACCTGACCAATGCCTTTTAGATTGTTAGCGCCGATAATATAGCAGCCCATAGCATCACCTTCGTCACACAGTGAGGGCAACAGGTTTTTGTCACCGCTGTCGATCTGACTATTTAACTGTCGGCAGCCTTCTGTCGAACCCAATTCACAGGCCATTGCTTCTGCGAAAACCAAGTCCTTACCACGAATTCTCTCTGATTCGGCGCCGGTATCGATTGACTGTACTTTTCTAGCGAGAGCCAGTTTAGAAAGAGCCAGGCAGTGCTCGACGTTGCCGGCATTACAGTTATTAGAATAAACCCGGACAAGTTTGTCGCAGGCTCCCGGCACATTCTGGTCACAGGTATCCTGCCAGAAATCAAGGTGCTGGCCTGGATGCTCATTTCCCACCAGCTCAACCTGGTACATCCAGGAGAACACCAGTATCCAGATGGCCATAGCCAGAATATTCTGACGTTGGGGGCGCCATAAAAGCACTCCGCTAACCGGTAACTTCTGCATCAGCCGGAACATAACGCCCTGCTGTTTTCCCAGGGAATCAAATAAAACCACGAACAGATTCAGTACCGGCACACACAGCAGCTTGTCGTAAAAACTTGGTTTGCCGAGGTACTCCAGAACACCGTATAACCCAAATACACAGGCGCCATATAAAAAGCCAAATACGAAGCGACCAATATTATTACGTGGCGATGTCACCGGGTCTGTCACCAGAAGGTGCATACCCAGGAAAACAGCAATGGGTATACCGGCATCTAAAAACCAATAAGAACCGGTCAAGGCTGTATAGCCAAAATTCAGGACAAACAGCGCCAATCCTGCCGACAAAGTCACCAGGGTAACCTGAAAAAAAGCCTGGACGATCAGCCCCACAACAAAGATATGCAGGTAGATATGGTCAGGGTTATTCAGCTTGGTGGCTATCTCCTGAGCCCAGGTCAGATTCGTGCTATCGGTGGCGAGCAATATCACTGAGAAAACAAACAGAGGAAACGCCGAGGGATTAAATATATGGACCCGTCTGCCATCCCGCTGCCAGGTAACAAACTCTTTACCCAATAATCCCAGGACGATCAACAAGAACTGATAAAAGAACCATTCGTCCTTAAAACAGAGAAATAAATTAACACTGAGAATGATAGGAAACGGACCAAAACCGATCCTCCAGGACTTTCCTCTTGACCAAGAAAGCAAAGCATCGAACAGATAGGTAAATATCAATTGTGCAACTATCAGCAAACCATTATGGGCAATTAACTCCCAGTAAAAGCCCCAATAAATAAAAATTGAGCACTGCACCAAAGCCTGGATGTAATGGGATGGAATCAGATGCACTTGCGTATGCATTTCCATGCGACCGGTGGATTTTTTTCTGCGCAGCCAGATAAACCAACCAAAGAGTAAAGCGCCGGAAACAAGAAAGGTAAGAAAGAGCGTGTTTTGCAGATGAATTCGAGGTGTAAGGGCAAGTACGACAAATGCCACCAGGAAAGATAAAAATAGAGGCTCAGCTTTCACTTCACCGATTAGTCTTTTCGCCGCAGCGATGCTACTCATCATTCGGCCTCTGGTCTTCTGGTTAGCACTGTATCCCAGGAGTATGAGTTTTTTACGTTAATACCAGCTTCCCTGCACGGTATTTTGATCCGACAAACGCCCCTTAGCCGAGCTCTGAAACGAATTGCTCAAGCTTATCCACCATTTTTGGGGAGCCTACGAATAGAGGGCAACGTTGATGCAGGGTATGAGGTTCAATATCCAGAATTCGTTGGCCTGGATTTGCCACCGCCTTACCACCAGCCTGTTCAATCAAAAACGCCATGGGATTGCACTCATAAAGCAGTCGCAATTTTCCCTTGGGGTAGCGGCTGGAGGTTGGGTACAGATAGATTCCACCTTTGATAAGGTTGCGATGAAAATCCGACACCAGAGAACCTATATAACGTGACGTATAGGGCCGCTGAGTCGCCTCATCTTCTTCCTGGCAGTATTTGATGTACTTTTTCACCCCATCAGGGAAGTGTATATAGTTACCTTCGTTGATGGAGTAAATGGTGCCGTCTTCAGGAATCTGCAAATCGGGATGGGACAAGCAGAATACGCCAATGGTTGGGTCATAAGTGAAACCATTGACGCCATTACCGGTAGAATAAACCAGCATGGTGGAAGAGCCGTATATGATGTACCCCGCGGCAACCTGTCTATTTCCGGGCTGCAGAAAATCAGCTTCAGTAACATGGCTACCTTCAGGAGATACGCGCCGATATACCGAAAAAATAGTTCCGACAGATACGTTCACATCAATATTTGAGGAGCCGTCCAGGGGATCAATCAGCACGACATATTTGCCTTCGAGATTTTTGGTTTCCTCAAATTTGACAAACTGCTCCTCTTCCTCGGAGGCAATTCCACAGACCACCCCACGCTGGGCCAAGGCATTTTTAAAGCGTTCGTTGGCATAGACATCAAGCTTCTGTTGTTGCTCGCCCTGTACATTCTCATCGCCCGCTGAGCCGGTAATATCAGCAAGCCCGGCTTTGTTGATTTCGCGGTGCAAAATCTTGGCAGCCAGCCTGATCGATGAAAATAATGAAGTCAATTCACCGCTGGCATCCGGGTATTCCATTTGCCGATCGATGATGAATTCGCCGAGGGTTTTAATAATTTCCATGGTGGTCTCTCGTATTCAAAGGTAGGTGTATCCTTGAGGTATGCCGCCTATTTTTACCAAGCTGGCCCAAGATATAAAGTACTATCTCATGAATGCTTAAAAAAAGCTGGCTCATGAATGCTTAAAAAAAGCCGGCTCAAGAATGTCGTAAAACCCTGAACCGGTCTTTCAGGGTAAACGCCTATGTAAGGTTGCAAATATAGAAATTAGTCCCTTTGGACTACTGCGATTTACCTTCCGGTTTTGTTACATTCCACCTTCCAGATTTGTTACATTTCACCTTCCAGATTTGTTACATTGCGTAACCGTAAATTTTGACTGCGAAATTTAATTCTTCACTTAATTACGGGAACTCCCAAAGAAACCTTCCATTAGCACGGATAACTGACTCAATTATTCAGGGATGGCCAAGTTGTACATTAAATCCTCTACTCCGCGTTTACCGATCTTAGCTTTGCGTTTGTTAATAAAGTCACTTACTCCACCTTTGACTGTGGCATTTTTGGCTTTAGCTTCAAGTCTGGTGCAGGCTACCTCCCCCGTGGCGGTCGATGACACTCGTACTGTGCCGGCAAATACCAGCCTGACTATTAATGTAATCGGCAATGATTTTGATGCCGACGGCGATGAGCTGGTCGTAACCGGAGTGCTCCAACCGGAGCATGGCAGTGCCACCATTAATACTGACTCAAGTATCCGCTATGTTCCGGATGAGGGCTTTCAGGGGACAGATACCTTCTCCTACTTTATCGAGGATGTAGCCCGCCAACCTGCCGTGTCTTCGGCCTCAGTCACCATCAGCGTTACCTCTCCTTCTTCGCTATTGGATGAGGAAACCAACTCCGCAGAGGTTGCCGATACGTTAGGTCAGGCCTGTAGTAACCTCCAGGATATTCCAGGCAGCTCGTTAAGTGCCGGACAGCAGGACCTTCTGGATAACTGTCTGGAACTCGCTGAGATCGAAATCGAAACCCCGGAACTGCTGGAAGAAGTTACCCGGCAAATCGCCCCGGAAGAAACCACCACCCAACTGCGGACCTCCACCAATTCAAGCCGCTCGCAAACCAATGCGGTAAAGCAGCGTATCAACCTGGTCCGCGACAATGCAGGCGCACTCTCCTTTAACGGAAAATCATGGTCCAAGACACTCGCCGGTAACTCCAGCATTACAGGCGGCAGCGCGGGGGATGAACCTAGCCCATGGTCGCGCTTGGGTATCTTCGCATCAGCCCAACAAGAGAATTCTGAACAGGATCAGACTAAACTGGAAAGCGGTTATGAATACACCGGAAATACTTTAACTTTGGGCTCTGATTACCTGCTCACTAACCAATTGATAGTTGGGGGAGCGCTCGGCTGGACCCAGAGCGATACCGACTATAGTGGCGGCAATGGTGGGCTTACCACCGACATATATACCTTTATTGCCTATGGTACCTATTTCACCGGCAACTTCAGTTTCGACCTGCAAGTCGGTTACGGCGCGATGGATTTTGAATCCAACCGAAATATTCACTACACCACCACCGAGACTGTCGATCTCACGGCCTCCGGGTTTACCTCAGGAGAACAATGGCTCATCAATGGCGGCATGGATTGGCAGGTGAATCACAATGCCTTCTCATTCAACCCGTTTGTCCGCTTCGATTACGTTATCAGCAATATAGATGCCTATGGCGAGAATGGTGCTGATGGCCTGAATATGGAATTGGGTGAGCAGGCCATCGACCAACTGATGCTGTCCACCGGCTTCCAAACGACTTACGTTTTCAGCCAGTCTTGGGGCGTGTTGATCCCCCTGGCAAACTTCCGGGTATTAAGCGAAGTCAATTCTGAAGCCGACCCGGTTATAGGTCGCTTTGCTTTTGACCCGGATCCAGATAACACATTTACCCTAACCACCGACGAAGCTGACAACCTTTACTACCAATGGGGCGTTGGTGCCTCCGCTGTGTTTAAAGGCGGTCTTTCCATTTTTGCGGAGTATCAGGAGTTGATTGGAAGAGACAACCTGACCTCTAACCAGATACAGGCCGGTTTCAGATACGAGCTTTAAGGAACTGTTGAAGCTCCGTGTTTCTCTAATGCAGAGAACAAATTCGTAAGCGCTACAGATTGATCAATTTGTAGCGTTTTGCTACATTCTAGATCTGACTGGTTAATACCTAACCATTAATCTTCTCATCCACGATTTCTCTGAGGAGTCTGATTATGGCTAACCCGATAAGATTGGATCAGGAACTGCTTCAAAAAGCAGAGATTGCAGGGAAATTGCAACACCGCACAGTACCTAAACAGATTGAGTACTGGGCCGAAATAGGACGTAAGGTGGCTGAGCATATCAATATGGAAGATTTACTTGCGGTATCACAGGGACTGAAAACCTTAAAAGTTGAAAGCCGATCTGCTGCCCCACTGGACTTTGATGCACTGCTAGACACAGTAGCCGCACAGCAGTCCACCGGAGAGACCGCAGCCGGCGTTACCAAGGCCCAGGTACGCTATCAGCGGCATCCACGCTTCACAGGTTATCTGGAAGCCATCTATGCCGATGGACGCCGGGAAACAGGTATCCTGATTAATGGCCAATTCATCAAGCAGGAGCCACATGCCGCCTGAACTGATCATGCTGGTCGGTGGCAACGGCTCGGGCAAAAGCACTTTTTACCGCCAATTCCTGCAGCCAATGGGAATTCCATTCGTCAATGCAGACCTGATTGCCAGGGAAATGTGGCCGGATAGCCCGGAATTACACAGCTATGAAGCTGCACATCTGGCAGAAAGACAGCGTAACCGAATGCTGGAGGAAGGCGTTTCATTCTGCTTTGAAACGGTATTCTCCCACCCATCCAAGGTCGACTTTATCGCTCAGGCCAAACTCCGCGGTTACCGAATCAAGGCTATCGTTATTCATCTGGAAGAGCCCAACCTGAACATCTTGAGAATACTGCAGCGGATTGAAGAAGGCGGGCACGCAGTACCGGAAGACAAAGTACGCCAGCGCATCCCCCGCACACTCATCAATGTCAAACTGATGGTGCCTTTATGTGATGATTTACTGATATTCGACAACGGCTCCAGTGACCAGCCTTTTCAGCTGCTTGCACGTTGCAGGGATGGCATCTGGACGGTACAACATTCCCCATTACCGGTCTGGCTGAGAAAGTTGATCGATTAGGTTTTATCTGACAGCCTCAGATGTGGCAGTAGACCGTCGAAATTAACGGGGTCCTGCCTGAGCGCTGGAACGACCTCTTCTACCGCCACCTCTACCCGACGCAGAGCCTTTCGGAGCATCAAATTTATGGCCACGGGCTATCTCACCTGAACGCTGCCCGTCACGATGTCCCGGTTTTTCAGATTTATGCTTCTTAGGCTTTTTCGGTCTGGGTGGACGGGTGTTCAGCTTTGATTCCGGCAGATTGTGTACAGGCTCAAAGTCGTCCACCAGTTTGCGGGTCAGTAATTTGCCGATCAGTCTCTCTATATCTGACAACTGCTTGAACTCATCTGCACTCACCAGAGAAATCGCCTGCCCGCTGGCTCCGGCGCGGCCTGTACGTCCGATGCGGTGCACATAATCTTCTGGAACATTGGGGAGATCGACGTTCACAACCTGCGGAAGCTGGTCAATGTCCAGGCCCCGCGCCGCGATATCAGTGGCGACAAGAGCCCGAATGGTACCTGCCTTAAAATCTGCCAGGGCACGGGTACGGGCACCCTGCCCCTTATTGCCATGGATAGCTGCGGCCGAAATTTTGTTGGTATTAAGAAAGCGTGCCAACCGGTCCGCGCCATGTTTGGTGCGGGAAAATATCAAAATTTGCTGCCACTTGTGCTCACGAATCAGGTGAGCCAGCAGAGCAGGCTTTTTAGCCTTATCAACCGGACAAATCCACTGTTTAACAGTGGTCGCCGTGGTATTTCTGGGAGTCACCGAAATTTCTATGGGATCATTAACCAACCCCTTGGCGAGCTGGCGAATCTCGTTTGAAAAGGTGGCAGAGAACATTAGGTTCTGTCGTTTCTTGGGTAGCAGTGCCAGAATTTTTTTAATGTCGTGAATAAAGCCCATATCGAGCATTCGATCGGCTTCATCCAGCACCAGGATCTCCAGTTGCTGGAATTTCACGGCATTTTGCTGATAAAGATCCAGTAACCGGCCTGGCGTTGCCACAAGCACATCGACGCCGCGACGCAAGGCCTGCATCTGAGGATTGATACCCACACCACCAAACACGACGGCAGATCGCAGAGGCAAATGCTGCCCGTACACCGAAACGCTCTCTCCTACCTGGGCGGCGAGTTCACGGGTTGGTGTTAGTACCAGCGCGCGTACATGATTTGACCGGGCCTTTTCACCTTTTGAAAGCAGCTCCAGTAACGGCAAGGTGAATCCTGCAGTTTTGCCGGTACCGGTCTGCGCCGCCGCCATCACATCTCTGCCTTCGAGAATCGCTGGAATTGCCTGACCCTGAATCGGGGAAGGGGTTTTATAACCCTGGTCGGCAACAGCGCTTAAGATGGAGGGGGACAAACCTAGTGCAGCAAAACTCATATAAAGATGATCTCGTGGTAAAAACTCATGAAAAAGAAGGATAAATCTCTCAGCCTCGTGGCGCTGCGGAGCTTACAGTATTCGCGGCTTTGGTGCCATCTTTGCCTGCTCGACAGCCTTTTATACCGGTAATGCAAACGCCGGGCACCCTCCCTCAGCGAGGTCCGCTATTGATATTGCTTGCTATACTTACAGGTATAGCGTTTATACACATTTTGCCCATAGTCAACTTCAAACTTCGACAGTCCGATAGCGATGCCGACAACAAACTAGTCAGCACCAAACAAAACGAGCCGTACGGACCAACTCTCACCATGACATTCAATGTCCGGGAGCTACAGATATATGGAGCCAAAGTCCTCACCTGAAAACTGGCATAGCGCTATATCCGGTATCTATGAGCAAATGGCGCAATATCTGGTTTCCTATCTGCCTCACCTCCTGGGCGCAGTGCTGCTGCTGATTGCCGGCTGGCTGGCAGGTATGGCCCTGGCCAGAATTACGCTGACCCTACTCTCACTGATCAACCGCCTACTGTTCAGGCTACTGCCGGATTCCCTGACCAAAAAGCGTATCGAAATAAAGTCCTCCCATTCCAGGATCGCCAGTCGTGTAGTCTTCTGGGTAGTTATGCTGTTCTTTGCAGCCGCAGCGATCAGTGTACTAGGGCTTGATTTCTTAGCCGACTGGATGCGTGAATTCCTGGGCTATATTCCGCGGTTATTGGCAGGCCTGTTAATTATCCTGGGCGGCTATTTACTCGGAAATGCACTCAATGTGATGACCTCTGTCACCGCCGAATCAGCGGGGTTTCAACGGCCTCATCTGGCCGGTTCCACAGTGCAGTTGGCGGTCATGTTTACCGCGCTGGCAATCGGTATCGAACAACTTGGCATCAACATCCAGTTTATTACCCAATTAATACTGGTCGTTGTCGGTGTACTGGCCGCAGGGCTTTCCCTGGCATTCGGATTGGGTGCCCGTACGTTGATCGCCAACATTATAGGTGCACAGCAAATCCACAAACATTGCAGCATAAGTGATTATCTAACTATCGGTGGGGTTGAGGGCATCCTGGTAGAAGTGACTGGCACCATGGTGGTGATTGAAACAGAGCATGGCCGTACGATGATTCCAGCCAAACTCTACCTTGATGAAATCAGCAACGTCCGCAAAGCAGCCAACACACCGGCTAATAAAGTCCACAAATAATCGAAGGCATGGCTGTATTGTCCCTGTTCAGGTAAAGGCCCAATCATGAAGACACCGGCATTCACCCTTGCACTCAGGTTTATGGAGACTGAGCCGGAAGCAGCCGCCAGAAGGCTTGAACTGGAAGATCCTGCAAATGTTAGTGCCTTCTTCATGAAAGTGTCACAACGTGCGCTTATTCCGGTACTCAGAACCATGCTGCCTGCCTACTCCGCACCGGTCATTAACCAGCTCCCGGAAGAATATGTAGGCACTCTGTTCAGTGAAATGAACCAGGCGGATATCGCCGCCATTCTGAGACATGTGGAACCTTCTGACTGCTCCAGGTTGCTCAAGTTGTTGCCAATCCGTAAGCAGACAGCCTGCAACCTGCTTATCAGCTATCCCGACTATACCATTGGCGCCTGGCTGGAAACCGGGCTGTTGGTGTTGAATGAACATATGACGGTGCAGGACGCCCTCACCCGCCTGAAAAAGAAGACATACACCGAAACCCAGGATATCTACGTCGTTAACCGCAAGCGCCAGGTAAGGGGAAAAATCTCCGTCTACGACCTGATACGCGCCGCTCCAGCCCAGCAGGTTAATAATCTTATGCGGGATAGTGGCCCATCTATCAGCGGTCTGACTCATCTGGGAACAGCTTTGTCGTTACCAGTATGGAACCTGCAGGATTCAGTTGCCGTCGTGAATCGTAAACAGGAGTTCCTTGGCGTTCTACACCATTTTGCCGTCAGGGAAGCACTTTCCCGTACGGAGCGGCCAAGACCACCATTTCCATCTGTCGCCGGAGATTTAATTTCCGCCTTTACAGGCTCCATGCTGGGCCTGATAGACACTTTCTTCCCTTCAGAATCTGGCGAGCAGTCATCAGCCACGCCTGGATTCCCCGGTGTAAATACTGCCCCCACTCGCAGCAGCCGGCACCGACCTGAGTAGGAGATTGCTGACATGATAGTTGCCGAACGACATCTCAGCAGCACGACTGAGCAATTAAGCCGTACCTTTCTGACGGAGTACCCCAAGAAAGGTGCCAGGGAACTGGAAACCCTGCCGCCGGAAGACGCAGCACGTCTGCTACAACAACAACCCGTGTTTGTGGTGAAATCCCTTTGGCAATATTTCCCTGTCGGCACTTCAGACAGTATTTTTGAAGCCTTTGATACCGATATGGCTTCCAACCTTTTACGTCAACTGGACAGCTACGTGGCAGTCGCATTGCTGAGCCGGCTTTCAAAATCCCACCGCACAGCGGTCTTGCAGGCACTGGAAACAATTGACGCCAACCTCGCCAGGGAAATCGTCGAACTGCTTCAGTATCCGGAAGAGACAGCGGCCAGGATGATGGACACTTCGGTGCAAGCCTTTCACGATCATCTCAATGTTCAGGAAGCGCTGCAGCAGCTCAAGCTGCGCTTTGGAAAGAAACCTTCCAGGCCGATAGAGAACCTATATCTGTTGAATCAGGAACAGGAACTGATTGGCGAAATTGAGGTTTCACGGCTGATACTGGCCGACCCTATGGATCCTCTTCCCGCAATTACCACACCGGTATTAACCACGCTGAATGCCCTTGATCACAAAGACCAGGTGTTGGAAAAGTTTGAAGGCTACAAAACCAATGCCATCCCCGTTCTGGATAGCAACCAGCAGTTGATCGGTGTGATACGATCTCTAGATATCTACCAGTCCACCAAGGAAGATCTGGTAAGTGACATGCAGTCCATGGTCGGTGCCGGTAAGGAAGAGCAAGCCCTTTCAAGCAGTTGGGTTGCGGTTAAAAATCGCCAGCCCTGGCTGCAAATAAACCTACTCACCGCGTTTGCCGCTTCTGCCGTAGTAGGATCATTTGAGGGGCTGATCTCACAGGTAACAGCCTTGGCAATATTACTGCCGGTGGCCGCGGGCCAAGCCGGAAATGCAGGCGCTCAGGCGCTAGCGGTAACCATGCGAGGCCTCACATTGCGGGAAATTACCACCCGCCACTGGCTACGGGTGATGCTGAAGGAAATGATGGCCGGACTGATTAACGGTGTCGCCATTGCCATTACCTGCGCCATCGGCGTTTATTTCTGGAGCCAATCGGTGGGTCTGGCACTGGTTATCGGTCTGGCGATGATCTTATCACTGGTAATTGCCTGCAGCTCTGGCGCCCTGGTCCCCATCATGCTCAAGAAATTCGGCCTGGACCCGGCGCAATCATCTTCTATTGTATTAACTACAGTGACTGATATTGCAGGATTCATGTCATTTTTAGGGATAGCTTATCTACTCTACGATATGCTTCCTCATGGGTAGGTACCCTCTGGTAGATACACGATAGATTATCAGCGAAGAAGTTTGATGAACCTGCGAGACTGATAGCAGATCAATTTACAATCCGAACACGAATAATCATTCAAGACCGGTAACAAAGGAATCACTATGAAAATCGCGATCCTGTCCCGAAACCCTAACCTGTTCTCTACCCGGCGGCTGGTAGAAGCCGGTGAGAAACGTGGCCACGAAGTACGTGTCATTGACACGCTACGCTGTTATATGAACATGGCGACTGACAAACCCACTATCCATTTCAAAGGCGAAGTGCTGGAAGGCTTCGATGCCGTGATCCCACGCATTGGAGCCTCAGTGACTTTTTACGGGGCGGCGGTTCTGCGTCAGTTTGAAATGATGGGGGTCTACCCACTTAATGAGTCGGTGGCCATTACCCGTTCCAGAGATAAGTTGCGCTCACTGCAATTGCTGTCCCGCAAAGGTATCGGCATGCCGGTTACCGGATTCGCCAACTCCCCGGATGACATACAGGACCTGATTAAAATGGTTGGCGGCACACCCCTGGTAATCAAGTTATTAGAGGGAACCCAGGGCATCGGTGTCGTTCTGGCGGAAACCAGGAAAGCCGCCGAGAGTGTCATTGAAGCCTTCCTGGGATTGAGCGTCAACATTCTCGTACAGGAATATATCAAAGAGGCCGGGGGTGCCGATATTCGCTGCCTGGTAATCGGCGAGCGTGTTGTCGCCGCCATGAAACGTCAGGCCCAGCCTGGGGAATTTCGCTCCAACCTTCATCGCGGCGGCACGGCAAGCATTGTCAGAATTTCACCTAAAGAGCGTGAAACAGCGGTTAAAGCCGCCCGAGTTCTGGGCTTGAATGTGGCAGGTGTTGACCTTTTGCGTTCCAGCACCGGCCCCAAAGTCATGGAGGTTAATTCATCTCCCGGACTGGAGGGGATTGAAACCGCCACAGGCAAAGATGTGGCGGGATTGATATATGCCTTTATCGAAAAGCAGATTGAAGAACGTAAAGCGACTACAAGAACCCGAGGTAAAGGTTGATGGCGGCCAGAAACAAGCCTTTCGAATTTCTCGAAGAACAAGTGGCTCCGGGCAACCGCCAAGTGTTCGAGTTGCCCATTTGTGCGCTTTACACCAAGACGGATGTCGGTATTCCCATCGAAATCGTACACGGCCGCAGCAGTGGTCCGAAATTATTGATTTGTGCCGCCATACATGGCGATGAACTTAATGGCGTCGAGATTGTGCGACGCGTTCTGAACAGTCCCTGGCTGAAGAACATCAAGGGTACGCTTATCGCGGTGCCCATTGTCAATGTGCTGGGTTGTGTGCACCGATCCAGATACCTGCCTGACCGGCGAGACCTGAATCGATGTTTCCCCGGTAGCGAGAAAGGCTCACTGGCTGCAAGAATTGCAGATCTATTTACTAACAGCATATTGACGCGAGTGGACTACGCTATCGACTTGCACACCGGCGCGCTAGACCGCAGCAATCTACCCCAGATTCGGGTACACCTTGATAATGAAAGAGCCGCTGCCCTGGCGCATATGTTCGGAGTGCCGGTCATCATAGACGCACCGATTCGTGACGGCTCCTTCCGCGGAGCAGGCGACGATATAGGCGTGCCTATCATCACTTACGAAGCCGGTGAGGCCCTGCGCTACGACGAAAACAGTATCGCCGCAGGTGTGCGCGGTATCAGGCGGGTGATGGAAGAACTGGGCATGCTGACCGTACGCAAAAAACGCCATGCGGTTACCCCAGTTATCGCCCGCTCCTCAAGCTGGGTACGGGCACCAACCAACGGCTTCCTCATTATCCATAAGTCCCTTGGCAGCAGAGTCAGTAAGGATGAAATCCTAGGCTACATTGCCGGCCCTCTGGATAAACAAGGTGAGCCAATCAAATCTCCCTGTTCAGGAATCGTCATCGGCCGCAGTAACCTCCCCCTGGCTTACGAGGGTGAAGCCATATTCAATATCGCCCGTTTCAGTCAGGTCGGCTTAGCAGAAGAAACTGTGGAAAGCTTTACCAACGAACTGGAAGAAGATATTTCCCAAAACCCGATTGCCATCAGTTGAAAACGGCAATCGGCTTGGAAGATATATCGAACACTTAAAAATTCAAGCAGGCTGGTTCCGCAACTCCCTTAGGGATTGTCGAAAAATACTGATACTGGACTTCAGGAACAGAGCAGCCATCAGAGCTGCCACAACAATATCCGGCCAGGCGTTTTGGGTGATTGCAACCATAAAGGCAGCCGCAATTACGGCCACATTACCAATGGCATCATTGCGGCTACACAACCAGACCGACCGGACATTGGCATCGCCGTCTCTATAGCGCATTAAAATCACCACACTGGCCAGGTTGGCCAGCAGTGCCATTACTCCGATCGTCCCCATGACACCTGCGCTGGGCATACCCAGCACCCAGACCTGCCAAATCGTTGACCCCAGTACCCAAATGCCCATGGCGGCCAGGCTGCCACCCTTTAACAAGGCAGCAGTCGCCCGCACACGCATCGGTCTGCCAAGAACCCAAAGGCTCATTCCATAGGTCAAAGCATCACCCAGAAAGTCCAGCGCATCGGCTTTAAGAGCCTGTGAACCGGCCCAGGTACCTGCAAATATTTCCACAGCAAACATCGCAGCGTTAATAATAATCACTGCTACCAGTGCCTGCCGAAAACCTTTCGACATGCCATCAAATCCAGTTTCAGCGCAACAATGCTGTCCCATAACCCTTCCTTACTTGAGATTGATCAACATAGGACGCATTTTATTACCTACAATCGTTGTAGCTTCAAGAGGAGGGGATCAAAAAAATGTACAGCATTGGGCAACTGGCCAAGCAGTTAAACTGCGCCGTGCAAACCTTAAGGTACTATGAAACTATCGGCCTGATTGCCCCGCCTCATCGCACCGAAGGCAACCAGCGTCGCTACAGCAGCGTTCACCTGAACCAGCTAAAGTTCATCCGCCACGCTCGGGAGCTGGGTTTCTCTCTGGACGACATTCAATCACTGCTACGCTTATCCAAACACGCTGAAGAGTCCTGTGGTCAGGCCAATACCATTGCTGAGCAGCAACTCCAGGCCGTGCGCTCCAGGATCGCACGGTTAAAAGCGCTGGAAGAAGAACTGTCCCGGATGGTCAACACTTGCCGGGGTGACACCGTCGAAAATTGCCGCGTTATTGAAGTGCTGGAAAACCACGCACTCTGCATTCACGAACACGAGCCAGAAAAAACGTCAGCAGACCCTAATGGCTTAACCAAAAAGCCAGCTATTTAATTAGCGCCCGGGCACTAATGTAAAATCTGTCTGTAAGACTCGTGACAACTGAGGTGACGCGAATTTGTGCAAAATACAGTTGCCCTCAGATCCGTTTGCCAGGATTATGCTGGTTCTCAGCCCAGATTTTTTGACATATTGTAGCCTGTTACTACAAAACCTACGGCTTGATATAGCTCATACGCACGCTTGTTATGATAAGCCACTCGCAACTTGATTTGACTTATACCCTGCCCTTTCAACCGCTGTTCAAATGCCGATATCGCTTGTTTACCGATCCCTTTACCTCGAAATAAATCTGACACATAAAAATCATAGATAAACGTTGAACTTTCACGGAGATTAACCGAATGCCACAAATAACCAACGACAGTTGCATGCCTGTTCACTTCAGTTTCGATACAGAGTAATTCGTGGTCGCTGGTCGCCAGCCCATTGGGGAAGCTGCTCGATAAATCTTTCTTTGCCAACTCAATGGCTTTATCCAGTGAGTGCCCATAGTTCTCAGCAATTTCCCGGCTATAGTCATCAACGAAATACTCACAGTAGGCGGGATACTCTTCTGGTTTCATATTTCTTAGAGTGACCATGCAATACCATTCCATTATCGTAGCTACTTATTCCACCATATTACGCACTCTATGCGGAAATTCAGGTGCGTCATCGAGTATAGATGAGTTTGCTATGACAAAGCTGCGAACGTTGCTGACCTGACAGGTACTGACCATTCCCGGCGTGACAGAAAAGGTCTGGCCGGATAGAACTGATGGTTTCTCATCGCTCATTTATAAAGGATGACTATCAAGGCCGGTATGCTGCGCTTTTATTCGGAGGGAACTAACCTGTCAGCTGGGCTCTGTCTGTAAAACAGCTCTAATTGTTTGTATACAGCTGGAAACTGCTGCATCAATGTTGCCGGAGCCGTGAAAAAATACTCACTGCACACCGCAAAGAACTCAGCCGGCGAACTGGCAGCGTAGGCATTAATGCCGGGATGATGATGTATAAGCTGGTGCTGTAATTTTGCAAAGCCCTCACTAAAACTTTGCGTCCAGAACTCTCGATCCATCCCGATATGTAACGGCGGCATACCATTAGCGCGGCCGTTGAGCATATCCAGTTTATGGGCGAATTCATGGATCACCACGTTGTGCCCGGCATTGAGTGAATGGATATCCGCAAGCGCCTCGTCCCAGGCCAAAATCACCGGGCCCCGCAACCAGGATTCGCCACTGAGTATATGGTCCTGACTGGAAACCAATCCGGCATCGTCTACCTCATCCCTCGGCACTCTAAAGGCATTCGGGTAGATAACAACTTCAACCCAGCCATCATAATAGTCCAGACCGAGTTTCAGGATTAACAGACAAGCCTGTGCTGCGACAGCAACCGCCATCTCTGTCGTCACCGTTAATCCTTGTACACCACTATAGCTTTTACTGTTTAAAAACAGCGTACTCAGTTCCCTCAGGTGCGCCCTCTCTACTGCGCTTAGTCCCTTGAAAATGGCCACCTCATGCATCAGTGGATACCAAATGTCATTGGGAATGGGATGATGGCTCAGCGTATAGCGGATTCGCTGGTGTTCAAGCCATTGCAGAATACTCACGGACGGCGCACTTCCTTTTTACAATATGTCGGGCGACCTTAGCACCGAAAATTCTCAATGCTCAAGCGGTAAATGTTGCCTCCACCCTTTTGCCATTGCGGCGGCCATCGCATCGAAGTCCGTCTTTTTACTGTTGTCATTCCTCCTACGGCAAAAGGCTTCATCCTGGTTAAACAAAGAAGATGCAAAACCTCTCGCTGCCATAATAATATTGGCGGTTTTTTCAAACCTTAACGCGGTAAATTTTTCAAATGCCTGCTGAAGACCCGTTTTTTTTCCTGCCAGGCAGTTTGACAGGTGCCAAGCATCTTCCAGTGCCTGAGAGGCCCCCTGACCGGACGTCGGCAGCGGTGCATGTGCGGCGTCACCAATAATGATTACATTGGACCGGTGCCAGGTTCGTGAGGGATTTTGATCATGTACGTAGATCTTGTTAATTCGCTCAACCGGCGTGCCGTCGATCACTTGCTTCACCGGATCCGGCCAGTCGGTAAAAACCGAGCAGAGTTCATGTTTATAGTCGGTAGGATAATTCGGCCCGATCTGTGCTGAAGCTGCACCGCCTGCCCAATAGGCTTTAGTTTTGGTGATAGGTACAATTCCGAAGCGTTCTCCTACTCCCCAATAGTCCGTGACGGCAATCTCCTCAAAGACATTATCTTCGGCTTCAAAAACTCCTATCCAATTGATAAACCCCTGATAGACCGGCGTGTTGTCACCCAGTACAAAACGGCGAGTTGGCGAGGTCATGCGGCCGTCAGCACCAATTACCATATCCGCATTAACCCGTGTTCCGTCCTGGAAAATCACCGTCGTTGCCATGGAGGAGGTGGAATCATTGGCGTCAGGAGAGGAGCCTGATTCGATGTGAGCAACCTCCTGCCCGTACTGAATTTCAACACCCAGCGAAGCCAGTTTATCAATCAGAATCTGTTGAAAGTCATGTCTTAGAATGGAGAAAGTGGGATATCCCATATGACGACTGATAGCATCAATGCTGATAGCACCCAAATCTTCCCCAAGGTTGGTGAACCGCTGCATTCTGGAAGGTATTCCCGAGCAGGACCTTATTTGATCCAGGACGCCAAGCTGCGCCAACACAAAGGCCGCATTTGGCCAGACGACAATACCGGCTCCGATATCCGTAGCAGACCTGTGACGCTCAAAGACCCTTACGTTAAACCCTTTCTGCTTGAGAAGAATGGCTGCACTCACACCAGCCACCCCCGCGCCGAGAATTGCGATGTCCATATAGACAGTTTCCTTGACTAAGCAACCGGTTAAGTATTGAAAACGACACTGCATACTATGCCATATTGACAAGGTGAACCCTTCCCTATTAGTCCAACCACAATATTGGTCCTACTACTCTAGCCCTACTACAAAATTAGTCGGGCTTAAAATCTGCCTGAGCGAAGCTTTCCCAGCCTTCCAGTTCGGTGAAGTCACCATTTTGTATCAGGTTGTTATCCAGGCGCGGTTTCTGGCAAACGGGCAAATCACCTCCGTCCACTCCAACAGTTCCACCGTCGTCACTACCACCGTCATCATCACCTCCGACTACCTGGGGAACAAACGCTGCAATCTGTTCACCCAAACGGTTCAGGTTAGTGGCCGCATCAGCACCATCTGTCCTCGATGAGTCAACTCCACACGCCTGACCTTCACACTTAACCTGACGCGGATTTGAAAACTGCTGTAACTGATTGTAGGTACTGCAGACCTGAGGGGGATACCTTGGGCGCTGTTGCCGGAATACCATTGACCTTGACATCGCTGCGGCCGGCATCTGCTTCCCAAAGCTGAATCGGCGTGCTTTCAACGGGCAGTCGCAATGCCAACGCTTCCGGAGTAAGAACATTGCCTTGTGTATTCCCTTGTAAGGGCTGGGTTAATGCAGTGCCGCTGACGCTGCCATAACAGGCTGTCCGCTTGATGCTGAGGGCTGACTATCAGAGGTGATGGTCGGTGGAGCATCTGTGGTAGTCACCACAGAAGTCCGCTGCGGCTCTGGCAACCATAGTTGATAAACCACCAGGGCACAGGAGCCGACTATAACCAGCAAGGTGGTAGATGATTTAATTCTCATTGCATACCTATAAATTATGAGTGAAAAAGTTCCGGCGGATATGCTTCCAGTCACTGGCCGGCAAGACATCAACCAACCCGAAAAGTAATGATATGTCACAAAAAAGCCGATAAAATCCGCCAAAATCCCGGGACAGGAGACTAATGAAATGAAGCTTCAGAGACTATCGGCTGGAAGGGGGATAGACAGACGCAAAAGACTAGACCATAAGGACAGACCCAGACCTGCACCCCTCTCTGCAGAGCCCCGCCCACGATAAAAGCTTATGGCACTATACTCTTTTAGGTTGGCAGGGCTGTGGGAAGGTTTTTATGACAATGAAGGTATTTAAGACAACGAAGGTATTTAAGACAATGTATGAAAAACTAAGGGGGTCCGCCTTAGTTGACGCCAGCACTCCCTTCTCTAATGCTTGTCTGGAAAAAACCTTGATAGAACAATATTCCAATGGTGCTGACCTGGTATTTCAAAATGGTGTTCTGAAAATTAACAATCCATTTACTCTGAAATGTGACAGCGGTGAGGTGGTTATATTAAGCGCCTTAATCGGCTGTTCAGTATCAGACATATACCCCACTGCCACAGATCTTGTGCTGGTATTCGATGGCCGGATATTGATCTCAATATCTCTCCGCGAAGAAGACTATATCGGCCTCGATGCGCTGACTTTTCACCATAAGAATACAAGATAATTTAAAGCCACCTGTTCATAACCTCTGTTTGGCTACAATTCCAAAGCTCGTCTCTAGAGCCAAATGTGCTTTGCATGTGGTCGTCACGAATGACCTTTGCCATACAGTCATCACGACTTAGGTTTGCCCTTTTCATCTGCTCAGTATCACTACCCCGTCTAGCTTCTATAGTTTCAACCTTTCGACACATCACCATATGTGATAACGCAAATACGTTTATATAATTTTTTATAATCACTCATTCTCCCAATAATAGATTCCAAGTGATGAGGCAGAAATCAGTAGCGACATCACACAGACCCAATATTATTGAAATCAGGAGAAACACAATGCGTAATCTAAAAGTTCTTTCAGCCCTTGTACTTTCTATCGCAGCTCTGGGAGCTAATGCAGAAGGTGTTGCAGATCAACACTCAGAAGCAGACTTCACCGCCAAAGCAGTAGCCAACTACTACTCCGGCAATCAAACGGTTCTTCGCGGTCAAGTGGTCAATCGTGACGAAGCAAACCAGGAAGTCGTGGCTAGCCCATACAGCGGTAACCAAGTTGTCCTGCGCGGTCAGGTTGTAACGGAAGATCAGGGTGCTTAAGCATCAGAGTAACACCGGCGGAGGTCATTTATTACAATGGCCTCTGCTTTCTTTTGCCTGATGTAAACAGAGAAGAAATAAAGGCTCCGTCTAGCTATGCCACCACTTCGAAACAGCAATCACCACAATCAAAGCAAAGTAGACAAATGCGACTGTAGGGCGCAAGGCATTCAGCAGATAGTCTTTGACCAGCCCTATCGATGAAGGTCGCAGGCGTTCCCAATCAGAAAAAAACTGCATAGGAACAATCATTTCATCGACTTTATTTTCTTCAGTCTCCTCCTGCCGTATTGCTCTCTCCAGTTGTAAAATCCTGGCATCAGTCCGACTTTGGAAAGTTTTCAAAACCCCCTCTGACACCCAACAGATGCCAACGATGGCCAACACCCCCAACCCAGGTGCAGTTGTGACAAATGCCCAACCAACCAAGGCTATGGCCAGGAATTTCAGGTAAAGCGCATTTCTTTCGTATTGATCACTTTGCTGCAAAAGCTGCGTCCATTCCGCTGCCAGCAGTGCTCGATTATCCATAGATTGATTCCCGGAAAGTTCTTTCATAATGAGATGCCATCCTGCTCCTTACTACCTTGGATTCTACTATGCGAAATAATCAAAAAACCAATATATCCAGATAAATAGATAGCTGCTTGGTGATACCTCCCTTTGACCGCCGGCACAGCAATCAGGGTGATCGCAAGATCCATCTTCATCTCACTGATGCAGGCAAAAGCACTATGGCAACAGGCTGAAGCCACGAAGCCTGAGTATGTCACTCTATATTCCATATCCAGACTTCAACCCTCTAGTTTTACTAACAATTTTTAAACCACTGTCAACGCGAACAAATTTTCTGCCAGAAGTTCCTTCAAATATTTTTTCAATTTTTTCGAAACTTTTTGGATTACTGTCAGTCATAGAGTTGCCACATGTGATGGCTGGGTATCAATCAAACCCAGGGACACAGGCATTAACCTAAAAAAGACTTTGAGGATTTTAGATATGAACAACAAACTTATTACCGGCGCAGCTGCAGTTTCCGTTCTTGCTGGTGCTATGGCTCTGGCTTCCGGTTCTGCTCTGGCTGATGAAAAGAAAATGGAAAAATGCTTTGGTGTGGTTAAAGCCGGTATGAATGACTGTCAGGCCAACGGTCACAGCTGTCAGGGTCATGCGACTAAAAGCGCGGATGCAGGCGAGTGGGTACTGGTACCTGCCGGTCTGTGCGGAAAGCTTGACGGTGGTTCCCTGAAAGCTGGTATGTAAACAAGATTCCTGCCGGGAAGGCGTACTGCCTTCCCGGCGATCTTATTCCTGATTCTGCCTGCTACCGCTAACTGAATTGACCTTCGGACTAATTTCCATGAATCTGAAAGAAACTATAACCTTGGCCGGTATTGGCGTAAGGGCACCCTATTTTAAGGAATTGGCAGAAAATCGTTTTCCAGTGGGCTTTTTGGAGGCTCACAGTGAAAACTATTTTGGTAACAGTCTGTCGCGGGAATATCTGAATCTTATTGGCCAACAGTATCCGCTTAGTCTGCACGGCGTTGGTTTGTCTCTCGGCCGGGCCGACGGGCTTGACCGGCAACACCTGCACCAGCTTAAACATCTGATTGATGAGCTCAATCCTATTTTGGTATCTGAACATCTGGCCTGGAGCAGCTACCAACATCGCCATGTACCGGATCTACTACCGGTCCCTTACGTACAAGAGTCCCTCCAGGTCTTCACTGATCATGTCGAGGAGATGCAACAGGCCCTGGGGCGCCGGATCCTGGTCGAGAACCCTTCAAACTATCTGGCATTCAGGCAAACCAATATCCACGAAGCTGACTTTCTGCAATTACTTGCTGAACGCACCAACTGCCAGATTCTGCTGGATGTTAACAATCTCTATATCTCCAGTATCAATGTCGGTGTCGATCCTGAGGACTATATTTCACGCATCGATCCTGCACATATAGGTCAGTTTCATTTGGCCGGACATATAGAAAGCCGGCAAGGTGGTGACAGGGTACTGATAGACAGCCATAACCAGAAAGTTGCCGATCCGGTTTGGCAGCTTTTCCAACACTGTCTTAACGTAATTGGTTCGCGGCCAGCTCTGATTGAGTGGGACAGCGATTATCCCGAACTCGATGTCCTGATTGGGGAAGCCAACCGGGCCAGCATGCTGTTAAACGATTCCAGTGCTGTGACTCAACCCCAGGCTGCAGCAACGGAGGCTCGTGTATGAACCAGCTGGCTGATATACAACAGCATTTTCTCAATAGTTTGCTGACTGCAGAAGCTGCTAACGAAGGCTCGGAGGGTGGGATCCGCGATTTTATCGACGAACGCTATTTAGCGCGTTTGCAAATATACAGTAGCAACGTCATTACCGGTATCACCAACTATTTAAGAGAGGTTTACCCCGTCTTCGACAAGTTGGTAGGTACGGCTTTTTTTGATGCGGTTTGCCAGCGATTTCTGACTCAAACCCCTCCTGAACAAGGCGATATTCATCTTTACGGTGCTGAACTGGCAGACTTTGTAGACCACTTCGAGCCATTGGCAGAACTACCCTATATGGGAGACCTGGTGCGGTTGGAATGGCACCATCACCGGGCCTATTACGCGTTACAACATCCATCCCTGGATCTGACGATGGAACAGTCTCAGTTGCTGGAGAGCAGGCCTGTACTTAATGGCGGCGTCCAACTTGTCCGGTCTGCCTATCCCATAGACAGTATCTGGCAGCAGGTACGGGACGATGCACAGACTTTCTCCGTCGATCTAAAATCAGGGCCGGCAAATATCCTGGTCTTTAGATTTCAACAGCAAGTGAATGTATGGAGCCTTAATGAAGCCGCCGTTACCCTGCTGGAAAAAATACAATCAGGCAGTTCTCTCGGCGAGGCCATTGAACTTGCCATGGCCACGGATGGAGGTGAGCAATTGCCGGAGTTTTTGTCCCAGTGTCTGCAGCAATCCATTCTTTGTCGGGAAATGTAATCCACAGACAGCTGATTTTTTAAGCATGGTTTTAGACGGAACACCCGGACTTTTATTAGGAGCACAACATGAACGCAATGATTGACCTATCTGCCAATCTGCTAAAACTGGTAGAGCGCTGGTTGCAGCCTGCCGTAATGCTGGTTGTAAGGGTATTTATCGCTTACGCTTTTTTTAAATCCGGGTTATTGAAGATCAAGGATTGGGACAGCACCTTATTCCTGTTTGAATACGAATATGTCATTCCCTATGTGCCTCATATGATTGCCGCAGTGTTGGGAACTATCGGCGAGCTGGTACTTCCAGTCCTACTGGCCTTCGGCCTGGGAGCCCGCATTGGCGCTTTGGGGTTATTGGTCATGACGCTGGTGATTGAGACTTTTATCTATCCAGGTACTCAGGAACATTATTACTGGATGTCTATTCTGGCGCTGCTTGCCATGACCGGCCCTGGTACCCTATCGGTGGATCATCTGATACGGCGCCGCGTACTTGCCGCCTGATCCCTGTTAATGGTCACTTCCACCAGGTTATCTGTATCATCCTGGTGGCTAACAGTATTAAAGGCAATATCAGTTTTCAGGTATTCCCAATTACCAGTATGGTGAGGTTCAACCTATACTAGGTTTAAAATCTTTACTGTTCAGGGCTACTGATTTGAGATTCACTCCGGCGTTAAGCCTATGATTACCTGTCAAGCCTGGACAGACTGGACCTGATATAAAAATTTAATGCCTTTCTGATTGAGGAATCAGATGTTGTCGAGCAATTAAAAAAGCAGTTTCAGGTTGAAGGAGGACTGGGGTTTGAGCGACGTGCAGTACACCGCTGACCTTTTGCACAAAACCCAAAACCGGCACGCCGAATGGAGGACGACAATGCCCGATAAACAAAAGCAAGAAATTCCGCAAATCGCCTTTGATTGGTATGACCAGTACGCCCACGGCCAGATTGATCGCCGCACGTTTATGGCAAGGCTCAGCCAACTGACTGCCGCCGGGCTCAGTCTGGGCACATTAACGAGTGCCCTGTTGCCAAACTATGCTCTGGCAGAACAGGTCTCATTCAATGACCCTGCGATCAAAGCCCAATATGTGATTTTTGATTCCCCCAAGGGACATGGCAAAGGTCGGGGATATCTGGTGATGCCTACAGCCCATGAGGGCAAGGGGCCTGTGATACTGGTTGTGCATGAAAACCGCGGTTTAAATCCGTACATAGCTGATGTAGCCAGGCGCTTGGCGAAAAGGGGATATATCGCCCTGGCACCGGATGCGCTCTACCCGTTAGGGGGCTATCCCGGCAATGACGATGAAGGCAAAGCAATGCAAAGTTCAATGGACAAAGGAAAAATTGAACAAGACTTTATAGCTGCTGCCGCTTATTTGAAACATCATGAACGAAGCAATGGCAAGCTGGGAGTGGTTGGTTTTTGCTTTGGCGGCTATATCACCAACACACTGGCTGCCGCTGCACCGGACTTGGTTAATGCCGCAGTCCCCTTCTATGGAACACCACCAAAACCTGAATTAATCCCTAACATTAAGGCGCCGTTATTGTTGCAATTCGGCGCGCTGGACGATCGTGTCAATGCGACCTGGCCAGCCTACAAGGAAGCTCTAAAGGCTAACGATGTACGCTACACAGCCTATACCTACCCAGGGGTTAACCATGGTTTTCACAACGACTCAACCGCCCGATATGATGCACAGGCAGCAGAATTAGCCTGGCTGCGGACGCTGGAGTTTTTTGACAAGGAATTGAATGGTTAGTCTGAACTAGGGAGTTAGCCAGTTACAGGTTGTCTAAAAAGGGGCTTTGGATAAGCCCCTTTTTATCTGGCTAGCCGCCGGTACAGGTGCCTGCTTGATAGGAAACTATCGCCGGGTCAGAACAGGCAGAACAGCCGCTGGGGAAGTCCTTGGGCTGCCGCTCTCGGTTCCAGCCGCAGACAGGGTTATAAATCATTGTGCACCTTTGGGGACGTGGTTCCGAACAAACTGTTTGGCTGTCGTTAGGCACTATATCCTTGGACGGCTGATAGGTACCTTGGTCCAGCGTCCTATGTTCACCCCCACTGGCGTCCGCCATACACCCTGCCAGCAGAGTTAACAGAATGGTCATCACAACCAATTTTCCAAGTACTGCTGATGTCAGGCCATTAAATCGCTGACAACAAGTAAAAAGGCTCCCCTTTAAGCAGTCCCCGGGGATTCTGAGCTTAGCCGCCCAGAAACTTTTCAGTACATTGCAAATCCGATTCCCCACAATCATGTCTCCCCATGATTTAAAACGAAGATGAAGTAACTAATATAGTTGCTCTTCCATTGATCGACTACATTGCCTCCTTCAAGGAGACCTTTATTCAATTTTCAGGAGTCTGTCGGACTTATACGTTCGTTACGAAAAAGTCCGACAGGCTCCTAGGATGAACTGCATATCAGCCAACGTGCTAAAATAGCTGAACATTGTTTTACCAGCAGCAAGGTCGCGGAGTCTATACCATGAGGTTCTGGCCGGTTATCCTGTTCGTCGTTTCCAGTAATTTGCACACTGAAATATACAAATGCATCAGTGTCAACGGAACCGTCTATGCCGATGAGCCCTGCGGAAAGTCTGCCGAAATAGTTCAATTACCGCCAGCGGGTAAAGCTACCGGAATTAAGTTTTCAAACAGTAGCATGGATCAGGTAAGTCACGACCTGGAGCATACCCGCAAGAGTGAGGCACTGGAACGCGATATACGCCATCAGCAGAGAGCAATAGAACAACTTGAAAAAGACTATGCGGATGAAAGGTCCCGCCTTAAACAGGCGCTGGACGAGCATCTTCGAGGTGCTAACGCCAGCATTTGGTATTCAGACCTCTATAGTCGTGAAGCCTACCATGAAAGAAAGCGGCGGTTGGAAGAAGACATTAACCAGCTGTACTTTGAATATCACGCCAATCGCAGGCAGGTGATCGACCGGTTGGACGAGCTGAAAACCATGCGCCAGGCATTAGAATAATTCTCTATTCATCAGCAATTAGCTAAACAACGGCAATTAGCCGATAAGCGGTAGCGGCTTAAATATCATCAACCAGAAAATAACTAATATGGCCATAAATGCCGGAATTCCCAATGATACCCAGGCGCGCATGTAGCGCTTAAATTCCGGCGCCATTACCCCCGCTTCCATGGATGCCTCAGCTAACGACTTTAGCCTGTATTGAATCCACACAACCGGCAACCAGCAGACGCCTATAAACAGGAACAAGCTTATGACGGTAAGAAACCAGGTTGAGGTAAACGAATAGCCCAAGACCTTCATCAATAGCAATCCGGTAACCAGTTGCGTCACCACTGCCGGGGCGGTAAATACCCAGTCCGCCAGGATAACTTGCCTGGCGGTAGCACTGATTACCTGAGGATTTCCGGTTTTGCCTGCCATCAACATAAAGAAGGCTATACCGGTTCCGGTACCTGCAATGATGACAGCTGAAAGGACGTGGACTAATTTAAGGGCAAGGTAGCTATCCACCGAACTGTTCCTTCACTTTCAATCCCCAGGCCTTGGCATAGGGGGCAAAATCCTCAAGACCGTATAGTCCCAGGCAAGGATAGGCCCCTGGTTTTAGCATTTCACCTCTCAAGATCTTCTTAACAACAATCAGAGTTGAGATGGTGGGGATGTTCGGGCCGACACCATTTTCGGCAATCAGGGTCCAGGTCAGTGATTTTGCCTCCTCCTGGACATCTGTCCCCTGCATGACGACCTGCATTCCCCCTTTATCGGTGCCAAACCCCTGAAACCATTCGCTGCATTTGAAAATTGGTCGAGTAAACTTTGACCAGTCTTTAACAAGCCCTAATTTCGCCACTTTGGCCATCAGCACCATGCCCAGGTGCAACAGGGACAACTCCAGCCCTGCCTGAAATCTAACACTGTCCCTGACTTGATAGGCATGAGGAAACAATTCCAGATCCGGCACCTCGACATTGGCCAACCAGCGAGGCCCCAATCCCTCGCCAAAGTCCTCGCGCCTCAAATCCATCCAGCCATATACCGTCTGCCAGCTCCCCTCCGAAAAAACGGGAAAAGCATGGCCGGTGTAGGACAAGATGGCCTTTACTGTTGCCTCACCCCTATCTGCCCTGTTACCTGGAGCAATAGCAATATCGATGGAGTCAATACGGCTGAACTCCCCTCTGTAGTGCTCAATAACCGCAGATGACAATCCAGGTACCGAACTGGCTCCGGCCACAATCATTACCTCCTGCCGTTTGGCTTGAGCATCAAGACGGCCGATGTCACAGACAAAGCGGCGGTCATCCGCAAGATCAATATAGTGTGCTTTGATCGCCAGACAGGCTTCAGGAACCCGATATGACTGACCCTGAAACGGGCCACCGGTATGAATGACGATGTCTGGAGACAGCCTGCCGAGCTCGGATGAAAAATCCGGGCTGCTAATATCCAGCTGAACCGGCACGAGACTAGCCCGTGACTGTGGTTGAAGTCTATTGGTCAAATCCTGCGCTTTGTGTTGATGACGGCCTGCAATCAAGATAATGAGGTCGCCTAACCGGCACAGATCTTCGGTGATTCGCCTGCCAAAGTTTCCATAGCCACCCAGTACTAGAATTGTTTGCATCTCCACTCCCTTTTTTGGCACAGCGTCGTATTTAGCGCATAGATTTTTCCAGAGGGAATGATCAAGATCAAACAAGCTGTCCAGGGATGCACTATATTAATTAAGCAGGAAAATTGTTTAACTAATAAGAAGAAATTCGTACTGGCGGCTATGTCTGATTCTGGCTCTGTTCCAGAAGGTGAGTTTATCTGTCAGCCCGATGATTATTCAAGGAGAATGGCAATGCACGAATTACTTTCTGAGCTCCAAAGCTTTCATCACCAAACCTCTGAAAAAGCTGGTGATCTCGCCAGATTCACGAAAGTGCTCGCACAGAATGGTGAAGACCATGTTCGTGAAACCATTCTGGAAATGTTGGAAGCTTTTAACAGCGAAGAAGAGCATGCCCATCATCACAATGAAGAGCTCATCAGGGAGGCCTTGATCAGCACTGGCGCCCCGATTCATCGCAGAGTTGAACAGATAGAAAAGGACCATCATGCCTTCGGCCGCATCATGTCCAATCTGCTGGATCAGTGCCGGGATCATAAAGTTTCATCAGCCGTACTAAGCAGCCAGATCAATGACTACATTGATAAATATTTTGATCACCTTGAAGCAGAAGAAACCATATTCTTCCCCATGGCAGACAAATGGCTCGAAGAAGAACAGTGGGAAGCCATCAAAAAATCCTGGCAACAACCTTCAAAAGATTAATGCAGTTTTCCAGAAACTAATCAGACATCCTCTGTCGGCAGCAGAATATCGCCTTCAATAGACTGGCGGCTTTATGTAGCTCATATGGATAGAGCACGAACTGAGAGTGATCCCACCGATACTATTTAACCGTTTTTCCAAAAAAACAGCCCTATTCCTATACTTATATCTCTATTTTTCT
Organism: Hahella sp.; assembly: GCA_050299855.1. Classification (GTDB taxonomy): domain Bacteria; phylum Pseudomonadota; class Gammaproteobacteria; order Pseudomonadales; family Oleiphilaceae; genus Hahella. Next base: position 78,222 of record JBNKWQ010000030.1, read on the forward strand.
ATTTCTTTGGCCATATCTGCGCAAAAAAGTACGATATTCATCCAGCAGAGTATAAGAGTTATTGCAACAATTGGCGCATAGTAAGCCTATCATCAATTTAAAACGTCCATTGAAAACAATAATGAGCCATCAGCTCAATATCAGATTGGCACGAGACTATGTATAAATTGAATGGCAAGTCGGCTAAGTCAAATAAGGGAACCCCCGAGTTTGAGATTACTGATCCTAATGGTGAGACAGTTCGGTATATCCAACATGGCTTCCCCAGCGATCTTATCCGCTGGCATGCTCATGATGAATATGAACTGCACTTTATCGTGGCGACTACCGGAAAGGTATTTGTAGGCGACTATGTCGGCATATTTACACCTGGCCAGTTAATTCTCACCGGCCCTAACCTTCCACATAACTGGGTTACACAATCCAATGGCAACAGAGTCTATTCAAAACGGGATAAGGTTGTTAATTTCACGGGGAGGACCTGATTCAACAGGTTCGCCATTATTTAGAGGAGATTGCCAAGAGCAGCGGATTACGCCGATTAACGGCATTTTTGAATATCATGAATTTGCTGGCTGAAGCCGACGAGTATCAATTGCTATCAACAGAAGACTTCCTTTCAGTCAGAGGCGAAAAAAACCAGCAACGGGTAAATCAGGCATTAAATTATATCCTGGACGCCTATCATCAAAATATCAGTCTGGAAGAAGTGGCAGACCACATGAACATGCAGCCCACCTACTTTTCCAAATTCTTCCGACAAGCTACCGGCCGACGTTTTGTAGAGTTCGTCAACAGTCTGAGAATTACGCGCGCTTGTGATCTTTGAGTATCGCAAACTCAGCGCAGTGGCTGTCTCCTGAAGGTGCCTGGGATCACGAAGTGAATCCTCGTCGTCGCCGTCATAAAGACTAAACTTCCCTGTAGGTTCAACACCATTAAAAAAGGCGGATATTCCGCCTTTTTTAATGGTGAAACAAAGAGCTAATGCTTTACTCGGCCAAGCCTAATTCAGCAACAGGAACTTCTTTAGGGAGAGGCTTTGGCAGCAGTTTCTCGCGAATCGCAGTCTCAATTTCGTTGGCGATCTCAACGTGTTCTTCCAGGTATTTTGCAGCATTTGCTTTGCCCTGCCCGATTTTGTCACCTTTATAGCTATACCATGCTCCAGCCTTGTCGACAAAACCTTCCTTCACACCAATATCAATAATTTCACCTGTATGGTAAATACCACGGCCATACATGATCTGGAATTCAGCTTGTTTGAATGGTGGTGAGACTTTGTTTTTAACCACTTTCACCCGGGTTTCATTACCCACCACTTCATCGCCGTCCTTCACTGAACCGATGCGACGAATATCCAGACGAACTGAAGCATAGAATTTGAGCGCATTACCGCCGGTTGTGGTTTCCGGACTGCCAAACATGACCCCGATTTTCATTCGGATCTGGTTGATGAATATCATCAGACAGTTAGCCTGCTTAACACTACCAGTCAACTTTCGTAGTGCCTGGGACATCAAGCGGGCCTGCAAGCCAACGTGGGAATCACCCATCTCACCTTCAATTTCTGCTTTGGGAGTAAGGGCCGCCACCGAGTCAATGATGATAACGTCCACCGCACCTGAACGTACCAGCATATCGGCAATTTCCAGTGCCTGTTCTCCAGTGTCAGGCTGGGAGACCAGCAGCTGGTCGATATCAACACCGAGCTTTTCCGCATAGATAGGATCCAAGGCATGCTCAGCATCCACAAACGCACAGGTTTTTCCTCTGCGTTGGGCTTCGGCAATTACCTGCAGTGTCAGAGTAGTTTTACCAGAGCTTTCAGGTCCATAGATTTCAACAATTCTTCCGAAGGGTAAACCGCCGATGCCCAAGGCCACATCCAGACCCAAAGAGCCAGTTGAAACAGAAGGAATCAGCTCACGGGGCTGATCGCCCATGCGCATAACCGCGCCCTTACCAAACTGGCGTTCGATTTGTGATAAAGCGGCGCCTAGTGCCTTCTTACGATTGTCATCCATTCTAAACCCCTTTGAATCTTGATCTCTGCATGGCTCAGAAAATTGTCTGGTTCATTCTGCCGCCAGCCAATTTACTGTATAAATTGACAGCATTATCCATATTCAGCCTGCAGATTACCAGTCCTAAAATTAACCAATTTAACCTTTGTCGGCTTCAAGCCTGTTAACTGCCCCTACAAGTGCCTGCTCTACAGAATACAGACGCACTTCCTCCCTTGATCCCTCAAAGTGAAAACACTGGGCATCAGCAGCCCCTCGTAAACTCCATGCCAGCCATACCATTCCCACGGGTTTATCCACGGATCCCCCTGTAGGACCGGCAATACCACTGACAGCAATACAAAGCCCGGCATCAGTCACATCCGCCAACCCTTTCACCATGGCAACCACCGTTGCCTCGCTGACGGCACCATGAACTCTCAGGGTTTCCTCCGGCACACCCAGCCAACGCTTCTTGGCTTCATTTGAATAGGTCACCAGGCTTTGTTCAAACCAATCACTGCTACCGGAAACACTGGTAATCGCAAAAGAAATACCTCCCCCTGTACAGCTCTCCGCTGTGGCAACTTTCATTTTTTTTTGGGCAAGTAAATAACCTAATTGGGCGGCGAGAGCCTCTGTTTTTGTTGGTTCCATAAATTCCTCATCTGGGTTTTTCTCGATCTTGGGCCGGGACACCTTTATTAAGGGCCGTCCCATCCCTTACAATCTCGCGCTGGTTTTATCCCACTTTGCGACGTTTATTACGAGATAACAGATTTCGTATAGACGTGTTTTCAACAAGATACTACAAAACAGAGCCTCATGACCGCTGCAGCGCAGGAAAAGTCCCAACATACGCCGATGATGGCCCAATACCTGGGCATCAAATCCAAGCATCCCCATCAACTGGTATTTTATCGGATGGGTGATTTCTATGAATTATTCTATGACGATGCCCGCAAGGCGGCAGAATTATTGGATATCACGCTGACCCAACGGGGACAATCAGCCGGCCAACCGATTCCTATGGCAGGTGTACCTTTTCATGCTGCAGAAGGCTATATCGCACGCCTGGTAAGGCTTGGGGAATCGGTCGTAATCTGCGAACAGGTCGGCGATCCAGCCACCAGTAAGGGGCCGGTGGAGCGGCAAGTTGCCCGCATTGTGACGCCAGGCACCCTTACCGACGAAGCCTTTCTGGAAGAGAAAAAAGATAACCTGCTGATGGCCCTGAGCCTGCGCAAAGACTTGTTCGGCATTGCCACCCTGGATATAAGCGGTGGTCGCTTCCTGGTACAGGAAGTGGCCGGTATCGATGCCCTCGCGAGTGAATTGCAACGGCTCAAGCCGGCAGAAATTCTTATCAGTGAGCAATTTCCTTTTGAAGGGGTTCTGGAAGGTTACCTGGGAATTCAAAAGCAACCACCCTGGTATTTTGATTTCGATTCGGCCCAGCGCCTGCTATGTCAGCAATTCCAAACCCGTGATTTGACCGGCTTTGGCTGCGAAGAACTGACAGTCGCTCTAGAGGCCGCAGGCTGCCTGCTGCAATATGCTCAAGAAACTCAACGAACCCAGCTCCCTCACATACGCTCGCTGGTACGAGAACGCCAGGAAGACGCCATCATTTTGGATGCTGCCAGCCGTAAAAACCTGGAAATTGATGCCAACCTGAATGGTGAATTCAAGCACACACTCGCCTGGGTGATGGATAAAACCTCTACCGCCATGGGAAGTCGCTTGCTTAGACGCTGGTTGAATCAGCCATTGTGCCACCAGGACGAAGTAAGAGCTCGGCAGTCTGCTGTGACAGAAGCTCTGGAAACCTATCAGTATGAGGAACTCAGGGAACACCTGCGGCATGTTGGTGACGGTGAACGGATTCTTGCTCGTATTGCACTGGGTTCTGCAAGGCCAAGAGATTTGGCAAGGCTGCGGGATACGCTGCATCTGCTGCCGGAAATCCAGAATCAAATGTCCTCCCTGACCTCAACTTATCTGGTGCAATTAGCCACCGATATCAGCACTTTTCCTGAACTGGCAGAGTTACTGACTAAGGCAGTCGAAGAAAACCCACCGGTGGTCATTCGTGACGGTGGAGTAATCCGAGGCGGCTATGATGCCGAACTGGATGACCTAAGGGGCATCAGTGAAAATGCCGGTGCCTATCTGGTGGAAATAGAACAGCGCGAGCGTGAGCGTACCCAACTGTCGTCACTGAAAGTAGGCTATAACCGGGTACATGGCTACTTTATCGAATTGAGCCGATCCCAGTCCGATAAAGCTCCGGTAGACTACATCCGGCGGCAAACCCTGAAGAATGCCGAACGCTTTATCACCCCCGAACTTAAAGAGTTTGAAGACAAAGCACTAAGTGCTAAAAGCCGTGCCCTGGCCAGGGAAAAAATGCTTTATGAAACGCTGATAGGACGTCTACAGGAGCAACTGCAAGCTTTACAGGGCAGCGCCAGAGGGTTAGCGGCACTGGATGTCATTTGTAATTTTGCCGAACGAGCGGTCAGCCTTAATTTCACAGCGCCGGAGTTTAGTGATGACGATATCCTGCATATTGAAGGTGGGCGGCATCCAGTTGTTGAACAGGTCAGCCAGGAGCCTTTTGTCCCTAATGATCTGGATCTCAGCAAAGATCATCGCATGCTGATCATTACCGGTCCCAACATGGGTGGTAAATCCACCTATATGCGACAAACCGCAGTGATTGTCATCCTAGCCTACTGCGGTAGCTATGTTCCCGCCGCCAAAGCAAGACTGGGGCTGATAGATCGGGTATTCACCCGCATGGGGTCTTCCGATGACATCGCAGGTGGGCGCTCCACTTTCATGGTGGAAATGACTGAAACCGCCAACATCCTGCATTATGCGACCCGAAACAGCTTGGTGTTGATGGATGAAGTCGGCCGCGGCACAAGTACCTTTGACGGACTTTCCCTGGCCTGGGCCTGCGCGGAACACCTGGCTCAAAAAACCAGTGCTTTCACCCTGTTTGCCACGCATTATTTTGAACTGACAGCCCTACCTGAAAAACATGCCAACGTCGCCAATGTGCATCTTACGGCTACAGAGCACAATGATAGCATCGTGTTTCTGCACACCGTACACGAAGGTCCAGCCAGCAAGAGTTACGGGATCCAGGTTGCCCAGTTGGCAGGCGTTCCGCAGAAAGTCATTTCACAGGCGCAGAAACAGCTCAGAATGCTGGAAAACGGTGCTCAAAAGATCCAGCCAACAGCCTCGGCTCTTCAGGACGACCTTTTCGCCAGCGCGGAACCTAGCGAAGTGGAACAAGCACTATCAGACCTCGATGTGGATAGCATGACCCCCAGGGAAGCACTTAATCTGTTATACGAATTAAAAGATAAAAGCCGTCGTTAACGAACGGATCGCTAACCCTTATTCGTTATTTCGATATATGACCGTTGATCGCTGGGTTGCCTGACTTCAAAGGGTTCTCTAAAATACGGTCCCTGCGCAGGCAAGCAGCGGCTTGCCAAAGACAGATACTCGCCGTTGGGTCGCCATAACGGGCGGATCGCGATTGTTGCGCAAGAATTATAATGCCGCGCCAGCTTATGTAGTCGCGTCAAGACTCAAAATAGGGATCTCACCATGACATTTGTAGTGACTGAAAACTGTATCAAGTGCAAATATACCGACTGCGTTGAAGTATGTCCGGTGGATTGCTTTTATGAAGGCCCAAACTTCCTGGTCATTGATCCGGACGAATGTATCGACTGCGCGCTTTGTGAGCCAGAATGCCCGGCCGAAGCCATTTTCTCTGAAGATGAACTGCCGGAAGATCAGAAAGAATACATTGAGATTAATGCTGATCTATGCCGCAGCTGGCCAAATATTACAGAGAAGAAAGACCCTCTGCCGGATGCAGCAGATTGGGATGGCGTCAAAGGTAAACTAAAAGATCTGGCTCGCTGACTAATTCCAGTTGGATAGAAAAAAGGAAGGCCTAGCCTTCCTTTTTTGATCTTAGTCCCTATTAACAAGTCAGAACAACGCTCGTTACAAGTCAGAACAACGCTCGGCATATAGCTGGTTCATTTTTGATCGATAGTCAGCTGCTTCTTCATCGGTCAGGTATTCGTGACCACCCTCATCATTAAAACGCACCAGTGCGTATTCCTGATTCGCTATATTCACTTTCTTCTTCAACTGCTCGCAGACAGCCCGGCGCTTTTCCTTATCCGCAGATGCCTTCCGGTCTGCTTCGGCTTGAGCCTGCTCTTCTTCTTTTACCTGCTGATATAGCTGTTGGTAGCGCTGACTAAGCCTTTCTGCATCCTGCTTTTGTGCATCTGAAACTGAGGACTTCACTTCCACTTTCTCGGTATTTTTACCCTGGGGCCGATCGCTAAAGTGCACCTTCCCCTGCTCATCAACCCACTTGTAGATTTCCGCCTGTGCACTGGTAGCCAAGCAGAAAATCAATATAGAGAGCACAACCCGGCGATATTTGTGGCCTCTAGTCATACTTCACCTCATGTCTGCAAAAACAATGACAGACTATCAGACTTGTTACTTGTCCAGAAGATTCCTGACAGGCTTATAGCTACGGCGATGAATCTCAGTCACCCCCAGCTCCTGTAATGCTGTCAGATGCTGAACTGTAGGATAACCCTTGTGTATCGCAAGTCCATAGCCAGGATAGAGCCCGTCAAGTCGCTCGAGCTCCAAATCTCGCTCCACTTTGGCGATAATGGATGCTGCCGAGATAGCGGGCACTTTGCTGTCCCCTTTGATAATAGCCTCAGCTGGTATCGCCAGTCTTGGCAGTTTATTGCCATCCACCTGGGCAAATTCGGCAGCAGGCGTCAGCTTTTCCACCGCGCGCTGCATGGCGACCAGACTTGCCTGCAGTATATTAATCTCATCAATTTCCTCAACTGAGCACCAGCCTGTAGCCCAGGCAACAGCCTTCTCTTTAATTTCGGCCTGAAGGCTTAATCGTTGCTCATGGGTCAGCTTCTTGGAGTCTTTTAACCCACTGATCGGGCGTAGAGGATCAAGAATGACAGCAGCAGCAACGACAGGACCTGCCAAAGGCCCACGACCAACTTCATCGACACCCGCAACAAGGCGACACTCTTTACTTAGTTGGTCAAACAGACCCGGTTGTAATTCAGTCATGGGAATTCAGCTTCAAGTCGGTGTCGCAATAAGTTGAGCAATTGCATTAGCTGCTACAACGTTGGCATTTTGTTTTATTTGCAGATGGAGCTCAGTAAATTTTTCCATAAGCTCTTTCTGCCGTCTCGGTTCGAGAGCCGCAAGCACGGCTTGTCCCAGTTTAACTGGGGTTGCATTATGCTGAACAAGCTCTGGTACCAGAGCTTTGTCAGCCAGCAGATTGGGCAGGGAAATATACTTGGCCTTCAGCAGGCGTTTCATAATCCAGTAGCTCAGTGGTGCAAGCTTGTAGGCGACTACCATTGGCCTTTTCGCCAGCATCGCTTCCAGCGTGGCCGTCCCTGAAGCCATCAGAATAGCATTCGAAGCTATCATGGCGTCCCGTGAGTGACCATCAAGGATCCTGACCGGTAATTGCCCTACTCCAGCTTCTTGCAGCTGTGCTTCGATTTGCCGACGGCGGAGTGGATTAGCCGCTGGAATAACAAACAGTAAATCTGGACGACGCTTGTGAAGCCATTGCAGCGTGGCAATAAATGTCGGCCCCAGCAATTTAATCTCACCGCCACGAGAGCCCGGCAACACGGCCAGAATTTCGCTTTCCGGGGGCAGATCAATTCGTTTCCTGGTTTCAACTCTATCGGGATTTAGCGGCATCATTTCCGCAAGCGGATGGCCGACGAATTGAACGGGTACCCGATGCTCTTCATAAAATCTTGCTTCAAAGGGCAACAGAGTCAGCATCAGGTCAATGGCTTTGGCTATTTTAAATATCCGGTTTTGACGCCATGCCCATACAGAAGGACTGACATAATGAGCCGTCTTTATACCCTGAAGCCTTAACCGCAGTTCAACACCAATGGTGAAATCTGGAGAGTCAATGCCGATAAAAACATCCGGAGGGGAGTTTACAAAGTGCTGGACCAAGTGACGACGAATGGCAAAGAGTTCGGGTAAGCGGCCAAGCACCTCCACTAACCCCATTACTGAAAGACGCTCCATTGGAAACATAGAACGAAATCCCTCGGAGATCATCTGAGGACCTCCGATGCCTTCAAATTCAGCATTGGGAAAGTGTTGCTTAAGTTCTCGTATCAAGCCGGCTCCCAGCAAATCTCCGGAAGCCTCGCCTGCGATCATACCAATACGAAGTTTAAACGGGCGACTAATGTCCATGGATCAGCGGACAATACCTCTTGTCGAGGCCTGTAGACTATCAGTAAAGATTTTAACTTCAGGAAATTCTTCTGAGGGCTGCTGCAACTCAATTAATGCCTGCTCAAGTGTTAAATTTTGCCGATAAACCGTTTTGTAGGCTTTGCGTAAGGCCTGAATGGCATCTTTGGAAAATCCACGGCGTTTCAAACCTTCATAGTTCAAACCGTGGGCTGTCGCTGATTGCCCTCCCGCCATAACGTATGCAGGAACGTCCTTAAGCACAATACTGCCCCCAGCGCACATGCTGTGCTGACCAATCAGGCAAAATTGATGCACCATGGTGCCACCACCCAGGATCGCCCATGAATCCACATGAACATGGCCCGCCAGAGTGGTCATATTGGCAAGAATTGTATTATCTGCCAAAGCGCAGTCATGGGCGACATGAACGTAGGCCATTAACAAATTGTGGTTGCCGATCTTTGTAACACCAGCATCCTGAATTGTACCCCGGTGAATGGTACAGCTTTCCCGAATGACATTGTGGTCGCCGATTTCAAGACATGTCGGCTCACCTTTGTATTTTTTATCCTGATTGGCTTCACCCACACTGGAAAATTGATAAATTTCGTTATGCTTTCCAATGCGAGTATGGCCGTTGACCACCACATGAGAATGGATAATCGTTCCTTCATCTATTTCCACATTAGGTCCAATATGGGACCAGGGGCCAATAACGACATCAGGCGCAATAATTGCGCCTTCTTCGACTATAGCCAGTGGATGTATCGACATTTAAAGTTGTCTCTCCGCTGTTAAGATATCCGCTGAACAAACGAGCTTTCCATCCACCATCGCCCTACAACTGAATTTCCATATTCCACGTTTGTCCGCGACAAAAGTTGCTTCCAACATAAGCTGATCTCCAGGTACAACCGGACGCTTAAAGCGAACGTTATCAGATCCAGCCAGTAAATAGTTAAATCCATCGGCGGGTTTTTTGCCAGTGGTCACAAAACCGAGAATTCCAGCCACCTGAGCCATGGCTTCAATGATTAAAACTCCCGGAAAAATAGGTTGGTCCGGAAAATGACCATTAAAGAAAGGCTCGTTGATTGATATATTCTTATAACCGAGTATTGACTCTTTCGGTTTGATTTCCACCACTCTGTCTACCAGCAAAAACGGGTAACGATGGGGCAGATAATCTCTGATCTCATTAATGTCCAGAACAGTTTCCATGTAAAAACGGCCTCAAATACAAATTGCGAATTGCGAATACTATAACTTCCCGAACTCAGTCCGCCCCCTGATCAGGTTGACGGTCTTTTTCGAGTACCCTAACTCTCCTGGCCAGTTGATCCAACTGCCTGAAACGAGCCACATTTTTTCGCCAACTTTTGTTGGGTTCCACCGCAGTGCCAGAAGAATAGACACCTGACTCCTTGATATGGTGAGTCACCAACGTCATCCCTGTAATCTGAACCTTGTCAGTAATATTTAGATGCCCGGCAATGCCGACGCCACCGCCAATAAGGCAATGACGACCAACAGTGGAGCTACCTGATATGCCAACACAGGCAGCCACAACAGTATAAGCGCCAATACGAACGTTGTGTGCAATCTGAATCTGATTATCGAGCTTGGCCCCTTTTTCAATGACAGTGTCATCCAAGGCGCCACGATCTATAGTAGTGCCAGCACCAATTTCGACATCATCCTCGATGACTACCCCTCCCAACTGTTCGATCTTAACCCAGTCCCCCAGATTCGGAGCGAACCCAAAACCGTCAGAACCTATCACTGAATTGCTGTGAATTCTAACCCGATTACCAATACTGACACCGTGGTATATAGTGACATTGGGGCGCAACTGCACAGAGTCGCCAAGATGTGAATCATGGCCAATATAACATCCTGCCCCAACAAAACTAGCAGCGCCTATTGTGACACCAGGTTCGATCACCGCATTGGGACCCACCACACAACCCTCACCAAGAACCACATCATCAGCAACTGTGGCTGACGGAGATATACCCGAGTGGCCGGGCAGCTGCGGGGCAAAAAGTTGGCTTGTTAAAGCATATCCCAAGTAGGGGTTATCCATCATCAGTACATTGGTCGAACACTTGTCAGCCAGGCCAGGTTGTATGATCACTGCACCGGCACAGGTGGACTCCAGATAGCGTACATAATTTGGGTTGGCCAAAAAACTTAGCTGAGATGCCGTAGCAGTTTGCAGGGTAGCGAGGCCGGATATAACCATACCGCCATCGCCCCGCAATTCTGCGCCGATTTCGCCAGCAATATCAGCCAAAGTCCATCGTGACATGGAAATTTCCTGAAATCTGATAGGTACCGATGTTCAATTAATTACTGTTTAGGGCTTCAATAAGCTTAGCAGTAATCTCTATATCTGCGTTCGCATGCACGACGAGCTTACTCGGCAGAATAAGATCTATATTCTCTTTCTCAGCGATTTTTTTGATCGCTTCATCCACTTTGGGCTTGGATTCCTGGAGAAAGAGCTCTTCACGTTTGGCAATGGCTGATTGATATTTATTCTTCAGGAAATTGAATTCCTGAGCTTTACCCTCCAGTTCGCTGTTCAACTGGGAACGCTCAACATCACTCAAAATAGCTGCGTCTTTCTTTAATCGGTCCTGCAGCTTCTGTGCAGCCTCCCCCACTTCTCTCAGACGTTGCTCCTCGTCTTGAAAATCTTTTTTGAGAGTGTTACCAAAGGCTTTGGCCGATTTAGTGGAAAGCAGGGCGGTACGAATGTCCACTACGGCTATTTTCTGTTCTGCATTCGCCATGAATGCTGTCGCCGACAATAGAGCCGCCAGAACTATGGTTGTGCATTGTTTCATCTTCATTGTCGTTTCCTTTACTTTGTGTTCTGAGCAAAAAGTCAGACATTTACTCGTGATAGAAATTTTGTTTTCTTTATCTGCAATCTTATATCTGTGAATTACGCATTAGCAGGCCATATCTTCTCGATTAAAACGTCTGCCCTAGACGAAACTGGAAAAATTGTGAATCGTCATCTTCCTTAGCGTTGAGAGCTTTACCAAGACTGAATGATAGCGGTCCTACTGGTGTAATCCAGGTGAGAGCCACACCAGCAGAAAAGCGTAATTCATCAAACGAGGGATCGTAACCCCTGGCTGTATCAAATACATTACCTCCATCCAAAAAAAGCAGACTGCGGATTTGCGAATGGTCTTTCATCAGTGCAAATGGAAAGATCAGCTCTAAGCTGGACTCGACCTTGACGTTGCCACCAAATGGGTCCGCAGTCAGATCAGTACCATTAGGGTCCGGTGTACTTTTAGGACCTAGCGAATTGGATTCATAGCCACGAACTGAACCAAAGCCACCAGCCAGGTAATGTTCGAAAAACGGCAGTGCATCTGAATCGCCATAACCATCGCCATAGGCCAGTTCACCACGTAAATGGACAGCCCATTCATGATCCTGCGTTACTGGATAATACTGGTCATTGTTATAGGACAATTTGTAGTAGGTGTAGTCACTTATCTCCGGCAAAGCAATCTTACCGCTTAACGACTGGGACATGCCTTTGGTCGGAAATAATCCTCGATTGAGGGTGGACCGGCTCCAGGTCATTGACGACTCATAGAAAGTATAGGTACCGCCATTTTCATCCAGGAAATCAGCTATTTCCAACGCTGGAAATTCGTTAGTCTGGATGCGGGTATGTGTAATGCCCAGGCCGAAATTCAGACGTGTATTCTGGTCAATGGGATAACCGAAGTTGACTGAACCTCCCATTGAATCGGAGATGTAAGAGGTCACATCCTCCTCATCATAGTCAGTTTCTTTATAGAAAAGACTAAAACCACGGCTCACACCATCAATGGTGAAATATGGGTTGGTATACGAGAAATTCGCGCTTTTGACCGACTCACTCTTATTCACTCCAAGAGAAACGCGACGCCCGGTTCCCCAGAAGTTTTTCTCAGAAATACTGGCACCGACAACTATTCCACTCCCCTGAGAAAAACCAAGACTGGCAGACAGGCTGCCTGTAGGCTGCTCTTCGACAGAATAATTAACATCAATCTGATCATTGGTTCCTGGAACCAGCGGGGTTTCAACTGTAACAGTTTTGAAAAAACCAAGGCGCTCCAGCTTGGATTTAGAGAGTTCAATCAGGTCAGTTGATGCCGCCGCAGCTTCCATCTGAACCATTTCCTGGCGCAGCACTTCATCACTTGTTGAAACGTTACCGGTGAAATTAACACGTCTAACATAAGTGCGATTCCCCGGCTCAACGTAAAATGTCACAGTCGCAGTATTGTCATCATGGGGTTCGGGAATGGCATTAACACTCGCAAATGTATAGCCTTCATTACCCAGTCTTTTTGAAATTGCGTCTGAGATAAAAGTTAGTTTCTGTCGTGAAAATACGTCGCCCGGCTTTGCGATAATGAGTTTTCTGAGCTCTTCTTCATCGACCTTTAGATCACCTTTCAGCTCCAGATCCTTAATGGTGTACTGCGGCCCTTCAACAACATTGATGGTAATAAAGACCTGCTCTTTATCAGGAGACACAGAAACCTGTGTCGATTCGATACTGAAGCGGATATAACCGTTGTCCAAATAATAGGAACGAATACGCTCCAAGTCACCGTTCAGCTTCTCTTTTGAGTATTTGTCACTGCTAAATAGACCAGACCAGAACCCTGTCAGCTTAAGTTCAATCAGGTCGCGGAGTTCCTCATCTGAAAACGCTTCGTTACCCACAATATTGATGTGGTATATTGCCGAAATCGGCCCCTCTTTGATATCGATCTTCAACTTCACTCGATTGCGGGGTTGCTCCTCAACCTGTGCATCCACCGAGGCGTTATAGCGCCCTTGTGCGACATAGCTGCGGAGTATTTCCAATTCAATCCGCTCAAGAGTAGAACGCTGAAATACCTCACCTTCAGCCAGACCGGCCGTCTTCAAGCCTTCCAGAAGATCTTCTGTTGGTAGGTTCTTATTACCTTCCACCTCTATCTCACTGATGGAAGGTCGCTCCACCACCGTAATTACCAGCGTACTGCCTTCTCGCCCGATCCGGATATCCGTAAACAATCCAGCATCAAACAAACTACGCATCGCTTCCGCGAGCCGTTCCTGATCTACTTCCTCACCTACATTGACGGGAAAGGCGCCAAATACACTCCCAGCGGAGACCCGCTGCAAGCCCTCAACACGGATATCTTCAACCAGGAACTGGGAAGTAGCGGCCTGCAGCAAGGCAGATAGCAATAATATGACAACAAAAAGGCTCAGTCTCATGTATACAACACGTCAAAAAATTAGGAGTTTGCGGAGAATAGGTCTGCTACATTCTGGAGAGGTCGTTATAGAACGCGAAAAGCATGACAAATGCAATAATTGCCATGCCTATTTTCAATCCCAAAAGCTGTTTTTCCTCGGACAGAGGCTTGCCCCGCACCAGTTCAACAAAGTAATAAAGCAAATGGCCTCCATCAAGCACCGGTATTGGAAGCAAGTTCAATACTCCCAAACTTATGCTTAGATAAGCCAGAAAACCAAGGAAGCTTTCCAAGCCGGAACTAGCTGAAGCACCGGCCACCTTGGCTATCGTAATAGGTCCACCCAGGTTTTCCACCGAGATTAAACCGACTAACATTTTTTTCAGGGCACCCAGGGTCATGGTAGTCATTTCCCAGGTTTTGATTATTGATCGTCCAACACTTTCGATGGGTCCGAACTGGACTGTACGCAGCAAGTCCTGAGGGTATTCAGGCGGGCGAACACCTGCCCCGATATAGCCAATCTGTCTGTCATTCTCTTCTTTCGATGCCGGTGTGATTAGCAACTCGACATCAACTCCATCTCGTTTGACAGAAATCTGCATGGCTTCTTCGGGCATTGCCTGAATCAGTTTAACAAAGGCATTCCAGTCACTTACTTCTGTTTCATCAACGCGGGTAACCAAGTCACCGGTCTTAAGCCCTGCCTCTTGTGCGCGACCACCAGGCACTAATTCATCAATGATTGGCAAAATTTTTGGTCTGAAGGGCTCAATGCCCAAAGCCCCTAGAGGGTCCGGCTCCACTTCCCCTGCAAGCCATTCAACTACTGGCAGAATAGCCTTTGATTCATATCCACTCTGCAAAGACTTGGTGCGAAAAGTGATATCACCACTGTCACCCAGACGCCGTAGCAACTGAAAATTAACATCTGACCAAGTAGGTGTTTCAACCCCATCCACCGCGACAATTTCGGCATCGATCTGCAGCCCCGACTGAGAGGCTACTGAATCAGGAGCAACACTGGCTACGACAGGGATCACCGTCTGAACGCCCAGCAAGAACATACTCCAGTAGGCAAAAACGGCGAAAATAAAATTGGCTACCGGCCCGGCGGCCGCAATGGCAATTCGCTGTGCCACTGGTTGCCGATTAAAAGTATAGGGTAACTCATGCTCTGCCACTTCACCTTCACGCTCATCCAGCATTTTGACATAACCGCCTAAAGGCAGAGCCGCGATTACAAATTCAGTACCGTACTTATCCACCCGGGTGTATAGAGGCTTGCCAAAGCCTATAGAAAACCGCAGTACCTTGACACCGCAACGCCTGGCCACCCAAAAGTGGCCAAATTCATGAATACTGACCAGCACTCCCAGAGTAACGGCGAGAGCTAAAACGGTTTGAATGATCATCATGGCGATACTATGTCAGCGGCGTGAGTCATTATTGAGTTAAATTTCATTTAGATTTTTCCATTCAGGCTGATCCAGGCGGCAGCTGCTGTTCTTGCAGCTTCATCAGCCTCAAACACGATATTCAAAGTTTCCGCTTCCCTGATTTTAACTGAACCCAGGCTATATTCGATAACTTTGGGAATATCGCAAAAACCTATCTGATTCGATAGAAATGCTTCAACAGCGACTTCATTGGCGGCATTTAAGACTGCTGGTGCAGTTCCACCCACCTTAAACGCTGATTCAGCCAGCGCCAGACAGGGAAACTTATCATAGTCCGGTGCTGAAAAGTTTAACTGTGCGACTTTGAACAAGCTTAGTGACTCGACGCCAGCATCGATGCGTTCAGGCCAGGATAGTCCGTAGGCAATAGGTGTACGCATATCTGGGTTACCCAACTGGGCAATAATTGACCCGTCACTGTACTCCACCATTGAATGAATAACGGACTCAGGATGGATATGTACCTCCACCTCTTCAGGAGTCAGGTCAAACAACCAGCAAGCTTCGATCAACTCCAAACCTTTATTCATCAATGTGGCGGAATCCACGGAAATTTTCCGCCCCATAGACCAGTTAGGGTGCTTGCATGCCTGATCCGGCGTTACCTGCGCAAGATCCTCGGAAATAGTCGTCCTGAACGGCCCACCGGAAGCAGTAAGCAATATACGACGAACACCATGCTCTTTCAGAGAAGAACTTTCAGCCAAGCACTGTATCTTGGGCGGAAGGCACTGGTATATGGCATTATGTTCGCTGTCTATGGGCAATAGTTCAGCGCCACTTGAGCGCACTGCGTCCATAAACAAATGGCCTGTCATCACCAATGCTTCTTTATTGGCCAGCAATACTCTTTTTCCTGCCTCGACTGCCGCCAGAGTTGGCCTTAGTCCGGCTGCACCGACGATAGCCGCGACTACGATATCAACGCTAGAACTGGCCGATACTTCCGCCAACGCTTCCGGACCAGACACTATTTTTGTCGACAACCCTTTGGATTCGATTAATTGACGAAACTCTATTACGTCAGCAACGCCTGCATCTGCTAACACCGCATATTGGGGCTGGAATTCAGTGCAGATTGTAAAGAGGCGTGCAAGGTTACGATGAGCTGTAACGGCATAAAGACTGTATCTATCCGGATGACGAGCAATCACATCCAGCGTACTTTCTCCAATAGAGCCAGTCGCACCAAGTACGGTAACTTGCTTCACTAAATTCAACCCTGCAACCAGCCGGTGGCAATTGCCATTAGGACGAAGACAGGTGCTGCTGCCGTAACACTGTCAATCCTATCCATGATACCGCCATGGCCGGGCAGAATCTGGCTACTGTCCTTAATACCGACAACACGCTTACCGAGACTTTCCAGCAAATCGCCAACGATTGAAAAGATCGCAGCGGAGATCGTCATCAGCCATAGGACGAGCGTCTGTGACGGCGCTAAAGTCAGCAAAGGTGCTGCAACAAACGGCAGCACTGATACCGCCACCAATCCACCGAACGCTCCCTCAACTGATTTTCCTGGACTGACAGCCGGCGCCAGCTTACGCCGACCAAAAGTTTTGCCCGCAAAATATGCTCCGATATCGGCAGCCCATACGATCAAAAATATATAAATTATCAGCCAGACTGTAGAGGTTTCAGGGCTTACACTTAGTACGCCGCCCCGCACCGTTACCAGGGCCTTCCATGCCGGCACCATAACCAGCAGGCCGGCTAGATATCGCACCCAAGCCGGTTGCCAGAAAGAGGCGGAAGCAGGAAACTGCAACACCAGAAATAGGGCAAACACCCACCAGACAGCTGCCAGCCCCAAGACAACAACAGGAGCCAAATACCAGGAGATATATAGGCATAATGCGATCATGGTGGCATACACCACACGACTATTATTAGCTTCCAATCCTGCCATACGGGCCCACTCCCAAGCACCAACAGAAATGATAGCCCCCAGAAATATTGCAAACCCTAATAGCTCGGTAGCGAATACACCCAAAAGAAAGAGAGGAGCGATGATAAGAGCGGTGACTATTCTTTGTTTTAGCACGACGAGGACTTAGCCAGTGGACTGTTGGAAGGGTTGGAATCGACTTCTGTGCATCCTTTCATGTTGTCTACCTGATCGTCAGTTTGTCCGAACCGGCGTTTTCTTGCAGCATAAGCATCAAGTGCCTTTTGCATTTCATCCTGGCGAAAGTCAGGCCAAAAAACATCCGCAAAATAAAACTCGGTATAGGCAAATTGCCACAGCAAAAAATTACTAATCCGCTGCTCACCCGCTGTACGGACACACAAATCAGGGGCAGGATAATCACCCAGCTCCACAAACTGTTGAATGTGTTCATCCGTAATATCCTGCGGTTTGAGCAGTCCTGCGGCAACCAGCTCGGCGACCTTGCGGGTGGCTTGGGTTATATCCCAATGACCACCATAGTTGGCTGCAATTGCGAGCGTCATACCAGTATTCGCCACTGTTAACCCTTCTGCATCTGCCATGTGAGACTGTAATGTCGAACTAAATTTCGAGCGATCCCCAATAATTCGCAGCCGGATATTGTTCTTGTGGAGCTTCTTTACTTCACGCTGCAGCGCCAACAGAAACAGCTTCATCAGCGCGCCGACTTCATCTTCTGGGCGCCTCCAGTTTTCACTACTAAACGCAAACAGAGTTAAAACCTCTACGCCATTGCGGGCACAGATTTCCACCACGGCACGCACCGCTTCCACACCGGCTTTGTGCCCAGCCACACCTGGCAGGCGCCGCTGCTTAGCCCAGCGATTATTGCCATCCATGATTATGGCAACATGCTTCGGTTTTGAATCCGCGATCAGAGGTATTTCAGCGGAAACCATCTATTACTCCAGAGACGCTAACATTCAAACAACGTCTTCGACTATCTGTCTGGTCTGCCGCCAATATGGAGGCCCTGACCATCGATTACAGGATAAGGATGGATGAGCAGCCATAAATCTTCTCAATCCAACCAGAAATACAATCAATTAGAGGCAGAATATCTATACTGCCATCAGGTCTTTTTCTTTATCAGTCAAAACTTTCTCGACTTCTGCCACGTACTTGTCCGTAAGCTTTTGCACGTCATCAAGTGCACGCTTCTCTTCGTCTTCGGAAATTTCTTTTTCTTTGAGTAATTCTTTGATGTCGCCGTTTGCATCGCGGCGCGCGTTACGAACCGAAACCCGGGCATTTTCGGCTTCGTTCTTGGCATGTTTGACAAGTTCCCGGCGAGTCTCTTCAGTCAGCATAGGCATGGGAATACGAATCACTGTACCAGCTGTTGAGGGATTCAGTCCCAGGTCTGACTTCAATATGGCTTTTTCAATCTGCGGCACCATACTCTTTTCCCAAGGAGTCACCGACAGCGTACGAGCGTCTTCAACCACCACGTTAGCCACCTGCGTCAAAGGAGTGTCATTGCCGTAGTAAGGCACCATTACAGAATCCAGAATAGAGGGATTGGCACGGCCGGTGCGAATTCTGGCGAAGGCTGTTCCAAGAGCCTCCAACGATTTTTTCATTTTTTGTTCAGCGTCTTTTTTAATATCGTTAATCACCTGATTACCCTCTTTCGATCAGCGTGCCTTCGTTCATACCCACCACAATATTGGTTAGGGCGCCCGCTTTACTCATATTGAAAACCCGGACCGGCATATTATGGTCTCGGCACAGACAAATGGCTGTCAAATCCATAACACCCAGTTTCCTTTCTAAAACCTCATCATACGTCAGGTGGTCATACTTCACCGCGTCCGAAACTTTCATCGGATCATCCGAGTAAACGCCGTCCACCTTGGTAGCCTTTAGTACCAGATCAGCATCAATCTCAATACCTCGCAAACAGGCTGCCGAATCGGTAGTGAAGAATGGATTTCCCGTTCCGGCGCAAAATATTACCACATCACCTTCTTTAAGGTCGCGTATGGCTCGGCGGCGATCATAATGTTCCACCACGCCACTCATCGGGATGGCAGACATTACGCGAGTTGAAATATTGGAGCGCTCCAATGCATCTCGCATAGCCAGAGCATTCATTACCGTAGCCAGCATCCCCATATGGTCACCTGTCACTCGATCCATACCCGCACTTTGCAGTGCGGCTCCACGAAACAGATTCCCGCCTCCGATTACCAGACCGACCTGGACGCCAATCCCAATGAGCTGACCAATTTCCAGGGCCATTCGATTCAATACTTTTGGGTCAATTCCGAAGTTTTCCTCACCCATAAGGGCTTCACCGGACAACTTCAACATTACGCGTTTATATTTAGGCTGGTTTTGAACAGGAGATGGCATAAGTGTTTAACCTGACTTTCAGTGAATTCAGAGTCCCGAGCGCCGCCCCTTCAGGGCCAGACACCGGCATATCCCAATTTATTCGAATCTTTTGTACACCAGACAATAATGACATCTGGCTAAGTATTGTTAGTAACTATAAAACTTTCGGAAACCGTTGCTATTGAAACGCCTTGCGAATGCTACTGCTGCAATAATAAGGGTTAATGCAAATATGAAGGGCTACTCACCTGTGAAAAGACAAGCCATCTGATAGATTTCCGCCAGACAGGAAATTAGCTAACCCCGAATACTAAAGTGGCGAGAGCAGACAAGTCCACTCTCGCCACAAAATTTTATCAACTGAAAGTAATTAGCCTTTCAGCTGCGCTGCAACCTCAGCTGCAAAATCAACTTCTTCTTTCTCGATACCATCGCCTACTTCATAGCGCACCATGGAGACAATTTCAGCTCCAGCGTTTTTCAGCAGATCACCAACTTTGGTGTCTGGATCTTTAACAAAAGCTTGTTCCAGCAGACTAATTTCAGCCAGGAATTTGCCGATACGACCATCAACCATTTTTGCCACGATTTCAGCAGGTTTGCCGCTTTGCTCTGCCTGGGCTGAGTATATTTCACGCTCTTTAGCAATAACATCTTCACTAACGTCATCACGGGAAATATACATTGGGTTTACCGCTGCAACATGCATGGCGACATCTTTAGCCAGCTCAGCAGTACCACCATTCAGGCCGATCAGAACTGCGATACGACGGTTGCCGTGAAGGTAAGCACTTACTGTATCGGCCTCCACAAACTGCAGACGACGTACATTGATGTTCTCACCGATTTTCTGCACCAGACCTGAGCGCTTGGCTTCTAAATCTCCATCCATCAAAGCCGCAACATCAGTTTGCTTGCTAGCGAATGCCGTATCCACAACTTCGTTAACGAAGCCCAGGAAGCTGTCATCACGAGCTACAAAGTCAGTTTCACTGTTGACTTCAGCGACCAGTGCCACCTTGTTGTCATCGCTGACTTTCACAGCCACAACGCCGTCAGCAGATACACGCCCAGCCTTTTTCGCCGCCTTCATGCCACTGCTTTTACGCAGATTTTCGATTGCGGTTTCGATGTTACCATCCGCTTCAACCAGTGCTTTTTTGCACTCCATCATACCCAGGCCGGTACGCTCACGGAGTTCTTTTACCATGGATGCTGAGATAGCCGCCATTTTGAATATCCTCGCTTATCAGGAACTTAATCTTGAAAAAAAAGGGGACTAGTCCCCTTTTTCAATTCTATGCGTCAAAAATTACTCAGACTTTTCAGCAGCTTCTTCAGTCGCCTCTACAGCATCGTTGATTTCAACGAATTCGTCGGCACTGCCAGCAGCAATAGAAAGACCTTCCAGACAGGTATCAGCAACAGCCCTGGTATAAACCTGGATTGCACGAATAGCATCATCATTACCTGGAATGATGTAATCAACGCCATCAGGATCGCTGTTGGTATCCACGATACCGATAACAGGGATACCCAGCTTGTTCGCTTCTTTAACTGCGATACGCTCATGATCGACGTCAATGACGAACAACGCGTCAGGCAGACCACCCATATCCTTGATACCGCCAATGCTGCGCTCAAGCTTTTCCATCTCGCGGTGCAACATCAGGACTTCTTTTTTAGTCAGCTTGTCAAAAGTACCGTCCTGATTCTGGGTTTCCAGTTCACGCAGACGCTTAATTGACTGACGGATAGTTTTGTAGTTCGTCAGCATGCCACCCAACCAGCGGTGGTTAACGTAAGGCATGCCTGCACGGGCGGCTTCTTCCTTCACGATTTTGCTGGCAGCACGCTTGGTGCCTACAAACAGGATCTTGTTTTTCTTTTCAGCAAGACCTGCAACTACTCTCAATGCATCATTCAAAGCCGGAACAGTGTGCTCCAGGTTGATGATATGAATTTTATTACGTGCGCCAAAAATGAACTTGCGCATTTTAGGGTTCCAGAAACGAGTCTGGTGCCCGAAGTGAACGCCTGCCTTGAGCAGGTCGCGCATACTTACTTCTGCCATAATCTTAATCTCTTTAAGTTTGGGTTAAACCTCCACACATCCCATACTCCAACCGTTTAGGCACCCGAAGCACGTGTCGATGCGTGTGTGTTTTTATGAAGAAAATCCCTTTCGACCACCGATCAGAACCGGCACTCAGACGAATTTTCCGGCGCGCTTTATACCATAAATACGCCCCAAGTTAAAGGAAAAATAGCTTTCCAGACATGCCAACAACACTCCAAATCGGCCATGTACAGGGTGATACGCGACTAATTTTCTTCCGTATTTTTCATCAGGATATGATATAGGTACAATACGCCTCCGAAAATAACCCACTGAATCTGTCGGAATGCCGAACGGCTGCCCGAGATTTATCGCAGAGTCCGGCTTATAAGCATGAAAGTTACGATAAAGACGCCTGAAGAAATTGAAAAAATGCGAGTTGCTGGTCGTCTGGCAGCTGAAGTATTGGAAATGATTGAAGAACATGTTCAGCCAGGCATCAGCACTGGCGAGCTGGATCGGATCTGCCACCAATATATAGTCGACGTTCAAAAGGCCATCCCTGCCCCACTGAACTACAAGGGCTTCCCCAAGTCCATTTGCACATCTGTCAATCACGTTATTTGCCACGGCATTCCGAGTGACAAGAAAGTACTTAAAGCCGGCGACACCATTAATATTGATGTCACTGTCATTAAAGACGGCTATCACGGCGACACCAGCAAGATGTTTTTTATCGGCAAACCCTCAATTGCGGCAGAGCGCCTGGTGAAAGTGACCCAGGAATGTATGTATAAAGGGATTGAACTGGTGAAGCCCGGCACGCGCTTGGGAGACATAGGCCACGTTATCCAGAATTACGCAGAGTCTCAACACTACTCAGTTGTCAGGGAATATTGCGGGCACGGTATCGGCGCCGTGTTCCATGAGGAACCGCAAGTAATGCATTATGGAACCCCCGGCACCGGCATGACGCTCAAGGAAGGAATGACATTTACCATTGAGCCGATGATTAATCAGGGTAAACGCCACTCTAAACTACTTCCGGATGGCTGGACGGTTGTCACCAAAGACCACAAATTGTCGGCCCAATGGGAACACACCATTCTGGTCACTGCGACTGGCCATGAAATCCTGACGCTACGCAAAGAAGAATCAGCATAGTGTCAACAGCAGTGATGGAATCAAATCGCACCGCGTCAGTATTTCTAGCTGTAGACCAGTCTTTACGTCAACGTCTTCAGTTTGACTCAACCAAATATTCCGAATTGGTTGCAGCCAGAAAAGGGGCTATCCCCTTTCTGAAGTCGACCCTGCAAAGTTTAAGCAATGAACTCAATAGCCTGTACAAATCAGGCTACTCTATCCGGGAACTGGTTCTGGCCAAGGCCTATTATATGGACCAAATTCTGAACGCCCTCTGGTCCGAAAGCGCACTGCAGCAAATTCCCGGCACAGCCCTTCTCGCGGTAGGAGGCTATGGACGGGGCGAGCTTCTGCCTCATTCGGATATCGATCTCCTGATATTGATGGAAGATGACGTTGATCTGGGCAAGGTTGGCCCTACTCTGGAGCGTTTCGTCACGTCCCTTTGGGATTTAAACCTGGATATTGGTCATAGCGTACGCACCATATCCGAATCCATAGAGCAGGCTCGGCTGGATATCACCATCGCCACGAATCTGTTGGAAACCAGAACAATTGCCGGCAATGAGAAACTCCGCAGCCTGCTGAGTGAACGCGCATACTCCGACGAGTCCTGGACAGATAAAAAATTCTTTTCCGCCAAAAGAGAAGAACAGCTGGCCAGGCATCAAAAATATGGCGATACCGACTACAACCTGGAACCCAATGTTAAAACATCACCAGGATGCCTGCGCGATATCCAGACCATAGGCTGGATCACCAAGCGCCACTTTGGCTTTGAGCGCACGGAGGACGAAGCTACTTACGACTTCCTCACGGATGACGAGTTTGCCACACTGCGTGAAGGTGAAACCTTCCTGTGGCAGCTCAGGTACGGCCTGCAAATGATTGCAGGCCGCAGTGAAAACCGTCTACTGTTCGACCACCAGCGCACCCTGGCCACCATGCTCGGCTACAGCGACAATGATGAAGGCCTGGGTGTTGAGCAGATGATGCAGAAGTATTATCGCTACGCGCTGGCTTTGGGCGAATTGAATGATGTGGTACTGCAATACTATGACGAAGCCATCCTACACCCGGAAGATGAAGAGACAATTCTTCCCCTTAACCGCCGCTTCCAGATTCGCAACGACTATATCGAGGCAATCAATAACCAAGTATTCGCTTATCAGCCCTTTGCGCTGATTGAAATTTTCCTGCTAATGGCCCAAAACCCCAGCATCAAAGGTATCCGGGCCAGCACTATTCGATCCATACGCGCGCACCGACATTTGATTGACAGCAATTTCAGAACAGACCTGGCTAACACCTCGTTGTTCATGGAAATCCTGAAAACACCACATGCGCTACACCGTACACTTTCCTCGATGAAACGGTATGGCATCCTTGGCAACTATCTACCTGAATTCGGCCGCATTACCGGGAAGATGCAACACGACCTGTTTCATATCTATACCGTGGACGCGCACACCATAAAAGTTGTGCAAAATATGGTCAGACTAAGCAGCGCCGAAAGCATCAGGGATTTCCCTCTAGGCGCACGACTGATTCACAGACTGCCCAAAATGGAGCTTCTCTATATTGCGGGTCTTTATCACGATATTGCCAAAGGACGGGGTGGTGATCATTCTGAACTGGGCGCAGTGGATGTTGAGGACTTTTGCAAGCGTCACCACTTGAGTCAGCGGGACACCAGCCTGGTGGCCTGGTTGGTCAAAAACCATTTGCTAATGTCCATGACAGCCCAACGCAAGGATCCCTCGGACCCCGAAGTAATACATGACTTCGCCAATAAAATCGACACCCAAGTCCACCTGGATTATCTCTATACTCTTACAGTCTGTGACATCAGTGCCACCAATCCAAAATTGTGGAACACCTGGCGGGCAGCCCTGCTGAGGCAACTCTACACCGAAACCAAGCGTGCCATACGGCTGGGCCTGGAAGCCCCTCCTGATCGCGCCAAATGGGTGGATGAGACGCAATCGGAGGCTCGGGAAATCCTAAATCGCCAGGGTTACGATGACAGCAAGATCAACCTGCTTTGGGACACCCTTGATGAAGACTACTTCCTGCAGGACTCCACCAGCGAAATAGCCTGGCAGACAGCGGCCATACTGAATCACCAAAATCCGGGCAGCCCGCTGATCCGGATTCGCGAAGCAAAAGGCGGTGAAGCCGAAGGTTTCATGCAGATCATGATTTACCAACCTTCACGACTTGGGCAGTTTGCGGCCATCACTGCCGCACTTGAATCTTTACACCTGAATATTCATGAAGCCCGAACCAGCAGCTCATCGGACACTTTCAGTTTGTACAATATTGTAGTAACCCCTTCAGAATCAGGCGACTGGATTAATAAAGATATCATTGTGAATCAATTGGTTCAGGAACTGCGAGAGTATGATGACCCCACTATTGTCAAACGCCGAACACCACGCCAGCTCAAGCACTTTGCATTCCCCACTGAAGTGACTTTCAGTAACGATACCACCAATCAGCGCACTATCATGGAGGTCATTACCCCGGACCGCCCCGGCCTGCTGGCCCGCATCGGCAGTATCCTGTTGGATCACCGCATTGAATTGGTAAAAGCGCGCATTGCCACTTTGGGCGAAAGGGTGGAAGACGTTTTCATGATCACTGATGAAACCGGTGAACCTCTTAGCGATCCCAATCTTTGCGCCGCATTACGAGACGATATCTGCGCACAGTTGGACAAAACAAACAGTCACGACCTCTAGGATTATAGGCCTCCAATTCAATGAACCAAGATTTGAATCTGCTTCAGCCATACCCGTTTGAAAAGCTGGCAAAGCTGAAAGCAGAGGTTTCACCGCCAGATTTGACACATATTGCGTTTTCGATTGGCGAACCCAAGCACCAGCCTCCAGCCTTCGCTTTGGAGGTCATGAACAATAAACGTCACCTATTGTCCCAGTACCCCACAACCAAGGGCTTGCCAGAGCTTCGGAACGAAATTGCCCGTTGGCTAACTTCCAGATTTGGCTTGGCGGGTGTAGATGCGGACCGCCAGGTACTGCCGGTAAGCGGCACGAGGGAAGCGCTTTTTGCTTTCACCCAGGCAATGATCAATCGCCAGAAGAATAACCCCTTGGTGATCAGTCCTAATCCCTTCTACCAAATATATGAAGGTGCCGCTTATCTGGCGGGAGCAAAGCCCCACTTTATTCCCTGCGAAGACCATTTAGGTGGCATGCCGGACTTTGACCAGATTTCTGATGAGATATGGCGAGATTGTCAGTTGTTATTTTTATGCACGCCTGGCAACCCTACAGGCAAAGTCATCCCGTTGGACATGCTAAAAAAACTTATCAGTCTGGCCGACGAGCACAACTTCATTATCGCTTCTGACGAATGCTATTCAGAAATCTACTTTGACGAAACCCAGCCTCCAGTAGGACTCCTGGAAGCCTGCGCCAGACTTGGGCGTCACGACTTCCAGCGTTGCGTGGTGTTCCACAGTCTCTCCAAGCGCTCCAATATGCCAGGACTGAGATCCGGATTTGTGGCCGGTGATGCGGACCTGCTGGCCGCATTCTTACGCTACCGCACATACCACGGCTGTGCGATGCCCGTCCCGGCCCAGTTGGCCTCCCTAGCGCTTTGGCAGGACGAAACTCACGTACGCGTGAACCGGGATCTTTATCGGGAAAAATTTTCCAGAGTACTGGAGATTCTAGGTTCTTCCTGGCCGATAGAAGCGCCAGAAGCCGCCTTCTATCTCTGGCCCAAGACTCCCATTGATGACCAGATATTTGCTCAGCGCCTTTTCGCTGAACAGCATATAACGGTGTTGCCTGGGAGTTATTTGGGTAGAACGGTGAATGGCCTGAATCCGGGAACTGACCATGTCCGTATGGCGTTGGTAGCCTCTGTCGAAGAGTGCGTCGAAGCGGCACACCGTATCAAAGCCTTTGTTTCAACTCTTTAAAGTACACATTAAGGAATCAGTCACCAGATGATCAAAATGTATGGCATCCCCAACTGCGACTCCGTCAAGAAAGCTCGCCAGTGGCTGAGCAATGAAGGTCTAACCTACGAGTTTCACGATTACAAGAAGCAAGGGGTTCCGCAGGACTTAATTGCACAATGGCTTGAACAAGCCGGTCCGGAAGCCATCATTAACAAACGCGGCACCACCTGGCGCAAACTGACGGATTCTGAAAAGGAAAAGGCGGAATCAACCCAGGGTGCGGTTGAGCTCCTGGCGCAAAATGCTTCAGTCATTAAGAGACCGGTCATCGCCGCTGGCGACACCCTAATCGTAGGATTCAACGCAGAACAAATGGCAGCGTTGAAATAAACACTCAATTTGACATACTCGGGCGACCTCACAGATTGAATTCGCAGATAAACATGAGATGCCCAGACAAGCACTCAAGTTTCAAAATAATGGTTAAAAGGTAAAGAATATGTTGGCATTTGGCATTGGTGTAGGTACACAAAACTGCAAAGGTGAATGGCTGGAGGTTTTTTATGCACAACCAGTCCTAGTCCCTGCAAACGATCTGGCTGCTATTATAGATTCAGCTTCAGACGGCCAGGGCAATCGAACCTTCTCTCCCAGCAAGGATCAACTTTCCAGCCTGGCAGAGCAATTAGCGGCAGCAGGATTTAACGACCAGGCAGCTATTGCCCGTAATTTGACCGACTCTGCACGCCCAGTTGTGCTCACTATCATTGCCGAAGACGGTAAGGCAGGCAGCACACCTGAGGTTTACCTCAAGTTGCAACTGATTTCCCACCGCCTTGTTAAACCTCACGGCATCAACCTGGAAGGCATATTCGCCCTACTACCCAATGTAGCCTGGACCAGTGAAGGTGCTATTGATCTGGAAGAACTGCCGGCAAGACAGCTTGCCGCGCGGACCAAGGGGCAAAATTTACAGGTAAACTCAGTCGACAAGTTCCCCAAGATGACTGACTATGTTGTGCCCAAAGGGGTACGTATTGCAGACACAGCACGAGTACGCCTGGGTGCTTATATTGGTGAAGGCACCACCATCATGCACGAAGGCTTTGTGAACTTTAATGCCGGCACTGAAGGGACTTCAATGATTGAAGGCAGGATCTCCGCGGGCGTGATGATTGGCGAAGGCTCTGATCTCGGCGGCGGATGTTCCACCATGGGAACGTTATCTGGTGGCGGCAATATCATCATTGGCGTTGGCAAGAACTCATTGATCGGCGCCAATGCAGGCATCGGTATTCCTTTGGGTGATCGCTGCCGGATAGAAGCAGGCTTGTACATAAC
Organism: Hahella sp.; assembly: GCA_050299855.1. Classification (GTDB taxonomy): domain Bacteria; phylum Pseudomonadota; class Gammaproteobacteria; order Pseudomonadales; family Oleiphilaceae; genus Hahella. The sequence goes on from JBNKWQ010000030.1 coordinate 106,083, forward strand.
TGCCGGCACCAAAGTCGCAGTGATTGATGATAGCGGCCAGGTAGTTGACACTGTTAAAGCACGAGATCTTGCAGGCCAGGATGAACTGCTGTTCCGTCGTAATTCGCTCAGTGGCCAGGTCGAAGTCGTCACCAACAAAACAGCCATTCAACTGAATGAAGCACTACACGCTAACAACTAGGCCCGAACTGGCTTAGACACTTAGCCAAATATACATACGATTAAGTATTCCGAAGCCTGCCTGAAACGCAGGCTTCGTGTTTAACGACAGGAAGAAATTCACCAAATGTCAGATGCACTATCCCCGACTCTCGAACTAGCGGTTGAGTTAATCAAGCGTCCCTCGGTTACCCCTCACGATGCGGGCTGCCAGGCACTATTGACTAAACGCCTGAACAAACTGAATTTCAGCGTAACCGACCTGCCGTTTGGTGAAGTGGAAAACTTTTGGGCCCGGCGCGGCACAGAGGCCCCTCTTCTGGTATTTGCCGGCCATACTGATGTGGTTCCTACCGGCCCTGAGTCTCACTGGGAGCATCCGCCTTTTGAGGGATTGGTAAAGGATGGCGTACTCCATGGTCGTGGCGCTGCGGACATGAAAGGCAGCCTGGCGGCCTTTATGACTGCTTGTGAGCGCTTTGTCGGCAAACACCCAAACCACAAGGGCTCAATAGGCTGGCTGATTACCAGCGATGAAGAAGGCCATGCGGTTAACGGCACCGTCAAGGTGGTGGAATATTTGGAATCCATTAATGAAAAAATGGACTGGTGCATTGTCGGGGAACCATCCAGCACTCATTGTGTGGGCGATGTCATTAAAAATGGGCGCCGCGGGTCCCTAGGTGCCACCTTGAAAGTCAAGGGCATTCAGGGTCATGTGGCCTACCCCCACCTGGCTGAAAACCCCATCCATAAAGCCGCTCCAGCCTTGCATGCCCTGGCTTCCGAGCTATGGGATGAGGGCAATGATTTTTTCCCCGCAACCAGTCTGCAGATCTCCAACATAAATGGTGGCACCGGTGCCACTAACGTGATTCCAGGCGAACTTGATGTGGTATTTAATCTGCGCTTTTCCACAGAACTCAATGCAGACAGCATCAAAAGTCGGGCCGAAGAGATACTAGAAACTCACGACCTCAATTATGAGATCCAATGGCGACTTCATGGCGAGCCCTTTCTGACCAGCGCCGGCCCACTAGTTGAATCTGCGCAGAAGGCGATTAGGCAAGTCTGCGGAATCGATACTAAGCTTTCTACCAGTGGCGGTACTTCCGATGGTCGTTTTATTGCCCCCACTGGTGCTCAAGTGGTAGAACTTGGTCCTATCAATGCCACGATCCATCGTGTTAATGAACAAGTACTGGTATGTGAGATTGACCAACTTTCAATAATCTACGAAACCATTTTGGAAAATCTGTTGCTGTAACAGGTTGGGCTCGGTCAGCCGATGAGAAATAAAAGTCGCTTCAACAATTTTACCGATGCACTGCGTAAACGAGGCATTGAACAAAGCCAGGCATTCCAGTGCTTTGTTTCCGGGGGTATCAGCGGCATGTGTGGAATCGGTACCCTCTTGCTGTTAAATCATGGGCACGTAGGCCTGAAAGAAGAGGTTATTGCCCTGATCGCAATGGGGGTCTCTCTCTTGGGAATTGGTATGGCCATCGTGGGTTATACCGCGCTGCTCTTGCTGCGTCTAACACAGCCACCAGAGGGCCGGCTTACGACACACCAAACAATCAGGCGCAACTCCAACTAATTGCGCTAAAACATTAACTTCTAGCTTTTGATTAAGGTAGTTATATGACTCACCCGGAACGTTTCCCGGATATTGAGATTTATGTCATGAATACGTCTGTCGAAGATATATTAAGCTGGATAGGCAACACTATGACAATGATCGAGCCTCCCAAACGGCAAGGTGCGGTTATCAGGCTGCAGGGGAAATTGGAACAGCATCTAATTCCAGTCACTATCACCCCAGGCGCTGCAGGCAAAAAATTCACCAGCATTATCTTCGATAGCGCTGAAACACCCTGGGTCTCGGATATTGATTGCGCGAGAGCGGCCTTCAGGTATTTTGGCAACGAAGTGCGCTGCTCAGCCAGCGGCTGGGTGGAGGAGGAAGCGGAAGACGCCCCTGACATGTGGTGGAAAATTAATGCCGAGGGAGAAATTAAAATAAACTGGCGGAATTAATCAATTGCTCAATCATCTACACCATTACCAGCCTCAGCCAAAATGACACGGTATGAACGCCTAAGAAAAAAGGGCCCGAAGGCCCTTTTTGAACAACAGCTTAATACTAACTAAGGTCTCAGAGGTGACACATCCTCTGCCTGCAGCCCCTTATCTCCTTCAACCGTTCTGAACTTAACACTCTGCCCCTGCCTTAGGGAACGGTGGCCACGACCGCGAATTGAACGAAAATGTACGAAGATTTCATCGCCGTTATTGCGGGTGATAAAACCAAACCCCTTATTCGGGTTAAACCATTTAACTTCTCCAGTTTCACGATCATCGTTGCCGTTACCGGCATCTTCATCGTCATAGTCTTCATCATCGGAAGATGCTGAAGATGTTAAAGCAGGAACAAAAGCGGCTAAAGCAAATAAAATGGCTGAAACGATATAAACTCCAATCCCACTGCCGCTTGAAAGCACCGCCAAACCACTACGATTTTCTCCCTCCACATCAAACTGTGGACCCAATCCTAGCGCTGACAACAGACCAACCAGGATAAAAGGTGCTACCAAACCGACAACTACTGCAATAACTAACGACTTAACCATTTGATTTTGATTCATGTACCTAAAACTCTACGCTGATTTGAATGACAACATCTAATCACACAACCAGACCGCCGCAGATACCGACCTACCGGCCCCCTCTAACTGACACAACTCTTGGCATTCACTACCGACATAACTGCCTGGTAGAAATAAGTTTATCGTTATCGAAACTGGCAGGTTAACAATGAAGCTGAAACCAACTTAACACTGTTTCTGCTGCGTTCATGGCTACTCACTCGCTGAACCTTCACCCGTCCAAAATCACACCTATTACCGAGCACCGGGCTGGATGACCAGCGCTCATGGGGCAACAGCTTGGTGGAATCATCAAAAAGACAGGATCTCAATGTTCGCCAAAGAACAGTTTAGCGTATTCTGACGAATATTCAGCAGTTTCAAATTGTTAGTGTGTACAAATTCTGCTTTCCCAGGTTACCGGGCTGGCAGAGTCGGCTATCATAACAGAGACATTTGCAACTTTCTTCCCGCTTCAACCCCGTATAGGCCCATGCAATGGACAAACGCGTCACCGACCTGGAAATGAAAACAGCTTTTCTCGATGATCTTGTTCATTCCCTGAGCGATACTATTTACCAGCAGCAAAAACAGATAGCAGAGTTGACAGAGAAACTGGAAAGGCTGAATGGGCAGGTGAAGGGAATGCAGTCGGATATTAAGCAACCGAATGAGGAGGCACCGCCTCCGCATTATTAACATTTATGATTCGAATCAAATCCATACAACGAAAACGGGGGCCGAAGCCCCCATTTAACCTATTACTATGTTACATTATCCGCGACATGCTGAAGGCAGATATTTCTCTTCAACCGTTGTACCAGTTGTAGTATTGTCACAAGCCAGCGTCATACCATTTGCAGTAGCTGTGTAGTAGAAAACAATAGAGCTAGTCGCAGCAACATCAGTTGTACCACCCACGCCATCTAAGACAATTGTAATCTGGGCTTGGTTGTTAGCTAAAGGTGCAACACTTGCCAGAGCATAGGTTGGAGCGGCTGGATCAGTGTACTGAGACGCTTGCATAGCTGCCAACCAATCGCCGATTGGAGAACCATCACCAGCTGCAACGTCAGCTACGGCGGGTAATTCACCTTCTGAAGAATATTCTTCAAAGAAAGTAACTTTGCCAGCGCCAGCCATATTAACAACTTCAGTAATTTTTGCACGAATGGTGTAATCCTGATATGCAGGAATCGCTACTGCTGCCAGAATACCGATAATGGCAACAACGATCATTAATTCAATAAGGGTAAAACCTTTTTGGTTTGTTCTCATGTTTAAATCTCCAAATTCAGCGGTTAATTCGGCCCAGCAATACTGCAGCACCTTACCAAATCAAAATGCAGGCACTATGCCAACGTCTTATAACTTAATATTAACTGTTTAATATCAAATATTTATAAAGTTTCATCCACAAAACATTGTAACCTTCACCAGCTACTCTTTTTGTCTATTTAGCCACTCAAGGTACAAAAGTGACGTTTTTTGTCACACCAATCATTTTATTTCCACATCCATTAATATTAGCCACCTAATATCTAAGTCTACTTTCTTTCCAAGATTTCGATTTCAGCCTACACTTAAGCTAATGTTTTTTAGACCTTATTGACACTCAGGTTCAAATGAATACACAAACCACCATACCATTGACCGGATTGGCACGACGCTTCGTGCAAGACAATATTATTGACGAAGCAGTTGCACGCGATGCTCAAATTGCCGCAAAGCGGGATAAGCTTCCATTTGTTTCTTATCTGGTACAACAGGGCCTGGCAAATGCTGCTCAGCTCGCTTATGCCGCCTCTGCAGAGTTTGGAGTACCACTGTTTGACTTGAGCGGCGTCACTCGAGAACAGCTCCCAGACAAAATTGTTGACGAAAAATTAATAAGGAAGCACCACGCACTTCCACTTTTCAAACGTGGAAACCGGTTATTTCTGGCAGTTGCTGACCCTACCAACCTCCAAGCGCTTGATGAAATCAAGTTTCACACGGGGCTTAGTACAGATGCGGTTTTAGTGGAGGATGACAAGCTCACCGAATCTATCGATAGCTATCTGGACTCCCAAGAGCAACCCCTGGGTGACCTCGATGATTCTGATCTTGATGATATCGACATTGAAGCCGGCACGGATGGCGATCGCGACGACGAAGTCGGAGGTTCAGAGCAGGACGACGCCCCTATCGTTAAATACATCAACAAGATGCTCCTTGACGCTATTAAAGGGGGGGCATCAGATATCCACTTTGAACCCTATGAAAAGACTTACCGGGTCAGATTTCGGACGGACGGCATCTTAAACGAGATTTCCAAACCGTCGATTAAGCTGGCGGCAAAACTCTCGGCCAGATTAAAAGTCATGTCGCAACTGGATATATCTGAGCGGCGCCTGCCTCAAGATGGCCGTATCAAATTGAAACTGTCTAAAACCAAAGCGATAGATTTTCGTGTCAATACCCTCCCTACCCTTTGGGGAGAAAAGATTGTCTTGCGGATACTCGATCCGAGCAGCGCTAAATTGGGTATCGATGCACTTGGATACGAACCAGACCAGAAGAAAATGTATATGGATGCCCTGGCTCAACCTCAGGGCATGATACTAGTTACCGGCCCAACAGGGAGTGGTAAAACAGTATCGCTATACACCGGCCTGAATATTCTTAATACAACGGAACGTAATATTTCCACTGCCGAAGACCCTGTGGAAATCAACCTTGAGGGTATTAACCAAGTTAACGTCAACCCTAGAGTCGGCTTGGATTTTTCATCTGCACTACGAGCCTTTCTGCGACAAGACCCGGATGTGGTCATGGTAGGTGAGATCAGGGACCTTGATACTGCCTCGATTGCAATCAAAGCAGCCCAAACCGGTCACCTGGTTCTATCGACATTGCACACTAACAGCGCCCCAGAGACACTAACTCGGATGATGAACATGGGCGTCCCCGCTTTCAACATAGCTACTTCAGTGAGCTTGATTATCGCCCAACGTTTGGCCCGACGCCTATGCCCGGAATGTAAAGAAGAGCTGACAGTACCCGAGCAGGTATTGAAAGAGGAAGGGTTCACAGAGGAACAAATAAAAACAGGATTTAAATTGTACAGCCCCAAAGGCTGTGCTAAATGCAAGGGTGGCTACAAAGGACGTGTGGGTATCTACGAAGTGGTCAGAAATACGCCTACGATCCAGGAGCTCATAATGAAAGAATCCAGCTCCTTGGAAATTGCCCGTCAGGCACAAGCTGAGGGCTTCAATAATCTTAGGCAGTCTGCACTTAAGAAGGTCATGGACGGTTTGACCAGTCTTGAAGAAGCGAATCGCGTAACGAAGGATTAATCAATGGCTCAGGCAGCACCAAAATCATCAACCTTTACCTGGGAAGGTACAGACCGAAAAGGGCAAAAGACAAAAGGAGAGGCTTCTGGAGCCAATGCGGCTTTAATAAAAGCACAGCTCCGTAAACAAGGCATAAATCCATTAAAGGTAAAAAAGAAGACTGAAAGTCTCTTTTCATCGCGGGCTAAGAAAATTACTCCATTTGATGTGGCTATATTTACCCGTCAAATGGCTACCATGATGAAAGCCGGTGTGCCACTGGTACAATCGTTTGATATTGTGGCTGATGGGCTTGAACATCCATCTTTAAAAACGTTGGTGTTGGAAATCAAAAACGATGTAGCCGCCGGCAACAGTTTTGCCGGCGCGCTGGCAAAACACCCACGGCAATTTGATGATTTATTTTGCAACCTGGTAGATTCTGGTGAGAAATCTGGCGCCCTCGAAACCATGCTGGATCGCGTAGCGACTTATCTTGAGAAAACTGAAATTCTGAAGACCAAAGTTAAAAAGGCAATGACTTACCCAGTATCTATTCTTGTCGTTGCCGCTATTGTAACAGGCATACTATTAATCAAAGTGGTACCTCAATTTCAAGAACTATTCCAAGGTTTTGGTGCTGACCTCCCCGCTTTCACGCTATTTGTCATAGGCCTTTCAGATAGTCTTCAAGAATGGTGGTACGTGGTCCTCGGCGTTATGATAGCACTTGGGCTGGCGTTCAGAGAGGCCATCATCAGATCAGAGAAATTTTCCGACGCAGTAGATGCGTACATGTTAAAACTTCCGATTATCGGAAATATTCTGCACAAGTCTGCAGTCGCCAGATTTGCCCGGGTGCTTTCTACAACATTTGCAGCTGGGGTGCCTCTAGTAGACGCTCTCGACTCAGTTGCCGGCGCGGCAGGCAATGCCGTGTTTCGTAAGGCCGTTATTAAAATTCGCGACGAAGTTTCAGCAGGAACACAATTACAGTACAGTATGAAGTCGACCGGTGTTTTCCCACCAATGGCAGTACAGCTAACCTCGATTGGCGAGGAATCTGGCGCGCTTGATGACATGTTAGAAAAGGTCGCTGACCATTATGAAGCGGAAGTTGATGACGCCGTTGATAACCTGACGGCATTAATGGAGCCAATGATCATGGCGGTATTGGGTGTACTTGTCGGCGGTCTGATCATCGCCATGTACCTCCCGATCTTCCAACTTGGTTCCGTGGTTTAATATTTACTGCAATATTCCAAGCCTCGCTATTGCGAGGCTTTTTATTTAAGCGAGTCACATGACCTCTTTATTCGATGCTCTTAGTCATAATCCTGCCCTTCTCTACTTATGTGTAGGCGTGCTTGGCCTAATTGTAGGCAGTTTTTTTAATGTCGTCATTCTAAGACTTCCAAAAATGTTGGAACAGGAATGGCAAGCCCAATGCGCAGATATGATGGGACAGGAAGTCTCTTCAAAGGAAGAAAACATTACGCTTTCCACCCCCGCCTCCACCTGCCCAAAATGCGGACACAAAATCAAACCTTGGGAAAATATCCCTGTGGTGAGCTATCTGGTCCTGCGCGGTAAGTGCTCTTCCTGTAAAACGAGTATTTCCCCCCGCTACCCCATTATTGAGCTTGTTACTGCCATCCTGGCGGCAATAGTGATATGTCAGTTTGAGCTTTCCTGGATAGGCTTGGCAGCCGTTGTGTTTACGTGGATGCTGCTAATACTGACAATGATCGATTTTGACACTCAGCTGTTACCGGACTCAATTACACTGCCTTTGTTGTGGATAGGCTTGCTGGTCAACATAAATGGCAGCTTCGTGAGCCTATCTGAGGCTGTCTGGGGCGCCGTCATTGGATATCTGGCCCTCTGGTCCGTGTATCACCTGTTCAGGATACTGACCGGTAAGGAAGGCATGGGTTATGGTGATTTCAAACTTCTGGCAGCACTTGGTGCATGGCTGGGCTGGAAAATGCTTCCTCTGATCATACTGCTCTCTTCTCTGGTGGGCGCTGTAGTGGGTCTGGGACTAATTGCAATATTGGGCAGAGATAAAAATATCCCCATCCCTTTTGGTCCCTACCTGGCAGCAGCAGGGTGGATAGCACTGATGTGGGGTGACGAAATCGTTTCAGGCTACCTGCGCCTCTATTCCTGAGCAACTTAATTATTTCTGAACTTTATCAATACGATGTCTAAAGCAATGATTATTGGCCTGACCGGTGGCATTGGCAGCGGAAAGTCTGCTGCCATGAAGTGTTTTGAGCGTATTGGTGTCCCTTGTATAGATGCGGATATCGTTGCCCGTGAGGTCGTTGAACCTGGCAGCCAAGCCTTGGGGGCCGTAGCCCGCAAGTTTGGCCCAGAAGTGATCCTGAATTCGGGTGAATTGGACCGTGCCAAACTCAGACAAATGGTTTTCAGCGCCCCCCAGGAACGCGAATGGCTGGAGCAGTTACTGCATCCGCTCATTAACCAACGTATCCGTGAATGGCTCAATGCCTGCCAGGCTCCGTATTGCATTCTGAGCTCTCCTCTCTTACTGGAAACGCAACAGCATGAGTTGGTCAACAGAGTTTTACTCATAGATATTCCAGAGGCCGTGCAACTTAAGCGTACTATGTCGCGTGACGGCAATTCGGAATCCCAGGTTAAAGCAATAATGGAAGCACAGTCATCCCGCTCATTCAAACAGGCAAAGGCGGATGATATTATTTGCAATGATCAGGACTTAAAGTATTTGGAAAGTGAAATTGAAAAACTCCACAAACAGTATTTACAACTTGCCCTCAACCAAAATTGAGGAGCCCAAAATATGACCACTACACAAGTTATGACCACTATTGAGTGTCCAACCTGCAAAAAAGAAGTCGAATGGTCAGAGGCTAGTCCTTATCGACCATTTTGTAGTAAGCGCTGCCAATTGATTGATTTAGGCGCCTGGGCATCAGAGGAATATCGGGTACCGGAAAGTAAAAACCAGGATACCTGGTCAGAAACCTCGGAATCTGTCGAAATACCACGTAATCACTAACGACTATCGCTTTATTTGCATGCTTGCCGGATTGGGAAAGATTCTCCTGTAATCCTCAGAGAAGACGAGCAGAACCATTTCAAGCCACAACCTGCCGACCAGGAGTTGCTATGCCCGAATGCTTGTTTTGCGCTATCGGCAGAGATTCTGAACCCTCCGCCCGCGTTTATGAGGATGACATTTGTAAAGTGTTCCTGGATGTCTATCCTGCCAGCAAAGGTCACTTATTGATTATTCCAAAACAACACTATGTCACTTATGACGAGATGGAGATCGAAGTTCGAGAACACATATCCAGTGTTACTCACAGGCTATGCAAGGCAGTGATGCTGTCAGACCTGAATCCCCACGGATATAACATTCAGGTGAATAACGGAGTCGCGGCAAACCAGCATGTGCCCCACTTACATATTCATGTTATTCCACGTTATCGAGGAGACATGTTAAAAGTAATGGGGCATTTTTTGATTCAAGTGCCCGGGATATTTATCGGGCGCAAGAAGCTGGAAAGCCTGCAAACATCGGCCGAAGCTATAAGAATAGGTCTGCAAAGAGTTGACATGCAATGACAGCCCCCCTGGGTAAGATCGAAATCACGCCGATTGCTGTAGTCAGATCCTGTTACCCTGAAAAATTCGGCGTCCCCAGGCAACCTGGGCTGAGCCGGAGTGCCGCAGCTCGTATTGAATTCGTCCCGCCTTACAATGACCCCGAAGCTTTTAAAGGGCTTAAGGAAATGAGCCATATCTGGGTGATCTTTCAGTTCCATCTAAATGCTGCTCAAGGATGGAAGCCCCGTGTCAGGCCCCCCAGGCTGGGTGGTAACAAGTCCATAGGAGTATTTGCCACACGCTCTCCCTTTCGCCCGAACGCCATCGGGTTATCCGTTGTCAGGCTGATCGGAATTGAACATGAGCAAGGGAAGCTATCGGTACATATTGAAGGTGGCGACTTTGTCGACGGCACACCGGTTATCGACATTAAACCCTATATTCCCTATACAGATGCCATTGAAGCTCAGGCAGGCTTTGCCCAAGACTCGCCTGAACAAAAGCTGGTAGTCGAGTACAGGTTAGAGGCAAAAAAATTTCTGGTAGAAAACTCACTAAAGTATCCTGGATTGTCCGAACTCATTACAGAGACATTAAGCCTGGACCCCCGCCCTCAATATAAACCAAACACAGATGACAAGGTTTATGGGCTAAGCCTGTTTGACTTGAATATAAGATTCAAAATTGAAGATGAAGTCGCTACCGTGATGACGATTGAGCCCAAATAATACCGGCAGCCCCTGAAGTCGTGTTGACGCCGTTAGTCTTCCCTCGACTGAGTTACCGGAAATTCGGGTGCAAACTTCTCAATCCATTCCTGGGCGGCCTCTTCTCCAGATAGCAATCGGCCTTCATTGATATAAACTTCTCGCTTGTAATGCTCGATATGACAAATCTGCTCCACCATCCTAGCAGCATAAGCATCTTCAGGCGTTAGAAAACACAGGCCTATTTCATACCCCATCGTTGAATACTGACACCACATCACCTCGGCAACGATTTGAAACGCCGGCTTAACAACTCGTATGGTGACTTTCACATTTTCACCTACAGGATAAGGGCGAGAGGTAATACAGCACATCCCGCCACTACTGATGTTCTGAATGCGAGGGTCATCACTCTGTACTACGGCAGGTGCTGTGGCTTCCTGATCCTTTTCCAGGGCAATCGGGATATCTGTAGGATGACGAATATAGTGACGCATGCTGGAGTCACTCATCACTCTATAACTCCAATGCAAATTGCGAATATAACGCCCCGGTGGACTGCAGGCTCAGTCTCATGTATTGCACGCCTGCGAATATTTCGCATTTTAACCCACCTACTGCCATAGGCAGCTGCAGAATAATAACGGGGACATCTATTGTTATCAGGTCATATATTGTAATTAGGTCATAGTCAGGGAAATTTCAATGACAATACCCTATCCTTTTTTTAATTTGCCTTGATTCCCCTGACTCTTAGATACCTCAAGGCCAACAGCATTAAAACTTTTCGAACTGACCGGGTATTCAACTGGCATGCTGATGATAGCCACCATCCCTAAATCGCCTAACGATACCAGCCAGTTCTTCAAAGCGAATGGGCTTGGTTAAAAATTCGTTCATTCCGGCCTCGAAACACTTTTGCTTTTCTCCAGCGAAGGCATTAGCCGTCAAAGCCACAATGGGAATTTCAGAAAAGTTCTGGTTTGAGCTACGAATTTTGCGAGTGGTATCGTAGCCATCAAGGACCGGCATCCAGCAATCCATAAACACCATGTCATAACGCTGCTCAGCAAGCTGTTTCAGTGCCACTTCTCCATTTTCAGCCAGTTCAACACAACATCCACACTTTTCCAGCATCTTACGCGCGAGATTTCGATTCACTTCATTGTCTTCCACCAACAATACTGTGGGGTGATCGCTATCCACCGGAGCTTGATCTGCGGCCCGAGAGATCCCCGTAGAAACAACAAATGTTTCAGCACTACGTTTTCCAGAGACAATATCTGAAAGAATTTCCCCTGCCTGAGAGTCTCTGCCGACACGGCTAAGGTAAGCAGAAGCGCCGGCCCCCTTATACGGAGCGATATTCTCAGGCTGCGGGTGAGCTGAATAGATCAGTACTGGTGTATGCTTGTGCTCAGACTGTTCACGAATACCCTTAACCAAAGTGGCAATCTGATCACGTGCAACATCCTCATTATCCGCAATGGATTCATCCAGGATAAAAGCATCGTAGGCCTGCCCTGTGTCTTTTACCTGTAAAAGTAATTGTTGGGCTTCAGGAAGTGACTTGGCCACATCAATCTGCACGCGACCGTCTTCACCAAACTGCTCAATAATTGTACGCAAGCCCAATTCATTGGTATCAGCCACCAACACATGGGATACCTGCAGAACACTGTCCTCCGAAATAGTCGGCAGATGCTCAGCGGAGATCAGTTCAGACTCGGTTTCAAACCAAAACGTAGACCCCTTTCCAACCTGGCTTTCGATACCGAATTGGCCTCCCAGCAATTCGATAAGCTCTCTTGCTAATGCCAGTTTCAAGCCGACGCCCACTTCCGGAAGGCTTTCAGCGGTAGCAGCCTCGAAAGTGTTTGCCAGTATGCGCCGCTTATCTTCAGGACCAAGCCCCGCGCCATTATCTTCAACCGCCATTCTTAGCATCAACTTGTTATCATTACTCGACAAGGGTATGACATGTAACACCACTTGGCCTTTGACTGTGAGACTGATCGCCACACTTAAAAGACATTCAAGAATTCGCAAAAGGTTAACCCGGTCAACAATCACTCTTTTCGGTATGGCTGCGTCCACATAGCTTTCAATATTTAGATTTTTCGCGTCAGCCTGCTTCGCCAAATTGGCAATCGCTTCCTGCATCAACTGCTTAAGCTCAGTTGCCTCCGGCTCACTTTCCAGGGCTCCGGATTCCAGTTTCGACAGATCGAGCATGTCATTCAGCATGGTCAAAAGAGACTCGGAGCTTTGCTGTACAGCGGAGATATATTCTTTTTGTTCCTCAGTTTGAGCGATATCCATAAGCAACCCCGAATAGCCAAGAATGTTATTCATGGGGGTACGCAATTCATGGCTTATGTTAGCAATAAACAAGCTTTTGTTATGGCTGGATTGGATAGCCTCCGCCCGTTCCTGGTGAGACAAACGCTCAGAGTCTTCCCGGTGACGAATTTGCACCTCCAACTCATGATACAAGTGACGCATGGACTGCAGAATAACGGTGAATTCATCCTTACGGATGGGCTCATCCCTCTCCAGCGTCATGTCGCCGGGAGGTCTACCCTGCAGTAGCTGTTGACTGTAGTCTGCCAGACGTTCCAAATGCCGAAAAACCAAAAAACGTACCACAAGCAGCATGAACCCAGCCACCAGAAAAAATTTTATAAATTGCTCTGTCAAGGTACGCCAGAAGAAGACAAACATCCGCTCTTCCAGGGGTTCAAGAGTAATGAGAAGGGTCAGATCGCCGAGCCACATTTGCGACTGGGATTGCTGTAACATCGGATAAGTTCGGCTGAGCGAGGTTTCACCCTGGGGGGGAGCCCCTACAGTAAAGGTACTATCTATACTCGTAACCAGACTGGCGTTATAGACTCCGGGGTACTTTAAAAGACCTTCAAGGGTGCTCTGGATAGCCACAGTATCAATGCTCCAGATACTGTGTGACAAGCTTGGCTGCAGTATACCGATTGTATTGTCCAGGTCGTTGATCAACCGTGACAATTCATCTCTGTGTTCTGACCACGTCAGAAATGACGTACTCGCCAAAGTAATGATAAAGCTAAATAGCATTACCCTCAGAGTTGTCTTTGCACTCAACGGGCGTTGCCGGAAAAAATTAACCAGACTGGACCACAAATTCGTTTCTCCCTGAAATTATCCTATCAACTACAATATCCGCGCTTCCACCTGTCCAGTGAAATCTGTCCCATGCAGGCAACCGGTGAGAGTGGATATTTGCCAGGACATGCCTAATTTACTAAACAAAGGGTTTCCGGTCAGCCCCTGATATCAATATGTGATGAAATTCGCCGGACACTTCCATAGCGTCAAGGTCGGACTACTGCTATCTTTACCTCCCAAACATATTGAATTATGGACAAAAAATCAGATTTTTGGAGTTCAGCCATTGAACGAACATCTCGTCATTGGACTAGCAGCCATTATTTTTTTTGGGGTTGCAGCTCAGTTTGTTGCATGGCGGCTCAAGCTTCCATCTATTCTTTTACTGCTGATATCAGGATTTGTTCTGGGCCCAGTTTCAGGTCTTCTGAATCCGGATGAACAATTCGGTGAATTTCTCTTCCCCGCAATCTCCTTTGCGGTGGCTATCATCCTGTTCGAAGGCGGTTTGAGTTTAAAGCTCAGAGAACTCAAGACCACCTCAGGTGTGGTACGCAAACTGATAAGCGTGGGCCTTGTCGCGACATTCCTTCTCAGTTTTATACTAGCCAAAGTTACACTTGGGATTCCTTGGGTCCTGGCTCTGTTGATGGGTGCCATTCTTACAGTTACCGGCCCCACAGTCGTATTACCGCTGTTGATGTTAATCCGGCCTAAAGGGCAGATTGGTTCTATCCTGAAGTGGGAAGGCATTCTTAACGACCCTATTGGAGCCCTATTCGCCGTACTGGTTTTTGAAGCTGTCGTTTCTGCCAGCCTGGGCAAGGCAACCACCCTGATCCTGTCCGGGTTTGCCATTACCATCATTGCCGGAGGCATACTCGGGCTGGCAGCTGGAATGCTGGTTGCAACGTCATTGCGGCATCACTGGCTGCCGGAATTTTTGAATAATGCCTTTACCCTGGCCATGGTCATCACTCTTTTTACCGTTTCAAACGTCATTCAGCCTGAAAGTGGCCTGTTCAGCGTTACCATCATGGGAATTTATTTGGGAAACCAGCGATTAGCCTCGATTCGAGACATCATCGGTTTCAAAGAGGATTTAAGAGTACTGTTGCTGTCTTCATTGTTTATTGTCCTCGCAGCCCGCCTGCAATTCAGCGACCTGGAACATTTGCATATTGGCAGCATAGTGTTTCTGCTGCTTCTGGTTTTTCTGGTACGGCCACTGGCAGTTTGGCTTTCAGCATTAGGCTCAAATCTCAGTTGGCAGGAAAAACTGTTTTTGTCGGCCATGGCTCCCCGCGGAGTAGTCGCCGCCGCCATCATTTCACTCTTCGCGGTGAAGCTTGAGACTATGGGGGTTGCCCATTCCGACGTATTGGCCCCCAACATGTTTCTTATTATCGTGGGCACCATCCTCATTTATGGACTTGCAGCAAGACCCCTCGCTAAGACCCTTAACCTGTCGGACGATAACCCCCAGGGCTGTGTCATTCTCGGCGCCAACCTGCTATCTACGGCCCTGGCGAAAGCATTAAAGGCCGAAGGGCTGACGACCACTATCATTGATGCCCGCTGGACCAATATCAAAGAAGCGCGAATGGAGGGTATCAGCACTCTGCATGCCAATGTGCTGTCCGAGGCCGTACAAGAGAAGATTAACCTGACAGGAATGGGACGCTTTCTGGCGCTGACCCCGAACCTGGAACTCAACTCGTTGGCCTGTATACGCTTTTCAGACATATTCGGCCTCAAAGAAGTCTATCAACTCGGTGAACCGGAAGATAAAGACAAACCGGCACAATGGATCCCTGACGACCTGTCCGGTCTGGCTCTATTTGGCCCCAACGTCACATACAATGAGCTTATCCGGCGTATCCACCATGGTGCGAAGGTCAAGCGCACCCCTCTGACCAAAGATTTCAGCTATGAAGACTATAAAGCACAGAATGAGGACAAAAACCCGATTCTGCTGGGGCTCATCAGTGAAAACAAAAACCTGACACTAGTTACCGTCAACCGAAAAATACAACCGAAACCTGGTCAAGTTATCATCAGTCTGATTGACAATTAGAACTCTGTTTAAGGATTTCCATGTTGAGTAACAAAAAACCCGGCCAGAAACTCCGCTTAGCCGACTTCGCTTCAGTTCCCCAACATCGCCTCCTTCTTTTACCTATCCTGTTTGCAACTTTGGCTCTACCGGGGGTTTGTCATGCTGAAAATGATGGTCATCTGAATCCTCTTCGTGCCCCTAATCTAAGCCCCACGGCCTTGATTTTCGGCCTACCGGATCTGCAGACCCGATTGTTGAGCCCCAAACACCCATTTGAATTATCCCTGCGAACCCATGTTGCCAATACATTTGTCAATCGTGAACGGGAAAACGAAAGTATTTTTATTGATGGTGAAGTGATGAGCACCACACTCGAACTACGCGGCAAATTGGCAGAAAACTGGGAAGCCTCTATCTCCATCCCCTACATAGAACACAGCAAGGGAACCATGGATGATCTGATTTTTGACTGGCATGATTGGTTCGGACTCCCCCAAGGGGGACGTCAACAAGCCACCAATGACCAGTTCTCCTACCTTTACTCAAATGAGGGTGTGCTTTTACTGGACGTACATGAAAGCAGAACTGAAACCGGCGATCTGCGTTTAGGCATTTATCACAGGCAACAATGGTTGGAGCAGGAGTGGATAATACAGTCGGAGATAAAGGCACCAACTGGCGATGCAGATGCTTTGACCGGTAGCGGTGCCTGGGATATGTCATTTGGCGTGGGCTGGCAGCGGGAATTGGAGTCAAAGCTGGGCAGTTTTTCCCATTTTGCCGGCCTGGGATTCAGTTATCTTGGCGAATCCGATCTGGAACTGCAAAAATTGCAAAAGCGTTGGGCATTAAGCGGTCGGGCCGGATTCCATTGGCATGCCTTGAATTGGCTGTCCTTTACAGTACAGCTCGATAGCAATACTCCACTGTACGATAGTGACCTTAAAAACCCCGGCGGAATGCCAATGCAACTGAGTGTTGGGACACGATTTTTTATCAGCGAAAACTTACGCTTCGATGCCAGTTTTGGAGAAGACCTGAATACTTTGGCTTCGCCTGATTTCGTTGTCGGCCTGGATGTCAGCCTTCTTTGGTAAGATGAAGGTCACAGGATTGACTGAGGCTAACAGGCGCCCCCTTAACCCCTGACTTTATTTGCCAGAGTGCATCATTAATGATTGGCAATGCAGTTGAGCCAAATCAGACGTGCAGATAAGATTCCTCCAACATTGATAAAACTGTTATGCGGCAACAGCCGTTCACTATTCAGGAGCAAGATGAGTTATGAGACGATCAGTGAAAGTCGCACTGCTGGCAAGTATGCCACTTATCATGGCCGGCCAGTCCCAAGCGACGGAACTCGACCTCAATATCAGTAACAAGGCGGCAAACGCCCAGGTGAATATCATACCGGACTCCCGAAAAATCGACGCAGGGCTCGGCTACGTTTACAGAGACAGCAGCACTCACATTTTCAACGCTGATTTTCACGCTCGTGGCCAGACCGTTATTGGTAATCTCCCTACCACTGTAGGTGTAGGCGTACAAGGCTCAGTGATGGATGAGGACGAACTGGATGGCTCGGCAGTTGGCCTGGGTGGTACAGTACACGTTAAAATCCCATCCGTACCAGGCTTAGGCATAAAAACCGCAGCGCACTATGCCCCCGCAATTACCTCTTTTGGTGATCTTGAACGTTTTGTCCGATTCGACATTCGCACTACCTACAGAGTGATTCAGAATGCGGATATTTACGCCGGATACCGTCTGATTCGTACCAAAGTGGAAAACGCCGGCAGTGAAACTCTCGACGAAAACGTCCATGTTGGTTTCACTCTACAGTTTTAATCCCTTAAATTCAGGCTTGCCAATTTTAGTACTGGTTTGATCATAAAAATGGTCTCCAGCAGTGATGATGGCGAAACGTCAACAGACCTTAGTGTACTAGCAGAACATGCATCCCAGATCCAATGGGATGCAACACTAATCCAGACAATACCAGGCAGTCGATCAGCCTTTCCCCAATACCACATCACAGAATCTGACAATCCCCCTTTTCCAAGCCAAGCGCCAGCAATTACACTAAGCTATTAAACGATAGGTTTCGGGTATCAACACAATGAATTCTTGGAAGAATCTCCTCCCATCCACCAGCTCAGGTACCAATAAGACCTTTAGCCGGACTTTCGCAGTTTTGCTGTTTTTCGGTTCGCTGGGAGGTTGTGGTGGTGGCGCTGAATCCCTGGAGGGCCTGGGGAACCTGAATCCACCAGCGACAGATAGCGACGGTGACGGCGTTGCCAACCCTATTGCCTCCAACGAAGTCAATGTCAGGGTGGATGCTACTTCTGGAATGACTGCGGCAACGGTTACCCAGAACATATTTTATTGGCTGACGCCCGCCCCGGCCATGGCTCTGGATGCTGGAGAAGCCGTCAGCGCCAGTATTAAGGTACAACAGCTTGATTTTTCCGGCGATGTCATTAATTCAGGGGCAGTCATCAGTAACTCGGATTACTTTGTATCGTCCAATGGCGACGGAACCTATACGATCATTTTTGATAACGGCATCCCTGACCGGATCGATCTGGTCATTTCAGCAACACTTTCCAACGGCACCGTCATGAGACGCGGTCTGCCTAATCTGGCCGACGGAGTGGTACTCAATGCCGGCACAGAGTATGCCGTACAAAAATTTTTCACCAGTTTTGAGAATCAGAGCGATTTGGATGATCTGCTTCCCTGTTCAACGTCAGGGTGTGAGGACCAGTCTGAAGTTCACCTCGTCAACTGGCTGGCGCTGAATAAAGCAGTTCTCGACTTTGAAACCACGATTCCCGATACCAGTGATCTGGACGACGCTGTCGAGTTACTGAATAGCGACCCATTGATTGCCAGCTACGTCGATCAGTTTATTGAATCGATCAAAGAGACCAAAGTTGACAGCATAGATGATCAATCAATCTCCCCAGCAATGGCCAACAGGTCTGGCAACTATAATGCGGTGATGTTCAGTTTGGGCATGAACCAGGGTCTTCCGGATAAGGATGCGGCTGAACAAACCGTTGTTTTTGCCAACCGCACCTCGGATGTACGCACAAATACCAGCGGTGATGTAGTCTCATACACCTACCCTAAGGTAGTGGTGAGCTCGAATATTCTTGGCGTAACAGGTAATGTCCTGATCGAACAGATCCCCTGGTATCGTAATTCGCTCAATCATCGAAATGATGACACCTTTGACAACAGCACCGCCTCTCGTGATGACGAAATCAACAAGCAGGAAGGTACGGTATTAACCTACCTGTCACCTAAAGGCCACTTTGATATGGCACGCCTACAGACACAGGTGGTCACGGACGAAGGTTCCTCAAGCCCTACCGGCTGGTTGAATAATCCTTTCTTTACCCGTTATTACAGCACCAAAGCAGGTAATGATGACGATGAAACATCTGAAGGGATTGCTTCCGCATTTATCTCTGATGGGCTGGTATTACGCTTGTCTGAAAATTCCAGCGGTGAATATGAACGGGTAGAAAGCCTTGAAAGACCAAGTACTTTCGGTTGGCTTTATGCCGTTAAAACGACTGAGACTGATGATTTCTCAATCGACTTGTTGGATTTCAATGACTACGCCGTGGTTAGCCTGACCCAGACCTTAAGCGCAACAACCCCGGCAATTACGGTTCAGGCCAGCATCGATCAATGGACTATTTCCGGAGATGAAGCGCAACTCACCCAGCCGACACTAGGTGGTGGCGATCCGGAAATATTCAATACCTATACAACCGGCCGCAATGTGGATTTAACTGCCAACGTAGTTGCCACAACGACGGGTGCAACTGACTCTCTGGCCATTGAGGCACTAAGCAGCAAGGTTAAGATTACAGATGATGACATTTACAAGGGCCGCTTAAGTGTCGGCGACTGGACCGGCGCCAGCGATCCTCTTGGAAATGTCATGGCCTTCAGGACGAATACTGAAAGCGGCAGCCAGGGTATTGCTCACGCCATCAAACTGAGTTCCAGCTCGGTTAATTTGGCGAATAGCACCTATGTACTCTATGGCAACACCTTCATGGCAACTGATGCCGAATCAGTATTCAGTAACTATAACATGTCGACATTGGCGTTTAATGCCAGCTCGGTGGCCACACTGACGCTTAAGGAATTACGTGTCACGCAAACCATTGGCAGCGCTGAACTCAGCACTCCCACGGATAACTCAGCGGCCTATGTGGATCAACCCACTGCGAGCAAGACTGCCAATGCCAATCCGGATTACCAAAACCTGATCAAATTGGATTTTGCCGATCCCACAGGGGGAGCAACCCCGTTTATTTTAGAGGGCTTTATAGCCAGTGAGGGTAACATTTTAATTTTACTGGTACGCTACGGCGAACAGCTAGGTCTGTTTTACGCCTTTAAGGAACAAAGCCTTACTAGTACGTCCGACTAAAAGAGTGGCGCTATTCTCAACGATATAGCGTCCTCGTCTTTTTCAATTCTCCGAGCAACCCGTTATAAAAGCCCCTATACCTGGGGCTTTTCACTGCGCCTATCCAATTCATTTTCTATAAATATACAGTTCGATAATTTTACATCTCAGCGCCATGTACCATACTTCCCAGATTAAGATTGAACAGGATTGACAAATATCTATGGTCGTAAATAGTAAAGCTCTGGTTGCGATGTTTTTTGGCTCAGTAATAGCTGCATTTTTACTCCCTAAAACCATAGAAGTAAAAATTGAAGGAAATGCAGTGACCACTGCATTGATACCGCCCGACAATCTCAACGCTGCACTCCCGGATTTTTCCAAAATCCGTGATATCCGAGAAAAAAAAGCAAGTTTTTTCCGCTTCCTGGAACCACTGGTCACCTACGCCAACCAGCAGATTATGCAGGATAGAGAATTGGTACTCAGGGCCAAAAACAGAGTTCGACATCTATCTGTAAAAGAAAACAAGCGACTGTTGAAATTGGCTGAGAGCTATCGCGTCCCGACAGACAGTGGTTTTGACGCGGAATTTTTTGCCCGCATGTTGAAAAGAGTGGACACCATACCACCGGCATTGGCACTCGCCCAAGCGGCTAATGAATCTGCCTGGGGAACTTCCCGCTTTGCGCGCGAAGGCAATAATTTGTTTGGAGAATGGTGTTTTAAACGAGGATGCGGGATAAAACCCTCACTGAGAGACGACAATGCGAGCCATGAAGTTGCCAGGTTCGACCGGGTTTATGATTCCATCCGAAGCTATATGCTGAATCTGAACAGACATGACTACTACACCCATCTCAGAACCTTACGAGAAGATCTCAGACAATCTTCTGAACCGATATCTGCCACAGCGCTTGCGGAGGGACTGGAACGATACTCCACACGGGGCCCGGAAT
Source organism: Hahella sp. (assembly GCA_050299855.1). GTDB lineage: Bacteria > Pseudomonadota > Gammaproteobacteria > Pseudomonadales > Oleiphilaceae > Hahella. The sequence continues at coordinate 127,117 of JBNKWQ010000030.1, forward strand.
ATGTCAAGGAACTGCAGAGCATGATCAGAGTCAACAGCCTGGAAGAAAATTATCGCCAAGAGTCTCCACAAACCTATACAAATTAAAATGTTCTTATACGCAGCATTAAGAAGGCGTCTTATAAAGCATGAGCCCCCGAGAATTCCTCAATTATCTGCCTATAGTTGTTTGAACCATGTCACTGGCAGCCCATTACCCCGATTCTCGGAGCTGTACTGACAGCCGGATCAGGGTATAGTTTTGTGGACAGGCACAGAGTAACCCAAAGAGAGGCCTCAAGATGTCACGCTCAAGCCTTATACACACGAGCAAAGCGTTAACTAATGATAAACCTGCAATCACTGACAAACCAATTGCCAGAGTCAGGCTCTGGCATAAAATTCGTCATGCCGGGAAGATCGCGGGCTTTAATGCAGTAGAAACTGCTCTGGTACTCTTTTATACCTCCACCGCAAAGGAAACCCCCACCTGGTGCAAATCAGTCATCTATGGCGCGCTGGGATACTTCATCTCCCTAATTGACGGAATACCGGACCTGACACCTATTTTGGGCTACACAGACGATGTAGCTGTCATGATGGCTGCCATGGCCACCATCGCCCAGCACATTACGCCTGAGATCCGGACTAAAGCACTAGCAAGGACAGAAACATTTCTAGGACCAAAACAGGCTGAAGGAAATGAGGCAGGAAATACCTACACTTCCGAAACAGAGTCTTCTGACTCCATTAACTAACCCTGCTACTTGCCCGTTTCTTGCTCAATACCAGCCCAATTCTTGTTCAAGTATTGAGCGCTATGTTGCTTACTTGGTCTCATCTACACCAGGCTTCAACCAAGTGTTAGCACTGTTACCAGAAAGGAGCCTGTGAGCCAGTTAACACCTTCCATAGCCTAAAGATGGAAATAATCCTGCCGCTCATGCATCATCTTGACCGCTGCACATGTGCAACCAGGCATTAAAAAAATTAATCGATAAGATATGAACCTATGCTGAGCTTTCTACCCCATTGGCTGAGAGGCTGCCTCATCTTGATGGCCATCGGACTTTCAACTTTCACTCTGTTTCCTATTGTTCTCGTGTTCGCCATACTGAAGCTGGTCTTACCCATTAAAGGGTTTCGAAAGATCTGCACTGTCATTCTGATCGAGATCGCGAACCTTTGGATAGGCTTTAACAATCTGCTGCTCACAATCATGCATAGGATAGAGTGGGACATTGAAGGTGCAGAAAGACTGGATCCCAATGATTGGTATTTTGTCACCTGCAACCACCAGTCCTGGGCGGATATTCCAGTGGTGCAGAAAGTATTGATGCGTAAAATCCCCATGCTGAAATTTTTCCTGAAACAACAGCTGATCTGGGTACCTCTCATTGGAATCGCCTGGTGGGCTTTGGATTTTCCCTTCATGAAGCGCTACACCCGCGAAGAAATAGAAAAAAAACCCGCATTAAAGGGCAAAGATCTGGAAACTACTCGCAAAGCTTGCGAAAAATTCAAATATACACCGGTTACCGTATTCAATTTTCTGGAAGGAACGCGATTTACAGAAGAGAAATACCAGCGCCAAAAATCTCCCTACACCCACTTATTGAAACCTAAGGCTGGCGGCGCAGCATTTGTATTGGGAGCCATGGGGGAGCAGCTGCATACCATGCTTAATATCACTATCCACTACCCTGGGGACGATCGCGGTTTCTGGAGTTTCATGTCCGGAAAGATTCATCGGGTGGTTGTGCGGATACAAAAGCTATCAATCCCTGACCAATTTCTCAGTAAGGATTATATGAACGATAAACAGTTCAGGGCTGACTTCCAGGATTGGGTTTCAAGGCTCTGGGAAGAAAAGGATGCACTCCTTATACAGCTACACGAGCAATACAAAGCCTAACTCTGATACAGATCTATGTAGTAGTTTCCGCTACGTCTAAATGAGCAGCAACTAACCCGCACTTCCCAGTAGAGATACGGGCTAAAGCAAAGACCAAACATAACCAGTGTTTCTAGCAGAAAAAAGGGCGGTAACTACCGCCCTTTTTTTGTCTCGATATCGGCTACCGGCGTCCAGCTCTCCGCAGTGCGGCTGGCGTAAACTCTGCTGACGAAGTCGGTACATCAAAGATATACCCCCTGGGTTGTTCGTTGGTCAAACCCAACACCAGGTAGCGTCCCGACAAAAGGTCATACAAAGCTTCCGCCGTGAACCAGGAGATCTTCTGGTCATAAAAGTAGACGTGATGGCCTTCGGCTACGCGCCATAGATCGCCACGTCCATCGTAGTGATCCACCAGACTGATCTGCCAGGTATCCTCATCCACGTAAAATACACGCTTAGCATAGACGTGACGCGCGCCAGGTTTCAAATTGGCTTCAACAACCCATACCCGATGCAGTTCATAGCGAACCAGATCCTTGTTGATGTGACCGGGCTTGATAATGTCGCGGTACTTGACGCTCTTCGAATTCAGGTCATAGGTGTTATAAGGGAGGTAAACTTCCCTCTTGCCTATGAGTTTCCAGTCATAACGATCAGGAGCACCGTTATACATATCGAAGTTGTCAGTTGTACGCTGACCATCTGAGGCTGTGCCCGGACCATCGTAGGCAACCTGTGGCGCACGTCTTACACGACGCTGACCACTGTTATAGATCCAGGCACGACGTGGCTCCTTCACCTGATCCAGTGTTTCATGCACCAGCAGAACATTCCCTGCCAGACGGGCCGGCGAGACAATTTCCTGTTTGAAATAGAAGATGACGTTTTGATCCACATCAGGCTTGTAGTCTGTCAGTGACTCTCGGTAACTGAGTTGCTCAGAAAACACGACAGGAGTGAAGTCTCCGTTAGCCAAAGGTGTCATCTGCACGACATTACGTTGCAGGGAACCATCTCTCCAACGGGTAATATGGTTCCATATTATCTGATGAGCCTTATCAGAATCACTGCCACTGGGTATTGGAAAAGGTACAGAGGTATCGTAATCACTAATACCATTACCATCCGCTACCAATTCCGCAGTGGTCGCATTCTTTTTAGCAGCATCATAGATTTTCTGCTCGTAGGCCGCTGTACGATGTGTCGGATAGACCTTGATCTTGTAATCAGAGTATTTCTTCAACATGGCCATCTGGCCCACTGACAAATTGTCCTTATACTGGTCGGCATTTGCTGCAGTTATTTCAAATTTTGGCGCCTCATCGGCAAACGGATTGATATAACTAGACCCGTCAAAGCCCGCTGGAATGGTGGATAGCCCGCCGTCCCATGCTGGGATAGTGCCATCGGCATTACCCGCTTTTTCCGCTCCGACAGGCGTCAGTGTGTCACCTAGTTTTGCAGCCTCTTCCGGAGACACTTTTCCCCACGCAATTGTGGAAGTCAGTGCTACCGCAATTGCGCTCATTTTTATTATCGTATTTATTTTCATCGAGGTTACCTCATAAACCCTAAGTTCATTTTTTATATCCTAGAAAGAAACACCAACACTGGCTGACACCGTGTCTCTGTCGTTGAGGTAGTTATAAGGTTCGCCCCCGAAGTAGGCCACATAACCCACGGATGCTGAATACTTGTTGAGATATAGCGCATTCAGTGTCAGACCAACAGACTGGCTGCCCTCTCTGAAAATAATAGGTCCATAACCATATACGTCATGACTCCAGGAAAGGACCGGCGTCAGGTTAATACCCGCAGCCACATCGGGGTAATCAAGCGCTACTCTGGCCCGATAGCCTGCTGAGAATTCGGTTACATAGCCTTCGTCTTCACAGAAGTTAGAGTTGTAGTTTATACTGGTCGACTCACATTCACCCTCACCAGTAGTAACTGGCCCGATACCGAAGGTACTATCCCTTCCGTATCGTGAATTATCTTTGATGCCATCAAGGTAGACACCGCCAATTTCCGTTACAAAGGTCAAACGACTGGCGCCCAGAATCTGATCGAAAAACTTAATGAAGGTCATCTGCACTTGGGTCATCGGAAATTCGTCATAACCCCGAATGATTTCACCGGGAGAGTACTCATCGACAAAGGCAGCATAAGGAGCACCTGCACTGGAAGCCGTCATTTCAAATCCGTTACGCCCAACTGGCATATCAGGGCGGTGAGAAATTTCACCACCAATCGACCAGCCACTGTCGGTGCTAGTGTTAAAGCTGATCGCAAACTGATCAATATCTTCCGGGTAAGTAATAATATAAGAGGCACCTACGGCACTACCTGCACTGTTGCTGCTGACAAAATTCGCGTAAGGAATAGTGCTGTGAGTACGGGTGTAATAAAACCCGAATTCAGTATCGCCTAATTCCGCCGCATACCAGCGTAATGCCAAACCAAAAATACCGTCGTTCTTAGGCTGGTCATCGCCATCACGCGCCAAATACAAACCTTGAAGATCTGCGGACGATTCTGGTAACTGACCAGCGAGATATATGGGTCCACAGCCGTCAGTCACAACGTCAGTGTTTGAAAAGAACGTGCCACAGGGATCGGGCTCAGTCTTTTCCCATTCCAGTTGATAAAACGCCTCTACCGTAATGTCCTGAGTCAGGCCTACAGAACCGTAGAGCATGGTGACCGGCATTAGAACGTCTTTAACCTCAGCGCCAGGAGCTCGTGCGGCTGAAAAATCCACCGGATTGACGGAGTTGATGCCGCCAAAAATAAATGTACTTTCACCCCAACTGATAACCTGCCTACCAAAGCGCACGTTGACGGGTGTATCACCGGCATATAAATCTGCCCAGACATAAGCATCAAGGAAACGAACATCCGCCCCCGCTTGATCTAGCGTTTCTTTGTTCAAAGGACGGGTTTGACCAACATAGTCATAATCCCGCTGCTCATCCATTAACTCGACATCGTAAAAATAACGCAGCCGTGTAAAGGCACCATAGTCTTCATACCGTAACAATAGATCGGTAGTGCCTTTTAACAACTTGGAATAAGTCTTACCTTCTTTAAAGTTCCAGTTACCATTATCAGTGTTTGACGTAGATGCACCTTCAGACACGCCGTTAGTCAGGGCATCCGTTATGCCGAGGTTACCTGCACCTAACTGATTTTTGTCCCGATCCTCTACCCGCCAGCTCGCACCTGCAGAAAGCGAGGTATCAAGTGAGCCTTCAATATCTCCCAAATAAAATTGGAACGCGTGTGCGGGAGCAGAAATAGACGCTGCTACGGCGACCGCTACCGGCAGCATTGCCCACTGATGCCAACGCTGATTTTTTTTTGTCATCGAACGCTACTCCGTTATTTTTCTAGTTCTTCCTGCGGAAGCAAGAAGTTGCTTGATATAAACCCGATAAGAATATTGTTGTTTTTCCTGTCCGCCTTATTCAAATGCTACCGGGCCAACAAAGCCGTAAACCCTATAAACAGACACCAGACGGTACAGCGACGCTAAAGTCTCCTACACACTATAGTCGCTAATCTGGATATTCACCAATACGCAACCCAAAAAACGCAAGTCACGAAAAAATAAGAGACTTTGTGCAATATTTCTCGATTTCACAAGCCCTTTACAGTGGATTAATTTCGCCAGATTCCAAAGATTAGTAAACTATCTCCCGCCCTTAAAATCGACTATCAATCAGCACCAAATTAACTAAAATAAACGCCTCAATAAGTGCTGAACACCATGCAAACCATAAAAGAACCAAATGAAGGGTAAGACATGAGCAAAAAAGATGTGGTTATTGTTTCTGGCGCAAGGACACCGATGGGAGGATTCCAAGGATACCTAAGTGGTGCGAGTGCAGTAGATCTGGGCACAATTGCCATTCGTGCGGCCATTGAACGTGCCCAATTACAAGATTCCGACATCGAAATAGAAGGGCAGACAAATTCGCCAGCCCTTCTATCTATGCCTAACTACCAATCCATCCAAACTTAACTACCAATCCATCCAAACCTAACTAACAATCACTTCGAGTAGCCGTAGATTCAGTCTATGGCCGATGGGGTGATGCCAGGTATTCATGGGACTGCATTTCCAGTAATCTGCTCTCTGTACGGTCAAATTCAAAACGTAAACGAGCCCCCTGATATAGCTCATGTATTGGGGCCTCTGCCGAGATAATCATCTTTACGCGGCGATCATAGAACTCATCCACCAGATTAATAAATCGCCTGGCCTGATCTTCAACATCACTCCTGAGCACCGGCACATTGCTCACCAATACCGCATGGAACTCCCGTGCCAACTCAATATAGTCGTTCTGGCTTCTCGGACCATCACAGAGCTCGCGGAAATCAAACCAAACGACATCATCCGCGCGTTTGATAGCAGACAATTTGCGTCCATTAACTTCCAGACCTGTACCATGACTCCCCTCTTCCAGGGCCAGATTTCGATAACAGGCTTCCAGACTGGCCATAGCTTTTTCTCCCAGGGGAAAGTGATAAAGCGCTGCCTGCTCCAGGGATCTGAGCCGGTAGTCAGTGCCTCCGTCAACATTGACGACTTCTGTATGGAGATTCAGCAGAGCTATTGCCGGCAAAAAACGCTGCCGCTGCAATCCATCTTTGTAAAGCCCGTCAGGTACAATATTGGAAGTGCAAACCAACGATACTCCCCTGGCAAACAACGCCTCCATCAAGGTTCCCAATATCATGGCATCACCAATATCCGTGACAAAAAATTCATCGAAGCAAATTATTCTGGCTTGAGAACTAAATCGATCAGCCACCAACTCAAGTGGGTTTTTCTCCCCTTTTAGTGCTTTGAGCTCTTGATGGACCTTCTGCATGAAACGGTGAAAATGGACGCGCATTTTTCGCTCAAATGGCAGACTTTCAAAAAAAGTATCCATCAGATAAGTTTTTCCACGGCCGACACCGCCCCAAAAGTAGAGCCCCTTTTCTGGCGTCACCGGTTTTCTCTTACGAGCTACCTTACTGGCAATTTTGGCCAAAGATCCGCGTTTCGGCTTTTTGCTTTCAGCCTGTATCAACCTTTCATAAAGATCCTGGAGCTTCTTAACCGCCATTTCCTGGGCTGGGTCATAACTGAAATCAAGGCGTTCCAGGTCTCTCTGATACTTTTCCAATGGCGTAGTCACTACTTCTTCACCTTACCGCGTGCGGTTTTAACAATAATTTTCGAACATTAAAAAGCGCGCATATTTTGCCTGTTTCGGCCGATTTTGACTACATCGTGCACGAATTAACCCCGATACTGAGCCTAGACATTGGGCGATTCATAAGACTTGCGACCAAAAGCTATGCGTCTGGCGTGGAAATCCCGTAAATAAAGTCGGTATACTTGCCAGAACATTTGTTTTATCTGCTTTAATTGAGCGAAACATTCTATGGGTTCAACATTCGTAATTGCGGCGATCGCGTTTGTGATCGGAACAGGGATCGGAATACTTCTGCACAAGTTGCTCCACTCTGAAAGCGCCAAAAACAGGCGACTGGAAAGTCAGATGGACCAGCTGCAGGATCAACACATGCGTTATCAGGCAGAGGTAACAGAGCACTTTACCCGTACGGCTGAGATGTTAGGCCGCCTTAACGCCAACTACCGAGAGGTGTTCAATCACTTGGCTGTCGGGGCAGAACGCCTGTGCAGTGATACAGAATTCAAATCTCTGGTGGCCTCGGCAGTACCCACAAGGCCATTACGAACAGAGAAACTGTCCAAAGATGAAAAATACCAGGCGGAACACTATGATCCGCCGAGGGATTACGCTCCTAAAAACAACCCTAAAGAAAAGGGAACTTTGGCGGAAGATTTTGGCTTTCAGGGTAACCCTGCTGGTGCAGAAAAAGCCGAGGAGCCCACACCACGCTAAAGCAGAACAACTACTGCGAATTTACATAGGATCGATAACCAGGGCAAGCACCTAGTCCAAAGGTGCCTGCCCTCCAAAAAGCAGATTATCCACCTAAGCCGCAAATGATCCGTAGCACGCAATAAAATATACGTTTTATAGACACCACTCTCCTATGCCGGGTTGCTCACTTCACAATAACGGGCACTGACTCCAAATTCTTTCTCTACAGCTTTCGCAAGTAACTGGATCCCATAGCGCTCCGTTGCGTGATGTCCTGCAGCGACATAGGCGACACCCTGCTCCCTGGCACTATGCGTCGTGGGTTCGGAGACCTCGCCACTGAGATAGACATCAACACCCAAAGCCGCAGCATCATCTATAAATCCCTGAGCCCCACCAGTACACCAGGCAATGGTTTCAAAGCGGGGTTTGTCCGGAGCAATGACTAAAGGCAGCCGGTTCAACTTGTGGCTGACATGGGCACCAAGCTCTGACGCTGTCATAGGCTGAGGTAGGCGGCCATACCAAAGCAAGTTCTGAGTACCCCCGGCACTTACCTGTCCTTCCACCTCCAGTTCAAGTTGCTCTGCTAGACCAATATTGTTTCCAAGCGTTGGGTGAACATCCAAGGGTAAATGGTAGGCTAGCAAATTGATATCATGGTTGAGCAGCTTACTCAGGCGGCGTTTTTTCATTCCGACAACGGCTGCGGATTCTGATTTCCAGAAATAACCATGATGAACCATTATTGCATCAGCCGTCAGCTTGATGGCTTTGTCGATTAGAGCCTCGCTGGCAGTAACCCCACAGACAATAGTCTTTATTTCCGCCTTGCCTTCAACCTGCAAGCCATTTGGACAATAATCCTTAATCAAATCTGGCTGCAGCCAATCCGACAGGGTGGATACAAGTTCATTTCTGTTAACCACGAAAACCTCCTTAATATTGTCAGGGGATTATGGCAAAGTTGCTGTGGTAACGTTAGTAGGGAAACCTAGTTAGGTATTAATCTGGCGATTGTTATCCGAACTCATTAGCTAAAAAATTTTATTTCCGTGCAATCTGACAATCGCACAATTAGGTTATTGGCAACTAACAATTAAGTTATTTGGCAACTAAATAGTACTTCCACAATTTGAAGTTCTAACACTCTAGAAGTTCTAACACTCTATAGGAACTGGCCCACTATAAGATGCGAAAACTCAGTAACTATGTCACCAGATCAGTCATTATTGGGCTCCTGGTCGCTCTGACCTATCTTACCTGGTCTCTTTACCGTCACGAACACTATCAGAGTAGCGCTCCTCAAACTTACGCACCCGCTGTAGTGCGTGCCGCTCCGTCTGTAGTCAGTATTTTTAGTGAGAGTGAAACGGTGGAAGCCGATGGACTCTGGAATAACCCCCTGTTCTCTGAATATAGCGAGCGACTGCGTAAACCCCCGCGTGCTGCACCTCGCCTTGGGTCCGGCGTGATTATTGATGACCAGGGGCATGTGTTGACCAATTATCATGTTGTCAGATCAACTAAGCGTATACAGGTAAGTTTGGTGGATGGGACAACTGTCGAGGCAGTGGTGCTTGCTAGCGACCCAGCCAGTGATCTTGCCGTTCTCAAGCTGCCACCATCCATGAGTAAGCCAGCAATATTAGCTGAAACCAATCCGCGCCCAGGTGATGTCGTGCTTGCAATCGGCAACGCCTATGGTGTTGGTCAGGCTGTAACTCAGGGCATAGTTAGTGGTCTGGGCCGGAGCAGCCTGGGACTTGCCAATATCGAGAGCTTTATTCAAACGGATGTGGCGGTTAACCCCGGAAGCTCGGGCGGAGCTCTAATAAACTCGGAGGGAGAGCTGGTGGGTATTGTTACAGCCTTGTTTTCTACTGATGGCACCTATCAGGGAATCAGCTTCGCAATTCCTGCATCTTCTGCACTGCGTATAGCATCAGAATTGATATCGAAAGGAAAGGTTGTCAGAGGGTATCTCGGCGTAGAAATGCACGCGTTAACGACTTATGAAGCAGACTTTTTTGGGTTGAATAATACTAGCGGAATGTTAATTACCGGCGTACATGAGAATAGCCCTGCAGAATTAGCAGGACTGCAACCCGGTGATGTTCTGCTTAAAATTAATGGCGCTGAGATCACCTCTGCCCAACAGGGTCAGCAGTTGGTTGCTGCGTTGATGCCGGGAACGACCATACAGCTATCGTTATTCCGGCGCGGCCGGGTTTTTGATGCGAGCCCCACCGTATCTACCAGACCTGAATAGCATCCCTAAGTCAGGCTAACGGAATGAGTCGCACACCAAAACCAGTGCCTGTAAAAGACGCTCATTCTCAGCAGGAGAGCCCACAGTCAACCGTAAGCACTCCGCTAACATTGGGTGAGCGCCATCCAGGCATTTCACCAAGACGCCTTGAGCCTTAAGCTCCTCAAAAACCTTACGAGCGGAATGTGGTAGTCGAACCAATATAAAGTTCGCCTCACTGGGGTACACCCTGAATGACTGGAACTGCACCAAGGCCTTCATCAGAAGAGCCCTGTCCCTGCGCAATTGCTCAGTCTGCTGCATTAACAGTTCAAAATTTTGTAAAGCTAAAAGAGCCACTGACTGTGTCAGGGTGTTGATGTTGTATGGCAACCGAACCTTGTTAAATTGCTCCAGCCAGTCAGGAGCACCAAAGAGCATACCAAATCGCAACCCAGCCAATCCCACCTTGGAAAAAGTGCGCATTACCACAACATGATCATAGATCTTCAGCCAATCCATATAATCTGCGTCAGTGAAAGCGGTATATGCCTCATCGATCACCACAACACCTGGGGCCGCTTCTACAATCGCTCTGATCGCTTCGTCTGAAAACAGGTTTCCGGTAGGATTATTGGGCTGCGCGATAAATATCAAAGCGGGCTCATGTTGCTTAATCGCAGTCACTGTGGCTTCGAGGTCTATCTCAAAGTCCTCGGTCAGCGGTACGCCGACATAATCGCTGCCGGTAAAGGTCGCGATCATTTTATACATCACGAAACTGGGTTCGATGGAAAGTATGGTTCGTCCTTCTCCTCCCAACACCATCGCCAGGATCTGAATAATTTCATCCGAGCCATTACCGAACATGATATCTACTGAATCATCCAGTCCATATAGCTTCTTCAGTTCAGATTTGATCTCAGATGCTTCTGGATCAGGATAACGGTTTATCCTGGCGTGCCTTAATGCAGACCCGGCAGGTTGTTGTAAGGTCTCTGGAAAATCATAGGGATTTTCCATTGCATCCAATTTGGTCAACCCTTCAGCCGGAGCAACATGATAGGCGGATAACTCCCGAATGGACGGGCGAACCCAACGTTCCACCCTGTTTAATTGATTCATAGTGTGCCTTTTTCAAATTCTATGAGGGTGTGACGCTAATCTTCTAATATCCGAAACTCAGCTGAACGGGCATGCGCTGTTAAGCCTTCTCCCCGAGCGAGAACTGAGGCAACTTTACCGACTTCAGACGCACCCTGTGCGGAGAAGTGGATTATGGATGAGCGCTTTTGGAAGTCGTACACACCAAGCGGACTTGAAAATCTGGCTGTACCGGAGGTTGGCAGCACGTGATTGGGGCCGGCGCAGTAGTCCCCCAAAGCTTCAGCTGTATATCGCCCCATAAATATGGCACCGGCATGACGAATATCAGCCAACAACTGCTCTGGGCTCTCTACAGACAACTCCAAGTGTTCAGGGGCAATAATATTCACCACCTCAACCGCCTCTTTCATGTCCCTGACTTTGATAAGGGCACCTCTAGATGACAAGCTGGCGTCAATAATGTCTCGACGTTCCATCCCAGGTAGTAACTTTGCGATCGATGCTTTCACCTGCTGCAAATATTCAGCATCCGGCGACACGAGAATAGACTGGGCATCCTGGTCGTGTTCTGCCTGAGAAAATAGATCCATGACGATCCAGTCAGGATCAGTTTTACCGTCACCAAGGATGCAAATTTCTGAAGGTCCAGCGATCATATCAATACCGACTGCACCAAACACGTAACGTTTAGCCATTGCCACGTAGATATTGCCGGGACCTACAATTTTGTCCACCTTTGGTACCGATGCGGTTCCATAGGCCAGCGCACCAACAGCCTGCGCACCGCCAATAGTAAAAACCTTATCCACACCTGCGACTGCCGCAGCGGCTAATACCAGTTGGTTAACTTCTCCGTCTGGAGTAGGAACAGTCATAATAATTTCACCAACTCCCGCCACTTTCGCAGGAATGGCATTCATCAACACAGACGACGGATAGGCAGCTTTGCCACCGGGAACATATATGCCCACTCGATCCAGCGGCGTTACTTTCTGGCCTAACACGGTGCCATCGGCTTCCTGATATTGCCAGGAATCCTGTTGCTGTTTTTCATGATAAATGCGAACTCGTTGTGCCGCGCTTTCCAAGGCCTGTCTCTGCTCTGGAGGAAGCGAGTTCAAAGCATCCTGAAGTCGGCTTTGAGATACTTGAAGCTCCTCCATTGAAGCAGCCTGCATACGGTCAAACCTGGCAGTATATTCCATAAGTGCCGCATCACCACGCTGGCGCACATCTGCCAGAATTTCCTCCACTACGCGATTTACATTAGTGTTGGCATCTTCCTGAAAATCCAAAAGTTTTTGCAAATCCTGCCTGAAGTTCGGCCGGCAACTGTCAAGTTCACGTATTTCAGGCTCTCGTCTATCAACATCGCGCATGTTCAATACCTATCTCACCACCGCAACGCTTTACCTAGTGCTCATTGATACCAAGCAAGCATTGGAATTAAATCCTAGTTCACCGCTTTTGCAATTAAATCGACAATTGGTTGTAGCTGGGAATGCTTCATTTTCATGGAGGCACTGTTGGCTATAAGCCTGGAACTGATATTACAGATCAGATCACGGGCCTCAAGCCCGTTGGCTTTGAGCGTGTTACCAGTATCCACAATGTCGACGATTTCGTCGGCCAACCCCATTAAAGGTGCTAACTCCATACCGCCATAGAGCTTAATTATATCGGCCTGAATGCCCCGGCTGGCGTAGTAGCGCTTAGCAATATTTACAAACTTAGTTGCCACTTTTATCCGGCCTGACTTTGGCACCGCGCCTTTGATAGCTGCTGTCATTAACCTACAGGTAGCAATTTTAAGATCCAGCGGCTCATATAGACCGTCAAATCCATGCTCCATCAGTACGTCTTTACCTGCTATTCCAAGGTCCGCCACACCATGCTGAACATATGTCGGTACATCAGTTGCCCTTAAGACCACCAGTTTAACGTTATCTTTGTTAGTGCCGAAGATTAGCTTACGGCTCTTCTGCAAATCTTCTTCAGGCTCAATTCCTGCAGCAGCCAGTAGCGGCAGGGTATCATCCAAAATACGGCCTTTGGACAAGGCAATTGTGATGTTTGATTTCATACTTTAACTTGCAACAACAGGGCATGAGATACCCTGTTTTATCAGCCCTTGATAAAGGTTGTGAACAGACTATGGAGTTTCAAATAACCCATTAGCCCGGCAAACGGCGAATTTTGCCACCGAGGAGTTGTACTTTCTCCTCAATGCATTCATAGCCTCGGTCGATATGATATATACGATCCACGATCGTATCACCAGACGCAACCAACCCAGCGATAACCAGACTCGCAGACGCACGCAGATCGGTGGCCATAACAGGAGCGCCAGCCAACTTAGAGACTCCTTCAGTTATGGCAGTATTCCCTTCAAGACGAATTTTGGCTCCCATCCTGATCAACTCATGTACGTGCATAAAGCGATTTTCAAAAACCGTTTCAATCACTGTTCCCGTACCTTCTGCCACCGCATTCAGTGTTACGAACTGAGCCTGCATATCTGTCGGAAAAGCTGGATAAGGCGCCGTCCGCAAACTAACCGCCTTGGGAGTATTCCCCTTCATGTCCAGCTCAATCCAGTCTTTACCGGTATTAACATGGGCGCCCGCTTCTTCCAGCTTGAGCAGCACAGCTTCCAATAGATCTTCTCGAGTATCTTTCAATTTTACACGACCACGGGTGGCAGCAGCAGCAACCAGATAGGTGCCGGTTTCAACCCGGTCAGGCAAAACATCAAAGTGGCAGCCATGCAACCGGGGCACACCATTGATTTCAATCGTCGAGGAACCATGGCCCTTAATATCGGCACCCATCTTGATGAGGCACTCAGCCAAATCTATAACTTCAGGCTCCCGTGCCGCATTTTCAATAATGGTCTTACCATCCGCCAGGGTTGCTGCCATCAACAAGTTTTCAGTACCGGTAACAGTGACCGTATCCAGATAAATATGAGCACCTTTCAGACGACCATTAACTTTTGCTTTAATGTATCCGCCTTCTACCTCAACTTCAGCTCCCATTGCCTGCAGCCCACGGATGTGCAGGTCTACAGGACGACTGCCTATTGCACAGCCACCGGGCAAGGAAACTTCCGCTCTGCCGAAATGAGCTACCATTGGACCCAGCACCAGAATAGAAGCCCGCATGGTCTTAACCAGTTCATAAGGTGCTGTGAGATTCTTAATAGTATTGGCGTGCACCTCAATGCTCATTTTTTCGTCAATAAGCAGTTCCACCCCCATACTTCCCAGCAACTCGATCATTGTGGTGATATCGTTAAGGTGTGGCAGATTTCCTACCGTTACCGGTTCATCAGCCAGCAATGTGGCCGCTAGTATAGGCAAAGCGGCATTTTTGGCACCGGAAATACGAATTTCTCCGCTTAACGGTTTTCCACCACTTATCAGCAATTTATCCATTATGGGTTCCTGGTTAAATACGCTACCCCGTCGGGCGGGATCAGTTGTTAAGTTCAGACCATTGTTGCGGTGTATAAGTTTTAATGGAAACCGCGTGCACGGTTCCGTCTACGATCAGATCGTTAATACACCCGTATACAGTCTGCTGCTTTTTGACGGGGGACAATCCTGCGAAACGCTCTCCAATTGCCACAACTTCATAGTGGTAACCATCACCAGAGACTTTGACTTCGCAGTCATCCAGCTGGCTTTGAAGGATCATTTGCAACTCTTCAGGTGTCATGGCATCAACCTCAATGGAATTTTTTTCAGGCGCGCATTCTACCCTATTGCAGGCAGGCCACCCAAATTAATCAGTCACAATGAAATTGGTGGTATATACGAAGGGCCTCTGGTGTGACTCTCACCAGACCAGCAGGAGAGCCTCCGCCTGAGATTTGACACTGGAGTGCAGAAAATTCGGGTATGGCAATTTCAATTATGGGACAACTTCAGGTATGAGACAGTTTCATGTATGAGACAGTTTCATGTATGAGACAATGGCAGCACTGTCTCAATTCCACTGACTCTGGCAACTTCAAACATTTTCCCAGACAATCCGATAACACTCATCTGCAGGTTATGCTTTTCCGACACGGTCAGCCATCGCAGCAACACCGACAAAAGCACGCTCTGCGCATTTTCTACACCACTGACATCCAAAGCGACTCTGTCGTTTGCCTTACATGTCAGTAGTTTCTGCTCACCTTCACGAACTACATCAACACAGTTCTCAAATCCTACATGTCCCGCAAGGCGCAGAACCATCTGATTCGTTTCAGTGTTATTTGCCAGCTCCAAATGGAATACCGCCATGCTATTCCTGTCTCTTAAGCTTTTCGTCTTCGAGCTGGCTGGACCAGTTTGCCACCACCAGGTTCAGATCACCATTGTGTTCTGAGTACTGCTGCTCAAAGCGATCTCGAAAGGCCAGACCAATATTGACGCCATTAACTATGACGTTTTCGAGGTACCATTTTTTATCGTCAGTGTTTTTGTACATGGCATAAACGACCGGAAACTTACTACCGGTTGAGGTGCTAATCTCCAGGTCAACGGTGGCGCGTTCGTCATCGCGAGGATTGATATCAGCAGTAAGCACCTGTATTGCAAAATCCCCACTTTCCACCAGGGTTTTGCCATAGGCATTAAACAGGCTTTTCTTAAACACTTCGATAAAGGCTTCTTTCTGAGTATCTGTAGCTTCTCGACGATACCGCCCCATTACCCTTGCAGCAATACGTCTGAAATCAACAACTTGATTCAGAGCCTCATCCATAACGGTATAAAAATGGTCATGGTCGCTGTAGTAAGTATCTCTTTCCTGATCCAACTTATTGATCAGTAGTTCAGTACTTTCCTTGATGTAGTCCTTTAAATCCTGCTTTGTATCAGCAAGCACGCTGCCGGACACCACCAACAGTAGCGACAAAATGATTTGTCGCATGCCAATCACCCATCTACCTTGCTGTATCATGCTTAACCTACAGTTCATTTCCATGTAATTTGATCTTGATTATAGCTTGTTCGTTGCGAAGTCACTGATCAGCTTTTCAAGGTTTAGCGCGCTTTGGGTACTGTCAAAAAAGTCTCCCTCAGCCAGTACCTCTTCATCACCGCCAATAGACACATTGATGTACTTTTCTCCCAGCAGCCCTGCTGTACTCACCACAGCAATGCTATCCTGACTGAGATAGTTCACTTCTGAATTGATATCCATTTCCACCACAGCTTTAACAGAACGGCTGTCCAGGTAGATATTGCTTACCCGGCCGATGGTTACCCCAGCCAGGGATATTTTACCCCTGACCCTTAGCCCACCGACATCATTGAATTCGGCGTAAAGCTTGTAGGTAGTCTCGGTAGGGCGCAATGAAAGTCCGCTAACTTCCAGAGCCAATAGAAATAGTGCGGCTACGCCAGCCAAGATAAATAAGCCCACCGAAATCTCAATCGTGCGTACACGCATATTAAAAATCTCCAAACATGACAGCTGTCAGAATAAAATCCAAACCAAGTACCGCCAGGGATGAATACACAACGGTCTTAGTCGTTGCTGCACTGATCCCCTCAGACGTTGGAACGGAATCATATCCCTGAAATACTGCTATCCAGGTACATACCGCACCAAAAACCACACTTTTGATAACACCATTCAAGACATCTTCCTGAAAGTCCACTGCGGACTGCATATTGCCCCAGAAAGATCCCTCATAAACACCGAGCCAGTCGACACCCACCATCATACCGCCCCAGACGCCGACAATACTGAAAATCACTGCCAGCAACGGCATGGATACAAACCCAGCCAGCAGTCGGGGAGCGATTATCTGCCTAAGCGGATCGACGCCCATCATTTCCAGACTGGAAAGCTGTTCAGTGGCCTTCATTAAACCAATTTCCGCTGTCAACGCCGAACCTGCACGGCCGGCAAACAACAAAGCAGTTACTACGGGCCCCAACTCACGCACAAGCGTCAAGGCTATCATTTGCCCAATTGCCTGCTCAGAACCGTAATCGACAAGAATATTGTATCCCTGTAGCCCCAGCACCATACCGATAAACAATCCACTAACGACAATAATGACCAGAGACAACACGCCGATGGCATAGAGCTGCTTGATGAACAATGGAAATGCTTTCCAGCTTGGCACGCCGCTCAGAGTGCCAATGAGAAAAACACCAGCCCTTCCAAGAGAACCTACAGCCAGCAGACTTTTTTTACCGGTGCGTTGCAGAAAGTCCAGCATCCTGGTCTCCTTGCAGCAGATCCACACCATAATCCGGTGCCGGATAATGGAAAGGTACTGGCCCATCAGGCAGGCCATTCAAAAACTGTTTCACGAAGGCACTGCCTTTCTGCTTTAACTCCTGAGGACTACCCTGCCCCATCACCTTTCCATCTGCAATGATGCAGAGATGGTCAGTAATACTCAGAGATTCCTGAATATCGTGGGACACAACAATACTGGTCAGACCCAGAGCATCGTTAAGCAGCCTGATTAATTGCACGATAACTCCCATAGCAATAGGATCCTGCCCAGTGAAAGGTTCGTCATACATCACCATCTCAGGGTCGAGGGCTATAGTTCGCGCCAAGGCGGCCCTACGTGCCATACCGCCAGAAAGTTCACTTGGCATCAGGTCCCTCGCTCCACGCAATCCGACAGCCTGGAGTTTCATCAGCACCAGATCGCGAATCATGCTTTCTGGCAGCTGAGTGTGGACACGAAGCGGGAAAGCAACATTTTCAAAAACCGTCAGGTCTGAGAACAGGGCTCCTGACTGAAATAGCATGCCCATTCTCTCTCTCAGCAAATACAGATCCTTACGTTTCAGGCGGGTAACATCCTGTCCATTCACAAAGATCTGCCCCTGATCCGGCTTTAACTGACCTCCGATGAGTCTTAACAAGGTGGTCTTCCCTGTACCACTGGGCCCCATAATCGTCGTTATCTTACCTTTCGGCACATCAATACTGACGTCGTCAAAAATCAGTCGATCCCCACGAGAAAAGGACATACCTCTGATTTCAACATAGTTTGCAGACGCCTGAGTCATAGAATCCTCAATCTTACAGGGCAAATTGGTATGATTCGCACAATCTGTACCCTGACCGGTTCTTCCTTAAGCTTTAGTTTCAATGTTAGCGGCGATTGATATTGCTGCATTTAAAATGCCTAAACCTTTTAATGCGTTTGTAGCTGTAATTTTGAATGAAAATCACCTTGTTAACGGCGATTACATTACGCTGCGGACTATACCAGATCATTTTTAAAAAGACAGCGGCCTGATGCTGCCTACCATACTGTCCAGCCTCACCTTATAGTAAAGGCCCAATCAACACTTCCCGTCTCTGTCTCAGGCGTCTTTTCAGACGCAATCAAATCAAACAAGTAAACAGAAAGTTAAAACGACTGTTAACGAGCTTTCAGTTGCAGCCTTAATGGCGCCCTCTATAATACCGACCAAACCTGAACAAAAGCCAAACAGCCAACCACGACATCCGGAACAGGCAAAATATGATCGATCATAGTCACGAGTATATTTCTGCAGCGATTCGCACAATCGAAATTGAGCTGGAAGCGGTCGCCGCCCTCAAAAGCAGAATTGATGGCAGCTTTGTCAAAGCCTGTGATCTTATTCTGGCCTGTGAGGGCCGTGTAGTAGTGACAGGCATGGGTAAGTCCGGGCATATAGGTACAAAAATCGCTGCTACGCTGGCCTCCACCGGCACACCCTCCTTTTTTGTGCACCCAGGAGAAGCCAGTCATGGTGATTTGGGTATGATCACCCCCAAAGACGTAGTGCTTGCATTGTCCAATTCCGGCAATACAGCTGAGGTTGTTACTATCCTGCCGCTAATCAAACGGATGAAAGCCCCACTGATCAGCATGACCGGCAATCCAAAATCCACTATGGCTGAAATGGCAGATGTCAATCTCGATACCAGTGTAGCTTCTGAAGCGTGCCCACTCGGCTTAGCTCCAACGTCAAGCACTACGGCAGCCCTCGTGCTGGGAGATGCACTTGCTATCGCGCTGCTTGAGGCACGGGGATTTTCAGCAGAAGACTTTGCCTTTTCCCACCCTGGCGGAGCCTTGGGAAGACGCCTGTTACTTAGAGTCAGCGACATCATGCATGACGGAGACACAACTCCGGTCGTGCAAAGTGGAGAAAGCCTCAGCAATTCTCTACTGGAAATGACTCGCAAAGGGCTTGGTATGACCTGTATTGTAGACGCCAACAATAAAATTTGTGGAGTGTTTACGGATGGAGATCTCCGGCGCTCCCTGGATAAAGCAGTTAACATTCACACCTGCACGATTGATGAAGTGATGACAACTCAGTTCAAGTCTGTCAGCAAGGACACCTTGGCAGCTGAAGCCTTGGCCCTGATGCAGCAAAAGGCCATAGGCGCCATGCCGGTTGTTAATGACAGAGGAGAAGTCATAGGTGCATTCAATATGCAGGACATGCTAAGAGCAGGAGTCGTTTAATGGCTGTTCCCGCAAATCCAGGACTGGTGCGTGATTTGAAAGAAATCAAGCTGCTCGCACTGGACGTAGACGGCGTGATGAGCGATGGCACCCTTTATTTTTCAGCCAATGGCGACGAAATAAAAGGTTTCTCTATTCTCGATGGGCTGGGCATAAAAATGCTGCAACAAGGAGGCGTCACCGTAGCCATAATTACCGGCCGTACTTCTCCACTGACAGCACGCCGGGCAGCCAATCTAGGGATAAAACATATTGCTCAGGGCAGAGAAGACAAAAAAGTCGCTTTGCTGGAATTATGTAAAGAATTGAACATCACCCTTGAGCATTGTGCTTATATGGGAGATGACTTACCGGATCTAAGCGCCATTGTTGCCAGCAGGGTTGGGATCACGGTTCCCAACGGACATTGGTTTGTCAAAAAACACGCACAATATTGCACTGAAGCCAAAGGCGGCAAGGGAGCCGTCAGAGAAGTTTGTGAGATCATCTTACAGGCTCAGGGCAATTTGCAAAAAATGCTCGATTCGTTTCTCTAAGCACACAATTGCTGTCTGATGCTAACCGAGGGCTGATGAAACAAGTTGTTAAAAATAATCTGAAGCTGATATTGGGCATGGCTTTCATTGCCAGCATTATTTTGTACGCAGTAATGACACCGAACACACCTGTCAGCCTGTTTCAGGAGGAAGAACTGCTGATTGATGAACCTGATGCTTTCGTTACCAACGCGGTATACCGGACCTTTGATGTTAAAGGCAATCTCACCAGCTTACTGCATAGCGAGCGCGCCAAACACTTTCCGGATACCGATATAGGTTACCTGACTCTCCCAGACCTAAAACTTTTCCAGGAAGGCGAATCGAACTGGCACGCTCAATCTGAGGAGGGAGAGTTTGATGTCAGAAATGATCATCTGGTATTGAAGGGAAACGTCGTTATCCTGGGCGAGAATCGCAAAGGTCAGCCTTTTACAATGACAACCGACAGGCTCAACTATGCCAACAAATCAGACTTTATAGAGACTGATCAGCCCGTTAAGATCGTTTCCTCAGACAGTGAAATTACCGCAGTGGGAATGACCGCTGATATAACAGAAAAGAAAATAAACCTCCTTTCGAAGGTTAAGGGACACTATGTACAGCCCTGATTTAAGAGCTCTTACCAGACGCTGCCTGTTTCTAATGGTCCTAGGCATCTCCCTAGGCATGACAGGTGCCAAAGCAATCAATCTTAGTGCCAGCAGCAATGAGCCGATAAAGATTGAGGCTGACCGGGCAGAGCTGGACGACAAGGCAGGAAAGTCTACCTATACCGGCAATGTGATTATTACCCAAGGTAAATCCAGCCTGGAAGCCAGTCAGGTTGTCATTATCTCAGATCAAGACGGTATCAAGGAGTTTACTGCGACCGGAGACCTGGCCCATCTGGTCCAGTACGACGTAGAAACTGATACGGAAACCCATGCCTATGCCAAAGAAATTCTATTTGAACGCAGCAGCAGTCAGGTAACGTTGCGTAGAAGTGCCCGGCTAGAGCAACAGAGTAATTCATTTGAGGGCGAAGAAATCATTTACCACACAGTTAAACGGGTGGTTACAGCCAAGTCTGACCCCAGCAGTGAAAACAGCAACAGGGTCAATGTCATATATCAGCCACCCAAGGCTAACCCTCAATGAGTGTATTATCTGCACGCAACCTGGCCAAAGCCTATAAAAAGCGCCCCGTTGTCAAAGATGTCAGTGTAGAAATCAACAGCGGAGAAATTGTCGGACTACTTGGCCCCAATGGCGCCGGAAAGACCACGTGTTTCTATATGGTAGTAGGGCTGATACCCTGTGATAAAGGTGCCATTTTTATCAATGATCACAATATCACCGCCCTCCCCATGCACGGTAGAGCGCGCAAAGGCATCGGTTATCTACCCCAGGAAGCTTCGGTTTTCCGCAAGTTGTCGGTGGAGGAAAATATCACCGCCATTCTGGAAACCCGACAGGATCTCAGCCGCAAAGACCGTAAAAAGAAAATGGAAGATTTACTTCAGGAATTCCATATTACCCACATCCGAAAAAGTCTGGGCATGAGTCTTTCAGGCGGCGAACGGCGTCGGGTAGAAATAGCTCGAGCCCTGGCCACTGAGCCGGATTTCGTTTTACTCGACGAGCCTTTTGCCGGTGTAGATCCTATATCCGTCAACGACATCAAACAAATTATAGAACACCTTAAAACGCGCGAAATCGGTGTCTTAATCACCGACCACAATGTCCGTGAGACTCTGGATATTTGCGAACGTGCCTATATCGTCAGTGAGGGTTATATTATCGCCAGCGGCACGCCCTCAGAAATTCTAGAAAACGAAAAAGTCAAAGAAGTTTATTTGGGTGACAGGTTCAAGCTATAAACATTTGGCTGAATTTTGTCCTCATGGCTCAAAAAAGAGTCAAAAACTCAACAGCGCACAGTATCAGATAACGAATTTGCAATATTAATTGGCTCGACCATTGCAGAATGGTTCCATTTATAATAGAAAGTGATTCAAAATCTGTGCCTATTTTGGTGGTTTGCATTAGATGGTTATGAAAACGTCACTGCAGCTGAAGCTTGGTCAACAACTGACCATGACACCTCAGCTGCAACAAGCAATAAAATTATTACAGCTCTCCACTCTGGACCTGCAGCAAGAGATTCAGCAAGCGCTGGAATCAAACCCCATGCTGGAAGTAAATGAGGACGAGGAGCCGCATAACAATGCCCAGAATGACGAAATCATTGAGCGCCTGGTTGCCAACTCAAAAGAATCCGCAGCAGATTCCACAAGCAGCGAAGAACCCTCCTACGGCGAAGATGACAATTGGAACGAATCTATCCCTAATGATTTACCGGTAGACACTGCCTGGGATGACGTTTATCAAGGTAGCAGCACAACCAACTACAGCAGTTCCGACGATGACGATTTTGACTATGAGTCACGTAACAGCAAAGGCGAAACCCTGCAGGATCATCTGCTCTGGCAACTGAACCTGACACCGATGTCTGACACTGACCGGGTTATCGCCATCTCGATCATCGATGCCGTAAACGCAGAAGGCTATCTGACGCTTTCCGCCGAAGAAATTCATGGCGGCCTGGAATCAGAAGGTGAAGAAGGCATTGAGTTGGACGAAGTCCAGGCTGTACTCAAGCGCCTACAACAATTCGACCCCCCGGGTGTCGCCTCCTGCAACCTGCAGGAATGTCTGCTGAATCAACTTAACCAACTTCCTAAAGATACCCCTTGGCTGGGGCAGGCAAAACTGGTTATCAGCCACTACATCAACCTTCTGGGCAACCGCGACTATGCCCAACTGATGCGCCGCAGCCGTTTAAAAGAAGACGACCTGAGACAAGTACTTAATTTGATACAGGGGCTGAATCCACGCCCTGGGCAAAGCATTCAGGAAAGCGAAACCGAATATGTTATTCCTGATGTCATGGTTCGTAAAATCAACGGTCGCTGGCTGGTGGAACTAAATCCGGAAATCGCTCCGAAAATCAGAGTCAATTCAGGTTATGCCTCCCTGGTTAAAAGGGCAGACAGTAGCGCAGACAACACTTACATGCGCGATCAGTTACAGGAAGCCCGCTGGTTTATTAAAAGCCTGCAGAGCCGGAATGAAACCCTGCTAAAAGTGGCCTCACAGATTGTCGAACATCAACAGGGATTTCTCGACTATGGCGAAGAAGCCATGAAGCCGCTGGTACTGCATGATATTGCCGAGGCTGTGGAGATGCACGAATCGACCATATCCCGGGTTACCACACAAAAGTACATGCATACGCCCCGAGGCGTATTTGAATTGAAGTTCTTCTTTTCCAGCCATGTCAGCACAGAGTCCGGAGGCGAATGCTCGTCTACGGCCATTCGCGCTATCATCAAAAAGCTAGTGGCAGCAGAGTCACCCAAAAAACCATTGAGCGATAGCAAAATTGCTGCTTTACTGGGAGAACAGGGAATCAATGTGGCACGTCGCACCATCGCCAAATACCGTGAAGCCCTGTCTATTCCACCTTCCAACGAACGTAAGCGGCTTATTTGAAGGAGGTATCAATAGATCCACGTCAAACCGACACATCATGGATGTGTTAATATTTTCACGGAAATGAAACGATCGTAATGCACCCTATCTTGGCATTAGGAGCAACATATGCAAATGAACATAACCGGACACCATGTCGAACTTACTGAGCCTCTCAAAGATTACGTCAAGAGCAAGTTTGACAAGCTCGAACGCCATGTCGACAACATCAGTAATGTCCAAGTTACGCTCTCCATTCAGAAACAACGTCAAATTGCTGAGGCAACGCTACACCTAAGTGGCGCTGATATTCATGCCAACGCCGAGCACGAAGATATGTATGCCTCTATAGATGGCCTGATCGACAAGCTCGACCGACAGATATTGAAATATAAAGAGAAAAACGTAGACCGTTCACATGGAACCTCTGCGCGTTAAAACTAAATATGACTGATCACTCCATTACGATCGAATCGATCATTTCGCCCGCCCTGACCCGTAGCCGGGTCGCGGGCTCTTCCAAGAAAAAAGTCCTGGAATATATTGCACAGCTGGTAGCCCAGCACTTCCCTTTTTTGGATGAGAATGCACTCTTTACCAACCTTATCTGCCGGGAAAGACTTGGCAGCACCGGCATTGGCCAGGGAATAGCCATACCCCATTGCCGCCTGGAAAACTGTGACAGAGTAATAGGTGCGCTTATTACACTCTCTGAAAAGATTCCATTTGACTCTATCGATAACGAACCTGTAGACCTTCTGTTTGTTCTGATTGTTCCTCAGGAAGCGACCAGCGAACATCTGGATCTGTTAAGCCAATTGGCGCAAAAATTCAATAACCGCAGTTATTGTGAAAAGCTACGCCAATGTGAAGACGACCAAGCACTGTTTAAAATTGCGATGGGTGACTAGCGCTTAATTCACACCATTCATTTCTAACAAAATCACGTATAACTTGGATTCACTTTCAACTTCTTTGGAACGGACCATGAAGCTGATAATTGTAAGCGGCCGCTCAGGATCAGGTAAAAGTACAGCCCTCCATGTCCTGGAAGACATGGGCTATTACTGCATCGACAATTTACCGATTGGCCTTTTGGGTCCGCTGACTCAGGAAGCGTTATATGAAAGCGCCGGTCATGCTGAAAAAATTGCGGTTAGCATAGATGCCAGAAATCTGTACAGGGAGTTAGACGACTTCCCTATAATCTATAACCGACTCAAGTCTGAGCAACTGGATATCGAGATTATTTACCTTGATGCCAAGGATGACACTCTACTGAAACGCTTTCACGCCACTCGGCGCAAGCATCCACTCAGCAGTAAAAGCATCTCCCTGAATGAAGCAATACTGAAGGAAAAGAACCTTCTGGAACCGATTGCTTCACTGGCTAATCTATATATCGATACCAGCGACCTTTCACTCTACCAACTCAGAGACCAGGTTAAACTCCGGGTACTGGGTCGTAAAGGACAAGATTTAGCACTGCTATTCCAGAGCTTTGGTTTCAAACATGGTGTTCCTTCAGATTCAGACTATGTATTTGATGTGCGCTGTTTACCGAATCCTTACTGGGATACTGCGCTAAGGAGCTTCAAGGGTACAGATCCGGAAATCATCGATTTTCTGAAAAAGCATCCTGAGTGTGCACAGATGGTGAACGATATTATTGCCTTCCTTGAAACCTGGATCCCATGTTTTCAAAACAGTAACCGGACTTACATGACCGTGAGTATCGGTTGCACTGGCGGTCATCATCGCTCGGTATATATCAGTGAACAACTAGCAGACTTTTTTCGCCAAAAATATGATAACGTTCAGGTTCGCCACAAAGAGCTCGCACATTAACTTTAACCTGCTGATCCCAAAGGCATTAACGGCATAGTATGCGCACATGATTCAAGAAAAGGTCATCATCATCAACAAGCTGGGGCTCCATGCCAGAGCTGCTGCCAAGTTTGTCAGTACAGCTGCCAGATTCGGCAGCATGGTTAAAGTTTCCAAAGGCCCGCAACAGGTCGATGGAAAAAGCATCATGGCCGTTATGATGCTGGCTGCTAGCAAAGGTACCGAACTCGAATTATTGGTTGATGGGCCGGATGAAGAGGAAGCTTTCGGGGCAATCAAGAACCTGATTGAAGACTATTTTGGTGAAGGAGAATAAAGGTCGCTGTAGCTTTCTGGCATTACCAGATTGGCTAACTCGCACTTCAATTATCACCGCAGCCTTTAAAAAACTCACCTATCAGATAAAAGCCCTACCACAAGCATATTGGGTGGCTGGCAGGGCCACTGGTCATTTCATCTCGAAAAGTAATACTCCACATGAAATTAATTAGTCAATTTACTGATTTTATTTAGCTCTTTTTAGAACATAACTTACACTTTAAAAAGAGCTCCATTATACTTGAAAAGTTTTTTTGCCTGACTCGGCTGGATCGCACCATAGCGAAATAAAAGCAGAGCAACATGGCTCTACTGCTCACTGGACATGGCTCTACTGTTCACCGATAGCTAGAACCGCTCACCTAAAAGCCCAGTCAGGACACATCCAGACACCGGAAATCCCAAATGCCCCAGGCCGCTGAAAAGAACACAGCCAAGATAAGATTACGCTCCCTGACAGAAGCGCTGGAAAGCGGTTCACTACAGCAGGTAACACGCATTCTTAACGGCGGCCTATCTCCCAGCGATATTGCCCACCTGCTTGAATCCTCCCCCCCCAAAGAGCGGAAGTTGCTCTGGCAATTGGTGGATGATGAATTGGACGGCGAGGTTCTTCAGTATCTAAGCGACGAAATCAGGTCAGACTTCCTGAGTGAAATGAATGCCCAAGACGTTATCGATATCGCTGAAGATTTCGAAATGGATGACTTGGCGGACCTGTTGCAGCAGTTGCCGGAAGCGGTCATTCGAGAAGTTCTGGATTCCATGGACACCCAGGATCGTCATCGCCTGGAAGAGGTTCTTGCCTACCCTGATGATGTTGCCGGCGGCTTGATGAATACCGATATGGTGACCGTCCGGCCAGATATCACTGTCGATGTGGCACTTCGCTATTTACGAAGCCATAAAAGCCTTCCTAACATGACGGATAGCCTGGCAGTCGTGAACCGTCGGGATATGTTTATCGGCGTGCTGCCAATTACCACACTGCTGGTCTCCAACCTGAACTCTACCGTACGCGAAATTATGCGAACTGATATCGAAGGTATTCCAGCCACTATGTCTGAAAGGGAGGTTGCCACTCTATTCGAACGCCATGACCTTGTTTCCGCACCGGTTATCGATGTTAGCGGCCGACTCCTTGGGCGGATCACCATTGATGACGTGGTCGACGTTATCCGCGAAAGCGCCGACCACGAAATCATGAGCATGGCAGGTCTGGACGAAGAAGAAGACATGTTTGCCCCCATTATGAAAACCGCCAAAAGCAGGGCTGTCTGGCTGGGAATCAACCTGATCACGGCCTTCCTGGCTTCTGCGGTGATTGGTATCTTTGAAGAAACTATCGCCAAGGTGGTCGCTCTGGCGGTGCTAATGCCTATTGTCGCCAGTATGGGGGGCATTGCCGGAAGCCAGGCACTCACTCTGGTCATTCGAGGAATGGCAACAGGGAAAGTGGCTTCCAGCAATATTCGCTGGCTGATGAACCGGGAGTTCCTGGTAGGTGCATTCAATGGAACATTGTGGGCTTTAGTCGTGGCGGCTGCGGCTATGGTCTGGTTTAACGATATGAAGATCGGCCTTCTCATTGCATCCGCTATGGCCATCAATTTGACCGTGGCAGCATTGGTAGGTACAGCGCTGCCGATGCTGCTGAAAAGTCTAAAAATAGACCCGGCCCTGGCCGGCGGAGTTATTCTGACTACAGTGACTGACGTGGTTGGATTTATGTCCTTCTTAGGCCTTGCCACTATTGCCTACGCCTGACCAATCGAATAGAAAACCTCAGCGCCATAATCCGCTATAATAGTTTCATTTAGTCGGGTACGTTTATTTAACAATAACCAATGAGATGAATCATGCAACACCGTAACTTCGACGATAACGAAGACAATTCTGATGACGACGAATTTGGCCCCAGTAAATCCAGTCGCAAAAGGGCCATGCAGGCTCTGCAGGATCTGGGTAAGGAACTCAGTGCTCTCAGACCAGAACAACTGGACGAACTCCCAATTTCAGACCGCCTTCGGGAAGCACTGATTGATTATCAAAAATTTCCGACACACGAGGCCAAACGACGCCAGCTGCAATATGTCGGCAAGTTGATGCGCGAAATCAATGAAGAGGAAATTCAGCCTTACCTTGATAAATTTACCGAAGGTTCGGTTAGCCAGACAGCACTTCACCACCAAATAGAGCGTTGGCGTGATCAGCTACTTGAAGGTGACAACGAGGCCCTCACTGAGTTTGTCGATACTTACCCAGGAGGCGATATCCAACATTTACGTCATCTGATTCGCAATGCAAAGAAAGATATTGAGCAATTCAAGAATCGTGGCGCGGGGAAAAAACTCTACCGCTATTTAAGGGAGTTGATGGAGGAAGAGTAACAGCAGACAGGATTTAACAATATCCATCTTACATCTATGTCTTAAAAATCCGGTGTTTGAGCACTGGCATTTTAGCTCTTACCTTATTGACCACACGTTGATCGAT
Source organism: Hahella sp. (assembly GCA_050299855.1). GTDB lineage: Bacteria > Pseudomonadota > Gammaproteobacteria > Pseudomonadales > Oleiphilaceae > Hahella. The sequence goes on from JBNKWQ010000030.1 coordinate 155,452, forward strand.
TTCTGCCAACACCAATCCTTCACCGGTTTTTTCGCGACAGTCCAAAACGCTTCCCCAGGGATCTACAATCATAGAGTGGCCGAAAGTAATGCGGGTACTACTATGCTGCCCACCCTGTCCGGCAGCGACTACATAAACCTGATTTTCGATAGCACGGGCTCTGAGAAGGACTTCCCAGTGCGCTTCGCCTGTCGCCTGGGTAAAAGCTGCAGGCACTACTATCCAGGTCGCCCCCAGCTCGACCAGACGGCGGTAGAGCTCGGGAAAACGCAAATCGTAACAGATAGACAATCCCAGGCGTCCTGCAGGCGTATCCACCACAACCGCTTCGGTGCCGGGTTCAAACCAATGTGACTCACGGTATTGACCATGCTGGTCATCGACATCCACATCAAACAGATGAACCTTGTCATAGCGTGCGACCTCTTCGCCCCGATTATTCACCACCCAACAGGCAGAGCGCACCCTGCCAGACACGTCACTACCGTCCCCGCGCTGTGCGCAAGGTAGTGAACCGGCCACGAGCCAAACCTGATATTCCCTGGCGAGTCTGGCCAGCTCAGAACGAACGGGGCTTTCAGGGCTGCACTCCTGCTGCCCCAACCCAATGGATTGCTGGCTGTCCAGCAAGGCAAAATTTTCCGGTAGAACGACCACTTTCGCACCGGAGAAAGCAGCTTCCTTCACCCAATGAGCTACACGCTCGATATTGAAGGCAAGGTCCTTTCCACTGACTAACTGAACTGCCGCAATCCTGATTTTTCCAGGTTGTTCCGTGCTGTCAGACCCTTGATTAGGTTTTAGGTCTAATGTTCCCACCGGTTTCTCCTCCAGTCTAATTAATCATTTTCCTTGCGGGACTTTCGGTTGCTACCGGCAGATGACCCGGACTGATCGAATATTTGTTTCAGTTTCACTTGAGGGTCCTGAAACGTGCCTTTCACTTCGTATGTTGCACTGGTCAGACTGCTCAATGAATCACCTAACAATTTATCTATCAGATATAAGGCTCCGCCGACCTGAGGAGCCCCAACTAACAGTGCTGCCAAAGGCAGGTTTTGCGTCAATGGCAATACCACGACCATGGTAAGGTCCAGGCTGTCATCGACCACACTGGTCTGGCCAGTAATTTTATAGGCACTCGATGGTCCCTGAATGGCCAGAGGGGTTTCGATCCGGAAAACTCCTTCCTGAACCCTGGCACTGCCTTCAATCTTGTCGTATGCCAATCCGCTCTTATACAGGTCGGAAAAATCCAGTTTTAGACGCCGGGTAATGGAATCTGTATTGAGGATACCAAAGACCCGAAACAGCTGAGTCTGGCTCGATGCTTCAGTAATAGTGCCGGAAGACAAAGAAGTGGAAAGCTGGCCGCTGACATTTGCCCAGTCAAATTCCAACGGAGATTGCCCCCATACTATACCCGCCTTTACCTCGTATTCCTGTGCCGTGATCGGCGCAGTTTTGGACCAGTTGGTAAAAAGCTTTTCAATATTTTTACCCTTAAGCTCCCCCGTCAGAATTGAGTTGTGCACCTGCGTTATAGGGTCATATAGCCAGGTAAGACGTGCAGACACCTCTCCTCCGGCCACCTTGCCGGAGACATTATTCAAGATCACGCCTTCATCGCGGGCTTCTGCTTCCCAGGACCAGCTGCCATAGCTTTGATCGCCCAATTTCAAGTCGTTGACGGCAACTTGCGCCAGCGGAATATCTTCCGGAAGTAATGCCGATGTATCGGCCTCATCAGCCTTACTCAGATGTAGCCTTTCAAACTCAGCAATCGGAGCAATCTTCCCTTCAAGGTCAATCTGCAAGCTCCCATTTATCCTGTTTCCATCATACAGGCTCACCACTGCGCTATTTTTCATGACCTTGCCGACAGCCTGCTCTTCCCGAGATCGGACATCGGATGATTGATCGGAGAGCTTTCGCAGACGGGCGCGAACCTCCTTAAATTTCTCGCCGGCAATATCCAATTGGCCAAGCCTTATATCTGTATCCCCCAGCCAGTCTGGCCAAGTAAATAAAGCAGCGGATTTTGCAGAATTTGCTGTAGCTTGTGATGGCGCTTCATCCAGATATGACCTGATAAATTGAGACCATTCCTCAACATTCAGATGCTCCAGGCGTCCACGAATGTTGACACCTGACTTGGGAAGTGTATTTTCACCCTGTGCATTAAACCTGACCAGACCGCGTGTAATTCCCCCACTACCCTCTTCCAGGTTCATTTCCAGCAACTTATTCCAGTCTAATTTAATGTGCCCCTTCTGGGCTTCCTCCAACCATCGATAATTTACCAGGATGGGCGATGAGCTTCCCACGGCTTTACCAAAGGGATAGGGTGCATCAATGGCGGTATTCTGCAAATCAGACTTAGCCAGAAGTTCAATGACACTATCAGTATCATTTTCAACTTCAATATTAACGATCAGGGAGTAATCAAGATCACCTTTAACCGGCAGCCTTGTTTCAATCTCAGCCTGTTCTAACAACTTTGCAGTATCAACACTTCCCTGAATTCCCAATTGCACTTTACGCGACCGATCTGTCCAGTTAGTTGTCGTAACCCGAATATTTGCGGGACGCCCTAATACTCCAGCAGCCATATCACTAACGCTAAAACCATTTTGCGTGGTAAATGCCAGCCGGCCAGTCATATTTGTGAATTCAAGAGGGTGTTCATTAGATACCAGGGACATGTCCTGCAAAGCAGCTTCCAAACGGATATCAGTATAGTCATCCGACAGACTGGTCTTGATATCAAGATTGACCTGACTTTCTCCATGCAAAGTCCATCCGGACATTGCAGAGCGCGAATGCTCCGACAGAGGGGATTCAAGCAACCAGTAGCGCCAATCATCGTCTGTTGGTTCAAGCTGCGTGACGATGCTCAGCATATTCCTGTTTTCCTGATCCCGCCCTACATGCAGGTCAACATCACTGACAACCGTTCCTCCTATCAACCCTTTGTCGATATGACCGTCAACGGTACTGCCTACAATCGACAATTGACCATTAAAACCGGACAAAGGCGGCCAGTTTTCGTCGAACTTCAGTTCTGCATCTTTCACGTTAAAGAACATTTGTGACTGATGACTACCCGACGGAGCTGACGGACCCACCAGCCCTGTATAAAAATATCCCCCCTCCGTTACTATCCCACTGGCAACCACTGAGTCCAGCCATTGGTATAGCTCTCCCTCTACTTCGTGACCAGGCACAAACAGGGGTGTAATACGGACATCCGCCTCACGTATACCGACGGCCAGCTCAAAAAGGCTGGCGGTGTTATCTACCTTTGGGATATGAATGCTGAAAGTGCCCTGCAGATCCGCCTTTAGTGTATTCGGGTCGGACAAACTGAGATTATGCCCACTGACTAACAGCCCATCGTCCAAAACCTTCCAATACACCCCTCCCTCACCATAAGCAAATGTCCAGGGCTCAAAAAACAAGTCAGGAAAGTTAATGCCCAACTGCTCATTGGCGAATATTACTTCACCAGCATCAGCCGTTGCCTGGACATAGCCATTGATTCTCTCCCCTCCTGGCGCTCCGCCGTAGGGCAGAATGTTGATCTCTTCGAGCTCCGAGGCAAAATCGATTAATGAACCTGACTGATCCAACCGCACACGGATATTGTTCATCCAGCCATCAGGCGAGTAGTGACCCAGTGTGCGTGCTAGCTTTTCCGATAAGGCACCGGATTGCTGTGCGAAATCTTTCAATATTCCAATATTGAGGCGATCAATGCGAACCTCCGTAGCGACCTGCCGGGGCTGACTCTCAGAGTCTGGGCTGACAACTGCGTCATCTGACTGGACAGTATTATTCAGGTTGTTGCGTGCAAACAACGCCTGAAACTTCCCAATTTCCAGTGACTGTCCCGACCATTTAAATTCAAGCTCACTGCCTGAAACCTGCCACTGCTGGGCCTGTTTTTCAGCCCTTAACTTGGCTTCAAGTTTTTCGATTGGCGCCTGCGCGAGACCCTCTTGCTGCCACTGCAAGTCAGCAATGGCAACATCCGCCGCCAAGGAGTTAAAGTATCCCCCGACAATACTGAGCCAGACACTCCCTTTGGTTTCAAAACCCGTAATTCTGGTGGCATCTAGCTCCAGCATATCCAATACAGGGTCTAGGATCTCACTGTCACGCCAGGATAAATAGAGCAATGCATTGAGGCCCGGCTCATCAACTTCGGGAGTTTCATGCAGGGAAAAAATACCTATAGGGTCGCTGTCGTCAGCACTGTGAACAAAACCGGATGCGCGTATTCCATCGCCATCGGCATTAAGATTCATAACCGGAATCAGCCAGGTGGCGGCATGTTCATTTTTGAATTTCCAGTGGATACGTATATTTCTCAACTCGAGGGTTGGCGAAGCCAGAATATCGTTGAGATTGCCCCAATCCCAGTCTGAATCTTCTACTCCGGGATCGGACGTAACCGGCAGCCCCTGTAGTGACCAGCGACCATCCTTGGTTTGTTCGACACTAACGTTAACATCACCAAGTTCGATATGCTCGAACACCAACCCCAGATTGAACAGACTAGCCAGCATATCTGGTTGGATTAATATGGATTCAAGTCTAAGGAGTTCTGTGGAATCAGATGCGGCATCCGACACAGTTACATTTGATAAAGACAGAACAGGATCAAGGCCATCCCAGCTTCCCTGCATTTCACCTATATGAACGCTGATCCCCAGCGATTCCTGCAGCAGAACTTCAAGGTCATCTTTAAAGGTGGCCACCGAACCGAAGAAATTGCGTCCGACAGCAACATAGGTTGCAACCAGCACTAACAACGCTAGTGCAACATACCAGACAATCTGGGTTGCTTTGACAGCCAGTGATTTTGTGATCATTAATTTAAAGCCAGAACAGATCAACTCGCCAGCAAGTGACAGGCTACTGCAATACTACGTCAAATTGCTCCTGTGTATAGAGCATTTCCACCTGGAAGCGAATTCGCTTACTGATAAAAGTTTCCAGATCAGCCACACTGTCGGATTGTTCATCCAGCAGTAAATCGACTACGGCCTGAGAGGCCAGAACCAAATAGCTTTGAGCATCATAGGTACGGTTAATCCGTAAAATTTCACGAAAGATCTCATAACAAACTGTCTGCGCAGTCTTCACCGTGCCACGGCCATCACAGGCCGGACAGGGTTCGCAAAGCATCTGCCCCAAACTTTCAGTGGTTCGCTTACGGGTCATTTCCACCAACCCGAGCTCACTGACGCAACTGATCTTGGTTTTCGCATGATCCCGCTCGAGCATTTTCTCCAGCATCCGCAAGACTTGTCTTTTATGTTCCTCGTCTTCCATGTCGATAAAATCGAGGATGATGATGCCCCCCAAATTACGCAACCTGAGCTGCCTGGCGATTGCCCTGGCAGCCTCCAGGTTGGTCTTGAAGATGGTTTCCTCCAGATTACGATGGCCAACAAAAGCGCCAGTATTCACATCTATTGTGGTCATGGCTTCGGTCTGGTCAATAATCAGATAGCCACCAGATTTCAACTGCACCTTGCGGCTGAGGGCTTTTTGCAGCTCATCTTCTACGCTGTACAAATCAAAGATGGGACGCTCGCCGGGATAGTATTCTATCTTGGACACAATCTCGGTGACGTAATCCTGCACAAACTGGGCAGCCTTCTGATAACTCTCCCGCGAGTCAATGCGTATTTTCTCCGTATAAGGCCGAACCAGGTCTCGCAGTGTCCTAACGTATAGGGGCAAGTCTTCATAAATGGGGATAGGGCCGGTGGCAGATTTGATTTTTTCCTCCAGCGATAACCAAAGACGCTGCAGGAAAACGATATCGACTTCCAATTCCTCGGCACCGACCCCTTCTGCTGCGGTGCGGATGATAAAACCATTAGCCCCTGTACTTGACTCCCCCCGTTCAGCGCAGGTCTGAATAAGATCCCGCAGCCGGTCGCGCTCCTGCTCATCCTCTATGCGCTGGGAAATACCAATATGGTCATTTCCCGGCATGTAAACCAGGTATCTGGAAGGCACTGAAAGCTGTGTCGTCAACCTGGCGCCTTTGGTTCCGATAGGGTCCTTGGTGACCTGCACTACCAACGACTGCCCTTCCCTCAACAACGTGCTGATATCCGGATGCTTGCCGTTTTTGTCTTCCTGGTTGGGGCTAATAATGTCTGAAGCGTGGATAAAGGCTGCACGCTCCAGCCCAATATCAACAAATGCAGCTTCCATACCCGGCAATACTCTGGCGACTTTGCCCTTGTAAATGTTGCCGACGATGCCACGGCGCTGACTGCGCTCAATATATACTTCCTGCAACATCCCGTTTTCCACTACCGCGACGCGGGTTTCCACCGGAGTTACGTTAATCAGAATTTCCTCGCTCATGCTACGCTATCGTTCCCAAATCTATTCCAAACCGGTTGAGTAGTGCTGTTGTTTCACATAAAGGCAAACCAACAATCGACGAATAACTACCATCAATTCGCTCGACAAACAGACCTCCGTGACCCTGAATTCCATATGCACCGGCCTTATCTATCGGTTCACCCGTGTTCCAGTACCACTCAATATCTTTATTGGTGAGTTCTCTGAACTTTACCTGACTGCACACCACAATTGTTTCCTGGGGCGGTGCATGCTGGCGCAGGGCCTCCTGGCGCAGGGCTTCCTGGCGCAGGGCTTCCTGGCTCGGGGCATACGGCCATGCTTCCTGAGGCTCCCCTCCACAAAGTGATACCGCCGTATAAACCTGATGCCAACGTCCGGAAAGCCTCATTAATATGCGCTTAGCATCGGCAAAACCTTCTGGCTTACCCAGTATTTCCTGCTGACAGACGACAGTCGTATCTGCCCCCAAGACCGGGGGATTTAGCCCTTCCTGACAAGCAGCTTGGTAAACAGTCTGCGCCTTGGCTGCTGCCAGGCGTTTGACATAGAGTTCGGCATCCTCATCCTGCAAGACGGACTCGTCTATATCGGCATGACGCACCTCGAACTCAATTCCAAGAAGTCGTAACAGAGCATGACGTCTTGGAGAAGCGGAAGCCAGAATCAGCGGACTATCCATGGTCAAACCGATTGAGAAGCAGTTTCATCGGCGGCCAGACCAAAGCAGATGTAAATGCGGCCAGCATATAGGCCATATCAGGTGCAGGAGTGTGAAGGACACCATGCAGCCAGCGATAAAGCATGAGAACGATACCGACAATAATGAATACCACAAAGGATTGTTGCATGATTGGGTACATTTGTAACCGCTGAATCATGGTCAGGACCAGATAACCCTGTAATCCTAAAGCCAGTGCGTGCACGCCAAGGGTACCGCCTACCAACACATCCCAACACAGACCTACGCACCAGCCGACGATTATGCCGAAATTGGCAGGATGTCGAAGTGTCCAGTAGAACATCACCAGCGTAATCATTTCCGGGCGCAGAAAAGCCCATATTCCAGATAGAGGGACAACTGCGATGCACAAAGCGAGAAGCAGACTGGTGGCGAAGAGAAGGTAATTTGGGTCATCCCGAGCCATTACTTCAACCTTATTCAGCTGAAGCTGGTTGCCCGGCTGTAGTAGCTGGGGATTCTGCGCTTGTTGAAGAACTTCGCTCTCCCCCCGTCTGTTTGCGAAACACCATAAGTATGTGCCTGCTGCGGTTAAGTTCTGCAAGTGGCCTTGCCGTCACACGCGCAAAAGGCTCACCGGGATCATGCACAATGGACTGGACGACAGCAACCGGATAGCCTGGGGGGAACTTTCCGCCAAGCCCGGAACTCACCAGCAAATCGCCCTCCACAATATCTGCCGTGTCTGGAATATTAACCAGTTCTAACCGGTCCAGCATACCGACACCGACCAGGATTCCCCTGACACCATTGCGAGTCACCTGAATAGGCAATGCATGGTTGTTGTCAGAAATCAGCAACACCCTTGAGGACAAAGGAGACACTTGAGTTACCTGCCCAAATAGCCCTTGCGAATCAAGCACTGGCTGGCCCACAAAAATTCCATCATCACTGCCCTTGTTGACAACAACTTCATGGGTATAGGGATCAGGATTGATACCCATTATCTCCGCGACCAAGACGGAATCATCGACTATGGATGAGGCGTTAAGCAGCTCTCTAAGTCGGTTAACCTCGGCAGACAGTGACGCCAGACGCTGGGATTTTGCCTCAAGAATCAATAAGCGATTTCGTAGCCCTTCATTTTCTTCCTGCAGCTCAGAGCGTGACTTCATGGTGTCCTCAGTCCAGGCGAATAGATCGTCCGGTGCACTGGCCACCCATTGGATAGGAGCCACCATAGTTGCCAAAATCTGGCGTAGCGGAGAAGTAAATTTGAAATGAGAGTCGGCCAGAATAAGACCTACCGATAGAGCGGCCACCAATATCATTCGTGCGCCTAAAAATGGCCCTTCGACGAAGATATTTTTAATACCCGCTCTCCTGTAACGTAATAGATAGTAGGGGGTGAAACCGATATCAAACCCTGGAGACCTGTCCAGGGGCAACACGACTATATTGGTAACAGCCGACTCAGGGACCAATCATTGATTGGTCTGGTCGCCAAAAACACTACAATAAATAGACTACTCCATAAAGAATAGACCAGAACCACGCTTATCAATAACTTCCAGGGCACGACCGCCACCTCTGGCCACACATGTCAGAGGGTCGTCGGCAACAATTACTGGCAAGCCGGTTTCTTCGGTAAGCAGATTATCAAGCCCTCGTAAAAGCGCGCCGCCACCCGTTAGCACGATACCACGCTCGGCAATATCAGAAGCCAGTTCTGGTGGAGACTGCTCCAGAGCACTTTTCACGGCCTGAACAATAGTCGCCAGTGCTTCCTGAAGAGCTTCAAGAATTTCTTCACTATTCAGTGTAAAGCTGCGGGGCACCCCTTCCGCCAGATTTCGGCCGCGAACATCTATTTCGCGCAACTCCAGCCCTTCATAGGCACAGCCGATTTCCTGCTTGATGCGCTCAGCTGTTGCATCACCTATCAGGCTGCCATAATTGCGGCGTACGTAGGTGGCAATGGCTTCGTCAAACTTATCTCCACCAACTCGTACAGAGTCGGCGTTAACAATGCCATTCAGTGAAATAATGGCAATTTCAGTTGTGCCGCCACCAATATCCACCACCATGGAGCCACTAGCTTCTTCCACCGGAAGGCCAGCGCCAATTGCAGCGGCCATCGGCTCTTCGATCAGATAAACTTCACGGGCACCGGCACCAAGGGCTGATTCACGAATTGCCTTACGTTCAACCTGGGTTGATCGACTGGGAATACACACCAGAACACGAGGACTGGGAGTAATAAAACTGTTCTCATGTACTTTATGAATAAAATGCTGAAGCATTTTTTCCGTCACATGAAAATCTGCTATAACACCGTCTTTAAGGGGGCGAATAGCGGTTATATTGCCCGGAGTACGCCCCAACATCCGTTTTGCTTCTGCGCCCACTGCCGCAACACTTTTCTGGGCACCCTGGTTGCGAATAGCCACAACGGAGGGTTCATTTAATACGATCCCGCGACCGCGCACATATATAAGGGTGTTGGCGGTCCCCAGATCTATAGATAAATCGCTGGAAAAAAGTCCACGTAATCGTTTAAACATCGAGTGTTAGAATCCGTAATTGTTCAGGTTGGGCATGCTGCGCAACTTTAACAGTGGCAACGTATCAGAGCAAGCGGCATTTGCCCGCCGTTACAGGCTTGGGGGGCCACTTTTAATGCTACTTCCCGGCAAAAAAGCCTGATTAATTTTTCTTTAAAGTTTACAGGCACTGTATGCACACACTTATAATAGACGGCTTTTAATCATCATGCCGGAGCATTCTACAAATCTGCGTAAATGGTCTCGGTTAACCTGACGTCGAAGAGACTGAATTCGGCTTATCGACAACTGGTCATAACCACCACGCAGGATTCGCCGGCTAAAGATACACATATTATAGACCGCAGCCCCAGCAATTTTCCGTATTAATAGTGTAAGCTGCCGGAATACAGCATGTGGAACCCCACTTGCAGTAAAGCGGGTCAACAAACGGGAGAGAAATGTGACGATCCAGTCTGATGAATTGGTCAAAATTGCCTACCTGGCAAAGCTGGAGATTGATCCTGCGAGCAGTGCCAAACTGGCTCAGGACCTTGACCAGATCCTTAATTTTGTGGATCAGATGCAAGCAGTCGATACCAGTACAGTAGAACCGTTGAGCAATCCGCTGGAAATGACTCAACGCCTGCGTCCTGATGTGGTTGACGAGAGCAACCAGCGCGAGGCTTTTCAAAGCATCGCCCCGGCGACAGAAGCCGGACTTTATCTCGTACCCAAAGTCATCGAATAAACACGACGCTTTCAGGACAACGACGGGTATTGCCTCAATCGCTTAACTAAGAGTTCATCATGCAACCAAATTCAATAAGTGACCTGCTTAAAGGTCTCGCCGACAAGGACTACTCCTCCGAAGAAATCACCCGCACCTACCTCGACAGGATCAAGCGGCACAACCAGACACTTAACTGTTTTATCAGTGTAACGGAAGATCAGGCGATTGCTGCCGCCAAGGCTTCAGATGAACGCCGGGCTGCGGGCCAGGCAGGCACCTTGGAAGGGATACCCGTTGCCCATAAAGATCTTTTTTGTACCGCAGGTATCAAGACAACCTGCGCCTCACGCATGCTGGAAAACTTTATTCCACCTTATGAATCAACGGTGACACAGAAATTTCAGGCTGCTGGAACGGTGTGTCTGGGCAAAACCAACATGGACGAGTTCGCGATGGGCTCGTCCAATGAAAATAGCTATTTCGGCCCCGTTAAAAATCCCTGGAATACTGAATTTGTACCCGGCGGCTCCTCAGGTGGCTCTGCTGCTGCAGTCGCCGCAGGATTATGTGCGGCCGCGACCGGCACTGACACCGGAGGCTCTATTCGCCAGCCGGCAGCATTCTGCGGTATTACCGGCCTTAAGCCAACTTACGGCCGCGTCTCCCGCCTGGGTATGATCGCCTTTGCCTCCAGCCTGGATCAGGGTGGCCCTATGGCCAGAACTGCTGAAGATACAGCATTATTGTTAAATGTCATGGCGGGGCACGATCCCAAGGACTCCACCAGCTCCACCCATCAAACTGAAGACTATACTGCCGAACTCAATAAAAAACTGTCCGGACTACGCATCGGCCTGCCAAAAGAATACTTCTCCGACAAACTGGACAGCGAAGTCGGTCGCGCCCTGGAAGCGGCCATTAAAGTTTACGAGTCCCTGGGCGCCCAGTTTGCGGAAATATCATTACCCCATACTGAGCTTTCCGTCCCCGCTTACTATGTTATTGCTCCTGCGGAGGCCTCTGCTAACCTTTCGCGGTTTGATGGGGTACGTTATGGCCATCGCTGTGAAGCCCCAAAAGACCTGGAAGATTTATACCTGCGCTCAAGAGCCGAAGGATTTGGCCCTGAGGTACAGCGACGTATTCTGATTGGCACCTATGCACTTTCTGCAGGGTATTTTGAGGCCTACTATCGTCAGGCTCAGAAAATCAGACGTCTGATCAAGGATGATTTTGTTAGTGCTTTCGGTGAGGTGGACGCCATTCTCAGCCCGACCACGCCAGGCGCATCCTTCAAAATCGGCAGCAAGACCAGCGACCCCATACAGATGTACCTGGAAGATATATTCACCATCCCCACCAGCCTGGCGGGCTTGCCGGCCATGGCACTCCCTTGTGGCGACATACAGGGACTGCCGGTGGGAATGCAATTGATTGGAAATTACTTCAATGAGAGCAGACTGCTCAACATTGCGCATCGCTTTCAGCAAGCTACTGACTGGCATCAACGGACACCATCGCTGGACTGAGAGACTGTCATTCGTTCAAAGCCGGAGACCGGCCCGGACTGACGCCGACTGCCAATCAGACGGCGTAAATAACGATTAAAAATACACTAAACTGCCTTCATCTCTGTGAAGTCAGGCTGCGAAACTAAGAGGTTACAAAATGGAATGGGAAGTGGTTATTGGGCTTGAGGTTCACGTTCAGCTCGCCACCAAATCCAAGATCTTCTCCGGTGCCAGCGTTGCCTTTGGTGCCGAACCCAACACCCAGGCCTGCGCAGTTGATCTGGCCATGCCCGGGATGCTTCCGGTAATGAATGAGGAAGCAGTACGCATGGCGGTGAAATTTGGCCTCGGAGTTGGAGCTGAAGTAGCAGAGCGCTCGGTATTCGACCGCAAGAACTACTTTTACCCCGACCTCCCCAAAGGTTATCAGATCAGCCAGTTGGATTACCCCATCGTAAAAACCGGCGAGATCGACATACAATTGGAAGACGGTGCCCGCAAAACCATAGGCGTTACCCGGGCTCATCTGGAAGAGGATGCCGGTAAAAGCCTGCATGAAGATTTTCACGGCATGACCGGCATTGACCTGAATCGTGCCGGCACACCGTTACTCGAAATAGTGTCAGAACCGGATCTACGCAGCGCTAAAGAAGCTGTAGCCTATTTACGCAAGCTACATTCCATCGTCACCTATCTGGGTATTTCCGATGGCGATATGTCCCAGGGCTCAATGCGCTGCGACTGCAACGTATCCCTGCGACCCAAGGGGCAGGAAGAATTCGGTACCAGGACTGAAATCAAAAACGTCAACTCCTTCCGTTTTGTCGAGAAAGCCATCAACAGCGAAATAGAGCGGCAAATGGACATTCTTGAGGATGGCGGCAGCATCGTCCAGGAAACCCGCCTGTATGACGCCGACAAAGACGAAACCCGTTCCATGCGCAGTAAGGAATTTGCCAACGATTACCGCTACTTCCCCGACCCCGACCTGCTCCCCATCGTCATCGACCAGGCCTACATCGAAGACGTCCGTAAAACCCTACCGGAATTGCCGGAGGCAAAAATTGCACGATTCTGCGAGCAATATGAACTGTCGCTGACAGATGCCAGCATTCTGGCCAATTCACGGGAACAGGCAGATTTCTTTGAAGAGGCAGCGGTCACCGCTGGCGATGCCAAACTGGCTGCCAACTGGATTATGGGTGAGCTGGCCAAATACCTGAATCAGAACGGCCTGGAAATCACCCAATGTCCGATTAACGCCAAAGCGTTGGGTGGATTAATCCTGCGCATCAAGGACAACACCATTTCCGGCAAAATCGCCAAAGATGTGTTTGATGTCATGTGGACAGAGGGTGGAGAAGCCGACGCAATCATTGAAGCCAAGGGATTGAAGCAGGTCACAGACACCGGTGCCATTGAGGTAATTGTGGATGAAGTACTGGCTAACAATGCCGGACAAGTCGAACAGTATCGCGCGGCGGATGAAGCAAAACGCGGCAAAATGCTAGGTTTCTTTGTGGGCCAAACCATGAAAGCCTCTAAGGGCAAGGCTAACCCGCAACAGGTCAATGAAATACTGCGAAAAAAATTAGACGGCTAATTCAAATTCAGAGCACTTTTTTTGCAGTAACAAAAAGCCCGGAACATTCCGGGTTTTTTTATAAGCAAACCGAACACATACTCACAGGAGCATGCTCTCCGCTCAAGCAGCCATTTCCTTAGCTTACAGGGTGTGCCCATAGGTCATATTCGTCAGCTTCTTCCACTTCAGCCCGGACAATATCTCCAGGCTTGAGATGCGTCTGGTTATCAAGAAAAACCTGTCCATCTATTTCCGGTGCATCCGCCATGGATCGGCAAACCGCACCCTCCTCCACCACTTCATCCACGACAACATCGATCTGATGACCAACTTTGTCCTGCAGGCGTTGTGCACTAATGCGTTGCTGCACGGCCATAAAACGCTCCCAACGTTCCTGCTTAACATCCTCCTCAACAGGATCAGGCAATTCATTAGCCGCAGCACCTTCAACAGGTGAGTATTTAAAGCAACCCACCCTATCCAGCTTTGCTTCTTCGAGGAAATCCAGCAACGTCTGGAAATCCTCTTCCGTCTCGCCTGGAAATCCCACGATAAAGGTGGACCTTAAGGTAATGTCCGGACATTGTTCCCGCCACTTGGCAATACGGTGCAGAACTTTTTCTGCATGAGCAGGGCGACGCATGTTTTTCAGCACTGACGGAGACGCATGCTGAAAGGGTATGTCGAGATATGGAAGCACTTTACCTTCCGCCATCAGCGGGATGATATCGTCCACATGTGGATAGGGGTAAACATAGTGCAGTCTCACCCACGCCCCCAATTTGCCAAGCTCTTCGCACAACTCCTTCATCCTGGTCTTGACCGGACGGCCTTCCCAAAAACCTGTACGGTATTTGATATCCACACCATAGGCGCTGGTATCCTGGGATATTACCAACAGCTCTTTTACACCATTATCCACCAACCGTTTGGCCTCACTCAGCACTTCACCGATAGGGCGGCTGACCAGATCACCACGGAATGAAGGAATAATGCAGAAAGTGCAACGATGATTGCAGCCTTCCGAAATTTTCAGGTAGGCGTAATGTTTGGGGGTCAATTTGATGCCGGTATCAGGAACCAAGCTAATAAAAGGATTATGCTGAGGCTTGGGAACCACTTCATGCACCTGACTCATCACCTCATCATAGGCATGGGGACCACTAACGGCGAGCACATTGGGATGAACTTCGCGAATAACGTCTTCTTTAGCGCCAAGACAGCCGGTCACAATAACCTTGCCGTTTTCCTGCAGTGCCTCGCCAATCGTATCCAGCGATTCCTTAACAGCGCTGTCAATAAAGCCACAAGTATTAACCAGCACCACATCGGCGCCTTCATAGCTTGGAGAAATTTCATAACCTTCGGTACGCAGCTGAGTCAGGATTCGCTCGGAATCCACAGTATTCTTCGGACAACCCAGACTGACGAACCCTACTTTTCCGGTTTTAGCGGTCATTACCACCCATCTCAATTAACTGATCAAAAAACGGCCGCCATTCTACCGGACACTAAGACAAGAAAACAGGCACGGAGCAGGAAGATTTACGGCTATCGCCCCGTAATAGACCAACTACAGCCTGATCGTTAACTTTGATAACAAAAATACTACACAAATCGTGCAAATCAGCGCAAAATGTGCCAGCAAGATCAAAAACAGATCAATTTCAACCTGATAAACTAGTAATAATAAAGTGATTTATCAGTAAGGCTTACTAACTGGCCGTCCTGAAGCAGTATCAAGGATTCAACCCAGTAACTTATGGGTACAGGTTTCACTACGCAGGGAGTGATGTAACAGGCGTATCAGTTAGCCCAAGGTGTATTGGTGCTATGCAACGTAATCTCAGACATCATTTTCGCGTCCCTGCAGACTTTATCGCCCACATTTGCACAAGCAAAGGCGAGAATATAGAAGCCTCCATCGAGAACATCTCCCGGGCAGGTATCATGATATCCTGCGACCGCCAGGCGCTTGAGCTGCTCATGCCTAACGAAATCAGCTTTGCCCCTATCCAGCCTCAAACCATTAGAGTGGACTTTTCTCTGCCGCTGGATAAAGAAGGCCTGGTAGCACTGTCGATGGATATGGCCGTGGTTTATACCCGTCGGTTATCGCGGGATAATTTCACCGTGGGTTTACATCTAAAAACCCCCTCTGCACAACATGAAGCTATGCTGGATAATTATGTAAAGGAAAACAAACTACGCGCCTGAGCCTCTTACACGCTCAGGCTTGCAAGGGTTAATGACCCTCAATCTACAGCATGAGCTATAAAATCATATATCTATACCAAACCAATCTAAAAACCCCCCTTCTTATAATAAGCCGTTTTTTGGTATATTAGCCCACAATCTGACTAATGGGTGTCCAATTTGGCCATTGCCAGGGGCAAAGCAATTTAACGGATAACATAAAGAATGACCGATTTTAATCTGACTCACCTCAAACAACTCGAAGCGGAAAGTATTCACATTATTCGTGAAGTAGCAGCAGAGTTCGAACGTCCTGTAATGCTTTACTCCATTGGTAAAGACTCTTCTGTCATGCTTCACCTGGCCCGGAAGGCCTTTTATCCAAGTAAACCACCGTTCCCACTCATGCATGTGGATACCACCTGGAAATTCAAGGAAATGATCGAATTCAGAGATCGTCAGGCGGAAAAGTTTGGCCTGGATCTCATTGTTCACATTAATGAAGAAGGTGTTCGTCAGGGCATCGGTCCCTTTACCCATGGTAGTGCCAAACACACTGATGTAATGAAGACCGAAGGCCTGAAACAGGCGCTCAATAAATACAAATTTGATGCTGCATTCGGTGGAGCGCGCCGGGACGAAGAAAAGTCTCGTGCCAAAGAGCGGGTCTATTCTTTCCGCGACAACAACCATCGCTGGGATCCCAAAAACCAACGTCCTGAGCTTTGGAACATATACAACGGTAAAATCAATAAGGGTGACAGCATTCGTGTGTTCCCGCTGTCCAACTGGACCGAATTGGATATTTGGCAATATATCTACCTGGAAAACATTGAGATAGTGCCTCTGTATTACTCTGCGAAACGTCCCGTCGTAGAACGCGATGGCGTCTTAGTCATGGTGGATGACGAGCGTATGCCACTGCAGGATGGCGAAACCCCAATGATGAAAGACGTCCGTTTTAGAACACTGGGGTGTTATCCATTAACAGGTGCAGTGGAATCAACGGCAGACAATTTGCCCGAAATTATTCAGGAGATGTTGCTGACCACCAGTTCAGAACGCCAGGGACGTGTGATTGACCACGACCAAGCCGGCTCCATGGAACAGAAAAAACGCGAAGGGTACTTCTAAAGCCCGGATCTTCCAGAAGCAGAATCACTTTAGGCCAGACCGATACTCCCAGTCCATCCGGAGTATCGGCAGTACCCAAGGGCAACCAGAATTAGGATATTGAATCAAAGCCATGTCACATCAATCAAATCTGATCAGTGAAGATATTCTCGAATACCTAAAGCAACACGAACATAAGGAACTGCTAAGGCTGTTAACCTGCGGTAGTGTGGATGACGGTAAAAGCACCTTGATAGGTCGACTCCTGCATGACTCCAAAATGATCTATGAAGATCAATTGGAAGCCATCAAGAAGGATAGTGCCAAAAGTGGCAGTGCCGGCGAAAAGCTGGATCTGTCCCTATTGGTAGATGGTTTGCAGGCGGAACGGGAACAAGGCATTACCATTGATGTAGCCTATCGCTATTTCTCAACCGCCAAACGTAAATTCATCATCGCTGACACCCCCGGGCATGAGCAATACACACGCAATATGGCAACCGGTGCCTCAACTGCTCAGCTGGCAATCATCCTGATTGATGCACGTTATGGTGTTCTCACCCAGACCAAACGTCACAGCTTTATCGCTTCATTGCTGGGCATTGAACATATCCTGGTTGCCGTCAACAAGATGGATCTGGTGGATTTCAGCCAGGAACGCTTCGAGGAGATCAAGCAAGATTATCTGACCTTTTCCAAAGGCATTACTCTAAATGATCTAACCTTCGTACCTATCTCAGCACTGGATGGAGACAACGTTGTTGCCAACTCTCCGAACATGCCCTGGTATACAGATAAACCCCTGATGGAGATCCTGGAAACAGTCGAAATCGCCAAAGACAGAAACCTCAACGATTTCCGCTTTTCCGTGCAGTATGTCAACCGCCCTAACCTGGATTTCCGGGGCTATAGCGGTACTATTGCCTCAGGCATTATCCGCAAGGGCGATGAAGTCATGGCACTGCCATCGAGAAAGACCAGCACCGTCGAGTCTATCGTGACCTTCGACGGCGATCTTGAAGAAGCTTTTGCCGACCAGGCTGTAACTATCACGCTGGCAGATGAAATTGATATCAGCCGTGGCGATATGCTGGTCAAACTAGACAATGTCCCACCAGTCTCAAACCGGTTCTCAGCGCATATTGTATGGATGAGTGAAGATGCAGTGCTGCCCGGCAGACAGTATTACATCAAACACGCTACGACATTGACTACCGGTTCCCTGAGCAAGATTCACCATCTAGTTGATGTGAATACCTTTGAAGAGTCTTCCACCGACAGATTGAATCTCAATGAAATTGGGCTTTGCGAAGTGACCGTCAACCAGCCTCTGGCGTTTGACCCATACTCACGCAACCGTGGCACTGGTGCCTTTATCATTGTCGATCGCCTGACTAACGTCACCGTCGGCGCAGGCATGATAGAAGAAGCTGTAGACGATACTGACATTACAGCCTTCGCACCGATTACTGAAGCTGAACGAGAAGCTCGTCATGGACATAAGCCAGGCCTGATTCAGGTTTCCGGCACAGAAGCGGAAAAGCTGGCGCACGCTCTGGAACGCAATCTGTTCGAGCGTGGTTGTGCAGTTATTGCCCTGGAGCAGGAACTGAGCACCCAGACCGCACAGGCGCTGGAGCAGGCGGGATTACTGGTCATCCTGACCAAGCCTTTGGTTGACGCTAATTTTGTGGCGCAGGCCAAAGCTGATAGCGAAGCTGAAATCTCCAAGGCGCTTGGACAGATTATCGGCGAACTGCGCAAAGGCCACTACCTGCGCTGATTCTGAAATCGCTCAGGAATTAAATGCCCGGCCAGTCCGGGCTTTTTATTTCCACTGAACGAACTTATTGCACCATTCCAGCTTTGCTGGCTAATTGGCCTGGCAGGCGAAAACCTCTAAAATTCCAGCGCCTATTATTAACTCCACCAAGGAACTTTCATGGCCATACGTGATTTGTGTATTCAGACTCTGGAAAAGTTTTCCGAAGAAGACCCCTGCCAAATCAAAACGCCAGAAAACCTTCCTTCGTCCAATGCTGATGTAGACTCGGTCTACCACACGTTGAGGCGCTTATTCTCCGGGAAAGCTGGAAAGGGGTTTGGCAATTTACACATGCAGGCTGAGCATACTGTCATCGGCCCATGGATCAAAGAATGGTACGAAGGCAAACTGCCCTTTTCCAGCCTCACAACAAATGCGATAAAAGCCATTAAAGAACGCCTGGACCCGATCCCGTTACTGACGCAAAGTTATCTGCTTTGGGTTCATGACCAGCAAGGCGACGCACGCAATCTGTTTCTGTTTATTATTGAAAGCAGTGTCACTCAAGCCATTACTTCAGACCTGACACTGGAACCGATCGAACATCTGGACCCTCAGTCGATCACCTTCGGCATCCGAATTGAGCTGGGACCATTATTCGACAGCCACAACACAGACAGCAAAGACGATGCTGTTACTGTCTTTCTCAGCAAAGGTTTACGAAAACTCGGGGAGGCGGCTTGTCATGCATTCGGTTTTGCCAGTCTAGTGGACACTGCCAAACAGACTGAAACCATTCTGAATGGAATTGAACGCTTCACTGATCAACTGGATTCTAAAACAGCGGCTCAGTTCAGGAAACGAGCGGTGGAGTACTGCCATGACCAGGAGAAAATTGGCGAGGCGGTTGCATTGGATGAGCTATCCCTCAACCTGGACGAACAACAACCTGAAAGATTTGCCCGTTTTGTAAAAGAGAACATGCCTGACACGCCCAACGTACTGAGGCCTGATAGCCGTAAACTGAAGCAACTGGTCCGTTTTGCCGGCCGCGGCCACGGCGTCAGCCTGTCTTTCTCATCAGATGTCATCAATGAAAGTATTATCTACGATGACAGTAAGGACACGCTGATCATTACCGATATACCCAAGTCACTGAAGGCACAGTTAAAACGATATTTGAATCAACAAGGTGACACCGAAAGCAAGGACAGCTCTGACGACACCTGACAGTTATTGAAGATCAGAACCACTGTGGAGCTGGAATAAGGTTTGATTGGTAATATCAGGCCTTGCTTTAATATCAGACCTTACTACACACCGGTTTGTTACCCGACTTCAGCCACACCTCAAAGTCATCAATCGTCATTGGGTGAGCAACAAAGTAACCCTGGATAAGGTCACAGCCGATTGAGGAGACGCAGTCAAAAACCTCTTGTGTTTCAACCCCTTCCGCGACTACCGACATGTTAAAGTCCCGCGCCAGCTGGATGGATGAGCGTACGATCGCACTCCCGTGAGACTGACTGTTGGCCACCTCATTAACAAATCCACGGTCAATTTTCAGTTCACTGAATGGAATTTCCTTAAGACGATCCAACGATGAATACCCTGTGCCGAAATCATCTATCGATAGAGAAAAGCCAAGTAAGTGCAGCCGGGTAAGCACTTCCAGCATGTTGCTGCGACGCCGTGAAATACGTGATTCGGTCACTTCAATGGTAATTTGCGCCGGTGAAATAGAATATTGAGCCAACAATTTTTCCAGCAAGTTCGGCAGCTCCCTATCTTCCAGGGTTTCGACGGAAAAATTGATGGCGTAGTTAAAATCCGGCCAGTGCTTATGCAGCCGCTGAATATCCAGAAGCACTCGTTGCAATAAACGAAACGTCAGTTTATCCATCAACCCGTATTCTTCAGCAACAGGAATAAAAAAGAACGGGGCAAAATATCCCCGCTCACCGTTATTCCAGCGTGCCAGAACTTCCACACCAGTCACGCACTGACTGGCAATATCCCATTTGGGCTGGTAGAAAGGTTCCAGTGCCGTTTGCAGATCCGCCTCTATACGCTCTGGCGTCAATGGCCGCAATGCGGTAGGAGTTGAGGATTCATCATAATCCAGACACCTTTTCCCAAGCAGCAGCGTGAGCAGGTCTTCACTGGCGACCGGCTTTTTTAGACGCCCCATCATATTCAGGGATTGCGATTCAGCAAGATGATGAACGGTGTCCAGCACGCGCTGGTCTTCTCCGCTGACTATAATGATCCCGCCTTTGAATCTGATTGAGGCCAGCTCATTAAGAAACGCAGGTCCATCCAGTTGCGGCATTCTGAGGTCACAAAGTAGGATATCAGGTGCCGTTCGTCCCTGCTTGATCAGTTCCAACGCCACTTTGCTGCTGGACGCAGTTGTAACGCCAGCAACTCCGAGGCGACCGAGCTGATGTTCCATGACCTTGAGCAACGTGGGATCATCATCGACCACGAGAACGTTTAAGTGCGATAGCACAAGGGTCCCCTACAGCTGTAGTTGTTATATGACAATCGACTAATGACTGATTCTAATTATTGTTTATCAAAAGCCTGACTTGCCTTACCCAAGCATAGATCTCAGTCAACGAATTGTCATTGTTTGAGGCTATTGACGGGATGTAAAAAACTGTTAAATCAACTGGTGGCAGACTACTTCAGTTAAATAGCGACTTCGGAAAAACTATTTCAATTCGTCAGCAACAGCTGGATCAATATTTCCCATGACTCTCATACCGATCATATCCATTGCTTCATCAGCCGGTCGCGCTTCCGAAAAGTAAAACCCCTGAATTTCCTGGCAACCCAGTTTTTTCAGATAGGCTAGCTGGTTTTCCGTTTCAACACCTTCGGCAACTATATTTAGTTTAAGACCATGGGCCATGGAAATAATGGCATTCACGATACAAGCATCGTCATTATCCTGAATGTCCTGAATGAAGGATTTATCCACTTTTAAGGTATGGATAGGTAGACGGTTCAGACAGCTCAATGAGGAGTACCCGGTACCAAAGTCATCTATGGCAATAGTCACCCCATAATCAGCCAACTCTCTGAGCTTGGTGATCAATGGCTCCAAGTCTGCCATGATCATATTTTCAGTAAGCTCAATTTCCAGATTCTGTGGCGGAAAATTCAATGATTCCAACATCGATTTCAACATTTGCACAAACTGAGGATGCTCAATCTGGGCCAATGCAAAATTCACGGCCAGTCGGATATGGCGATGCCCTTTATCCATCCACGACTTCACCTCTTGACAGGCAGCCCGCAATACCCACTCACTGATATCCACAATCAGCTTGGTCTCTTCGGCCAACGGAATAAACTGCGAGGGATAGAGCACGCCCTGTGTGGGATGGTGCCAGCGTACTAACGCCTCCACCCCTATCACCTCACCGGATCTGGAACTGATCTGGGGTTGGTAGTAAACACGAAACTCGCCGTTATCCAGAGCTCGCCGCATGTCACGCTCAATCTCCAAACGATTACTGGCATTCACCACCATAGAGTCCACAAAGAACTGATAGCCGTCTTTCCCCCTTCCTTTTACGTGATACATGGCAATATCGGCATTTTGGATCAACTGCTCCATGCTGGTTCCAGCATCGGGATAGATCGCAATTCCTACACTTACCCCCACAAAAACTTCGTGGTAATCCAGTACAAAAGGTTCTTTGAGAACATGGATTATTTTGCGCGCCACCTGCCGGGCGTCATCCCTGCCCTCGACCTCAGGCAGCAGCAGAACAAATTCGTCACCACCAAAGCGGGATAGAGTATCGCCCTCGCGCAAACACTTTTGTAGACGCAAAGCCACGGATTGTAGCAACCGATCACCCATTGCATGCCCCAGGGTATCATTGACAATCTTGAAGCGGTCCAGATCAAGAAACAGCACCGCCAGCAGATTCTGCCTGCGTCGGCACTGGGCGATTGCCATATTAAGCCGATCCTTGAACAGGGCTCGGTTGGGCAGCCGGGTTAACAGATCGTGGTAGGCCTGAAAATTAATAAAATCTTCTGCCTCCTTACGCTCTGTGATATCCCGGGCTGTACCGTAGATTCCAATAAAGTTCTGTGGGTCCGGTGCTGCGTCGGTAGCAGCCATATTCTTTTTGGAAACGGACACGGCATCCCGCGTGATAGGAAAAACCGTCAATTCAAAATGGCGAGTGACATGCTTATCCCCGCGGGGACGTATATCGATCTCAAGGCTACGAATGGTACCGGCCCCGACACTAAAATCACGCACACTATCCTTCACTTTAGCCATCTCACTGGGCTCAAGCACACAGCTGAAGTGCTTTCCCAGCAAATCCTTGCGGCGGTACCCCAGCAGAGCTTCCATTTTATTATTGAGAAAGGTGAAACACCCTTCCCGATCCAGCATAAAGACCACATCAGGTGAGCTGTTGACGATGTAGCGATGCAAGACGCTGGATTTCTGCAAGCGCTCATGCATAAGGGCATGCTCATACTCAAGCCGCCTCTTCGCCAATACCCGTTCGATGGTCGCTACCAACTCCTCAACCACAAAAGGCTTCTTGATATAGTCCTGAGCACCTCTTCTCAATGCAGTGCTCACCGCCGTAAAGGACGTCTCGCCGCTGATGACGATGATAGAAGTATCGATTCCTTTGTCAGCCATGAAACGCATGACCTGATGGCCGTTGAGATCCCCCATGCGCAGGTCGAGCAGCACCAGATCATATTTACTGGCATTCAGCAGTTGACACGCAGCCTTCCCTCCCTGGGCAGTTTCAATCCTGTAATTACCCTGGGCTAACAGAACTTTGAGGCTGTCGAGCATTCTGGGCTCATCATCCACCACCAGAATACCGGCTGTCGACGAGGACTGACTGATTTGATTTGAGAGCTGGTTTGGCATCTTGATGCTAACTCCGTGTGTCATGTCGATGGTCACTACGAGTCTCATCATCCAAAGCTTCCTGGGGATTGTCGGGAAGCAGAACTTCGAACTGAGTACCAAGGCGACTACTGCGGCAACTAATGCTGCCTTTCATTTCAATGATTAGGTTCCGGGTTATGCTCAACCCTAACCCGGAATGACCTTCAGATTTTGATGTCGTACCGGGCTCGAACAACCCACCCTGATGCTCAGGGGGAATTCCCGGACCATTATCCGCGACAACAATTTCTACAAAGTGACGTCCATTCACATTGACTGAATGATTGGTACGAATGCTAATTTCCCCTCCATCCGGCATGGCTTCAACAGCATTCTTAATCAGGTTTACCAGTACCTGCCGCAGGTGTGCCTGGGACCAGGCCTGCAGTTTGAGATCTTCGTCCAGTTGCAAATCACAACCAATATCATGGGCGAGAAATAACGACGATGAAAACAGAGAGACCAGATTCTTGATTTCCTGATTGATATCCACTCCAACATGCTGATGATCCGCGCCGTTCTTGAGGTCCTTGAGACGCAACAGTATCTGACCGGCCCGGTCAATTTCCTCCCGCACAATATTCAGATCGTTCTGAGCATCATGTTCGCTGCCAATTTTACTGGCTAGAATCTCAAGATAATTACTGACGATGGCGAGCGGATTATTGGCTTCATGGATAATTTCTCTGACTTTAACCTGCATCGCTTCCTGCGCCATTCCCGCCGACATGTGCAATGATTCCTGGTTAAGCGATACCCAATGCCTGGCCGTGGCATCCGCAAAATAGCGCAACAATTGGCGATAAGACTCAGACAAATCCCCCACTTTGGCCGAGCCCAACACCAAGGCACCTAACAGGCTGTCGTTATGGTATAAAGGCACGCATACCAAGCGGCTGGATTGCACCAAACTCAGAAAATGCTGATCGATAGCAGTCAGCTCACTCAGACTGCCGGACCAGTCTTCTGATGTCAGGATCTTATTCTGCAGTACTGCTGAAGCCATCAGGCTACGTTCATTTTTCAATTCCAGCTTAAGCTCTACGCCGCCTTCCTGCTGACTTGCCTGGAATTCGTCCCCCTGTCGTCGGTATACCAACTGATCGCCGCTATCATCAACCAGCAGTATTCTTGCCCCCTTAGCTCCGAGTAATAAATACCCTGCCTCTGCAACAGCGTGGTGCATGTCAGTAAGAGACTTCGCGGCTTGAATGTGCTCCTGAGCAGTGCGCACGAGATTCAATAACCGGATCTGGCTGGCGAGCTTAATTCGTTGTTCCTGGTCGGCCATCCCATTGGCAGCGCTGTCGGCTACGATTGACAGATCCAACTGGAGTGACTGCGCAACTTCGGTCACTTCCAAGGCAATTTGTTCCTGGATTTCCTGAGTCAATGCAGGCGTCAGACCAAACAACTGCCCGGCTGAATCGAGGCTGGCGTCGTCAATGACAGAACTGTCAGCACTTAAATGACTTGCCAGGTGGATGATCTTCACCAGGTGATGCGCATCCAGCACCAGATTAACCGGCGCATGGTGATATCGCACCGCAGCAGCCGCATATTCACCCAATCCCCATTTTTCCAGCAATCTGGCGCCGACCTCAGGATGGTTAATACCAAAGGTTTCCTTTTCAATTTCGAGCCATTTCTCTCCGCTCCGACCGCTTTCATTTAATTCGCTGAGCTCGGTAGGGAAATTGGTTTTCAGCACCAGCTCACCGATATTGTGCAGAAGGCCAACCAGATAGGCATAGTCCGCTTTATCAAAGCTGGTCAGCGTAGCAATGGCACGAGCGGTAAGCGCGGTGGCGAGGGAGTGCCGCCAAAAGGATTTCAGATAGTCGGTTTGATTGTTATTAAATTCGGAAAAGAACTGCTGGATCGCCACGGTCATGGCAATTGTTCGAATGCGCTCAGTACCAATCAACAAAATGGCACGGTCAACGGAGTTGACTTTGTTACGACGAAAGTAAGACGCTGAATTGGCAACCGCCACCACTTTCGAAGCCATCACAGAATCATGACAGATAATGTCCGACAATTGACGAAAGTTAAGCGTTGGCGATAGACAAGCGTCCAGAATCTCAGTCAACACGTGCGGGAGTGTCGGCAATTTGTTGACTTTTAATTCTTCAAATAGAAGATCGTAACGACTTGTCATAGAATACGTTCCCAATGGGCGTAAGCACACCGCTGAACAACAGCTCAAAGATTATTAAACGATCGAATACCTTTGATAAAACCAGGACTACAGGGCATATGAAGAGTACTACGTATAATTATCTATGCAAAGGTCTCGCCCGCTTATAGCGGCCGTTTCACTCCCTGATCAGCGCAAATTAGACAAAATATTACAAATATACAGGCGTTCAGCATTTCGGATTGTTGAATCGAGCCGTTACGCAAGGGAGATTGCAGAACTTATTAATTGCTTATAGAGCATTTTGCTCATAAAACGGGATAGTCTCTTGATTCGCGCCGCCCAGGAAAATTTATTAGTCGAGCAGGCCGCTAAAACCCGCCGGCCACGTATCATCGCAGTCACCAGTGGTAAAGGAGGTGTCGGAAAAACCAGTATCGCCGTCAACCTGGCCATCGCACTGGCCCGGACCTCCTCTAGTGTTTGTCTTTTTGATGCCGACATGAGTCTCGCCAACGTCAACATCATGCTGGGTATTACACCTGAATTTACACTGGAACACGTCCTAAGCGGCGAAAAGACTCTCCAGGAAACGATGGTAAACGGCCCTCGAGGCATCAAGATAGTGCCGGCTGCCTCCGGATTCGTACACTGTCTGGACTGGGACTCAACTCAGCAGCACACCCTGTTAAAGGCATTACAGTCCATCGAACCCCAGTTTGAATACATCATCATCGATACTGCGGCCGGCATCTCCCATAACGTTCTGCATTTCATTGGTGCGGCCCAGCTGGCGACAGTCGTCATCACCCCTGAACCCACGTCACTGACCGATGCATTTTCGTTATTGAAGGCCCTAAAAAGGCGCGGTTATAAACGTGGTGTCCAGGTCATTTTGAACATGGCACAGGATGCCCGCAGTGCAGGACGCATTTACCGCCGCTTTGAGGCAGCTGTAGATAAGTATCTCAACCTGCCCACAGAATTTCTGGGGTCAGTCTGGATGGATAGTGGGATGCGGCAGGCGGTCACCAAACAGCAGCCGATTACATTATTGCCTTCCACCGATCCTTCCTGCCGAACTTTCTTCCGTCTCGCCCAACGTTTGATGGATGTGTTCGATCAGGAGAACATCAGCCAGCATTCATTTGCCGCATACTGGCAACGGCTGATAAAACATAGTCAGAATCAGCGGGCTCAGAAACCGGTACAGACCTCCACCACACCATCACCAGACACCACTGAATCCGAGTGGCTGAGAGTGCGTAGAAATCTAACTGGCTTTGTGCAGAACGACAACACGACAGAGGAACAATTGCTGGAGCTATTATCGACAGGCTTCTCCAGCTATTCCGGATCACTGGGAGGAGCTACGGCGGATCTCGCAATTTCTCTACTGGCCAGGCTGCAGGAAGGAAGCCTGACCCTACCCCAAAAGCAACACCTTAATGAACAGACCAAGCGCTTGGGAGTGCACCCGAAAGATCCCGCATTGTCCTCTGCCGATAATCCACAGTATGACCAATCAGGATTCGGCGAGCAGGAGAGACTAATTGAAAAAATCCGCTCATCGGCGCACCGACAGACATTAAACAATTTGCTGGAAACCATCCGCTACGCATCCCTGGCAAAAAATTCAGACTAGCGGATTAAATAAAGATCAATATCTCGTTTAATAGGTGTAGACAGTACTAGATATGAAGATAAATAGTACGAAACATGGAGGTAAATAGTACGAAACATGGAGGTAAATAGTACTAAGCGAAAATAAATAATACGAAACATGGAGGCAAGCGCCTGTGGCTTAACTTTCTAACATTCTGTTTGGCACCAACCACTTGAATACTGTAGGCATTCAGGCCAAATAAAAAGTTTGCCTTAAAATACCTAGATGGTACTAAACTAAGTTTATAACAATATCTTCTACTTTTAGTCATTCAATTCTGACAGGTTGCCCCTTCAGTGAAATCCTTGAAAGTGAAAATGGTCCTGGCGCTTGTTCTTACCAGCCTGCTTGTAGCCCTTCTTGTTGCGGTAATCACTCCAATCATGGTTGAGCACGAGTTCCTGGAGAATATCAAAAAGGCACACTATGTACGCTTTACTGAAGCCATAGAGCGGTATCAGCAAAGACATCATTCCTGGGGAACCGCAGAAGATGCATTGCGTTTTGCCCATCAAGAAGAACAGAACAGGCAAGCCGCCAGGTCACCAGGCCATCGGCCATTACCTCCGGGAGCCACACCCGGCAACAGGGTTGATGGCTTCAAGCCCCCTCCTCCAGGCTATGTACAGGGCGAGGTTCCCTTTGAATTTGCATTGTTCGATCATCAGGGCAATGTGCTCCATAAAGGCAAGGGATTCCAGATTGGACAGCAGGTTGGGCAAGATATCCTGGATGAAAGCGATCCGCTTTATCGGATGGGCGAAATAGTTGCCTATGCCCTGCCCGAAGGAGAACTACCGTTAACAGAGGCTGACAAGTCCTATCTCCATACCCTGGAGGAAACACTCCTATTCACCATCATGGTGGCCATCGTCCTGATTATCCCACTGGGTATATGGGAAGGTAACCGCCTGGTGAGTACGCTCAACCATCTGATTCAGGCAGTCAATCATATGGCTGCCGGCGACCTGGAACAGAAGGTACCGACTAAATCCCGCGACGAAATCGGCGGTCTGGCACTCGCCTTTAACACCATGAATGACAAGCTTGTAGAGGCATACCGCGACTTAGAACAATCTCGCGACATGATTGCCCATCAGGCAGATAAACTCAGAGAACTTAGCATTCGCGATGAACTGACCGGCTTATATAACCGCCGCTTCTTTAATGAAGAGGTCAAAGTGTTGCTGGCGAATGCAATGCGATATGGACACGCTTTTAGTGTCGTGCTGGGAGACATTGACCATTTCAAGCAAATCAATGATGGCTACTCCCATGCAATCGGCGATGAAGTATTGAAAAAAATCGCTGAAATTTTACGCAACTCCATCCGCGATAGTGACATCGTGGCTCGCTATGGCGGTGAAGAAATGGTGCTCGCCTTACCTACAACTTCACCGGCTGCTGCCAGAGATATGATGGAGAGGATCCGCAAGGCAATCGAAGATTTCCCCTGGGGCGGCGTAGCAGAAGGCTTGCAGGTCACAATGAGCTTTGGAATCTGTGATCGTATTGAAGGGAAGGACTTTGAACATCTGTTAGCCCTGGCGGACGAACAACTTTACAAGGCCAAAAATGCCGGCCGCAACCGGATTTGCAGTCTCAGCCTGAGCTAAAAAACGCCCACTTTTCAGCTAGATTTGATCGCTTTCCCGCCGCATCAGCTCCCACCATTCCGGCGGAGCGATGACCTCCCCCACCTCGTCCAGTGGCGGATAGGCAACGCCAATCAGGTCGCACTTCCTGGCAAAAGCCGGATGGGTCCAGCGAAACAAGAAGTGATGATATTCCTCCGGCGCCAATCGCGGCTGGCGATAACGGCCTGCCATATCTCTCTGACGATGGGCTTCTTCAAGAATAATGGAGGCAGCCACAGAAACATTAAATGACGCCACCATCCCTCGCATCGGAATAATAATATGCTCATCTGCCAGTTCTGCAGCCTCATCGCTGACACCGTGCTTTTCCGCACCGACCAGAAGGGCACAAGGCTCAACATAATTGATTTTGCGGTAGTCCACAGCAGCGCCTGAAAAATGCGCAGCATAGATCTTCAATCCCTGATTTCTAAGCAGTGTCACCGCCTCTGAGGTAGACCGATGCCTGTGTAAGTGCACATAGCGCGCACTGCCACCTGAGGTTCCACGGGGAAACTTATCGTGGTCCCAGGGCCAGACCATGTGCAGATGAGCGACACCTACCGCGTCAGCACTGCGCATGACTGCGGCAATATTGTGTGGCTTGTGAACTTTTTCGGCGATGACACGCAGGTCAGGCTGCCGCTGATCCAGCACTTCTCTGAACTTATGAAAACGCGACAGATTAACCATGATTGCGGGACAGAATAATTATCTTGAAGATAGCTACTTATCGGTCTTCACCGGAGGACGCGGAAAGCTTGCCACAGTTCCACCCTTGGCGTTGGAGACTTTAGCCTGGCCCTGTTGTTCGACTTCATCAATGCGAATAATGGAAGTCATGGGAATATAAGAGCGGCTGACACCGGCAAACTCGTTTTTCAGTTTTTCTTCTGAAGGATCCACTAACAACTGGGAGCGTTCACCGAATAGCCAGGTTTCAATCTCAATAAAGCCATAAAGTTCGCTGTTGTATACCTTACTCGCATACAACTCGTATATTTCGTCTTCATTGACGTATATAACGCGATAAATCGTTTTTTGTGCCATAAATACTTTAAAACCCATTGGAAAATTTCGGGCCAGCCAAATTTCGGAGCAACCGGATGACTGACAAGGCAGCACCACTGCCCACCCGTCAAAAAAGGGACGAGATGATAGCATATTGACGCACAAATGAATCCATGAAGCCAAAGAAAAAATGGCGACTTTTTAACCAGCTTTCCGCTAAAATCCCCTACACTCAGCCCTCCGATATCCGTATAATACGCGGTCCTTTTTGGTAGGCGATGATCGCAAAGCAATAGTTTTCGCCTCTATGATGTCTGATTGATCTGGTGATACCCATGGCACAAAAACTTTTTATCAAAACCTACGGCTGTCAAATGAACGAGTATGACTCGTCTCGCATGGCAGACCTGTTGGGTGAAAGCCATCAGGTATCTATCACCGACAACCCTGACGAAGCGGATATCCTCCTACTGAATACCTGCTCAATCCGGGAAAAAGCCCAGGACAAAGTCTTCCATCAATTGGGCCGCTGGAAAGAACTGAAACGCAAAAACCCCAATCTGGTGATTGGCGTTGGTGGCTGTGTTGCCAGCCAGGAGGGTGATGCGATCCGCGACCGAGCACCTTATGTCGACATGGTTTTCGGGCCGCAAACATTGCATCGGCTTCCGGAAATGGTTAATTCCATCCACAGCAACAAGATCCCAGTGGTCGATATCACTTTCCCGGAAATTGAAAAGTTTGACCGCCTGCCCATGCCCAAAGCGGAAGGGGCCACCGCCTTTGTCTCCATCATGGAAGGCTGCAGCAAATACTGTACGTTCTGCGTAGTGCCCTATACTCGTGGCGAAGAAGTCAGCCGTCCGGTTGACGACGTACTGGCCGAAATCGTGCACTTGGCAGGCCAGGGCGTACGCGAGGTTAATCTCCTCGGCCAGAACGTTAACGCCTATCGCGGCACGAACTTTGAGGGTGAAACTGTCGACCTGGCTGAACTGATCACCTATGTCGCCGCCATCGATGGTATAGACCGCATCCGTTACACCACATCCCACCCGGTGGAATTTTCTGACGCACTGATTGACGTATACGCGGAAGTGCCGCAACTGGTGAGCCATCTACATCTTCCTGTACAAAGTGGTTCAGACCGGATTCTGGCAGCAATGAAACGGGGCCACAGCGTTGATGAATATGTTGAAAAACTGGAACGATTGCGTCAGATCAGGCCGGATATCAGCTTGTCATCCGACTTTATTGTTGGCTTCCCCGGCGAGACTGATCAGGATTTTGAAGAGACCATGAATCTGATCAACAAGATCGGCTTCGACCACTCTTTCAGCTTTGTTTACAGCGCCCGCCCAGGCACCCCGGCATCAGACCTGGCAGATGATGTTGATGAAGAAGCCAAAAAACAGCGCCTGTCTATTCTGCAACAAAGAATCCTGCAGTTTGCACAGGGCATCAGCCGCAGAATGGTTGGTAGCAATCAACGCATCCTAGTGACCGGCGTTTCCAAAAAAGATCCCGGCGAATTGCAGGGCCGCACGGAAAATAACCGCGTGGTTAACTTCAAAAGCGACACCCACGACATTATCGGTCGCTTTGTCGATGTGAACATTTCCGAAGCTTACCCAAACTCACTTCGCGGTGATCGTATTGACGGGCTAAGTTACTGACAGCGCGGATGATAGCGACCTCCAAACCAAGCCATGCTTTCTTCTGGCCCTGGAGAGATTACCTGACGCAAACCAAGTCACCTTAAGGATACTGGAAGACTTTGACCGATCCACAAATTACTTTTACCCTCGAGCCTTCCGACCCGGTCAGGCTGTTGACACTTTGCGGCCAGTTTGATGAAAACTTCAAACTGCTGGAACGACGCCTGCATGTTCGCATAGGATATCGCGGACACCGCATCAGCATTCATGGGGATACCAAGCAAACTCACGCGGCAGCGGAAATAATTCGCCATCTCTACCGGGAAACTGAGGCCAATACAGTGATAGAGCCGGAAATGGTGCATCTGTTCATTCGGGAATCCGGAGCAGAGGATGACGAAAGTAAGGAATACATTTCCAGCACTGTCATACGCACTCCCAAGTTGCACGTCAAACCCCTCAGCGGTAACCAGACTCACTATGTCAAAGCCATATTGAACCACGACATCAATTTTGGTGTGGGGCCGGCAGGTACCGGCAAGACCCATCTTGCTGTCGCCTGCGCAGCACAGGCGTTGTCGAACGACCAGGTGAAACGCATTCTGTTGGTAAGGCCCGCAGTGGAGGCCGGCGAAAAGCTGGGATTTCTGCCAGGGGACTTGGCACAGAAAGTCGATCCCTATTTGCGCCCGCTTTATGATGCCCTTTACGAAATGTTCGGACTGGAACAGGTTACCCGCCTGCTGGAAAAGGGGCTGATAGAAATTGCTCCTCTGGCATTTATGCGAGGTCGCACCCTGAACAACGCTTTTATTATCCTGGATGAAAGCCAGAATACGACGCCGGAACAGATGAAAATGTTTCTCACCAGAATCGGCTTTGGTTCGACCGCAGTGATCACCGGCGATGTTACCCAGGTAGATTTGCCAAAAGGTGTACCATCCGGCCTGATTCAGGCATTGAAGGTGCTGGAAAATGTGCCCGGCATCAGCACCACATTCTTTAAAAGCTCAGATATTGTTCGACACCCACTGGTACAACGCATCGTTGATGCCTATGAAGCTCTCAATGACAGTAAAATGTAAACAACTGAGCCCAGACTGGTATCCTCTAATGGTGTATTCGCTGCTTATTAAAATGAGTTTATCTCAATGAGTCTGGATCTGGACTTTCAACTGGCTTCCGCCAGCACCCAGGTGCCGAGCGCTGTGCAAATTAAACGTTGGGCAGGCATTGCTCTGGCAACAGACGACAATCAGGAAATGGAAGTCACCATCCGGATCGTTGATGAAGCCGAAAGCCAGCAGCTGAACCAGCAATACCGGGGCAAAGATCGCCCGACCAACGTTCTGTCTTTTCCCTTTGAGCCCCCTCCCGGCGTGGAACTTCCACTTCTGGGCGACTTGGTCATCTGTGCCCCGGTGGTGGAACGGGAAGCCCAGGAGCAGCAAAAATCCCTTGAGGCACACTGGGCGCACATGACAATTCATGGCATGCTGCATTTACAGGGATATGATCATATACTTGATCCCGAAGCTGAGGTTATGGAAAATCTCGAAAAGGACCTGATGCATCAGCTGGGCTTTGACAACCCCTATGCTGCCGATGAACTCTGATAAAAGTCTAGTCGGCATGGTCAAAGGCCGCATGGATTTACTAACTAGGTTATAAAGACATCGATGAGTGACGACCATTCGAGTAACAACTCCTCCCGATCCTGGTTGGATCGTTTATCTCAAGCCTTTTCAGGCGACCCGAAAGACAAGGAAGATCTACTGCAGATAATGCGGGAGGCTGAAACCCGCAAAGTCATAGATGCCGACGCTCTCAGCCTGATCGAAGGGGCCATGCAGGTCACCGAAATGCAGGTACGGGAGATTATGATTCCCAGAGCCCAGATGAGTGTGGTCAAAGCCAGCCAGAGTCCACAGGAATACGCCGCTGAAATTATAGAGTCTGCGCATTCCCGTTACCCGGTTGTTGGGGAGTCCAGAGACGAAATCGCCGGCATTCTGCTCGCCAAAGATCTGCTGGCACTGGCATTGAACAATGAGCTGAGTAAAAACAAGGTTCAGGATATTTTGCGACCGGCCCTGTTTATTCCTGAAAGCAAGCGGCTTAACCAATTGCTCAAGGAGTTCAAGGACAATCGCAATCATATGGCCATAGTGGTAGATGAATATGGTGGTGTTGCCGGCCTGGTGACTATCGAAGACGTCCTGGAACAAATTGTGGGTGAAATTGAGGATGAGCACGATTTCGATGAAGAAGGGCTCATTAAATGCACCGGGGAAAATCAATACGTGGTCAAAGCTCTGACAACTATTGAAGAATTCAATGAGTATTTTTCTTCCGGTCTCAATGAAGAGGAATTTGACACTATTGGCGGGTTGGTATTAAAACAGTTTGGTCGCTTACCCAAACGTGGTGAAAGTGTCAGTTTCAACGACCTGCAAGTGACTATTCTGAATGCAGACAACCGCCAAATTCGCTTGATGCAAATTCAGCGGACCGTATGAAGCGCGGTATGTTATCTATATGGTTATTACCCGCAATAGCCGGTGCCTGTCTCCCTTTCAGCTTTGCACCTTATTATTTCTGGCCAATAGCCTTTCCGGCTCTTGGGCTACTTTACAGGTTTTTTGCTTACAGTAATGTCAAGCAGGCCCTAATCCAGGGCTGGACGTTTGGACTGGGTTTTTTTGGCGTCGGTGTATCCTGGGTTTATGTCAGCATCCATGAACATGGAAATGCCCCAATACCATTGGCATTGGCTCTAACGGCCCTGTTTGTCGCAGCCATCGCTATCTTCCCTGCTGTTCAATTTGCCTTGACGGCCAAACTAAGCCGCAGCATACATAGCATTACTAACCTGATCATATTTATCAGCATGTGGGTCCTGTTCGAATGGATTCGCAGCTGGCTTTTTACCGGATTTCCGTGGCTGTATCTGGGTAACGCTTTTATCGATACGCCCCTCGCCGGTTGGGCACCAATTGCAGGCGTTTACGGTGTGTCACTATTAAGCCTTTTGTCAGTCGCCTGCCTCTATCTCGCCTGGCACTACAGGCGCAAGGAAATCGTCATTTCCGCTACAGGGCTGCTATTGGCCATCTGGCTAGGTGGAGCTTTTTTAGGCCAGGTTCGTTGGACGGACCCGGCTCCTAACTCCTTTAAAGTCAGCATGGTGCAAGCTAATATTCCTCAGGAAGAAAAATGGCTACCCGCCAACCGCAGCCGGATTACCCGGGACTACCTGGACCTGACAGACACACTCTGGGGCAGTGATTTGATAATATGGCCGGAAACAGCACTTCCTTATTTCAAACATCAGGCCGAGAGCTTTCTCGCAAAACTGGATAAAAAAGCCCGAGAGACTAACACCGCGCTGGCAATGGGCATTCTCAGCGCTGACTTCAACAGTCTGGGCGAAGCAACCATTTACAACAGTTTCACCATTGTAGGTCTGGGTGAAGGTTTATATAACAAACAGAAACTGGTCCCTTTTGGTGAATATGTACCGCTTGAGGAACAACTGCGGGGACTGATTCAGTTTTTCAATCTGCCCATGTCTGATATGGCCAAAGGCTCAGATCAACAAACCAGCCTGAAGTTTGGCAACGCACACCTGATGCCGCTGATCTGTTACGAGGTGGTTTACCCGGATTTTGTAGCAGCTTATGCCCAAACGGCTGATATTTTGGTGACAGTCAGTAATGACAGTTGGTTTGGTGCCTCCATTGGCCCCCACCAGCATCTGCAAATTGCACAGATGCGGGCGCTTGAAACACAGAAATATATGTTGCGCAGTACTAATAATGGCATTACTGCCATCATAGACCCCTGGGGCCAGGTAATGA
Organism: Hahella sp.; assembly: GCA_050299855.1. Taxonomy (GTDB): domain Bacteria; phylum Pseudomonadota; class Gammaproteobacteria; order Pseudomonadales; family Oleiphilaceae; genus Hahella. The sequence goes on from JBNKWQ010000030.1 coordinate 190,890, forward strand.
CCAAGGCTGCACAATTTGAAAAGACCGTCCTAACCGGTGAGGCTCGATTACAGAAAGGTGAAACGCCATTTGTAAAAACCGGCTCCACACCTGTGCTATTGCTGGTTTTTGGTATTCTCTCCGGCGCCTGCTGGCATGCCCGCAAAAAGGTTTCAGCGAAATCCGATAGCAAAGAACAGCTGTCGGCGACTTAATGACGAACAACCTAAAGATCAGCCAGCCACTTTAGACCGGCTGTCCCGCCCACTAAATATCAGCCTCTCCGCTTTCCACCTCAGACTCTGGCGGCCAGCGGGAGGTGACGCGCTGGAAGTAGATACTGCCGCAACGGTGACAAGGCTCGATGTGCGTGGTCTCCACCAGACAAATCATTTTTTCACACTGGGTACATTGCAACATACCCGGTATGGCAATTTCACCCGCCACATAGACTCCGGGATCATGATTCAGCCGATGGTCCAGACTTTCATGCTCAACGGTGGTTTTATCGGCAATGGATAATAATGTTTGCCTGAGCTTATGCTCTACCAAATCCAGGTCCATCTTGAGCCACTCTTTCAACCCACTGCCAGTTTCAGCCATGTACTTGGTGAGACCTTCAAGATCACGCTTTAAATAGGCCTTAATAAGAGACCATTCTTCCCGGGTCAGCCGCATAACTCCCTGCTCGAACTCGACGGCTTTCTCAATTTCTTCCTTGACCGTCTCCCAGGTACTGACTTCCGCGTTCGCCAGTGACTTTTCAACGCGATCAAGCACCTTGCCATGCGCATCCAACGCTTTGTCAGACAGTTTATCAGTGTCATCAACCATTAATTTTCCCTCCGAACTGACAACGATAGCGAATATCGTGGCTTCATCATGTTCATTCCGAATAGCCTCTTCGACTGATCCTCATAATAAGTGTAGGCGCTTCTGGCAGGTTCCGAAAATGAAGATTCTGGTCATATTCAAAGCAGCCTGCCCCTACCTGTCGATTACCGGATGGGGTAGAATAACCGGCTTTCGTTTATTTGAGCTCCCGAAGAACAACCAGACGAAGCCATAGTGAAGATCAGGTTGCCACGAATGCCTACCCAGTGGACTTGATCCAGGGCAATGCCCCGCCAGAAAACGTCATTCACCCTTATTTGATCGAAGACCCGAAATAGTGATGGAAGAACTTTACCACCCGAAGAAAGTCGAGACCGAAGCGCAGAGTTATTGGGAAGAACACCAGTCATTCAAGGTGGTCGAAGATCCCAGCAAGGAAAAATACTACTGCCTGTCCATGTTCCCCTACCCAAGCGGCAAGCTGCACATGGGCCATGTCCGCAACTACACCATCGGCGACGTTATCTCCCGCTATCAGAGGATGCAGGGTAAAAATGTCATGCAGCCCATGGGCTGGGATGCGTTCGGTTTACCTGCCGAGAACGCAGCCATCAAGAATAACGTCCCCCCGGCCAAGTGGACCTACGAAAATATTGAGTACATGAAGAACCAGCTTAAACTGCTGGGCTTCGGCTATGACTGGGATCGTGAAGTCGCCACCTGCAAACCTGACTACTATAAGTGGGAACAGTGGTTCTTCACCCGCCTTTACGAAAAAGGCCTGGTTTACAAAAAAATGTCTACCGTGAACTGGGACCCCGTCGATGAAACCGTACTTGCCAATGAGCAGGTTATTGACGGCAAAGGCTGGCGCTCCGGCGCAGCCGTTGAACGCCGCGAAATCCCCCAATGGTTTATCAAGATTACCGACTATGCAGAGCAGTTGCTGAACGACCTGGATCATCTGGATAACTGGCCGGAACAGGTCAAAACCATGCAACGCAACTGGATCGGCCGCTCCGAAGGGGTTGAGCTGAAGTTTGGCGTCAAGGATTCAGAGTCTGAACTGGAAGTCTATACTACCCGCCCGGACACACTAATGGGCGTTACCTACGTTGCCCTGGCCCCTCAACATTCGTTGGCAACCATCGCGGCGAAGGAATCCAGCACGCTGACTGAATTTATCAACACTTGCAAAAACACCAAGATGGCTGAAGCAGAAATGGCCACCATGGAAAAGCAGGGCATGGATACCGGCCTGAAGGCCATCCATCCAATTACAGGTGTGGAAATTCCAATCTGGGTCGCCAACTTTGTCTTGATGGACTACGGTTCTGGCGCGGTCATGTCTGTTCCTGCCCATGATGAGCGCGATCATGAGTTTGCCATCAAGTATGGCCTGGAAATCAAACAGGTTATTGCCCCCAAGAACGATGAAGAAATTGATATCCAGGAAGCGGCCTACACCACCAAGGGATTGCTGATCAATTCCGGTGAGTTTACCGGCATGACATCCGAAGAAGCTTTCGATGCCATTTCAGCCAAACTGGAGTCTCGTGATAAAGGACACAAGACCGTTAATTACCGGTTGCGCGACTGGGGTGTTTCTCGCCAGCGTTACTGGGGCGCCCCCATTCCCATGCTCACCCTGGAAGATGGAACAGAACTGCCAGTCCCGCTGGAAAATCTACCGGTAGCCCTTCCTGAAGATGTGGAAATGGATGGAGTTAAGTCTCCAATTAAAGCCGATCCTGAATGGGCCAAGCGGATCATAAACGGCCAGAACGCCACCCAAGAAACCGACACTTTTGACACTTTCATGGAGTCTTCCTGGTATTACGCACGTTTCTGTTGCCCAAACCTGGATAACGCCATGCTGGATCCGCAAGCGGCAAACTATTGGCTGCCTGTTGATCAATATGTCGGTGGTATTGAGCACGCTATTCTGCACCTGCTTTACTCCCGCTTCTTCCATAAGTTGTTACGCGATGAAGGCTTGGTAAATAGTGACGAGCCGTTCAAGAATTTGCTGTGTCAGGGTATGGTGATCGCAGAAACCTTCTTCAGGACTGAAGATGGTGGCAAAAAAACCTACTTTAACCCCAAAGATGTACGGGTACAGCATGATGATAAGGGCAAAGCCATTGGTGCGGTTTCGATAGAAGACGGACAACCGGTGGAAATCGGCGGCAAGGAAAAAATGTCCAAATCGAAGAACAACGGTGTGGACCCACAGGACCTGATCGATCAATACGGTGCCGATACCGTTCGTCTGTTTACCATGTTCGCCGCGCCGCCAGAGCAATCTTTGGAGTGGTCTGATTCGGGCGTTGAAGGGGCTCATCGCTTCTTGCGCCGGTTATGGAAGCAGGTGCACGCGCATATGGAAAACAGCGCCACTGAGGCCCTGAATCCTCTGGTGTTGAACGAAAAACAGAAAACTCTGCGCCGCAAAACACATGAGACCATTCATAAGGTAAGCGACGATGTCAGCCGCCGCATGACTTTCAACACAGCCATTGCGGCCGTGATGGAACTGCTCAATGATGTCAGCCGCTTTGAAGACGGCTCAGCCCAAGGCTGCGCTGTGGTCAGGGAAGCTTTGGAAGCAGCCGTTCTAATGCTGTCACCCATTGTGCCTCACGCATCTCACGCGCTATGGAACGCCCTGGGGCATGAAGGCACCGTGCTAGATGCCGGCTGGCCATTGACTGATGAAAGTGCACTCGTCAAAGACAGCATCGAAATGGTGGTACAGGTAAATGGCAAGTTGCGTGCCCGTCTGTCGGGTGCTGTCGGTACCAGTAAAGATGAATGGGAAAAACTGGCTATTGCAGACGAAAACGTACAAAAATTTGTTGAAGGCAAAAACATCGCTAAGATTATTGTCGTTCCAGGCAAATTGATAAACGTTGTTGCGAAGTAATGGTAGACCCGAGGCAAATACATTGATGCTGACACCAAAGAACTTCAGCCAAGGCTATCTGGTGGCACTATTGGCCTCGGGACTATTACTACTCAGTGGTTGCGGTTTCCATCTGCGCGGACAATTGGTATTGCCGGAAAACCTGCAGCAGGTACAACTGGAGTGCAAAGCGGATAACAGCCGACAGTTATGCCTAAACATCCGTAATTTATTACAGGATGCAGATATAACGGTTGTACCGGCCAATATTACCGGCACCCCTGTGGCGAGACTGCATATTGACGAAATCAGCGATAATCGGCGAGCGGCCAGTATTGGCAATGATGCTGGGGTCGCTGAATACGAACTGACACGTTCGGTGAAGTTCCGCTTCAACGATGAGCAGGGCAATTCAGTAATTGCAGACGGCAAGACCACGCAGTTTCAGTCTTACCGTTTTGATGAGCTGAGCATCCTTGGCAAAGACAAGGAAGAAGAACAGATCCGCGAAGAACTGGACCAGTTATTGGCCCAGGACATTCTGAGCAGGGTCGCTGCCAGTGCTGCCAACTACTGACACCAGAGCATGAGCGTCTTACTGTGAGAATCCGGCCAGACCAACTCACCCAGGCATTGTCCAAGCACCCGCCAACCATATTTGTGGTGAGTGGCGATGAACCTCTGTTACATCTTGAAGCCAGCGACGAGATCCGCCGGCACTGTCGTCAGCAGGAGTTTCTGGAGCGTCTGGCTTTCCACGCACCCAAGAACTTTGACTGGAATCTGCTTGAGGAACACGCCCAATCCTATTCACTTTTTGGCGAAAAGAAACTGATCGAGATTCATCTGGAGTCCCTCCCCAATGATCAGGGCAAAAAAGCCTTACAGGCCTGGGCCGAGCGCCCGCCGGAAGATGCTTGCCTGCTGATACTCAGTGCCAAAATAGAATCATCCACGCTTAACACCAAATGGTTCAAGGCAATTGAAAGCCATTGTCTGCATGTGCAGATCTGGCCGATCAGCCATGATCAGCTACCGCAGTGGGTCAGCCAGCGCATGCATAAGGTTGGCTTTCATCCAACCGCCGCAGCAGTGAAAGCCCTATGCGATCATGTCGAAGGTAACTTGCTGGCAGCCCAGCAGGAAATTGAAAAACTACGATTACTGAATACCCAGGAACAAGTAGACGTTGACGATATCCTCAAAGGCATCGCCAACAGTAACAAGTACACCGTATTTAATCTGGTGGATGCCTGTCTTGAGCGTGACGCCAAGCAGGCGGTGAAGATTCTGCAGACTCTGCAGGCGGAATCTTTTGAACCCAGCATTGTACTGTGGTCCCTATCCCGAGAAACCCGTGTGCTGGCCAAACTATTCCGCGCAAGACAAGCCCGCGGCAATATCGACCAGGTGTTGCAAAAGGAACGGGTGTTCAAGAATAAGTGGTCGCTGTATAAGAAGTATCTGACCAAGGCGAGTCCTGCCCATCTGACCCGGCTGCACCATTATTGCCAGCTGGCGGATAAAGCCATCAAGGGAATGGAGCCCCAATCCCCCTGGTCTCTGCTTATGGAGGCAACTCTTGTGCTGTCAGGGGTTATCGCGGTTCAAGCCACCCCCTGAATCCACTCTTATCCCGCCTTGAGGGCTCGCATCTTCCAGGCTGGAATCACGGCTATCAACGATAACAATCCCATAATACCGAATGCCTCATAAAAGCTCAGGCTGGACGCAAGCGAACTACCGGTTTCAATACCTGTTGAATCCGCCCCCGACTCTAGAATCACTGCGATCAGATTGGTCCCGAATGCAGCGCCGAACTGACGACTGAAATTGATCATACCTGACGCCTGCCCCAGATGAAGATCATTCACGTCCAGCAAAGCACCAGTACTTAAAGCAGGCATCAGCAATGCCAGACCGACACGCCCCAAAGCCACCAGCACCATTAAATAGACCAGCGATGACCCATTATTGGTAGCCAGCCAAAGTAAAGTCGCCACCCCAAAAGTCGCAAGCCCGGCAATGATGAGTCTGTGCGGCTTGCCACGGTCTGCGGCACTGCCTGCGAAGGGAAACAGCGCGCCCAACACGATACCGGCAGGGAACATCATCAATCCGGCCTCGGTCGGAGTAAAGTGATAGGCCGTCTGAACAAAAATCGGAATCAGGTAGGTGGAGCCATATAGCGCCAGCCCCAATGCCAGGGCGACCAACGCCGCATTACGGAAGCTTTTGATGCGCATTAATGATAACTGTAACAGTGGAGCAGGGCTGAAGGTCTGTTGCCAGACAAACAGGAACAATGAGACAACCCCCAATATGGCTTCAGGCAGGAGCACCGCCGCATCAGCAATACCATGTTGCAGACGAGTTAGAGCATCGAGAGAAGCGCCTATACCTAGAGTCAGCAGAGCAAAGCCCAGCCAATCAAAACGGGTCAGGGGCTGGGATAAATCGCGGGGCGGCATATAGCGCATGGTCAGGAGAAAACCCGTCAGCGATATTGGTAGTGGCACAAAGAAAACATAGCGCCAGTTCAGTTGGTCGACAATAACTCCACCGAGAACAGGGCCCAATGCTGGGGCCAGAATAACGCCAATGCCATAGATACCCATGGCCTTACCACGTTGCTCCTTAGGAAATACACGAAACAACACGAACATCGCCAGCGGTTGCAACATCCCTGCTGCAGCCCCCTGCACCACCCGGGAGCCAATTAACCAGCCAGGGGCATTACTCAACCCACCCAGAACCGATGCACCACAAAAAGCCAGCATGGCAAAGGCAATGGAAGCCCTGAGACCGAACCTCTGCATCAGCCAGGAAGTGGTCAGCATGGCAATGGTCATGGCCGCCAGAAATCCGGTGGAAAGCCAGTGCGCCACACCTTGGGGCATAGAGAAATATGACATCATCTCAGGCAGCGCCACATTGATAATGGTGGAGGTAAGAATCGTCGAAATAGTGCCCATCATGACTGTAAGCATGGCCATCCAGCGATAGGAAGCCCCGTAGCGCTCGAACAATGCCGCCAGCGTAGAATCAGTCACCTGAACTCCCCGAGGAATCTACAGCTTCAGACTCTGCAGGATGAACAGGGGGTCCCGCACTTAGGCGTTGCGCGTTTTCGCTGATCTGATCAAATACCCGAAAGCAGGCCTGCAAGTCGGCATCGCTGACATTGCGCAGCATCTTCTCACGCAACCCGGCTGCGCGCTCATTAAGGCCCTGCAAATAATCCAGGCCCTGGGGGGTCAAGTTCACCCTTTTAGCCCGACCGTCGGACGGACAGCAGACTCGGCTAATCAGTTGATCTTTTTCCAGGCTATCCATAAACCGCGCCAGGGTTGGGGATTCGATAGCCAGGGCATGGGCCAATTCGCGCTGGGTCACACCACCACCAAGCCGCTGAATGTAGAGCAAGGTCACCCAGCGAGACTGAGTCAGCCCTAAATCCTTTAAGCGCTCATCCAATGATTTCCGCCAAAGACGGCTCAGCCGTGAAAGTCGGTAAGAAAAATCCTCGCGCAACTTGTCTGAGGCGAGCAGCTTTGTCATATCCAATTACCTGTCATATGAATGAAGACATATAAAATAGTAGTTAGCATGCTAACTATATAAGCCTTTGCCCACTATTCGTGATAGCCCTTAGTTAGTGCCCGTCCATAAACCGAATATGGACGGACACTAACGGGGCACAAGGATGTGCCACCAAAATCGATGGTGTAACCCGTTGAAAGGGAAAGCGTTAGACTGGGGAGTTGAACAGGGAGATAAATAAAGCGACTTCTTTATAACCACTTATACATCATCAGGGCATCCACATAGCCCTCACTTGGATGACAAAATGCTTTTGGCAGGCGGCCGACTATCTCAAATCCCAGGCGCTGCCATAACTTCACAGCAACCTCATTGCTGGAAGCGACAAAGTTAAACTGCATGGCAAGAAACCCCATTTGCCTGGCCATTTGCTGGGAATGCTCACACATTGCTGTCGCCAGCCCTCTACCTCGGGCACTCGCCGACACCATGTAACCACAATTACTGACATGACTACCGGGCCCCGCCTGATTCGGCTTAATGTAATAGGTCCCTAGAATCTGTCCATTTTCTTCTGCAACAAAGGTTTTTTGCGGTAACCTCAGCCAAAGATGCTCCGCATCTTCCCGGCTGGTCTCAGGGGAAAAGCCATAGGTCGTACCGGCAGATACAATATCGTGAAATATTGGCCAGATGCCCTCCATATCGACGGAGCTTGCTTCTCTGATTAGCATATTTTATACCCTGCCAGATTGCATATAAGACAACGTTTAGGAGACTCGAGTATAGGCAAAAATGTTTCAGGTTCAAAAAGTTATACCAATCATATCTAGTAAAAACCATGCATGATTGAAGACACCGCACTTTTCTGCAGGTAAAGAAAAAGCCCCTATCAAGGAGCTTTTTCTAAATGGAGGAGTCCTGTTCAGCCAGCTTTGCGACGGGTCAGACCAACACCAAGCAATCCTAACCCCATCAGGGAAAGCGTAAAGGGTTCTGGCACTGCAAATGAACTAACAGATAAAACCAAAGCAGATTCAACGTCCGTTTCCGCCACATCCAACACGCCAAATCCAAAGGTCAGGTCTCCAGCCACTGTTGCTGTCCAGGAAAACAATCCTTGGGCACCATCCGCGACAAAGGTATCCGCCAATACACCGATACCATCCATGCTTATCCAATAAAAAGCGAAATCGTTAAAAGAAGACCCGAAGGACTCATTGGTGTGCCACTCCCAGGCAAAATTCAATTCATCACCCACATCTACACTGAAAGAATCCCTGATGGCGGAGCCTTCTGTAGCATTACCGGGTGTCAGACCATTCAACGTACCTGCGGACAATCCCAGGAAACTTTCAATTTCGGCTGTGGCGACAGCACCCGTATCTGTAGACAATTCAAAGACGTTACCAACGCTCTGGACCACATTACCAATACTGATTGGAGTCGCCAATGTTGCGGCACTGAACAGAGCAACGATAAAACCTAGAATATATTGCCTCATGGATACAACCTTTAAAATTAAACACTTTGTCGCGCATCCAATAGCAATTTAAATGCCAATACTTATATTTAGTTGATATAAAAGCCTTTGACATTATTTCACAATAGCAAAAAAACCCATGGTGACAAAAAAGCTGACGCATTACAGCATTTTTTCAGCCAAAAAAATGCCATATTTTACACTCGGTATTTCAATTCAAATCCTGAATATTCAGCCTTGCCCCTCAATGTCGGGCGTTCTGAATGAGGTATAGCCTCTTTGGAGAGTCAGATACGCTCCACCGGCAGGCATCTGACAGAACCCAATCAAACAGGCGGTAAGGTGATGCTGGTCAAATACAGCACCACGGCATAACGCACAGCCTTACCAATAAATGTCAGGGCAAAGAACAGCCAGAATCGCACTCTCATCAGACCGGCAATAAATGTCAGAGCATCGCCACCCACCGGCGCCCAGGCCATTAACAATGACCAGACCCCGTACTTCTGAAACCATTGTTGAGCCTTGCCCAGCTGTGAAGTTCTAAAAGGAAACCATTTTCGTTCCTGATAATGCAGCAGATAGCGCCCTAGCAACCAGTTCACTGCAGCCCCCAGAGTATTCCCCAGCGAAGCGATCCACCATACCAGCAGCCAGGACTGAGGGTCCTTCAGATACTGCGCGACAACCAGGACTTCAGAATAAAACGGCAATAAAGTTGCGGCCAGAAAAGCACTGAAGAAGATCAATATATAGTCAAACATTTATCGCCTTAGCCCGCCGACGCTACTTATTCCGTTGATGACAAATCATCTTCCGTACACCCAAATTCATTCATATAACACTTCCGGCGCTGCCCCCATGGCTTCTTCCACTAACCGCCGGAACAAGCGGCGTTGGCGGCCAATGTACTGGAGATATTCAGGATGCCACTGCACGCCGACCAGATACGGGTGTTGAAAGGACTCAATCGCCTGCACAAAACCATCCAGATCTTTCGCCACTACTTTCAATCCCCGCCCCAGCTCATCAACCGCCTGATGATGCAGACTATTTATTCGCCACCGCTCGGTCTTTATACAGGCGTGAATCTTGCCAATATCCACTTGGATAGCCGTCTTGGCAGGAAACGGCGTGCGCCGGTTTGAGGTCAAACTCCTGCTGGGCCGGATATCCGCATGCAGGTTTCCACCAAGCACAACGTTAATCAGTTGCGCTCCCCGGCATATGCCCATAATTGGCAGATGGGTATCCAGGGCATGTTCGATCATTTCAATTTCAAAATCATCCCGGGCCTTGTCAATTTTAGATAAGCCATTGTCTTCACCTCCATAGAGCGAGGGATCAATATCGCTACCACCGCCAATCACGATACCTCGAAACCGTTCCTTCTGGTGCGCCTTGTAGGTATTCGGAGTCAAGCGGATAGCATTGCCTCCAGCCAAGGCAACAGCGATGCGCGTCGCCCACCAGGCGATGGGATAGCGGTCATCCGGACCGGTAACCCCTATGTCGGGTCGATCAGCCATTTGGTTACTTTTTCCTTCCAGGGAGTCATGATCTCTTTTGACAGTAGTTTATGGTTATATAAATAACCATCGCATACTTCCGCCAGGCGGCCCGTATCATTCGCGAGCGCTTCCACCTGCCACCAGTCTTTCCAGCTTTTCCAAATTCCCCAGCCCGCACAATCGATATCCGAATTCGGTAACCGGTAATGTAATGTCGGGCGTTTACGCAGCTTTTGGCTGCCGATGACTTTCAACACCTTAGGCTCATCCAAGTGTGCAAACAGGGGCAACAAGTCCATTACCCGGTTTCTGGTCGGATTGGCGTCCAGATAATCATCGATAAACTGACTTATCTCCGGCCGATAGCGAGCATCCAGGACAGACTCGATATAATCGCCGCCAAATGTCCTGATAAACGGGGACAGTTTGCGGCTCAGAGCGACATCGTCGTTGTCCATCAACCAGTCGCACAAGCATAAAAAAGCTTTGAAATAGTTCAGGATTGTCGCACTTTCAAGATCCGGAAGCTCAGGATTCAGATGCACGCCAAATGCGAAGAAAATGCTTTCACGGGTACCTTTGGCCCCTTTTTTTTGCAGCGCGGCAACCAGGTCGTCAATTTTTTCCAATTGACGAATAGGAATGGGCGGCGACACCAGCTCACAGGGAACTATATTTTTGGCTAGAGCAGCCAGCGCGTCCGTAGCAATCAATTCCAGTTCACTGATTTTTTCACGGCCATCAATTTGCCGTGTTTTCCCCTTCTCGCCCATCTCTGGAGACAGATATTCCCGACCGAATTTAGTCAGGTACTCAAAATCCAGCTCCACCTTGAACCAACCGAGATCGGTGCTCTCCACGTCATATTCATAAGGTGAACGTTCGATCAGACGACCACCAAAAATATCCACGACGGCCTGAGCAATCGTTTCCAGATCGATTCCGGACATCTCAATCTCCACCCCGACTCGACGCTCGCTGCCATCAGCTTTCGTCAATCGGGCCGGCATTTTAAAGTGCTCCCTGTTCATACAAATTCTGTCCTGATAGATAACAATTGATCACTAGCAAATATCATTGCTCAGACCAGGCTGCTTGTACTGCCGGCAGCCTGGCATCACCATCTAATCACTATTACTTAGCACCACTCTATCTGTCCTTGCTATAGATCAGTTCCATTTATCTATATGACCAAACTCTTTATTTGACAATATCAGTATCAATCCGTTCGATCTGTCACAGATCAGGAACCGGCATTTGCTGGCTATCAAGTATCGAAGCCTATAAAGTAGTAAATCCTACGTGGCTTTTAGTCCGGGTTAACAGCCTGCTGCGTGTATTTTCACTGCTCAGGTATTTTATGCTGTCCACTCTGCGTTTTCGTTACCAGACTTACGAGTTTGGTGGTACCGATATTCATCTCCGAACTCTCAGAGATACCCAACAGTATTCTGACGACCAGGATATCGCCAAAAACCTCGGAATTTCCTCCGCCAACTGGTCGCTTTTTGGCGTTGTCTGGGCGTCGTCCGAAGTCCTGGCGCAGTTCATGTACCGATATGACACCGCTGGAAAGCGCATTCTTGAAGTTGGCTGTGGCATTGCTCTGACCAGCCTGATGCTGAATCATCGCCATGCTGATATTACCGCGACAGACTATCACCCAGAGGCAAACGGCTTCCTGCTGGAAAACACCCGTCTGAATCATGATACCGATATCCCCTTTATCAGGACGGGCTGGGGGGATGCTATATCAGAGCTGGGTATGTTTGACCTGATTATTGGCAGTGACCTGCTGTATGAGCAGAATCATGTAGAAGAGCTTTCAGCCTTTATAGACCAGCATGCGAGGCCGCAGGCAAGTGTTATTCTGGTTGATCCGGGGCGTGGCAATCATGCCAAATTCAGCAAGGCGATGGTGAAAAGAGGCTATTCTCACTCTCAACACCAACCTACCGGTGATTCAGTTCCCACAACTTTCCGTGGGCAGATTCTTGAATATCGACGCTGATCATCACTTAGACTGATTACCCACTAAAAAGCGGCCATCTCCATACAAAAGCATCGGGAGCAACAGCCCAATGTGGATTCAAATTGCGTAAATTCAATAAGTGGCCGGCACAAGGTTAAGGGGCGTATCTATATTGGAAAGTTGACTACCCCAATTTTTTGGCAACTCTGAAAAAAATGCGTCATATCAAACCGGTAATCTTTTGAGCTGACTACACTGAGGTTAATCCAAGGCTTCTCAACTGCCATGTGATGCCGATCTTTGACTGGCGCTCAATTTCTGGCGAAACTTCTTACAGCACATCTGTGTTCGGGTTATATGATAAGGATTTTCTCCGATGTCTGATGACAGCGCTCCAATAGGCGAAATCATCGAAGTCCACGGACCGGTCGCCGTCATCCGTTGCCACCGACTGCCGCCATTGCGACGGGCAGTCTATACGCGCCTGGACGGAGACACCTGCATCTTCGAAGTGCACAGGCATATCAGCCCCAACGAGCTGCAGGCAGTGACTCTCCACAGTACCCAGGGCCTGTGGCGAGGCATGCCCATTTATGACAGCGGTTCCCCACTGCACGTCCCTGTCGCCGAAAGCTGCCTCGGCCGATTGCTCAATATTTTCGGTGAACCGCTGGACGGCCGCCCTCCCATCAACACCTCCGAATTTCGCAATATTCATGAAAACCCAACGCCGTTGAGCCAGATAACCGGGCAGGGGGAACTGCTCCCTACCGGCATCAAGGTGGTGGATTTACTTTGCCCCTTTATCCGCGGCGGCAAGGCCGGACTGTTTGGTGGTGCCGGGGTGGGTAAAACCGTGCTGATTATGGAATTCATGCAGGCCATCGCCCATCTGCATCAGGGCGTGTCAGTTTTCTCCGGCATTGGTGAGCGCATCCGCGAAGCTCATGAACTCTGGCATGACATGCAGGATGCCGGCGTGATGGATAACGCCCTGCTGGTGTTCGGGCAGATGGATGAATCTCCCGGTGTTCGTTTTCGGGTCAGCCTGTCAGCATTGGCTTATGCGGAATACTTTCGTGATAGCCTGCATCGTGATGTATTGCTGGTGATGGACAATGTCTTCCGCTTCGTCCAGGCCGGAGCAGAAGTTTCCAGCCTGTTGGGACGCATGCCCGCCACTGTGGGCTATCAGCCCACCTTAGGTAGCGAAGTGGCAGAACTGGAAGACCGCATTACCTCATCACTGCAAGGTGCCATCACCTCAGTTCAGGCAGTCTATGTCCCGGCGGATGACATGACTGACCCCGCCGTTACGACTATTCTCAGCCACCTGGATACCAGCGTCATCCTGTCCCGCAGCCAGGCAGCCAAAGGCTTGTATCCGGCAGTAGATCCGCTACTCTCCGGCAGCAAGGTATTGGATCGACACAGCCTGGGCTCCAGGCACTATGTTGTGGCCGAAGCCGTCCGCAGCCATCTGGCCCGCTACAAGGAGTTAGAGGACATCATCGCCATGCTCGGTGTAGAGGAACTTTCTACCCAGGACCAACTGGTAGTGGCACGTGCCCGTAAACTACAGCGTTACCTTACCCAGCCATTTGTCGTCACCGCAGCGCATACCGGCATGGTAGGAGTTTCGGTCGACTTGCAGCAGACAATCAAAGACTGCGATGCCCTGCTCGCCGGTCATTATGATGAGATTAGCGAAGAACGTTTCTACATGCGTGGCGGTCTGGAGGATCTGCAATTATGAGCGAAGCCAGCATCACCGGAGATCTTCCCACTATCTACCGAGGAGTATTCAGAGACAGCCAACAGGAACTGGTGATCGATGACTTGCTCTCATTCCGCAGCAGGGATGCCACCGGCAGCTTTGCTCTACAGGCACGCCATACCGATTTTCTGACCCTGACCGAGCCGGGCCTTAGCCAGCTGAGCCGTCGTTCTGGTAACCTCTTTCTGGCTGCCACAGCCGGCCTGTTGGAAATGGAAGCCGGCACGCTATATTTCAGCACTCGTCGTCTCTTTGTTGATAACGATCCGGAACTGATCCAGAACCAGCTTGCCCAATGGCTGGAGCAGGAACAACGGGAACGACAGAGCAGCCACCACCATCTCCAGCAGTTGGAGAGCGAACTGGTACGGCGTCTCAGCCGGGCATGACCAGCAGGAGAATGCGAGCATGGTTTATAAAGGTTTGCAAAAGTCCCTGGCCCGGGATCAGGCCCGGCGCAAAAAGGCGGACACAGAGCGCTCCACCCTGATGCAGGCGGCCAGGATTCTAGGGGTGCTGGGCTTTCTGTTTGTACTGCCGGTAATCGCCGGTGCCTATCTCGGCCAATGGCTCGACAGTCTCGCTAGCGGCTATTCTGTGCGCTGGACGGTGGGCTTCATCCTGCTGGGAATTGTGGTTGGCTCCATTAATGCCTATCTCGCACTCCGGGAATGATCCAATGAACAGACAAAGGGAAAGAGGTATAGCAATATATGAATGAAGGCATCGGCACACCGGTCTGGCTGCAACTCGGCCCCCTCGCAATTCATGAAACCGTAGTGACTACCTGGCTGATCATGGCAGCACTTACCCTTACCTGTGCCCTACTGACCCGCAAGCTATCGCTGCAACCCAGCCGTCTACAGAGTCTGCTGGAAGGGGTGGTGCTGGCCCTGGAAAATGCTATCGCCAGTGCGGATCCCGTCAATGCTCGGCGGTTGCTGCCGCTGATCGGCACCTTCTGGATCTTCCTGCCGGCGGCGAACTTACTTGGAATCATTCCCGGCTTGCATTCTCCGACCCGGGATCTATCGGTGACCAGTGCCTTGGCCCTGGTCGTGTTTTTTGCCGTGCATCTGTACGGTATCCGCCAATCCGGCCGCGCCTACTTCAAGCACTATCTGTCGCCCAGCCCGATTTTGCTGCCGTTCCACATCATCAGCGAAATCACCCGCACTGTCGCTCTCGCCATTCGCCTGTTCGGTAACATCATGAGCCTGGAAATGGCGGCTTTGCTGGTTTTGCTGGTAGCCGGATTTCTGGCTCCCGTTCCCATTCTGATGTTACACATTATTGAGGCCCTGGTTCAGGCCTATATTTTCGGCATGCTGGCCCTGATATATGTGGCTGGCGCCATGCAACAGGTGACAGTCACTGCCAAATCGTCCTAAACCGTACTGCAGGAGTTTCCCAATGGACACTATGAACAACTTTGTATCTTTCTCCACAGTAGCTGCCGTTATCGGCATTGCCCTGGGCGCTATGTTTCCCGCACTGGCCATGGGCAAAGCTATCAGCAGTGCGCTGGAGGCGCTGGCCAGGCAACCTGAGGCAGAGAAAACCATTACCCGCACCCTGTTTATCGGTCTCGCGATGATTGAATCCCTGGCTATTTACGTGCTGGTGATCGTGCTGATCGTGCTGTTCCGGAATCCCTTACTGGAATACCTGCTGCATGGACAGTAGGGCTTACAGTGACTTAAACAGGTATAGCTGAGAGGAGCCCGCTGTGGAACTCGACTGGACCACTGTGATACTGGAAATCATCAACTTCATCATTTTGATGTGGCTGCTGAAACACTTCCTCTACCGCCCTATTCTCAATGTGGTGGAACAGCGCCAGGCCAGCGTAAAAGCAACCCTGGAGCAAGCCCATGCCTCCCAGCAGCAGGCTGAAGTCCTGCAAAAACAGTACGGCGAACGTCTGCAAACCTGGGAACAGGAACAACAGGAAGCACGCCGCATGCTACAGGAAGAACTCGCCCGGGAAAAAAACCACCAACTTGAAGCACTGCGCCACCGCCTGAAACAGGAAGAGGAGAAAGCCAAAACCGCTCTCGACAGCCAAAACTTGCAATGGCGTCGGGAGTTGACCGAAAACACACTACAGATGAGTGCTGAGTTTGCCAGCGAGTTATTAAAGCCATTAGCGGACGTACATTTGGAAGCGAGACTGATAGAACTGTTTTGCCAACGGGCCGGACAGTGGCCTGAAGAGAAATTTGCCGAATTAGGTAGTGGCGGCAATCATGCTCTTGCGGCTTCCAATGGCGATAGCAATGGCAATGAACATCTGATTCAGGTCAGCAGTGCTTATCCAGTACCCGAAGCACTACAACAGCAATTGCAGACTGCCATCCAGGGCCTGCTTAAAGAAGACCGGCACCTGGTCTTTAACCAGAACCCTGACCTCATTGCCGGCATCCGTATTACCACCGAAGGCTGGACATTCGGCCTGAGTCTGGCAGATGAACTACGGGGATTTGCCGAGGCTTACCATGAGTGAGACCAGCGATGAATCCCCCGACAACCTCCTGCTAAAAAGAGTCCGCAGATGGGTGGAGGATTATCAACCGGATATCCGTACCCGGGAACGGGGCACGCTAATTTCCGTGGGTGATGGTGTTGCCTGGATCAAAGGCCTGCCATCGGCGCGGATGGAAGAACTTCTGGACTTTGAGGACGGCAGTCTGGGCATGGTGTTCGATCTTTGTGAGGATCAGGTCGGTGCCATTATTCTGCAACAGACAGGTGCTCTGGTGGCCGGCCAGGAAGTACATCGCACCCGGCGACCACTGGGATTGCTTGCCCATGATCGCCTGTTGGGTTGCGTCATTGACCCTATTGGCCGCCCCCTGGACGGCAAGTCTGCGGTGACTGAGGGTTCCTGGCTGCCCCTCAATCTGCCCACCCCAGCCATCATCGAGCGGGATTTTGTACACGAACCGCTGTACACCGGTATCCGTATGGTCGATGCCATGATTCCTATCGGACGTGGTCAGCGGCAACTGATTATCGGCGATGAAGGTCTTGGTCGTACTTCAATTGCACTGAATACCGTGCTCAACCAGCGTGATAAAAACGTCCGCTGCGTCTATGTACTGATCGGCCAGAAGCGATCAGCGGCAGTCAATGTCATGCAAGTGCTGCAACGTCATAATTCCCAAAGTTATACGACGCTGATAGTCGCCGAGGCAGGCTCACCTCCCGGGCTACAATATCTGGCCCCTTTCGCAGGTTCCGCACTGGCGGCTCACTGGATGCGCCAGGGACACCATGTGCTGGTAGTGTACGACGACCTTTCCAGCCACGCCCGCAGTTACCGGGAGCTGTCTTTATTATTGCGGCGACCACCGGGACGTGAGGCCTACCCCGGCGATGTCTTCTCAGTGCATGCCCGACTCCTGGAACAGGCTACTTGCCTGTCCCCTGAGCAGGGTGGCGGCAGTCTTACCGCCTTACCTATCGCAGAAACGCAACAGGGTGAGATTGCGGCCTACATACCCACCAACCTGATCTCGATTACTGACGGACAGATCTATCTGGATCGTAACCTGTTTGCCGCCGGCATTCGCCCTGCCATCGATGTCGGTCGATCAGTCTCCCGTATCGGCGGTAAGGCCCAGCATCCCGCCATCAAGCACGAAGCCGGACGCATGAAACTGGATTATTCCCGCTTCCTGGAACTGGAGATCTTTACCCGCTTCGGCGCAAAACTGGACCCGGCCATGCAGGCCATTATCCAGCGTGGACAGTTGCTGAGGGAGCTATTGAAACAGGACCGCTTTGAACGTTTCTCACCAACGCAGGAGCTGGCTTGGATGATCGGTTACAACGAAGGACTTTGGGACAATTACCCCCCGAGCCTGATTCCAGAAATGCTGGCCCGCATTCATAGCAGGCTGGACCCGTCACTATTCCTAGATTCTCCCCGCAGCCAATGGCTCGACCACTTAAAGGCCTTAAGCCCCTCTCCCGCGGCAGGAGCCCATGACCAGCCAGCATAATCTCAATACAAAACGGGAACTTTACGGCACCCTAAACAAAATTCTGGGCGCGCTTAAAGCTCTGGCCTACGCAGAGACACAGAAACTGCAGCGCCAAATTGGACCGCAGCATGAGGTGACTGAACGCATGCGCACCGCAGTCAGCCGCCTGCTGGGCTTGAACACAGGGTCTGGACCAAACCTAAGACCAATCATTGTTATCGGCACCGAACGAGGCTTCTGTGGTGATATCAATCAACGACTGACAGAAACCATGAAAAGCCTGGGCAATGGACAGCACTGCGCCTGGATACTGGTGGGAGACCGCCTGCGACAAGCTGCCGGTGACCTGCCCGACGTAACTGCCCAAATTTCCGGTGCCTCCATTGCTGAAGACGTGGAACCCGTAGCTGAACAACTGATGAGCGTATTGCGGGATATCGACGAGCAATCCCCTCTACTGGCGACGGAAATACTCTACCTTCAGGACCAGGACAATCCCCTCGTCCACTACCCCCTGTTTCCAGAACCGCAAACGACAGGAGAAATCGCAGGCCCCACACCATTACACTATCGCCCCCCAACCGAGCTGCTGCAGGAGCTGATTCCGCTGTACCTCTTTACCGTCTTGCAGTCCTGCCTTAAGGAATCCTTGCTGAACGAAAACCGCAAGCGGCTGAGCCACTTGGAAAACGCTACCCGCCATCTGGAAGAACGTTTGGGCGCCCTGGCCCTGAAAAGTAATATGCTGCGTCAGGAAAAAATTATTGAGGATATTGAAGCTCTGCTCTATGTCACTTCCAATTGAACAACCAGCGCTATTCCAGCACCCCGGAAAATACCGCGATGTAGTGACAGGTACTGCCGCCAAACACAAACAAATGCCAGATAGCATGCAGAAAGGGATGTCTGTCCAATACAAAAAAGATCACACCGATGGAATATGACAGGCCTCCAGCCACAATCATGGATAGGGTAAAAGACGTGGAATGCATCTCCAACTGCCCCCAGGCAGTAAGGATCATCCATCCCATAATCAGATAATTGAACAGGTGGGCACGTTCATAGCGCTGGCGATAAAGAACCTTAAGCGTAATCCCGGTCAGGGCCAGGCCCCAGATCACCACAAACAAACTCCATCCCCAGGGCCCACGGAGATTGACCAGCAGGAAGGGTGTGTAGGTTCCGGCGATCAACAGATAAATCGAACAATGATCAA
This sequence comes from Hahella sp., assembly GCA_050299855.1. Taxonomy (GTDB): domain Bacteria; phylum Pseudomonadota; class Gammaproteobacteria; order Pseudomonadales; family Oleiphilaceae; genus Hahella. Next base: position 210,099 of record JBNKWQ010000030.1, read on the forward strand.
AGACGTTCAATATAACTTTGGCACCGGCATGCTGGATGCCGTGATACAGCGTCGAAGCCAGATAAAGCATGAACAGGCAGCCGCCATAAATGGAGACGCTGACGATCTTCCACGGGTCTCCTTCCAGGCTTGCCAGGGTAATTAATAAGGTTGACGCGGACACCGCCATCAACAGGCCAATGCCGTGGGTGACGGCATTGATCAGCTCTTCTGCCAGTGTCTGTTCCCGTACCGATAATTTCACGCCTACTCCCAAATTGTGGCTAAAGCTCCACCCGTACGACTGTCGCAAGCTCCCTTCTGAATGATGAAAGGACACTGACTATAGAGTGAGAAATTCAGAGCATGACACGACTGAATCGGTTACACCACGGCATGACAGAAACTTTAACTCTTTAAAACTGCATCGCAATTGTGATTTGATGTTCCCCAATAGACAGCGTCGCCGACCGGGTGCCTGAACAGGGTAAGCAAGCTCGGTTAAATTTCTGTGACCTTGATTAGTTGGGTATTCTACCGGCCTTGTCCATCAGGCGGCCAAAACACTATGAACAAAGAGCGGCGGTCAATCACATAGTTATCAGCTACATAGTTATCAGCCACATAGCTATCAGGGAGCTTCGATGCGGCAATACCTAGTCTTACCTATGGCCTTTACCGGCGGATTTTCCATTATGTGTTTCGAGCTGCTTGGCGGCAGACTGCTGGCACCCTATTTCGGCAGCAGTGTTTATGTTTGGGGGAGTATTATCACCGTCTTCATGCTGGCGCTCTCTGCCGGCTACCTGTTAGGCGGCAAGTATTCCCTTTTCCGACCCAGCCTGACCCGCTATTCACTCCTTTTCATTCTCTCTGCCGCTTGCATGCTGCCCACCATCTTTTTTTCCGAGGCCATCATGAATCTGGTCTTCACCTACATTGAAGACCCCCGCTACGGTTCCCTGATTGCATCCATCCTCTTGTTCCTGTTACCGACTTCAGTGATGGGAATGATCGCCCCTTACTCTGTCAGAATCCTCACACAATCAACCCACTCCAGTGGCCATACCGCAGGCTTCCTGTATTTTATTTCCACCATCGGTAGCGCCCTGGGTACCATCCTGACCTCATTCTATTGGGTGTTATGGATGGAAATAGACGGCATTCTCTGGTCAATTGTCGCCATTATGTCCGCAGGCGGTGGTGCTGGTTTGGTGTTTTCGCAAAAGAGTCAGGCATCATGAAACAGGTTCACCGCAAACTGATTTTCAGTCTTGGTCTTTTGATGATTCTCCCCTTTGTTCAGATAAAAAACATCCAGGCCGAAACTATTCACAGGGAACGATCGCTATATCGCAATATTGTCATCGTCGAAGAAAATGGGGTGCGCTGTATGCGCTTTGAAACCCGCAAAGGAGGGATACATAACCAGGCCTGTATGGATTTAAACGCCCCAGAAAAGCTGGTATTTGAATACACCCACTCCATCATGGCAGCACTGTTTTTGCAGGACCACCCCAAGTCAGTACTGGTTATAGGTTTAGGGGGAGGTTTGCTGCCCCGTGCGTTACACCAGATACTCCCAACCACTGTCGTAACCTCCGTTGAAATTGATCCGGCAGTGGTCAAACTCGCCAAACAATACTTTCTATATCAAGAAAATGAGCAGATCCAAACCGTTGTTCAGGACGGACGTGTTTTTATCAAGCGCGCCGGAATAAAAGGAAAGCAATTCGATTGGATTATTCTCGACGCCTTCACTGGCGACTATATTCCCGAGCATCTGATGACCCAGGAGTTTCTACAGGAAGTGAAAGCCATACTGAATCCGGATGGCGTGGTTACCGCCAATACTTTTAGTAGTAGCCGCCTCTATGACTATGAATCAGCCACCTACCATTCGGTCTTCGGTGAGTTTTTCAATCTCAGATCCCCACATAAGGGCAACCGCGTCATTATCGGCTGTCGTTGCAATATTGGACAGGCAGAAGGGCGTCTTGGTGCATCTGCTGAGCGCTGGAAAGTCGCTTTCAAACCTTTTGCTCTGAACACCTATCAACTGGTGAAATTGTTTTCCCGTAAAGTCGACTGGAAAAAGGACTCCCCAGTGCTGACAGACCAGTTCTCCCCCGCCAATCTGCTGAATCAGTAGTATTACGGAAAGCCACGGAGTTCCGCCTGAGGTACAACTGGCAACTCATAATCTACTACCTCCTTAAAATGACGAATAAGGTGAACAAACAATGATCGATTTCCGCAGCGATACCGTGACCCGCCCCACTCAGGAAATGCGAGAAGCCATGGCTCGTGCGGAAGTGGGTGATGATGTTTACGGAGACGACCCCAGCGTCAACGCGTTGCAGGATTGAATTTGTGGATCTGACTCCAAATTCTTATCAATAGCTAGACACTTTGATGCAGAGTCCTGTTAACGATAGCTGCACAGGCAGAGATAGCACTAGCGACACAAGGTGCGCTTTCTTTGGAGTATCCACCGCCGCCGAGCACTACTGTCGGGATGCTTCGATCTTTCAGTGCTTGAATCGTCAGCTTTTCACGTTCGACCACATCGTCTATAGACAGCCCTAGCCCTCCCAGTTTGTCACACTTCAGAGTATCGGTACCGGCAACAACAAACGCCAATCGGAAATCACCATTTAGCTTTGACAACGCTTCGCCGTACTTATTCAAATAAACACTTCCCTCAGTTCCCGGCGGGAGCGGCACCGGAATATCAACTCGATCTCTGGTGTATCCGGTGGTTGGGTAAATTCCAGCGTTGTAGATATCCAAAATCGATACTTGGCGATTATCCATAAATGTGTATGCGTTCCCATTGCCATGATGAGCGTCGGTATCAATGATAAGAATTTTATCTTCCGGAGAGAGGATTCCTTCTTTTGTTAGCTGTTGATGGCAAATACCAATGTCATTGTAGATGCAGAAGCCTTCCATATTTTGCTGCATGGCATGGTGATACCCTCCTGATACATTCCAATAAACACCACCATTCATTAAAGCTTCGCGGGTGCCCAAAATCGTACCGGCAACCCCCCATCGCATAGGCGTAAGAATCTTGTGGTCCAGGTAGGAAAAACTTACAAATGGAATGCGGGGAATTTCCAGCGCTTTAAATATACCGTTCCTATTCCGTACTCGATGGCGCATGATGCTGGAAAGAAACTCATCGACTTCATCCATGCTGACGGGAGCAAAGGGTTCAATAAATTCGATCTCGTCATTGTCTTTCAGGCTATCGTAAATAGAGCGGAATTTGGTTCCATCAAAAGGGTGCAGATAATTCAATAGTCCTAAGTCAATATTATAATGCCTGCTATAGAGAACCTTCATTCCTACCCCTCGGTTTGTGCGGCCAATTCCCTGGCGTAACGTAATATTTCATAAGGGGTCCAAATCCCTCGTCCAAGAACCTTACCAAGTTTGCTATAGTTTTGTGCAGATGGATGAAAACTAGGTTCTTTATTACAGGCTACTTTCAAACACTCAGCAATCACATGGGAACAATTGTATCTTGCAAGCTGATAACGCGGAGTATTGGATATTAGATCTGCAACAAAGCGAGAGAGCTTCTCCTCATCGATACGAGGGATGGTGACGGTGATTGGCTGGCGGCCTCCCTCAGAACGGATATCCTCTCGTAAAGCCGACATAAAATGGCCTGGATGACTCCGTTTAATCTTCAAATCTTTTTTACCTGCGGCATCCTCTGGCCAGAAGCTGACATAGTTGGTTCCAAAAGAAAGTGAAGCATGACCGACCATATTGCCGTGAGGCAACCAAACATGGACATTTAACAAAGTAATCTCCTTATTACCTGTGTGTGCATAGTTCCTAGTAGAGCCTTAACGCACTAAAGTACAGGATGGTGCGTTAAACTTTCAGGGGAGTCAATCATAGAGACCGGTCTGCTACATTAGTCGGGGATGCTGCAGCAGATTGAAGATCTAGTTAGCCAAAATTCAGCGGACCTAATGGATAATACATCTTTTCAGATAATCCCGTGACCAACTTCACCAGGAGAAAACTTAAATATCAGGTTAATAAGAACCTCTCGGCTCATGGCGAAGGCCATGTTGTCGGTGCTGTGCGGAATGTTGGGGGAACCTCAGACTGACCCTATTTGTTCACTTTACTCTCTTTGGAACAAATCAACTTCAAATCTTAAACCCAGCAAACTCTGATTCCAAAATCCGCGTTAGTTGAACAGGCGGGACATCCATTCCCCGCACAAATTCGAATACCGGCTCAGTGAAGTAGAAAAAGTCATTCTCATCTTCATCCAGCAAGGCACAAAACAGCAACCTGTTTAACATTCCCCTCCGCATCATACTTGTATTTCCAACGTCTTTGTCCATCTCTTTCCGACTTAAGCTCCTAAGCTCGTCAAAGCCGATATCGGTAAATTTTTCTCCAAGCAATTGCTTTTGCCGTTCCAACACAACGTTCAATTCTACCGAAGACAGCTCGCTCTTAAATAACAGGAGGAGCTGGATATAGACAAGTAGAAATGGAGCCATATCACTCAACTTCCAATACTTTTCCAAAAATGCGCCAAAGCGCTTTCCTATAACATCTAAATTCATTTCTTCTTACTCTATTCCTAGACTCTTCAATACTTCACGACAGGTTGAGCACGCAGGTAACTCCCTTCCCGATTTATTTAATTTGACTGGTCCCATTGTGCCCCTCGAACGTCATCACCAGCATTTAAAGCCCTATTTATCGCGTCGATTTCACAACAATGGCCATGTGTGCGCGAAGGTTTTTGAACACTATCTAACGCTTGCTGGGTCTGCGAGTTCATCGGTGCCCTTGGGGTACCTCCGGTGGCTGAAGAACCGGTACTATTGCCATGGTAAGTATTTCCACTAACTGTCTTAAATTCTACTCTAGCTCCTTCAGCTCCACTCTTTCTAACATCAAATTATGCCTTTCTTAGACACTCCTCTACTTCTTGATCACCATCACCTATTAGAGCAAGCAATCCACCAACCTCGACCTCTGAAATCTCGGTTCCATGAACAAAATAGTTCACCGCATCTTCAACGGACTCATCATCATGGTACGTTGTAATAATTTCTGATGCTGCGCTAATGTTACGCTCTTCATCATACTCATAGATTATTTCATCAATCTCGTCATGCAGGCTCTCGGAATAGTCACCAATACAAACAAAAGTCTTGGCCCCCTTGGCCAACAGCAATTTAATCAAATCAGAAAGCCCCCCGGTTTTGACCGCTTCGATACTCCAAGCGGTCATCAACACGACAAATGGAATCCAGCTTGTTTCCAGCTCCTTGGCTGCGGATTCAATGCCTGTCAAAAGCAAAGGACGACCATTTGAACAGTTCTTCATCATGAGTCAATTTCTCCTCGCATGATTTTGTCGATGTTGTTTTTAAAGGTATTGATTTCCGTTTCAAGGTGTTGAATTCGCCGTTGTTGCTGCTTCTGAATCACCTCTTTTGGCAGGTTTTCCATGCCTGGCCTAACCGTCGGGTTGTCTTTGAAGTCTTGAACCTTTTTCTCATGCTTGGCGATCTGCTTTTCAAGAGATCGAATAGCTTTTTGTTGCTGGGGAGTTAGTTCCTTTACTCCCTTTGTAAAACCAATAGGCTTTTGCGCTTCTATAGGGCTGGTTCTAGTCGAAACTACATCTGTCACGTTTTTGTTTACACCTGTCACGGCAGTGGAAGGGGCTGTTGTACCTCGCCCTAAACTTATACCGGGCATCGTTTCAGAAAGACTTACTCCTCCGCCTCCAATCCCAGACATCTTTGGATCATCGTCATCTCCAACAGTGTTTCCAATCAACCCCGTAGGGTCCGTGTATTTATAAGGGTTGTTATACACGTAAACATACCGATTCAGGTGCTCAACCCCGGCGTCCAATGGCCCAACAGGGTCTATCGCCATAAACCGCCCAACGACAGGATCATAGTAGCGGGCATTTAAATACGA
>JBNKWQ010000031.1:0-3256 GCA_050299855.1 Hahella sp.
AGAATAAGCGCAACACATTGTGGTTGAATCTGAATAGTAAAGCCGCCCAACTGGATTAATATTATCTTCAACCCGATGTCCCGCATGTGGCCGTGGTCGGAAAACACCAATTCAATTTTCAGAAACCTGTTATTCTCAAAGGTTTAACCCATCTTCAGTGGTCAAATTTCTCTAAATAGTTGATTTTCCGTTTCACGGCTATTTTGGGCCAAAAATTATCCTTTAAAATCAATGGGGTGTTTTTTCATCTCTGTTGTAGTGCCATAAAATAACCTGGATGACTTGCTTCGCCCTTGTTTTTATGTCACCCTATTTCCATGTTTATCCGATGCACGACCATCAAAAGCAAACCGTCTGGCGATCCCTACCAAACCTATCGTCTGGTGGAATCCGAACGTGTGAATGGCAAAGTGAAGCAGCGTACGGTTTTAAACCTGGGTCGCCATTTCGATCTCCCCAAGTCGCAATGGGCCGACTTATCCAGCCGTATCGCTCAGCTGCTGAGCGCTCAGGAGCTGCTTTTTTCGATTGAATTACCTACTGAACTGGAAGCCCGGGCGCAGCGTTATGCCGCTCAGATTTTGGCCACTCGAAAGGTGTCGCCGGAACATCAGGGGGCGTTTGAATCGGTCTCCGTGGACAGCCTGGAACTGGTGCGGCCCCGCCGGGTCGGGGTTGAACAACTGGCCCTCCATGCTTTGAAGCAACTGAAGCTGGACGAAAAGCTGAAGGCCCTGGGATTTAACCGGCATCAGTTAGCCGCCGCTGTGGGGAATATCATTGCGCGCATGGCCTTTCCGGCCAGTGAGCGAGCCAGTCATGAATGGCTGCAGCAGCGCAGTGGTCTGGGTGAGCTCATCGGCTATGACTTTGAAGGAATGGGGCTGGATCGCCTTTATCAGGTGTCCGACCTGTTATGGAAACATCGAGACGCCCTGGAAAGTCATTTGTATCAGCAGGAAGCCACGCTGTTTCATTTCGATGAGACCATTACGCTGTATGATTTAACCAATACCTTCTTTGAAGGGAATGCGAAAGCCAACCCCCAAGCCCAACGGGGACGCTCCAAGGAGAAGCGTTATGATTGTCCGCTGGTAACGCTGGGTCTGGTTCTGGACGGCCGTGGTTTTCCCCGCACCAGCCAAATCTTTCCCGGCAATGCCAGTGAACCGCAAACGCTGCAGTCGATGCTGAAAGGGCTGGGTGGACACGCCGGTTCCACAGTGGTGCTGGATGCGGGCATTGCCAGCGAAGAGAACCTTCACTGGTTGACGGAACAAGGCTATCGGTATCTGGTCGTCTCGCGCAAGCGAAAACGGGATTTTAACGACGACCACGCCACCGTCGTCAAAGACCTTCCGGGCCAGAGTGTTCAGGTTCAACGCGTCATCAACGAAGAGACCGGCGAGGTCGAACTCTACTGCCACTCACAAATGCGAGAGCAGAAAGAACAGGCCATGCAGGATCTTTTTGCCGAGCGCTTTGAAGCCGCACTGCAAAGCCTGGCGGACGGACTGCATAAAAAAGGGACCACCAAACGCTATGCCAAAATACTGGAGCGCATCGGTCGACTGAAAGAGAAATATGCCGGTGCGGCGCAGCATTATGAGGTCACCGTGACCGCAGACGGTGAATCGAACAAGACCGTTGCCATTGCCTGGAAACGCCTGGAAAAACCGCATTCCCAGGCGACTCATCCGGGAGTGTACTGTTTACGCGCCAATTTCACCGATTGGGACGATCAAACCCTGTGGAATACCTACACGATGCTCACCGATCTGGAAGGCGTATTTCGCAGCTTGAAAAGTGAACTGGGGCTGCGTCCGATCTACCATCGCAAGGAAAAACGGGTGAATGGGCATATTTTTATCACGCTGATCGCTTACCATCTGGTACAGACCCTGCGCTGTCAACTCCATGCCAAAGGGATTCATGACAGCTGGCAAACGCTGCGCGCTAAAATGGAAAACCAGCAACGTGTCACCGTCATTCTACAACGGGAAGATGGCAAAACCATTCATCTTCGCAAAACGACCCGGGCGGAACCTCATCAAAAGGAAATCTATGATACGCTGGGTATTTCAGAGCAACCTGAGCCAGCTCAGAAAACGATCGTGTAGTATTCATCCCGTTTCAACACAAAATCAAATCTGTAGTGCCATAAGCCCGCTTTAAAAACACCTATCCGATTGTTTAATATGGAAAAGTTGTCAATAGAATCTGAAGATGGGTTAGGATAGAGTTTAAGCTCCAATAACCAGAAAGGTGAACCCAAAATGAAATCTAATGCCATACTCACCTTAATCATCTTTTCTCTTACTGTTTCTACATCTGCATTAGCATCCTATCCACTCCCCTGCACGGCGGGGGCACCAATTAACAGCAATTCGGCATTGTGTAATTGGCGGGTTGAGGGTTCTTATAGTCTGAAATATTATTCTAACCTCAATCTCAGAACTTCCAATGAATCAATAACTCGGGCAATTATTTCTGTGCATGGTCGAAGAGCCCGGCGAGGGGATGACCGTCCGTATGACTATTACGATCATATTGTGAATGCCGCAACCGATCGCGGTCAGGAAAGCAACACCCTGATTATCGCTCCCTATTTTTCCAGGGCCAGAACGGAGGAGTTTGATTCCGCCTCAGGCACATGGCAATGGGTGGATAATCCAAGATGCGGTGGAAATCCAACCCTATTGGGTATCGCTTCTGATGACCGACTATGCTGGTCTGACTGGGACAACAATGAAGCCAACGATTATCCCAACGGTGGAAATGCTTCTAATGACCCTAATTATCCCTATACGTCCTCCTTCGCTCTGATGGATGATATCATCCATTGGTTGGAAACCAGCGGTCATTTTCCTAATCTCCAGACCATTATCGTCACGGGACAGTCAGCAGGGGGCCAATATACATTGAGATATGCCATGGTGGGATCAGCTGAACCCGAGGGTATCAAAGTTCGCTATGTGCCGACAAATCCCGGCAGTGTGACCTATCTTGGGCCTTATCGGCCATCACAAGGGTCCAAAGACCAATTCCCAAACCTCCTGCACCAAGAGGATTGTGATTCAGACAGTATCGACGAGATAAGTGCTCCTCCGACACCCACAGCAGTAATTGGTTCGCTTTTTCCGGATCTGCAGGCATGGGCTGTCCAAGAATACCTCTATTCCATACCCACAGGTTTTGCGTGGGAAGGGCATGCCTGTTATGCGGACGGATCCTACAATATTTGGCCTTGGGGTCT
>JBNKWQ010000032.1:0-3118 GCA_050299855.1 Hahella sp.
AGAAAACGGACTATAGAAAAGTGTCGAACTAAGAGGTGAAAAAAGTGATGAACCGGCTCAACCAGCGGCCGAGAAAAATACTAAACTACAAAACACCAGCGGAAGTATTTTTGGGACAAAAACCGATATGGCTGGACTGGGTGAGTGTTGCAGTTATTGGTTGAATCCACCTTTTGATATCTAACACTGCAAATCAGCCGCGCGTTTTTTTGTGCCGGCTGAATTTGCCTTGTTAGGGCCCGGCATTTTCATCTGTCACTTCCAGACTCAAAGCCCGGGTCATTTTCAGTATCTGTAGGATATATTGAGACCCAGTGCCTGACTGATCCACGACCATGGACGTCTCCCACGAAAAATTCTGGCAAGGCACTGGAAGGCTCGCTCAGAGATGCTCCGTATTGGTTTCTGACCCACGAGTCTTTGTAACCGGCAAGTCTAAGTAGCGTTGGAAATACCTGAAAGTGGCTGGTCTTGCCGTAACTGGTCTCTTGAACCATCTTAAATCTATTTAAAGTTACTGCGTCATTGGAGAAAACCATCATAGGCACAAGACCTTCGAAACGATTTGCCATCGGCCTACAGTGAGTTGCCAATGTTCCGTCGTCGACAATGTTTTGCCCATGATCACTGGTATATATAAATACGTAATTCCTAAAATTCCCGCTTTCGGATAACAAATCCTTAAACCAGTCATCAACGCTCCAACGCACCCCATTCATATATGAATTGAGAGATTTTTCTCTATCATTCATAGGCTCACCTGGCTTAAGCGCAGGGGTAAATATATTGTGCTCTTTGGGATAACTCCTGAAGTATGGAAAGTGAATTCCATACTTATTAAGCATGATAAAGGTCTTACCGGGCTGCTTGAGAAGATCTATTAACTTGTCTCGAGCAACTCGGTCGCTCTCATAGGCGGCTTGCTGGCGAAGTCTGAGTATCTTGTCTATGAAAGTAGTCTCATGTTCATTCATGAAGTTTTGGTAGTTCGCCCACTCCTCCGAACTCTGTGCATCCAGGTAAACATTGTTATACCCTGCCCTCTGAGTATATTGCCAGATCGAAGGTAGCTTTAAGCTCATTTGTGCCTGGTCTGGGATCGCCTCTTTTCTCAATCCGGTTCTCAATATGAGGTTGGAATAATCACTGCAGTTTGAAGATGCAGCGGCCAAGCCATAATTCACGACACCTGTTTGCAGAGAGCGAAGATAGGGGGTCGTGTCTTTTTCGTATCCACTGATTCCCAGGATGTCCGCACGAATACTTTCATCCACAATCAGCACGATCTTCTCAACCTGTAGCCCTAAAGACCCCGGGTAACTAGGCTCAGATCTTTCACCATCGTAAAGGTGACTTTGACCAGCGTATACAAGCAAAGCCGGGATTCTGAAAAACGAGGGATAGCGATCAAAAAATCCATGACTATATTGCAGGCCAATAACGACAAGTACCACAGCACTGACCGGAACGAAATAGAACTTACTGGGGATATTTAATTTTATAAGGTCTGGTAACCGCTCGACGAAAATAATAAGAGGTATAAGAATGATTAAAAGCGGCAGTACAGCCAAGCCAATATTTTCAATGACTGCCCCAACCCACCATTGAAAATAACCCACGATAAGGGCAGCCTGTTGAAAATCAATAGGTGAGTTTGAGACATTGAAGGAACCAATATTAAAAAGAAGAAAGAACAGAAAAAACGGCAATGTTATCTTTCGAAAAAGACTGCGGCCACTAAAGAATATTAAGAACACTCCTGTTAGGCACCACAGCAACACCACCATTGACAGGAGAAGTTCAATTATCCTGCCTTGGTTCCACAGAAAGCGAAACGGATAAAAAAAGTCGTAGAACAAACTGAATTCTACGAGCAAAAGAATAGCAACCGACACTACAGAGATAGTCTTTCTCAAGTTGGTATTTAGCACAGAAATACCTCGCCAAACCGGTCATGGAAATCGGCCTGAGAAAATCGCACAGATGAGCCCCTTCAGTAAATCCCCGGAATCAACCGATAGCGTACGCGCTGCGCATAATCCCGATAGCCCGGCAACTCGTCCTGTAGAGTCCGGTCTTCCAGAGCGGTTCTGATCACCGTGATGATGAGCGCCACTGCAGCAGGAATAAGTGTCCACATCGAGCTTAAGGCCAGCACCATACCCGGGAGCGCCAACAAGTTTCCCGCATAACCCGGATGTCGTACGAACCGATAAGGGCCGGTGTCACACACAACATGCCCTCGATCAATCTGAATCCGCACCACGCTGGAGAAGAAGCGGTTCTCTGCCAATGCCCACGCAGCGAAAGCGTAGCCGAGCACAATCAAAATGAAGCCTGGCATGATGAGCCACAACGGAGATGCGGGTGACCAGGCAAAGCGGTGATCCAGCCCAGCCACAATGACCAGCGGGAAACTCAAGCTCAGCGCCATCAACGGCGCAAGTACTTTGTCCCAGGCTTTCGCACTTTGGGCCTTCTCCATATTCTGTCGCTCGGCCATCAACCCCGGATGCCGCCGTTCCGCCCAGATGCGCCCACCCGGGCCGGCGGCAACGATCAGCAGGGAGTAGCCCCACGCCTGCCACCAACCGAGGTCTCCTCCACACACCAGGAGAACCAGCGGAATAAAGAGATACACTGCAACCAACCGGATCCACTGCCGAAGGGATGCTACTTGAGCTATCTTTGGATCATCTTCATTCGATGACATGCCATTCCCTCAAATCACATGACTTTTATTTGTGGGTTCACTTCGCTACAGCAACGCTCTTATTTAAACCGTGTAGGAGACAGCTGCGCTAAGATGCAGACTTCTACCCGACCAAGAGTATGCCGTCATGCCTTCTTACACACAGCTGTCTCGGGAACAACGATATCAGATTTATGCGCTTCGGAAACGGCAACTTTCCTTCGCTGCCATTGCCCGTAGTGTCGGTGTCCATAAGTCCACGGTTTCTCGTGAACTACGACGCTCCCAGGGCGTTTTCGCTTATAATCCTGAGAAAGCCCATCAACAAGCTTTGGGTCGACGTCACTCCGCTCACAAAACCTACAAAATTAAAGGGGCTCTGCAGTCCTATCTCTTCTTTTATCTATTGCTGGATCTGAGTCCTGA
>JBNKWQ010000033.1:0-14025 GCA_050299855.1 Hahella sp.
TCAACATCGATTACCACCTCCAGTACGACCACCACCTGTACTCTGTCCCGCATCATCTGGTCGGGGAGCGTGTGGAGGTGCATGCCAGCCGCACTTTAATTGCCGTATTCTTCCACAATAAGACGGTCGCCAGTCATGCCAGGCAGTACCGTCCAGGCATGAGCACGATCCCTGCCCATATGCCGACCAAACACCAAAAGCACCATGCCTGGAGCCCGGGACGATTGATGAACTGGGCTCAGGACATTGGAGAGGAAGTGCTGCGCTGGGTCAAATACCAGCTCAATAGCAAGCCGCATGAGGAGCAAGCCTATCGGGTCTGCTTAGGACTGCTCAGTCTCTCTCGCCAGTATCCCCCGGAACGTCTCAACAACGCTTGCGCCATTGCCAATCATCGGCACTTGTATCGGCTCAAGCATATCAAGTCCATCCTTCAGTCCAATCAGGACAGGCTTTACCAAGGGGCCGACGAGACGGCTCCTCAATTACCACAAGCTCACGAAAATATCCGTGGGCCTCATAGCTTTCACTAACCACTAACAGGACAACCTTATGATCCAGCATACCTTAACCCAACTGCGCCAGATGAAACTGACCGGCATGGCCGATGCGCTGGCGATGCAAACTGAACATCCGGGCCACTACGAATCCTTAAGCTTCCAGGAGCGTATTCAACTGCTGACAGATAGCGAGCAACTTGAACGGGAGCAACGCAAGCAACAGCGGCTGCTCAAAGCGGCCAAACTCAAACTGCATGCCACCGCCAAAGGCATCGACTACAGCCATCCCAGAGGACTGAAGCAGTCACAAGTGGCCTCACTGTTGCCATGTGAATGGGTGACCAAACATCAGAACCTGCTGCTCACCGGTCCCTGCGGCTGTGGAAAAACCTACCTGGCTTGTGCCTTGGCCCATACCGCCTGCCTGAAAGGCTATAGTGCGAAATACTACCGTCTCTCCAGACTGATACTGGAACTCTCGCAAGCCAAAGCCGATGGGACCTACAGCAAAGCCCTCCAACACTTGGCCAAACTGGATCTGCTGATCCTGGATGACTGGGGTTTAGAGCCGTTGAAAGCAGCACAGCGGAATGACTTGATGGAGATCATGGATGACCGCAATGGAAGCTCATCCACGGTGATTATCAGTCAGCTACCCACGGATCAATGGTATCAATCCATCGGCGACAACACGCTGGCCGATGCCATCCTGGATCGCCTCATGCACAATGCACACAGAATCAATCTGAAAGGGGAATCGATGCGAAAAACCCGGTCTGAGTTGACCGATGGTGAACACTTGGCGTAAAAAAGGGCTTCGCCCAATGCGGGAAATCTCAGGTGTTCACGATGCGCCAGAATACCTGTTCACGTTCGGCAGAATACGCAACAGTCAGGGAAAACGAAAGTCCATGCTCCTCACTCGGTTCAATCCAGTTTGGATCAGATGTTGAAAACTTATAGTCGCACTCACGTATTCCTTGCCGAATTCCTCCCCTCCCATGATGTCCTTCTTTGTACAAGGTACTTCCATTCGGATCAATTACAGTCCGAAACATCACACCAAGGTTTTCGCCCTTTAAATCCCTATGTTTGTCTATGAGCACCTGAATTCGATCTTGAATATTTTCGACGGTCTTCAACTGATTTTTGAAGACATTCTTTTTCTTCCCCACGATATCCTCCATGTGATGAGATCACTATCAGATTTTTATTTGCCAAGATGCGATAGCGACATTTAAGGATAAAACCCTTCACAAAATTTTCTGCGTGGCGTTAAAGAGCTCACTTCTGTGGGCGAATATTTCTTCTGGGGTTCAATGAGTCAGTTTTTCTTTGACGGGAATAAACGCACTTCCAGGCTGATGAGGAACTTCATCTTGCTCAGAGAGGGCTACTACCTCACTGCGCCAGGGGCTGCCAAGGACGAGTTTGATCAGATGATGGTGGATTTATATGATTCAAAGGACGCTGCTGCCGGAATGAAATTTATGTTGGGGTGTTATCGGGATTGGAATTGAGGTTGTAGGCAACATAGGGGGCTTGATGTGAAATTAAAGGCCTGCCCCCAAAATCTTCCGGCCGGATATTCCGATTGACCGTTAAGATCCAATCTTCGTATGAACCAAATGATACAAGCAGGCCATATCCTCAGGCATATAACAGTCAGTCCGTAAACAACTCCCCTACCCTAACTTTCAGCACTTTTGCTAACAACAATACTTCTTCATCGGTAACTCGTCTCACCTGAGCCTCGATCTTAGCGAGCGTCCCTCTACTGAGACTCCAACCCGCCAGATTACAGCGAGCGGCAAGCTGATCTTGGGTAAGGTGCTGACTTTCCCGGATACGTCTTACATTTGGGCCAATCACATTCATTTATTTTGCTCCGAAATCGGAGCTTGATTCTCCCAAAACAATTTGCGATCATTGCTCCGAATTCGGAGCAATTGGATTTATTTTTCAAATCAAGTTAGGGAAGACTAATACCTGTTGTCATCAATGTAGCAGGTATTGGCCACTCCCTTCGGCAGAGAGGCGTGTCAATAAATGAGGACGACAGCGAATGCCAGCCTGGAAGGTCTTCTTTACTCTATGCGCGAAGCGTTGGAACAGGCAAGGCAGATCTCCGATAACCTCCTCCAATTCATTCGGGAGGAATCCCTGACATGGGAGGATGCAAGAGATGAATGGAATCATATTCGTGACTCTTGCCATGACCACCAGGTAGAAGCAATGTTTATCCGCGCAATTGAGAGACGTCAAGCCATTACCTGGACAGAAGCCGGAGAACGATTCAATGCCAAGGAACTCAGTGTGCTTGCCACTTGGATGGAGTTGGAGACGCAGGCATGGATACTTGCGGTCGGCATTTGCATTTAAAATCATGGCCCCAAATAGCCTTCACGTCGCACTGAAGATTTGCTGACGTGACACATATTAATACCATCAAGAACCCTGTTGAGAGAGCTTTAGTCCTTTTTCTGCATTGAGCCCTCTCAATTCCTGATCTCATAACGTTTGCCATCACCGATAACAAACTGCAGCGAAGCGAAGGGTTTGGCATCCGGTGCATAGTCTGGTTATGTGGCTTTTAGTTCTTAGTAAAAGACAAGATTTCCCTTACTAAATCATCTGGTTTCTCTTCAATAACCAAATGGCCTGCATCATCAATGATGTGAAAAGTAGAACTCGGAATCATTTTGTGAAGCTCTTTTCCTCGCTCCAAGGGTATCCAACTATCCTCCCGCCCCCACAAAATCAGGGTGGGCGTTGTGATTTTATGATAAAGCTGCTGAGCTTCGTCGGTGTATTTGGAGTCTGCTTGAGCGATTTGACGATAGAATGCTGCCTTGCCCTGCTCGCCAAGCCACGGCGAAACAATACCGTTTAATGTCACCTCATCAAGTGGTCTATGGGCGGCTGTTTGCACATAAGCTCGAACTATCGCTTCATGAATATATTCTGGTAGTCCTGCGAATGCGGCTTCATGGACATTCACATGTTGGAAAAAAGGTGAACCCCAGGGAGAAACTGCCACCGGATCAATCAGAATGATTTTTTCAAAAGTGCGGTTGTTTAGAAGATGAACTCTGAGCACGGTTGCGCCGCCAAAGTCATGGCCAACAATAATCGGGTTATCCAGCCCCCAGTGAGCAAGTAAATCATCCAGGATCTTATTTTGAACAGCTAATGAAACGTCACCTTCATCCTTACTTGACTGACCATAGCCCAGCAGGTCAAAAAAGTAGACTTTGTACTCTCTGGACAAATATTGGATCAAGTGACGTAGGTTAAATGATGACCAAGGAGTGCCATGTACAAGCACCATTGGTGGGCCATCCCCCATCGTTCCATACCGAACATCCCGTCCTTTGAAATCATAAGAGCATGAAAGATTCCAATCATTCACAATCGTTCTCCTTTTTTTACATAACGAGTAAAAAGAAACTTTCCTTATCAATATTCAGAATTCAGTGCGAATCAGGTGACGTTCAGAGCCCCCTCCTGGCTTGGCACTTTCAATTTGCGCTCCGTCATACAGATATAGGCGGCGAGCTGCGTTAACAGCAAGGCAACCAGGGCGATAAGCCCGTATACCCCTTCCAGGCTACCGCTGAGTTCTTGAATCAAACCCGCGACGAGATTGCCCAGCGCTCCTCCTAAACCGAAGGTGACCATACCAATGCCATTGATCTGCATTGTCGCCTTGGAAGGGTATTGCCTGCTTACCCAGCCTGCGACAATGCCCCACATCGGGAAATACATCAGGCCGTAGCCAAATCCGGCGAGGACAGCAAAATTCGCGGGGGAATAGTTGAATGCCAGTAAGCTTAGGGCAAATCCTCCAAACACGATAAAGAGCGCCACGCCATGTCCTTTACGATCAGCCAGTTTACCGGAGAAGAATCCTGCTGCCATGCCTGCCAGCCCTGTCATAGTCCATGTATAACCACCCAACGCGGGCGGCAGTGTTAGCTCGGCGAGATAGGTGTTAAGCCATGTCGAGAAAGGCATAGTGCAAAAGCCAACCAAAAAGCACACCAGGCAAGCAAAGAAAGCAGTCCGTTCCCCCAGAATCGTCTTGAAGAGTTGCCTTGCAGACATCGCTCCAGTGTCCGCATCGAGTTGATTGGCAGCCTGATGCTTCAGGCTTCGCAAAAGAGATAGGGTCAAAAGAATAGAAATCGTCCCCATGACGCCAGCCACAATCCAGCCACTGCGCCATCCCAAAAGCGGGACGACGGATAAAATAAGCAAACCGTTTAGCCCAAACCCCCAAGCCGTTCCACTGGAAGCCATCGATAAGCTGGTGGAGCAGTTTTCCGGACGCCCATAACGTGTGACAAGTTCAACGATCCCTCCCCAACAGATGGCCGCACTGGCGGCCATTACCGTTAGTACTACCAAGATAGCCATGGGATCATTCAGCAGCGCCATGCTGAACAACAATAGACTGGTAACAGAACCTGAAAGCACTAACAGACGGCCGGAATCAATGCGATGCCCAATCAACCCCAGCAGCATGGCTCCACCCAGATACGACAGCTGTGTCACAGCGCCGATGGTCGCCAAGTGCCAATGACTGATCTCGATGGAGGTTTGCATCATCGGCACCAGTGCGGCAAACAAAAACAAGCCGAAGCCATGGCTGATGATCTGGTTGATTCCAAATGTGATGGTCATGCGCATCGAGCAAACTCCAAAGGTATTGAGCCAATGTTGAAATCGGCACAAAGGCCGGTATCAGTATCCTAGACGCTTGCACTCATTCGTAATATCGATATATATTCAAATCTACATTCATATTTATTGAAAACTGACCAATGCGAGACTTACCCATCAATTTGCTGCGAACCTTCATGATGGTGGCAGATACGCTTAACCTCACTGAGGCATCAAAACGGCTTCATAAAGCGCCTTCCACCATCAGCATGCAGCTGAACCGTCTGGAAGATTTAGTTGCCAACCCGTTGATGGAACGTGGACAGCACGGCGTCAGGTTAACGGCAGCCGGTGTACAGTTGATTTCCCATGCCCAGCAGTTGCTGAAGCTGCATGATCAGATTGTGGGCTCATTTCAGAACACCAACATAGGCGGCAAAGTTCGCCTTGGCACCCATGATCAATATGCCAGCCGAACACTCACCCCATTGCTGGAAACCTTTATATTGAGCTACCCCGAAGCCCTGTTGGAGGTATTCTGTGACCATCGGCCAGACCACCTGATCGAGATGTTAGCGAAGGGGAAAATCGATATCGCCTTGGTGGAGATGCTTGCCGGTTCCGAGGGAGGCGTTCGCCTGAGGCGTGATGAACTGGTGTGGGTCGGCGGAAGAGGCCACAACGTTCACCTGCAACCTTCCATCCCAATGGCGGTATTTGATGAAGGTTGCTACCACCGACACTATGCCTGCAAGGCACTAGAGAAGTCAGGCATCCCCTATCGCATCGCCTTCACCAGTCAAAGCCGGGCTGGAATTCTCGCAGCCGTGCGTGCAGGGATTGGAGTCGCCATCATCCCGCACCATACCGTCGAGGATGACCTCGTTGTCATTAGGCAAGTATTGCCACCTCTGCCGGATACAGAAGTCACCCTGTTCACAGCACCCGAAGTAAATGAAGCGACCCAAAGGCTGGAACAAATCATTGAAGAAAGCCCGCTATTTTGTAGCTCGGAGAATTTGGCATACGGCTAGTGAAATCAGGGGCAGATGCTACATAATAGGTATGACTAATATGACTGCGCCAACTGTTCCACCGGAAATCTGACCCATGTGCGGACGCTACAACGTTATCGACAGCCCTGGCGTTATTGGCCTGTTGGAAGGCTTGGGGTTTGACACCTCAGGTATGAAACCCATGGCACAGCCCGATATGTTTAACCTTACTCCCACAGATGAGATATTGGTCGCCATTAAGGACGAGGTAGCCAACGTTATCCGGGAAATGCGCTGGTGGCTCACACCAAGCTGGGCACCGGAAATCTCCACCAAATACGCCATGTTCAATGCCAGGGCGGAAACCCTTGAAACCAGCCGCGCCTTTGGCGGTCCCTTTAAACATCGCAGGGCGATTGTTCCAGCCTCCGGGTTTGTCGAATGGTGCGTCAAGGATGGCATCAAACAACCTTTCTATATCCGCCCGGAATCCGGTTACTGCTTCTTCGCCGGGCTCTGGGACCGCTGGGAGAAAGGCAACCAAAGCCTGGAATCCTGCACCATCATTACCACCGAAGCTTCACCGTCAATGAAGCCTCTCCATCCCCGCCAACCCCTGCTCATCACACCCGAGCAGTTTGACCTGTGGCTGGATGCAACCGCAGATCTCAAGGACATTCGTCCGCTAATGGCTCCCGTAGAATTGGAGGGTTGGGTTTATTATCCAATCAGCAAAATGGTGGGGAACGCCAAGAACAAAGATGGCAAGCTGATGGAGCCGATTGGAGAAATCAAAAAGCTTGGGGATTCATAGTGTTGGCAGAACCCTTAAAAGCAGCCCATTGATTTCCAACAGGTTCGCCATTGCTAACAGGCGTAGCCAATTAACCGGGCCAGTACTTAAAATTCTAATTTTGCTATATGTAGATTTGTATCGATACGAGCTCGGCGTTTGCCATCATTACTTCCTGAACGATAGTTAAAGGTTCTGGGATCGGTATAAATCCGGTGAGAGGAAGGAAACTTTTAGCGTTGTACGAACGGGTAGCATGGGGTGCTTAAGAGCAGACCGTGCCCGCCTCTAGTTCACCCCTTCCCTTTACAGATAATCCTGATCATCCCATACATCCAGGCTAACGCTATACAGTTTGTGTATCTGACCCATTTGATCCAGCCCTAGCTTTTTATTTTACGTGGGGCGGTGGACGAGCATGTTAGTTTGCGGGCTCGGAATTTTGAGGCTAGTTCTGGGAGGGTTTGAGAGATGTGATATTCAAGGTCTGACCCCAGCCCCTGGACGCAGCTTACCATTCACTACTTAACGGCTAAATCACTCATACACATTAATGAGCAGTTGACTAATTTCTCGCCAGACATTAAATTAATTGCATTAACTTAACCTGATTAATTTAATGCAAAAGGAAGAGATATGGTTGAATCACTGGATAAACACCAGACGCTCGCTATCAGTGCTTTGCTTGGCCTGATCGCGCTCAAGCTGATTATGCTAGCAGCACTGTTCTCTCAGACCATGCCCCATCCGCCAGCATTTATCGCACCGACTCTGGCTGCTTCGATTGCGCTCAGTGCGGTCTGCATTGGCCTTATACTGACAGGCTCACGATGGCTTCTGACAGTCGCCGGAATCATCGCTCTGGAGTCGTTATTGTCATTTGGTCCGCATAAGCTCTATCCGGGTGAATCGCCAGCCTTCTTTGCACAAACACCTGCCGTCTACCCGGTGATCATTGTCGGCACAAGTCTCATTCTGGTCCTCGTCATCAACGTGTTCAGAATGAAGCGCCCTATCAGACCCAGTGTTTCCCTGGAAAGTAAATTCGGCAGGAGTTAATGTGGCCCGTCCCCGTAAGGTAGACCAAATCGATATTCGTCAGGCAGCCATTGAAGCGGCATTGAAACTGGCAGGGCAACAAAGCCTGGACAGTTTGTCGCTGAATGAGGTGGCTGCCGCCGTAGGCTGTCGGACTCCGGCGCTTTATCGCTACTTTGCCAATAAAGAATCTCTGTTGCTGGCGATACATGATGAAGGGTTCAAGCTGTTGTATGCCTACAAAAATGAAGCGTCCATCAACGCCGGTGAAAACCCTATAGAACGACTGCGCCTTGGAGGCCTGGCGTACGTTCAGTTTGCGTTGGAAAACCCTGCACTTTATGAACTCATGTTTCACCTGCCCGGACCCAGAAGAGCGCTCAGCGAAAAGCAGCTGGACAATCCATTTTCACACGACGACGGCCTGCGCACTCTCTCATTTCTGCAGGAAAGCATTCGACAATGTCAGGCGGCCGGGTATCTGAAGGATGTTAATGTGGAGCTTACCGCTTTTACGCTCTGGTCCAGCGTTCATGGAATGGCCTCTCTGATACTGCAGGGCCGATCTCCTCTGGTGCCTAATGGAAAGTACCAGAATAAAAATCCCATGCAGTTGGCTGAAGAGGCTGTCGACCTGATTATTCAGCGCTTCACAGGATCATCGAGTCAAAACCAAACTCGATGATCTTTATTGGATATGCACGCCAACAATTGAAAATCATCATCCACTACAAAAGGTGTTTGTCGTTTCAATTAGCAAATAAATGGCGACAGTGGCTTACAACCCGGCCATGCTAACATCGAATCATTAAGGGGCTAATCCCCCAACGCAGAAACACTCTTTTGACCACGGTGCTGGCGTTAACCAGGTTATCCAGAATCTCCTTTCTCAGCTCTTCTCGCAGGGAGGCATCATTCAGCATTAGACGATGCGCCCCAAAAACTTCTGCGAGCCTGGAATCGATCTCTTTTTCCACTCGTGAAGCCAAAGATATCAGATCATCCGAAATTCGCGCTGTGGCTGCATCGAGCCGGAGAACTCGTCCTCGACACTCTGTTGTCCAATGCTTTCGGGAACATCGATGGGACCGAGCAAACTTTGATGTATATGGATGTTTCCCTGTGCCAGCCCTGGAGACAAAGCTATACCCCGCAGGTATACCGTCATCCCTGGCTTAGGCATTTGGCCGTACAGAAGATTGCGACCCAGTGCTTACGTACCTGTTTAGTATGACAACTCCGGGATGATATGTGTGACCTCTATAACGATTGTTCCACATGGCACAAGACGCCTCCTTCGCAGGCATAACTATCCTCACGTGGTGTTTCTATTCTCAGGACCAACCGCTGGGTTTGCAATGTGATATTTACATTAAGGGCACCTCTAACAATTGCTTGCGTCCTCTGGCTTACAGGAATTTTCTCTGGCAAGGCGAAAGCCGCTGGCGAAAGTTTGGTATAATTTTATCCATCTGAGAGGTGTAAAGCGGCGGGGTTCGGGCCTGAAATGGTCACCCGGAGTAGCAGTACCCGCAGGCTGTTTCAATGCAAGGACACTAGCTTAACCAAAGCCTGGACGTACACAGGAGAATGATATGCCTTTTGAACTACCGTCATCCCGCAGCACAGGTACAAACCCATCGGATCCGGTGTTACCGGAGCATAGTGCGGATATACGAATCGGCAAAGAACTGCTGATCGCCACCCAACCGTTTGCCCAGGAAATCCGCTCCCAGAGTTGGTGGCATGTTGGTTCAACCTTCGTCCTGTTATTCATCACACTCATTGCCGCAGGTCTCGCCCCCTGGTGGCCACTGCAACTGGCTCTTTCGTTACTGGGCGCGTTGGTGATGGTCAGGACATTTATCACCTATCATGATTATATGCACGGCGCTATTCTGCAGAACTCCCAAGTTGCCTGGATATTGTTTCATCTCTATGGCGCGCTGGCATTAACACCTGCCAGGTCCTGGAAGAAAAGCCACAATTATCATCACGGACATGTGGGTAAAGTAAGCGCCGCCAGCGTGGGGGCATTTCCGCTTATGACAACGGACATGTGGCGAACCGCCTCAAAAATGGAGCGACTCAAATACCGCATTGAGCGCCACCCAGTATCGATATTGGCAGGTTATATCACCGTGTTTGTCTTCAGTATCTGCTTGCTGCCGTTATTCCAACACCCTAGAGAACACCTGGATTCCCTGTTATCTCTTGTCATCCATACAAGCCTGATCATCCTGTTGTGGGCACTCGCGGGAGCCAATGTTGCCTTTTACGTGGTGATATTGCCAATGTCCATCGCCGGCGCTCTGGGTTCCTATCTTTTTTTCGCTCAACACAGCTTCAAACGCATGCATATTATTTCCCCCGAGGCATGGACGTTTTATCGGGCAGCCATGGAGTCTTCAAGCTATATGCAGCTAAATAAAGTGATGCAATGGTTTACCGGCAATATAGGCTACCATCACATCCACCACCTTAACGTCAAAATCCCCTTTTATCGGCTACCGGAAGCAATGGCGGCAATTCCCGAATTGCAGTCACCGGTAACCACCTCACTTGCGCCAAAAGACATCTATGGATGCTTCAAAGCCAGCCTCTGGAATGAAAATTTACAGCGTATGGTGTCCTTTCGGGAAGCCCAAAAAGGCGCCTATCAGTCAACTTCAACAACTAACTAAAAGGGAAGTGGAATGGACCCGCCCTTCTATATTAGCGACCGGGAATTGGAATTTTCCAAAGAACGGGCCAATCAGTATCGGGTTTATGAATTGAAGGCACAGCCCCGGATTTTTATTTTACGTGAGGCGGTGGACGAGCATGTTAGTTTGCGGGCTCGGAATTTTGAGGCTAGTTTTGGGAGGATTTGAGAGATGTGAAATTCAAGGCCTGACCCCTGCCCCTCTCGTTTGACAATGACCTAAGAGAGAATACATTATTTCCTAAGTCTATGTACTCGTAGACTTCCCAAGTCCCAATCCCTAACCGAGTGGCCATCATATCTTTAGCAGCATGCTCTGAGACTCGCACGTATTTGTTGTTAGACTTGGAAGTTATAGTTACCAGCTTTCTAGCATGAGCAACATCTGGAACTAAGATAAAAACACATAAGACAACTAACAACTTCTTTATCATATCAATTCCATGAAGCGAGAAACTCTGAAGACGACTAGTTAAAGCATCAATTTTTGGCGTACCAAGGCTATGAGTTAGAAATGAAAGAAACAAATCAGCTTGTATTGAAAATAGTTCCAATCATTTTCACCTCAGCCAACAAAGGTCCGAGATGGTCTGCTAGATGAGGGGAGTTGACTAAAACTAACTCACCGAAGCCGTAGTAAGATCGTCGACCTTAAACTTTAGGACCTATAGTTATTCAACTATCAACACTAATAGCGTAAGGCCGCTCTCTATCCCCCCAGGAAGCACAATCTCCAGACCCTGCAACATAGACCGTTTTTTGCTGAGCCTGCGCTGCGAGCAAGAGTGAGTACATTGCACGCCCCAAGCCAGTATCCAGGGAAACGGCCCAATGGGTACCGCCATCGGCGGTACTGCAAGCTGCTTTATTTGAGTTATATTCTGTTTTAAAGAACAGGACACCTGCTTCCCCAGCTCCGACATGGAGCATGATGTGACGAACTTTCCCGCCCCCTGTTCCGGCGAAAGATAGTCCTGTTGCAAGTAACAGGGCAAAGAATGCAAGTGATTTCATAAAACTTCCTTAATTACTCATAAATAAAATGTCGTCAGCTCAAGCGGGTTCGAAATCGTAAGGGTCAGAGTCTTTGATTACTCATTTTGCGAACATCAATGACTTCGACCCCATTGATTTACGACCCCATTGATTTAATTCTTACATGCTATCAGCTATTTAATGAAATCTAGAAAAATACCGATACAAATATTAACAACAAATCCTACAAAGCCTAACAACAGACCTGTTTTCATAAATAAAATACATTTATTTCGCCAATAAAATCCTCTTTTTGTTAAATAGCTTCCATCCATTAAAGCTCGAAGACCAGGATGCAACATATGACGCGAAGGCTTTATTTCATTAATATTTTGAATCTCGGAAACCATTAATAAGAACGCCACCGTTGATAGGATGATAAAAAACCCTCCTACAAGCAACACACCAACACCAATATATTGGAACATTAAATGTAACCTCAGAATCTAATCACTAAAATAACTATTAAAAATACTTTTAACACCATCCCTAACAACTCTATAGGTAATAGGGTAGGTGAACGGCTCCGAGTATGTTGCCCCATACGTTCCAGGACCTACTTGCAACATCCAAGGAGCCCCCCTGAGGTCACCAGTTAAGTCAATACCAATCAAAGGGCTAGACAGGGACAATGTACCAACACTGCCATAGACATCATATGTTGTCGTACAACTGCAAAATCCAAATTCAGTTATAGGCCCGTAATCAATACCAGTAGCTTCACCTCCACTAAAGTAAAGTCCAGAGTCTAGTAGAGGATCGTTAGTATTCACCATGATTCCAAGTGAAAAGGTATACCCATCTATTGCAACAATGTCTCCACCAACGCCAACAAAGTATGTACCGTTAGTAAACGTATCTCTGAACGCAGAAGTGAATTTAGACCAAGCATCTTCGATAGCTAATCGTAAGTAATCGTAAGGGTCAGAGTCTTTGATTACTCATTTTGCGAACATCAATGACTTCGACCCCATTGATTTTTAAATATTTATTTTTTTCAATTTTTTATATAGATAAAAAACTGCAACACCACTTACGCAAACTATATAAAGAAAACTCACGCTCACCGAATAATCTCGCCTCTTATCATAAACGACATTTTTCATTTTCCCTATATAAACAATTTCATGCCCTCCCCTAACAATTATATCAACGACATCTCCCACATTTAGTTTTTTTCTTTCACTTTCTAAACATAGATCAAAAGCTTCTCGTTCATCTTTGTTCTGGAAAATAGAGTATGCGCCTATACCTTCAAGCTCTACCAATGATGTAAAGACTGTTCTACCTGACAAACATTTAATATTTAAAACAGTAACGTCACTGTATTCTTTATCTCCCTTTAACATAGCCACAGCAATTGCAACAGAAAAATACCCTCCCAACATAAATGACAAGAGCATTAATATAACGATCCCGAAACTGAGGAGATATTTACGAGTTATATATTTTTCTTTAATGCGAAACATTATAAGTGTCCTGTAAACCAGGAAGATCTATCGCCGCAGCCCCAATTTCTGCAGTTGCTGCTCCTAAACTACCTGGTACATTAAAAAATCTTGGAACTATACTAGGATTACCCAACTGGATTGCCAAATTCCCACTTGCTACCCCAAAAGAAAGTAAACCTGTCGTTAGGCCAATTATATTATCGATATCCTGGCCTACACTTAGCGCATATTCCCTGTCTGATATTGTAGACTCTTGGAATAGGTCAGCCCCCGCTAGGGCTGCCATTTCGTATACACTTTGCCCCGTTATTGCGTTATAAAAAGTAGAACCACCTAGCACTAGACATCCTGCTCCACCAGTTGATACGCAGATTAAGAGCCCACTACCGAACTTCAACTTATTTCTAATCTCCTCAGGTGTATCTGGGCCATCATAAAGGGGGTGCTTAGGCCGTCCACCAAAGATCCTGCTCCTTTCTGCATTAAACAAATGCTGCATAGCCGCAGTCCTAGCCCCACTGGCAAACTGCCCTCCCGAAAGTTGCGATACAGTCCCACCGACAATAGCGGCAACAGCCGTTCGACTTGCAATTGCGCCGAGACTACCATTGCTCATCTCAATTCCTAGCGAGCCATATATTCCACTCTGTGCTAGACCTAGATTAGCCAGTTTACCTGCGGCTCCAGCTAAAAAGCCTGACTTAAAATCAGTACCATTATCGTCGCAGGCTGGCCCTGCAGGCATTCGCCCGGAGAATTGGTCCTTTCGAAAAGCTGGTATTCAATGGGCAAACCGCCAGAGAAGCCATTCGCATCAATCGCTCCAAGGCGTTTCCTGCAACCA
>JBNKWQ010000034.1:0-73086 GCA_050299855.1 Hahella sp.
GACGTGTGCTCTTCCGATCTGTGTTCGGCTGCGTCCGGGCCCGGCCGGTCGGTGAGCTCGACGAGCACGTCGAGGGCCGCTTTGTGGTGGGCGTCGTGGTCGAGCAACGCCTTGGCCGCCTGCTCGCGACCCACCGCGTCGGACAACGCGTCGATGCGCTCGGCCGTCGGAAGCGTGGCGAGTTCGCCGAGAATCCGATCGCCTGCGTCCTGCTGGCGCAGCACCGTTTCGACGTGGGAAGCGAACAATTCGACCTGCTCTGCCAGCGCCGCCGGCAGCGATGCCGGTGCGGCGCGCAACTGCAGCAGTTCGCTCTCGATCAGACCACATCGGCAAATCGGCCAGCGGCTTCAGTGCAGGGGCGTTCTAGCGAGAAGCGGGCAGCATTCGAGTCAAGCTTCCGCTCCGCCGGCAGATCGAACTCTCGAACACCGGCACGCCCGCGAGAACGGGGTGAGGCCGCGTCGGCGGTCCCGACTTGACGGAGGCGTCGGTGTCAGAGCAAGCCTCTGTTCCGTCGCCCATCGGATCTGTCCGGCTGTCCCGATCGGCCGATCGGACACGCCGCAGTCCGGCACGCGATCCGATCGTGCTGTGCCATCGAAGCCGTAAACGGCAAAAGACCGGCCCCGAGGAGCCGGCCCAAGTGCTTGATTCGATTGGTCGGGGCGGTGGGATTCGAACTCACGACCCCTTGCACCCCATGCAAGTGCGCTACCAGACTGCGCTACGCCCCGACTAAGATGTCCTGCCAGAACTGCAGAACGGGTGCGAATATTACCTTAACGATTAGAAATTTTAAAGGGCTCTGATTTATAAAATTCAGGATTTTCTGAATTAATCGGGCCCTTACAAGACGAGAAGACGACTACCTTTCCAGAACCAGTAAAACTTCTTCCAGCTCAGTAATCATCTGACGAATCAGCTGTTTAGCCTGAGTAGCGTCATCCTTTGTTTCGGATCCAGAGAGCTTCTGCTTTGCGCCACCAATAGTATAGCCCTGATCATAGAGCAAGCTCCGAATCTGCCTGATCATCAGCACGTCCTGGCGTTGGTAATAACGTCTATTACCACGGCGTTTCACCGGTGCAAGCTGAGGAAACTCTTGCTCCCAGTAACGCAGAACATGTGCTTTTACACTGCAGAGATCGCTAACTTCTCCAATGGTGAAATACCTCTTCCCCGGAATCGGGGGGAGCTCATCATTGTGACTGGGTTCCAGCATAGGCTTCTACTTTTGCTTTTAATTTTTGGCCAGGGCGAAATGTTACTACTCGACGAGCAGTAATAGGGATTTCTTCCCCCGTTTTCGGGTTCCGACCTGGACGTTGTTTTTTATCCCGCAAATCGAAATTACCAAAGCCTGATAGCTTTACTTGCTCGTTGTGGCTCAGTGCATCCCGAACCTCATCGAAAAAGGCTTCTACCATTTCTTTGGCCTCTCTTTTATTGAGCCCAACCTCCTGGTAGAGACGCTCAGCCATATCTGCTTTTGTCAAAGCTCCCACGACTAACTCCTCAAAGATGCACTTAAACGATTGCTTAATTCATTGATCACGTTATTAAAAGCTCCCGTGACTTCTTCGTCCCTCAAAGTACGCTCTGGATGACGCCAAACCACCCCGATAGCGAGGCTCTTTTTACCTTCACCTACGGATTCGCCATGGTAAACATCGAAAATATGGTGTCTGACACGCCATTCCCCTGCACTTTGTATAATTGATTTAGCAACTTCGGCATAAGGCGTAGCTTCATCAATAATGATAGCAAGATCTCTACGGACTTCAGGAAAGCGCGACACTTCATTGAAAAATGGCACTTTTCCTTCTGCTACTCGGTTTAAGAATAGCTCAAATATAAAAAGTGGGCCATTTAAATTCAAAGTTTTACAAATTTTTGGATGAACAGCCCCCAAGGTACCTACAACCTCACCATTTAAGGTCAGTTGCGCGGTCTGGCCTGGGTGCAATGCTGAATGCTTGCCGGCCTGCCATTGGACATCAGCACCAATAATACCCAGAAGACTTTCCACATCGCCCTTGGCGTCAAAGAAATCAACTGATTGCTTGGATTGCGACCAGTTTTCCGGCCCCTTGGAACCAGCCACCAGGCCTGCCAACACAGGCTCCTGAACGATATTTCCATTGCGCTTGACAAAGGTCAGTCCTGATTCAAAAAACCTCAGACGGGCTTGCTGTCTGTTTTGATTGTATTGGGCTGTCTTTAACAATCCTGACCATAGGCTGGTCCGCATCACCGACATATCGCTGGCAATCGGATTGGCCAGCTCAATATTTTCCTCATCAGGGGTTACCAACGCCTGAATTTTGGGATCCACAAAAGAGTAGGTAATTACCTCCTGATAACCACAGGAAACAAGGTGATTTTTCAATCGACGCGTAGAAACTTTATTTTCAGGCAACGGTTTTATGCTCATCGACCCCATGGGCTCTGTCGTCGGCAGCTTGTTGTACCCGTATACCCTGGCAATTTCTTCAATCAGATCGACTTCTATGGAAATATCGAAGCGATGAGAGGGAGCCTTAAAGGTCCATCCTTCCTTGGTGACTTTTTCAACCAACAATCCCAAGCGAGCGAGCAACTCTTCAACCTTGGTGCGATCCAGATGAATACCCAGCAGCTCATCGATTCGATGGTGGCGCAAAGTGACATAATTTGTCTGCGGAAGATGCTCTTTACTATCGGCGACAACTATCGGTCCTGGTTCTCCACCTACGATATCCAGCAACAACTGAGTAGCGCGCTCAATGGCTCTTGCCTGGTGTACAGGGTCTACACCGCGCTCAAACCTGTGGGAAGAGTCAGTGTGCAAACCATAGCCTCGCGCCTTACCGGCAATGTGCAGTGGCGCAAAGAAAGCACTTTCGAGGAATATGTCCCTGGTTTTATCGCTCACGCCACTGTGCTCACCACCCATGATCCCCGCCAGTGCCAGCGGCTTCTCATGATCTGCAATAATCAGAGAGTCCGCTTTCAACGCGATCTCCTGGCCATCAAGCAATACCAGTTTTTCTTCCGGTTTCGCCCATCGCACCACAATCCCGTCACACAACTCATTTAAATCAAAAGCGTGCATTGGCTGGCCGAGTTCCAACATCACGAAATTGGTCACGTCGACCACAGGATCAATGCTACGGAGACCGCTGCGACGCAGCTTTTCCACCATCCAAAGTGGCGTTGCACGAGACAGATCGACATTACGCATCACCCGCCCTGCATACCTGGGGCATGCATCTCCAGCTTGCACGTCAACGGAAAACACATCATCAATTACTGCTTCCACAGGCTGAATTTCAGGGTCCCTGAGCGTCTTTTTATTAAGCGCGCCGACTTCCCTGGCCAAGCCAAGCAAACATAGACAATCACTTCGGTTGGGTGTCAGGTCGACGTCAATAATAGTGTCGTCCAGCTTGAGGTAGACCCTAACATCCACGCCAAGCGGTGCATCTATTGGAAGTGACATCAGCCCATCTGAATTCTCGGCCAGGCCTAACTCCGCTTCTGAGCAAAGCATCCCCTGGGACTCAACGCCGCGCAGCTTTGCTTTCTTGATTTTGAAGTCACCAGGCAATACTGCTCCAATCCTTGCAAATGGCACCCGCATGCCTGCCGTTACATTTGGCGCTCCGCAAACGACCTGAAATACTTGATTGCCATCATTGACCGAACAAACTCTGAGTTTATCCGCGTCAGGATGTGGTTCTATGGAAGTCACTTCAGCAACAACTATCCCGGTAAAAGCTCCGGCAACCTTTTCGGTTCCGTCCACTTCCAGACCTGCCATGGTAATTTGCTGGACCAAGGCTTCAGAACCAAGGTTCGGATCGATCCATTCACGCAGCCAACTTTCGCTAAATTTCATTTTGCTCGCCTAGGTATTCGGGGAGACATCCTGCCTGAGGAGCCTCAAATCTAATTCGTTATTAAAGCTCAATTGTTATTAAAACTATATTGTGATCAGAGCAATTTTTGTAATCAAAACAATGTCGTTACTAAAACTGCTCAAGGAATCGAATATCATTCTCAAAGAACATTCTCAAATCATTCACGCCATATCTCAGCATGGCCAGTCTCTCAACCCCCATGCCAAAGGCAAAACCGGAATAGGTCTCAGGATCGACACCTGCTGCCTGGAATACCTTAGGGTGAACCATACCGCACCCCATCACTTCCAACCATTTGATGTTGCCATCCTTATCTCGTCCCCACTCTATATCTACTTCCGCAGACGGCTCAGTAAATGGAAAATAAGAAGGACGGAAACGGACCTCAAGGTCTTTTTCAAAAAATTCTCTCAAGAATTCAACAATCGTACTTTTCAGATCGGCAAAGCTAACCTTTTTGTCTACCAACAACCCCTCAACCTGATGAAACATTGGAGTATGTGTCACATCTGAGTCGCAACGATAGACCCGCCCGGGACAAATCATTCTGAAGGGAGGTTTGCTCTCTTCCATAACTCGAATTTGTACTGGCGACGTATGCGTCCGAAGTAATGTATTTGGGTCAAAATAGAAAGTATCGTGCATTGCACGTGCAGGGTGATGCGACGGAATGTTGAGAGCTTCAAAGTTATGATAGTCATCTTCAATTTCCGG
This sequence comes from Hahella sp., assembly GCA_050299855.1. GTDB lineage: Bacteria > Pseudomonadota > Gammaproteobacteria > Pseudomonadales > Oleiphilaceae > Hahella. The sequence goes on from JBNKWQ010000034.1 coordinate 4,620, forward strand.
ACCTTCCTCAACCGAATAACCACAACGGGCGAAGAAATCTTCGATACGTTGCATGGTTCTGGTTACAGGGTGAATGGTGCCGAAAGACTGGGAACGACCAGGCAAAGTGACATCGACAGACTCTGAAGCCAGCTTCTGAGCTTCGGCCTGCTCTGACATTGAGGATTTGAACTCATTGATCAGGTTCTGGACCAACAACTTGGCTTCGTTGATTTTAGCCCCGGCAGCAGGACGTTCCGCTGGGTCCAATTTACCCAACTCTTTCAGCAACTGAGTAATCAGGCCTTTTTTACCAAGATAATCAACCCGAACCTGTTCAAGAGCCTGCTCGCTGCCTGCCTGTGTAATAGCATCCTTGGCTTGCCCAACAATGCCTTCGAGATTCTCCATTATTTACTCCAACAAACAAAAATAGGGGAAGAGTCGCCCCTTTCCCCTATTGAGTATTCATCAACAAATATTGCTGATTATGTAGATTAAGCCAGGGCCTCTTTTGCTTTCTCAACGACGACCGCAAAAGCTGCCTTTTCATTCATCGCCAGATCAGCAAGAACCTTACGGTCAATCTCTACGTTCGCTTTTTTCAGGCCAGCAATAAAGCGGCTGTACGACAATCCGTTAATGCGTGCACCAGCATTGATACGAGCGATCCACAGAGCGCGGAACTGACGTTTACGCTGACGACGGTCACGGTATGCATACTGGCCGGCTTTGATAACAGCCTGTTTGGCTACACGAAATACACGACTACGTGCGCCGTAGTATCCTTTGGCTTGGTTTAAAACTTTCTTGTGGCGGGCGCGTGCCGTAACTCCACGTTTTACTCGAGGCATATTTTCAATCCTTCCGAATCAATAATGATAAATATGAAATTACTGACACAGCATCCGCTTGACCAATGGAACATCAGACGCATGTACCTGTGTTTTTGGACGCAGGTGACGCTTACGCTTGGTGCTCTTCTTAGTCAAAATGTGACTTGTGAAGGACTGACGATGCTTGAAGCCGTTAGCAGTTTTTTTGAACCGCTTGGCAGCCGAGCTCTTGGTTTTCATCTTAGGCATTTGAAAAACTCCGCATTCAAATATTAATTAAATTGCAGTGCGATTAATTGCAGTGATGAGCTACAAAAACACTACTTTTTCTTTTTCGGGGCCAACACCATCATTGCCTGACGCCCTTCCATTTTGGGCTTTTGCTCGACAACACCATACTCCTCAAGGTCTTTTTCAACCCGTTGCAGCAGTTGTATACCTAGCTCTTGGTGAGCCATTTCACGACCGCGATAGCGAATCGATACTTTGGCCTTATCCCCGTGTTCAAGGAAACGTATCAGGTTGCGCAGTTTTACCTGATAATCCCCTTCTTCCGTCCCTGGGCGAAACTTCATCTCTTTTACTTGAGTCTGTTTCTGCTTTTTCTTGGCTGCGGCTTTCTGCTTCTTCTCTTCGAAGATTTTCTTGCCGTAGTCCATAACCTTGCACACGATGGGATCTGCATCCGCTATCTGTACAAGATCAAGAGATTCCTGCTCAGCTTTCTGCAAGGCTTCACTAAGAGGGACTATACCGCCTTGGGTACCATCCGACAGTATTAGCCGGACCTCAGTAGCAGTGATATTTTCATTTATTTTTGGACGATCTTTGCCTTGTGGCGTGTTGCGCTTAATATCAATCTCTCCGTATTAGTGAGAACAGTTCCAGCTATCGTTTACAGGCTCCGACTGCGCTTGGCAACATCGTCGTTGAGCATTTCTGAAAACGCAGAAAAGGACATCACACCAAGGTCTTTACCTTGACGAGTCCTAATAGCCAGCGTTTGTGCTTCCACCTCTTTGTCACCAATGACAACTAAGTATGGCACTTTGTTCAAAGTGTGCTCGCGGATTTTAAAGCCGATCTTCTCATTTCTCAAGTCAAGATGTGCTCTAAAGCCCTGTTCATTGAGCATTTCTGTTACTTTTTTACAATATTCTGCCTGATTATCGGTAATATTCAGGACCGCCACCTGATTTGGTGCCAGCCAAGTTGGAAATGCACCTTCGTAGTTTTCGATCAACATACCGATAAACCGCTCGAAAGATCCCAATATCGCCCGATGTAACATGACCGGTACTTTACGGCTCTGGTCATCGGCGACATATTTGGCGCTCAAGCGTCCTGGCATAGAAAAATCCACTTGGATAGTACCGCACTGCCAAAGACGTCCGAGGCAATCTTTCAAGGAAAATTCAACCTTGGGTCCATAAAATGCCCCTTCACCCGGCAATTCATCCCAAGGCAGGCCTTTCGCATCCAAGGCGTCAGCCAGCGCTTTTTCAGATTTATCCCAACTTTCATCTGAACCTACCCGCTTTTCAGGACGGGTAGACAATTTGTAAATAATCTCGTTGAAGCCAAAGTCTTCATACACCTCATGAAGAAAGTCGATAAACCGACTGACTTCCGACTGAATTTGCTCCTCCGTACAGAATATATGCGCGTCATCCTGGGTAAAGCCTCGAACCCGCATTAATCCGTGCAATGCGCCTGAAGCTTCATTGCGGTGGCAGGAGCCGAATTCTGCCAATCGCAGCGGCAGCTCTTTGTGGCTTTTTAAACCCTGATTAAACACCTGCACATGGCAGGGACAGTTCATTGGCTTGATAGCAAAATCGCGGTCTTCAGACTGGGTGGTAAACATATCCTCACGGAACTTCTCCCAGTGACCTGATTTTTCCCACAAGGTTCTTTCCACTACCTGAGGGGTTTTGATTTCCTTATAGCCATGCTTAATCTGCTGTTTGCGCATGTACTGCTCGACCGCCTGATACAGGGTCCAGCCATCAGCATGCCAGAACACCATACCTGGCGCCTCTTCCTGCATATGGAACAGGTCCAGCTTCTTGCCGATTTTTCGATGATCACGCTTCTCAGCTTCTTCTATACGATGCAGATAAGCCTTTAGGTCTTTCTTATTGCCCCAGGCAGTACCATATATACGCTGTAGCATGGCGTTATTGGAATCACCGCGCCAATAGGCTCCTGCAACTTTAGTCAGCTTGAACGCCTTAATTTTGCCGGTGCTGGGAACATGCGGTCCACGGCAAAGGTCAATAAAGTCTGCCTGTGTATAGAAGGAAAGGTTTTGCTCGCTGGGTATATCCCTGATGATCTCGACTTTATAGTCTTCACCCATTTTCCGGAATAGCTCTACGGCTTCATCACGGGACATCAGCTGACGACTGACAGGGTAATCCGCAGCAGACAGCTCCTGCATACGGCTTTCAATTTTTTCCAGATCTTCTGGGGTGAATGGACGTTCGAAGGCAAAGTCGTAATAAAAACCATCTTCGATGACTGGCCCTATAGTCACCTGAGCGCTCGGAAACAGCTCTTTTACAGCCATAGCCAACAGGTGTGCACAGGAGTGACGAATAATATCGACACCTTCCGGATCTCTTTCCGTCACGATAGCCAAGTTACTGTCTTGTTCAATCAGGTGGGATGTATCCACCAGGACACCATCCACTTTACCGGCCAATGCTGCTTTAGCAAGACCAGGTCCGATATCGTTAGCGACATCATAAACAGTTACGGAATTGGCAAACTCTCTCTGGCTGCCATCAGGAAGGGTAATTACGGGCATAGTCACATCCTATACAGTGGTGATCCCTACCAAAGATCACATGTTCTTCAAAAAAATGGGCGCTGATTCTAACAACTAACTACAGGAGTTACTATTACTGAACTGACTTAATCTTATTTCAATTAATGATATTCACCAATCATCATAGGCTCACGGCTTTTACTCTACGCTTGAACATTCACTGCACTACCAACTAAAAAACAGCAACGATAGACTTCGTCAGAAAATGTACCTTACTGATTTTTTAGCCTTAATTGACCTAACCGCTTGCAATCCAACCTATCTGCTGCATTATTCTTAATCAACTGTCCCCTTAACCAACTGTACTCTTAATCAACTGTATTGCGACAAGACCATCGAGCTGAAAGCTCAAGGGCTCAAATAAAAGCAACGACCTGGGCCTAAACCCAGGCAGAATTTTGATGGAGCGGGAAACATCATGAATGTCATTGCCATTTACAACCTTAAAGGAGGCGTGGGTAAAACCGCCACCGCAGTGAACCTGGCTTATTACAGTGCCGGACAGGGCTTTCGGACACTCCTGTGGGATCTGGACGCCCAGGCCGCTTCCAGCTGGTATTTCAACAGCACACAGGACAAAAAGTTCAAGGTCAACAAGCTAGTGAAAGACAAGGTCACCCTGTCTCATCTGATACAGGAAACCAATTTTGAAAACCTTGATATCATTCCTTCTGATATTTCCTATCGCAACATTGATGTCCTGTTATCCAAAGCGACAGGACAGCCGATGCGCCAATGGCTCTCCGCCCTCAGTGAAATTTATCAGATTATTATACTGGACTGCCCCCCAACCATGTCAGAGCTGGCAGTGTCAGTATTAAATGCTGCAAAGATCGTCCTCGCCCCCGCAGTTCCAACCCACCTATCCTTTGAAACCTACCGTAACATGGCAGCTGTGATGGAAGAGAAAGGCATATCAAGCAAAAAGCTCTTTCCAGTGCTGACAATGATCGACCGTCGAAAAAACTTGCATCGGGATTTTTCGGAAAAATGCCAGAAGCTCATCGGCAAAAGGCCGCTTGGATTTATCCCCTATTGCAGTGACGTTGAAAAAATGGGGGAATTCCGGGCACCTGTCGGGGAGTTTGCCTACAGAAGCGTGGGGAATCTGGCATATCAACTCTTATGGGACAACCTTAATAAGAAGCTCAAACAGGCCATCTAGCCTGGAATGCCCTTATTGTCACTGGTTCAGCAGACCAGCTTCACGGTAGTATTTTTCAGCGCCTGAGTGAAGTGGTGCAGTTAGGCTGTCCATAATCATTTGCTCCTTTTTCAGGTTGGCAAGTGCTGGATGCAGGCGGCGAAAGAGATCGAAATTTTCAAATACAGCTTTTACGACGGCATATACCACTTTATCTGGAACATTCGTCGTAGTAACAAAAGTCGCACCCACACCAAAGGTTTCCACCGGCTCATCGGTACCACGATACATCTCCATTGGAATAGTCGCTTTTCGGTAGTAACTATTGGCTTTAATCAGGTTATTCACCTGCTCACCTGTAACCGGTACCAAAACACTGTCACATAATGTGGTAACTTCTTTGACGGCTCCACTGGGATGCCCCACAACATAAAGCATTACATCAATGTCATTGGCACATAACGCCCGAGGCTGTTCGATGGCTTTAATTTCAACGGCTTCTTTGAAATCGTTCATCGTCCAGCCATAGGTAGACATCAGCACTTCAAGGGTACTTCTTTGCCCCGAACCAGCACTTCCGACACTCACCCTTTTTCCTTTCAGATCTTCAAACGAGCGAATATTGGCATCGGCTCTGGCTACAACAGTGAAGGCTTCAGGATGAATGGCGAACACTGAACGAAGTTCTTTATGTGGCCCTTCCTGCTCAAAAATACTGGAGCCATGGTAAGCGTGGAACTGCCAGTCTGACTGAACCACGCCAAAACCCACCTCTCCAGCCCTCAATGCCCGAAGGTTGTAGGGAGAACCTTCAGTGCTTTCCACATAGCATCGAAAGCCGTTTTCTTTACTGCTTTTATTGACCAGCCTGCAAATCGCTCCACCGGCAGGAAAGTAGACGCCCGTTTCATTGCCGGTAGCAATACTGATATGAGAGACGTCAGCAGCCTCCACCATTACAGGCGAAGCAAGGATTAAGAACAACCACCCTACAACCAACCCTTTCATTCGGCTACCTGTCTCAACTTTCATCCGACTTTTGCGATTCCTACTTACGGTCAATAATTATTGCTTATATGGCCTCTGCCGCCCTAGCTTCAGCCACCATCTTTTCCGGCCTCAACAGGAATCTCGCCAATGCCGGCAGCAGCCACAGCGCTCCCACCATATTCCAAAGGAACATGAAAAACAGCAAGAGCCCCATATTTGCCTGGAATTTGATAGGAGAGAATATCCAGGTACAGACACCAATTGCCAGCGTAATCCCCGTAAACATAACCGCCTTACCAGTAGATCTTAAGGTTTCAAAGTATGCGGCCTGCAATGTTTTACCTTCCAGCAGGAAGTGCTCGAATTTGGTGTAGATGTAGATACCGTAATCGACGCCGATTCCGACACCTAGAGCAATAACAGGCAAGGTCTCGACCTTTATACCGATGCCCATTTTAGCCATAAGCGCCTCGCATAGCACTGAAGTTAACCCCAGTGGTATAACGATACAGGCAACGGCACGAATTGACCTGAATGTGATAAAGCACAGAATGCTGACCACAGCATAAACGAAGATCAGCATCAAATCCTTGGCTTTGGAAATAACCTGGTTAGTTGCCGCATCCACACCCGCATTACCTGCCCCTAAAAGGAACTGATAATCATCACTGGCATTGTCCACAGCAAATTTTTCAACGACATCCACGACACGCTGAAGGGTTTCTGCTTTGTGGTCCTCCAGGAAGGCCAGCAAAGGTGTCAGGCTGCAATCCGAGTTAACCAGCCCTGAAGGAGCCCGCTGAATGGAGGAGTTGATGATCTGTTGATTTCTCGATAACTCATACCACTTGAAGTTACCTTCGTTCAGCGCCTTGGTTACGATTTTTGAAACTGTCACCAGCGAGGCTGTCGACTCAACGCCCGCGGTATTTTCGAGGGTCCACTGCAGCCTGTCCATTGCACGCATTACCGGATAGCTGGAACATTTTTCAACATCCGTCTTGACCATGACCACCAGTATGTCCGAACTGGTGCTGTAGTTACTGATAACGAAGTCGTTGTCCAAGTTGTAACGACTATCAGGCCGTAATTCCGGAGCACCTTTATCGAGATCCCCAATCTTAATATCCTGCTTGTAATAGATACCCAGACCGGTACCAACCAGAGCAATCAGGATGGAAATCGGCGCTACGGATGGGTGCGCGAAATAGGACATCCAGTGCCATTTTCTGTCTGTCTTTTCGCTATGTTGTTGGGCATGTCGAATACCACTTTTGGTGAGACCAACGTATGACAGTATCACCGGGTGTAGGACCAGATTAGTGATAATTATGACGGCAACACCAATACTGGCAGCAACCGCAAGATCTTTAATGACATCGATCTTGATAAACAGCAGTGTCAGAAATCCCATTGCGTCACTGATCAATGCCAGCATGCCTGGAATATACAACCCCCTGAAAGCCAGCCTGGCTGACGTCATAGCATCAAAACCTTTAGCGGACTCAACTGCCATAGCGTTCACTATTTGCACACCGTGACTGATACCGATAGCAAACACCAGGAAAGGTACCAGAACGGAGTATGGATCCAGGCCGTAACCCAGCAGTCGCAGAATACCCAGCTGCCATATAACGGCAACAATGGAAGCAATAATAGGCGTCAGGGTTCCTGACCAGCAACGAGAGTATCCGTAAAGAAGGACCAGAGTCAGCCCGACGGTGATCAGTGCGAAGACTGCTATCGCCTGAATCCCCTCTATCAAGTCACCAATTTTCTTGGCAAAGCCGATTACGTGAATACTGATATCAGGATTCTGAGCTTGGAATTTATCCCGAATTTTGGCTTCCAGCTCCTGAGAAAAAGCCTTGTAATCCAACGCCGCCCCTGTTTCAGGATCCACTTCCAGCAAGGGGGCATAGATAATGGTGGACTTAAAGTTATCTGCTACCAGGCGTCCGACCTCACCGGACCTGAGCACATTTTGTCTGAGTTTATCAAGGCTAGACTTATCGCCGCTGTATCCATCCGGGATAACAGTCCCACCCTGAAAGCCTTCCTCAGTAACCTCTACCCAACGAACATTTGGCGTCCATATAGAGCGAACACCTGACCGGTCAACACCACGCAGGTAAAAAACTTCATCCGTGATCTGCTTGAGCGTTTCCATATACTGCTCTTCGAAGACCGTCCCTTCTTTGGCAGCAACGGCTATGCGTATAGAGTTACCGAGGTTTTCAAGATCATCTCTATTAGCGAGCATGTTCTGGATATAAGGGTGCTCCAGCGGAATCAACCGTTCGAAACTGGCATCCGGCTTGATTTTGGAAGCATTGTAGGCAAGAAAAGCCGTGAGGCATAGAAATGCAATTAAAATCAGAAAGCGGTTATTGAAAACCAACCTCTCCAGAAGTGGTTCTGCCTTGGGAGTCAGAATAAAGTGATCGCCCTGGTCATGTAACTTGTTCGACATTCAAGTTTCCCCTTTCTTTGATATTCTTTGATGGGTTGTTATCGAACTATTCACCTAGTTCAAGTCGCTGAGGCCACGAATAATACTGACCCCCCCCTCACCTACCAGCAAAAGGCTGTCAGGCGATAGAAACTTTGCACCAAGCAGTGAGAGTCGGTCTTCCCGCGTATGTGTACGGAAGGTTTCACCATAATTGTTGCTGAGCATCATCACCCCGGAATTTCCCACCACAGCAAGGTTGCCTTTGTCGCCGACCGCAACTGACATCAAAGTTTCTTCAGCATCTGAATTGACCTGATCCCAGGTCTCCCCAACGTCTTGGGAATAAAACAGATGCCCACGCAATCCGTATACCAGCACCTCATTAACATTGCCGTTACCACTCACACCGAACAACGAACCGTCATAAGGGCTCTCCTGCATCTCCCAGGTTTCACCCAAGTCCGTCGAACGATAAATAATGCCTGCCTCACCGACAATAAACATCGCACCACCGGTAATTTGATTGATGGCATTCAGGTGAAATCTTTCTGGATTATCAAGCCGCGGCCCCCAGTTATTCCATGTTTTCCCGCCGTCTTCTGTTTTAAAGAAAAAGCCGTAGGCTCCTACTACAAAGCCGGTCTGGTTATCGAGAAACCATAAATCAAGTAAAGGTTTACTAGGTCCGACATCAGCATCAAATTCAGCATCCTCCTGCGCAAACTGAGCCTCTTCTAGCTGATATTCCAAATCTGCAACTTGATCTTCGGGAGCATTCGCCACTAAGTCTTCAATCTTGGCAACACGTTTTTGTGCCTGGGCAATCACCATTTCATTGGCGACAATACCGTCAAACTGCTTGTGCCAGGTTTCACCGCCATCCTGACTATTTAAAATTATGGCTCCGTGCCCGACGGCCCAACCATTTTTTTCATCGGCAAAGGTCACTGAGGTAATTAGGGTAGCAACAGGAACCTGCGCTTGACTCCAACTATTGCCATCGTCATCGGAATAGATGATATGCCCTCGCTGACCAACAGCTACCAAGCGTTTACCAGCCGTGGCAACATCCAGCAATAGCGTATTGGGCGCCAGCTCTGTTTCCATAGCGTTTGTATCCAGGACGTCTTTGCCTGCCGCGTAGGCAACAACACTGACAGACAGCCCCAGTGTCAATGCAGCCAGCAATCGTTTCAGATTAAGTGGAGAGTTATATCCCATTCCATTTAGCCTTTGAGTTAGCGTAGATTATTTAAATATCATTCAAACCAGGAAAAACTGCGGCAGGAACACAACCGGCAATCTTCACCCCAAGCGAAACGTATCAAATTAAAAGATAGTAAATGCCCAAGCAAAGACAAGCTTATCCAAGTGGATAAGCTTGAATAGTTTAAACTCTCTAGTGGTTTAGCGCGTGCCCCTCCGACGTAACGACTGAGGACTGAAATAACGACGATCAGGAACTTCATTAGTGAATACCAAAGTAGACCGCTCTTCTGTATCCAGCCCCTGAACATGGTAACGGCGAGCCTGCAGATCATAGAAAATATCCAAAGCCGTCCAGGTGCAGGGCAACTCGTAGTAATTCTTGAGCAGAGCCATGCTGATACGCCACAAATCTCCCCTGCCATCGTACTGGTCAATAAGCGCAATATTCCAGCTGTCTTCATCAATGTAGAAAACACGCTTGGAGTAAATATGCCGTGCACCTTCTTTTAAAGTAGCTTCGACGACATGCACCCGGTGTTTTTCAAAACGGGTGTATGCAGGGTTAATGTGGGAGACGCCAAGCAAGTCAGAATATTTCAAACCAGCCTGAGAGGCCTCATAGCTGTTATAAGGAATGTACATTTCCTTCAGGCCGACATATTTCCAGTTATAACGGTCGGGAGCGCCGTTAAACATATCAGTATCGTCTGCTGTCCTGAGGTTATCCGCACCTGCGATAGGTGAGTCATAGGCCAGATTAGGCGCCCGGCGCACCCGACGCTGCCCGGCGTTGTAACCCCAGGCCTGACGTGGTTCTTCAACCTGGTCGAGGGTTTCGTGTACAAGTATCGCACCACCTGCAAGCCGTGCCGGTGAAATGGTAAAAGAAAGATAATAGAACAATATATTCTTCAAACCTTTTTCATCGATCTCGGGGTTGAACATGTTCCAGAAAACTTCCTGCTGGGATTTAACCAGAGAATACTCACCATTGCGCTGAATGGCGGCTTCCGCTGAACGGCGGGTCACAAATACACCGCGCCAGCGAGTCAGGTGGTTCCAGATCGCCTGTAATGCCTGACGGTCGTTAGATCCATGCAGAATTGGAAATGGAATACCGCCATAGGCTCCTGAAATACCATTGCCGTCTTTACCCAGTTTGGCCTGGGTGGCATTTTCGAAAGTGCCTTTATAAACATGTTCCGGAGCTGAATGTGAACGCCGGGTTTCATAGATGGGAAGTTTGAAAGTGGTAGGGTAGGTTCGAAACAGGGCTTTTAAACCTTCAGTCAAATAAGCTTCGTACTTGTCAAAATTCTGAGCAGTAATGGTTTCTATCGGCTTGTCAGACTTGAATGGGTCTGGATGGTGCTGCCCTGCACGTTGATATTCAGCGGGAGGTTTGGTAATACCTCCCGTCCATTTAGGAATATCCTTCCCATTGCCATCTCTGATGGCACCAAATGGTGTCAGGTCTTTATTTAATCTGGCAGCCTCTCCCGCCGATACGGCTGCATTCAAATTTGTGGAAGCCAGGGCAAACGACAACAGGCCACCGAGCAATAGCTTCTTATGGTTCATAGACATGTTATTCCTGATTAGAGTCAGTATTGGGTGGTTGGCCGTGAGAGCTGTACCGGCATGCAATAGAAGTCCGGAACAGAATCCCCCTCTCAACGCAAAGTACTTAATTTTTATTCTTGAATTTCGCTTGCAACATTTTGATATTAAATAGCTTAGTTTAGTGCCTATATTTGTCTACGGAAATCCCTATTCTTTTGGTAACAAAATATTGACCATTATTAACACAATCACAGCCATTGGCCACTTACTTCAGGCTTTTACTCACCACTTCAAAGACATCCCGTGAAAGAGCAGGCTCTTTACCGATCCGCTTCAACGAACTCAGCATCAACTCGCTTCTCTCAACTTCATAACGCCGCCAGCGGGTCAACGGAGTCACCAGCCTTGCCGCTATTTGAGGGTTCAGACGATCCAGCTTCAGTACCCAATCCGCCAGTAATTCATAACCTGCCCCATCAACTCTATGAAAGTGTTTCCAGTTTTGCCCGCCAAATACACCTATGACTGACCTGATCTTGTTAGGGTTTTTTTCCGAAAAAAGCGGATGCTCAGTCAGCGCTCTGATCTGGTCAACTTGACCATAATTTTCGTTCATGGCCTGCACACTGAACCAGCTTTCCATAACGAGGGCATCATGCTGCCAACGTTCGTAGAATTTTTCTAATGCCTTATCTGCTTTGGCATCATTCGCAGACAGTATTGCAGTCAGCGCAGCCAGTTCGTCGGTCATATTGTCTGCGGCATTAAGCTGGTCAAGAGCAACGTCTCCCACCGCGCCATGTTGACCAGAGGCCAACAACTGCAACAGAGCATTTTTAAACGCACGCATACCAATGGCCTGACTGCCGGTGCCTGCCCCCTGGGCCAGGGTCGTCATCGCACGATAACGATCCATCATTTTAGCGCCAAAGTCTGCAACCAAAACGGACAACATTTTAGTCCTTGCTGCCAACATTGCGTCCACATGGATTAATTCGCTTTGCTCTGCCAGAGAGGACAAGGAAGGCACATTGATCATTTTTGCCAGCATCGCGTAGTCTTCACCTTCGTCGTCCAACACGGCACCGAAGGCCTCGAGGTACGCGGAATTCACCTCCAGACTTCGACCAGCTTGATGCGCCCCCATCATGGCATTTAACGCGTCTGTTGCCAGTCTTTGACCAGCATCCCAGCGATTAAAACCATCACCATCATGAGACATAAGAAACTTCAGCTGCTCGTGACTATAGTCATAGTCAATTTTTACCGGCGCAGAGAAGTGCCGGAATAAAGAAGGTACAGGTCGCGTGGGCACCTGGGTAAATTCAAAAGACTGCTCGGCTTCTGTAATTTCCAATACGGTTACCCGAGAAATCTGATCAGGTTCCGGTTGGGAGGCGATAACAACGGGTATATCAGCACCATCGCCGCCAACCAGGCCAATAGCCATCGGAATATGGAAAGGATCTTTCTTATCCTGTCCAGGTGTAGGGGGACAAGATTGCTTCAACGTTAGTTTGTATACTTGGCGTTGGCTATCGTACTCATCCGATACCTTTACCCTGGGCGTCCCTGACTGGGTGTACCAGCGCCTGAATTGAGTCAGATCACGACCACTCACCTCTTCCATACAGGCCACAAAATCGTCCGTTGTGACCGCCTGGCCATCGTGCCTGGAAAAATATAGATCAGCCCCCTCGCGGAATTTTGCCGCACCTAACAGCGTATGCAGCATACGAACAACTTCTGCCCCTTTTTCATAGACTGTCAAAGTGTAGAAGTTCGATATTTCCATATAGGAATCCGGCCGAACCGAATGCGACATTGGGCCCGCATCCTCCGCAAACTGCGCAGTCCTGAGCAGGTTTACATCCTCGATACGTTTAACTGCCCGTGAATGCATATCCGCTGAAAATTCGGAATCACGAAAGACGGTAAAACCTTCCTTGAGACTCAGCTGAAACCAGTCACGGCATGTAACCCTATTACCTGACCAGTTATGAAAATATTCATGGGCAACGATAGCTTCGACACGCTGGAAAGTTGTATCAGTAGCCGTTTGAGGATTCGCCAGAACACAGGAAGAATTAAAAATGTTGAGTCCTTTATTCTCCATCGCCCCCATATTGAAATCGCTGACCGCCACAATATTGAAGATATCCAGATCGTATTCACGCCCATATACCTCTTCATCCCATTGCATAGACCGCTTCAGGGAGTCCATTGCATGGTCGCATTTGCTCAGGTCATGGGGCTCGACATAGATACGCAATTGAACGTTCCGGCCCGACATAGTCTGGTAGTGAGACTCAACGAATTGCAGGTCACCTGCCACAAGAGCAAACAGATAGCAGGGTTTCTTGAAAGGATCTTCCCAGGTGACCCAATGCCTTTCCCCTTCGCGCCCTTCCTCGATCGGATTACCGTTGGAAAGCAATACCGGATATTTTGCAACCTCCGCTTCAATGGTGGTTTTGAACTTGGACATCACATCCGGACGATCGAGATAATAAGTGATGCGCCTGAAACCTTCCGCTTCACACTGGGTGCAAAACATGGTGCTGGATCTATACAAACCTTCAAGGCAGGTGTTTTCCTGTGGTTTGATCCAGGTCACCACATTCAGGATGAATGATTTAGGAAGCCGCTCAAGGGTTAATCCTTCGTCATCCAACTGGTATTCGCTAGGCTGTAGCTCCCGACCATCCAATACCAGGTGCAATAATTCGACATCCACACCATCCAACCGCAAAAGATTATGGAAGTTCACGGCAGCAGGATTTCGCCGCATATGCAGCTGCGAGGTAACTCGGGCGCCATCTTCAAATAATTGAAAGCGCAGATCAGTTTCGTCGATGAGAAAATCGGGGGGTCTATAATCTTTGAGGTAAATGGTACTGGGCTGGCGTTCTTTCATAACGGACTCTTCTGGTTCGTTTAAGTTCTTGTCGTTATTTAGCGGGATTTTCCCGGACTCAATGGGTAGGGTGGAACTCGACTTCATAGGAGGTGAATTTCCGGATATTAATGCATCCGGTATCCAGAATCAGATACTGCCCCTTAATTCCCTGCAACGTGCCGGTAACGACGGGGTCTTTTTCTGGGTTAAGACTTTTAACTTTTACCGGATATTCTAACACCGGGTAACGTATGGAAATCGGATTCACATCACTCAACCGGGTAACTTCCGCATTACTTTCAGTCTGAATGAGCTGGTCGATTCCCTGATTAAACCCGGACAACAAACGGTCCTTCTGAGCAATAAGATCCATTGGTTCAGGATCACCTTTCAACATGGTTTGCCAATGGGTACGGTCACTCACTTCAGTACGAATCAGGTCTTCCACCAAGCCGGACATTCTCCGATTATGCACCCGCAGAATAGGTAGTGCCTGGGCGGCCCCCTGATCAATCCAGCGCGTAGGTATCTGGGTCTGGCGCGTTATTCCCACTTTAAGACCTGAAGAGTTGGCCAGGTATACCACATGAGGCACCATGCAGTGGGTTTCGCCCCACGTCGGTTCACGGCAGGTGCCTTCAAAATAATGGCATTTTTCGGGACTCATAATGCAGGCATCGCAACGGGCAAGTTTTTTAAAACAGGGAAAGCAAAAGCCCTGGCTGAAGCTTTTCTTGGTTCTACGCCGGCAATAGCTACAGAAAATATTACCGCTGAATTTCAGCTCGATGGTTTTCCCTAATAAGGAGTTTAGCTCAACGGAATGGTCTCCCACCCGTAGCTTATAGAGGACCCTATCGTCAGCCCCCTGATTCAGATCGCTGGACATTTTGTCCAGGCACCCCACAACAGATTCAGACAATGGACTTCTCTCTACTTTTCTCGAGTATAAACATTATATTTCTACAAATATCAGCCAGCCTGGATACAAGCTTTCCGGCAAGGCATAACAACCACCTCTATGCAGCTACCCGAAAGCTCAAAAGCCCGTCACTAACGATATAGGCATAGACTGTTTACCGGCCAATTTTAATGCCTGGTGGCATTTCCTTCAGTTTGACCGGGAGCCCAGACTCCCTCACTAGGCTCAGTACCAACCCCTGATTTGGCATCGCAGGGAGTTGGCCTGTCTTTGGCGATATAACCTACTCTTTGCTCTTCGGGTAGGCCATTGGCGTCTTCATAGGCAATTATCGCATCCAAACAAATAGCTTTTTGTTCTCCTGTAAGCTGTCGACCATCAGGCCAGCGTCCAAGTTCAAGGGATTTTTTCAGGGATTCGTAAACCTCAGGAGTCAGGTTTTTTGCGACTTCGATAAAGGACATATCATTCTCCGGTTCAGGGCCCGAACTATATCACACAGGCCCATTCTTCAATCAATTACAGATCATTGAAGAAAAACAGTTGACTTGCGCATGATAATCATTATCATTTGCATTGTGTGTTTGATCCCACACAAACTCTCATCAGAGTATTCACAGCATATTAGAGGGTCAGGCGGGAGCGAGTTTTAACAGAGAAACCCTAAAGTTTCTTCAACGCTCTCCCTGCTCTCATTTTTTTATGCATGTTATTTTGAATTTTTATCTTGATTAGAACACTTGCTTCTCCAACATCTTCCTAATCGCGCAGTTTCAGCAATAGCCCCACTCCCACCAATCCAGTCATAAAACCCAGGACATGAGCAGTATTGGCCAGGTGAATACTGAACAGGTCACTTAAGCCAAAAATCCCCATAAACATCCACAGGATACTCATGACTACCAGGCTTTGGCTGACCCAGATATCTTTTTTGGGTGCCAGTACGAACCCTGCGGCATGGGCTCCTATCAGGGCATAAACCACACCAGAAAAGCCGGCAAAGCCGGGGCCGCTCATAATGAACTGCCCCAGATTACCGATCAGTGCACTACAGAATACCAGCAGGATAAAACCCGCAGGGCCGAGATACTTTTCAAGGCTACGTCCGAATATCCATAACGCCAGCGAATTAAATAGCCAATGCAGCACGCCCCAATGAAGCCAGGCCGGGGCAATTAACCGCCAAAACTGATGCTCCCTGATAATCCACTTCAAGCCTTCCATTGGATTGGCCATTTGTGGGAATGGCACAGCATAACGATCCAATATGAGAAAATACTGATAGGTATCGAACTGACCGAACCCGGTCCACAACGCCGTTACCAGCAGGCTCAACAAGAGCAGACAAATGACAGGATATCCGACAAACCGTGAAAAGACCGGTTCGCTAATAATTTCGCGTCCACGAAACCAGGACCGTACCTGGTCTTGCAAGCGGGTATCCATCAGGTACCTTTGCGCGGCATCCATCACGATAGGACGATGAGCCGCATCGTTAACCCATACGATTTGTTTGCCGCGTTCTTCTGAAATCTGAACACCTACGCGCTGTGATTGCAGATACCGATAAAGCGGTTCGATATCGACGTCCAGGTCCAACTCGAGAACTTTTTCCATTAATTATCCAGTCCGACTCCAGAGGGAATATCACGGGTAACATCGACCCAGACAAAGTTTTCCTTCTTGAGATGTTGTTCGCCAGACATTCGATAGGCAACCAATTTGCCGTACTTGACAGCACTGTAATCCAGGCAGGCTATGTTCTCGCGCACGGGGCGAGGCTCACCGTCAAGCCAGTAATGCCCGACGAACAGCGGTTGCTCTTCTGGGCCATAGAAAACCAAGCGGGACCGCTCTTCCTCGGAGAGCGGGCGATGCATCACGTCCTCCGGTAAGCCATCAGGTTGAAACACCACGTCATCGTAGGTTTCTGGATCCAGAGCCCAGAACTTGGTACGGAAAAAGGTGCGCACATAGCCGTCGCCACTCTTCATCGACAGTCCCTTAGGTAACGGCATGTCAGTTCCCCGCAGCAAACGATCCATCACATGCCCGGCAAAACTTTCACGGACAGTGGAAGCGTGTAGAAAATCATCATCGATAATGGCATCGGGGTGCATTTCCAAAAATGGCTCAATCAGGCTGCGATCCCAGCAGGCGTGCACTACACGGAATTGTGGAGTGTCGATCAGTAACGGCAGGGTCAGGAACCATTCAAGAAAATAGTTCCATTCATGTCCGTAGTTGGCAAATTGTTCCAGGGTTTCTCGAATCACCCGTTCATGGCGGTCTGTATGTTCGCGCAAATAGGTCTTATTACTTCCAGGTCGGGCATGGGTGCAATACCCCAGAGCATTATATTCATGGTTACCCATAACAATGCGGGCAGTGCCCTGCTCTACCATGTCGCGCACAATATGCAGGGCCTCCCGGATACGGGGACCGCGATCCACAATATCACCGACAAATATTGCCTGCCGGTTACGATGTCGATAGACCCCATTGACCTTTTGGTAGTCCATCTTCTCCAGCAAAATGCCTAGGGTTTTCGCACACCCATGCACGTCACCGATAAAGTCAAAACCTTCAAAGCGCTCAAACTCCGAGCCTTCGTTCATTACTGCCATACTTCAGTACACCCCATCCTGCCTATCACTTGACCAACCCAGCTTATCCCGGCAAATCTGGTAAAAATTGTGGTTTACCGGATGTATCAGCCGGAGTTTCTGCGGCTTCTTGCCGATAGTGACGGTATCTCCGGGTGCGCATGTTATATGAGTCTGCCCATCACAGCTGACATGAGGATAGGTTTGGTTATAGTCGCCAATAACCACTTTAATTTCGCTGTTACCATCGACAACTATGGGCCTGCTGCTCAGGGTATGCGGAAACATGGGCACCAGTGCTACGGCGTCGATTCGCGGATGCATAATGGGTCCGCCAGCAGAGAGTGCGTATGCCGTTGAGCCTGTGGGCGTGGTGACAATCAAGCCGTCTGAACGCTGACTGTTGACGAATTGACCTTCTATATACAGATCAAAACCAATCATCCGCGTGGATTTGCCAGGGTGCAGAACGATATCGTTGAGTCCGCACCCATAACCTATTGGCTCACCATCGCGCTTAACCGTGGCGTCAAGAAGAAAGCGGGATTCTTCAATATATTTTCCACCTAGGACCTCACCTACCTGGGTTTCAATTTCTGCAGGCAAAATGTCGGTCAGGAAGCCTAACCGTCCCCGATTAACCCCAAGTACAGGCACATTAGAACCGGCAAGAGCACGGGCAGCCCCTAGCAAACTGCCATCCCCACCCACGACAATAACCAAGTCACATATTTCGCCCAGCATCTTCTTGCTGGATACCTGGGCACTATGGCCAGGCATAGCGGCTGCGGTGGATTCTTCAATAATGACTGAATAGCCCTCAGAGAACAGGAAAACCTTAAGTCGCTTGAGTGTATCCACTACCTGGGAGCTTCCCATGCGGCCGATCAGTCCGATATTTCTGAATTGTTCCATAGATACCCTTAAACCAGATTTCCCGTAATGGTAACCAACTTGGCCGGGATTGTAGAGGATTGCGCCGCAAGGGTCTGCCCAAAATAGTCAATTGCCATTTACAGGCATCGGTTTACACCAATCAAAGGCAATAAAACAAGGCTCTTCAGGCACTCATCCGGCTGCTACACTGCAGCCATGAATAATACAGCCATCAATAACGCCCAACAGGCTCTGAATGACCTTCATTGGGTATTGACCAGCCCTTTGCTGGCAATACACTCTGACTATTCACCGGATATCCCTCAGGTTGACTTAACTTCAGTTACTCCGGGAAATCTATTGGCAGCACTCGCCAGCCAAAAGAGTCACTTTCTGGGGCCTTATTTCGAATCACTCTGGAAGTATGCCATTGAGCAATCCCGCAACCTTGAACTCATCTATCACGGCCTGCAAGTGAGGCGCAACAACCGGACCTTGGGAGAATTTGACTTCATCCTGCGCAACAAACGGAACAATAGACTGGTGCACCAGGAAATAGCGGTGAAGTATTACCTCGGCGTGCCTCTGCCCTCAACTCAATACCCGGATCAATCTGCCTGGTTTGGTCCAAACTCTATTGATCGGCTGGATCTCAAACTTGCGAAACTTCTCGATCAGCAGGTACATCTGTCTGATCACCCGGAGTCGCAAGCCCATCTGACCGATTTGAACCTCGGCCAGCCTGTAAAACAAATGCTGCTGAAGGGATACCTTTTTCAACCCATGGGTGAAAGCCTACTGCTGCCGCCGTACGGCAATCCGGATGCCACACCAGGAGAATGGCTTAGCTTTGATCAACTGGAAGAGCTTGGCAAGTTGTGCAATCAGTGGCAAATACTGCCTAAATTACATTGGCTGAGCCCAGCCCAGTGCCCTGAGTCTAAGGTCTTGTCATTTCGGGAAATGGCCACCGAGTTACAACAACATCAAGGCAGGCCACAACTGATTGCAGCAATGAAGCCTGTAGCAGGTGATTCAGGAAATCAAGTGACAGAACTCAGCGCAAAAAATAGCGGCGAACTGAGCTATAAAGAATCGCACCGGTATTTCGTGGTCAGCGAACACTGGCGCTCACATGCACTGGCTTCACTTGAAACTAATCTACTAAGCTCGTACGCCTGACTCATAACCAGTCTCCATCCTTGTGCCACTCTAGTGTCTGCCTGGAAACCGGTGTTTCTGGCCGTACACTAACCAAGCCTGAGTTTGCGCATCACTGACGCTGACTACTCACTTTACCTCGAACCATCACCTCGAAGCCCCTGTAAACCTCCAGTATGAACAAATACCACCTGCCTTGTGGTAAAGGCTTGGCTCTGCGTCAATTGGAGTAGCGCCAGAAAAGCCTTACCACTATATACAGGCTCTAACGGCAAGTTTAACACCGAAGTAACACGGGTTAGGTCTGCGAGCATGGCATCATCCCAATGCCCATATCCCCGCCCTTCAAAGCCAGCTAACAGCTCCCATGATGTCCCGGATTTATCGTCAATGACTCGCACAGGCGACCTGCTGCCAGCATTGGATTCAGAATATTGTTGCAGCCGGGAAAGCCTATCTCCGATACCTTGACGCAGAGCATCAGCTGATTTGACGACAGTTATTCCCAGTAGTTTATGAGGAGATACTTCTGCCGCAAAGCCTGCCAGTGTGCCGCCACTGCCAACCGGCATCACCAGGGTTGCCGGCTCCGGCAATTGTGCGTATATCGCACTTGCCCATTCTCTAACGCCGGCAATACCCAGCGAATTACTTCCACCTTCAGGAACGACAAAAGGCTGATGATCCTGCCAAGGAGATACTGCCAGCCACTGAGGTAATTCCCCGGCCACCCATTTTTCATCGTCTCGTTGACGGTATTCCTCCGTGGACACTGTGATCAGAGTCATTCCCCACCGTTGTGCGTCTGCAAGTGTCGGCGTCAGTTGCTTCCTCCACTGCCCCCGAATTATCCCAATAGTCGGAATGCCCATCCGCTGTCCGGCATATGCTAAGGCGTGAATATGGTTGGAGTAAGCCCCGCCAAAACTGACTACAACAGGCTTAGCCAACTGCTTGGCTGCTTGAAGGTTCAGCTTAAGTTTGTACCATTTATTCCCGGATATTTGCGGATGGATAAGATCACCACGAACAACTCGAAACTGATATTCGCTATTCAGTAGCTTGGCCATCGCTAACGGTTGAATGATGGGAGTCGGACTTAGAGCCAGATCCATTACAGATGACTATCTAACTCGTCAACACGCACATAAAGATGAATCAAGCTAATTCACCTGATGCTCTTCGCATCGATTGCTTTCACCTGATATGTAGTCAGACGGCGCTGCTACCCGGGTTAAGGACTTGCCACAAGTGCCACGGCCGGGTTGCTTGAAATCACAGGCGGGGTGTTCATAGTGGTTGAGCCATTCGAGATATTGCTCCTCAGTGACTGAGCAGCGTTCAGCCACATAGGCCGTTGGACCGTCCATATAGCGGCGAATATCCTGGGCCGGTAAGGTAAGGTGCCCTGCTCCGGGATGGTAGACGACGAAGACCACATCCAGTTCAGCCAACTGACCAAGAACATCGCCCTCCGCACTCTCTTCCAGCTGTTCTTTGAGCTTCATTATTTCAGCCTTGAACTGATCTTCGCGCTCATTTCGATAGTAAATTTCCGCTTCTCGGCGATCCAGCTGCTCCTTCAGAATGGTTAACTCACCCTCCATCCTCTGCTTGAGGCGATCCGCTTCGTCACCGGGCAAAGCAGCGGATAACTCTTTTTCCAGCATCGCCAGTTTTTTCTTATGTTGAGCGAGGTCGTCCTGAAGGTTCAGGAACTGATCACTGCGTTTTTGCAGCTTTGCCTTGGTTTGCTCATAAAGTACGCGACTTTGCTGAAGGCTTTGCTCCGCCTCTTGAAGCTTGTTTTTGTGGGCCTGGACTTCAATTCTATATTTGCGGGTGATTTCTTCAATTTCTGCCTGTTGCTGACTGGACAACGTTTTAATACGTAGGCGTTGCTCTTTTAGCAGACGGGCGAGCTTAACCCGATGACGCTGCTCCAGATCCTTTAACTGGGCATCCGCTTCCGCTTGGGATGGTCCGGATGCTTCAGGCATTAAAACTGGAATATCTTCATCATCGTCATTTTTAATAGACTTTTTAGCCGATCTGCCGGGTTTTGTAGGCTCCAGCACAGGCACGTCATCTTCCTGCTCGTCTTTTTGTAGTGGAACAAATTCGAACCCCAGACGATTCTCCTGCAATGCCTTTTTGATAACCTGGAAATCATTACCACCCGGCCGCATATCAGGGTCCCACAAATCACGCTGATGCCAGGAGATGGCACACTGGCTGCGACAGGCCAGACGTATAGGACCACCACCAAGATCCGGCCCAGAACCCGAAATAGAAGCCAGACGTTTCAACGGCACATTCCACTCAGGATCAGCTAAGCCTTCTTCATCAAAATAAAGGGTGAAAAACACTAACGCCCTTGGTGCCAGCTGCTGATTTACCTGGACATATACCGCACTTATTTCGGTATCTCCAAGATCAGACAAAGGAACAACATTGTCCAAAATAGCTTCGAACTCGCTGTAACGCATTTGTCTGGATACGTACTGATCCTCAAGAAAAAGAACCGCTTCGTATGAATCTTCTTTGGTGGGCCTTGGCATTTTGAAATCCTGACTCGTCTACAGCAACCGGCGTAATTCATCCTGTCCGGGATACACAACTAACACATGGGCGGAAGTCTATAAAAGCTAGCACGTTCGCCAGACCTTGTCAGTCAAGCTTTAGTGGACATCCGGATTAAAAATCGTGGGACTAAGGGGAAGCAATCCCAGACACCTGATACAAGTTGATCAAAGAATAACCATATTGTTGATAACAATCTGTGCTGATCTTAAAAAAATCTACAGATTAAGGCTGCCGATTATATTCAACAATTAGATATATCCCCACCTGCTTTAGTAACTGGCCTTAATTGTTAATATATGACGGTTATAACTAGGCCATATTGCCGATATATCCGATTAAAATATATCGACGCAACCCAGCGCTGCCTGCAACGGCACCCAATGGTGCGATATTAAATCAACGGAGACAACCTCCATCATTCGACAAAGACTATTCGATGGGACGCTATGAGGAAGGAAAAAGTAGGGAAAAGCAGAATAGAAAGGCAGATGCGGCTGAATGCCACACCTGCCTTTCTATAGGTAGAATCAAATCTCAAATAATCCAGATAATCAGATTTCGGCTGCCAGTCTACTGCCCTGATTTATAGCACGTTTGGCATCCAGTTCAGCCGCCACATCAGCTCCACCAATCAAATGCACTGACTTACCAGCATCAACCAGAGGCTGATACAACTCCCGCAAAGGCTCCTGACCTGCACAAATAATGACAGTATCCACAGGCAAACATTTGGCTTCACCATTGATGGTCAAATGGAAGCCTTCATCGTCTACTTTGGTATATTCACAACCAGACACCATTTTAACGTTACGGTGTTTCAACGATGTGCGATGAATCCAACCAGTGGTTTTACCCAGGTTCTTACCTACTTTGGAAGTCTTACGCTGCAGCAGATAAACCTCTCTTGGGCTGTCGACGGTCTCAGCTTCTACGCCATTAACTCCGCCACGGTGACCCACCTCCAGATCAACGCCCCATTCACGCATAAAGGCACCAATATCGAGACTTGGGGACTTGCCTTCATGAGTAACAAACTCCGAAACATCAAACCCTATACCACCTGCACCCACTACTGCGACCTTTTGACCGACAGGTTTACGCTCAAGAAGGGCATCCAGATAGCCAATCACTTTGGGGTGATTAACGCCTTCGATTTCCGGCGTCCTGGGTACCACGCCTGTTGCCAGCAGCACTTCATCAAACTCCTTTAGGTCTTCTGCCGTCACCCGGGTATTCAAATGCACTTTCACTTGATGCTTTTTTAACATTCGATCGAAATAGCGCAGTGTTTCGTAAAACTCTTCCTTGCCCGGTATTCGTTTAGCCACATTGAATTGACCACCGATCTTATCGGACGCATCAAACAAAGTGACATCATGACCACGCTCAGCAGCGACGGTAGAGGCCGCCAACCCTGCCGGACCCGCACCTACAACAGCGACCCTTTTAGGCGCAGCTGTTTTTATGTAGGCCAACTCGGTTTCATGACAGGCCCGCGGATTAACCAGGCAAGAGGTTAACTTCATCTGGAAAGTATGGTCCAGACAAGCCTGGTTACAGCCGATACAAGTATTCACTTCGTCCTCAAGATCCTGCTCTGCCTTTAAAACAAACTCGGCATCGGCGAGGAAAGGACGGGCCATGGAAACCATATCAGCATCACCTTCAGCCAACACCTTTTCGGCTATTGAAGGCATATTGATGCGGTTGGTGGTGATCAACGGAATGGAGACTTCTTTTTTAAGCTTCGCAGTCACCTTGGTAAAGGCTGCACGGGGCACCATAGTTGCGATGGTGGGCACGCGCGCTTCATGCCAACCAATACCGGTATTGATAATAGTTGCACCGGCTTTTTCAATTTCCTTGGCCAAAACAACCACTTCTTCCCAAGTGCTGCCATCTTCAATCAGGTCAAGCATGGAAAGGCGGTAAATAATAATAAAATCAGGACCTACGCGCTCACGAACCCGACGCACCACCTCGATAGGAAGCCGGATACGGTTTTCATAATCCCCCCCCCACTGGTCTGTACGCTTGTTGGTATGACTCACAATGAACTGATTAATGAAGTAACCTTCAGAACCCATGATCTCCACGCCGTCATAGCCTGCTTCCCGAGCCAGCTTCGAACAGTTTGCATAGGCCTCAATCTGCTCATCAACTTCTTCTGTCGTTAATTCATGTGGAGTAAACATGTTGATGGGAGCCTGAATCGCTGAAGGTGCGACCAGCTTTGGATTATAGGCATAGCGACCGGCATGCAGAATTTGCATACATATCTTGCCACCGGCCTCGTGTACCGCCTGGGTAATAACTTTGTGATGTTCCGCATCTTCAGGAGTATCCATTTTGGCAGCACCTTTGGCCACGCCGCCTTCAGGATTTGGCGCAATACCGCCAGTAACAATCAGCCCCACACCACCTTTCGCCCGTTCAGCATAAAAAGCAGCCAGGCGGTTAAAGCCATTTGGCGACTCCTCAAGCCCAGTATGCATAGACCCCATCAAAGTCCTGTTACGCAGTGTCGTAAAACCCAGGTCCAAGGGGGATAAAAGATTGGGGTATTTCTTAAACCCAGGTGCTGATTGTGACATGCCGCTCTCCTCTCAATACGATTACGAGTTATTAATTCACACGAGTTATTAATTCACAGTAGTTCGATTAATCATTCTGGCAACCTGCGGCAACCTAAATTCGCTTACTCAGGAACCATGCCCAAACATCAGTTATAAAACTGATCTGATTTGGAATACACAGCCCGATTTGCCGGAAGCTAGTCATTCGACTTTTTATGGTGGGTTTAAGTTAGTATGATGGCAGGCGTCAAACAATATCCCTTAGCAACATATTTTTACCCTTAAAACACACGCGGACCGCATTTTTAACGGGGCAATTATCATGCAATTGGGCGACATTTCAGTTAGCTACGTAGCACTAATGGCCCGTGCGCTTACCCTGCAAGGAAGCAACCCCAACACCATCATGCAGGAGTTTGGTATAACTTCTGAGGCCCTGGCCACCCCCAAAACCCGGATCAGCATTCCCAGATTTATGAGGCTTGGTCATGCACTGATAGAGCGATTTAGCGTCCCGAGCCTGGGTTTGCTGATGGGGCAACAAATTACCATTTCCCACCTTGGCTTGTCCGGCTTCGCAGGCATGACATCAACCAATCTAGCGACAGCCATCAACCTTTGGATTCATTACGAAAGACTAAGTAGCGAGAATAAAAGAGGTACCAGTCGTTTCTACCTTGAGAACGCGCTTGGCGTGGCGCAGTTTTACTCCATCAGCCCCTATAATAACTACAACTATTTTGTCGTGGACTGCATTTTGGCCGGCTGGTATCGCCTGGCTTGTTGGTTAACCGAAGAAGCAAATGTATTGCAGGAAGTGCAAATTGAATTTCCTGCCCCAGCCTATGCCAAGGAGTATGCTGCACTTTTCCAATGCCCAGTCAGGTTCAATCAGCCACGTAACGCCCTGGTGATCAAAACAGAAGCACTTGCTTACAAATCTCTTTATGCCCACCGGGCAACACATCAGGACGCTGTTGAACTATGCAACCGTGAACTGTCCGCACTATTGGGATCCCAGTCATTTGGTGAGCGAGTAAAGCAGATAGTAACCCCCCTACTTCAGCAAAAAGAAGTCAAACTCGAAGAGGTCGCCGGACAACTTGGCCTGACACCTTGGTCGCTACAAAGGAGATTGGAAAAGGAAAATAGAAGTTTCAAGGAAGTAGTGGATAACACCCGAAAAAGCATTGCTGCTCGTTATCTCAGCGCCACAGACCTGTCTATTGGAGAAATCAGCTTCATGCTGGGGTTTTCCTCCGCTGCAGCTTTTCATCGGGCTTTTAAACGTTGGTTCGGAGTCAATCCAAAACCATATCGGCTGGCGCACCAGCTCAGAGCGAACGACTGACTTTTGCATAGGATTGCGAAGAAATCGGTACAAATAAAGACACTAAAGTTCCTCTGCATCATCCAAGACATCGTCGTCTTCAAAATCCTCATAGCCAAGCTCTATGAGATCCTCAATATAATCCTGCATAACACTTACCTCATTTGGGTTATGCCAAACAAGATTAGCCAACGCTTATGACACTTTAATGACAATAGATGATCGATTATTCACCAGAAACATCACACTTTAAAAAGCTTGCTCACAGCCCTTTGGAGCCAGACCACACTATAGCAAATGCACTTATGGTAAGTTTAAACAGATAAAATCGAGAGGTTTTGAAGATTATTGAGGAATGCTTAATTTGAGAAATTCTTAAATAGTTGGCGGAGCGGACGGGACTCGAACCCGCGACCCCCGGCGTGACAGGCCGGTATTCTAACCAACTGAACTACCGCTCCGAATTGATCCCTAAGGATCGGAACTAGCCACAATCTCACATCCGCCATGACTGACGCCAAGATGTCAGGATGCTATAAGAAAGTGGTGGGTGGTGCAGGGATCGAACCTGCGACCCTCGCCTTGTAAGGGCGATGCTCTCCCAGCTGAGCTAACCACCCAGTCCATAGAACTGGTACCGATTTGAGACAAGTTGGCGGAGCGGACGGGACTCGAACCCGCGACCCCCGGCGTGACAGGCCGGTATTCTAACCAACTGAACTACCGCTCCGAATTTCATCTTCACAGCCTGATCCGGAAAGACTCCTGAATGCAAGACCATAAAGAGAAGTGGTGGGTGGTGCAGGGATCGAACCTGCGACCCTCGCCTTGTAAGGGCGATGCTCTCCCAGCTGAGCTAACCACCCACGTGCGTCTCAAATGGAGATGCGCATTGTAATGATTTATCAGATGCTGTCAAACACTGAGTTCAATTTTTTCTGGTAAACAAGAACATTTTTTCTTGTTTAATAACTCCCTGTTTTGAATAGCAACACCTTAATAACTACACACTATCGGGCCAACAATTGTCGGCCTTACCGTCCAGACACCAACTGCGTGACTGAGGCCTTCTTGTGTTACGCAGGGTGCTTAATTCCTGGTTTTTTCCTGGTGACCATTCGGGACTTTGGTGTCCCTGGCTGGACATTGGCAGCTACTGCCGCTTTTTCAGCAAGCCTTTTGGTAACAAGCTCACCACGTCGACTCTCTGGTATCGCCTGCTCAGCTAACTTGCGATTGAGTTCATCCAGCACCTTGTGTGCCTTTTGCAAATGAGCACCGGTAAAGTCCCTCACCTTATGATCAACTTTGGCCTCGAAGGCAGCAGTTTCCGTAAGCACGCCCGCACTTATAGCCAGGGCTTTCGCATAAGCCCTGGCATAGACACGCTTTACATCAACGATGAAACCGCCTTTTAAATTCAACTGCTGACCAATGGCATCTTGCAACCCCATGATTCCTCCTAAACTCCATTTCTGTTGAGATTATTATTCAACCAAATGCATCGGGTCATTTTTGTTACATACAAACCTGAAAACTAAGGATTTCGGTTTCCTTTAAAGCATTCTCATTGCTATAGGTTGTTAAATCACAATTTTGAAAAATACAGTGCGAGGCTCATCCAATCAGACCCTAGTATAGCCTGTACTAATTTATGTTGGAGATGACCACACTTATATCTTTTACGACTAATAATCGGCCAAAAACTAATAATTGGATCACTGAATTCTCTACAAAGGTTGATAAACTGATTCGTATAACAAAAAGGCAGGTCTTTCGCTTATAGGGGTTTGTCCATTCCAGACAATCCTGAAGTAAGTGTTTCTCCAACACCTTAAATATAAAAATAGACCTTAACTATAAAAATAGACCTCAACTAAAAAAGTCGCCTGCGCCGTAGCAGACAAGGGCGAAGACTGGGAAGTCTTACTGGAGGTGTCTATGACACTTTTAATAAAAGCCGAACACGACACAACTGATTTAGTCAAATCCATAAAGCACGCCTTAGCGCTGGCTACATTTTGTCTGGCGGCTTCCGGTGGGTGGGCTGAAACAGCTACAGAGGCAGCCTCTAATGAGGAGGCTTATCAGGCTGAAGCCACGCTGGAATTGCTGCTGGATGACGGTAACGCCGTTGACATTACCTTTTCGGAAGCTTTTATAAGTTTTATTCCCGAAGAGGAAGCAGCAAATAAAACTACAATGGAATCAATTACTCTGGCCATAATGAATAATCCAGAAATGTCCGAAATATTCATTACAGGCTTATTTACCCCACCTGCCGCAGGTGGGCCTGCATACAATCAAAACGTGCAGGCGGAACGAGCGGATCAAGATGCGGGTTTATACGACCCCAACAAGATTGCGCGCCTGGAAACATCGCTCGCAGCTACAATCTTGTTTGGCCAACTTACTGAAATTCACATCATTCCTGACTTTCGGCCACCAAACTTTGACAACCAGGTCTATAACACAATACCCAGACCCTGAGCTGTCAGTTTTTGTTGCGGCACGATCAAAATATTGTTGCGGCACCATTATTTTGATCGTGCCACAACAATATTGGAAAACTCAATTTTCGAAGATGACTAACTCTAATACCAGGATCTGTTATTAAGCACCGGCAGAAGCCTATTGTGACTGAAGCGCCTTAACTTCCAATGCAAGCTCGTTGTAGCGACCATCAAGTTCGACAAAACGTTGAACCAGTTGATTACGGGTTTTGTCTAACGATCCCAATGTACTCTCCAACTCCTTAATTCTTTGTTCCTGACCGAGCTGCTGCACTTTAGCAAGTTCACGTTCAAGCTTGGCAGATAGTTGAGTTTGAGCAGCAATGGAATTCCCCAATGCCTTTAGTCGCTCTTCAGTTTGATTCTGCATTAAGCCAAGTTTGGTTTGCAGTTCTGTTGCCGAGCTGCTCAATCCCAGCAATTGTTCAGCATTAGCAGCTTTGAATTCCACAAAAGCCTTTTCCTGATTTGACACAATCTGATTGAGGGACTCGTCCCGAGCAACCAAACCTGCAACCTCACCTGCTAATCCTTGAGTTCTGTCAGCGTTTGCTTTGAGACTTGTCTGCAGAGTTTCGATAGCTTGCTGGTTATCCTGAATCCATTGCTTATTGCGCTTGTTGGTAACATCCCATAATTTGCGTACTTCCGAATCAAGAAACTTCAACTCCCGGGCTAATTCGTTACCACTTTGAGCCATGGTCGCGTCAGTCTGGTTTATCTGTCCTTCCAGTCTGGCCGTAATCAACTTGCTCTGGGATATATATAGACGGGCCTGATCCAATTGCTGTTCCATTGTCTGGATCGTATCCTGCTGTGAACTCACCTGCCAAAACCCAAAGCCCGCCACCAGCAAAACCATCACAAACACAAAGACCAGCGCTAGTTGAGCACCTCGTGTGAGACTGACAGAACTGGAAGGCGTCACTTTATCCGTCCTGGTTACATTAGTTCTTTTAGTTGTAGCATCATGATCTTTTTGGGCACTTGCATCCCCTCGCTGAGATCTGAACCGGTCTACTTCATCTTTTTCCGGCTTAATGGTATCCATAAAGTCTTTCTCTCCGGTTAAGCTAGATCTGAAAACCTGCCAAACCAATAACAAATTGAATTTTTGAACATTATTCCGATTTTCAACAACAAGATAAAGTCAAACACTGACTATCTGCAGGATGAATCCGTTTGCCTGCAGTTTCAACAGACCCCGAACTTACCAAACTAACAACGACCCTTTTTATTGATGGCAAATCTCTTAACCTATATTAGGCTGGAGCCACCCAATATAGAGGTTTGCATCACTCATGACGACTCACTAAACTATGCGCCTCATTTTTCAGCTTACTTATAAGTGCCTGAAAGGCAGAATGGCAGTTCTTGCTATCCATCTATCGTTCGATAGACAAATATAGATGGATAGACAAAACTAATTCTGGTCGCCGCTGGCATCGATTGAGGAGAAATCATGCAGCCATTAGTTGGGATTATTATGGGGTCAACATCAGACTGGCCCACCATGGAGCACGCCGCACAGATGCTTGATAAGTTAGGTGTCGCCTATGAAACCCAGGTTGTGTCTGCTCATCGCACACCGGATAAGCTCTTTGATTACGCTAAAAGCGCTGAAGGCCGCGGCCTCAAGGTTATTATTGCCGGCGCAGGTGGCGCTGCTCATCTGCCGGGAATGGCTGCCTCACAGACTGCTCTGCCGGTACTAGGCGTACCTGTGCAGTCCAAAGCCTTAAAAGGATTGGACTCCCTGCTCTCTATTGTACAAATGCCTGCTGGTATTGCCGTTGGAACTCTCGCAATAGGAACCGCTGGCGCAGCCAATGCTGGATTGTTGGCTGCACAAATCATCGGAACAACAGATCTTGCTGTCAGAGATGCCATTAAAAAGTTTCGTCATGAACAGACCGAAAAGGTTCTGAGCCAGCCAGATCCGAGCATTCTATGACCTCCGACCAGAATTCCGTTTTGAACTCCGGCCAGATAGCGAAGACATCCGCAATGACTAAGGTTGGTATTTTGGGAGCAGGCCAGCTTGGCAGAATGATGGCACTTGCAGGCCTGCCGCTGGGGCTGGAATTTTCGCTATATGACACCTCAGGGTCACCTTCCGCAGGAATAGGTGAAATTTTTTCTGATCCAGGCAATACGCAGGCTGAGCTGGATAGGTTTCTTGATTCTGTCGACGTAGTGACCTACGAGTTTGAACACTTACCTTTGGACCTTGCCCGTAACATAGCGGCCAAAAAACCTCTCTATCCAGGTGTGGAAGCGTTGAGGGTGTGTCAGAACAGGGCCTTGGAAAAAGACCTGTTTAATGATCTCGGCATCCCGACCCCCCAGTATAGAATCGTCAGCAATGCCCAAGAACTGGAACAGGCAGCTAGAGAGCTGGGCACGCCAGTGGTCGCAAAATCCATTACAGAAGGTTATGACGGTAAAGGGCAAGCAGTCTTGAAAAGCCCGCAGGACGCTGCATCAGCATGGCAATCCATTGGTCATAAAAGACTGATCGTAGAATCCTTCGTCAACTTCACTCGTGAAGTTTCACTGATCGCAGCACGTAATAGTAAAGGTGAATTCGTTGCCTATCCATTGGTAGAAAATATTCACCACGAAGGCATTCTTCGTTACACCATTGCACCTGCACCCAAGGTTACCGAGACTGTCCAGGACACTGCCACCGACTACATCCATAAACTAATGGACCACCTTGACTACGTTGGAGTTCTGGCACTTGAATTGTTCGAGACACCTAACGGTCTGCTCGCCAACGAGATGGCGCCCAGGGTTCACAATTCAGGGCACTGGTCAATGGACGGCGCCCACACGGGACAGTTTGAGAATCACCTGCGTGCGATTCTCGGTCTCCCCCTGGGAGAAACTAAAGCTGATCGTGTCAGCGCCATGATTAATTTGATTGGTCGCACAGTTGCTGCCTGCGACATCTTGACCCATAAAGACACTCACCTGCATCTTTACGGAAAGGCAGAGCGACCCGGACGCAAAGTTGGCCACATTAATATTAATGCCGACGACTATCAGAGCCTTCAACGCAAAGTATCAGAAACATTACACAAGGTTCCTGAACACGCGCCTTTTAACTGGAAGGCAGAGTAAACCACCCCAAGGGTAGATTGGATTTAGGACAACAAGTAACAGCTACAGGATTGAAAGTCGGTTTATAAACCGACTTTCAATCCTGTAACCTAAATAACTGGGCCAACCACCCAATGATACCTTTTATTAATAAAGGTTATTGAAAACTTTGAATTTTCCGGGATAGTCCCCATTATCACCTCGTGATATGATTTTGGCTTCACTATTTAAACCCAAATCGCTGGCACCGCTATAATTCACAACACTGAGCTGATTGACTATATCCGGCGAGTTGAATTTATCGGTCTTGCAGAATCAGGCGCCTTTCTGGCACCACGATATACCGCAAAGAGCATTGCTCAATGTCGGCTCATGAAGTCTGACTGATTGGGCTGGGATCAAACCATTCAAAAACGGAGAACACCATGGCTTTTGAACTTCCAGAACTCCCTTACGCCAAAAGTGCACTGGCACCCCACATTTCAGAAGAAACGCTGGAATTCCACTACGGAAAGCACCATAAAACCTACGTAGACAAATTGAACGGCCTGGTTCCAGGAACCGAGTTTGAAGGCAAAAGCCTGGAAGAAATCATCAAATCGTCCAGCGGTCCTGTTTTCAACAATGCAGCCCAAATCTGGAACCACACTTTCTACTGGCACTGCCTGAGCCCGAACGGCGGCGGCACTCCAACAGGTGCAGTGGCTGATGCCATCAATGGTGCCTTTGGCTCTTTTGATGAGTTTAAAAAGCAATTTACTGATAGGGCTATCAACAACTTTGGCTCCAGCTGGACCTGGCTGGTCAAAAACGCTGGTGGCGCACTGGAAATTGTGAATACCAGCAATGCCGGCACTCCTATGACTGACGGCAAAACTGCCCTGTTGACTGTTGACTTGTGGGAACACGCCTACTACATCGATTACCGTAATGCTCGTCCAGCCTACATGGACGCATTTTGGAACCTGGTTAACTGGGACTTCGTCGCACAGAATATGGCCTAATATACCCTACGGTATTCAAGCCCAGCCAGAGCGAATGCTCTGGCTTTTTTTTAGGCGGATTTAAGTTCAAAAAAACGCCTGCTTTAGCATGGAAAGCCCTAAACCAGCTTTTCCACCAACAATTAACCCAAAGTCCTATTCCGGACATCTTGGTTAACGCAGGGAAGCCCAGAATTATTTGGGGTTTCTGCATCCTATCACTACACTTAGTTAATTAAGTTGCGGTTTGGGCTGAAGAATTTCCTACCGCTAATCTGGAGCTTTTGCCTAAGTCTAATTACACATGGAAAAGTCGCCCCAACTACCCTGGCACCAAAGTCTGTCGGCACAACTAATGAATCGGGTTTTGATTACCGCCTTGGTTGTTGGTGTTGTACTGAGTGCCGGACAGATCATATTTGAAGCAGTTCGCGCCTCTGATGAGATGAATGATGATGCCCGGCAGATGCTGGCTGTGGTCAGGGATCCCGCAACACAGGCGGTCTACAACATAGATCCAGACTTGGCGGCTCAGGTTTTAGAGGGCCTTTTTGAAAAACGCTCGGTAAGATACGGCAGCATTTCGCACCCAAACCAGTTGACCCTGGCAGAAAAGTCCAAACCTTTGCTACAAACTGATTATCGCTGGTTCAGTGACTTTATTTTTGGCAAGGAGCGCGAATACAAGATCTCCCTCTACAGGCCAACGCCACAGCCTACCTATTATGGTGACCTGCTTGTAATTCTGGATACCGCTTACGCTTCACAGCTCTTTTTGGAACGCTCCATATCCATATTTGTGACGGGTCTGCTGCGCGCCTTTGTTTTGGCAATAGTGCTTTATCTTGTTTATCACTATCTACTTACCAAGCCGTTAAAAAATATCATTTCTGCCCTACTCCGGATTGACCCTGCAGAGCCCGGTCTGCAATCCATCCCAACGCCAGACCGCCATGAAAAGGACGAACTTGGACTCTGGGTAAGATCCGCAAACTCACTCCTGAAATCCATTGAAGACCACCAAAAAGAACGCCACGCTGCAGAAGCCCGCATACTTAAACTTTCACAATACGACTCACTAACCGGCCTACCTAATCGCTTTTTATTTACCAACTATGTTTCCTCCGCCATTGAAGAGGCTGAATCAAGCAGTCAGAAACTAGCAATATTTTGTATCGGCATCGATGATTTCAAATCAATCAATGAACAGACAGGTTACTTACAAGGCGACAAATTTCTGCAGGCCTACGCTGAAAGATTGCTGTCTCAAAGAGAAGGCGTGCACACAGTCTGTCGTCTCGGAGGCGATCAGTTCGCACTGATACTCTTCAACGTCACAAGCACTTACCGAGTGGCCAGCTTTGCTGAAACACTATTGCATGAACTAAGCAGACCGTTCGAAATAGAAGGTCATCTGGTACCCACGTCCTCCACCATCGGTATAACGCTCTACCCCGAGGATGCCAGGGATGCTGAGCGCATTATGCAAAAGGCCGAGCAGACCATGATGCTGGCTAAATCCCAGTCTCAGAACCACTTCCAATTTTATGTCGCCAGCCTGGACAGCGAAATTCGCGATCGTAAAAAGTTGGAAAAAGACCTGGCTCGCGCAATACAGGAACAACAGTTTTTTTTGGTTTATCAGCCTCAGCACGAATTGACTAACGGCCAGGTAGTAGCTGCAGAAGCTCTGATTCGCTGGCAGCATCCGGAAAAAGGCCTGGTACCGCCAGATCAGTTTATCCCTCTGGCAGAAGGCAATGAATCTATTGTTGAAATCGGAGAGTGGGTACTGAATGAAACTTGTCGTCAAATCCGAGAATGGCAGGACAATGGCCTCGACATTAAAGTGGCGGTAAATCTGTCTGCCCACCAATTGCGGCAGAAGACATTTTTGTCCAAGGTATTAGCGATTCTGGAAGCACACCAACTCACCACTGACAGCATAGAACTTGAGATCACCGAAACCAGTTTCATGGAAAACCTTGGCGATGCCGTTACCACCTTGAAACAACTCAAGGACTATGGCGTCAAATGCGCAGTGGACGACTTCGGTACAGGCTATTCATCATTAAGCTATTTAAAACAGTTGCCTATCTACAAAATTAAAATTGATAAGCAATTTGTAAGAGACCTGATGCAGGACGAAGATGATACACAGATCGTGCATGCCATTATTCAGTTGGGTCATAGTCTAGGGTTAGAAGTTATTGCTGAGGGTGTTGAAACTGAACAACAGGAACAATACCTGAAAAGTGACGGCTGTAATCTGGTACAGGGTTATTACTATAGCCGCCCTCTCCCATCTGACGAGTTCTTTGAATACTGCCTGACAGTTGCCAGCGCCGCCCAGGCCTCCTGAATCTGAGCGACGTCATTGGTAGAAAAATCAATTCACCAGTTACTACCGTTCCTGTGAACGGTGACGATTAATTACAAGGAGTGACTCAATGAGCATCTCAACTATGGTTGGCCTGGCAGTGATTGCCATTCTGGTCATTTACCTGATCGCGATTTATAACAAGCTCGTGACACTGAAAAATCGCTTTAAAAACGCTTTTTCACAAATAGATGTTCAGCTACAACGCCGCCATGATCTGATTCCTAACCTGGTGGAGTCGGCAAAGGCGTTTATGAAGCATGAAAGAGAAACTCTTGAGAAAGTGATGCAGGCACGCAATCAAGCCGTAGCAGCCACCAAAGACGCCGCCAGCCAACCCGATGACGGAGGCAAAATAAAGCAGTTATCACAGGCAGAAGGACTGCTGAATAAGGCACTGGCAAATTTCTATGCAGTATCTGAAAACTATCCGGATATCAAAGCCAGTCAAACCATGCAGCAATTGATGGAAGAACTTACCAGCACTGAGAATAAAGTTGGATTTTCCCGGCAAGCTTATAATGATGCTGTTATGTACTACCACACTTATCGCGAGCAGTTTCCCAACAACTTCATTGCCGGTTTTTTTGGTTTTAAAGAAACCGAACTGTTTGAAGTGGACTCAGCTGAGGTTAAACAGGCTGTCAAGGTGAACTTTGGCTAATGCCCGGCAGTTCTGATGAATTTCTTTGAAAAGCAGGCGCAGGCCCACAGAGCCACATTGCGCCTTCTCCTCTATTTTTTCCTGGCAATCGTTTCCATGATTGCCATTCTAAACCTGATAGCATTTGCAGTTGTGAAAGGCTATGCCTACCCTGCCTACCCATTACGAGATTGGTTTAGCGAGCCTTTCTGGTACATCAGCGGGGGCATCATAGTAATCGTTGGCGGCGGAACCGCATGGCGCCTAAACCAGCTCAGCCAAGGTGGTAAAAGTCTGGCCATTCTTTTGGGAGCAAGCCCAGTGGCGAGCAACACTCGCCTGCCTCAGGAACGCATGTTACTCAATCTCATCGAGGAGATGAGTATTGCCTCAGGTGTCCCCATGCCGACCGCATTTATCCTTCATAACGAAAAAGGTATCAATGCCTTTGTGGCAGGATATGCATTGGAAGACATGACTCTCACAGTAAGCCAGGGAGCACTGGAGCAATTGTCCAGGGATGAACTACAAGGTGTTATTGCCCACGAGTTTAGCCATATCCACAATGCCGACACCCGGCTCAATATACAGCTGGTTTCAATTCTTGCAGGCATACTGCTGATTGGCGCTTTGGGTGGGTTTATATGCAGGAGCGCGCTCAATCGCTCCTATTTTCGGCGTAGCCGGGATTCCAGAGGAACCATCATCGCACTGGGTGCCGGCACTGCGCTCTACATCGTAGGCTATACGGGTTTGTTTTTTGGGCGTCTTATACAAGCCGCCATTTCTCGTCAAAGAGAGCTACTCGCAGATTCCTCAGCAGTACAATTTACACGCAACCCTGATGGTATTGGAAATGCATTGTTCAAGATTGGTTATCATAAGGAGCATTCATACCTAACCAGTACGGCCAAGGCACAGGATGTCAATCATATGTGCTTTGGCGAGTCCCTGAAATTGCAACAATGGTTTGCCTCACACCCACCAATTGAGGAACGCCTGAAATCGATTGATCCTAAGCTGCTTAGCCGACTCAGAGCGCGATTTAATGCTCAAAAAATTACTCAGCGGACAGCCCCTGATCAGGAGCTTACTGCAGAAAACGGTATAAGTCAGTTCGCTCCTTCGGATACAACTTCCAGTGCCTTGAAGCAAGATGGAAGTTCTGGTGCTATTCACGTCACAGAAGCAACAACAGCAACGCCCCTTCAAACAAAGTCATTCGCCAATCTTGCTGGCACTATGTCGCCTGAAAGCCAGCAATGGGCTGCTACAGCTCTGTCCAGAATACGCCAACTGTTTTTAGAGAGCTTAAACAATCCCGAGTTTTGTGAACTTATCCTTTATGCCCTGGTGCTGAGAGAAACCGGCCTGGTTGCCGCTACCGAAACTCAATTGAAAATAAGCACAGGACAGACGATTACAAGCGACCATCCTGACCTGGCCGAATGTCAAACCAAACTTAACAAGCTCAAAACCAGCGACTTCATGCCCCTTCTGGAAGTGGTGGTTGCCTGTTTGAAGGACTTTGATGTCAATCGACGTTCCAGCATTATTCATAATCTGAAGGCTTTGGTTGCCGCTGACCAGAAAACCACATTTAACGAATTCGTACTGCTAAGTTTTGCTGCCCGGCATTTGTTACCAAGAAAAATGACTGCGTCAATCAACAAGATGGACGAAGCACGTAACCAGATTTCTCTACTGCTCTCAATGTTTGCTCAACTAGGAGCAAAAAGCACTGATGGTCGGACGACCCGGGGAGCAGAATCACTATTTGCCGAAGTAAGCAAACTACACCTGCCGCTGACTCAGCTAGATTATAAAAACGCAGTCAGTGCGGCCGCCCTGGAACTGGCAATCAATCAACTCAGTCTGCTCAATCCCCTGCTGAAGCCCAGCGTTATTGATGCCTGTGCCGATTGTGTCCTATATGATCAGGAAGTTTCTGCCAGAGAATATCAATTGCTGCGGTTGGTAATAGAATTGCTGGACTGCCCGATGCCACCGGTTATTCCCGGCTAGCCACAGGCAATAATGTTATGAATGGTCAGATGCGGACCAAGGAGCAGGCATAAAAAAAGGTGGCAATGCCACCTTTTTTATTTAAGAACAGAAGTTTTAATTTAAGAGAACAGCAGAATCACAAGAAGACCCCGCCACTCTGTCAGATTAAAGACAAACTTTACTGCTCAAGCTTATTACTCTTGTAAAGCTCATTGATATCCGGCTTCACCATTTCGGCGCCGTAATCTTCACCTTCAATATTGGTTTTAATGCCCAGGTTTAACTCCCAAAGCGCATTGTACTTATCCTGACTAACTTCGTGGGCCTGCTCTTTGTTCCTCAAAATAGTCGGCTTCAGAATTACCAGAAGGTTTTGCTTATCCTTACTGCGGGAAGTACTGCGAAACAAAAAGCCCAGTACGGGAATATCGCCCAGCAAAGGCACCTTGGCTTCACTTGTTCTGTAATTCTCACTAATCAGACCACCCAACACGATGGTCTCAGCATTATCCGCCAGCACTGACGTTTTGATCTGACGCTTATTAGTAATTAAATCCGAGGCATTCTCATTCGACGGTGCAATTGAAGAAGACTCCTGCTCAATTTCCAGGCGCACCAGATCACCATCGCTGATGGATGGGGTAACTCGCAATGTCAAACCCACATCCTGTCGCTCTATTGTGGTAAACGGATTAGTAGTGCCGTCAGTTCCGGTGGCGGTTTCACCAGTCCGGAAGGGCACATTCTGACCCACGATGATTTCGGACTGCTGATTATCCATGGTGATAATGGAAGGAGTGGATAATAGGTTTGCCTGACCACTGGTGGCCAAAGCCTGAATCAATGCCGCCCAGTTGGCGCCGTCAGAACTCTGCTCGCCAATACCAATGGCTGCAATGTCACCGCCTAAGGACAGCTCTTTGCTTTGACTGGCGATAGCACTGAGCACCGCTGATGCTGAGATACCAACGTTGGTGAAGTTGGAAAGCCCCACAGGACCAGATTTTCCAGAAATGTCGCCCGCAGCAAGCTGAACGCCTAACTGACGACTCAGACCATCGCTGATCTCCACAATCGCAGCTTCGATCAATACCTGTGCCCGACGTATATCCAACTGCTCAATAATAGCTTCAATTTCTTTCATCATTGAGGGTTCAGCTCTGACAACGAGAGCATTCAAACCTTCATCAGGAAAGATACTGACTTTTCCTGACCCTGGTGCAGAAGTCCCTTCAGCGCCTTTGGCAGGGGCAATATCTCCCATAATCCCCTTCAACAATTCTGCCAATTTCTCTGCATCCGCGTGTCGCAGATTAATCACTTTGGTTGTACCGGAAAGAGCCGCCGGTTGGTCCAATTTGGAAATCAGATCGCGCATCTTGTCGCGAAAGTTTTCATCTCCCTTGAGAATTAATCGATTGCTTCTCTCATCAGCCACTACACTGAATTTATTGGCTGTTTTAGCAGGCCCTTTACCCAGCTCCGCAGGGGCCAGCTCTTCGAGCAACTTGACCATGTCACCAACCCAGGCTTCCTGCAACTGAACCACTTCAAGCTCGTAGTTGGAAGGGCTGTCCAACTCTCCCACAATCCTTTCGATACGCTGAATATTGTTGACATGGTCACTGATAATTAACGCATTGGCCGCTGCCACACCTGCCAGATGCCCATATTTAGCGACCATCGGACGAAGTATGGGAACAAGCTCAAGAGCATTAGCATTCTTTACCTGAATAACCCGAGTCACCAGCTGTTCTTTGGGGACCTTAGTAAAGATCTTAAGGTTCTCAGCAGTCTGCTTGGCTTCGTTCTGCTGCACTATTTTGATAACCCCTTCAGAGGGGATGGCCGCAAAACCGTGCACATTCAATACTGATAAAAACATCTCATAGATTTCATCCTGAGACATGGGGGCATTGGATATAACGGTAACCTTACCCTTTACCCTTGGATCTACAACAAAGCTATACCCCGTGATATCTGCTATCTGGGTAATAAACGCCCGGATATCAGCATCCTTAAGGTTGACCTTCCAGGTTTGCTCCTCAGCCCAGGCACCTCCCAGGAGGAAAAAGGACAACAGCAAAGCTAAAGCAGAAGTTCTTATCGTTTTCATATCCATAGTTATTCGTTTTTTGGTATCCACATCAAACCTGAAATCACGTTAGCGCAACGGGTAGTTTATGGTAAAAGTTGCACCGTCCCGTTCAATCTCCACCTCAAGCATTCCACTTTCGTAGAGTTCTTGAAGCTTTTGTTTATCTTCTTCAATATTACCTAAAACATGACCGTTCACGGATCGTATCACATCGCCTTTCTGCATA
Source organism: Hahella sp. (assembly GCA_050299855.1). Lineage (GTDB taxonomy): Bacteria > Pseudomonadota > Gammaproteobacteria > Pseudomonadales > Oleiphilaceae > Hahella. The sequence continues at coordinate 44,540 of JBNKWQ010000034.1, forward strand.
CTCATCGCTGCAAGCATCGGGTTGGCGCCGTTAAAGACATACCCTGACGGACCATCTTCGTCACCTGAAGGTGATAGTCCGACAGACGCCAGAGCCGCTCGAGGGTCATCTTCCAGCCTTTGCTGGGCGACATTCATAAATTCTTCCGGCGAGTCTACCGGTGTTGATGAAGCCAGGCGTTCAATCTGTTCAATTTGTGTGCTGACACCAACACCCTCATCAAATGTCAGTTTTTCCAATGCACCTGCGCGACTCAATAAAATATGGTCTTGATAGACCGCGGCCAACTTCGCATTCCCGGGCAAATCATCTTCCAACCGGTAATACTCTGCCGATTTTCCGCGCTCGGCAATAATAGCACCTGACTGACTCTCCGCAGGCGCAACAACAACCCCATACAATTCCAGGCGAAGCTTGGTCTCGGGCGCATCCACCTGTTGCAGGCTCTGGCGCTCTACCTGCTTTTGTTCTGGTTTGCCGAAGAGGTTCCATGATACATAATTGCCAGGTTTTGCCGCCTGCTCTGCTCCTCTACCCGCAGGTCCGCCTGCGCCATTCTTATAGACAATTATTGTAGGGGCGCCTTCCCATATCAGCCAGGTCAGCTGTGCCCCTTGCCAGGCCACAATACTCACAAGCAATAACGAAACCCACCAAGCTATTTTGGATATAGTCGAAGCCTGCATGGTCTATATCACTTTCTGCTGAATCTTAAACACAATATCATCGGGCTCCGAGCTGCCACTCCATGGGGCTCCCGCCAGATCCAGCAATCGCTTCCTAATTTGGATGTTAACCACTCCCTCTGGTGTCAGCTGGGCCTGCATCACCAGCAGACCACTGGCTTCCTCACTGACGTCCAAGGTAATATTCTCACCGGCCTGGGCAAACCTCCCAATAAGCGGCGGCATCACTGTCGTCTGAACCTGACGGCCCAAGGGATAGCTGACTGTGCCTCCATCCCATTTAGCCTGTCCATGTATTTCGCGGGGCTGCCCATTACCCGAGTCAATCAATGCCTCAAGCTGTCGAACATTTAAAACTCCGCTTAAATCAAGACGGTGTTGTTTCAGCATAGGATTAATTGCAGCAAGATCCATTTTTAGTTCACCTTCAACGCTAATGAGATCTGAACTGCTCAGCCGCCCATGAGTCTCCAGTGAGACTTTGTCTGAGCGGAAATTCAGCTTAATAAGCGAATCATTATTGATGAAGTTTAGTGGATCTAAATCCCAGGAAAGCACGCCCGACAAAAATCGGCTTTGCAACAAGGCCTCGCCTAACCAGAGAGTGCCATTAGTCTGCTGAATTCGCATCGGCAGCTCATTTCGAGGCAACCAATTCTGTACATTTTGCCAAGCGAAACTGACCGGCATATACACTATCAAGGCAAACAGGTAACTCAGGGTGGCAACCAGAAAGAGCGCTATCGTTTTTTTAATCACCACCAGCCCTATCAGGGCAATTACCTGCCCTACCAGAACACATATATGTAATCACACAACAACTCAAATCTTATACAGCCTTATCTAGGGTCTGTTGACGTTTCGCCATCACCACTGTTTAGTAGACGAACTTTCTAATCAATTAGTCTTACATTAGCAAGTCACAAAGCCGGTTTGGTCGTTAACTATCGTTAATAGAAGCGCCGTGAGGAGTATATCTCAATAAACCAATAACTTGCAGGGAAAAGCCTAGCACATTCAGAGCACAAATTAATGTAGAGGCGGCAGACAAAGTCAGGACAAAAAAAACCCCGGATAAATCCGGGGTCTTCTTAATGCGGGAGAAATTACATCATTCCGCCCATGCCGCCCATGCCGCCCATGTCTGGCATTGCAGGAGCTGACTTGTCTTCGGGCTGATCAGTGATCATACACTCAGTAGTAATCATCAGACCCGCAACTGAGGCTGCAGATTGTAGAGCAGTACGAGTTACTTTAGCTGGGTCAAGGATGCCCATTTCCAGCATATCACCATATTCTTCAGAACCAGCGTTGTAGCCGAAAGCACCTTCGCCCTGCTTCACTTTATCGACAACGACTGATGGCTCGCCACCAGCGTTAGCAACGATTTGACGCAAAGGAGCTTCCATCGCACGGCGCAGTAAATTGATACCTACGTTCTGGTCAGCATTATCACCTTTCAGGTCAGCAATAGCCTGCAGAGCACGAACCAGTGCAACACCACCGCCAGGTACAACGCCTTCTTCTACAGCAGCGCGAGTAGAATGCAGAGCATCTTCAACACGTGCTTTCTTCTCTTTCATTTCCACTTCAGAGGCAGCACCAACTTTGATTACGGCAACGCCGCCAGCCAGTTTAGCTACACGCTCTTGCAGTTTCTCACGGTCGTAGTCAGAAGAAGTGTCTTCAATTTGACGACGAACCTGAGCAACGCGCGCTTCGATATCGCCTTTAGCACCAGCGCCGTCAATAACGATGGTATTTTCTTTAGTCACAACGACACGCTTAGCAGTACCCAGATCGTCCAGAGTGGCATTCTCAAGTGTCAGGCCAACTTCCTCGGAAATCACAGTACCACCGCTCAGGATAGCGATATCCTGCAGCATTTCTTTACGACGGTCGCCAAAACCAGGTGCTTTAACCGCAGCTACTTTCACGATACCGCGCATGTTGTTAACGACCAGAGTGGCCAGTGCTTCGCCTTCCAGATCTTCTGAGATCACCAGCAAAGGCTTGGAGGCCTTAGCGACAGATTCCAAAACTGGCAGCATTTCGCGGATGTTGGAGATTTTCTTGTCAACCAGCAGGATGAAAGGATCTTCCAGTTCTGCGCTCATGTTGTCCTGGTTGTTGATGAAGTATGGAGACAGGTAACCACGGTCGAACTGCATACCTTCAACCACATCCAGCTCGTCTTCCAGGCCGGTACCTTCTTCAACGGTAATAACACCTTCTTTACCGACTTTTTCCATCGCTTCTGCAATCAGAGCACCGATACGCTCATCGCTGTTAGCTGAAATAGTTCCTACCTGGGCAATTGACTTGCTGTCGGCGCACGGACGGGAGATACCCTTGATCTGCTCAACAGCAGCGATAGTGGCTTTGTCGATACCGCGCTTCAGATCCATAGGATTCATGCCTGCTGCAACGGCTTTCAGGCCTTCGTTCAGGATGGACTGGGCCAGTACGGTTGCAGTAGTGGTGCCGTCTCCGGCTTCGTCGTTGGTCTGAGACGCAACTTCCTTCACCATCTGTGCACCCATGTTTTCGAACTTGTCTTTCAGTTCGATTTCTTTGGCTACGGAAACACCGTCTTTAGTGACAGTAGGTGCACCGAAAGACTTGTCCAGAACAACGTTACGACCTTTAGGGCCCAGCGTTACCTTGACCGCATCCGCCAGTACGTTAACACCTTCAACCATACGCTTACGCGCGGAATCACCGAATTTTACGTCTTTAGCTGACATAGTTATTAATCCTGTTCGTTAGAGTTGATGACAATCAATATAGGGTTTGGTGCAGGGCCTTAGCCTTCCAGGACACCAAAAACGTCGCTTTCACTCATAATCAACAGTTCTTCACCGTCAATCTTTACAGTGCTGCCGGAATATTGGCCGAACACCACTTTGTCACCGACTTTGACCGCCAATGGACGCACGTCACCGTTATCCAGGACACGGCCTTCGCCCACAGCCAATACCTCGCCTTGGGAAGGCTTTTCTGCTGCGTTTCCGGGCAGAACAATCCCACCTGCAGTTTTGGTCTCTTCTTCCTTACGACGCACAACGATACGATCGTGTAATGGACGAATATTCATCTCGTTTTTTCTCCCAGTTAGTTTTAACTAGCCGATTTTTTGGTTGACGACTTGCTGCTGACGCTCGGAGCCTTTGCTATACGAGCCTGGCAGCAATAAATTGTGGTAGCTTAGATGGGGGTGGCAATTTCGATTTCAACACCCCTGGTACAAAAAAGTTAATATTTTTTTGGTGGTTCGTCGGACTCGGCTTTTTCCTCGGTAAATTCCCCTTCAATTACCTGATGCCCTCCGTCCGAAGAGGCGTCATTTTGGTGTTCAGCAGCGCCATAACCAGTACCAGCGCCAAAGTTTCCTTGTTGAAAGAAAGTAGTCGTTTGTATATGTGAACTGGCGGCCAAGCGTTTCTGCACAAAACCGATAAGAACCTTCCGGCTCAATGGCAGTATAAGCAACAGCCCTAAAATGTCCGTAATAAAACCAGGTGTAATCAACATTACACCGCCCATCAGCAAGGCAACACCTTCCATCATTTCACTGGCAGGCATTTCCCCCCGATTCAGTTTTTGCTGAACCTGATTGATCAGGCTGAACCCCTGCAGCCTTAAAAGCCAAACACCGGTCATTCCCGTCAATACGACAATCCCCACCGTTGCCCAAAACCCTATGGCTCCTCCCACCTTGATAATGAGGAAAATCTCGCAAATGGCTATAAAGGGTATTAAAAACGGTAATCGGCTATACATGCAGGTCCAAGGCAGTGTTAAGGATGAAGAAAATAAGGCGATTTGATTAGACCGTGCAAAAATATTATTGCCGGACATTACACAAAATGGTTACAAATGTGGAAATATCAACCCAGCTTTTATAATTTATCGCTCGGAAATCTTTATTACCGGTTCCTGACGCCTTTCAAGAACCTCACTACAGGAAGAAAATCATGCAAGTGAATAATGCGGTAATCGCCATTACTGGTGGCGGACAAGGGTTGGGGAAATCCATGGCACTCTATCTGGCTGCCAAGGGTGCCAAATTGGCTTTGATTGACCTGATCGAGGATAAGCTCGCAGAAACGGTAAAACTTTGCGAGGAAGCAGGTGGGCAGGCAAAAGCCTATGTCTGCAATGTCGCAAAGGAAGACCAGGTCGAATCAACTTTTGCTGCCATTAGCCAGGATTTTGGTCACCTGGATGCGCTGGTCAATAACGCCGGCATTCTCCGTGACGGGTTACTGCTGAAAGCTCAGGACGGTAAAGTCGTCAAAAAGCTCAGCCTTGAACAATGGCAGGCAGTGATTGATGTTAACCTGACAGGGGTCTTCCTATGTGGAAGGGAGGCAGCTGCGCAGATGATTGAAACAGGCCGCCAAGGCTGCATCATTAACATCTCCAGTATTTCCAGAGCGGGAAATTATGGTCAGACCAACTATTCAGCAGCGAAGGCTGGCGTCGTTGCCATGATGGTGAGCTGGGCCAAAGAGCTTTCCCGTTACGGAATTCGGGCCATGGCGGTTGCACCAGGATTTATTGAAACCGAAATGACTGCATCCATGAAGCCTGAGGCACTTGAGATGATGACCAAACAGATCCCTTTGCGTCGCATGGGGCAGCCCGATGAAATCGCCCACACAGTGGCCTATATTCTTGAGAACGACTACGTTTCCGGCCGCGTGATTGAAGTTGATGCTGCTTTAAGAATCTAGTAAACAAACACTCCGCCGCCCTTGTCCTCTTTGTATTTCAGGGAGGGGCGGTCAACCAACTAAGCCATCATTTACATGACGCAATCAGACTCAATCGATCGACTACAGGCTATCTGGTATGTTGTCAGTCAAATCCCTCCCGGAAAGATCAGCAGCTACGGGGATGTCGCCAGGATGGCTGGCCTGCCGGGCTTATCCCGATATGTCGGATATGCTCTCAGACAACTGCCGGAAGACACAGACATTCCCTGGTTTAGAGTATTGAACAGCCAGGGCCGGATTTCCTTTCCTCCTGGATCTGCATCTTTTCTACGTCAGCAAAGCCAGTTAATCCTTGATGGTGTAACGGTGACCAACGGCAAAGTAAATAGAAAGACTTTTGGCTGGCAACCCTGACACTGGCTTTTCGGGCGTCAATTCACAGACTCATTGCACTTCCATAGAAATATTTCGTAGATCCACCCCCAATCTGCTAGCTTGGCTTCATTCACACTGGTCTCAGGAGGCATCTCATGCCGGGCGCCCATTCTGAAGAAGAAATCTCGGCCAATTTACCAGACTGGCTGCAATATGCTGCCCCAGCACAGGCCCTCGCACATTTGGGACTCCGCTCCGCCGGCGAAATAGCCAGACTGGTAGCTGAAATGCATGCAACCATAGCCTCGACTCCAGGCCTTAGTTTGAAGCCTTGGCCTAAAGACATTCACCACACTCAAGCTCCCTTGCCCTATCGCATAGTCACAAGCAGTTTTGATTGGTTGGCAAAGCTTGTGGGCACCGTAGACCTTGGCAATGTTGAGCTGCATGACCCGCTTTGGCGTCGATTGCAATCAGCACTAAATGGCATCGCTGGTGATAAACTGGACCACTGGGGTAACCGCCTGGCAACACCCATGCAGTTAATGGATTTAAGCGCGCAGCCTGTTGAGTTCAATCACCACGCCAGAGGATATGTACTGTTCCTGCACGGGCTCTGTCATTCCGAAATGGATTGGGATTCAAATCATCACCGGGAATTTGTTCAATATCTTGAAGGTTGTGGCTACCAGACACTTTGGCTGCGCTACAACACCGGCCTGAACATCTACCGAAACGGCGAATTGTTAGCAGAGCGATTACAAAAGTCGCTCCCCTTTAATCATCCCCTGATATTAATTGGGCACAGCATGGGGGGATTGGTCATCAGAAGCGCCTGCGGCTATAGCCAACTGCACAATCAAAGCTGGACTAACAGGCTGACCCACGCCGCTTATATTGGCTCCCCTCATCTAGGTTCGCCATTAGAACGGTCTGGCAACCTGGTAAACTCGCTAGTAGGTATCACACCATACGCCAGGCCCTTCACCCGACTTGGTAACATTAGAAGTCAGGGTATAAAAGACCTGAGGCATGGCTACATCATGGAAGCAGATGCCCGGAATGGTGAAATGCAGCAGAAAGATGTGCGGACTGAACTGGAGCCTCTGCTACCTCATACCAGGCACTTGTTGATAGCTGCAAGACTCAGAAATGCGATGAAACAAAATTGGGTGGGCGATGGTCTGGTCCCCGTCAGTAGCGCCTTGGGCGAAAGCCCTCCGCAGGCAATGAATCTTTGCGCGCCGAAAATACAAAAGGAGCTTATTGATGAGCTAGGGCATGTGGCAATGCTGTCTGACCCAAGAATATATAACCGGCTGCGTGAATGGATTAGCTGAAGTGAAATCTGTGCTGCTTTAGCACGGCTTTAGCACAACCCAAGCCGTCATCCCTAGACCATTAGGACGATTCGCATCGGCGTATAGATACAGAACGTCTGATTCATTATGGTGACGGCCTGTTTTCATTGTATGGCAACGTACAGTTTTTAAGGCGGGGCAATTGTTAAGGTGAGGCAATGTACAATGTCTCACAAAGCTTTCCGAAGTTTCGCCTTTGTCTCACAGGACTGTTTGGATAGCATGGCCGACCTGACAGCTTGGGACAGCTGCCAGGCAAAGGGCTTTCTATGTTTAAAGGACTTACTCGGTTTAAAGGATTTTACACGGATGTTGAACATTCCAGGGTATGAAATACTCCAAGTTTTAGGCCAGGGCGGTATGGCGACGGTATATCTTGCCAGACATTTACGCCTGGAAAGACTGGTCGCCATCAAAGTCATGTCGCGATTTTTTGCCTCAGACTCCGGTTTCTATGAACGCTTTGACAAGGAAGCCAGGACAGTCGCCAAACTCAATCACCCCAACATAATTACCGTCTATGATGTCGGTGTCATTGACAACCTTCCCTATATCACCATGGAGTATCTGCCTAATGGTGATGTCAAATCCAAAATTAAAGCAGGAATGGCACCTGCAGAAGCGGTGTCTTACCTCAATACCATTGCAGAAGCCCTGCAGTTTGCACATCTGAACAAATGTGTTCATCGCGATATCAAACCGGAGAACATTTTATTCCGCCAAGACGGATCACCGGCAATTGCAGACTTTGGCGTGGTAAAAACCCTTTCCGATGACTCCTCAATGACAGTAGTCGGTGCTGTCATCGGAACCCCCAAATACATGAGCCCTGAACAGGCCCAAGGACTATGTGTCAGCGAGAAGTCAGACTTCTACAGCCTGGGTGTCATGTTCCATGAAATGCTGACCGGCCATGCTCCCTATTCCGGAGATTCGTCAGTATCCGTATTGGTGAACCATGTGAATTCACCTCTGCCCAAACTCTCCCATGAACTTAAAGCCTTTCAACCATTAATCAACGGTATGATGTGCAAGAATGCCAGAGACCGATTATCTGACGTCACAAAGATCCGCCAGATCTCTCAAAGGAGTCTCGCCGAATATCAGAGAAGATCTCGACGTAAAGTAATTATGCAACCTCGGAAACCCTACACGAAATATAATCCAGCACTGGACGATGTGGAGGGTAAAACCGAAATATGGACCACCCCCGTTCATCCTCACCTTGGCTTGCAAACTACCAAGGCTGCCAATATTCAGAGAAAAAAACGCTCGTGGTCTATGACGGCAAAATGTGCTGCCTTCGCCCCATTGCTATTGGGAACCTTTATCGCCCTACCCGGCTATACCTTGCCACTACCGGGTCAAGACAATACAAGCATTTTTACTAATAGCATTTTGAATGAATTTTTTACAAACCGACTCACGTCAATGGTAAAAGCAGAGGCACCCAAGGCTCCAATTCCAAAGGTAACACAGATGACAGGTTCACCTGATAGCACGACCAGGCAAACAGGGATTGCGCATCAAGACTTACTGACGACTGAGTCAAGCTATAAGCTACCAAGCGCCCAGCATGCAGCTGACATCATTCAGTCGAGTCTGAGTGAAAATAATGATCAATATGATTATAAGAAATGCAGCCGCATTTAAGCCAAACTTTGCGGCTTTCTTAAGACTATCAGAGGTAGCAGATAGTTAAACGGCAGGACCCCTACCTGAATATCAGGCAGGGGAAATGGGTAAAGCAATAGGTGGAGGCATCAATGAAAAAGACTATTCGTCTTCTGTTTCCCTTTGCGCATTGAGAACTTCAGGATTTTTCGCTGCGCGCGCAAATAGATCACGGTTTTCAGCTATTTTGATTGCGACCTGATCAGCTAACTCTTCGGACATATCAGGAACTTCCCGCAGCAGAAACTCAAGTACCGCTTCGGAATACTCCAACATTTTGTCGCGTTCATCTGCCTCTTTCTTAGAGGAAAACAACAGGCTCTCAGGGTTAGCCATAATATCCTCCATAGAATCGCGCTCGGAATAATAAAGTACTCCAACACCCATAGCTTAATAACCTCATAATGGATTCTTTTCAGAAATATTGATCGTCAACAGACATCTTGCCGACTGCATCTAATTTATCGATATATCTATTGTCGCAGGCGGATATATTGGACATCCACAACACTGTACATAAACACAGCTAACTGAAGTCTAGGGGGATAACCCAGGGAAGTCAAACTCACCCTAACCACTGGATCATAATTTCCACTTTCGGTAATACTGAATCAGGAAATACAACACCCCGCCAACCAGACCTGAATATAGACATAGTTGGTGTAATGCCTTAACCGACAATATTCCCAGGAAACCATTTGCAGATGAAAATGGGAAATAAGGTTCCACATCCGAATGCATGATGCTATCTAACAGCACATGGCTGTAGCTGCCGATCAAAGCGCTGGTTATACAAACCCACCATGGGATACTGATCTGCCCATTTTCTTTGATTTGCAGAAGCTTTAATCCAAACTCACCTAAAAACTTCCCTGTAGCTGCTGAAGCCACAGCAATCATAATCGCCCCGACGTAGGTGTGGGTAAATCCGTGAAGATGCCCCAGCCCAGTAATCATGACGATAAGCGGCTGGATATCCATGAGAATCTGGGTCCAACCGAATACCATCAGACTGAAACTGCTCTGCAGAACCGCTTTGACAGCGATTCCCGGCCCCATATGAAACGGCGTAAAAGGCATGAGATAGCGGCAGAGTCACATCTGATCAAGGCTTTTGATCAGAAACTGGCGCTGTTGGGCGTACGTGGGAAAGGAATAACATCCCTGACGTTTTCCATCCCGGTCACATAGGCAATCAATCGTTCAAAGCCCAGACCGAAGCCCGCATGCGGAACGGTGCCATAACGACGCAGGTCGCGGTACCACCAGAGCTCATCTTTCAGCCCTATTTCCGCCATACGACGGTCCAGTACATCCAAACGCTCCTCACGCTGGCTGCCACCTATAATTTCGCCAATACCCGGCGCCAGAACATCCATGGCAGCAACTGTATTCTCGTCATCATTCAGACGCATGTAGAAGGCTTTAATATCTTTAGGGTAATTCATAATTATGACGGGTGCGCCAACGTGCTTCTCGGCCAAATAGCGCTCGTGTTCAGATTGCAGGTCCAGCCCCCAGCTGACGGGATACTCGAAGGTCTGACCTGAATTTTCGAGGATCTTGATGGCATCCGTGTAATCAATGCGCACAAACTCCTTGTTAACTATCTGCTCCAACCGGCTCACCACTTCCGGATTGATACGCTGGGCAAAAAACGCCATATCGTCAGCACGTTCATCCAGCACGACTTTAAAAAGGTGCTTAAGAAATTCTTCAGCCAGATCAGCGTCTGCGCTCAGATCAGCAAAGGCGATTTCAGGTTCAATCATCCAAAACTCCGCCAGATGGCGACTGGTATTGGAATTTTCCGCCCTGAAAGTAGGCCCGAATGTATAGACCTTGGACATAGCCAGGCAATAAGACTCAACATTCAACTGGCCGGATACCGTCAGAAATGTCTCCTTGCCGAAAAAGTCCTGCTGAAAATCCACTTCCCCCGCAGGCCCCTTGGGCAAATTAGCAAAATCCAACGTGCTGACCCGGAACAACTCCCCCGCCCCTTCACAATCACTTGCGGTAAGAATAGGGGTGTTAATCCATTGAAAACCCTGCTGGTAAAAATAGCTGTGAACGGCATGAGCCAGTGTGGTCCGGACACGAGTCACAGCACCGATCGCATTGGTTCTTGGACGTAAGTGGGCGACACCTCGGAGATACTCCATTGTATGACGCTTTTTGGCGATAGGGTAGGTTTCGGGATCGTCCACCCAACCCAACACCGACACTGAACTTACCTGAATCTCACAAGCCTGCCCTTCGGCGGGAGATTCCACCAGCGTACCTTCGACCACCACTGAGCAGCCTGTTGTCAGATGCAGAATCGTCCCCTCATAACCAGGCACATCTTTGGCAATAACCGCCTGGATTGGATCAAAGCAAGAGCCATCATGCACATGAAGAAACGACATTCCGGCTTTGGAGTCGCGACGTGAACGCACCCAGCCTTTAACCACGACATTGGTTCCCGGGGAGACTTTATCAGACAGAAGATCGGCAATACGGTGATAGGACATCGAACATTCTCTTATTAGTAACTTAACAGGCAACTCATCAGGATATGACCGGTCATTGCTTACCAATGGCGAACTCTTGGTTACCCTTGGGAATACATTTTTTTGTTTGAATCTGGTGTCGGACTAGCGTCTGTTGACATTTCGCCGTCATCACTGCTACCGAAGACCAGCGCTGTAGTCTAGCAAAAGAAGTGAAAGGCACCTAGCTTCTGAGGCTAAACTGGAATCTGCTTTCCCAAGTAATGATACTGGACAGATCAATTGTCCAGATTGGCGCGACCACGACATGAGGGTACAATGCGCGCCGACAAGGAGCATACTCATGAGCGACCGCCAAGACCAGATTTACGCGACACCGCTGGAACAGATTCAGGGCTTTGTCTTTGACGAGCGCGTCGCGCATGTTTTCACCGACATGATTAATCGTTCGGTCCCGGGTTATGCCATGATTCTGGAAATGCTGGGGGTTATTACCCAGCGATTTGCACAGCCGGGAGCCACTTGCTACGACCTTGGTTGTTCACTGGGAGCATCCACCCTGGCCATGCGCTGTAAACTGGATGTCCTTCTTGAGAACACCGACCAGTCAGACCCACAATACCGAATGGTCGCGGTAGACAATTCTGAGGCCATGATTGAACGCTGCCGTGTGAACCTGGCCCGTGTACCGAGCCGGATTCAAACAAAACTTTTTTGCCAGGGCCTGGAGCAGACGCCAATAAATGATGCCTCGATAGTGGTGTTAAACTTCACTCTGCAATTTATTCCCATCGAGGACAGACTCCCCCTGCTCAGCAGAATTGCTGAAGGCACTCGCCCAGGCGGTGCCTTGGTGCTGTCCGAAAAAATTGTTTTTCCTGATGGACCAGGTCAGCAACTGATGACGGATCTACACCATGACTTCAAGCGTTCCAGAGGCTATAGCGATCTTGAGATAGCACAGAAACGAGCAGCAATTGAAAACGTACTAGTACCAGAATCCGTCGAACAACACCTCCAACGGTTAAAAGACGCGGGCTTCAGCCGCGCGCAGGTTTGGTTTCAATGCTTTAATTTTGTCTCTTTTCTGGCCATCAAATAGTTTGAGAAACCAAATTCCAGGCATTTTATTTGCCTTTATTTCAAGACCGTCTCTTTCACGAGCTTTAATCTCCAAATTGGGCGCAGTATGAATTTTTTCGACGCATTTTTTGAGCAAATTTCCCATAATCGTCTGGACCGTTATGAGACCGCGTTCCGGGAAGCCGTAGAGCGATGTTTTCATCAACGCGAGCATGGCGACATGGATGCCTGGATCGAAGCTTTTCAGCAGTTGCCTGAAGTCTCAAACGCGATTATCGATAACGCCGCTGACACATTGCAAATAGGGAAAATTGAAGATCTTTCTGCTGACCAGAAAAACAAATTGAATGCCGGCCTGCGTGGCCTGCATCCATGGCGCAAAGGCCCGTTTAACTTTTTTGGTGAATATATTGATACCGAGTGGCGGTCAGATTGGAAATGGCAACGCCTGATACCCCATATATCACCATTAAGGGATCGCTTTGTACTGGATGTGGGTTGTGGCAGCGGTTACCACTGCTGGCGGATGCAAGCAGAAGAAGCCGCCTTTGTACTGGGAATCGATCCGTCGTTGAAGTTCCTTTTCCAGTTTCACGCGGTCAAAAAGTATCAGCCAGAATCGCTAGTGCACTATCTGCCTATAAAATCGGAAGATTTGCCTGCCAATATGCATGCCTTTGATACAGTTTTCTCCATGGGAGTACTTTACCACCGTCGCTCAACCTTTGATCATATTGACGAACTTAAGTCTGCCTTGAAGCCCGGTGGAGAACTTGTATTGGAAACCTTGGTAATCCCCGGAGATGAGAATACGGTGTTGACCCCTGCTGACCGCTATGCACAGATGCGCAATGTCTGGTGCATCGGCAGCGCCAAGGCGACACAGAGATGGATAGAGCGCTGTGGATTCATCAATGTACGTATTGTGGATGAAACTCGAACCAGCTTGGAAGAACAGCGCCAGACCGACTGGATGAGATTCCATTCTCTGAAAGATTTTCTGGACCCCAACGATCCGGATAAAACGTTAGAAGGTTATCCAGCGCCGTGCCGGGCTATTATTGTCGCCACCAAGCCGGGTTGAAAAAGATCTGCATAGACTGAAATCGATACCAGAAAATATGCCGAACCAGAAAAGTGCCGAGTAGTTTTAACGACAGTTTTTGATAATCCGCTATTATCGACAAGCTCTTATTTTTTATAAATGACGTGTATATAGCGCGCAATGGAGAGATAAGGCTCCACGGTTGAATACTGCCGTTCCATTTCCAGTACATCTTCATAGCTACGCCCTTCCCGCACATGACGCGGCATGAAATCATAAAATGTCCGGATTCCCCGCTTGCTAACCAGGGACAGGCCTTCTTGTTCCAAAGTGTTGTAGACCAAGTCAGGAGGAATCGGGTTTTGCGGGGTCAATCCACCCTTGCGTTGATCCCAGTCTCCTTTCTTTAGTTTTTTAAAATTGCCCTGCAACAGGTTACGGTATATCAGTCCATTGGCGTTATAAAACGCCAGCGACAGATATCCACCCGGCCGGACTTTGGCCGCAATATCGGCTAAAGCCTGTGCAGGGTCGTCCACCCACTCAAGCAAGGCGTGAGCGATCACCAGATCATAATCCTCAAGCATGCCAGGCAAGGTCTGTTGCAACGGCCCTTCGATGTAGCGCACCTGATCAGCAGGAATACCCTCGGCCTGCGCCCGGCATTCTGCCGCGTTCAACATATCTGACGAAATATCGGTCAGAGTCAGCCGATGCCCCAGAGCCCCCAACCGCAAGCTGAATATCCCATCGCCGCACCCAACATCCAGAACCTCGCAGGTGGTTTGAGACAAGTGCGGTAACACATAGAGATCGAAATCCTCCTGAATTAAATCCAACCGTAGCCGGCCTTTGGGGGTGCCGTAGATATTGGATTGAAACCTTGATTTCAACTCATTGAAATTTTGTCCATGGGTGGTCTCATTCTGGCTTTTCACGGCATTTTCCGACATTCTGTTTTACGTAGTTCACTATGAGTCTATAGTAGGGCTTGAGTGGTTATAAAGCCCATCAAAACAAAAGGATATGTTGTGTACAGAATACTGATTATCTTCCATATACTGGCCGCTATGGTTTGGCTGGGCGGCATGTTCTTCGCGTATTTTGCTTTACGTCCGAGTGCTGCTGAACTTCTGCAACCCCCGCAACGCCTTCCCCTATGGGCGGAAGTTCTGACACACTTTTTCCGTTGGGTTTGGATTGCCATCATTGTACTCTGGACCAGCGGCATCGGCATGATCCACACTATGAATGGCAGTGTGCCTCTCTATGTCCACTTGATGCTGGGCCTTGGGCTGATCATGACCCTCATCTTTGCGTTGGTGTTCTTCTATCCCTTCAGAATGCTGAAAACCCGTTCACTGGAGCAACTCTGGAGCGAAGCAGCAAGAGGACTTAACCTGGTACGAAAGGCCGTAGCTACCAACCTTGCTCTTGGTGGATTAATTGTTATCCTGGCTGCCAGCAAATGGCCTTACTAACTCGATGACACCAGCATCATCGAGACTTTCAATATCGAACCAGTGAATTTCTACACCGTGGCGCTCCATGCGGCGAAACCACTTTACCTGCTGACGGGCAAACTGATAAATGGCTGAAGCCAGCTTCTGCTGCAAGTCATTGCGGTTAAGTTCACCACGGATATAACTCGCCACAAAGCGGTATTCCAGGCCAAAGTTATGCAACTGCCGCCAGGAAACGCCTTTATCTATCAGGGTCTGGGTTTCTTCTATCATTCCTGCATCCAGGCGCGCGCTAAGACGCGTTTCAATCCGCTGCCGTAAGACATCAGATTTTGCACGCAGGCCAATTAACAGCGGAGACAGCTGAATACTTATCGCCTTATCCCCTGCATCCCGCTCAGCCTGAGCAATTTCAATGGCCCTTATCGTCCTTTCACGGTCTTCCGTGTCAGTGGTATTGTGCAGTGGCTTCAGGTCACTGAGCCTTTGGACTAGTGCCTGCTGATCCCAGCCTGCAAGCTCTGCCCTTAACCGGTCATTTCTGGGTGCTTCAACCAGCTCATAGCCCCTGATCAAGGCATCAAGAAATAGTCCTGTTCCACCGGCAAATACAGGTAGATGTTGCCGTTGAGTCACCTCACTGAGGCTAAGCTTCACCTGCTTTAAATAATCAAACAGACTAAATTCCAGGGTTGGATCGGCCACGTCAATCAGGTGATAGGGAATCCCCCCGTACTCTTCCAGGTCTTTGCCGCTACCTATATCCAGGCCCCGGTATATCTGTCTGGAGTCGACTGAAATCACTTCGCCCGCAAAGGCCTGGGCCAACTTGACTGCCAACCTGGTTTTACCCGTGGCAGTCGCGCCCAAGACGATGACGGCTCGAATGGGGGCCTTATCAGTCATAACCGTCCAGCTTATGTTGAACCTGATTTGGTGCCGGTTCAGGTCCTTGCCTGGCCCATTCTGGCAGCATAGATTCTGGCACTCTTAACAATCGCGTTTGGCTCTGTATCGGGCAGCGAAACCCGAGTTCAACGGCAACCAGGCATAACCCCAAGGGTGACTCAGTGCCACCATATTCGGTATCTCCAATCAAAGGCCGACCAGCCTGACTAAAATGGCGTCGAATCTGATGCTTACGCCCCGTAATCAGTTCTACCTCCACCAGGCTATGCCTTCGGGCTTCATCTCTATGCAGGGTCCGGAACCGGGTTTCAGAAGCCTTGCCTTCAATAGCCTGATCAAATACCCCTTCCGTATCCAGGTCAGTGCCGCTGACCAGAGCGAAGTACCGCTTGCTGACATCCCTGGCCTGCAACAGGTCGCCCAGACGTCCGGCCGCTTTGCCGTTATGTGCCACCAGCATGAGGCCGGCGGCATTTTTATCCAGACGATGGATCAAGAGTGCATCGCGACCGGACAAGGTTTGCTCCGCCACCCTTAACAGGGAACAATGATCTCCCCACTCGGTACCCTGGCTCAGCATTCCCTGCGGCTTAAACCAGACGGAGTAATCACGAAAATCCTCCAACATCTCTGCTTTTCCAGGCTGCAAACCCAGAAGGTAGGGATCGTAATTTATCTCAATAATATCTTTGGGAAGAAGATCGGCCTTGGCGCGGCGCAAGCGTCTACGAGGCTTTTTGCCTCGCTTCAGCCATACGGCGCCCTTCAGCATGGCATCCTTGATTTTCTGCTTCGACAAGTCGGTCTCAGTGGCCAGCAGCTCCAGCGCGGGCTGAGCTGAATTGACAATCAGGGTTTTCTGCCACCGGCACTGAACAGGTTCAGAGTTTTTTTGCATGATAGACCTTGTAGCGGGAATTCTCGCCTATCACTTCCACCTCAGCCAGAGACGCTGCAATCCAGTCGGCGTATGGCAGGAAGCGATTGGCAACCAACGTCAATGTTCCGCCTGACTTCAATTTGCTCCGACAATCCTGCAGGAATTTTTGGGTGGTTCGGGTATCCTGCTTTACACCTTGATGAAACGGCGGGTTGGTAACAATACCCGCTAGGCCCGGCAGCACTTCGTCCAGCCCGTCTGAGGCATAGACTTTAACCTCCAGCTGTTGCGATTCCGCTGAACGACGCGCACTTTCCAGGGCCAACAGATTGACATCCACCAGCTCAGGCAGGCACTGCCGCCATTGTTGCTTGAGGCTTAAGCCAACCACACCACAGCCACACCCAAAATCCAATACCCGAGCTTTGCTCCGAGTCAAATGCTGAAACCTTTGTGGCTGGGCAAAAACAACGTCAAGTAACAAACGGGTTCCGTCATCCAATCTGCCACTGCTGAACACCCCAGGCAGAGAACTCAGCTTCAAAGTTTGAGGCTCGACTGTAGTCACTGAAAAATCCTGCCAGAACGATTCTATATTCCTAACCGGAATATTGGCTGGCGTTATTTCCCACAGCTGACAATGACGCGCCGAGTCCACCTTAAGCGCAGTCCAGCCCAGGCTTTTCAACTTCTTAGCGGCACTCTCAATACCTTCCCGCTTTTCACCTACCAGCCAGATTTTTTGGGCTTTTGATAAACGATCGGCCAGCACGGCGCAAAACAGTTCCAGACTTTCTTTCGCCTTGGGCATAAACAGAATGGCATGCTCTCCTTTGCTTTTCGGTGCATTTCCAGCAGAGGCACTGGTTTCATCAGTTGCAGGTAGCAATAAAGAATATCGGCATAAAGCCTTATGTTCCTCAGTCAATGCAGCCGTTTGTGCCTGATAAGCCATATAATCCCAACAAAGCGCTTCAGCATTGTGCCCCAAGGCGAATAGATCGGCTTGTAAGCGATCAATCGGCGGACACATGAGAAATACAGGGTTCAGCAACCGCTCTTTCTGCCTCAGAATGACCTGGCTGGTATTTTCCAGAGCGCTCATTGTGGTCTTTCCAACGCGAAAACCTCACCTAAAGCGGCATATTCATTAGCACCCAAACGAGCCAATGGATCTATTACCTGGGCCATAATTTTCAAACGTCCTTTGGCATCCCTGGTAACGGCCGCATCAGCGACAAATAAACGTTTCAACGTCAGCAGAATGATAGCCTGGGGCACTGCGCCCAGCTCAATAATCTCAGCCACTTCACAGGCCATGGCGATTTTGCATTCAGCCAGCCGTGGCAAAGAGACCCCCTCGAACGGCACCAGAGACATGCCCGTGGAATCCACCTCCGAAACACCATATTCAAGAGAGCGCGAAGACTCAGAGACTAAAGCCGCCTGATGTTGCCCAGGTATATGCACCACACAGGCTTGCCCGACGGTCAAATTCGCCCGGGTGTCTTTTAACTGTCCGCCTGGCTTTTTACCAATAGATACCATTAGAGTCGGCGGTGAACTCGCCAGTGCATTGAAGTAAGAGAAAGGAGCCAGATTGAAGGACTTGCCAGCATTGCCTATATCAGCCTTGTCAGTGTCTGCCTGGTTCGCCGTCAGCACCCAGGCAATGGGCCGGGGAATCACTGTCTGCGTCATGAGGTGATAAACCTCGTTAGTGGGCAATGTGGCTAAATCAATATCCATGGAGTAGTCCATTGGTCAATAATGCAGGGAATCCAGAGCGGACTCTGGCATGTGAATTCTGGGCCTAATGACTGTCAACAGAACTGTCAATTCAGGACCACAGTAGCAAGGGCGCATTTTAGTGCTTTTTGCGAAGGCTTTCACTTATAAGACCTCCTTACCCTAGGACCTATGCCAAACTCCCGAAGTCCAGCGCATTTTGTGATCAACATCTCTCTAATTGGACGTCCATTATGCAAAAATCTGCCCACTACTCGAATAACAAAAAGTTGCGATTCCATAACAAGAACAATGCAAATTCTTACAAATTGCAAACCTGAAGGACTAACGGATTGCCTTAAAAATAAGAATTGGGAGTCGCGGTGGGACACTTTCGCCAAGGTAATGATATGAAAAACTCCATCACAGCCATGGTGGCTATTTGTCTACTCGCCTTTACCCTACCCGCAACTTCAGCCGTTGTAGACGGAGTTGAAGTTCCCGAACTTCTGCCAGCTGAAGGCAATCGCCCGGCGCTTCATTTAAACGGAGCGGCAAAACGTAAGTTTCTGCTATTTGTTGATGTCTATGTGGGCTCTCTCTATGTGGAAAAAATCTCAGAGGACCCAAGTCAGCTGCTGACGGCTGATAGTTACAGACGCATGCAGTTTCAAATGCTGAGAAATGTTCGCGGTCGCAAAATTGCAGATGCGTTTTACGAAGGTATGCAATTGAACGTATCCAACGAGGAAGCTCAGGGCATGGTGGAACAGATTAACCAGATGGTCAGTATGTTTGATCAACGCCTGAGCAAAGGGGATGTTGCTGTCGTGGAATATATTCCAGGTATAGGCACCCACGTTGTTTTGGCCGGTAATGACCGCGGCGTCATTCCCGGTAAAGACATCTTTGACGCAATTCTGTCCATTTGGATTGGGGAATATCCGGTAAGCCAGGAGTTCAAAGCAGGTATTCTGGGCGTGGAAACCCTCGCTGCGGACACAGCTACCGGCAGTAACCGTTACCGTCGCAAAGAAAACGACTTTTAGCCTGTTTTTTTCACATGAAGGTCTGCCTGTGCCATTCGGCAATACGGGAAACTGTTTCTGACAGCTGTAGAAGTGGCGTTGTGACCACTCTTTGAAGGAAAGAGGAAAGAGTATATTAGCGGACCTTTAAAACCCACTTTCACAAGTTTATCCAGCCTCTCTAAATTGATCTGAATCAATCCACCCGGTGCTAAACCAGGGCTCCAATTAACTCTTGATTCAGATCAAATCCACTCTCTAAACATTGTCAATAATGGCCTTAATAGAGCTTTTAACCCTTCCAGATGATTAATGAGAGAGGCGGCCATGTACATTGATGAAACCATTATTGCAGGACTATTGGTTGTAGGAATGACCATCGCTTTTTTCGGGGGAGTTTATGTTGTGCTCAAGAAGGAGGACAAAAAATATAAGGAGCACCACCCCAAATAGCTGAATTCTTATGGTCCAGTAGATTATATCTAGTAATCGGGAGTTGAGTATTCATATAGGGCTGCTACTAGTAATCATGTTTCCATAACAGTTCAACGCCCCCAAAGCCGGTTCTGGTTCCTGTCGTTGTTTCCAGGTTTAGGGAGGGTGTCAGCTCGATTTCTATTGACCCCTTCCATGGCTGGCTGGGCTCTGGTGTGCGCTCAAGTTCCACATAGACCTTTTCAGTAACATACTTGCCCACACCGACAGAGAGCCCATTTCCTTCTTTGGTTTGCTGGGAATCCACAGTCAGCGTGTCTACCCCGAGCGCATCGCGTGTCTCCGCGATAGGATCAAAGCCCCCTTCACCTCTTAAAGTCTGTATAGCTGATGCTAATCTGGCTGCCTGCAGGGGAGAAATATTCTTGACGGATTTTCCGAACAGCAAGCGGGATAAAGCCTCGTCTTCCGGCAGATCGGGAACAGTGCGCAGCGAAATATCGAGATCTTCGAGGGTGCCTGAAAGAGTGGCGATATATTCCAGCTCCGACCCCGTGTAATGCCCTTCGATATAAAGAGCAATATTGTCATTGGCGAAAATCACATCGCCACTGGTGAGATTAAAACGACGACCAAAGAGCTCAAATGTACCTCGTACGACGTTAAACTGCCCTTTGTATTCCGGAGTCAGGCTTGGCCCGATGATGATGACCTTCCCTTCTAATTCAGCATCCAGGCCACGGCCTCGAATATAACTTTGTCCAGACAAGTCCAGCGTGATATTCAAATCCAGTAGCGGCAATGGAATTTCACTCTGCAGCCCCTCTTCCTGCACGTCTTCGCGAATGGATACCTCCAACTCCGGGATATCCGCATTGGAAATCTTATCCAGCAAAAGTTGGAAGGGGGACACGTCAATATTGCCTGACAATAATATCTGTTTCAGGCTTCCCCGTGCTTCCAGCACTCCAGATACGGCACCTTCCATGTCTTCTCGACGTAACAGGCTCACGTTCTTCGCCACTACATTGAGATCGACCATTCCGTCTTTATCATCATTCCAGCGCACCTTTCCTGAGGTATTAAGCGTTCCGTCCAGACCATCTGTCGCCTCGCCTTTCACTATTTCAAGTTCATTGCCACGAAATTCCACATCCATGGAAATGGCATCGACAGTTGTCTGGGTAATATTGTTTTCGTAATACCCCTTGGCCACCGTCAACTGGCCATTAAGTAAAGGACGTGAAAGTATCCCTTGGGTATCCAGATCAATGTTGACCTGCCCCCTGACAGTTTGTATATCCTCGTCAATTAGCTGGTTTAACCAGGCCAGATCAAAATTACCCCGCGCATGAAAATCCAGGGGTAAGTCTTTTCTTATCAGCGTATCGGGTGATTCCATCCAGCGGTTTAAATAAGGCCGCCATGCGGTGGTAAGTGCCAATTGCCCCTGGCTTTTTTGATTTTCCTGTATCAGGTTTTGCAGCTCCAGAGTTTCATCATCAAGCTTAAAATCCAGGTCCCACTGAAATTCCGCAGGAGCGGCGTTATGAATGTCGGGTTCTAACTGGTATAAGGTGTTCGCACGCATCGTTCCTTCCAGTCGGGGGTGTTCGGGCGTACCTTTTAAAGAGGCCTGCAGATTGAACATTGCCGGGTGCAGATCTACGCCAAAGTGATGCAATGAAGAGGTATTAAAGTTGTTAAGCGCCACTTCCAGATCAAATGAGTCTGGCGCGAGGTAGCCATTTAACAACAGGTCGCTGTCCTGCCAGTGAAGCCGGCTTTCACTGAAGTCTACACGTTGCTCATTACCGGCACCGCCAACATTCAAGGTGAAGGGCTCACCCGCTAAAATCCCGGTGCTTTGCAAACTTCCGGTGATTTTAGGGATCGGTAGACCCCCTTTTAGATTGAAATCGCTATTAAGTATCCCGGAAAGATCCTCAGGGTATTCAACATGCGCCAGTTTCAGGGCTTCAAATCGCAGTTCCCGAATACTGGTCTTGGCATCAATAAACTGACTACCGATATCAAAATATCCCGTCGAACTTAATCGGGCGACGGGAATATTTTGTACACCATCAAGGCCATTCAGATCCAATGAAGCTTCAAGACCATCAAATTTCACCCTGCTGGCGGAGGCGGCTAATTGAGAAGACAGGTCAAATCCTGCCTGTTCCCATGTTCCCGCCACCTTTCCGTGGCCGATAAATTCCACAGCGTTAAATGGACCTTTAATCTGGCCCTCCGCACTGGTTTCGGCACTAAGTTCTGGCGGAAATTCAATATCCAGCCAGGCCAAAAGTTCCAGCGGAACACGACTGGCCTTGGCCTGCAAATTAAGACGTCCCTGATTCCAGTCAATCACACCATCTGCGTCCACCTGACTTTCCAGTGAGTCCAGATGCGCATTGATTAGACGTACCTGGCGAATATCACCTTTGAATCCACCTTCCAACACCAGAGGGCGCTGTCGGAAGGAACCCTGAGCATTAAGGTTACCGCTATATACCGGATCATCCCAAGGGCCGTATACGGCACCATCCTTGGCGTCAACGCTTAGTTGCAGATCAGGGGTCAGTTCCACATCCAGTAAAGTGAGATAACTTAATGCACCCTGCAACCGTCGGATATTCAGATCCAGGGAACCGCCAGCAATATCTACCCCGCCGTCAGTCTCCACCAGCATTTCCCCAAGCCTGACAGTGCCGGCACTGATATCAATGCGTTCCTGGGACCCCCTGGCCGCCACTTCCACCGACAGCGGATAACCTTGATATTGGCTCTGCCCAGATACTTTTCCCTCTCCAGTTAACGCACTCCAGGGACCATTTACTTGCAGATTGCCGCTGAGCTGACCTCCATTGAGCCCCGGCACCCACTGATCAATTACCTGCAGGGGAAAGTCATGTAGATCAAGAGTAAGGTCAGCAAAGGATTCTGCAAGGGTTCCTCGGATAATTTGTGGGTGCCCGTTAACACTGAGCTCCAGCTGATGCAGCTCAGCTTCCCGTGAATCAAGATCCAGGCTGAGTGTTCCCTGGGACTCCAGCACATTGGCTTGCCAAGGTAACCGCAGGTGTTCCAGATCAATATCCAACTGCTGGTTGCTTCGAGCGGCAGTCATGGCCAGTGACATGTCCAGGACTTGCTTGTCCGGCAGGCCTAGTTGTTTTCCTATCCAGCCTCCAGCGGCTTCATATAGCGTTACTGCGACATGCCCGGAAGAGGAGCTGTTGAATTCACCTTGCAATGATAGCGTAGCGGGTTGAGAGGATAGCGTGCTGATGTTCAGGTCTGTGTCCAGCCACTGATTTCCCCACAAAGCACTCAGCTTACCTTCCGCCGTTAACGGTGGAATTTCAGTTCCAGGAAGATTCAGCACCAGCTCTCCAAGCTGCAGATGTTGAATTCTAGCTGCTGGAAATGCTGTTGTATCCAGATGGTAGGAGATCGCTTGATCATCTCCTGCGGTCACGTCACTTCCCGAGCTTTCGGGCAGGGTGATTTGCAATCTGCCGGATGAGAATTCGGCTATATCAATTCTGCTGTAAAACAGCGCTCTCCAGCGCAAGTCAAATTCTAATGACTCCGCCACCACTAAAGGTTGACCGTCTTTTAAAAATACCAATTTAGAGAATTGCCAACGTCCCAGTCCTGGCGAGGCAGGTTCCTCCAATTGCAATTCGTACTCAGTATCAACCAGCAATGTAGGCAGTAATGTCTTGACCAGCCAGAGACGCCCTTCTTCACTACCCAGGACCATAGCCGCTGCGGCCACCAGCGCCAAAAAGAAAGTAATCAGTCCGGCACTCAGATGAGCCAGTGACAGCAGCCAGATTCGCCCGGTTTTCATCACCAGCTTACGGCTTCTAGCCGTGCTGGCAGATTTGGACGAGCCAGACGATATTGCAGCCTTCCCTGATGAATCCAGGGTAGAAGTTTCGCTTTGCTCTGCGGAAGGTGTATCGCCCTTATCGTCGACGGATGAGTGAGGCTTTTTATTCACTAGAAAGCCTGCCCAATACTGACATACAACTGGAAGTCATCATCGATATCTTCACGCTTGTTTAAGGGAAAGCCGACATCAAAGCGGATAGGTGCAAACAGGGTATAGTAGCGGAATCCAAAACCAGCTCCCCAAAGCAACTCCTGATCTACCTCCTGGGTAGCCTCCTCAAAGGCATAACCGCCATCCAGAAAGGTCACAATTCCCCAACTTTCTCCAATCAGAAACCGGGTTTCGACAGACACTTCCTGAAAGGAGTTACCACCCACCGGGTCGTCATCTTCAATTTCACTCAGGGTCTGGTAGGGATAACCTCGAACAGACCCTCCTCCACCCACATAAAAGCGCTCATCTGCAGGAATAGTACGCGTCGCTTCACCACTGATGGAACCGGCGGCCCCGCGTAACGCAAGGGTAGGCGTCCAGAACAGACTGTCGAAGGTAAAATAGATACTGCCGGAAACACTCGTATTCAGAAAAGATATATCCGGATTCCAAAGATCTACGTAGGGAGTCACTTTGCCTAAAAGAGTCCACCCCTTCCCGGGATTAAGTATGTCGTCAGTGGTGTCCCATCTCAGTTGAAAGGGAAAGGACAGAAGACCGAAGTTTTCCGTATCGCCGGTATCATTGATCAAACTGTATTTAAACCGTGTTCCCGCTGTTGCCACCAGCGTTGGCGTCAGTTCGTGTTCAATTCGCATACCGGTGGTCACAGTCCTGGCATCATAGCTATCGAGATTTTCATGGGATGCAGAAGCTTCCATGACCAGCCGGTTTTGCGGTGTCACGAAAGCGGGGACTTCAAATTCAGAACTCAGGTTTTGTCTTACTTCGGAAAATCGACTGCTGACATCCACCTTCTGTGCCGCACCCAAAATATTCCGGTGCTCCCATCCCAAAGATATATTCGGCCCCTCATCAGTGGAATAGCCCACCCCTGCCTTCACTGTCCGATGAAAGCGCTCTTGCACCTCAAATTGCACATCAACCCTGCCATCTTCCGTCTGATGCAGGTCCTCCGTTACGCTAGCGAGCAAATTGGTTCGCAGCAACGCCACTTTGGCCTTGTCCACTTGTTTTCGTTTGAAACAGTCCCCCTCTTTGAAATCCATACGCCGCAGCAGATAATCTTCGTTAATGGATTCGAGCCCGCTAATGGATAGAGTGCCAAATTTGACCTGCGGGCTGCTATTCATGCTGAAGGTCACACCAGCCTGGGCTTCAGAGGGCACGATGTAGGCTTTGTACCTGACATCCACACTAAAAAAGCAATATTCATTGAGAATTTTCTGCTTTATCGTTTCGACATTGCGCAATACGTCGGCGGCGATAAAAGGTGAGCCGGGAGCCAGAGATTGCTGATGGAGTGAATCAATATCAACACCGTCAGGAAAATCGAAGTGCACTTCCCCTATTTTGAATTGTGGCCCTGGGTCTACAAAATATCGGAAAGACTGCACCTTAGAGGCAGCGGAAGCACTGTCATCCGAAATTGAAGTTGAATTGACTGAAGGCTTTGATTCTTCGGCATCAGTTGCCCTTATCAGCTCGGCGGATATCACACCGGAATAATATCCCTGAGACTTCAGACTCCTCTCAATAATATCCTGTTCGAGCCGGGCTATCTTACGCGGGTCT
The DNA here is from genome assembly GCA_050299855.1 of Hahella sp. Classification (GTDB taxonomy): domain Bacteria; phylum Pseudomonadota; class Gammaproteobacteria; order Pseudomonadales; family Oleiphilaceae; genus Hahella. Next base: position 70,076 of record JBNKWQ010000034.1, read on the forward strand.
TTATAACTGTTAAGGGTAAGATTTTCATCCCGCTGCTGATCCAGATCATCCTTGAGTTTTTCTTTAAGATCCGAGTGATCATTTAACTCAATGGTGTAAGGAATCTTGGAGGATAAAAAGGGAATATCGATCGCGAAGGAGGCCTGAGAACAGAATACACTGGTAAAGCTCAGTAAAATGAGCACAACCTGGCGATGACAAGCACTCCAGAATATACGCCAATCCATGTACGAAATAGTTAACCTCTTACTGGCTCTACGGCAGAGCTTCAATGTAATTAAAGCGGCAGCTTAATAAGTTGGCACTTCTGCCCTTTACCATGCACTGAATCAAACCCGCAAACCTCCACTTCTGTGACAGTCTCGGGGATTTTCACTCCTGACAGACTTCGGGTAAACGGCTGCTCATCCACATGGGGGTGCAACAGCTCACGTGTTCCCAAAATATTGCCAGAGGTATCAGCGATCTGCCATTGATTGGCATAGTGGTCCCAACCGGTATCTGCATGTAACAGTGTCACATCAAATCGACAGATCCTCTGTATACAATCAACCCGGACAGATGCCACCTCAACCTCACCGGCGTTTGCTACCATGGATACCTGACAAAGCATGAATACCAGACAAAGCAACACGAATTCCGGCAGCAACATAGGAAAATGCCGACAGGCTTCAATGTAGATGCCAGCTTGTTCAGGAATCCCAGCGTGGAGTATTTTTTTGCCCAGTGAGAATGCCATTATTTTGAATTAGGGATGTTGGTGTCTGACGTTTGCATTGGTGCCAAATATTCAAAGCGAGGCGCTGGAGTACCATCAATGTCCACAGTTTCAACAAACATCGATAACGGTCTCACCCATAGAGACCCAGCACCATACATAGGTCTGTAAACCACCAGCTCTTCTTCTGTTTCACTATGCCTGGCAACACCGTATACCTCATAGCGCCCACCTTTATAGTGGCGGTAAATACCGGATTTAATCACCATGTTCTTACCTTCATACGGAAATGGGGTTGTCGAGCCAAGTTATTGTGAACAATATATTCGAATAAGTTCTGCAATTATTTTTTGCTGATTTCTTTGCTTTGAGGCCGATTATGATAATCAATTCGCGACTATAACCCGAAGTGGTTTCGTATTACATCAATGCAATCCCCGGCAACTTTATGTTTATAGCCCGCAATTTGAACAACTGCAGATAAATGCGCCTAAAAGAAGTTCTGTTTAGTTTGCAATTAACAAGAAATAAAGGAAATTATCCGGACCTTTGTGTTAGCCTTTTGGTCCCTGAACTGTGATCTATAGGCATGAAGTAGTGACCACCGATAACAAAACTCTCGACAGTAAGAGCCAACCCCGACAACAACATGGGGGTATTTTGTTCAACTTACTGTTTAATATCATTATTCCAACGGTCATTCTTAGTAAATTCAGTTCCGATGAATACTTGGGGCCCATGTACAGCATTGTGGTTGCGCTGAGCTTCCCTATCGCCTACGGCATTAGGGATTATATGACCAGCCACAAGGCCAATTTTTTCTCTATTCTTGGGGTAATCAGCGTTGTACTGACCGGAGGCATGAGCCTATTACAACTGGATCCTCAGTATATCGCCATCAAGGAGGCCGCTATTCCTGCAGCCTTTGGCATAGCCACACTGATCTCCCTTAAAACGCCCTACCCCCTTGTGCGCACTTTCCTGTACAACGATCAAGTAATGCAAGTGCAGAAGGTGACTCAGGCCCTGGAAGACCACGGCAACCTGAAAGCCTTTGAAAGCAAGCTCGTGACGGCCTCCTACATGATTGCGGCATCCTTTTTTCTGTCATCCGTTCTTAACTATATGTTGGCCAAGATTGTATTGGTGAGCCCTCCAGGTACCACTGCATTTACCGAAGAACTGGGTAAAATGACTGCCCTGAGTTTCCCCGTCATTGCCGTCCCCAGCACGCTGGTATTAATGGGCGCCCTCTGGTACCTGATCAGCCAGATTCAGAAATTGAGCCATTTAAAACTGGAAGATATATTCGACCACGCATAGAAGAGCATGGAGAGGTGTTCCACAACCGGCGCAATTTATTAGGACGCCGGTTGTGGGTTTGAACTATCGGGGAATGCGTTTGCCACGCATGTGAAATATTTCCGGCACGGTGTCCCGGCAATGCATATCGACATCAAGGTCGTGAATAATTCCATCGGCCACATCATAAATCCAGCCATGGATTTTCAGATCCTGCCCATTATCCCAAGCCCGCTGCAGACACTTAGTCTTGGCTAGATTGATCGCCTGCTCAATCACATTGAGTTCACATAATCGCCGCACTCGGGCCTCATCTTCCAGATCGTCCAGCTCGGCCTGATGCTTGACGTAGATTTCTTTAATAGTCCTCAGCCAATTATCGACAAACCCAAATTCATCATGGGACAGCGCAGCCCGAATACCACCACAGCCATAATGGCCGCACACAATAATGTGTTTAACCCTGAGTACTTCCACCGCGAACTGCATGACTGACAGACAATTAAAATCTATATGGTTCACCACATTGGCAATATTTCGATGTACAAAAAGCTCGCCGGGCGCCATTCCTACTATCTCATTGGCAGGCACACGAGAGTCAGAACAGCCGATCCAAAGATACTCAGGCTTCTGCTGCTCACTCAGTCTTTTAAAGAATTCAGGATCGTGTTCGGTCTGGCATTCGGCCCAGTCCCTGTTACGTTTTAACAGTTCCTCAATATTTGGCATGCTTTAGTCCACCTACCTTTACTTTGTTGGAACGAATAATAAAGCTGGTGGAATTCCATACACAATCGGACTTTAGGTGACAGAGCTTAAAACCGCTTAATTTAGAGAAAATTAAAGACATAAAAAAGCCCGCACAGGACAATGCAGGCTTTCAGGATTTGGCGCACAGCCGATACTTTTTCACGCTACGCGTGGCTATAGGCATTCGTCGTTCAACCTGGCGGTTGAACCCCCTAGGAGATTCTCGTTCGAATCCCTTTGT
>JBNKWQ010000035.1:0-1789 GCA_050299855.1 Hahella sp.
GAAAAGTTAGGCGGCGATCCGTTTTTCTTTAATTCCATTCACAAATTTGACTCCTCTTATTACTTCTGCCAAGCGCTCCGGACGATGCAAACGTATCCATCTTTCTTCCGCGCATTGGCATAATTTAAACGCCATCGTTATCACCGTATTTGCAGAAAAACAGCCTCGTACCTTTGCCGTTCTCAATCTAACGGTGGCAAAGGTGGATTCTATCGGATTGGTTGTGCGGATATGGCGCCAGTGCTCTGCCGGAAAATCATAAAAGGTTAGCAGGGCGTCACGATCCTTGACCAGGCACTGTTCAACCTTGGGATATTTCGCTCCGTAAACCTTTATGAAATCGCTAAAAAGACGCTCGGCTTCATCCTTGTTTTCCGCATGCCAGATATCCTGAAGTTTGCTTTTGGCCGCGGATTGAAGGCTCTTTGGCAATTTGTTCAACACATTGGCTGTCTTGTGAACCCAGCAGCGCTGCCACCGGCAATGGGGGTATGCTTTGGCAATGGCTTTCCAGAACCCGAGGGCCCCGTCTCCAATGGCCAATTCAGGCCCCTTGGCAAGCCCTCTGGACTTCAAATCCGTCAGCAACTGAGTCCAGGACAAATCGCTTTCACGAAAACCGCCATCGATGGCCACCAGCTCTTTTTTGCCATCTTCTGTGGCACCGATGATGACCAGCAGACACTGCTTTTCATCCATACGCACATTGCAGTGGATGCCATCGACCCAGAAGTAAACGTAGTGTTTGTTGGACAGATCGCGCTTTTGCCATTCTTTTAAATCCTGCTCCCAGACAGTTTTCAACCGGCTGATAGTTGTCGCAGACAGTCCCGGGGCATCCTTACCAACCAGGGCGGAAAGCGCATCGGTAAAATCGCCGGTGGAAACGCCTTTCAGGTATAGCCAGGGAATCAGGTGCTCAATGCTTCTGGTTTTACGAAGATAGGGCGGTAAAATGGATGAACTGAACTTCATCCTTTTTGACGGCCTGGCGTGCCGGTCCCGGATCCGGGGCGCTTTCACTGGCACAGCGCCGATACCGGTCTGAATGTCGCGTTCCGGCAGATGACCGTTTCGAACGATCCTTTGCCGACCCAGTTCATCCTTTAACTCCTTATATTGATTTATGAAAACCTCAATCTCGGTTTCCAGTGCCTGGGCTAACAACTTTCTGGCTCCTTGGCGCAATATCTCGGTAATAGGATCGTCAATAAAGGTGGTTGTCTTTTGCAGTTCAATTACGTTATCGTTGCTCATGGTGTGTGTATCCTTTCCATTTCGGTGGCCGGTAGACTGTCGGGAAACATTCGACCGGTGGATACACCACCTATCCCTCTAAACACAACTTTTGATTATAGCTCTAGGGTCCGCTGAAATACGCAAGAGATGATATATCATCCAGTTAGGGCAGTCCTGGTTTTCGAAGTATTCACATTTGGTATGGTTCATTCAGGCCAAAAATCAAAACTAAAAGTACAATTAGTCAACAACCCCTCCAAAGTTCCTCCCGGTCGCTATTCCGAGTGAGCTATCACTCTATTCTTTTCATAAAACAATATTGGCAAAATGATCGATCCTTACATAATTCGCAAATAAAACGAGTGTTGTTTTGGGATACCCAATCATCGATGATCTTGTGTACCGTATCACTCATAGAAGCCTCGTACCCCCATGCGATCCGACGCAATATAAAATAATATCTTTGCGAAAGCTCAAGTCTATAAACCATAATCGTGAATTCCCATTAAGTAGTTGATGAATTACGCCTGTTGGTTGTAAATTTGAATCA
>JBNKWQ010000036.1:0-3413 GCA_050299855.1 Hahella sp.
CTTCTCTTCCGGCGCCTTGTCAATACCGTCAAACGCGACAGCTGCACCACCCCAAATTTCGGAACATACGCGAGTCAGGGCCGCAGTCAGAGTAGTCTTACCATGGTCAACGTGACCGATAGTTCCTACGTTTATGTGCGGTTTACTACGCTCAAACTTTTCTTTTGCCATTGCGACCCTCTCCTAAAGAAACGTCTTACCGTAAAACAGTTTTGCCCCAACAGGGACTACACAAATAGTGGAGCTCATGACCGGAATTGAACCGGTGACCTCATCCTTACCAAGGATGTGCTCTACCGACTGAGCTACATGAGCAATCTATAATGTGCACACCAATTCAAAATTAGTGGAGCGGGCGGCGGGAATCGAACCCGCATCATCAGCTTGGAAGGCTGAGGTAATAGCCATTATACGACGCCCGCAAATAATGGTGGAGGGGGCTGGATTCGAACCAGCGAAGCTTTCGCGTCAGATTTACAGTCTGATCCCTTTGGCCGCTCGGGAACCCCTCCAGAGCTGTCTTCCGATCCTTACAAAACCCAATCGGAACACTTTTAAAAAGTGGAGCTGGCGGACGGAATCGAACCCCCGACCTGCTGATTACAAGTCAGCTGCTCTACCAACTGAGCTACGCCAGCTCTTGCTCGCTAAATTTGCGAGGCCGCTATACTACGGAAGATCAAATCCTGTTGCAACACTTTTACAAAAAATTTGCCTGGCTTCTATGCCGGTTTTTTCACCATTTAAAACACCGGCGATTTTACCCATCAAACTCATGTTCGCCTCCTCTTTAGAAAGGAGCCAATACTCAGTTTTTTCTTTTGGAATTTCACGGGTTTTAGCCTCAAAACCCTGCTCTATTCTACGTTGCTGCATCCGCTCGGCAGAATCTATATTTCGAAAAAGCCCCAAACTTATGCCATTTCTTAACTCGCCCTGGGCTATTAGATAGCTATCGATCTTTCTAACCTGAAGCTCTTTCAAACGAATAATGGCCGCCTTGCGACTTTCAAGGGGCTCTATATACACCCAGTACTCAGGTGCCAACTTAATTCTATTTTCGTGAGGCTCAGTCTTGACCCCTTTTGACTGAAGAGCCAGTTGCAGTTTCCTCATGGCTTCCTGCCCTTCCATTGGCCCAATAAGAAAACATAGCTCCTCACCGATAGAATCTGAAGAATTGAAATCTTCCTGGTCAGGTTTCTTCGCTGTCGGTAATAATTTTACTTCCTGCAATAGAGTCAAAGTTGCCGAATTGTAATTACCAGGTAAAACCGCTGCATTGTGCGCTTTCACGCCTCGCCTCTGCAGCTCCAGCCACTGAACGCAAAAAACCAATAAATTTAGGGAAAGCAGCGATAGCACTATCCACCGCATCAGCTCCCTCCGCTCATAGTCGTATTTTCATAGCTAAGACGAAGACCATTAAGAACAAGATCTTCAGTATACTCAACTGCACCAAGCTTCATTGCCTCAGCAAATTGCCGATAGCCACCACCAGTACAAAAAAACCTCTTTCCCTTAAAAGATGCTAGAACCTCTTTTAAAAAACCCAACTGCATCAGATACACCCCATTTTCAATACAGTCTTTTGTGCTTACACCTGGCCCCACATTACTCACATAACCGTAGCTGCCTTGGAGGTTCCCCGTATTATCCGCCAAAGATTTAAAACACAACCCCGCACCTGGCGCAATATAGCCGCCCTGGTGAACACCATCGGAGGAGACGAGATCTACGGTTATTGCGCTACCAAAGTCAATAACGCAGCACGCGTCCTGAGCAGCAGAGTATGCAGCCAGACATGCCAGCCAGCGATCCACCCCAAGTTTTTCATAGTCTGAATAGCCACTTCTAACCCCCATCATTACCAACCCGGATTTAGCCCAATAGACATCCGAAACACCTTGCCCGACCAGGCAGTTAGTGAGCTTCTCATTTTTTTCCTTGGCCGCAACACTTGATATGAGCACTCTATCCAGAGAAAGATCATTAAGAAGAGACTCCAAATCCTCTAGCTCACCTTTTTCAGTAGCACAATATTGCCCGTCCAAGCAGACACGCCATTTAGCGAAGGTATTTCCCAGATCAATCTCTAACTCCCTCATTTAACCTCCCTCAATGAGAGCTCTCCCGCAGAGTATGCACGTCGGCTTCCCCCAGCCAAATCCAGTAGTAGAGAACCATTCACATCCACTCCGCAATAGACGCCGTAGATTTCTTCCTGATAGCCCTTTAGAACAACCGACTTCCCCATAAAAGCATCATATAGGTTCCAGCGCTCAACAAACCCCTTAAATCCTTCATTTTCAAAGCTTTCAATAGTTCTAAGCATTGCTCCGACAATTGCTATAAACAGCCCCTGACGATCAATATATTTACCGCTAGCTAGCGATAATGACGTCCAAGGTTGAGAAATACTGTCCTTCTGCACCTGTTTCATATTTACATTTATGCCGACACCAATAACCAATGCTACTGGACCATTCTGCTCTCCCTCTACATCAATCAATATCCCCGCTAACTTTTCTTGATCAATCAAAACGTCGTTTGGCCATTTAAGAGAGGAGCGAATTCCACAGACTTCTTCCAAAACTTCAACAATTGTCACACCAACAGCAAGACTCAATCCACTTAATGATGCAAAGCCCCCAGACAACTTAAAGGCCAAACTCATATAAAGGTTCTGTGCGAATGGACTCAGCCATTCTCTCCCCCTACGCGCCCGCCCCCCAGTTTGCTGCTCTGCCGTGCAGATATCCCACTTGCCTAGAGGCAACGACCCAAGATTTTTTTTAAGATGGTCATTGGTTGAATCAACTGAAGCCAACACTAAAACGTCCCTTAGCCTGTTGCCAGACTCAGAAAAGAGATTCTGTCGAATCTCTTCGCCATTAAGCATATCAATCGCATCAACCAGCCTATAGCCCTTCCCCTTGACGCTTTCCACCACCAATCCGGCATCATTGAGTTGAGCGACATGCTTCCAGACAGCAGCTCTAGTTAGTCCTATAGCTTTACCTAAAGCAACGCCGGAGTGAAACTGCCCATCGGACAAAATCTTAATTAGCTTATAATTCATCTTAAAGACCTAGGGGGGTTACATATCTAAAGCCATAACGCGAAGCCCGATTGTTCTAATTGATTTACCCCTTTAAATCAAGGAGCAGGCAAATTAATACTCTCTTCATAGGCAGAACAAAAAGGGAATTAAAGCAGAATATTTGAAATAGCGACTCAGACTAAAGGTACAACTAGCTGGCGAGCGCTCACCAGCTGGCGACCGGGCATAAAAAAACCCCGATACCAATGATATCGGGGTTTAGTATTAGAAGCCTGACGACGACCTACTCTCGCATGGGAAACCACACTACCATCGGCGCTGAACTGTTTCACTTCTGAGTTCGGAAAGG
>JBNKWQ010000037.1:0-5382 GCA_050299855.1 Hahella sp.
TGGCGGCCAGGGTGGCGTGGATCGATCAGCGCCCGTAGCGGATTCTCGGCGAACCGGGTTTTCCAGAGCCGCGGAGTCAGGTCCCTGACGTCGCTTGCCGGGTGCTGGCTGATGCGTTGCAGCACGTCCACCAGGTATGTGTAGGGGTTAATATCGTGCAGCTTGCAGGAGCTGATCAGGCTCTGGATGAGCCCCACATGCTCGGCCCCCAGTTCGGTCCACCGGAGCGCCGGCCGACAAAAAAGCCAGTTCTTCCGACCCAGCGGGATGGGTCGTAAGGCTCTCTCCAGATGGTTGGTATCCAGTGGCACATCGGGGTCTTCCAGAAACACCCGGAGGCTGGCTTCTCGGTTGAGCACATAGTTCAGCGCCTTGGTCAGTGGATCACTGGGCAGCAGGCCGCCCAGTTCACGTTGCTGCTGGCACCATTGGAAGAAGTCTTGGACGACAGGTTGAGCGTGCTCCAGACGGTACTGACGTTTCTTGTCTCCGCTCAGACGTTTTGCCTTGATGGCCTCTTCGGCTTGATAAAGCCGGGCGATCTGTTGCAGGGCTCCATTGGCCCGCACTGGGTGATCGGTCAGCGCCTCGATAAAGTAACGACGACTGTGCACCCAGCACCGGGCGTGGGTGACATTCTCCTGGGCGGCAGCGTAGCGGGCATAGGCCGCATAGCCGTCACTGATCAGGGTGCCGTTGAACTGCTGTTTCAACACCTGCTCAATATGGATCCGACCTCGGCTGTTCGCATAGGTGAACACCACTTCGTCATCAATAGCATCAATAGGGTGACCCTATTGATTTGCAGCAACTGAATCAACTGTGTTTGGCACAACTGACTATTTCTATTCTAGCTAACCATAGATTTTAAATAATCGGTGAAAGTGTCTGCCACCTTTTCAGGTGGCTCACCTCCATCCATAATTCTATAAACCTCAGGATCTTCTTTACCATCACATATAAAGTAGTGGTATTGAAAACCCTGATAACCAGAAAAGACAAACGCCTTGCTAGGTATTTCAAAATCTAGGCCTTCTTCATCGATCATCTCCTCCAGCTCTTCCCTCAACCCGAGAATCTCTGAATAGAAGAAAACCACATCATTAGCAAGCTTGCCCGCCTTTTTTCCGAATGAGAGAAGAAAGCTCTTATATGTCTCCGGTAGTTGCAAATCAGCCGAACTTTCAATTCGGCCAATATCAGCCATCGAAACACCTTCTAATGTATCTTCTGTTGCAAGTCCCTTCTGCAACAATTCACCTCGAATATCATTAATTTGGCTCATTATTTAGAAAACCTCTGTTTCTTTGGATATGGCCCGGTTTCAGGCTGAACTTTAACGCCAGGATATGCCTTTTCAAACTGCTGAATTACACCACTACAAGATCCACAAACCTCGAGCTCAGACAGAAGTCTAATAGTTCCAGAAGAACTGCCATTGAACTGTGGCCCAAGAGTTTCCAGTATTTTTACTTCCGTATCCCAAGCTCGATCAGTTCCGTTGATAAATGTAGTCTCAAACTGTCGTGTATCTGGAATCCCAACTGTACTTGAGGGTGAGTTTTTACCACTCAAAGCAAATAAACGCCCTTGAACACCATCTATGTCGTAATCAGCAATCGCGAAGTTCTGTGATCTCTTTCTATTGGAATTAAATCCAAGATCAATACGAGCATTCAATAACTCTTCCATTGTGAAATGCGTACTTATATTGCTTGAGTTACGCGCGCTCTGGCTCGCTGCAATATTTGCTTCGTTTCTCGCCCTAGTTGCAGAGGTTGTCGTGTTTGGAACTCCAGCTACGCCCTTAACCCTCAAGGCAGGCATGAAGATACTGCTAACCACCACCCCAGACTCAACGAACGCTTTCCCATCACCATTAATTATTGAAAAAGTAAACTTCTCGGCCGTGTCCGATAGACCATTCATAACCGATAGGTAATCGCTTCCTGCGGTTCCCCAAAAATTGTCAGAATACTGAGCATGTTTGATAGTTGCCCACTTATGAAAGCCTAACACTGAGCCACTGATGCTATCAATTGGGGTAGAAAAATAATCAATCGTGCCGCTAATGCCAGACTCTATCATTTCTCCTGCTGTTAATAGAGCACCTCCCAAAAAGCTATCTTTATTTAAGTTCAATCCGTATTGTGCAGCTAGGGCTGAAGCATCTGGAGTTGATGGGGATCTTGATGTGTAATCATTGAATACATTTTCAAATGCGAAGAATCGGGCCTCATCTTCCAAAGAATCAATATAATTATATAAAGCTAGTACGTCCGTTTCCTCAATTGGAGGTCCGAAATCTATAGGGATTGTTTCAGTTTGATTCAAATTGCCAGCATGTTTATTTTGCAAGTAAGTTAAGGCCCTTTCGCTACTGCCCTGCTTATCTATCTTCTGCTCAACACCTCGAGCAGTACTCCGCCCACTTACCCCAGCAATCCCCGCCAGAGCCAACGACCCAAGCGCACTTCCCAGCACTCCGGCCATCACACCCACGTAATCCGGCCGATAGTCTTCACTATCGAACACTGCAGTTCTCACACCTTCACTCACTGTACCGGCCAAAACGCCATGGATGGATTGATGCGCGATTTTTGAGCTTCCTGCCAAAGAGGAGACATACGGATTGGCGACCCCTCCAATACCACTATCAATGAGCCCTGTACCCGTATTCGAGCCCAGCCCTGTATATGCCGTACTCGTCAGGAATGACGCCGTAATATCCCGCCAGCGGAAAGACCTCGCCGTATCGGTGATAGCACCTGCTGCATAGTTAGCCCCCACGGCAACCGTTGCTGTCGCCGCATTCGCCGCAACGGGAGACCAGGCTGTCGTACTGGCATAGGCGCCAAAACCTGCCGTCGCAGCTGCGGTGATGCCACCTCGCACGGCACTTCTTAAGGAGAAGTGCTCCTGCAGGCCCATTTCCTTGGCTGCCAGTTGCGATACGGCGCTACCTGCCAAACCACCAATAAAGGCTCCGGCAGCAACAGATGCATAGCCTGCTGCCGACGCGGTTATTGCCAGCGAAGTACCTGCCAAAGTTCCCGCTCCTGCCGTCCCTGCAATGGTCGCGGTAGTCGAGGCTGCCGCTGCAGCAGCTGAGGTGGAAGCTGCCGTTGCTGTTGCTCCAAATGCATTCGCGATTGCCCCCGCCACATAAGGCGCCACGATCGCTACAACCACCACCGCAATTATCGTCACAAAGATCCCAGCGCCGCCACACTTGCCACCGTGGGGCGGCGGAGGGGGATCCGGCAAAGTTGGCGTGGTATCACCCAGGGCCAGACCTGGATCATAAGGCCGGAAGGTACCGGCATTGTTATGCACGTTGGTGACCACATTCGGAATCACCAGATTTAATCCAGCCACCAAGGATTCGCTTCCTGACAGCCCATTAGCATCCGCAATCAAATACCATAGGCTACCATCCCCCCAGTGTTGAGCGGCAATTGCCTGAAGACTGTCACCCTGTAAGACTGTGTAGTAACTAGAGGCCTTACCTGGGTAATCCGGATTGATTGGTTGGAAATTCTGATCAAAATCTGCAGAGGTCACCGGCACTACTCGCTGCAGATTTGAATAGCCCAGTTTCTCCCTGGTAGTAACCTCATACGTGGTATAATGGGGCTTATCTCCAGTACCCCAGCGGTAAACATGAGTTTGCCTATCGACTACGTATTTCCTATCACCGGCATCTGCCAAATACTGGGCATAGTCGGTTCGGGATGGCACCTCATCATTGCCAATATCCCCACGGACTATGCCATCGAGATAATAGAATTTGCGCCGTATAGTGTCCTTTTCACCTTTGCCCACGCCACTAATATCATCGCGCAGAATAATCTGCCCCCTATGGTTATTGATATAGGTTAGGGAACGATCTGCCACAAAATCGTACACAAACAGATTATGGCCATTGGAATTATAGGCGTAATAGGAGTAACCCTTTTTCCATCCGTCTAGGCCTTCCACACTAGGAGTTATTCCAACTTTGCTCTCTTTATAGGTGTCAAAACGATCATGAGCGTTATAGGTGTAAACTGTGGAGAGATCTGCCCGAGAGGATGACACCGCATCATATTCTGTACTCTTTACAGTCATACCGTCATTGAGATAGGTATAAGTGAGCTTTCCAATCTCCTTACTGGATTCCTGATAGTCACTTTGTTCTAAAGTGGTTTCTGAAATTACCCGGTTGTCGGCATTATAGTCGTACTGTTTTTCACTCTTGATAAACTGTTCTGTGGAGGAGCTAGAAGAGTCTGCGTAGTAATCGTACATATAGTGTTCTTTGGTACGCCCCAACTTATCGTTATGCCGATAGGCAATGAGATAATAATTATCCCCCATGAAGTGTACAGGGCCACTTGTATTAAGATTGCCGTTCTCGTCCCGTTCATAGCGATACTCAACGCCTGTACCGGATTTATCTTTAAATTCCTGCTCCAGACGCTCCTGCCAGACTTCTGATACCCGTCCATAAACATCATATACGTAAGTTTCGTTTACAGTGACAGGCTGGCCACTCTCATTTAATAGCGCACTCTTACTGGAAGTACGCTGACCCAAAGCGTTATAGGTCAGCTGATAACCGGTGTTACCGGCCCGGATACGCTGACTGCCGTTTAAAGCACCCATGGTCACCGTAAAGCGGTTTTCCTGATCGTACAGATAGTAAAAATCCTGAATCTGTTTGTTGGCACCTTGGGCATTTTCTGAAACCACGTAGTTGTCATAAGTGGTCATAACCCGACGGCGGTTGCCTACCGCATCGTAAAAATACTCCAGGTCGTATTGGTCGGAATCGACAATGGTCTTCACCCGTCCCAGGGCATCGTAGGTAGCGCTCACGTTCTGGTAAGGAACAGTATTATCCAGGTCTGTAAAAGATCCATCGCGGTAGGTTTCTCTGATCACATTGCCATTGGCATCGTACTGGAAGTCGGCAAAGCTGCTGATCCCGTAGTCACTGATCCGACGAATTCGACCATTGGCATAGTATTCGTATTCAATATGCTGGCTTTCTCGGCTGCGCAGGTCCTCCCGGAAAGCGGAATCGGTGGGAATCACCCCCGCATCATAGTTGGTCGTGGTAGTGCCGGTCTGGGAGGACAACCAGCCGGCCTGGTTGTAATTGTAGGTAAAAATATGCCCGCCCAGGTCCCGGTGCTCACGAATACGGCCAAAGTAATCGACCTTGTCCAACAGGGAATAACCTGCCTGGTAGTTGGTATCCGCTTCCGTGTTCAGGCCATTGATGGTCTCTTTGGTAAAACCGCCCAGGCCATTGCCGATGCCGGCATCAAAGGCATAGTTGTAACTGGTGACCCGCTTCTCCCAGCGGGCACTGTTATTGGTGGTGTCCGGGTCGTC
>JBNKWQ010000038.1:0-110086 GCA_050299855.1 Hahella sp.
GCTGGCGTCAATATTGAGGCGCTGCAGGATAGGTTGAAGGTCGTGAGGAATATGCCCTCGTTTGTCTTCACGAATAGCACGCCCGGTCCAGTCGACCAGGGCCAGATAGTCATCAAGATGAAAGAAGATGCCTTCCTGATCCACCTCTTCCCTCTCATCACCTATCAGGGCAACTAACCGGGATTTCCGGCTGGGGTTTTGTTGCTGTTTGATTCGCTCCTGCACGGAGGTGTAGTCCGATTTTTCGGGAAGTTCGGCGATACCGGCCCTGATCGGGTTCAGGTCGACATAGGTCATGCAGGTGAGTAAGGCAGCTTCGTCTAAGAGCGCCTGGGATTTAAAGCGGCCTTCCCAGAAGCGCCCTTTACACTGGTCTTCTTCGTTGGCCTTGCGGGCAATATGTTCATTCAGGCAGCGCACTTGTGCCCTTTAGGGTATGAACCAACTGATAGATTGCAAACGCTCCCGCCACTCTTCGGCAAACTCCGCCACTTTCAAAAGTAATCCGGCATCAAGTTTTTCACCACTCCGGTATCGGGCAATCAATGGATGGCCACCAAACAACCGACACCAGCGCTCGATCACTTTATCCTGGGACCACAGTTCCACTTCGCTCGTATTCACTTTCAAAATGACATGATAGTGATTGCTCATGACGGCATAAGCCACCACGTCTATGGCAAAGATATCGGACAGTTGGAACAGCCGGTCGACAATCCATTGACGGCGATGTTCGAAACTCTGACCGGAAAATTCATCATGACCACAGAGAAAGGCACGACGTACACAACGGGCAATGCAGTGGTAATACTGGGTATCGGTGAGGGAAATCAGTTCTTTTCTGGCGCGAGTCATCCATAACTCCGAATACTGTTTTACATACAGCTTCCGTCTAGAAAGCTTGGCTTGTTATGTCAATGGGTGGATGTCCCAGCTCCTCCATGGGGGGATGTCCCAGCTCCTAGCTCCTCCCAGCTCCTATCCCAGCTCCTACCACAGGCGATCTCGGATATTCCATCAGTTCTGATTCGCGTCCTATCGCAGGAGATGAATACTACTTAGGCAGTAGGACATTAGGCTGATTGCTCAAAATGCGGTCTATTCTTAGAATACGGCCCTTTGTAAGAGCAGCCACCAGCCTGCTTTAAACTTCACTGCCTTCTGTATAACGCCATGATCAAAAGGAACCGACAATGGCCATCTACTTCAATTTCAACAATCTCATCGTCAAGGGCAACGTGACCGCTGACATTAGAAGTTAATATCGGCACAGGAATTTAGCCGTACTAAAAACAAGGAGCATGTTTTGACGGATACCGCTTCCCTCATTCAACAGATCAACAAACCTCTCGATAACCTGCTGACCATCCCATATAACTACGTGGTCAAACCCGGTGATAGTCTCAGCAAGATTATCGCCGAGCACTATGGCGTTCGGCCTCACAATCCACGCTATAAATTTACCGAAGCGTCGGTCATGTATCACAACCGGTTTATCCAGGATCCCAATAAAATCTATCCCGGCCAGGTTTTAAGGTTCTTGCCCGTCAATGAAAGCGACCCGGTGTTGTCTTGCCCCGTGCCTGAAGAGTTCTATCAGCAGCTCTACGCGTCCCCGGAAACCCGGCACAGTCTGGAGCCTGCCGACAGCGGTTATCTCAGGCGAGTACGATACCATATGCCGGTGACACAGGAGGAACAGGAGGCATTTCGGATATTGGCATGGCTGCAACAAAACTATGATCTGCTGAGCGTTTCTTCAGGTTCCGGGTTTAACGCCTTTGGCGGAATTGTCAGCGAAGCCAACAAGGCGTTCATTATCGAAGTGAAGAACCTGCACAGCCAATACAGGGCAGGCCACATCACTGAAAACCAGTATCACTACCGTCGTCGTCTGGCCTTGCAGGCTTTCACCCGGAGAATCGGCCCTTTTGAAAAGCTGGTATTCAACGGACAAACCGCCAGAGAAGCCATTCGCATCAACCGCTCCAAGGCGTTTCCAGCAACAAAGAATATCGACCACCATCTCAATCGGTTGGGCCGGTTTGCGCAATATGCGAAACATGGTGGCCTGATTCTATCCGTCGCCGGAGTGGGCATGGGTTGCTACAATATCGCTCAGGCGGAAACTCAGCGGATGAAGAATGAGATATTTGTGGAGACTTTGGGAAGCACATTTGTTGGCGGTTTCGTAAGTCTCGTGCTTGGGATTATATTTATGTCCAATCCGATTGGCTGGGGGGTAGCACTAGTGTTGGGCACTGCCACTGCGGTGGGAAGTTGGGGAGCCGGTAAAGGTCTGGCAATGGCCTATGATAAATATTTCAATCAATATGACTTGGTTAAAGCCTCGAGTGTCGATCAATTATGCAAACTTTAGGTGAACAACTAGCGTTTTTTCTTTTTGCGGTTGTGTTTTCTGGTCTCCTGTGGATGCCTGCATGGCTACTACTGAGTATTTTTACGCCTAAAGCTCTGCTGAAGAACTACTTTAAAGAGCCTCATTTTACTCCAACGGAGACTATATTGCTGGCTCAGTTTCCAGGCTTTCTATTTCGCACTGTAATCTTTGCTTGGGCAGTGGTGGCTCCGAAGTTGGGAGAGAAAAGGCGTATAGGGAACGTAAAAGAGCATATGCCAAGATGGTATCGTGTGGCATTAAAAATTCTTGTAGTACATGCGGTGTTCGCATTGACTATCATCGTAACGTTATTACCCGTCCTGCTGTTGTTTGATCTTTGAGCCGAGCTAGCCTAAATCAACGAGTATCGATCAGCTATGCCGATAACAGGAGAACAACTAGCCCTATTCTATTTCACTGTCTTATTTTCAGGCATCCTGTGGATGCCTGCGTGGATAGTGCTCAGTATCCTGACGCCCAAAAAATTATTAAATCATTACTTTAAGGAATCCCATTTTACTCCAACAGAGACCATAATGATGGCCCAGTTTCCGGGCTTTCTGTTACGCACCGCTATCTTTGGCTGGTTATTGGTATTTCCCAAGTTGGGGAGAAGAAAGCGCCGAATATCAAATGTTAAAGACTATATGCCACGCTGGTACCGCTTAGCACTAAATATTCTTACATTTCATGCGTTGCTAATACTGGTAACTACAATCACTTTACTTCCTGTGTTGGTACTTATGGCTTATATGCTTGAAGTATGACTTGGTCAAAGCCACGAGTATTGACCAATTATGCAAACTTTAGGAGAACAACTGGCGTTTTTTCTTTTCATTGTGGTGCTTCCTGCTGCTATATGGCAGCCTATAACTTGGCTGCTGCTGAGCATATTTACACCCAAAGCCCTGCTGGAAAGGTATTTCAAGGAACCTCATTTTACCCTGACAGAAACCATTCTAATGGCTCAGTTTCCAGGTTTTTTGATGCGAACAGCCATTTTTGCATGGTTGTTGATCTTTCCCAAACTGGGAAAGAGAAAGCGACAGATAAGAGACGTGAAGGTGTTTATGCCATGCTGGTATCAGGTGGCGCTGGTGCTTCTCACTATTGGAACGTCATTTGTTATGGCTGTCCTAATCATACTATTACCTACCTTATTGCTATTTGATCTTTAACTGTGGAGGACTTGGTCAAGGCCACGAGTATCGATCAGCTATGCCGATAACAGGAGAACAACTAGCCCTGTTCTATTTCACTGTCTTATTTTCAGGCATCCTGTGGATGCCTGCGTGGCTACTATTAAGTATTTTTACCCCTAAAAAACTACTCCACCAATATTTTAAGGAACCCCACTTTACCTTGACAGAGACAGTTCTGCTGGCCCAGTTTCCTGGTTTTTTGTTCCGTACAGTTATATTTTCCTGGGCAGTTTTAATCCCTAAATTGGGGGAAAAAAGGCGTATTGAGAACATTAAGGAGTGCATGCCAAACTGGTATCGGATGGCATTGTTGCTCCTTGTAATGTATGCCTTATTCATACTTCTCACTGCTGCTGTTGTAACCCCCATATTGGTATTCTTTGACTTCTAGCAACAAATACTTAAACCAACATGCTGGGTCAAAACCACAAGCTTTGATCGACTATGCCGATAACAGATGAACAATTAGCATTCTTTTACTTTGCAGTTATATTTTCAGGCATCATCCTATGGATGCCCGCTCACATGGTTGCTACTGAGTAGCCAAAGCGCGGAAGGATTTCTTGCGTTCAAGGCTAACGCTCGACTTGAAAAAGTACGGGGTTACCAACCTCAACGCATTCGCCAATACCGGCAACAATATTCCCATAATTAAACTACTGAGCGGATTTCGGACTCGTTCAACAACGGGATAAAGCCACAGCTTCGCGCAGCCTATACTTATTTATTAAGTGTTTTTCGCTCATACCAAGCTACGAAGTCCCGCAACCATTGTGTTTGACTAGAATATGCACCAACCACTTGCTCATTTATGTTTTTTAGACCTCTTAGCCCTGGGATTACAGATAAGATACTAAAGAACACTCGAACTGCTTTTGGTAAATTTGGATTCGTACTATCGAGAAGCGCCTTTTTAGCCAAGCCAATAGCCTCGTCATATTTCCCATCTCGAATAGCTATGAGTTGCTCGTTCATATGTTTAATGCCCCGGTCACTGCACCGACTGGTTATAGCTTCTTACTAATCTCAGATATTTCCCGTTCCGATACCAAAGAAAATGTTCTCAATGAGAATTTTCTCACCAGGACACTTCTGCCTACTTGGACCAGAAAAGTGACATTCTCACCACCATCAGTAACAGTTGAGTCCATTATTTTAGTGATATCGGGTGCGGTTCTAACCGCACCCCGGTTTGTCGACAGGTAATTAGAACAACACAAAGTGCTGGCCAGCTACACACTCAGCACCTTCCAGACTATAGGTAATCAATTCATCACCTTTTATCGATTCGTTACTTTCTTCCAGGCATACCACTTTTGCTTTGTGGCACCCCAAGCGATCAGCCGGGCCGAACGGCCACTTCCGATAGACGTTTCAGAACCGGTTCCGCTAATACCCGTCCGGTTTTCTGGTCTACAGCCAGCAGTGGCTGGGCTTTCGTCTGCAGGGAGTAGTGATAAAAGACCTGCGCCTCCATGTCGAGCACATCATGCCAGCCTTCCGACTGCCCTGGTTTTGGAGGCAGCAGAATCACCATACGATTAACGCTTGGCCGTTGTTCAGCAGCACTTAGTTCGCTGGTATCCAGGAACCAGCGGGCGCCTTCAGTCAGGCTCAAATAGCATTCGCCAAGCGCCAAGCCAACGTCGAACAGCATGGAACGAACCTGGGTTTCGGAGCCGGCAAAGTTGAAGCTGTAGACATGACTTGTCACTAATGATGGATGGTAAACCGCTGGCCACTGTTGATAGGCCCAGGCATCCATTTGCATCAACGCATGTTCATTGGGGTTGTTAGTGTTGAGCGTGATATCAAAGCTCTGCAGAAGATTTTTGATCAACGTCAGCCGCCGGGATTTCTCCTGGTAGAAATAGACCTGATTCGCCTGAGCCTGTTCAGGCGTCAGCATGGCCGCCACCCCCTGATTGGGCGGCGCATATACGGGGTAGTCAGTGAGCGTTTTTTTTAACTGGGTGGCAGCGCTGCCAAATTTATGCAACAGCGATTGCACCAGCCCCGACTGCCGATATTTGAAACGATCATAGATCTGCATCTAAATCCTGTCTTGATATTAAACCGTCACACCCGAGAGCTCTTATCGGTTGCCAGGCTAGTGGGCCGTATGGAAAATTCGGTAGCTTTCTTCAAAGCTGAGTTTTCCGCACGGCCCACTAGCTGAACCAATCGAACAAAGCCTTACCGGCCACATCACCACCCCAGCCGCCGGCAATTCCACCGATAATACCACCCACCGCAGCGCCTACGGCAGTTCCCACAACCGGTACGACAGATCCGATTGCCGCGCCTGCGGCAGCACCAGCCCAGGCACCGCCTGCCCCACCAGCGACACTGCCGCCGATTCCGGACAGTGTCCGCTGGGTATTTTCACCCACTTGATTACCGTCCGTATGATAGGCCGATCCCAGTGAATAGACATCCATCGCGACTCCAACTGGGCGGGCAACCTTGCCAAAATTTTCCAGCACAGTACCGGCTCCACGGGCCAATCCGTTGGTTTGCAACAAACGTGCATCATTGGCGGCTTCGACGGCGGCATGGCCACCGTTGGAGGTATAACCGACTTTGGATTCAATCAGGATGCGACTATCCATTTCCGTACGTACCCCAGGAATCCTTACCTCAACATCAACCCGCCGAACATCGCCTATCGCATCACTGGAACGGGTGGCATTGGTGACCTGTCCGGTTCTTGTGTCGTAATTAACTTCCTGATTTACCTCAAAACCGTTGCCACGGTATCGGGATGCAATGGCATCGCTGGCCAGCTGCCCATTGATGTTGTTCTTGGTACCGACGGACCTCGGATCAGAAGAGTCAAGGCTGCCCGGAGGTGGAGAGTTTATCGTTGCTACAACTTCAATACCGCTGTTTCGCAGCACCTGTTCCAGTGGGGCGGAGAAGCCGCTACGATTAGTCAAAGCACTGGTTGTGGATTCCCACTGAATATGAAGCAATGGATTATCCCGCAATATCTGCGAACCCATGGCTTTGTAGTTAGGTGCCCACAAGCCTCCGGCGGCCAGGGATTGAAACTGGGCTTGAACATCCTGCTGCAGGTTCGCAGCATCAAAATGTGCACCGGTCTCGGACAAATATCCGGCAATAGCCTGAAAGCCGGCATCTGCCTGGGCAAAATTCTGCTGCGCAGTTTCTGCAATGTCTCGCGCCATCGCGCCGGTATCAAGCCTACCGCTTGAATCCCGGTACTGATCGACCACACCGGCAATGTCATGGCTGTTATTGGCACAACTATTGGCACTACCGCTGTTTTGAGCCCCGGAGATGGAACTGGAGTCCTGTTGGCTACCAATACTGCTGGCTGCTTCCGTCATCAATGAATCCCCCCTGGATAAGCAGGTGAAATGTGGTAGGAAAAATGCGGTACGTAAAATATGTTACGTGGTATGTGATCGATGCTACCGCAATATCTCCAGTGCCCGAAAGCTAGGTGTCACCCTAGTGGCTTTCCTGTATCCCCTTCCCTACTTCCTGTCCCCTATCCCTATTTGCAGCACCGGCAAAAAAGTAATCGCCAAAGTGAATACCTCGATGGGGGAGGTTTTTGCCACAGCAGGCGGGCTAACCCTCTATACCTTCACTAAAGATGGTGACGCCGCGTCTAATTGCTACGGCGGCTGCGCCAGCAACTGGCCTCCATTTTTGGCAAAAGCGGATGGGAAAACCTGGGGAGCCTTTATTATCATCCAACGCAACGACGGTAATTACCAATGGGCGTACGAAAACCAGCCATAAAAGAAACGGCTTAGAGTTAATTAGGGGTGGACCCGCTTAGGGTGTGCCCCAATACGACCTAGGCCCGATCTTCCATAAAAACTTACGAAATCCTGAATTTTTTTTGTAAGAAACTGTGATTCCAACCTGAAATATCGATTGTCTGCTATCGCGGCCTTAAGGGTGTATTGCAATCATCTGTCAGCATTACTAATAATGCTGGTTAAATTATAAGCACCGAGTCTATTTTATTGGCCGTCAAAGAAATACAGGCCACGCAGACTTTTTGTTATCCATGATAAGTTGCGGGTGAAAATCCGGATGCGACCATGATCATTCCGGCGAGCGCGAATAGATTACTTAAAAATTCTATCACTGTCCGAGATGGCACCATGGAGAGTTTCAGTGACGACCAACGGGGGTTTCAGCAACAGCTATTAACACAGTTTTAAAACCAAGTAGGTATATAAATTGCCTTTAGTACTTTGGAGAACATGAGAAGATGATCAGAACGTTGTACTTACTGATATCAATTATGACACTGTTATTGGCGGGATGCGGTGGTGGTGGGGCCGGCAGCTCAGGCTCCGGAAAAGTGATTGAACCCGTTACGCAACTTGAGACATCCCCGGAGTCCGAGCAGACTCCAGATCCCGGCACAGACTCTGAGCAAGAGACTGAGGGAACTTATACTTGGGATAACGTCGCCATCGGTGGTGGCGGCTATGTGACCGGCCTGATCCCAAGCAAGACTGAACCGGATCTATTATATGCACGCACGGATGTTGGAGGTGCATATCGATGGAATGCCTCAACGGGACACTGGATACCTCTTCTGGATTGGGTGTCTGAAGCGGATCTGGGTTATCAGGGTGTCGAGTCACTGGCGATCGATGAATCCTCCCCGAATAATCTATATATTCTTGCCGGTACCAGCTACTTCAGCGGTGGCCGAACCGCTATTCTTAAGTCAACGGACCATGGTCAAACGTTTACTGTAAAAGAGGTCACTTCCCAGTTCCGTGCACACGGGAACGGATTGGGCCGTAATACGGGTGAAAAATTACAGGTCGATCCGAACAGTAACAATGTTTTATATACAGGCACTCGTTGGAACGGCATGTGGAAAAGCACCGATTCTGGTGAAAACTGGAGCAAACTTACCGGCTTCCCGATTGATACCACACCTAACGAAAACGGGGTTAGCTTTGTTGAGCTTGATACCCGGGGAAGTATCACGAATACCTTATATGTCGGAGTTTCGCAATACGATAACAACCTCTATGTCTCACACGACTCCGGTGCAAGCTTTACCCAGGTTACCGGCGGGCCGACTACTTTGATACCGCTACGAGCCAAGTTGGCGAGCGATGGCTTTCTGTATATTGTCTACGGGGATGGCTCAGGCCCACACGGCGACCCTGTTCAACCCGAGCCACTCGAACATGGCGCCGTGTATAAGTATGACACCAGTATGGACCAATGGACCGATATTACACCAGCGGGCTTTACGCGAGCCTTCGGTGGCGTATCCGTTGACCCCGATAACCCGCAGCGCATTATTGTCTCTACGATAAACAACTGGCAGGAGCAATCACCAGGAGTTTATGGTGATCGTTTCCTGATAACCACGAATGGCGGCGCTAGCTGGACTGACTTAATCGCTGCGAATGGTTATCAGTTGGATGATGACGGAAATGGCTGGATTAAAGGCCATGCAATCCATTGGGCGGGATCTATTGAATTTAATCCGTTTAATACTGATGAAGTATGGGTGATTTCCGGTAATGGCGTTTTTAGGAATTCCAATATTACAGGAACCCCCAGCACCTGGAAATTTGCAGACCGTGGACTTGAAGAAACAGTACCACTTGAATTGATCAGCATTCCAAATGGCCCTGTTGTTTCAGTTATTGGGGATTATGACGGCTTTATTCACTATGACGTAGTGAACTATGCACCAATCCATAAGCCTTCAATGGGCACCACCACCGGGCTTGCAGTTGCGGCACAAGATACAAACGTGCTCGTTCGTGTCGGCAATTCAATGTATTACTCCAAGGATATGGGAAACAGCTGGACCCAGACCGGAAGCTTGAATGGCAGCAAAGGACATGTCGCGCTTAGCGCCGACGGGGCGGTGATTTTGCACTCGCCTGCCAATTCTACAACAACCTACCGCAGCGAGAATGACGGGAGCAGTTGGTCCACGGTAGGAGGTTTGAATATCAACAATACCCGCCCAATGGCTGACCCGGTTAACAAAAATGTATTCTACGCATATGACCCGGCGGGAAGCATTTGGATGAGTACAGACAAGGGTATGACCTTCTTCTTCCTCAGTGATGTGCCTGCCAACGGTGCCACTCGCCTCGCCTTAACTCCTGGACATGAAGGCGATATTTGGCTGGCACTGAATAACGGTGGTTTACGAAGATCCGTCAACGGCGGTAGCACCTGGGCGCCGATTGCCGGCCCCAGCTTTGTCGAGGCAGTAGGCATGGGTAAAGCGGCTCCGGGTGCGGGTTACCCCGCAGTTTATATCTGGGGAGACGTTGACGGCGTACGAGGCCTCTATCGATCTATTGATGAAGGCGCAAGCTGGATACGAATAAATGACGATGCACATGAGTTTGGCGGTCCGGCCAACGGTAGTTTCGTGGTCGGCGATATGAACGTATTTGGCCGCGTATATATGAGTACCGCAGGCCGTGGAATTGTCTTTGGCGAGCCTTTATAAGTAGCGCCTGTCGACTTGAAAGAGGCCATGGAAGGCCTTTTTCTACCTACCCTGAGTCAGAATAGGAACTCGAACCGATTCCTTGCTCCAATCGGGAGTAGCTCCCCCCCTTTCTGATCATCCCGGGCTGATATGCAGACCGCTAATACTTGACGTTATCATTGAGTCTGAAGTGCTGTGGGAATATCTCTGGTAGCCACTGACTGGAGCTGTAGACAGGCAGGGATAGACGAAAACACTGACAGCTCATATAAAACGGCATAAGGACTATATTAAATGGATTGTGGCTTGTTCTTAAATCATGGCAGGGGGTATTAGATACGATGTGGTGCTGGTTAATTATTAATTCTCCATATGTGTGAGGGGATTTTACCCCCTTTGACGCATTAGTTCAGTTACCACCTAAAAATGTCTACTTCAACTTAAACCACCCTCATAAAAAAGCCGCACTTTAATTGGATGATAGTGAGTAAACCATGACTGAATTTATCTACGCCTGCCAACGAGCAAAAATCTCATCTGGCGAGCTGAAACGCATGTCGAGCATTGTAGAATATTACCGTGATAATAGCGGTGCTGTCGCACTAACCACTCAAAACGCCAACCTTCACAGCTACGGCAATCAAGCCATTACCAACCAGCAAAAAGAGTATATCAGGGCCGGTGATCGCCGCAGTTTCTGGTATTCCAGACGGGCGGTGGGAGACCCTATTGCAGAGGTCGCCATACCTATCCTCGAAAACAAAGGCATTAACGGCAAAGTAGCTAACTGGTTGACGACCTTTAAGGGCGATCCTAAGAAATTGAATCAACTTGGTGTCGATTTAATGATAGAACACGCCAAAGCCGTAACCTATGACTTAAGAAATTGCATTGGTAACGTCCCTGGCGTACTAAGCCCTGATCAAGTCGCCGAATATCATCATATCGTATTCAAAAAACATGGTGTGGGGTCTCACATGTTAAGCACTGATGGCTCTTGGCTATTTGGTGGCACTTTGTTCAATTTGCCTCCTGACCTATACCGTATGATATGGTGCAACGCCTGTGACTTTGTCGGCAATGGCATTGGCAGCTCGGCCACGCCCTAGTCCTTCCACACTGACCGAGTTCGGAACTTGCAGCTGTTTGATACTGAGAGCTGTTCGATAATTTAATCTTAGGTAAGACTGAAATGACACAAACGTCTGGACATTACCGCGCGCTGGGAATACCGCTCATTTTTATAGCGTTCAATGCTTGCTCCCTCACCTCGGCAGATACGAAAGTCACTTTAGGTCAGCGCACATTCTGCGTGCCTGACACGTTAGAGGTTATTGAGAGTTCCAATAGCGAAAGCAATCCAGTTGCCAACAGCGACAAGTCGCTTGGGCAATCATTCATGGTCACGATTGATGCCCGGACAGTTGCCAAAGATATTCCTGAATACCAGTTGCAAGACAACGGCTACGAGGCAGTGTTATTTGCGAAGTTTACTTATGTCGGTGAGAACAGGTTGAAAGCCTTGGCCGGACCAGAAAATTATCTAGATATGCTGCGGTTAACCGGTGAATATGAAAGGGCCTCCGTAAGCTATGACGAGAAAAATGGTGCTTACAGGGTCAGTACTGAAACCGAGCCTAATCCGCTATTCTGGAGCCTATTGACAAGGAAACCCGGCAAGGGGAGCCCACTGCCGGAAAAGCTGGAAGACTTCTATCTGGGCAGTTGCAGCGTGTTTGGAGGAAACAGCACTTCTTGCAGCACAACGCAAAGTATTGAGGGTTATCACGTGAAACTTGATACCACCGAACAGAACCTGTTTTTAACTGCAAAGATCAACAAGTATCTCTCTGGCAAGTTGCAGGAGTGGGAATCGAATTGTCGTTAGGGGGTTACTCTTTTTGTCTCCGACTACAATATGTATACCGGGAAGCTCAACCCCAATCAGGAGCTGTTACGTCATACTCACACACTTGAGGATTTAAAGGCACTCAGTAATCTCACCCATACTTACATCGTCGGCGGAGACAAGCAGGTTCATTTTATCAGGGTGATCTATGGCGCTAGAAAATGGAAGAAGGCCCGCGCCAGCCTGGCGAAATTGGAAGTCACTGAAAAAGGCCCCAATCCGCGTTTTGTGGTCAGCAGCTTGTAGGAAGATAAACGCACTCTCTACCGGAATCTGTATTGTGCCCGCGGCGATACCTGGGCGGCCCCCCATGGAGAACCGGATCAAGGACACACAACTGGACCTGTTCGGCATCCCTACCTCCAGCCCGAACTGGTGGACCAATCAATGGCGCCTGCACTATATACGACGGTGCTGAAATCAAGCTACTACTGCTTGAAGCCCCTGCAGACTACAGTGGAAATACCGAAGTTGTGGACCCTCTTACTAAGAATCCGTCTACTACACCCAACCTGCTCCAATAGCGAACAGAATTGAGGCGCCCCGAACATCAAACGGTGGCGCCTCTCAAGCAAATTAGGCCGTGGCGTCAATCAAGACAGATTCCAGAACCTGGCAAGCCTTTAGCATTTCCTCCTTGGTCAACGTTGGATGAACCAACATCATAATGCTTGTTTCTCCAAGCAGTTTCGCATTAGGTAAGCTTTTTTCTGGCCGCCAACCAGTATTGTCGAATGCTTTCTCCAGATAAACCTCTGAACAACTACCCTGGTAACACGGTACGCCTAGAGCGTTTATTTCATCAACAATGCGATCTCTACTCCACTCAGACTTAAGCTTTTCCGGTCGGATAAAGAAATAATGCTTATATTCTGCATGCTCTAGGTTTTCGTCCACTTGGACAACCCGCAATGCATCAAGCTTCTTCGCGGTCGCATCTAACAGAGCCGCATTCTGCCGCCGAGCGTGCGTCCAACTCTCCATCCTCCCAAGCTGTATACGACCAATTGCACCCTGCATCTCAGTCATACGCCAGTTGGTACCAAAAGAATCATGTAGCCATCTAAAACCAGGCGGATGCTGCTTTTCATAGACAGACTGATAGCTTTTCCCATGATCCTTATAAGACCACATGGTTTCCCACAACGCTTTATCGTTAGTGGTTACCATTCCGCCCTCACCACCGGTCGTCATAATTTTGTCCTGACAGAACGACCAAGCACCTACATGACCAATACTGCCAGCTGGACGTCCTTTGTATTTTGCCCCATGTGCTTGCGCACAATCTTCAATGACGAAAAAGCCGTGCTTCTCTGCCAAAGCCATAATCGGGTCCATATCTGCCGGCATTCCAGCCAGATGCACTACGATTACAGCTCTCGTATTCGGCGTTAATACCGACGCTATAGATTCAGCAGTAATGTTCTGACTATTAAGATCTACATCTGCAAATATCGGTCTAGCGCCAGCAGTTACGACAGATGAGACAGACGCTAAAAAAGTTCGGGGCGTAACCACAACATCATGCCCTGACCCTACTGCTAACGCCTTTAGTGCAACATCCAAAGCGAGAGTACCGTTTCCTAGCGCTATTGCATGATTGACACCAGTCCACTCAGCAAACTCCGCTTCAAATTGACGACACACATCTCCGGTCCAATAATTGACACGGTTTGATCGTAGCACTTCAGCAACAGCATCTATTTCTTCGCTAGTGAACGAAGGCCATGGAGAAAACTTTGTATTAAGCATAATTGTTATCTAATCCTCTTGGCAGGCACTCCTGCCACAACCAATCCATCATCAATATCATTCAGCACAACAGAGCCCGCACCAACCACGACATCACAGCCAAGCTTTACTCCTTCTTTAATCACAGCACCTGCCCCAACCCACGTTCTCGCACCAATCGTCACCCCACCAGCAAGAACTACTCGCGGACTCAAGTGACTAGATGCACCAACATGACAGTCATGCTCTACAATTGAACCCGTATTAAGTATGACGTTCTCTTCAATATATGACCTGCAATTAACTATCGATCCCGCGAGCGCAACAGATCCCGGGCCAAGCTGGGAGTGGGTAGAAATAATAGCGCTCGGATGAAGCACCTGCCCATAGCGAACCCCCTCAGCCAACAACAAACGGTATTTTTGCTCTCGAATGGCATTATTCCCGATCGCTACAACCCATTCAGCGTCGCGTTTTAGTGTAGGGCTAATCGATGACAACCCCAGGACAGGCAAGGCAAGAAAAGTCGAGGCAGCGGGGGACTCATCAACAAATAAATACTCTCCCCATTCACCCGTGGTTAACGCGGCGTCCATAACCACACGCCCATGGCCACCAGCACCAAATACTAATATGTTAGCTGCCATCAAACGGCTCCGAAATACTATGCTCCTTAGAGCTAATCCCTTCTCGCGAAGAGAGTTTTTTGGCAGTAAGGAACATTATTTTAACATCCAGCATGAATGAACGATTGTCCACATACCATACGTCAAACTCAAACTTCTCAGGCCAGGTTAAATTGTTTCTACCTTGAATTTGCGCCCAACCAGTAACACCAGGTCGCACTTCATGTCTGCGCATCTGATGAGCGCTATACAGAGGTAAATACTCTGGCAACAAAGGCCTTGGACCAACCAGGCTCATATCCCCTTTTATGACATTAATCAGCTGGGGCAGCTCGTCCAAACTCGTAACTCGCAATACGCGACCCACGGCAGTCACCCTCTGACTTTCTTCGGCAGCACTTCCAGCCTGGCCGTCCCGCATAGTTCGAAATTTATACATCCGAAAGATCTTGCCGTGTAACCCTGGCCTTTCTTGAATAAAAAACACTTTGCCATTTTGTGTAACCCAGAGTACTACGCCAATGATCACCTGCAACGGCAGCAAGAGCGTGAACAACAACGCAGAAAATGACAGGTCAAAAATTCTCTTTAGCATATTAAACAGTTGATTTCCAATGTGTTTTTTGATTAAATCGGACGAGTTTTGCGCCTTCGAAAATTGTAGTCATTTTAATGTGAAAGCTTGGCACCTGCCAGTCTTCTTACAGCAGCTGACGCCCATCACTTTACAAAACAGAATCCATTGCGATGATCAATGACCAAAGAGTACTAGCCATTATTCCAGCCAGGGGTGGGAGCAAAGGCCTACCTGGTAAAAATATTAAGTCAATGCGTGGAAAACCACTGATTGCACATGCCATCCAGGCAGGCATTCAAAACAAATATATTGACGAAGTTATCGTTTCAACCGATTGCAACGAAATAGCCAATGTATCGCGATCTTATGGCGCGAAAGTAGAAGACAGACCCTCAGATCTATCTGGCGATAAGTCACTTATCGCTGACACCTTGAGGATGCTTTACCAAAAATATCAAGATTTTCAGATAGTAGTTCTGCTTGAACCAACCTGCCCTTTAAGAACCGAAGATAATATAAATCAATGCATTGAAATGCTGGTCACCCAGAATGCAGACAGCGTTGCAACAGTTTCAAAGAGCGAACCTCCTCTTACAAGAATGTGGATATTTGAAAATCAAGTCTTCAAACCGCTTATCGAGGGTAGCGACGCAAGTAAACCAAGACAAGAGCAACAGGACGCCTATTTTTTAAATGGCGCTGCATACGCTTTTAACTTTTCGAGCTTTAGCAAATCTGATTCGAACCTAATATTCTATGGTAAGAAAATACCAATCGTCGTAGAGAATGTACTGGTCGATATCGATACGTTAGCAGATTTTAAATTGGCTGAAAGCCTGATGGAGAATTTAAGTGAAAATAAGTGAATTAATGAGACTCGACAAGAAAATTAGCCTTGTTGCTGGCGGTGCCGGCCTGTTGGGTAGCGCGATGAGTGAAGCTCTTGCAGAAGTGGGATCAAATGTAGTAATTGCTAGTAGAAATCTTGACTCCTGTAAATCCGAGTGTGAAAAATTAAAAGAAGCTTATCCAGTACAAGAGTTCTATCCAGTGCAGCTTGATATCAGTTCTCCTGAATCAATCTTAAACTGCATTGAAAACATCACACAAAACATCGGAGAAATTGATGTATTGGTGACTTGTGCATGGTCTGGTAGAAAAAATACGTGGGACTCTATTAACGATGAAGACTGGGATAATGATATTGAAATTTGTCTTAACGGAGTTTTTCGTTTAATCAAAGCTTCAACAGAGTCCCTAAAGAAAACAAAGGGTGTTATCCTTACTGTCGGCTCAATGTATGGCCACGTCGCGCCTGACTATCGTCTTTATGAAGGTGTTCCGCAAGCTAACCCACCAAGTTATGGTGCTGCTAAAGCAGGTATAATTCAACTTACGAAATACCTCTCCAGTTTCCTTGCACCTCACGGTATTCGAGCAAACTGCATAAGCCCCGGCCCATTCCCTTATGAAGAAACAATTAATCAATTTCCTGAATTTAAAACCCGGTTATGCAACAAAAATCCTTTGGGAAGATTAGGCAAAGCACATGAAATAAAAGGTGCTGTCGTCCTTTTATGTACAGATGCATCGACCTATATCACAGGGCAAAACATTTGCGTTGATGGTGGATGGACAATATGGTAATCAAAGTCGGTATTATTGGCCTAAGTGAGGGTAATGGTCACCCCTACTCCTTCTCATCCATTATTAATGGCTTTAACAGTTCAACGTTCAACAAAGTTGAATGGCCGGGGATATACAACTATCTGTCGTCAAAAAACCCATTAGAAATTGGCATTGAAGGCATGCAGGTAGTTGCAGCCTGGACTCAATCTTTAGATGAGACTAAGAAAATATGTGCCTCAGGGTCAATCCATACGGCGTGTGTAACACCAGAAGAAATGCAAGACCTGGTGGATGCAGTCATAATTGCTAGAGATGACTGGGAGACTCATTACCCAATCGCCAACAAATTTTTGGAATCCGGAAAATACGTATTTATAGACAAACCTCTAACCCTTTCAGAAGATGAGCTAGCATATTTTATTCCCTACCTAAAGTCTGGAAAGCTAATGTCATGTGGTGCATTAAGATATGCACGCGAATTAGACAACATAAGAATTCATCCCTCACTTACTGAAACCAAATTTGTTACTGCAACAGTATTGAATGATTGGAAGAAATACGGCATCCATATGTTGGATGCAATATTTAGTTTCAATTCATTTTCACCAGATCAAGTTACATCTGTTACTGCGACCGGTAGCCACACATTTCTCTTAAAATTTGTTGACCAAAGAGAGGTTCTAGTAAATTGCATTGGTGACAAAGCGATAGTTTTCAATATAACTATCTACAATTGCGATGCAGTAAGCTCATTTGACATCTCTGATAACTTCACTGCATTCAAGCGAACGCTGTTAAGCTTTAAAGAGATGATTCTATCTGGCAAGCCAGCAATTGACCCCATGGTAACTGAGAAAATCATTAGAATACTGATCGCAGGCCAAAAATCGAAGCAACTTGGAACTGAAGTTTCATTATGATAAACAATCAATTCATAACTATTTGCGGTGGTGCAGGTTTACTGGGAACGGCTTTCTGTAAGCATCTGGCGTCAGAGCACAATCTCATTGTTGCCGACTTTAATCTTGAAGCCGCCAAAGCACTTTGTGATGAACTTAAAGCAACAAACCATAGTGGAACCTTTATACCTGTTGAAGTAAACATCACTTCAACTTCGTCAGTAGAAAACCTGATCAAATTTATCGAAGAAAAGTCACTCGATGTTATTGGCTTGGTAAACAATGCCTACCCGCGCAATAAAAATTACGGTAAGCATTTTTTTGATGTTGAATATGATGATTTTTGTGAAAATATCAGCATGAACGTTGGCGGGTATTTTTTGATGTGTAAGCATTTTGCCGCGTACTTTACAAAAAAGAACGTTGGCAACATTGTGAATATTTCATCAATTTATGGGCATTTCACACCGGACTTCAGCGTTTACAAAAATACACCTATGACAATGCCTGTTGAGTATACCGCCATCAAAGCAAGCATTAATAATTTAACTAAATATATCGCGAAGTACCTTAAGGGTACAGGTGTACGAGTTAACTCGCTTAGCCCAGGCGGCATATTTGACAATCAAAATCCGGAATTTGTCGCTGCTTACAACGAAAAATGTTTAAGTAAAGGTATGTTATCTGCCAATGACCTTTGTGGCTCATTGGCCTTTCTCCTCTCCGACAAATCTAAATACATCAACGGTCAGAATATCATTGTGGACGACGGCTTTACACTATAGGAAATTAGGATGACATCTACAATTTTAATTGGAACCGGGAGAATGTCCCGAGAATACGCTAAAGTATTAAATAGTATTAATGAAGACTTTGAAGTAATTGGCCGCACAATTGACAGCTGCGAAAAATTTGCAAAAGATACCGGCATTTCAGCGCATTCTGGTGGTGTTGAGGCGTACTTCAAATCGTCCAGCACCGTGCCGACAAATGCAATCATTGCGATAAATGTTGAAGCGCTTTACGAGCATTGTCACACTTTACTAAATCTTGGCGTAAAGAACATATTGGTAGAAAAGCCTGGCGCACTATCTATTGAAGAACTTAACACGCTTAAGGAGTTAGCTGATGCAAAAAATGCTGCCATTAAAATTGCTTACAATCGAAGATTTTATGAAGCTATTACGCATCTAAAGAACTGCATTTTGTCTGATGGAGGTGCAAGATCTGTACGCTGTGAGCTAACAGAATGGGGGCATTTAATTGATAAAACCAAAACCCCATCTCAAGTTTTGGAAAAATGGTTTTTGGCTAATACAACTCACGTGCTTGATACTGCATTTTTCATTGCGGGGAAACCGCAAGAACTGCACTGTTACCAATCCAAACCAATTTCATGGCACCCAACTGGATCAGTTTTTGCTGGCAGCGGAATACTGGATTCAGGAGCCCTTTTCTCTTATCAGGCAGATTGGTCATCAGCAGGAAGATGGTCTATTGAGGTTACGACATCGAAGAGAAAATACGTCCTAGCCCCCATGGAAAAGCTGCAATCTATTGAAATCGGCACAGTTAAACTGGAATCTACTGATATAGATTATGAGATTGATAATCAGTTTAAACCAGGGCTATATCGACAGGTAGAAGCGTTTATCGCCAATTCTTTTGAGCATCATTGTGATATTTCTGAACATCTAACCAATATGCCCTTTTACAATAAGATTGCAGGTTATCAGGAATGAGAGCATACATCCGAGACCGATTGCTCGCATACAGATATACCAACATGCCATATCGGCGCGTTGCAAAAAAATGGCGTCAACTCAAGAAAAAACTTTCCAGCACAGATAAAACATACGGGAAAATTACGCTTTTTGTCTTATTTCTTTTTAGATCGGACAGTCGATTTATTAAGTACTTAGTCACATCAAAAGCTTTTAAACAGTTATTCGAAAGCAATACTGTCCTGTCCAATTTTTTAACTGACGTATTATGGCAAGTGACCTCTCGGATAAAAAATCGCAGCTTACATGTATACGTAGCGGCATTACTTGATAGAAGAAAGGAATTTAGCAAAAGCTTTGTTCTCTACTTCGAACTTATACAAAAAGCTGAAAAGCCTAGTATGGGCTGGGTTACTAGAGCTATAAATGCTGAAAAGCATATTACAGAGAAAAAATTCTACGAGTATTTCTTTTCACACCCGCATAAATTCGAAGAAAACTCAAAACACGCCATCATCTGTGATTACTCATTAGAAAGAGATTCAATCATTCCAGAATGGGATTCCATAAAAAAATGTATAAAGCAAACAGGCACTGAGGACCTTTTACTAATAAATAAGTCTTTACTAGCTGCATTACCATTTAAAAACATAGCGCACTTTTCTTTTGTTGAAGAAATTCTTGTTTCCGCTGCTCAAAAGTCAGAACAAGATAAAAAGATTTTAAGACGATCTATAACATTGCTAGCTGTTTGCTATTACAGGCTTGGCTTGACGAATCAGTTGGTTAATTTAAACGAAAAAATATCCTACAGTAATCACGATTGGAATATCTATGTGCAATTCGCACTGGGCAATCACATGGAAGCAATGGAACATCGTGCCCAATCGATTCTTACATCTTTTCAACTCGCATATCCAGGAAAAGTGCAACAAAGTGACCACCAGAAAACACTGATACCGGAAAAAGATTTGTGCGGAGAAGTCTTTAATGCAATGTTCTATGACGAACTAGCAAAAGATATAGAAAACATTCAGATTACATGCGATGTCCGCCTACATACAAGGTTAGTTGATCGATTCCCGCAAATTAATTTTTTACCAAAGCAACCAAGGGTAAGAAGACTAACATCACCCGAGTCATTCGTCGGTATTCCAGTGAACCTTGGAGATTTTTTAGATACGGAAACATACAGCCAAACGAAAAATACAGCGTTTGTGCCATTGAACTATTCAAAATATTACGAAAAAGAATCTTGTCAATACAAGAAGACTAACGGCTGGCTAAGAAGCAATAAAGAGCAATGCCATAGCATGCGTAGAAAGTTAAATATAGCCGACGATGCCTTTGTGATTTCTTTCTCAGCAAACTCAACGGTTCGCTCTAGAGTTAGAGATATGCATATGATTGACGTCTCTGTCTGGGAGAATGTTTTCACGATACCGAACTGCGTATTTGTCAATATCAACCCTAGCTTTGACAAGTCCGAATGTGACGCATTGGAAAAACGCTTTGGCTGCCAAATTATTTCGCCAAATTTTGATCTCTATAATGATTTCGAATCTCTATTAGATATTCTATCTGCCAGCAATGCTGCTATTGTTCCTGCAAACAACCTTATGGATTTTGCTTCAGCCACGGCCACCCCTTCTTTTGTGTTCTCACCAAGTAACATTATGAAAGTATGGGTCAATGGAAGCGGAAATAAATACCTTTTTTCTAATCACGTAGAATTTATCTTTCAGGAAGAGAGAAATGAAACACTGGAAATGATGGTTTTACAATGCAGAGAAAAGCTACTGAACCTTATGGTAGAGCATCGATGATATTTGAAAGCTGATTCAAATCTACGTATCTGGTCAAGGGATAATTCTCAAAATAGTCGGCCCCAGTTTTAGATATTACAAATGTAGGAACCAAGTAGTGGGCTGCAGCATAGGATAGCGCAGACCACTCTGTAACATGAGCGCTTACCCTAAAAAAGCTATCTGCAATAGAAACTTCATCTGGCGATTCAAAATGGACATTACGGACTTTAGAGTAGTAGGCAGTATATGCAGACCTTTGCTCATGAAACGCGTCCGGATGGCCTCGAAAAACGAAGTCGGTATCAGGATGTAAGTTAATAACATCACGAAGTGCCAAGATTATCGCACTCCCCCCCCCACAACTTACCAGCACCTTTTTGTTTTGTCCTTCATGGGCCACATCAGTTCTAATACCTTCGACATTCGATGGCAAATACAGCCAATCAAGCCCGATAATTTTAGCCGATATTTTCTCATTGCAGTTAATAGACCAATCTTCTATTGCTTCTGCATCCTCTGCGGTCCAGCACAAATAGTTTTTAGGAAGTGTATTGTATAGCTTTCCCCTAAGGCCAAGCCAAGAGCCGTACGCCCTCATGTAACGACCTGATACACCATGCTGTATTTCAGATACTTCAATACCCAATTGGTTGCAAGCCGCACACAATGCCATACCTAGCGGCGAGTAATAGCAAACCAGAAAGCATTTCTTTGGCTTCACTACTTTCAAGAAAAATTTAAAAAGAGTAAATGAAATTCCAGCGACGATTATAGATTTGAAAATCTGGGACTTTAATGCCTCTGAGCGTAAAATGTTTGCAAGATCTGCATCCTGTACCTCAATATTTCTCAGCGCCGACAATATAAATTTGCGGGGAGCGCTGCAAACGTTAAACAAGGCACACAACCTTGCAATAGATTGCGCCATAGTTGAAAAAAGCTGCAAAGAAGCGCTTTTTGTAGCTTGTAAAGCATCAATTGAACCTGAAAAAGTTACGTAAGTTAAATCATTCTTATCATCCATTAGGTGGACAGAGTTAATAAACTTAGTGTTAATTTCTTCAAACTTACTGTCAGAAAAATACAGTATATCTTTCCTGTCAAACAATATTAGAGACAACAATGACTTATATGCGCCCCTAATTCGTTCTAATAAGGGGGCGCTTTTCTTATTTGTGCGAGACCTGATCGGATGTGTCAGTTGGGCCATTAGCTGAATGCGAACTATCGGCCAAATATCCACTCCATTAAATTTGTTGTAGTTGTCAAAAGAAGGGTTGCTCTCAACCCTATTTATAAGCTCCATGCAATACTTTGGTTGAAGCATATCGTTAGACATTTAATTTCAATCGCTCTGATAGCTGCCCGACTATACTTCCATACGATCCGTGTCGCATCATTATAGGCACCACTGTGCGCAAATGAATAAGCCCAAGCGCAGCCAATATAGCCATAAAGCCAGCCACACCACGTATCGGAATATTCAGTTGCATGAACACCCAAAAAAGCAGTAATGAAAAAATGATTAAAGTAGTAGTAAATAATCCAGCCAATAAAGACGGAAGCATCAGAATCGAATAGAACTTCTGCTGATTGATCGATCCTACATAACTAACCTTCTCCCTCGACGTATCCATATAACCAGAGAGCTTTGTGCTTACCCTAATTGACACAATAGAAATAATTAAAACAATGAATAATAACAAAAGCATCCAACAAGCAAGCAAATAGACAGAAACAGTACTCATTACAATTGTAACAATGGAAATAAGTAGAACTGGTATGATTAACGCCAGCGCCCCCACGGTAAATTTAGCTATTGCCCGATGCTCCGATTGATTGATTCCCCCTCCCAAATTACGATCTAAATAGCTATCCATCTCTTTGATGCACAATAGCTCCAGGTATTTTGATGCTATCTGTGATAGTGCACCTAGTGAGCCCAATAAGAGCACGGCACCATATAACTCAAACTGAGAAATAAACAGTTGAAAATCAAAAACCTCTATCGAAAGGTCTTTTCCCCCTGCAATATGGACCAAACCCCATATAGATATTGCCTGCATTGCTAAAAACAGTATTCGCAGCAGCATACTGCTTATTAGCTTCCAGGGAGAACTAATAAATAACAACCGATAAATAAAAAAACAGCTTCTTAGCATCTTAAAACCTAGGTAATAGGTACTCTCAATTCTTCATTTGAACCATACTTCTTGGAATAAGCCTCATACATTATTTGTACAAACGGCTTGTGTAAGGCCAAAGACTCTTTTAGTGGTGTAAGCTCTAAAGCTGTCACATTATTTACCAATTGATCGACTGCAATGCCTGTCAATTGACTCTGAAAAACAGGTAAAAACGGCTCCTCTGTAGTGTTTGATGCATTGACGTAGTTTACTGTCCCTTCAATCTCATTAATCCTTATTAATGCGTCTTCACACTCCACCTCAATACAATAGGTCGTAGATGCAGCTTTAGCACATGAGAGAGAAAACTCAGCACCACTGTCGAATCTTCCAGAAATGAGACCGTCAACTTCAATGAATCCCGGCCTCTTACTTTCGTATATATCTTCAATCTGAACAGATTCGATCAAATAGCGATAGTCATCTATAATATACGCAAAAAGATCTAAGTAATGTATGCCGTTACAAGCTAACCCATAATTCGAACCCTTAACGGAAAGCCGTTTAATTTTCCGCGGCACAACTAAACTCTTTATATCTTTATAGTTCTGATACATTCTTCGAGGACAATTAACAACGCCAATTGTAGTGCTGGCATTCATTACTAAACCAGCTTCCTCAATATCCAGGATGGAGTTAAATGCGACCTTCTCAACAATAATAGATTTAACTTTCTTATTAATTAGATCCTTGTATATTTCCAGCCTAGAGCTGGCCGTAGAAGCCAGAATGGCCACATCATAATTTTGGTCCGGTATCACGCCCCTACTACCTTCTACGGACTCGATATTCGAAACATCGTTTGCGACCGAAATTGCGGCCGCTATTGCATCTTCAGAAAGATCCACCACAGTCAGATCAATTTTAGATTTGGAAGCCGATAGTCCTTGAATGTGTCTTCGCCCCAAATTACCTGCACCAACTATACAAACACTATATTTACTCTTGTTCATAACTTAAACGTCTACTCTTAACGGTTCGCCGACTTCATATCGTGATTTCGACTCTGACTCCAGAATTTTCCATAGCATCTTTGGGCTAACACCAAAATCGCATCGTTTTACCTCGACATTGTCCAAAGTAAATTTTTGCCCGATTTCTATTGGCCATTTTGCAACCAAATATTTTCGTGCCACGGATCGAATTTCAATCTCAGCTGGCGTACATACCTTAACGCCCATACCAAGTGCCACCTCCAAGTCTCTGACACTTTTTACCAGTTGCTCAAACTGCTTAGGCTCAGCACTAGCCGCGTGGTCAGGCCCCTTCATCTGTTTGGAAAGAGTGATGTGCTTTTCTAGGACTTCAGCACCTATTGCAACAGCCGCCAAACAGGCTTCATTTCCAAGAGAATGATCAGAATAGCCGACCTTACATAAAAAGTTATTTTTATAAGTATCAATAACCTTTAAATTTAGAGATTCCGGTTTTGCTGGATAGTCAGTTACACACTGTAAAACGGTGATCTTGGAAGAGTACTTTCTAAGATTTTCAATGGTGTAATATTGAGGAATTAATTTTTCGACATCTTCAGAATATGGATCTACACCTTCATATCCTAGAATACAGGTTGCAATAGCCTCCTCTATTTCCCCCATATTAGCCATACCAGTTGACAAAATAATATCGCTTTTGGTAAGTGCATGGTCATAGATAAGAGGAAGGTTTGTTAGGTCTCCAGATCCGATCTTTAGCCTACGCATTAATCCTTTATCATTAAGATAATTCAAAGACTCGCGATCAAAGCAGGTTGTCATGAACTCAATGTTATATTTATCACACTCTTCGGCTAATCCCAGGAAATCTTCGAGGCCCAACTCTAACTGCTTCAGCATTTCAAACTGAGTACTGGTTGTACCGTCATTATGATTTTGGTAAGCAGCCTTTTTTGCTGAAGCAGTTACTAATTTTTCTGCAGTAAATGTTTGAAACTTTACTGCATCCGCACCAGTTTCTGCTGAAGCGGCAATAAGTTCCTTTGCCAAACCAAGATCACCATTATGGTTAACACCTGCCTCTGCAATTATAAATGTATTCATTATTCACCTATATCATAGAAATCTTTTCGTGTGACAAGCCCATCTATCCTCTTATCTATAAAATCGAGAATGTTCTTTGAAGGGTCTGCCTTGTAGTAGGGATTCTTTTGCAAAGTATTTTTGGCCCTACCCAAAGCAGATTGAATTGCCACTACTATTGATTCACAATTCAATTCACAGTTAATCACCGAATCAGCACTGACCCGACCCTCCTGTCTATTACCAATATTTACGGTAGGAACACCTAAGGATGGAACTTCAATAATACCTGAAGATGAGTTCCCGATTAGAGCGCAAGAGGAAGCTACGTAGCTGAGATACATGGAGTGAGAGAGAGAGGCAACCATCACTCGTGAAGAATTGGAACGATCAACAAAAAAACTCATTTGTTGAAATATTTTACCATTACCTTCATCAGAATTAGGTCTTATCAAAATAAAGCCATAGCCTGAAAATCTATCTAAAGCCGATAAAAGCGGTGAAATATCAGGATTGTTAAGCTGAGTTTCGGGATGAAAAGCGATTACAAAATACTTATGCGGGAACGCAGGAGGCAACTCGGATTTGAAATCATCAAATTTACTGAACTGGATACGATCCAATGTTTCAAGCCCCAGTGCCCCACAATTTATCACAGTGTCTGGATGCTCTCCCATCTGAACAATACGATGAGCATACTGTTCAGTTGACGCACAATGTAAATGTGAGAGCTTTGTAATTGCATGCCGAATGCTATCGTCAATTGCCCCTTGCGTGGACTCTCCACCATGGATATGCATAATTGGCACTCGAGCAATTGTTGCTGCTTGAGCCACCGTTAGCAACTCATATCTGTCACCTAGCAAAACCAAAAGATCAGGTGTAACTTTTTCAAAATAATCAGACAGCTGACTAGAGAGCTTTCCCTGATCTCTTATTAATGTTGCAAAATCATCACCAGCACTCAAGTAGGGCAAAGAAATATAGTCTGAAAAACCATCTTCTTCAATAAAACGAACTGTATTACCATGCTCTGTCGAAAGATGCGTACCACTAACAAGGAGATCAAGCTGGTACATTTCACTTATCGCTATACGCTTAAGGAGCCATCGCAACAACCCATACTCTGCTCTTGTAGATGTGAAAACAGCAATTTTTTTCATACGCGATCAACCAGTGCAGTAATCTTAGGTATTTGAGCTTCAGGTGAAAAACGGACCGCTAAATCCCTGGCTCTCAATGAATAACGCTTATCAAACATGTCTTCCGACAATACCTTTTCAACCATTTTGGCAGCAACTTTGAACTCATTGACAGGCAGAACGGCACCAACTTCGGCCGATTCTATTAACTTTGCCTGCCAACCTAAATGATTAATGAATATCGGCTTGCCCGCGGCTAATGCATCGAAAAATTTATTTGCAGAGTTGTCCCACATTACCGGATTGTCAATAACTGTCGAAATTGCTCCATCAACTACGCCGTATACTGACGCTAATTTATTTTTCGAAACCGGTAAAAAAAAGTAGATCCCTGCATCCAATACACCTAGCCGCTCTGCCAGCTCAATAGCGGCGGATCTACATTGGCCATCGCCAACAATCACAATAGATATGTCCGCACTTTGCTCTTTAAGCGCCACTGAAAGCTTGATCAAGTACTCAACATCATTTACTAAGCCCAAGGTCCCTGCATAGAGTACTTTCATACCAGGAATTGCACTTATATCTAAGGCAACATCTGAACTAGCATCCCTGGAAAATATATCTATTTCGCAAAAGTTCTCAACAACAACCAATTTATGGCGTACATCAAACTCTTTCACTATTGAAGTGGCCATGCCAGCCGACAAAGCAACTATATGGGAAGCATACCGATAACCTAAAGATTCTAGCAGCTGAGCGGCTTTTAAGAGCGGCCAAAATTTAATAAAGCCAAGTTTATATGGCACCTCAGGCCAACGATCGCGAACCTCAAAAATATAAGGCACACGTTTATGAAACTTAAGAACCAGTGCACCAACAAGCACACTGAGCGGTGTGCTTGTTACATAGAGCAAATCTGGCTTTATTTTTGCCAACTTAACACAGGAGGCAATTGAAAATTTAACGAAACACCAGAGGCGTCTCTTGAAATCCATCTTATTCGAATAAGGTAATTTATATACGTGCACTATCACCCCATCGTACTCCAACTCAGTCCATCCTTCTTTTAGATCTTGATCCAAAAGAAACGCGGAGGAAGTCACAACCTCAACGCGATGCCCAGCAGCAACCAATCCCTTTGACACGGTGTATGAACGTACACCTCCAGTTTCTCCCGGACTGACAAAGTATTGATGCAAATAGGCAATCTTCATTAGATTAACGTTTTATAGAGCTTGGCTGTTTGACTTGCCACGCTAGACAGCTTGAACTTTCCGGCACATTCAAGAATAGTTCCTAAGTTTAGCTGCTTCAGGTCGAGTGCGCGCTCAATTTTCTCTGCCAACTGTGCAACATTGTCCGGGCTTACCAGAAAACCTGTAACACCCTCATCCACCCATCCGTCGAAGCCTTGCCCTCGGGTAGCGATAACCGGGGTACCTTGACTATACGCCTCGACATACACAAGCCCAAAAGTCTCTGTACGTGAAGCAACAACCATTACAGAGGCTGCACGATAAAACGATTTTAAGCTAGCCATATCATTAATACGGCCCATGTAGCTGATTTTGTCAGTGCTCTTACCGTCCACGCCAATCACAATCAACCTAAAGAAAATCCTTTTCCACAACAATTCACAGGCCTGAATCAAAGTGTGCAGGTTTTTGTTCCTGGAGCCATTACCAACAAAAAGCACCTGATTATCGCCTTGCTTAAATCCTGAAATCTGCTCACTTAAGTCATTATCAAACCATACATCGGGTAGCCCATTAGGCAAGATGACAGCTTTACGCTCAAGCCATGCCCTTTTGTCTTCATTAAAATGAGCAAGAAAATTCCGTTTCGCTCCTTCACTTAAAAAAATAATTGCGGATGCATGCTCAAGAACCTGCCTTGAGTAACTGCGCGTATAAGGAAGAA
Organism: Hahella sp.; assembly: GCA_050299855.1. GTDB lineage: Bacteria > Pseudomonadota > Gammaproteobacteria > Pseudomonadales > Oleiphilaceae > Hahella. Next base: position 28,251 of record JBNKWQ010000038.1, read on the forward strand.
ACCTGTAGAAGTAATTGATATCCGAATTTCTTATAGAGACAACTAATGGAATGTTGTCCCTAATCGATCTTAGATATGCCGCCCAACCGTCTGAATATAATGTATGAGCATGTATTAAATCATAAGTACGCTCACAGTCGAGCATGGACTGCTTAAAGTATAATGTCGATTTATATTGAAAGGATGCTCTTGCGAGAACACCCTTAATAGGCTTCACTGCATATTCAACATTATCGATAATTGGTGCGACATACTCCTGATTTTTGCCAACAGGCACAAATACACTCTGAAAACTTACACCTGCGAGGCTCAAACCACAAAATAGATTTTCATAGACTTTGGACCCAATGCTATAACTCGCAAAGTGTAAAACATTCATATTTACTTACTTGATATATCAAGTGCATTCCAATGTGGAAAATGCTTCCGAATCAAAGCATTTAACTCCACTTCAAACTCGCTATAGCTACTTTTTCCGGCAGCAGAGACAACCTCTGCCTGCACCACCATCCCAGCACCTACGGTTATATTGGTAAGCTTGTCAATGACAATAAAACTGCCTGTAGCCCTATTGGTCACATAGGGATCAACTACAACCTTTTGACTCAAAACAATATCAACCATGGCAATATCATTGAGCGCCAACAACTCTGTCGAGTGTTTACCCTGGGTATTTACATCGATTCTGTAGTCAATAGCTGCCAATTGTCCATTAACTGTCTTACTACTAAATTTAAATAGGTACTCTTTATTTTTATGAAACTGACTCTCACCCACCCATACCAGGTGCGCCTTCAGCTTATTCACCGCCTCAACAGGGCCACTCGCTTTGAGCAACATATCGCCTCGGCTAACGTCAATTTCATCAGCAAGAACCAATGTTACCGCCTGGTCTACAAAAGCTTCTTTGTGCGCCCCATCTGCAGTATCACTCGATTTCACACTACTGACGCACCCGGAGGGTAGTGCTTTAATGGCGTCGCCTACACTCACAACGCCAGATGCAATTGTTCCGCAAAAGCCTCGATAATCTAGGTTTGGTCGATTTACATACTGAACAGGAAGACGAAAATCGGAGGTATTACGGCCCTCTGCAATAGGAAATGTCTCCATCAATGTCTGCCCGCTATACCATCCAGATCGATTGCTTCGCTCCACAACATTATCGCCATCAAGTGCAGAAATGGGGACGAAATGAATGTCTTGCATATTAAGACTTTCCGCCAACTTTAAGTATTCCGTATTAATATTTTCAAAAACGGATTCATCAAAATCAAGAAGGTCCATCTTGTTAATCGCGCAAACAATATGCTTTATACCCAACAAACTGGCAATGTAGCTATGACGCCGCGTTTGGGTCTGAACACCGTACCTTGCGTCAATCAATATGATGGCCAGATCACAGGTGGAAGCACCCGTCACCATATTGCGAGAGTATTGTTCATGCCCGGGAGTGTCCGCAATAATAAATTTTCGTTTGTCAGTAGAAAAATACCGGTAGGCCACATCAATGGTAATACCTTGCTCGCGCTCAGCCTGAAGTCCATCTACCAACAATGCCACGTCAATTTTTTCACCTGTCGTTCCATGCTTGGTGGAATCTTTTTCAATGGCAGCCAACTGATCTTCAAAGATCATTTTTGAATCGTGTAACAATCGACCAATCAATGTCGACTTTCCGTCATCCACGCTTCCACAGGTCAGAAATCGCAGCATTTCTTTGTTTTCATTTTGCTCAAGATATTCATTGATATCCGATTCTATCACCGCAGATTGGTGGCTCATTCGATACTCCAAAAATCCGAAAGCCCCATCGTTTCAAAATGAAGCTTGTTTACCGTGACTTGTTGCAATTATTTTCGAGAAAATAATCTGCTGCTGCGAGGCTTAGAAATAGCCTTCTTGTTTTTTCTTTTCCATGCTGCCAGAGCTATCATTATCAATGACACGCCCTTGACGTTCACTGGTCTTGGTCAGCAGCATTTCCTGAATAATTTCTGGCAAAGTCGTCGCTTCAGACTCAACCGCACCTGTGAGTGGATAACAGCCAAGCGTCCGAAAACGAACCATTTTTTCCTGCACCTGTTCACCGGGCTCAATTGGCATACGATCATCATCTACCATGATCATTACACCATCCTTCTCAACAACCGGGCGCTTTGCAGCAAAATATAAAGGTACGACTGGAATGCTTTCTAAGTGAATATATTGCCAAATATCCAATTTAGTCCAATTCGACAACGGGAAGACACGTATGATTTCACCCTTATCAACACGACCATTGTAAATATTCCAGAGCTCGGGTCGTTGGTTTTTTGGGTCCCAACGATGATATCGATCTCGGAAAGAATAGACACGCTCCTTGGCACGAGATTTTTCTTCATCTCTTCTGGACCCACCAAACGCAGCATCGAAACCATGCTTGGTCAGCGCTTGTTTCAACGCCTGCGTTTTCATGATATCTGTATGCTTGGCACTGCCATGTGTAAAGGGGCCTACGCCCTCCGCTACCCCCTCTTCATTGATATGGACAATCAAATCCCCGCCTAGCTCCTTCACACGCTGATCGCGAGATTCAATCATCTCCTTGAACTTCCAGGTGGTAGAGTCGGACGCAATTTATCAGACCTGCTAGATGAAGAGCACCCGGTTGAGGAAGATATTGGAATTATTGATCAGGACTGTAACCTGGCGGGTGCAATTATCACCAAGACGGCTTATGAGTTCTTTTTAAGGAAAATTGAAGAGGAAGAAAATCTGCGGGACCAGCAGACGGTTGAGACGTTCAATCGCTCCGAAGAAAAAGATCTCATTACTCACCAATTCCGCTAACTACAATTTAACCTTGAGCAGCCATCTCAATATTCTTTTCAAATTTATCAGAGTCAACGCAAAACAAGCAAGCCGCGGTTGTGGTCATTCAAAAACTCAACTATTTCTTCGCGGCGTCCTTTTATCATGTTTTCAATTGCCACCAACCTACAGTTCCAATTTCGAGGCGAATCACCTTGGGAGGAGGTCCAAAGCACTTCCAATATTCGACAAAATCGGCGTCTTTTGTGAGGATTGCCAGGACATGATGTCCGGCATATTCCCAAACTTTCGTATCTTGAGCGCCCTCACCTTATTCAACAACTTTTGACACCGCAACCGTCCCTGGAAACTGCCCATCAAGCCTCGCGGCAAGCTTGTAGGACAGATTTTCATCAATGAGTAACACTAAGCTGCGCTCCCCCTAGTCATATGGTGCGCAGCATACAATAAGGCTGCCCTGATTTTTGTTTCATTCAAGCTAGGATAATCAGAAACTATTTCGGCATTAGTCATTCCTAACCCCAGCATTTCCAATATAGCCTCAACCGTGATCCGGGTTCCCTTAATACAAGGTTTCCCTACCATCACATCGGGCTTGGATTCTATATGCATTAAATACACGTTAGTCATATTGATTCCCTATCCAATTGAGGAGTTTTCTGCTGCGTAGTGATCATACTACCACTCGTATTTCACCGTAACCTCACCGGCGAAGCTAATATTAACGTGTCCCCAGCGTGAAACGCATCAGACTCTGAGAACGGCCAGATGAAGGTGGGATTTTACCAAGGCATCCAGTGTGCCGGCGTTGTTGCCGACTCTAAAGGCATGTCCGTTGTAGCTGCCGGTTTCCACAAATGATGCCCCTCCTGCCCTCAGTGCTTCGTGCAGGTGTGCCTGGGGGATTTTGGGGTTTGAGTTATAGCTGAACACCTAAAAATTTAGCGGGTTGGTGCATCCCAGGATTCGGGCTGCTTCTCTGATCGCCTGACAAACGCCGCTGTAGAGCTCCTTGTTGGCTTCTACCAGGACCTGACGGGACATCTCGTTTTCGCCTTCGGCGTTCAGGTTTTTGACATACACGTCTCCTAATATGTCCTGTGCACTAACCCTGAGAATGTTCATGGCAATTTGAACCGCTATCACAATGCCCTGTGCGACTGTGCCGTTAACACCAAACACCCAGATCTCGTTATCAATGATCGCGGCCTTTTTCTCCGTGCCACTGAGTGAGGCTCTAAACGGCGAGCCGGTGACACAGTGTTTGGCTTTCCAGGCGTCGTACTCGTCCAGACAGGTTCTTAGCACATAGTTTTTTCGGTCCTGCCCATTGTTAAGGATGATATCAACATCCACTTTGTACTCTCGCCGACCTTCGACAAGGGTCATCGCAACTCTTTTAGCCATCGTCTTCATCCTCCACACAATCCAGTCATGCAGGCAATGTGCTTGGAGATATGTGAATCTGGCCTCAATTTCATGAATGGAATAAAAATTTTTCTAACCTGTCGATTTCCAACAGGTGTCAACGACTAATAGGTGGAACCACCCACTAACGATTTTAGGAGTTGAACCATGAGTTATATCGATGGATTTATTCTGGCCGTCCCCAAAGCCAATCAAGAAAAATTCACCCAGCATGCAGGAATTGCTGACGCCGCTTTTATGGAATGGGGTGCCGCCCGCGTTCTCGAGTGCTGGGAGGACGATATCCCCGACAGGTCACCGACTTTCGCCGAGCGGTGCAAGCCAAGGAAGACGAAGCCGTGGTGTTTTCCTGAATCGAATGGCCGGACAAAGCCACCCGTGATGCGGGTATGGAAAAAATGATGTCGGCTATGAAAACCGATCCTCGCATAAGCCCGGAGATAAACCCCATGCCTTTTGACGGCATGCGCATGATCTTCGGTGGATTTGTGCCAGTGATAGCGCTCGAAAAGTAATCGCAACTCACTCCTATACCCGCATTAGGATAATGCAGCTAGTTTGTCAGAAGCCCCCTAGTTCTTCAGCCCAGGTTTGCCTGGGCGTTTCCCCACCCCGTCTTACTGCCTCTTCGAGAAAGTCTACAAAAGCCCGAATTCTGGCAGGCAGGAAAGTCCGCTTGGCGTAAATCATCCAGACGCCGAAGCCCTTGGGCCGGAAAAGAGGTGCGATAGGCACAATTTTTCCTCTTTGAAGCCAATCCCGGGCTATAAAATGCGGTAATTGGGTAATCCCCAAACCCTGTGCGCATAATTCTGCCAGTGCTTCACCGTCATCCACGATGTACTGCCGGCCCGGATTGATTTGGTTCGGGGCGGTGTATCCGTCGATGCTGGACCGATGAGAACCTTCATTTGCTGTCATGATCGGCATTAACCGTCCGGTCTGGCGAAAGCGAAAACGAATCCATGGATGTTGTTCATATTCCTCTAACCCAATGTTGCCTTTGTCTTTGAAATACTCTGGTGAGACGCAGGTCAGGAAGTCGATGGGGCTGAGTTGTCTGGCCACCAGGGTGGACTCCTCTAACGTCCCGCTTCGGATACAAATATCTATCCCCTGTTCCACCATATCCACATAGGCATCTTCAAAACTCAGGGAAAGATCAATTTCCGGGTACTGACGTTTAAATTCCCCGATGAGCGGCATGACATACAGCCTGCCATAGGACACTGGAAGATTGATCGACAGCCGCCCCTTGGGCTCCCCATTTTCCCTGACCAACATCTCCTCGCAATTATCCAGCTCGGCTAGTAATTGCTGGACTGTTAGCTGATACGCCTTGCCTGATTCCGTTAGTGTCAGCGTTCGGGTTGTGCGGTGAAACAGATGTAGCTGGAGATCTTCTTCCAATCGCGCAATGGCTTTGCTGACGGTGGAAGGCGACAAACCCAGAAAAGTGGCGACAGAGGCAAAGCTTCCCTTTTCCGCGGTGGCAAGAAACAGCTTTAGTAGATTGAGTTTGTCCATTCGCTTCGTAATTCCCTATTCGTGAAAATAATTCACATGTATTGAGAAGTGGATGACATTTAATCACAGGCAAATGCCCAATAGAATCCTGGAGGACTACTAAGCTATTAACAGGAGACCTTATGGAACTCGCCGGAAAGCAACTAATGATTCTGCTGACACTTGTCTGTCTGACTTTCGCCTCACAAAGTTGGTCCGCGGACAAACGGATTGGTATCGTCGTCTTTGATGGTGTACTGACCTCAGATATCACCGCACCTATCGAAGTGTTTGGTATCGCCAGCCGTAAGAGCTGGTTTTCGGATTACGAAACCATCACCATCAATGTGGGCGACAACAATACCATCGCCACCGAAGAAGGCCTGACGCTGAAGGTTGATGCCTATCTACGCGACCGTCCCGAAGTGGATGTTCTGCTACTTCCCAGCAGGTATGACATGGGGCCACTATTGGAGAATAAAGCGCTGATCTCCTATATCAAAGACACCTCCTCAAAAGCTGAGTGGATGGCCAGTAATTGTTCCGGAGCGTTATTGCTCGCAGAAGCTGGTGTCTTGAACGGACGCAGCGCAACCACCTGGGCAGGCGGAGAATCCGATATGGCAAAGGACTATCCACAAGTGAAGGTTCAATATGACCGTAACTATGTCATTGATAGCTATGTCATCGATAGCGACGTCATCGACAGCAGCAATGCCGCCGGCGGCAACGTCATCACCTCCAATGGCAGCGTGGTCAGCTATGAAGCCGCCCTGGCGTTGTTGTCACAACTGGCATCCCAGGACAAAGCAGAAGAAGTGAAGACGGCATTGCAAATGCAACGGGTTTGGAGGAACTAGGCATGAGCATAGTGGTATTACTGAAGTCTCAAGTCATCCCGGAAAAATACAACGACCTGATGCAATTCCTCGAGGAAAATCTTCCTAATGTCAGAAGCTTTCCCGGCTGTTTCGGGGTCAGCGTACAAAGAAGTCCAGACGTTAAAATACTGCTGTTCCGGGAACGCTGGCTCTCCAGATCTCACCATGAGCGCTATATTGAATCCATCATGCAGAACGGCGTCATGGAGGCTTTGGTCAGCTTTTTGGAAGGACCGCCAGAAATCCTGTACCTGGAGGAGGTTGATATTTGAGGTGACCGGCCCCGGTGTGATGCGCGAAGCCAGGGCTTTTGCTGTTCTAAAATTTCTCGGTAAGTTGGGGGGGCTTCACTCAGCCCCCCAATTGCCCAAGGCCTCACATTTCACAATAGGTCAGTGTCAAAATGGTCGCGGTGGATACTACGGTGATGGCCAAATGCCTGCCCCAGTTATCGGCGCTAAACTAATAAGTGGCAACATTACCCGCCGCCGCCGTCAGCAAAATCTTCTTATACTTCCACAAGGTAAGTTTTGTCTCTTTCCTCTGGTCCCAGGCTCCGGCTTGACCGCAGTAGTCAACGATGGAATCCCGGCCGCCCTTCAGCAGATCATAAATCAGGTCTGAAATCTGTTCTGCTGTCCACTGCTCCTTAAATCCTTTCGCTCCGGTAGGCGCGCCATTGGTACCGTTGATGTACTGGCTCAATGTATATTTTTTTTCCCAGGCCATCAGCACCGTGTAAAACTGCCCCTGACCCGGAGTCGCGTGTTGATACCAAGGCACGACAACGAAGTGATGTACGGGATTTTCCAACATGAAATGCCACACTGTAGTGTATGAGTTTCCCTCAAATACGACTGATGGATCGATCTTTTTCTTCACTGTGGATTTCGTAAACTTAATACCATTTCCGGCATCGTCCTGAGTCACTCCATAAATCGCCTTGCTAACTTCTACCGAAACAGCCGGACAGTTGTTTATATCCAGGATTCTTTGTTTTCCCAATAGGGCTTGAATCATATCGTGTCCCTGATCTGGCATTTTATTTCTTCTCCTCTGTGAGATGATTTTGTTCTCACCATAAGTGAGAATTTCGATGGGAATATGGACAACTTTATTAAATACGGGCGACAGCTGGGAATCACGAAATGTCTAACAGGCGCGTCTTATCACAGAACGCAAAATCCACACTGCTAACTCTGTACGTTTTGATTCTACTACTAACTTTAAGTAATGCGAGATATTGGAAAAACTCCCTTCATAGAAAGTTCCTGAAGAGCATTGGTTAAAAGGGGGTCATTGGTTAAACTGGACCCAAATTGTTAACCGATGAAGTACTCCAGGTACTGGGAACCCAAATCGAGATTTAACCTCTCCCTATCACTGCACAAGCTGATTCTCAATGAGAATTGTCACCTTTTTCCTGGCATTTATTCCCTGTTACCAATAATTCTTCTCGACTATGTTCTACAGGGAGCCTGATACAGGCTTATCAATGAACGACAACCATGGAAAAAGGAGTTCATCATGAAATTTGGTCAGCTGGTTATCATTGCGTTGTTGCTATGTGGTGCAGGAATCGCTTACGCAGAAAATTCCATGACTCAAAATTTAAATAGATCGCCGAATATCGCGGTGGAAGATTTAGAGGTGAGCCAGTCTCACTACTATATTGTTTGCGTTGGAGGAGTTTGTTATAGGATTCCAGTCCCTTAATCGTGGATTAGATAGTTATGGGGAATATGCGGGCCATTGTCCATAGCCCGCAGTTAACCTTGACTTTACCTGTTTAATGAAGGGCAGGTTCATTCAGACCAACTCGCTGTGGCCTGAAAAGTGGGGTTCTTCAGGGACGACTATTTAGGAATTTATATCCAAATATAGCCATAAATCCCCATATCTAGACATCCAATTCAAGTTTCTGGATATCCACATCCAGACATCGTTTGGCAGGGATATGTGGATCTGATTCTGACGCTTTGCGCCTGCTCAGAGCCTCCCAACAGCGCTAAAAGCGAAGCCAGCCAATATACGAAAACCCAGCACTCCGAGTTGTCCGAGGCGCTGCCATTTGAAGATAAACGAGACGCTAATGACAGCACTAGAGGATTAATCGCCAGGGCAGACGCCAATGTTATCAAAGACGGCCAAATATAGGACTTTTCTATAGGCCAAAAATCTATACCCTGTACCGACGAGTACAGGGTATAGATTGATTTGGACGAGAAACTTTTCAGATTAAAGAAGATTACCGTACCCGAAAGGCCACCGGTCGAAGTGGGGCAGCATCCGCCCCGCGAAGCTTCAAGGAGCCGGCAATAAAAGCAAATTCATATACCTTGTCTTTCGCCAGCTCTTCCAGATTGATCAACTCTATAATTGGCGTTCCCTGTTCAGCGAGCAGGTAGGTGTGAACCGGCACATAGTCGTTTTCCAGTTCTGACGGGAAGGACTCAAAGCTGAGGTTATCCGCGCCGACCACCATGGCGCCGGATTCTTCCACCAGGAAACGGGCTGCCGCCATACCGACCCCGGGCGGGTTGTCCATATAGCCATTAGCGTCTCCGTAGAGTTTCATTCGCCCTGTGCGAACCAGCACAACATCGCCTTCCTGAAGTTTGGTTTTCTGCTTTTTCAGGGTGGCTATCAAGTCTTCTCGGGTGATTCTGTAGCCGCCTGGTAGAATGTCCACGCCTTTATAGGCCGCTACATCGATCATTACGCCACGTGCAACAATGGGTGGGATATTTTCTGCTCCGGCTTTCTTCCAGCCCCGGTCGCCTACATGCTCTTCGGCGCTGAAGCCATTCCAGATTTTGCCGTTGAGTCCAAAGTGATTAAGCGCGTCGATATGGGTTCCCATATGGGTGTATAGAGAAATGGCAGCGCCGGTGTAGCTGACATGTTCATTCATAGTGGTGCCGACATTCAGGGGATCATCGACCACAGTACCGTGAGGAGTATGAGTCATCCACATGCGGTAGTGAGGATCTCCGGCTGCCTGCCAGCTGGGCATACCAATGTAGTATTCTACTGAGAGATCATAACTCTTCCCGCTATCAATGCGAGATAGAATGGATTGTTGGGTGTTTGCCGTCATCAGATTGAGCCGACCAATTTGGTCATCAGGTCCCCAGGGACTAGTGCCTGCCTGCCGGTCAGCTGCAGCCACATTCAAGGAAGACACCAGAATCAGTGTTGCTGTGGTGATCGTTTTGAGAGTAAGCATCGAATAAACTCCGGAAGAAGTAGAGGATTAAAGATTTATGTCGTATCAGAGAGCTGGCCAGCCACCGGAAAAAGCGGTTGGCCTCGCAATTAATACCCCGCAGTAAAATAGGTGCGTTGATGCCGGGGCTGCTCCGCCTCATCAATCAGCACAACAGCAAGATCCTCTATGGAAATGCGGGACTGATCGTCGTCTCCAACCACAAGTTCTTCTGAACCCAGGCGATAATTGCCAGTCCGTGTCCCCGGTTCCAGCATGGCTGCAGGGCACAGGTAGGCCCAGTCCACTTGATCATTTTCCTGGCAGGCTTGCAGCTGCTGAAAGCAGGCTAGTGCTATAGCTTTATATTCCGGGGGTAGAAAATCCGGTGCATCCAATACTGTGTGGCCGGTTCCTGGAACAGTTAATGGGGCTGCACCTCCAGACACCAGCAGGCGCACTTTGGTTTCGGCCAATCCCTGTAATAGGGTTTGGGTAGTCCTGACCAGCTCCGGCTCATATCCTTCGGGAGGACGGGTGGCAGTAATGACGAGATCCTGACCCTGTGTAAGGGCAATAACATCATGTAGGTTTCCTGCATCTCCTTCGCGTACCTTAATATCTGCGGGTAGCGCTTCACTACGGGATGCATCGCGGACAACAGCGGTGACTTCATGTCCACGGCTCAGGGCTTCGGTTACAACCCGTTGTCCAACACTTCCAGCAGCTCCGAATACGGTAATTTTCATATTTTTTCCTTGATGTTTGTGCATGAAGTTGAAAAGTAAAATTGATGAATATGCTTGTAGGGCGCTCGGTAGTTCAGAACCTATTGATCTGATCCCCGACAGACCGGTCTTTCTTCAAGCAGGCAGAAGGGCTGATCAAAATGATTTTGTCGATTCGTGCTGCCAGTTCCGGATGCTGTTGCTGTATCCCGGCGAATAAGCAGGCTCGTTGCCAGAAGTACAAGCAGGCTTCCCGGTAGCCAGTGCCAGCCTATGGATTCTGGCTGTCTCACAAACAACAGCAGCATTGAGGCAAAAGGAATCAAGTAGGTGTAAGAGGTGAGTACACCCGGTGTCAGCACCAGAGTCGCGCGCTGCATCAGCCAGAAGGTTACGCCGCTGGAGAAAATGCCCAGGTAAACCAGTAAAAGCATGTCCGGGAGCGTCATGGCAGATAGCCGGGCAGGAGACTCTAGCGACAAACCGAGGAGGCCGATCATGATGCTACCGACCACCAGACTCCAAAAAGTTCTGACCGCCGGTTGTTTTGACAGCCAGCCCCGCTGGAGCCCCCATTTGCTGAGAACCGGATAAAGCGCCGTTGCCAGACAACCGATAAAGTAGAGGGCTTCCGGAAATCCGAACTGTAGTTGGCCTAATTTTCCACCGGCCTCCGCCAGTGCCAGGGTGAGAGCTCCTGCCGCACCCAAAGCCAATATCGCCAAAAGTCCCCCGGCCTTTTGTTCGACACCGACCATACGGCCAAGAAAGTACGCCGCCAGGGGAACGCTGACATAAAGTGTTGCCATGGAAATGGCTGTGGTCCGGTGTGCCGCCCAAAACATAGTGCCGAAGAACAATGAAAGGCACACACCCATCAAAGTATACAGCGCCATACCGCGAATGCCCGGCCACTCTTTTGGAAGTCTCTGAACTAACGGCCACAGGGCAAGAGAAGCAATCGCAAAGCGCAGGGCTGTCAGTAACAATGGAGGCAAACCTTCGCTCATCAGCCCCACCGCAGGAAAAGACATTCCCACTATGGCTGCCCAAAGCAGCATACCCATATGGGCAGATGAGGAATTTTGATTAATACCGGACATGATCATCTCCGTTGAATCTTGTCTAATTGAAGTATTGTCACTGTAGCTGAGTTTAATCACTTGATAATCCCGGCATATGGAATAAGATTGTCCTCAAATATTACCTAATAGGTTTGTTTATGGATTCTCTGACGGATATCGCCGTTTTTGTGCAGGTCGTTGATAGTGGCAGTTTTACCAAAGCAGCAGATCGTCTGGCACTTTCCAAATCGGTGGTCAGTAAATATGTCAATCGTCTTGAAGAACGACTCGGGGCACGACTATTGAACAGGACAACGCGCCGCCTCAGTCTGACGGAAGTGGGACAAACCTTTTATGAAGGCAGCCTGCGCGGATTAAACGAACTGTATGAAGCGGAGTCGGAAGTTTCCCGACTACAGGAAGCTCCACGAGGGACGTTGAGGATTAACGCACCCATGTCTTTCGGTATCTTACATATAGCACCAGCCTTACCGGAATTTATGAAACGCTATCCGGACCTGAAGGTGGATATGGAGCTGAATGATCGCTATGTCGACGTTATAAAAGAGGGATTTGATGTAGGTATACGAGGCGCCGGGGAGTTGCCTGATTCGTCATTAGTGTCTCGCCGCCTTTGTACCACCAGGCACGTTGTGGTGGCCGCACCTTGCTATATTGAGCAGCATGGTCATCCGAAGAAACCCGAAGAGCTTGCCAACTATAACGTCCTCAGCTTCAGCTATCAGTATTCCGCATTAAACTGGGATTTTATTGGGCCGGATCAGAAAACTGTCTCGGTAAAAGTGTCCGGTAATGTGCAGATGAACAACAGCCTGGCATTAAAAGAAATGCTGCTGGCCGGAATGGGGATCATGAGAACGCCGACGTTTATGGTAGGGCAGGATATCCAGGAAGGGCGTCTGTGCCAGATGCTACCGGATTACGAAGCGATGGAAACATCAATCTATGTCGTCTATCCCCAGCGTCGGTATTTATCGCCCAAGGTACGTGCGTTTATCGACTTCATGGCTGAGTGGATAACGGAGACGCCATATTGGGACCGGGCTCCGTCTTGACTCATTATCGATATATAAAGCCTTCAGGATCGCGTCCACACTGGCCTTGGCATCGCCAAACAGCATGCTGGTGTTCTCCTTGAAGAACAACGGCTTAGCCGCTCTCATCAAAACTATCTATGCAACTCAGGAAACGTCATTAATCTTTAAGCCGGTATCCTATGCCGCAATACCCAACTCTTCCCTACCCGACATCACAGCCCATAACATGCGGGCCTGTTTCGTAGCGAATGCAAGCGCTACAACATTGTCTGGTCGTCTCAACCTTAAGGATTCGATCCATTCACTGTGCTTGCCCCGAGACCTCGTTTCGTGATCCCACCTATGGATATGTGGATCTGACCCGAATTGTTTGTTAGGTTTCTGGCACCGATGATAAAGTTTCCACTTTGCCCAGTTTATCCGGGTTACGGACGGCATATATCCGGCAGATCTTTCCGTATGTGCACTCCACCATTAACGTCGTGGAAAGCACTTTGTTTTCATATATCAGCATCCCAAGTGAACCATTGAATCGCTGCGGAACAATATCAATCTCAATGTTCTGCTTTTGAAAATCCGAATAAACTTTGAAAAGAAAGCGGGCTGCACTCAGGTGTCCATGCATGACTTTCGGAAGCGCAGACACCTTACCGCCACCATCTGAATAGACCTCAATATCTTCGGCAAAGATCGACACCAGTTCATTGAAGTCGCAGGTTTTCAATGCGGTGCCGAACTGATGCAACAGCGTCCGGTGTTCATCCGGTGTCGCGTTGAAGCGTGGCCTGTTTTCCCGTATGTGCTTACGTGCCCGGCTTGCGAGTTGCCGGCAGGCAGCAGGCGTTTTATGGACGGTATCTGCAATCTCCGAAAAACTTAGTTCGAACACGTCATACAGTAAAAACACCGCCCTTTCGGTGGGTGAAAGCATTTCGAGGACACGTAGCAATGCCATTGAGAGCGATTCGTTAAACTCAAGCTGTGCATGCAAAGGGTCTGAAAAATCCTCCACCAGAGGTTCCGGCAGCCATTCGCCAATGTAATCCTCGCGTTGTTTGTATGCGAGCTTAAGCTGGTTCATGGAAAGCCGGGTACAAACCGTTATCAGCCATGATCTCGGATTATCAATGGCACCAATATCCTGTTGATGCCACTTGATGTAGGTCTCCTGCACAATTTCACTTGCCTCAGCCAAAGACCCCAACATGCGATAGGCAATCCCTTCGAGGGTTTTCCTGTGCGACTCAAATAACCGGGCGTGTTCCATTAACATATTCGAATCACTCGCTTGGGTTGGACATTAATACAGCAAAGCGCCAGCCGTTCTCTGTTTTACGAAAAACATGGGTATATTTCTGCAGGGAGGAAAAAACACCTTTATGGTCTCCCAGGGACGCCATGGCCACTCGTTGGTTACCAATCTCTACCGCAAGTTCTCCGCTACGTTCAATACATATCGGTTGTTTAATAAAGCGATTAAAACTCGCTCTGGAAAACAGTTCCCGCTCAACGGTCATAAAACTTTCCTTTCCGCTGACTTGCTCCTGTGATGGGATCAGCAAACGAATATCGTCGGTGCATAGACTGGCATACTGCTCTGCATCACCGGCGACAATGGCTTTGGCTTGCGCTTCTCGTATTTGCGATATTTCCTGCCTGTCTTGTTCGGTATATTCACCAATCCATTCGGGTTGGCTTCCACCGGCAAAGAGTTGGTCTATTTCATGTTTCGCTTTTTGCAGGGATATTTCAGTTGAATCCTGGAGTGAGGTTTCTTCCACTGCAATCACATCGACAGAGTTGATGCCTATAAAACTCAGTATATGCTTCAGGTAATCGATTTGATAATCATCCTTGTAATCAGGTGACGACGCCCCTCCCCTGGCTGTCACGATTGTCGCACTCTTATCCCGAAGCAATCCCAGATAGCCACTCCCGGTGAACTCGAATGTTACGCCTGAACGAACCACATGATCCCAATAGGCTTTAAGTGTGGATGGCAGAGACAAATTATAGAGTGGACTCCCGATCAGAACATGGTCCGCTTCTTTCAGCTCTGTGATCAATGTATCTGAAAGAGAAGCGCTGTGATTTGACAGATTGATGGGCTGATCAAAGCTAGCCATCACTTCATTGGTAAGGTGAGGTACCGGATCTGTGGCAAGACAACGATTCACTACACGCCCCTCCGGATATTCCCGGCTCCAGGCTTTTTCAAAATAGTCTGTTAAAAAACGGGTATATGAATCGCTGACCCGAATGCTTGAGTCAATTCTAAGTAACGTTTTCATCTGAGGTCTCCTACGTTGATCTTTAAGGCTGTTATCTATAAAGACAAACGTGAAAACCGGATTGTGACGTCTCAGTTAAAAAACTGACCCGGGACTTATCCCTACGCCCGGGTGGCCAGCAATACACCGCTACAGGCCATAATACCGCTGGCAGTCCGGTTAACATTCCTTTGAGCGCGCCGGGACGCCATGTTTAAAGATAAAGGCCTCACCCTCTCCGGTGGCCTGATCGAATGCGGATCACAGAGTTTAATCCGGCAACTATTACAGGACAGCAACCGTCTGACCTTCATTTCCCGCCATCAGATCAAGCAGGAAGAGGATCAGGGTGTGTTAGTGGCACTCAAGTTCAATCCGGAACAGTCTTCCCGACCGATTGGCCTGACCTAACGGAAAGACTGGCACCCGACCAGTGCACAGCAGGACTTGATGAGTTATTTACGGGAATTGGGGAAGGACTTGCAATAGACCCAAACATTTTCTACTCACCCCCAAACTCCCGTGGTGCCATCCCCATTTTCTTTTTGAAAAATCGACTGAAATAGGCCGGATCTTTAAAGCCTAATGTCTGTGCCACCTGTTCGATATTCAGGGTGGTAAATACCAGCAGGCTTTTGGCCTCCACCAGCAAGCGCTGATGGATAATCGCCAGGGCCGGAACACCCGCCACCTGATTGGACACAAAGTTCAGATGTTCCGGCGACAACCCAAGTTGATTGGAATACCAGGCGACTGTCTTGTAGCGGCTGTAGTGATCATTCACCAGCCGTTCAAATTTGTAAAAATGGGTTTCTGCACGCTGCCGTTTGGAGCCCTCAGTGAGGGTTTGTTGCTGGGTTTCATCCACCCAGGCAATAAACAGCGCTTCGGCGAGGATGGCAACCGGAGAGGGTTTGCCTGGAATCGCTTCCAGAAAACTTTGTGCCAGACAATCAAACAGCTTGGGAAGGGTTTGTTTGCCTTCAGGGTTTTCATGCCTGGTGACCTGAAACATGCAGTTGGGGTATTCCGGCTGGCGTTGCAGAATCTGTTCGACCAGGTTGTCATCGATGGTCACCACATAGCCTTCGGTATCAGGGTCAAAATCAAAACCATGAATAACCCCCGGCGGAATACCGACAGCATGACCGGCCTGCATCCGGAGGTGCTCACCGTCAAGATTCACCGTCGCCCCTCCCCGGTTAATCAGCAGCAGCTGAAACAGACGGGAATGCTTATGCGGCTGGATATGCCAATCATGCATACGGCTACGCTCGCTGATGCGTTCGCAATGCACTTTGTCGCGCATATCGAGGGAAGTTTTCTCACCGTACAGGCGGTAAGTGGGAATGCTAGGGATAGACTTTTTGGAGAAAGCTTTGAATATTCTCATCGTGATAGCCCGTGAACAGAATCTTTGAAATGTACAAGAATCTCTCAGAATAGCCAATAGTTCATTTACACTGGCGAGATCATGATAAAAAGCTTCCAAACACAAAAATAACCGCGAAATGATCGGGAGTGCTGTTATGAAAACCATCGTCGCTATTATTGGCTCCGGCCCATCCGGGCTGTTATTAGGCCAACTACTCACCCGCGCAGGCATCGATAACGTGATTCTGGAACGCCGCGCCGACACTGAGGCACCGACTTTCTACGAAGCCGAGGCTGTCACCCCCTGCGATATCGACACCGACGCTCCTTATGTAACCTTCCAGCACAATGGTGAAGCCTATCGGCTGGATTGCCGTTACATTGCCGGGTGCGACGGTTTTCATGGCATCTCCCGTAAAAGTATTCCGGAAGGAAAAATTAAAGAATACGAACGCGCTTATCCGTTCGGTTGGTTGGGTGTGCTCTCAGATACGCCCCCGGTGGATGATGAACTCATCTATGCCCATCATCCCCGCGGCTTTGCGCTCTGCAGCCAACGCAGCCATACCCGTAGCCGTTACTACCTGCAGTGCTCTCTTGATGACAAAGTCGAGGATTGGTCTGACGAACGCTTCTGGACAGAACTAAAAAAACGCCTGCCGGAAGACGTGGCGGCCGGTTGGTGACGGGTCCTTCCATCGAAAAAAGCATCGCGCCCCTGCGCAGCTTTGTGGTGGAACCCATGCAATACGGTAAGTTGTTTCTCGTCGGGGATGCTGCCCATATCGTGCCACCCACCGGCGCAAAGGGCCTGAACCTGGCGGCCAGCGATGTTCAAGCGCTTTACTGTTTGCTGAAAGAAGCAATTTTCAACAACCGCCCGGAAGAACTACAACGCTATTCCGAGGTGGCCCTGAGACGGATCTGGTTTATGACCAATCTGCTGCACGATCTGGAGAGCAATCCGTTCGAACTGAAAATGCAGGATGCCCAACTTGCCCGATTGTTGGAGTCCGAAGCTGGAAGGACTGTGATCGCGGAGCAGTATGTCGGCCTGCCCTATGAACTGAAAGTGGATTGAGGGTAACTGCGTTAGAGCAACCAGATATAGAAACCGGTCATATCCTGGCGACAATTGTCACCACAGATATGACGGGTTCCTTTAGGTGGGTAGGATTTGTCAGATTCACGAGTACTCACTTACGAACTGGTTTGCGGCTCTGGTTAGCAGGTCTGGTTAGAAGGCCTGGTTAGTATGCGTGGCAATAGTTCTAGTGAGTTGCTACCCGTTTAGGAACAGGAGGCAACGGCTTAAATTTTTTGGTAGTCGGCAATATCGCCTTATAGCCCCGTGCAATGGGTTTGTTGCTATTCAGCGTCAGCTCGTAGGCAGTATGTTTTTCTTTGAATGGCGAATAAGCGCCCATTTTTTGTTTCATGACCAGTCGATATTGCCCCATTCGCTCTTTGTAGGTTTGATTAAAATCCTCAAATTTATCAGTCCAGTAGAGCCCACCATTGGCATCAAAAAAGAATTGAGCCTGATCCATGATATGCACTCCCACCCAATGGCCACCAATGCAAACCACATAGCTTCGGCCATGGCCTGAATTTTTCAGAATAGTTGGCAGCAGATTAACTTCCCGTCCCTGGAAAGCTTTCAGAGTGAAATCGTAGCCTTTAACAGAAGCCGTAATATGCTGGTTAAAGGCTCCCTGTGACTGTAGTTTTTTGCTTAACGGTTTATTTAACATTGCATCAGCCAGCTCTTCGACCTTATTCTCCATTGCATTGTGGATGGCTGCAGCGGATTCAACACAGTCGTCTTCAGTCGGGTTGGTACTCTCCCAACCTTCTCCGGACTGTGCAAGGTATGCCCACAGAGTGGCGTAGCCAAAACATAGCCCCTGATCGTCCTGCGCGTAGGCAGAGTGGAGTTTTACGTTAGAGTTACTGTATCCATTGTTTTCAGTTTCGTAGATTTGATACATGGTCTGGTTCTCTTGATAAGTGCCTAATAGTTGGTTTGTCTTGATTCAGAGATACCGCTATTACTTCCTCTCTGCTTATCAAACGCGCCGGCACAACAGAACTTCCTTCTACGTAATTGCCTCTATAGGGCAATACGGATACATGATCTGTTAATACATAACCTGTTGATACAGTTCTTGTGGACAACACCCGGTTTCCTGTTTACACAGGATTTGGTTAGGGTCTGTAGACGTTTCTACTGGAGGGATCGTTCGTGGTGGTCGATGGATAACAGATGCCGTTTTAATTGCGGAGTGTCTGGCAGAAGAACAAGTGTTAATAACGGCGGGGGCGGGAATTTATTCAGTTAAATTCCGCCCATCTTGCAGCAAGACCACATTCACACCACTGCCTGGCTGCTATTTCCAAATCCAGATTCTGCGCTTTCGCAAATTTGCGGATGGCTCTAATTTGTTTGTGTACTCGTTGTTCCATTGCCGTCACCCTATAATCTGTTCAACTTTTAACCGCTTCTATCTACTAATGCGACGATTGCCGGAAAATTACGTCATGGCGCTGACAGGAAGAGAAAGCCTCCCCCTTCGAACCTGTTTCTTGGTTTCGGAATAAGTATCCTGATATCCGAGTAAGTATCCTGATATCCGAATAAGTATCTTGATCTACGAATAAGTATCTTGGTCCCAGAATAACTATCTTGGCCCCAGAATAACTATCCTGGTCTCGGAATCTGACATAAGGAGGGCTGAATCAAGGTAAAGAGAGGCCAAATATGACAAACAATGGCCGGTGTATGCCTGCCCTGAAAATCGTTCAGTCCCCTTGCATCACACAACAAAAAAGTTGGATTGCGCCATTCTGGGAAATATGTGTACCCCCTGGAAAACCGAGACAGACGTGCATATACAGGAAAACATACGAGCCACTGGCACATTGATTGGTTTAAATCGATGAACTAGTCTTAATACAGGCTCTATCGATGGGCTAAGTGATAGCCCTCTCCTACACATGGAATGTATGTAAATGGATGAACTGCTTTCTGACCCTATCATCAAGCTTCGAGATCTAACCCTGGAAGTTACTTTGGGTGAGATTGCTCCAAACGCGGAAAAGGTAGATGCAGAGGCATCCTGGCCCGAAGGCTCCATGAGGGCGATGGCCGAAGCCGGCCTGTTAGGCCTGCATGCACCTAAGCGGCTGGGAGGTCATGAACAGGGTTTACTTGCCCTGGCGGTCATAGGAGAGACCATAGCGCAAAGCTGCGCATCCTCTGCCCTCTGCTTTGCCATGCACTGTGTGGGTACGGCGGTGATTGCCGCCAAAGCCACCCCCTATCACGAAGAAAAGTACCTCAAGCCAATCGCCGAGAACAAACATATCACGACACTGGCCTTATCCGAGCAGGGAACAGGCGCCCATTTCTATCTGCCGCAGACCGAACTGGTTTATCAAAACGGGGAATTCACTGTGAATGGCTGCAAGCAGTTCGTGACCAATGGCAGCAAAGCAGACTCCTATGTCATCTCTACCCTGGCCAGTTCCCAAAACGCTGAGGAGGGGGACTTCAGTTGCCTCCTGGTCGACGAGGGAACAGCGGGAATACATTGGAAGGACCCATGGCGGGGATTTGGTATGCGGGGCAATTCTTCCAGGGCCATGACGCTGGACAAAGTTCGCGTACCCGCTGCAAATCTGTTGGGACAGGAAGGTGATCAAATCTGGTACACATTTGAGGTCGTGGCCCCCTACTTCCTGATTGCCATGGCAGGGACCTATGTCGGCCTGGCGCAAGCGGCCTTGGACATCGCCCTAAGCCACGTTCAGAGTAGACACTACGCCCACTCTGGGGAAACCCTTGCCGACGTGCCGACCATGCAGTACCGCCTTGCTGAGATGAGTACAGCAGTGCAGAAAACCCGTGGGCTGTTGTATCGGGCTGCTTATATGGGAGACATAGGAGACTCCCAGGCAACAATCAATATTCTGATGGCCAAAGCCGACGCGGCTGACCTGGCGGTTAAAATTACCAACGAAGCCATGACCTGCTGCGGCGGCATCGCCTACCGCGATAGCGGCGAGCTGGCGCGTCTGCTACGGGATGCCCGTGCCAGCCATGTCATGTCGCCGACGACTGATATCCTGAAAGTTTGGACAGGCAGGCTGTTGCTTGGCCTTCCTATTATCTGATTTTAGTAAATCCAGATCCGTGAAAGCCGTATGGGACAAATATCAATGGCCACAACCGTACTATTGATTGATAGCCAGGGCTCAAAGGACTCTACCCGGGAGATTCTTGGGACTGTCGTCGATATTTTCGACATTAACCTACTTGAATTTACGGATGTCGACAACGTGGTTCAGTATGTCCAGGAGCAGGATCAGCGGGATGATACGCCCTGCCTGGCGATTATTGGCCCGACATTGGATGCCCCTATTCAAGCTGCGCGCAGAATACGCAGAGTAGTACCGGACGTGCATTTTGATTTTTTAGTTACACCGGAAGATCCACTGCTGGCTCGTAAGTTACACTCCCCCATTTCAGGTTTAGGGAAACTTTGGGAGGTTCTGGATATTTCCTCCGAACACTTCTCTGCTGCCTTGTCAAAATCCCTCAGTTCAGCCATCAAACGCCGGAAATTTCGGACCACCCTGTCCGGACTACAAAACAAGTTACAGGAATCGACTAAACCCAATATATCCGAACTGCAACGTTACTCCGTATCCCTGCGATTTCTCTCCCATATATTTGAGCATGCGCATGAAGCAATTATTGCGACAACCTGTGACGGAATCATCGTCAAGTGGAATCTGGCTGCCCAAGCCTTGTTTGGCATCAGTCATGAAGCCGCTGTTGGTAAGCCGGTGTTTCAAATAGCCGGCGGAGAATGGCCGGAACAATTGCAAGAATATTATGATGCGCTGCTCACATCCGGTAGCGAATTCAGTCATAACGAAATATCGTTCAATCCTTCCACTGAACCGCCATTACATGTGGGCATTACCCTCAGTGTGATCAAAGACGTTTCTGGTGATGCTATCGGCGTGTCGGCAATCATGCGCGATATCACTGAGCGCAAGACCACTGAAAAAGTACTGGAAGACTTACGTCACGATCTTGAACGAATGTCCTACGAAGACGGATTGACCGGCGTGCCCAACAGGAGAATGTTTGATACAACCCTGCAAAAAGAGTGGCGACGTCTGCGCCGTAATGAGCTCCCCTTATCCCTGGTACTGATAGATATCGACTACTTCAAGGATTACAACGATTTCTATGGGCATCAACAAGGTGACAATTGCCTGAAACGCGTAGCACAGACCTTACAAGGTGTAGTGGGGAGATCTCCGGATCTGGTTGCACGTTATGGCGGAGAAGAGTTTGTCATACTCCTCCCGGAAACCGAAGCAGCTAAAGCCTATGAAGTGGCAACCAAATGCTGTGCTGAAATACGTGCGTTAGCGATACCCCACGAAGCATCTCAGGCAAATGGCATCGTCACCATCAGTGTCGGTATCTCGACCGTTGTCCCCGAACAGAATAATTATAAAAGCATTCTGGAGGCTGCCGACAACATGCTGTATCAGGCTAAAAAATCAGGTAGAAACCAGGTTTGTCGTTAGCCTGCCGCTCTTAGCTCTCCCATCAACGCATAATGGCTTCTCTCAGTATCCCTCTGTTCTGTACTTCTCTGTATCTATAGCGGATCTCCCCTCCAGCCTATGGTTCACCCATGATTTCAACCCATGGAAATCTACCCTTTATAATATCAGCGTAGGCGAAGGGGGCGGTGAATGTCACAATGGCGGCTATCGCCAATGAGACAGTAGTATTCTTGAGCAAACGGGAGTCTGTGGATGGAGTCGTCAGGCTGGGATCGCAACTGCCCAATGGGATTGATGCGCTCTGCAATATTGCTGGAGTTCCAGGAACCGCAACGGCTCGAGCAGCATAAGTCCCTCGCTGCCACTTAAAGTTTTGCCCAAGGTGCCGTCTGGCTGGCAGAAAATCCGGTTCCTCAGGAAACCTGTTATCAGTACTTTAAGGAAGCCTTGATTGTCTGGTCCACCACCCAGGCCTCCCCCTGGTTTTTTAAGCACGATGTGCGCATGAACTGTGTGGCACCTGGGCCGGTGGTTACGCCCATTCTGGGTGACTTTGTCAGCATGCTTGGCCAGGAACGGATGGAGAAAGACGCTCACCGCATGAAACGCCCAGCCTTAGCGGACGAAGTCG
The DNA here is from genome assembly GCA_050299855.1 of Hahella sp. Taxonomy (GTDB): domain Bacteria; phylum Pseudomonadota; class Gammaproteobacteria; order Pseudomonadales; family Oleiphilaceae; genus Hahella. The sequence goes on from JBNKWQ010000038.1 coordinate 50,805, forward strand.
CCGACGTGATCGCCTTCCTTTGCTCTGACGAATCGCGCTGGATTTGTGGCGCCAATATCCCTATTGATGGTGGACTTGCAGCGACTTATATCTAAGCCTTAGGGATTCTTCCGCGAGGGGGTAACGCCATTAAGCGTACGCATGTATATAGATGAATATAAACGCTACATGCGTACGCTTTGTCTGAAAGAGTATTCAGATTCTGGACTTTTGTGTCAGCGGGTATTCCTACCGGACAGCCTGTCCGCCACCACCTGACTTCTGGCTAGCAGACTCTCGATACGGACCAATTGGGTTTTATTACCGGAACGGTCTGAAGGGTCGAACTCAACAGTACAGATAAATTTATTTCCTTGTTTCCTGACAGTCCGAACCGTAGAGGGTATTCGATCTGCCACTATGGCTCCCATCTCCATTTTCAATTCCAATGAAATGGTCATTACCTGATACTCCTGCAATTCGAAATCTGCTTCTAGGGTCAGTCCGGCATGATTAAAATCCAACACCTTTACATCGCTCCACAAGCTGATCAATACAGCTTTGCGTCGCTGCACATAGGCGCATAATTCGATGGTGGGGAGACGCCGTACACGGCGCGGTTCGGCGGGAATATTTTCTATAGCTTGCATGCTTGTTCTCCTTTTTTATTTATGTCCTGCAACGACTATCCTTAATCGGGTATGGCTTGTTGACACAAGCTGGTCCGTTAATACTTCACTACGAGGAAGCCCTCACAGCCAATATAAGAATTGATCAGACTCAGCAATCCTGCCATAGGCAATTACGTGTAGGGCAACCTGCCTACATGCAGACTATGTGTATGGTATTTTTGGCATAGGACTTATTGCTTAAAGAATGTTTCCATCCCGATCATGCCAGAAATATTTTTTAGTCTTTTGTGCAATTTTTCATATTTTTTGCAGGCCAGTCGTTGCGTAATATAAATACACTCAAAATGTCACCTGCCCGATATAGATTTGCCGTTTGTATCTGACCGTACGGACAGCTTAACGATGGATAAAAAGGTGAGAGTATGAACAAATTTTTCTTGGCGTCGGGTTTAACCCTGGCCCTGTGTGGAAACGCATTCGCACAAGTTGCAAACGGTGACTTTGAGTCATGGAGCGGCAGCCAGCCGGATTTATGGACCACGATTGACAGCGGTATCAGTGTCAGCCCGTCCACGAGCGTATCCAGGTCCGGCAACAGTTCGGCTGCAATTGCTGTAAATACCGGCACTCAAGGCTCTACAGACTTTCGGCAAAGCGTCGATGTCATTGCTGGTCAGACCTATGACTTCAGCGTCTGGGTCTACCACACGGAAGGAGGTGTCAAAGCACGCCTGTATGCTGATGGATACCAAGGCTATTCGGATCCAGCCCTGACCGATCAGTGGCAACAAGTCACCTATTCCTACACGGCCCAGGTGAGCGGCAATATTGATGTGGGATTACGATTTTATGACGTTACCGGCTTCGATGGATCAGAAGTGGTGTACGTCGATAACTTTCAGCCGACCGACAGCAGCTTGCCTGATGTAACAGGCTGTGCTGATACCCAGGCAACTCTTACTCTGATAACGGATGACTATGCCAGTGAAACCAGTTGGCAACTGACGAACGCGCAGTCTCAAACCCTCTACTCGGCATCAAGTCTTGCCAACAACACAACCTACACGGAAGACTTCTGCCTGGCCCAGGGCAGCTATACCTTTATTATTAATGATTCTTACGGCGACGGTATTTGCTGTCAGTATGGCCAGGGTTCCTATTCCATCACCTCTAATGGCATTGTCTTAGCCAGCGGAGGTAGTTTCGGCAGTAATGAAATCACCGATCTGGTCATTGGCGATTCCGGTGATCCCGGGGACGGTTTGCCCGACCTGAGTGAATATTACGACGATGCTGAAGGCACCGCGGGCTACGCCTTAAAGACAGCGCTCTACAACATCATTAACGACCATACGGCCCAGGGTTATAGCGCCCTTTGGACTTTCTATCGTGACCATGCACTGGATCACTACTATGAAAATGACGGCTCCATACTGGATATCTACTCTGAAAACCCTACAACCAACGACCCATACGACTATGTAAAATCCAGCGACCAGTGCGGCAGCTATAACAGCGAAGGCGACTGCTACAACCGTGAACACTCCTTTCCAAGGAGCTGGTTTGGCGGTGCTCGCGAGCCGATGAACTCCGATATCCACCATATCTTCGCCACCGACGGCTACGTCAATTCACAACGCAGCAACTATCCCTATGGCGAAGTGGGATCGGCCACCTATATCTCGTCTAACGGCTCGAAATTGGGATCAGCTGCGTCCGGGCTGGGTTATTCAGGAACAGTGTTTGAACCTATCGATGAATTCAAGGGGGATCTGGCGCGGGCTTACTTCTATATGGCCACACGTTATGAAAATGAGATCGCCGGTTGGGAAAACAACACCAGCCACAGTGATGCCGTATTAAACGGAACCCGGGATCAGGTATTTGAGCCCTGGTTTCTGAACATGCTGTTGCAATGGCATCAACAGGACCCGGTCAGCCAGAAGGAAATTGGCCGTAACGAAGCCGCCCATAGCTTCCAGGGAAATCGCAATCCTTTTGTTGACCATCCTGAATTTGCCGAGGCAATCTGGGGGAACTAGGGGCGCGTTGTTTCTAGAAAAGCTGAATGACTATATATCTTTAGCAAGCCGCAGTCCGTCGTATATGGCCGCATGGGTGTTGCGCGCGGAAACCGCATCACCAATACGGAAGAGCTGAAACTTTCCTTCCTGATTTCGTACGACGGATTGGGCTACACCGCCAAGCAACTGATCATAGGACACCTCTCCGAGATTACGCGAGGCAGGTTTCAGTTCAAAATATAGATCATCCATCGGAACAGTCCCGTGATTAATGACCACCTGGTCGACTGTTCGCTGTTCTGCGACACCGCCGTAATCGCTGCCGATATGGGCAATTAGCTTGTTGCCATCCTCCTCCACTGCCTCAAGCCGGAAGGTAACGGTGAAAGTCACATCGTGCTTCTGCAAAGAGCGCATATAGGGGACAAGGTTCATACCCATCACTTCCGGTGCGAACGATCGGTCGGGAGTCATCATTTCGACCTTGGCACCTGCATTGGCCAAAACTTCCGCAGCCTGCAGGCCGGCATGATCGCCGGCGTCGTCGAAAATTAGGACATTGGAGCCCGGCTTAGTATCACCGGAGATAATATCCCAGGAAGAAACAACCAGCTGGTTGCCTTTTGAAAGTACTTCCGTATGCGGATATCCACCAGTGGCAATGATAACGACATCCGGGTTTTCCCCGTGGACGGTATCGACGTCCGCCCAGGTATTAAAGTGGAAGGTGACTCCCTGGCTCTCGCACTGGCCCATGCGCCAATCAATGATGCTGATCATTTCCTTACGTCGATGATTCTGGGCGGTCAGGCGGATCTGACCTCCGGGGTTACTTGCCGCCTCAAAGACGACCACTTCGTGCCCACGTTCAGCGGCTACACGAGCGGCTTCGAGCCCACCCGGACCGGCACCGACAATAACCACTTTCTTGCGGACCAGGGCCTTATCAATGGTGTGTGGCATGGTCAGTTCGCGTCCGGTTGCGGCATTATGAATACAGTAAGCGGAGCCCCCCTGATAAATTCGGTCAAGACAGTAATTGGCACCAACACAGGGGCGAATTTCTTCCTCGCGCTTCTCAATAATTTTCCGGACGATATGCGGGTCTGTCATATGCGCCCGGGTCATTCCGACCATATCAACCTTGCCGGAAGCAATGGCGTAACGCGCCGTCGCGACATCTGGAATCTTGGCGGCATGGAAAGTCGGGAAATCCGTTGCTGCACGAATTTCCCCGGCAAAATCGAGATGGGGAGAATTGGCCATACCTTGAATTGGAATGACGTCGGTCAGTCCGGCATCCGTATCGATATGCCCTCTTATGACATTAAGAAAATCCACAAGACCGCTATTTTTGAGCCGCCTGGAGATTTCCAAACCGTCGTCCCTGGTAAGCCCCCCTTCCAGAGCCTCATCGCCGGTGTAACGAATGCCGACGATGTAGTCAGGGCCGACTCGTTTACGTATTTCCCGGAGCACGTCAAACATGAAACTCAGCCGGTTATCTAGACTTCCGCCGTAAGGGCCGTCCAATTCATTGGTTAACGGTGACCAGAACTGATCCATCAAATGGCCATAGGCCTGCAGCTCGATACCGTCCATGCCACCGGCTTTCATGCGCTCCGCTGCATCGGCATAATCTTTGATAATCCGCTCGATATCCCAGTCTTCCATCTTCTTGGGAAAGGCTCTATGAGCAGCTTCGCGTTTGTGGGAGGGTGACACTATAGGCAGCCAGAATTCCTTATCCCATCTGGTTCGGCGGCCGAGATGGGTAAGCTGGATCATCGCTGCGGCCCCATGTTCGTGGATGGCGTCGGTCAGGTCCTTCATCCACGGCACCACTTCGTCCTTATAGACGAGTAAGTTATTAAATACGGGCGGACTGTCCTTAGAAACGGCTGCGGAGCCTGCAGTCATCGTCATGGCAACACCGCCCTTGGCCCTCTCAACGTGATAAGCCCGGTAGCGTTCCTTCGGCATACCTTCCTCTGGGTAAGCAGGCTCATGGGACGTCATAATAAGGCGGTTGCGAAGGGTTAAATGTTTCAGCTGATAGGGCTGAAGGAGAGGATCGTTGGACATTTTACGACTCCGGCTCATGACTGAATTACGAAACTTGCGTAAACCATAGCCAAAAATGTACACATATGTCAATATCATGTACATAACTGTATTTTGAGATTGACACATGTGTACATTTTTGTCTAATTTCCATATTCACAATTGGTTAAAAGGATGGGCATGGAGCGAGTAGCGAATAACGATAGTGGCTGGCGAGGCTCTCCGGAAGCCTGGTTGGAGGCGGCCTACGATCTATTTCTCGAAGCCGGAGTTGACGCAGTCAAAATTTTACCGCTGGCAAAAAAGCTGGGGTTGTCGCGTACCAGTTTTTATTGGTTTTTTAAAGACCGAGAAGACCTGCTGAGTGCACTGATTTCCCGCTGGCGTGAGAAAAACACCGGCAACCTTATCAAACAGTCGGAGGCTTATGCCGAATCCGTCTCTGAGGCAATGCTTAATGTTTTCGACTGCTGGCTGGATAAGGCACTCTTTGATTCCCCGTTTGAATTTGCCGTACGCAGCTGGGCGCTTCAGTCGCGAGAAACCCTGGCAGAAGTTCAGCAAGCGGATCAATTAAGACTGCAAGCCTTGAGCCGTATGTTTATGCGCTTCGGACATGACGAGATCGCAGCAGATGTCCGCGCACGCACAGTTTATCTTGTCCAGATCGGTTATATCTCAATGCAGTCAAAAGAAGAGTTGGCTGACCGGCTGAAGCGTATCCCCGAATACGTCAAGATATTTACCGGCGAGCTACCACAGCAAAGGGAGCTGGCCCGTTTTTTTGCAAGACACGGCGTTACTGCCTAGGGGATCTTTAATGGCCGAAACACTAAAGATAGGCGTCATTGGTGGCAGTGGATGGTTGGGCGGCGCTATCGTACAAAGGATGCTGATAACGGAATTAGTTTCATCTGCACAACTCACCCTTTCCTACCGAAGCAAACGTCCTGAGCGTTTTAGCGATCTGTACTGGACGCCAGACAATCAGGAACTGGTAGAGCGATCAGATTTGATTATCGTCTCAGTTCGCCCGGATTCCTGGCCTTCGTTACAAATCTCAGCTGAAGGGAAGCTGGCTGTTTCAGTCATGGCGGGCATCCAGCTCAGGCAACTTGAAGAGCAGCTGAAAACAGACCGGGTCATTCGGGCGCTCCCAAATGCAGCTGCAGAGGTCGGAAAATCCTACACTCCCTGGGTTGCTTCACCTCATGCCACGGATAGTGACCGTTTACTTGTCAGCAAAGTCTTTAACGCCTGCGGTGAGGCCGATGAGGTGGCAACGGAATCAGAGATCGACTATTTGACCGGCCTGTCAGGCTCGGGACCAGCATTCCCCGCTCTATTGGCAACGGCGATGATGACAGCGGCCGAGGCCCAGGGTATTGCCCCTGATATTGCCAGACGGGCGGTAACATCGGTATTAATTGGCACCGGCGCCTTATTTAATCAGTCTAACGAATCTCCTTCGGATACGGTTGAGAAATTTATCAACTATCGCGGAGCCACTACTGCCGCCATCAACGCAATGCGAGCTGCCGGTTTTGATAACGCAGTAGGCGAAGGACTCACAGCCGCCTTCCAAAAATCGATCAGCATGGGAGAGAGTTCGTGAGGATGCTGGGGACTCAACCGGAGCCTTCCTGACATTTATTTACGATGCCGTGTCAGAGATTCCAGCGAATACAGAATTCGACAATTTTTCGTAGGTACCATCAGCCTTAAATAGCTCTAAAACAGCTCCACTCCACAACTTCTGGCACTTGTCGGAGAGGTACCAAACATTGCTTTAAAACTACGGCTGAAATGAGTTGTGTTGGTAAAACCACAAGCAAAGGTCACCTCGCTGATACTGTAGTTGGTATGTAGCAATAACTGCCTGCCTTTGTTTAATCGAAGTTCGAGGTAATAACGTGCAGGTGTTGTATTGAGATACCTTTCGAACAGACGCTCAATCTGCCTCCTGGAAAGCGAGGTATAAGCACTGAAGTCCGATAACTCTAACGGCTCCTCCAAATTACTTTCCATCAGTTCAATGATGGTTTCGAGCTTTTCCGGCAACAAATTCACACCGTGAGAAACGGCTGAATTGATAGACCTGTTGCTATCAGCCAGAAGTATACCGTTGACCCCACGCTTCATATCAACGTCAAATATCAACTCCAGAAGATCAAGCATTACTCTTAGGGCACCATTCGGCCCTACGCATGAGAAGAACTTTCCATCAATGATGTAAGAGGCTCTGGAGATCCTGGCTTTAGGGTAGCGCTCTTTCATTATATCTCTGCTACCAGGGTGTAGTGCACATTCATGATGCTCCCACACACCGGAGTCCGCTATGAAATAGACGCCATTCCAGAGCCCTCCCACCCAAATATCTCTGTTGATGGAGTGCTTTATTATTTTCTGAATCGCAGAAACATTTTGCAGAGGCGTCCTTAACCCTCCACAAATAATCAATATATCTATTTCTGCAGAATAGATATCTTCAAGCCTTGAAGAAACGGAAATCTCGATTCCCAGATCACTCATAACATGAGTGCCTTCAACACTGGCCGTATCGATTACAAAAACAGGTCCGGAAGTCAGAAGATTGGCCGTCGTTAAAACATCAACAGCCCCAGTAAACGAAACCATTGAAAAATTTTCAAGCAATAAAAAAAGGGTACGCTTTTTAGATTTCAGACTATTAGTTTCAGTATCTATTTCAGGGGGGCTATATTGTGAAGAGTCACGGTGATTAGAGTTGTTATTTTTTTGGTTAATAGCCATAAAAATCACCGAATTATGTAATCGAACTCAGGTCTTGTGCTTTAAAGCCGTCAATCCGTTGATTCATTAAAACATGCATCTAAAAAACAGATTTTCACTGCGACCCGACTAGGATGAAAACAGGGTGCTTGCCCCACTTAACAACTTAGCGACATTAATGAATATATCCGAACAGCTTGGGTTGATACAGTGCCAGGAGAGCTAAATAAGTCAAGGCCAGGTTTACAAAAAACAATTCCGAAACACATTCGATTCAGTGCTGGTATACAAGGATATGAGGTAGGTACCGGAAACTGCAGGATGATCGAATCCTGAGGGTTTCGGGTTGCAGGAGTGGTTGGTGTTTCCCGTCACCTCGCCGACCATGTCCGGACATTCCAAAATCAGGTTGATCGGTTCCTCGTAAACATACCACTGGGCAGAAAAGAGGTAGGTTGTCTGGCTATCGTAGATGGCGCAAATTTGGCTGGAGTAACAGTACGGATCGCAACCTCTTAAGTCACCGTAAACAATGTAAACGAAATAGGCCTCCTGGCCTGCAATAACCATCTTCTTAGTCCTGGAACAGTGGACGCTGGTACCGGCAGGTATATAGGCGGAGTAAATTTGAAGTACGGCGAATGTGTCATAGTCGAATCCTTCCGGCTGACCTTCGCACTGCTGATGAATAGTCTGTGGGCTGCTGGAAGGGTTCAAGGCTCTGGCTTCACTGCCCAGAGCGTTGTCACCAGACCAGCTTACCATAGCACCCAGTCCGCTTGCGGATTCAGGGGGTCCTGCAGCCTTTGATGGCAGATCATTGATAACGTCAGTGGCCAATACCAAAGCATCAGGCAGTTCAAGTTTCACGTGCATCCTGTCAACGGGTACAGACTCAATCATGCCGTGATTGACCCTAAACCCGATCACTGCCAATAGAAGAGCAAAGACTACAAACTTCGATCGCTTTGACATCGAATGCTTTCCCACTCAATGCTGATTCCTTCCCATGCTACTCCTGTGTGTCCAAATGTAAAATCCGATTCGCCCTCCGGCTCTCTTGCCCCCTCTCCTTTTTTTGCCCGTATCTACTGACCAACTTCCTCCGATATTCACCCGGAGTGGTTCCGGCGACCTGCTTAAAGCTCCGCCTCAACATGGTATCATCCAAATTCCCCAGTTCCTCACTGATGACGCTAACTAACAGACCTGCGGCAACTGTGGCATCCACCCACATTGCGCACCATTAACCAAAGGCCTTTGGAGCGCCACAAAATTGCCTGGCGTGGAGACCGGTTAGAGTAGATCCTGGCAAAAGGATTTCACCAGTGGTTTTACACGCAAATCGAGCAGGACAAGGTAATTTGGCCGGTTTGACGGGCCATGAGATTAGGGCAGCCACGAAACAAGTGATATCCCATACTGAAGCGGTAATGGCTCCCAATGCCCCAGCGCAGAGAGAACACCAGCACAGACAGGCCGGTAATACCGACACTTTCAAGGACCCGGATCAACCATAGACTACCGCCGCAAGTTGCTAAACGTCTCGGTTATATGCCCTGCCAGCGCTTCAGCTGCCGGGCCCAGCCCCTCATGGCGATCAAGCAATATCTGATACTCTCCGAGAGTCGGTAGCCCTATTGCTGCATTAACTTTGCAAAATGGCGGGCGGATCATACCTTGCGGCAGGGGAGCAACAGCAAGATCGGCCTCCATTGCGGCTTCCTGGCCGGCACAGTGTTCGCTGGTATAGGCAACTCGATAAGCAATACCGGCCCGGTCTAAAGCGGTAAGCGCCATGGTACGCCAGCAGCAACCGGGACTGGCCAGAGCGATAGGTAATGGAGACCGCTCCGGCGCCAAACCACCACTACGGCAAACCCAGACCAGGGGCTCGGTATGTATCACCTCGCCTCGGTTTGGATCCTGACCTGGATTACCAGCCGTCATGAGAATCAGGTCAAGCTCGCCGGCGTTCAAACGGTTCTGTATATCAACACTGCGGCCTAACACAACGTCCACGGCCACTGCCGGATGGGAACGCGCAAATTGGGCCAGGACCGTCGGAAGTATGCGGGTGCCGACATCATCAGGCATGCCAAATCGGACAGTGCCCTCCAAGGCAGGAACAAGGAACTGAGAGACCGCCTCTTCATTGAGCTTCAGCATGCGCCGCCCGAAACCCAGCAGAACTTCGCCCTCAGGCGTCAGCCTTACCTGACGGGCTTCGCGGACAAACAACGGCTGCCCCAGCGTTGCTTCCAGTCGCTTGATCTGCATGCTCAAAGCTGCAGGAGTACGAAACATCTGCTGTGCAGCCCTTGTGAAGCTACCATTTTCCGCGATTGCAACAAAGGTTCGTACAACGTCAGTATCAAGAAGCGGCAAAACGCTTTTGCTTGGAGTTCTGGCTGATAAAGTCATGATCCCACCATTCAATTTTTCTTAACCATGAGTTTATTATTTTTAGTTTGAATTAACAATCAGCCAATCCGATACTCTCTCCCAAGGTCGCGACTCCTATTACATCCAACCCTGTTAACTCACGACCGCCACAGTTGGCGGTCGCCAGAGGAGATATCGCCATGTCTGATTTCGAGAGCTGCATACACACCCCACAGGAAATAAAGCCTGAAAATGTAAAGAGAGTCTGGCTGGATTTCTATAAGCCCGCGACACCTCCTTTGCGGTTGATTGAAGCCATTGGAAATTGGCTCCACGCCTGGCAGCGTCGCCGGAAACTTATTTCGTTATTGAAATATGACGACCATGTTCTGGATGACATGGGGTACTCCCGTGCGGAACTGCTTATGGCGGCCCGCCTGCCTATTAAGGTAGATGGCTATCACGTACTGAAGATGTGGCAGGAGAAAAGGCGAATTACGGGATGATCTCGGATTAAGGTCTATTGACGAATACAGCTATTCACGCTTCACTCTGCTTTTAATACCTAGGACGGCTGCCATGACAAACAATGACGATCAACAGGGACTGACTGCACATGAAGCTGAAGAGGATATTCGTAACCAGGATATTAAAATCTATATCAATGGAAATATTGTCCATCGCAACCAGGCGTTAGTCTCAGTCTACGATTCAGGTTTTCTGTTAGGCGACGGCATGTGGGAAGGAATGCGTCTTTATAACGGCAAATGGGCTTTTTTTGACGAGCATATGGACCGGCTGTTTGAAAGTTGCAAAGCCGTTGCGCTGGATATTGGCATGAATCGGGCAGATATCCTGGACGCATTGATGCGAACGGCTGAAGCCAATGATATGACCACCGACGTTCACTGCCGCCTGATGGTGACGCGCGGTGTTAAAACAAAACCCTTTCAACACCCACAGTTGTCCCGTTCCGGGCCTACAGTGGTGATTATTCTGGAACATTCCAAACCCACGACTAAGTTATTGGAGCAAGGTATTCGATTGGCCACTGTCCCCCAGGTGCGTGGTTTACCGATGTCCCAGGATCCCAAATACAATTCCCATTCGAAACTCAATTGTGTACTGGCCTGCTTGCAGGCTGAACAGGCCGGTGCCGATGAAGGGTTAATGCTCGACCCACATGGCTTTGTAAATACCACCAATTCCTGTAATTTCTTTATTGTACGTAAGGGTGAAGTGTGGACTTCCACCGGCGACTATTGCATGAACGGCGTTACCCGGGCCAAAGTCATTGAACTCTGCCAGGTTAACGGCATTCCGGTACACCAGAAGAACTACTCCTTAGTTGAGGCCTATGGGGCTCAGGAGGCATTTTTGACCGGGACCTTTGGTGCACAAACGCCTGTTTCGCAAATTGATGGCCGCCAGATTGGTGACGGCAGGGCCGGCCCCGTCACTCGCAGGATCCGCGAACTTTATCAGGACTTGATTCAACTGGAGTGTCAGTGATGCGTATTGCCATGTGGTCCGGACCCAGAAACCTTTCGACCGCCATGATGTATTCCTTCGCAGCCCGGTCAGACTGCGCGGTATGGGATGAACCCTTTTATGCTCCGTTTTTAAAACAGAGTGGGCGTCAGGATCCGATGCTTGAGGAGATCTTTGCCGGCGAGGAAACTGATCCCCAAAAAGTCGCCCAGCGCTGCCTGGGCCCCATTCCAGAAGGCAAATCCGTTTTCTACCAAAAGCACATGCCCCATCACATGATTGACGGTATACCACGGCAATGGATTGCCGACATGGTAAATGTGTTTCTCATTCGCCATCCGGCAAGGGTAATCGCCAGTTATGCGAAGAAGCGTGAAAACCCGAATATGAATGACATCGGCATCAAAATGCAAAGTGCTTTGTTTGATGAAATCACCGCGATAAACGGACAACCGCCTGTCGTCATCGACTCCGGTGAGATTAGAAAAGATCCTGAAAATATGTTGGCCAAACTCTGTGCTGCGATAAAGTTGGATTTTGATCCCGCGATGTTGTCCTGGCCTGCCGGAGGTCATCCCAGTGACGGTGCCTGGGCGCCACATTGGTATCCGGAAGTATGGAAAAGTAGCGGCTTTGCGCCACCCGAAGGAGATCTGCCGGAACTGACAGGCGACTTGGCAAAGCTACTGGATGAAGCCCTTCCCTATTATGAACGCCTTGCAGTCCAAGCTTTGGGCTAGGAGCTTGTTTCGGAAGGCTTCAATTACAAAAGTACCTCAAGGAAGTATGGAGAGGCACTTAGAGGGACATTCATCAACCATTTCATGTCGGTGGCCGCGATGATTACGGGGGCAATAAGGTGCAGGTCAAAGGGTCTGGCAAAAACACCAATCTTCACTCAGTGTGGGATGGCAGCCTGATTGAAGAGTGCTTGCTCAAAGGCGGTATACGGCTGGCCGGTAAGCTAAACGCGTGTTTGATTAAAGCGAAACAAACGGACATCAATAAATTCCAGATTCACCATGGCACCTTAGCTGCCATGGTGAATTCGGCCATCACTGTTGCGCAGGCTTTGCATAAGGTCCCGGCAACAACCCGTTATATCGGTTGTAGACAGTGCTGTAGTTCGCCTGACGAGACAGCTGAGGAGTCTGGTCACTAATAGAGCCTACCACCTGAGTGACGACAGCCGATATTAATGCCCCGGCAAGCCCACCGCCGCCGTCACCTGAAGATTTCTCAGCATGGGCAACCCCATGCCAAAGTTCTTCGCCGGTTCGGGCATCCACCAACCGCCAGGTCGAGGAAACGACGGCATTGGATGAGATGAGCTGGTAGTTCTGTCCCCAGTCTTCGATAGTGACATACAGGACAGCATCCGGACCGATAATTTCGCGGATTTTATCCAGTGGCACCTGATTCATTTCCGCCGGAGTGGGCAGGCCATTCTCCCGCAAAAACTGGTCGATAACAGCCACGGGAAAAACATAATACCCCTTCTCAGCTAACGGGACGGAAATGGTTGATAGAAACGTGTAAGGCGCATTGACTTCGACAGAATTATTGATAGGCGGCATCACCAGAATGGAACGCGGCTTGGCTGCCTTAAGTGCAGAGTAATCAAAAGGCTGCACCGCGCAACCGGTAACAAGAACCAACAGCAGCGGCAAGGTGCATTTCAGTAGCGAGAATCTGAAGTCGCTCATTGGGTCACCTCTTGCTTAGCCTGCAGTTTGGCGCGGACCATCAAACCATCGATAAACTTGGCAGATTCCGGATAATGGGCTTTTTCCTCGTTAAGTGCTTCAACCGCCAGCGCAGGGTTGCCCTGTTTGGCATACATCATTCCCAGGTGAGCATAAAGCCCCGGCGGAATTTGCATGCCGTAGCTCTGCGCCTGTTGGATGGTCAGCGTCAACTTCTCAACCTGAGTATCCGTGTCGGCAGCACCAGGATTAACATACATGTCATATATCAGCGGTTCATATTCACCCCAGTAGTATTGATTACCCTGGGTTGCACAGCCACCTAGCAACAACAAGGCAGGAACAAAGCCTGCCCTTACAAACTTCAATATCATTGATCAGTATTCCAAAGGTGTCACTTCATTAAATCACTGCTTTGAGGCCAGTTTCAGGACACCTGTGTCCATATCACGCACCACGTTATTAACGACTTCAGTAATAGCGAAATTCAGGACTTTCCCATTCAGGGTGGCATCGTATCCGGAGGTCCCGCCAAACCCGATAATTTCACGGTTACTCAGCGTGTACTCTCCTGCCCCCTGGGTTGAATAAATTATTTCAGAAGTGGTGACGTCTACGACGGTCAGCGACACTTTGGCATAGGCCACCTGTTCCTTACCCCGTCCGAGGAGACCAAATAGCTGGCGATCACCCACTTCCTTACGTCCAAACTCGGTCACGCTGCCGGCAAGGACATAACGGGCACCGGAAATCTTCTGTTTGACACCGGCCAGTTGCGCCTCTTGCTGAAGTTCGTCCATATTTTCGCGGTCGACCAAATTGAACCGGTTGGTCTGTTGCAGGTGGGTTTTCAATATGGTCTTGGCCTGGTTACCCAGACGGTCAACGTCCGAGGAGAACAAGCCGTTCATATAGTTGGAGCGGTTTTGAAAGTTGCCAACCACCATGGTGGTTCGTTCCCCTGAATAATTGGAACGGTAGGCTTCAACCTTCTCCGGCTCAATAGCACGATGACTTTCAGTCGCGCATGCACTGACAAGCGTCACCAGGCACAAAGTCGCAAGCAGTTTTAATCCTTTCAAGAGATATCATCCTCAGTAGTTACTTTTACTATTACTATTACTATTACTTTTACTATTACTTTTACAGGTACAGGTACAGGTACAGGTACAGGCTCTCCCAAAAAGCTCGTCGTGTAAAGCCGTCGGGGCGCCGGCCGGATGCTAGCACGGCCAATTCAGCCGTGACAAGGTCTCAAGGTTGCGCGGTGAACCGACATAAAGGTGATACGCCTCACCGATTGAAAGAGAATGATCCGTTACCTTGCGCCAGTCCTAAACCATCTCTGCATAAGAATATGCAGACTGATGCGACCTGCGCGGACTGGTCAACATGCTGCTGTTGGATATTCCATTCCACTCACTCAGCAGATTGTGGGATTTAAATAGATGAGTCTCGACCATTGCCGGACAATTCATTAGAACCTGAACTGATCCGGCCAGTCACGATGATTAAACACCTGCCCTTCAAGGCGCACCTTCAGCAGTGATGATAACTCCAGATCAGCAACCACCCATTCAGGCTGGTTGAGTTCACCCGATGCCAGAACACCGTCCTCCGGATAGCCACGATCAACCGGAGTAAAAAAACCCGCTCGACCACAATTCACGTCCACCGCTTCTGACCATTCCGCCTTTCCCACGGTCGGAGACTGCACGACGAAGCACTGGTTTTCCAGCGCCCGTGCCTGACAACCGATGCGTACCCGGTGATATCCCGCCAGGGTATCAGTACAGCTTGGTACCAGAATCAAACCCGCACCGGCTTCAACCTGACGACGGGCAATGGCAGGGAACTCACTGTCGTAACAGATGGATATGCCGATCCGGCCAAAGTCAGTTGCAATCGTGCGGATCTCCTTGCCTGCACTGATGTGCCAGACTTCATTTTCAAACCGGGTCATCATCAGTTTGTCCTGATAATCCCGACTACCATCCGGGCGAAACAGAAAAGCACGATTATGATAAGAACCGTCCGTCTGTTGCACGGGAAAGGTACCACTCTGAATGTATAAGCCGTGCTTGCCGGCAAGACGACTATAGAGTTCTGTAAAACCTTCAAGTAACGTCTGGATTGCGACGAGCTGTTCACTCAATGAGTGATACACGCTCTCGTCAAAAAGCGACGCCAACTCCATGCTGAAGTACTCAGGAAACATCAGAAAATTGGCGTCCTGAGCGACAGCGCCTTCCACCCAGTGTGTCACCTTCGCCTCATAGGCCTGCCAACTCTGCAAGAAGTCAATGGGATACTGGGCGCTGGCAAGACGTAGAACAGCCGTCATAGATCGTTGTCCGGGTCCACTTGATCAATCCAGTCATTCAGGTTGTAGTAATTGCTGATACGGGCCACCTTATATTCCTGTATTTCGAAAAACGCACCGGCAGGCAGGCGGTAGGTTTGCCCGGTGGCGGGAGGTAGGCCTTCATCGGTGCCAATATAGCTTCCCAGAACCACAAATTCTGCGGCGGCACGGCTACCGTCTTCGTTCGCCATCACAACGATATCCACCAATTCCTCTTTATAGTGGTCGTTCATGCGCTGCATAAACTGGGCAAAAGCCTCGCGACCAATCTCGCGCCCACCTTGATTAATGTCATGGATGACGTCCTCTGCAAGTAGGCTGAGAAAGGTGGCCATATCGCCCCGGTTAAAGGCATCGTAATACTGTTGCACCAAAGCAAGTGTTGTGTCGCGGTTCATTGACGGTTCCTTATTGATGAATTCCGCCATGCTAACCGCGCGCGTGACGGTTGCAAGCATATTTGCGACACAAAAGGCAATAAAACGGACATGCGTAATGATTTATGTTGAATCCGGCAATACCAACAGGGTTGCACAAAGCCACACCTGAAGTCATTCAACTGCCCTGCCTTACCTATTTTGAGGCGGTCACCCCATTTTACGGCAAGCTTCTCGCTGTACACAGTTTCACATCACTGTACTGATGTAGCATCATCCAGGGGAATAACCCACCATGAACGGAGTACGAAGCGGATATGGTGGGCTCTACTACGGGCTTTAAATTTCCTCGCATTCCCTCATGCTGCGACTATAATCAATATAGGGTGTCACTCAGTTGAAGGTGCCTTGCCTATCCAACTACAACATGCCATGGAGTGACTTCGCAAACCTTCGAAAAGGTATTTCCTAAATGCCATTTCATAGGAGGAGCTGTTGTGAAAATGCTTCCTATCCGCACGATTGTCGCGACGATGTTCATCGTCTTTGTCTCATTGTCACTACTTACTTTCGGTTCTATCTATGGCTGGGTGCAATCTGCCGATCGCGACTCCAGCTTGATCAATATTGCCGGACGTCAGCGCATGTTGGTTCAGAATGCGATGAAACTGTCATTCATGGTCCACTCAGGCGGCCAACTTAACGGGCCCCTGCAAGACGTTATTCAGCTCTTTGAATCTTCACAAGATCTTCTATTGAACGGAGACAAAGTCGAGGGTCAGCCGCCGTTATCTGATCCTATGGCTAAAAACCTTTTAAACGAAGTTAATGCAAGTTGGCAGGACTACAAAACCCAACTTGAAGCAATCGCCAGTGGCTCGGAACTTACCTCGGACATCATCGCAAAGTCAGCAGCCAGCTCCGCCAATTTGCTCAAATTGACTAACCAGGTCACGATCCACTTTGAAGAACTGGCAAAAGCCAAAGTAGAGAACCTGGTCATTCGAGCATTGATAACGACAGCAATTACGCTGTTAGCTTCGGCCTTAGGTTATTTCATCATACAAAGGCTGGTTCTTTCCCGTACCAAAACGCTGGGCGAGACTTTAGCGCAACTGGAATCCTCTCTGGACTTGACCCAGCAGATAAAGGTCGGGCGCATGGACGAAATCGGCGTGTCGGCTTTCGCTTTAAACAATCTAATCATCCGTTTTAAAGACCTTTGCACTGAATTTAAGCAGGGGGCGGAAAACATTGAAACTACCGCACAATCTCTATCCAAGCTGTCAGCGGTGACGTCCAACGACATGGAGTCACAGCAACAAGCTACCTTAATGGTAGCCACCGCCATCGAGGAGATGTCAGCGACAGTACAGGAGGTATCGGCAAATACCTCAAAGGCAGCAGATGCGGCCAACAGCTGCAATGAGTCGGCTCAACAGGGTGATCAGGTGGTGAGCATGAATCTGAGCAGCATTACCGAGCTGGCAGCAGCCATTGAAGAAACCGCGGTCAAAGTGACCGACTTAGGCAAAAACAGCCTCAGTATCGGCAGCATACTCGATACCATCCGGAATATTGCCGAGCAGACTAACTTATTGGCCCTAAATGCTGCGATTGAAGCTGCCCGTGCCGGTGAACAGGGTCGCGGCTTTGCAGTGGTAGCTGATGAGGTTCGGTCACTGGCGCAAAGAACCCAGCAGGCCACCCAGGAAATCAATGGCCTGATCGAAGGATTGCAGGCAGGTGTCAAGGATACTGAGCAGGCAATGCAGGCAGGGAGCCAAAAGGCAGAAACAGCGGTAGAAAGTGCCACTATGGTCCGGCAATCTCTGGCAGAGATTATCAACAAAGTCGGTGAAATTGTGGATATGAATGTCCAGAATGCAAGCGCCACTGAACAGCAAAACTCGACCATCGGCGAAATCAACACCGGCGTTGGCCAGGTCAGGGACATGGCTAATCGAGCTACCGAAGCAATGCGTGAAGTTAATGAACTGAATCACTCCCTGTTGCAATTGAGCGAAGAGTTCACCCAGAAGGTAAACTGCTTCAAACTAGGCTGATACCGGTAGGCGCTTGGAATATATGGGGCGTTCATATTCGCATTATCAGGATTGGAAATGAGCGTCTTCCAACAGGGCAAATCGAATGCCGCTAAGTTAAGCCTGTTCGGCATGCCATCAACCCCATTGGTTTTGAGCTTATACTTTGATTAGCACTAACTGCCGTATGTTGCCCCAACACACTCAGGCCGGCGATATCCTTGGAGATTTCTGTGGCATCCTGGCTACCCGACTGCAAACGCTCAATCATGGATTTGATTTCTTCAGTTGAATAAAGATCTTGGGCACACAGCCACTCTCCTTCAACAGTTCGCTGGTTAAATCAGCGTAGACGACTGAACACCACGGAGGCGTTCACACCACCAAACCCGAAACCATTACAGAGCACATGCTCAAGATGTTTTGATCGCGCCTGATTGGGGACAAAGTCCAGATCCTGCATGTCCTGATCCTGCCGGCATAAGTTCAATGTGGGCGGCAGTTGGCCGTCACGCAGTGCCAGCACTGAAAAGATACTCTCAATACCGCCCGCGCCTCCCAACAGATGACCTGTCGCGGATTTGGTGGAGGAAACCGGAATCCCTGGCAACAGATCGCCAAACACGCTTCGAAGACCGGCAATCTCGGCATTGTCTCCAACCGGCGTTGAGGTGGCATGCGCATTAACATAACCAATTGCTTCCGGGGCCACTCCCGCCATTCTCAGGGCAGCCTCCACGGCGGCGGCAGCTCCGGAACCATCAGGCGGCCCGGCAGAAATATGATAAGCATCGGCACTGGTTCCATAACCACTCAGCACTGCCAACGGTTTAGCACCACGAGCCAGGGCATGGTCAAGAGTTTCGATAACCATCAGGCCGGCCCCTTCCCCCATGACAAATCCATCCCGACCCTGATCAAAGGGGCGTGATGCCTGTTCCGGCTCCTCATTACGTGTGGAGAGCGCCTTCATGGCATGGAAGGACCCCAAAGACAGCGGATCAATACAGCCTTCCGTCCCCCCCACCAATGCAACTTCAGCTTCACCGCTGCGAATCATCCTCATACCGTCGCCAATTGCCTGCAGCCCAGCAGCACAGGCGGTTACAGGACAGCCAATTGGTCCCTTGAAACCATAGCGTATGGAGATATTTCCCCCGGCCAGGTTGGCCAGAAACGCCGGCACGATAAAAGGCGACAGCCGCTTAACCCCTTTTTTCTCCAAAGTAGACTGGGCATTGGTAATGGTTGGCAGGCCGCCGTTACCCGTGGCGATCACCGTCGCCGTTGCACGCCGGTCAGCCTCACTGGACGGAAACCAATTAGCCTGGGTTAAAGCTTCCTCTGCTGCTGCCAATGCATATAAGGTAAACAAATCAACTTTCTTGCGCTCCTTCCGGCTGATCACGGCATCCTCATCAAAGCCTGCCTGAGCATCCTGTTCTTTCGTGGGAACTGAACCGGCAATTTTGATGGGAAAATCTGACGTATCGAACCGATCAATCCTGTCCACGCCGGAGCGGCCTTCCAATAATCTTTGCCAGACTGTTTCAACGCCACACCCAAGTGGGCTGACAATCCCCATACCCGTTACTACGATTGGTGTTGTCGTCATAGTGTCTCCATTCCCCTAAGCTATCAATTATTTGGCCTGCTGTTTAATCTGTTGCCAGATCTGAAAGTCACAGCCTGACGTCAGCAGTACGCCTATCTGGTAAGGGACACACTAATTTCAATTAATATATGATCAAGATAATATTTTCAGGTCCGATTGGTGGAGGTAGAAGTCAATGCCTTATTCAAAACAGCACAAGCTGAATACCCGGGAGCGCATACTGCAGTCTGCGACTGATCTTTTTTGTCGCTATGGTTTTGACAAAGTGTCTATCAGTCAGGTGATGTCTTCCGCCAAGATGACCCATGGGGCTTTTTACACCCATTTCGATTCCAAAGAGGCTCTCTACCGGGCTTCCATAGTGGACACAGTGCGCCGCAGCAAAGTCGACAGACTGGCCAAAGATCCGCTATCGCTCAAGCACATGACAGAGCTGGTCAGTAACTATCTGAACCTTAGAGATCTGACACACGCCAATGTTCCCGGCCCCGAATCCATTCTGTTTAATGACATTGACAGCACCCATCCGGAAATCAAGAAGGCTTATGAAGAGTCTTACCTTCGTCTGGTGAAACTGCTGGAAACCCGATTGAAAGCCCTTCGTCGCCTTAACCGGTTGCCTGTGACTGACAGCGTCACAACCGTGGCTGACAAGGCCAGAGTGATTGTTGCTTCGCTGGTAGGCGCTGTTGCCGTGGCGAAAAGTATCAGCCGGGAAGATGAGCGACGCCGAATTCTCTCAGCTGCACAGAAACAAATT
Source organism: Hahella sp. (assembly GCA_050299855.1). Classification (GTDB taxonomy): domain Bacteria; phylum Pseudomonadota; class Gammaproteobacteria; order Pseudomonadales; family Oleiphilaceae; genus Hahella. The sequence goes on from JBNKWQ010000038.1 coordinate 70,999, forward strand.
TTGTCACTGCTGGGATACAGCGGATCTGAAATGAAAGTCGTCCAGTAATTTCGATATTCATATCGTCACCCAGGTAACGATATGCCAAGTTTTCTTGTAAATCTCTATGGCAGGACCTACATTCATTATTGTTGCCTTGACTACTTTCACTTGGTGATTAGCGAATTTTGGACCCTCTAGTCACATAGAATAGTCACATAGAAAATTTGGAAGTAGCTCTCGGTTAAGGACGCAGCTTGAATTCGCGATTTGTCTTCATTTTCACAGGGAGAGTAAAAGGCAATGAGAGTGTTCAATAAGGGATTCTTATATATTGCAATATCGACCCTACCCCTGGGATCTGTAGTAGAAAAAGCACATGCAGATACTGGCGTTGAATATCCTGCCGACTTTTGTAAAAGCAACTTCGTTAACAACATCCCATTGATTATTAATCCGCCTGTAGCTGGCAGCGGCATTGATCTCAATAGAGAAGAGGAACAGCTTAGCAATCGCGAAAAAGCACGCGTCTGTGGTATGTGGGAGGCGGTATATCCTAAAGCTGATGGGGCGGCAATAGATAATATTCTGGGCATGCAGACTGTCCACTCGGCTTTGTTGCCGTCGGGAAAAATATTATTGGCCAGCGGCAGCAGTTGGCGTAATAAATTTGATGTCGATCGCTTTCCTGACTCACTGAATCCTGTTCCTGGCACCGGGCTTTTTGATGTCCGTGAAGCCCCTTTTGAAAATAGTAAGCTGGATAATTATTACCGCCTGGTGAACAACACAGCGATATACGATCCCATTGCCAACAGCTTTTATCGAATACCTTCTCCCCTACCCGAAAAAGGCAAAGAGACATTTCTGGCCAATGACCTTTTCTGCGCGGGGCATGTCCATCTACCCAACGGTAATGTGCTCTTCAGTGGCGGCACCGAATACTATTACCCTTTCCGAACCGGCGCGCAGTCGAACTATATTTTTAACTGGCGTAAAGAATTGAACGTGGACTGGAAGTCAGTAGATTGGAGTGAGGTACCTAAAAAGGACGACGCCCATTATCTCTGGACCTTTGCGGGAAAAATGGAGGTCGGACGCTGGTACCCATCCTTGGTTCCACTGAATGATGGTCGTATCAGTATTTTTAGTGGGTTCACCAACTATTATTTATCCAATAAAGAAACTACTTACTTATCCAATAAAGAAACCGCCTACTTATCCAAAAAAGAAACCGCCTACCGATTTGAAATCAACAGCTCTATCGACTTCTTTAATCCTTACCGCTTCGATCCGGCTAACCCTGATGCTGCGTGGAAGAATGTGAATGTGAAGAACGCTCCCAATGGCCCCTTCACCACACGAATTTATAAAAAATTCACCCCTTCCGTTTGCGAGGATATGGAACACTTTGATGAACTGGGTATATCTACAGCCTCTAATGCAGCCCCGGAAATGCAACCGCCCTGCACCTGTGATGAACGCTGCCAGAAAGACAATTTGTATGACGCCTTTAAGCTCTATCCCAATAATTATCTGTTAGCCAACAATCGAATCTATTTAAGTCGCGAAGGGGATTGGGTCAGCCTCCGGACCAGTGATGCCGCCTATATGCGTCGAACGAAGAATACCTATTGGGTAAATATTGAGGGCAACGCCGACAAACCGGAAGTGAGCTTTCAGCGCGGTCCGGATCGTCCGGACATCATCACATCTTACGGTAGCTCGTACTTCGACCCCAACTTCAATGGTGTAGGTATACTTGGCGGTCAGCCTGTATCACCGGGTACAAGTACATCCTTTATCACCCCTCTACATGATGATGAAAACCCGGACTATGATTTCAGCGAGAATTCATCGAACTCCTCAACTCAGGAAAAAATCATAGCCACGCGCTTTCATGGCGGATTAGGTAGCGCGAAATTAGAAACTTTCCACCCCAGTACCGACAACAAAAGCGGTGAATGGAAAACGGAACCCGACTTCCTGGGCGACCATGCACAAGACAAACGCACTATGGGAGCCGCTATCGTATTGCCTACACGCCAGGTACTGTTAATCAATGGTGGTAATTATGATTTCTATGGCCCCATTCATTATCCGGTGTTGATGACGCCCGAGTTCAACGAGAAAGGAAAGTTTGTGCAATACCACAGTCGTCGCTTGACTGATGCTGTGGAACCTCGTCTATATCATAATTCCGCCGTACTATTACCCGATGGACGAATCTGGACTTCAGGTGGTAACAGTGCCAGGGCATCGGTTAACACAAACGAAAACGTTAAGCAGACACTCGCTCATGATAAGAGCCACGAGGGACAACCAAAACCAAACCTGGAATTGGTTAATCTGAAAATGTACTTTTTTCAGGATGGTCAAATGGCCGAAGTTCAGAAAGGAATGCTGGATACCCCTACCGAGAACTGGACCGCGGAAATCTTTCATCCTCCCTATCTATTTATCGGCGGTGATTACCGGCCAAAAATTGAAGCCTTAAAGCAAATATCAAAGGCCAAACCGGGAGTCATGTTCCATCAGGTTATCGGAGATCAAAACTATTACCTGTTACAAAGCCACCAATCTTATGAAGTCGGAATCAAGGAACTGCCCAAGGAGCATAAACAAAAAGACGAACTTGTCTTAATCAAACTGCCGTCCTTCACTCATGACTGGGATCAAGGTCATAAATTCATCAGCATTCCCTTCGAAAAGGAAAACTGTAGCGACACAAAATGCACTATCAGATTCCAGACCCCGGCATTTGAGGAAGCCAATATTCCACCGGCCTTTTACATGATGTTTTATGTAGATACACAGGGTAAGCCATCCAAGGCGACCTTTGTTCGTTTGGATGATAAGGCGGTGGCTCCATAACTCGCTCTTATTTTTATATATAACGGCAAGTCGGTCATGAAAAGGGCGAATGCGAGAATAAAAGACGCCTGACTCCGAGGCACAAAAGGTGACGCTGACGGTTTCTGATCAAAAAACGCGCTACACCCTATGTCACTTCATGAAAAAGGGAATTATGAAAATGCCATACAATCCCCAAACCCACGGCACCTTCGATAAATATCTGGTCAGCAATCTCAACGAAGCCATGAAAGAATATGCATTGGTGGTAGAACCCACATTGTCTGTCCAGGATGGATCACAACCCGGCGTCAAGAACATGACTTTCGACCCCCCCGGCGGCCAAGGGAATATGGCAGTACTCAGACTGAAGAAAGAAAGCGATCAGACCTGGTTCAAGTGCTTCTATCTACCCTGGCAAACTCAAAGTACGACCTCCTGCAACCTGAATGCAGACACCGATGCCTGTCTGTTCTTCACTTCCTCTCTCAATGGCTGCCGCGTATCCGTGCAGTACCATGATGAATCCAAAAAATCGGTCACCGTACTTCACATTGCCGGCAACATGACCAAACAGGTCCGCAGCAAATGGGGCAACGGCACGGTGAATAAAGTTGGAGGACAGGCCAGAGACATTGATCAGCAAGCGCATTTTGGCCAAGGGGGTCGTGTCCGGAAATTCTCAATTTCCGACCCATCCGAGCAAGATTACATCAACGGCAGGGCAGCGTTCATCATCGGTATCAGAACCACCTCGGGTGAATGGCGCTTCTATACGCAAGTCTTCAAGGATCAGGGGATGGCGAGTTTTGACGATAGAGTCGTGGAAATATTTACGCCCAGGAAGCCTATTTTGCAGTAATTTGTTGTCCCCTATCCTGCCCCAGAAGTTGCTTAACTGGGTTGTCGCAAATCAGTTGACCACGTCAATCCTTTTCGCCGTATCATTCAATCCATGAAATAGCATCTTTTAATAGAGAGTGGTGCTTAGGTTTCGCATTGTGTATCAAAAATATAACACTACATTCACGCCATCCAACCAGCTGTTTTTAAGAAGCTTATTGAAATTATCTGAGATTTTTACCCACTGATGTGTTGCAAAGTTGGAACAATCCCCTGCAGTAGTTGAGGGCAAATCATTGCAAACTTTGTTATTCCACTCCTTTTTAGAAATTAGCCTTCATGAAAATCAGACAGTTAAAGAAAGTTCTCTGGAGTTGGCATGAATGCTGTCTAGCCGAGTATGCCTGCTCGAATTAGCAACCAGCCCGTAGGTTAACGAAGAGAAGGATCGGCAACGTTAACGTGCAAGCTAGTTCGCAGTTCCTGCCAGGACTCGCTGAAATTTACTACAACATGCCACTAATAACAGATGAGCAATAAAGGAAATAGCTATGAACTACTTGAAGGCACTTGCAATAACAGTCCTCGTCGGCACCATGGGCATCAACTTGGCCTGGGCGGAAATTGACGAGAATACATTGGACGATGACAACAATATTGCCAATCAGACATCCACAGCGATGGATGATGACAATAACATCGGCAACACCGATAACAGTGACAATTCATCCACAACGGATGCGAGTAACAACTCGACCAATACGGCAACCGCATCGGATAGTAGCAACAACTCGACCAACACTGACAACAGTGACCAGGGCAATACGGATGTCGCTGTCAGTGATGCTTTTAAAGCCCAGGATAATTCCGATAACAGCGATAGCTCCAACAACAGCACCAATTTGGCTGATTCTCAGAACGATAGCGACAGCTCCAACAACAGCACCAATTTGGCTGATTCTCAGAACGATAGCGACAGCTCCAATAACAGCACCAATTTGGCTGATTCTCAGAACGATAGCGACAGCTCCAATAACAGCACCAATTTGGCTGATTCTCAGAACGATAGCAACAGCTCCAATAACAGCACCAACCTGACTGACTCCCAGAACAACAACTCTGATAACAGCGACAGCTCCAACAACAGCACCAATCTGGCTGATTCTCAGAACGATAGCGACAGCTCCAATAACAGCACCAACCTGACTGACTCTCAGAACAACAACTCTGATAACAGCGACAATTCCAACAACAGCACCAATCTGGCTGACTCTCAGAACAACAACTCTGATAACAGCGACAATTCCAATAACAGTGACAACTCTGACAACAGTGACAACTCTGACAATAGCAATCAGGGCAATACCAACGTTGCAGTCACTGATTCATTTAAAAATTCTGAAGATAATAGCGACAATTCTGACAACAGCACCAACGTGTCAATTGCCGACTCTTACAACAACACGGAAGACAACAGCGTCAATATAGACAGTATCAATATTGCCGCAGCAGTTAATGAAAGCACTCTTTCAGGCACTGTGAGCAATAACACCACTACCACTACCGTCAGCTCCGGTGGAGATGTGGCGACACTCAACGCTAACAATACGGTTAACGGCGACATGAGTTTCAACGGTATCGGTGTGGTTAACCAAAATTCAGGGGCCAATAGCCTGACGCAAAGCAACGTGAATGTTCAGTCTAACCTGAACTTCTAAAGCAAGAAGGGCGGCACGGTGACTGTGTCTCCCCGATTGAGTTAACGGAGTTCATTGTCATGGTATCAACGGCTCAGAGACCATGGTCAAAGTTGAAATATTCGGGATTTCTTCCGGCTATTTTGATTTTGGGAGTTCTCCTTGTTGCCCTGACCGGCAGCAATGCCAACGCAGAAAGTACTGGAGATACTCTGGCACTTGAGGAGCAGGCATTGTCACCTGATTCACTATCTGATCAACGGGGACTTGCAGATCTCGACATGCAATTCCAGGCTAACGACGGCGAACAAAATGCATTACTGCAAAACAATGCTCTGAATTCACAGCTAACAGGAAGTAACAGTATTTCAGAAAACGCCTTTGCTGGAAGTTCAGGGATATCGTCAGTGATTCAGAATTCCGGTAATCAGGTCATCATCCAGGACACCACTATGGTGAACGTATTGATCAACCAATAAGCTCTGCCGCCTGATTTCAGGCGGCTTTATCTTGCTGTCCAAAGTCGCCTATTTCAGCGGGGTTACCAACAATGTTGAGTATAAAACCAGCAGCAATGTCGGGGTTTACCATATGAGTCAGAATCAAAAAAAGAGTCAAAAAATACTGATTGCGAACCGCCATGAATATGAAAAAAATCAGAATTTTAATGATCAGCGACTGGTTATCGCCATTGAGGTTTTCATTGTGTTACTCATCGCCTGCTCGGTTCAGATTGCCAAAGCGGGCTATGTTGCCGTTCCTGGCATGAACGGCCCCGTTACGATCGAAGTGGTCAGCTATAAAGAGGCCAGGTTTCGCAATGTTATCAAGCAACAGTACGATTTCAGCTGCGGGTCTGCGGCATTAGCGACCTTGTTGTCATTTCATTACGAATTACCCACCACGGAAAAAGATGTCTTCGAGTCCATGTATGCCAAAGGGGATCAGGAAAAAATCGCGCGTGAAGGGTTTTCGCTCCTGGATATGAAACTATACCTTGAATCCAAAGGACTGGACTCGGACGGCTACCAGTTGTCTCTCGAAAAACTGGCAACAGCGGCGAGAATTCCGGCAATCGCTTTGATCAATCTTAATGGATACAACCACTTCGTTGTGGTCAAAGGGATTACAGATAAAGAGGTCTTGGTGTCTGACCCCGCCCTTGGTGCAAGAGTTATGGGTCGCAACGAATTCGAGAGTAGCTGGAATGGTCTGGTTTTCATTATCAAAAACAAACTGTCTGTCGGCAGGAGTCACTATAATAGCGAATCTGACTGGCGTGTCCGGAACAGGGCACCTTTTGGCACGGCGCTAAGCCGGCAGGGATTGGCCATATACTCTGTAACGATACAGCGACCATTCGAGTTTTAGGGTCTACAAACCCCAGGAGGACGCATGCCTACAACGCCTAGAAAGAAGTCTACAGCCCCTGTTTTATCTCTCTTCGTAGGCTTTCTCATGCAGGGCTGGAGTAACGCGTCACTCTCCTCACCTACCGCTGACAATGCTATCGATGGCTATAGCAAAGACACAGGCGAGCAACTGGAATTTTATCGCCATTGGCAGGCGCTGAACCATCAAGAGCTGGATAGGATGAGAGGTGGGTTCAGCGCGGGTGGAAAGCTGCAAATAAGCTTTGGATTCGAACGTCTTATCCTTGTGGACGGTGAGCTCGCCGCAAGAACCAATTTGGTGATTTCCCCGATGCAGAATAATGCGCAAGGTGGGCAGCTAACCGCGCTCCCGGGTGTCAATTTGGGGCAATTGGCATCCGCACTATCAACACCAGGAGTTACGGACACCCTGGCCGGCGATGAGAAACTGGTGATGGATCACATCCTACCGCTATTACAGCAAGTGTCAAAAATTGGATCAGCGCCTGTCGGCGGCACTATTTCCCCTTCCCAGGACTATAGTTCAATCGTCTTCCAGAGCAACTACTCCCAGAGCCTACTTGGTAACTCCCTGAATACCCCACTCTCAATGACCTTTCAGAACACTGCCGATAACAGACTTATTCAGAGCATTCAACTTCTCAATATTCAGTTAACAAACCTTGGAAAATATAACTCTCACAGTCTCAATGACTTTCTATCACAGCAGTTATTGAACCGTTAGCTTATAGACACCGAAAACGCCCAGGCCCCGCCTTGCATGGCAGTAGACAGGAATGTACATTGAACAGATCCAGCACCTTCATTTGAGACCCTTTCATTTCAATGAAAAATGATGGGAGTTCTTAAAGTCAGCTGCATATCCGGAGCCGCCTCTGTAACACCAACGCTCAGCGACAGGTTAAGGCTACTTTCCTTGCCGGTGGACTGGGATACCCCAAGCAGAAGAGAACCGGAATGAACTCTGTCAAATACTGCTTCTGTGGCGCTTTGCTGAGCCTCTGTAGTGGTATCGAACAAGACAATATGGTTATAGCCAAGACTGAATGACGTTCGTTCATTCACAGAAAAGCCGATTCCGAATCCAAATTCGACCAGGTCTCCCGGATCGATGGTATACCCATATTCCGGCCCCTTATCTTCCTTGATATTCCAAGTGTAAGATGCGCTTCCATACAGAACAGCCGGATCACTGGGATACATGGAGGTCAGGCCTCCCTGGATACTCCAAAACCCAGAGCCTGTGGGCTGCTCTTCATATATAGTTCCGACCACGGTATCGTCGCTGCTCTTAAGCTGGCGTTTCTTTATTTCAAAAGGGCTGATACCGGTCTTACTCTTGACCCTGAAGTTGGAAACGAAATATGGGAAGCCGTTCAATCCGTCATTCAATTGATAATTCAGTGACATTTCAATATCACCCAGACCATCTCCCTTTGAATCATTTATCACATCAACGGGTGTTCCTTTAAAGGCAGCTCGCTCACGGATGCTCTCTTCAATCTGGATATAGGGGACCTTGAATCCTATTTCCATCCTGTTGGTCACACCGTAACGCAAAGAAAGCGAATAATTCAGGATATCACGCTGAATTTCACTAACATTAATTAATCCTACGACTAACGCCGGTATGACGGTAAATCCCTCTATCGCCACAATTCTTGAAGAAGTATGCGCATACGAAATAGACGGCTCCAGAACAAAAGTCCCTTTTGATGTCAGTATGCCCCTGTCTTCAAATACCGTGACCACTTCGTTGAGCCTTTTTTTCTCTTTGGGTTGTTGGGCTGGCGCGGAGTTATTCACCTCTGGAGGGTTCTGCGCCAGGGCATACGGCTGGAGGCACAAGCCCATAGTCAGGCCAAGTACTTTATATAATCTTTGAGATTTTCCCAATGAATGATGATCAGATTTTTCCATGGTTTCTATCGCCAGATTTTATGAGGTACGATTAGGTGAAAGGTGGTGCTTATCCATTAGTCGATAGAGTGAAACCCTTGATATGTCGAGCAGTTTAGAAGCGGCGGAAACATTATTCCCTGTATAAAACAGAGATAGCTCAATCGCTTTTTTCTCCGCCTCTTCTCTGACCTGGGCAAGGCTTAGCGTGACATTAGGAATATTATCCTCATCAAAACCCAAGTCAGAAGGGCTGACGGTTCTGCTTCCACAAAGCAATGTGGCCCGACGCACCCGGTTCTTCAGTTCCCGGACATTTCCCGGCCAATCATATATTTTCATAGCATCCCACGCGCACTGACTGAATCCTTTGATTTTTGCTCCGCATTCACGTGAGAACTTATGGAAATAAAGGTTCGCCAGAGGTTCAATGTCCTCGGGGCGCTCTCTTAGGGGGGGCACTCTGACGCGTAGAACATTTAAGCGGTAGAATAGATCTTGCCTGAATTTTTCGTGCCTGATGGAGTTTTCCAGATCAATATGAGTCGCTGCAACCACACGCACATCCACTTTGTTTGACGTGAGGCCTCCCAAACGCTCAATTGTGCCTTCCTGGAGAAACCTCAGTAGATTCACCTGGAGCTTATGAGGTAGATCCCCCACTTCATCCAGAAACAGCGTTCCTCTCGCAGCGGCTTCTATGCGACCAATTTTCTGCTTTACAGCACCGGTAAATGCCCCTTTCTCATGCCCGAATAGCTCAGATTGAATCAAGTGCTCCGGTATAGCACCACAGTTGAGCGTCACCAGGGGATAGCAGGATCTGTTAGATAGGTTATGAATAGCCCTGGCGATCAATTCTTTTCCTGTGCCACTCTCACCGGTGACCAAAATCGGGGCATCGACCTGGGAAAACCTAGTTACTAGGTCTTTTACCCTCTGAATGGCTGCACTAACACCAACCATATTAAGGGTTCCGGCTATAGGCCCCTGCGAATTGCCATCGGCCCCCAATCTGGCCATTCCATAGGCTCGCCCTATGGATACGCCCAGCCTGGCATTATCGACCGGCAGGCGGTGGTAATCGAATAGACGGGAAGAAATAAACCGGCGGATGTTAGAGTTATTCAGAGCGCCTGACGTGGTAACCCCGATCCATTCGACTCGATGGGCTTCATACAGGGCAAACTCAATGTCACTCCTGAACATGTCCAGGGATGTTTCATCAATCGCCATAAGGCCCACAAAAACCTGATCCCGGGCAATGAGCTCGGACAATGCCTGTTGATCACTGACCGGTACCATTATCCATCCTTCAAGTTGAAGCTTGTCAATATTCCTGTCAAAGCCAGGATTTTTCTCGCTTCGGGAAGTTAGATCCCAATAAACAGCGGTTCGTACATCCATAAAGCGACCCTACCCTTTAGCATTTTTGATGCTCTGCCCTATTGAGAAACGTCTATGAGTACTTCTCGATGTATACGGGGAGACAGGTTGGTCAGGCAGGGGGGATTCTCAAAAACCGGTTTAAGGGATGACTAATACTCTCAATGGGAAATTTGGGAACAATGTTCATTTTTATTTTCCTTCTACACCAGTCTTCGCTGGACAACCGAAGTTTATAGTTTACTGTTCCTCCATGTGATGTTGTTTATCAATCGAATATCCCTGTGTGGTCGTGAATAAGGAGTTTAGCACTCAATCTCCCCGATTCGATCGGAGAAATTCGCATTTTCCTCTAGGGGATTCTCCTACTCAGCATCAACCTGCTCCATTGGCATGAATCCAGCGTTTACGAAGTTGTTCCAGGCAGTTTCTTCGATAAAGAACCACCACATCATCCCCTTTCTTGAGTTCGGCTTTCTACCCTACAAAGAAGAGCTTATCTCCACAGCAAACGATCATCAGCCGACAATCTTCCGGCAGCTCCATATCGGCCACAGGCATTGCATTTTTCCCCATATAGGGAAATCCCCCATGTCCAACTTCCGAAAGAGCCTGATCCAACGATCAAGGTCGATACAATAGAATAACTCTGCATAACCTTAGCAGCTTATCACCGCCAATCTTTTATCACTCAAGAGAAGAAAAATAAGGACATATGTCTGATGCAAAAGTACAGCACATATGGAGCTAACATCACCACAGAAGGATTTGATACTCAAGAAAGACGTCATCGCTGGGCCATTGTCCTCGCCGGAGGTAACGGCGAGTTTATGAAAAGAACAACCTTGGAATGGTTTGGGGAGGAACGCCCCGAGCAGTTCTGCTGCTTTAGCGGAAACCAGACCTTATTGGAAAAGGCATGGAGGCGCGCCGAAGGAATTGTAGAGCGGGATCATATTATTACAGTGACGCTGGCCTGCCAAAGAAAATATCTGGAGGAATTTCCAGAAAACGCCATACCTGGAAAAGTGTTCTATCAACCATCAAGCTGCGGCACAGCTCCTGCAGTGCTGATGGCAGTCGCCCAGATTCTTAGTGTAGACCCAAGGGCGTCATTGATTGTTCTACCTTCGGATCACTTTATCAGGCAGGAAGACCTTTTTATCCACTACGCCCGTTGCGCACTGGAGGTTGCGGAGCAAAAAGCAGACAGAGTCATCCTGTTCGGTGCCAAGGCGACCTGGACCAATTTGGATTATGGCTGGATCGATATCCTTCCTGAAGAAGACCTCAGTGATAGTAATAACAGCGATAACTATCCTAACTTGATAAATATCCTGGGCCTCTACCAGAATGCGGGGTCGTCTCTGGCACATCGCCTGAAGCGACGTGGCGCCCTCTGGAACACCTCCATATTGGCCGCCCGTGCGAAACATCTGTGGCAGTTATGCGCAATTCATCTCCCCAAGCTCTATGAACGTGCGGCCCACATTCATCAGGCTTCCCGACAATTTGATAAATATGGGCAAGGTGGGGACTATATCAGGATGGCCATCTCCCATGCTTACTACCATTCCCCGAAACTGGATTTGTTTGAAGATCTCATCTCCAAGGCCGTTGACGATTGTCTCGTCATGCCTCTGACCAATATTAACTGGGAAGACTGGGGCCGATCTGAAAGGATCGTCAATACGATTCAACGATACGACCTTAAACCGAACTTTGAATTACCCAGGCCAATGGAGGATGCGCCTAAACGAGTCCGGAGCTTTTGACTTGTTACATAGGATGCATGAAGCAGGAGAAATCTAAAGGTCGTATTCTCGCCAGAAGAGGCCTCACAGAAGGCTCTCAGCAGACGGTGTTTTAGAATATTAAGGTCAAAGGGGAGCAAATATGAAGATCATTGCCAAGTCCGGAGGACTACCGGAAGATGCCGCAACAGCCATAAAATTGATTAGTGCGTTTGCAGGCGATGAAGAAATGTCAGCCGCAGAATGGAAAAGGCTCCATATACACAACGATGGTTCTGAGCCGACCGTATATCAATATATGATCGAGCATTTAACCAGTTGCCACTATTCCAGTGGTGAAGCTATTCGGTTGTGGAGAAAAATTCTTAGACATAAGTTCAAGCTTCTACGGACTCTGGGTAGGAACCCGGGCATGTTTGTTGCCGCGATGGACTATCTCAACAATCTGTCAGATGAACAGGACACGCTTTACACTCCTATTTCGGAGCGTCAACTGTTCAATTACCTTGAGATGTCGCTTACAGACGGTTTGACAGGTCTGTACAACCGTAACGCCGTCACCCTGGTGATGGAAAAGCTGCTTGAAGCGACCAAACGAAGTGGTGGCGAAGTCTCGCTACTGATGATTGATGTGGACGATTTCAGAAACGTCAATAACAGCTTCGGACATCAAGTTGGGGACGAGGTTCTTAAAGAAGTAGCGGGCATCATCGAAACCAATATTCGCCGTATGGATGTTGCCGGCCGTTATGGCGGTGATGAATTCATGGCCTTGCTTCCCGACACATCTTCCGGTGAGGCTATGGTTATCGCAGAGCGCATCCGTCTTGCCGTATTTGACCGTTTTACGGATACCAAGAGTGTTACACTTAGTATAGGTATTGCCTCCTTCCCTGCCTGCGCGACCACGCTTAGTGAATGCATACAAGTAGCAGACGATGCTTTGTACCGGGTAAAACGTAGTGAAAAAAACAGAGTGCTGATTGCAGAAGCGCCTCATAAGGTCGGGCCTATTGCCTCTACAGGTACCGGTTAGGGACGTTCATCCGGCCCTAAATAATTTGCTCGCGCACCACCCATAGTACAGCCTGCTGAATCAGCACAGTATTATCCTTAATTCCCAATTTATGCTTAATGTGTTCTTTATGGGTGTCTACGGTTTTAACGCTTAAATTGAGGTTTTTTGCAATCTCTCTGGTTGGCTTCCCCTTGCCGATAAGTGTAAATACTTCCAACTCACGGTCCGACAACACCTTCTCCGGAGAGCCTTCCCGGTCGGCGATCCCTAGCATATGCCTTTTGGCAATATGACTGGATAAGCCAGGACTGATGTAAAATCCTGCTGTCAAAATTTCATAGATCGCGTTTATCAGGGAGCTGGGTGCATCGTCTTTGCTGATATAGCCGTCAGCGCCGGCACGCATCGTTCTCTCGGCAAACAACAGTTCGTTGTGCATGGAGGTCACCAGTACCTTGGTAAGCCTGGAGCTGCAGCGCAATCGCCTGATCAAATCCAGGCCGCTACCTTCTGCCAGATTTAGGTCAACAATTACAAAGTCGGGCTTTTGCTTCCTGAACGCTTCCAATGCTTCCGCAACGGTTCCCGCCTCTCCACAGACTTTCAGCTTGTCTTCCAATTCGATGATATTTCTTAATCCTGCGCGAAATATAGGATGATCATCAACAATAAGAATTCTACATGTCATTTTTAGGCCCCTTTACAGGGAGGTTGTGATGCTCCAGTTTTTTAAATTCCATTTCATTAACGGCCTTTACATTAGATTCTGTAAGGTAAAACACATTCCACTCGAGTCCCTGATCCGACTTTCGAGGTAATATCCAGACTGGCACCAATAATATTGGCCCGGTATTTCATGTTGTTCACCCCCTTTCCACTGAGCCGGAATAACGAGTGAGGCTCAGTCCCGGATGACGCCCCCCCGCCCCCATTGTCGATCACGGAAACCCGGATAGAGTTTTGGGATTGCCGCAGCTCTATACGGATGTCGGAGCCATTAGTGTGTTTGATGGCATTGTGTAATGCCTCCTGTACGATACGGAATAACTGGGTGGCCACCTGGGTGTCGTTGATGGCGATATTCTCAGGCAGACTCAGGGTAATGACAGAAGATGTATATGTCTGACAGGAATCAACCAGACAGGTCAGGGCGTCGCTCAAGTTCACCTCATCCAGATCTAATGAGGCAAGATTAGTGACAATGGTACGAATTTCCCGTCCGAGGGCTTCCAGTTCAGTGCTCATGCGCGCCATGGCTTCAGACAGTTCCAGCAGCTCTTCTGGTAGAGGATTGTTCGACGCCTTCAGTTTACGGCTGAGCGCCTTTAATCTCATACCGATACCGATTATGACCTGGGCGACTGAATCATGAAGTTCCCGGCCAATTCTGGTTCGTTCTTCCTCGGCCCGGTGTAAAACTTCTTTCTCCAGCTCAATACGGTCTGAGATATCCCGCACTATTCCGGTAAAGCAGTCCTCATCGTCAATCCGGTTCACTGAAAGGCTGACCGGAAACAACTTCCCGTCTTTACGTTTGGCGAACAGATCAGAGGGGTTCTCTACGATATAAGAGCCCTGATTGCTACCAAAATTCTTAACATAGTTTTTTAAGTTGTTAGAGTGATGATCTGGAAATATCACATCAATGGATTGGCCGATGAGCTCTTTATCCCGGTAGCCAAACATCGCTTCAGTGGCAGGATTGACGCTTTCAATAATACCTTTACGACTGATTGTGATTATGGCGTCTGTCGCTGTATTGAGCACCGCCTTTAAGCGCGCAAGGTTTTCCTTGATTTCGGCTGTCTGCTCTTTCACCTGGTGCTCAAGTTCGCGATTGAGCCTCTTAATGTCTGCTTCTGCCTGTTTTTGCAGGCTGATGTTAATTAATACCATCCAGCATTGGTCTTCTTCTTGATCTTGTGGAGAGACTGCCACACATTCAGAACGAACAATCGTAGGAGGATTGGTTTTGATCACCAACTCGGAGGCCTGCTTGGTCCTTTCGGAGAACACTGCCCTCATATACAGATACCATACATCCTGGGATTCAGGGGCAATGTAATCCGTCATCGGCTTACCAATCACCCTGCTGCGACTCACCCCCAGTATCCCATAGGCCTTTTGATTGGCTTCAATAATCCTTCCATCCCGATTAAGTGTCAGGTATGCCACAGGTGCGCAATCGTACAACTGCTGATATTGGTCCTTGACACTGGATAACTCATGGTGAGCTTCCCTGAGTTCCTCATTCTGAACCTCCAGTTCAATCTGATGAGTCTGTAGCTCATGAATCAGAGCCTGCATGCGCGGCTCGGTGGCTTCGTTTTCTTCGTCCTGAATAAGCAGATGAAGTATCTTTTCCACTTTCAAAAGCAACGGACTGTTTGTCGGCTTGAATCGAAGTTTCATCGTTATAAACCTAGTCTTCCTTTACCGTCAGAGAACCTCTGAGAAAGCAACATGTGATCACCGTTGCCGTTGCGGCATCAATAATTGACTGGAATCACTCTTAAATCCGTATAAGCGAAAATGAGCCTCCTTTAAAAAGCACACCTTTCCAGCCAATGTCTTTTTGTCTACGCCCTATCCAAGGCTTATCGGAAATCCCTTCATTGTCAACATTTCACTCAAATCTATTCATCCACCACGAATAAATCATGCTAAGGATTTAAGTTTACTGTGAGCAAAAACAGCTGTGGTTCCCCCTTCTCTTCCCGTGTAACAGGACAAGCGCTCAAGGTAAAACTCTGCTTTCTTGAACTACTTGTATTGATGCTGATTTCCATGTTTTCAATGGCTTTACCCTGGACTTTTAGATGGTCCAACGCATCCTTGATAGCAACAACATTCCAAGCGCCTCCGTCTAAATCAAAAATTGAACGATTCGTCACTGTCTCTTTGGGGTCAATAAAGTGATCGGAAACGCACTGTTGGCCGCCCTAATCACCAAATCCTCATTTAATACAACCAAGGGCACAGGAAGAGCGTTCAAAATATTAAATAGATGTTCTCCCTGACTTGTTGCCGAGAAAAGCAGAGAAAAGAGGACATATATGGATGCCTCCCCTCTATCGGCGTCAAAATGCGCCACACTTGTAGTGTCACCAAACAAGTATAGAGGAGGCATCCATCATGAATACTAAGCTCATCGGAGTGGATTTGGCAAAGTCAGTTTTTCAGGTTTTGCGTACTTAATCAGGCTGGCAAGGTTCAGATTAACCGGGCATTGTCTCGAAATGCTTTTGTTAAATTTATGCATCAGCAGATGACCTCCTGTGTTGCCATGGAAGCCTTTTGTCAAAGGCAACAAGAATGATCGCAATGATGCCCTGGCCATCTGTGAAGCCGCTCAGCGTCCCAATATTCATTTGGTCCTCATCAAACCGCAAGAGTTGCAGGATCTCCAGATGTTGCATCGGATACGCCAGCGCTATGTCCAGTCGTCCACAGCAATCTGCAATCAGATCCGAGCTTATTTGCGTGAGAACGGTATCTATCTGGACACTAAGGTTCAAACGCTGTTGAAAGAAGTCCCTGGGTTCTTGAAGATGCTGAGAATGAATTAAGCGTTCTGGCACGAGAAGTGATTCAACAGCTCTTCGATGACCTGTTAGAGCTGCGCCGGCGAGTAGCCACTATGAATCAGAAGCTGGAAAACTGGATGTCGAATCACGACGATTGTAAGAGGCTGAAGCAAGTGCCTGGATTTGGTCCGATTGTCACCACTGCTTTGGTAGCCGCCGTGGGCAACGGAAGCCAATTCTCGAAAGGGCGTCAAATGTCGGCCTGAGTGGGGCTCACCCCTCGGCATACGGGAACCGGAGGCAAAGTCACCGTACTCAACAGCACTAACATGGGGAATGCCTATCTGCGTTATTTACTGATTCATGCGGCGAGGACAGTGGTTACCTGGGTGAGGGATAAGCAGGATCCGTTGAGTTGCTGGATTCGCTCTATGCTTGAACGCCGTGGCAAGCATAAAACCTATGTGGCGTTAGCCAATAAATTAACTCGTGCAGCCTGGCGAATCCTGCAAGGTAAAGAGAACTATGATGTTGGTAAAATAGCCGCATAAGAGAAACGGAGCATATAAACACGCCAAACCTGGTTGCAAAGTTGATGACAAACCGGTTTCCGGCCCTCTGCAGAGCCTAAGAGGACAAAGGTCAAACACCGAGTGGGTGAAAAGGCGTAGAGGGGCGGAACTCATCATGGTCAGGCGCTAGTTTGCGCCAATAAAGATCGGATATATGTACGCGACCGGCTGCGCGAATTCGCCGGCGCAGGCGGAAAATCCCCGGCTAACACGCTACGATTTTAACTATGAAGCCCTGCTCGAGGCAACGAGATAGCCTGCTCAATCGCGGCGGTATTCAGTCCATGATGTGAACGATCTCCCTAGTGCTTATCGCAGGCGATCCTTACTTGTCCATCGCCTTACCAGGTCGCATGTGCGCGCCTGTCTATCGCGGCTTGAATTACTCAACGTTGAACCTGTCTCGTGCCATCAAAGAAGGCGGAACTTTGATATCTCCCTCTAATTTGAGCCATTGCACCAGCTGTTCAAGAGGACGGCTTGGTTCCCGTGTATTAGGCCACACAAGATAATAACACCCACCAGTCTCCAGCGGCCTGGCAAACGCAGCAACCAGCCTGCCTTTGCTAATCTCCGCTTCAGCCAGGAACTCCGGTAGGAGCGCGACACCAAAGCCGAGAACTGCCGCTTCAGTCATATTGGCAAACTGATCGAAAAGCATTCCACGCAGCCGGTCCACCTGGACGCCTTGGGCCACAAACCATTCCTCCCAGGCTCCGGGTCGATTCTCAAGGTGAAGCAAGGGTGACTCCAACAGATCTTCAGGGTTGACGACAGCCCCTGTGAGGAAATCCGGAGCGCAGACCGGCAGGACTCTCTCTCCGGCAAGCGCCAGATAGTTTACCCCCGGCCAGTCCTCCTTTCCGTAGTGAATGGCGGCATCAAATTTTTCGCGATTAAAATCAAAAGGCAGCAGCCGAGTGCTCATGTTGACGATAATTCCGGAGTTTACATCGATAAAACGACGCAACCGTGGACTAAACCAATGCATTCCGAATGCCGGTAGCACTGCCAGGTTCAGGCTACTACGAGACCCGCTGGCTTTGATTCTCAGGCTCGCCCGCGCCATATCATGCAAACAGTCACGCATAGACCTTGCATATTCCACTCCTACGGGTGTCAGTGAAAGCCCTTTACCCTGACGGATAAACATCTTCACGCCGAGTTGCTCTTCGAGAACTTTCAATTGCCTGCTAACGGCTGAATGGGTGAGAAACAACTCCTCCGCGGCAGCGGTTGCCGAGCCAAGACGCTCGACCGCTTCCAAAGCAAGCAGTGAGCTGATAGATGGAAAGAAGCGCCGTGGTACAAGCATCCGGGGGTTCTCCAAAGAAAATAGCGATTACGTAGTCTTGTGAGTTTTTCTCCAATATGAGTGAGTATAAATCACTAAATACAGGGGGTATAGCCGAGCTAATATGACGAGAAACTCAAAGGAGAAAGAAATGACCCATTCTGAAGTTTTGAAGGCTGCGGGATTGAGCGCAGGCGAGCTCAGCGAAGGCACCCTGGCCGTACATTCACCAATTGATGGCAGTGAAGTCGCCCGGGTGAGGGAAACCACCCCAGAGACGATGCCGGAGACTATCGCCAGGGCCAAAGAAGCCTTCCAAGCCTGGCGTAAAGTTCCGGCCCCCCGCCGTGGTGAGCTGGTACGCCTGCTGGGCGAAGAGCTGCGGGCATCAAAAGAAGAATTGGGGGCCGTGGTCACTTTGGAAGCCGGTAAAATCACTTCCGAAGGTCTCGGTGAAGTGCAGGAGATGATCGATATCTGCGATTTTGCCGTGGGCCTTTCCCGTCAACTCTACGGCCTGACGATCGCCTCAGAACGCCCAGGCCATCGCATGACCGAAACCTGGCATCCGTTAGGCACCTGCGGTGTCATTTCAGCGTTTAACTTTCCGGTGGCGGTGTGGTCCTGGAATGCCGCCCTGGCGCTGGTTTGCGGCAATCCGGTCATCTGGAAGCCGTCAGAGAAAACACCGCTGACCGCGATGGTAACAATGAAGATTATGGAACGGGCACTGGCCAGGTTTGGGAAGGACGCCCCGGAAGGGCTGGTACAGCTGGTGATCGGTGGTGCAGAGATCGGCGAAGCACTGGTATCCTCCAGTGATGTACCGATACTCTCCGCCACCGGCTCAACCCGGATGGGGAACATTGTCGGCCCTAAAGTAATGCAACGCTGGGGTCGTCCGATTCTGGAACTCGGTGGCAACAACGCCATGATCGTCGCCCCTTCAGCGGATCTGGATATGGCGGTACGGGCCATCGTCTTCTCGGCGGTGGGTACGGCAGGCCAGCGTTGCACAACTCTGCGCCGCCTTATCGTGCATAAGTCGATTAAGCAGGAACTGGTTGCAAAAGTTGCCAAGGCCTATGCCAGCCTGAAAATTGGCGACCCCCGAGAGCCAGGGGTTCTTGTCGGCCCACTGATTGACTCCCGCTCGCTCGACAACATGCAAAAAGCCATCGCAAGTGCTCAAGCCGATGGAGGTATGGTACTCGGCGGGAAGGTTTCCACCGAAGGCGTTCCCGGAGGAGCCTATGTCGCACCGGCGTTGATCGAGATGCCGGGGCAGACCGAAACTGTCCGGACCGAAACTTTTGCCCCCATCCTCTACGTAATGGAATACGAAAACCTGGAAGAAGCCATTAAACTCCAAAACGATGTTCCTCAGGGGCTATCGTCCTGCATATTCACTTTGAACGTACGGGAAGCGGAAACTTTTCTATCCGCCGTCGGCTCCGATTGCGGCATCGCCAACGTTAACATCGGTCCCTCCGGTGCAGAGATTGGCGGAGCATTCGGAGGTGAAAAAGAAACCGGTGGCGGTCGCGAAAGCGGCTCGGATGCCTGGAAAGGCTATATGCGCCGCCAAACCAGCACGGTCAATTATTCCCCCGAACTGCCTTTAGCCCAAGGGGTGAAGTTTGACATCTGATCGTCAGGCGAATCTCTGGCGTAGCAGCTGCCGGGAAAACATTGCCTTCAAATCGCTGGATCGTTCTCTGACGGTTAATCTGGTGATCATTGGCGGCGGATTTACCGGCAGCTCTGCTGCATTGCAGGCCGCCCGCGAGGGCGCCTCGGTCTGTCTGTTGGAGGCTGAAACCATTGGTCATGGCGGCTCAGGGCGCAACGTCGGCTTGGTTAATGCCGGGCTTTGGTTGCCTCCGGACAATATCAAGGCAGCCATGGGTGAGACAGAGGGCATGCGGCTGATTTCCGCGCTCGCCCAGGCGCCAACCCGCGTATTCGAACTCATTGATCGCCACCACATCGATTGTGAAGCCACCCGCATGGGGACTTTACACTGCGCCCATTCGCCGCAAGGGCTGAAGGATTTGCAAAACCGTCATTTGCAGGGAATTCGAACCGGGGCACCACTGCAGCTGTTTGATGCCGTCGAGACCCGCCGTCGCCTTGGCAGCCAGGTTTTTCACGGATCGCTCTGGGACCCTCGGGCCGGCACTATCCAACCCTTGTCCTATTGCTGTGGGCTGGCACGCTCCGCATCCGAAGCTGGTGCTACCATTTGCGAACATTCACCCGTAAGCGAGATCAAGCGCGAGAATTTTCATTGGGTGGTTACCAGTGGCAACTTTCAGGTGCGCGCCAAAGCCATATTGGTGGCGACCAACGCCTATTCTTTAGGAATAGACGCTCCCTTCAAGCCCAAATTTATCCCGGTAAGCTTTTCACAGTTCGCCACCGTTCCGATGTCAGTGAGTGATCGTGAGACTGTCCTGCCCGGTGCCGAAGGCTGCTGGGATACCGCGCTGGTAATGTCATCCTTCCGGATTGACCAGGCCGGCCGTCTGATCCTGGGAGGACTCGGGAACCTTGAAGGTCCGGGAGCCGCCATCCATTCAACCTGGGCGCGTCGTAAGCTGCAACGGTTGTTTCCCCGATTGGGGCATTTACCTTTTGAGCACAGTTGGCGTGGGGTGATCGCAATGACCAGTGACCATATTCCGAAAATCGTGGAGTTCGGCCCCAGCGCCTATGCCTGTTATGGTTATTCCGGCAGGGGCATTGGGCCAGGAACCGTGTTTGGAACAGATTGCGCCAAAGCGCTGCTTAATCAAGACCCGAGCGAACTGCCGCTGGCTCCCATTCCCCACTACACAGAACGCTTCACCGGCGTCAAGGCAGCCTATTATGAATCCGGCGCCGTCCTGACCCACGCAATCCTTCCCTCCCCGATTAGCCGACAACATAAGGAGTAACAGACAGCGTCCACTCAAATACATCCAGACCATATCCACACACTGTCTTCCCGTGCCATGACGGAGATGTACCGCACCTTAGCTCCTAACCCTTGGACTCACAGGCCTGAGGCTGGCAGTCCTGGGTTTGGTTCTTGAACAGTTTGGTCATGTCATGGCTGACAGCAATTAACAGCGGAATCAGTATCAACGTGATGGCCGTGGCAAAGATTTCTCCAAACGCCAGGGAAATGGCTGCCGGGATCAGGTATTGCGCCTGCTCGGAGGTTTCCATTATCAGCGGTGACAGGCCCGCAACCGTAGTAACAGTGGTCAGGAATATCGCCTGAAACCGGCCCAGCCCTGCAAGCTGCAACGCCGTGTGGACGGTCTCTCCCGCGTCTCTGGCCTGGTTATACCTGGTCATCATCACCAAGGAGTCATTCACCACCACACCTGCCAGAGCCAGCATTCCAAAGAACGATAGAATGCTTAGCGGCACCCCCATGATCAAATGTCCCATAGCCGCCCCGATAAAACCAAACGGTATGACCGACATAATGATAAAGGGCTGCCAATAGGATTTCAGGGGAATGGCAAGCAAGGCATAGATCAGCAGACAGGTGAAGATCAGCGCCTTGATCAAACCGCCCCGGATATTGTCGATTTCTTCCAGTTCTCCGGATGCTGTAATTTTGACCTGCGGATATTTCTTCTTGAGTTGAGGTACGATGCCGTCAAACAGCGCGGCACCCAGTTCGGAAGGTGATATCACAGATTTATTGAGCGCGGCACGCAGGGTATTTACCCTCTCCCCATCTCTTCGGGAGATATAGTCCGTAGCATAGGATGATTCTATCCTCGCAACCGACGTCACTGGAAACCACTGCCCTTTTTCATTGACGACTCTGGCATTCAGCAGATCCGCCACCTTGTCCCGGTATTCAGCTCCATCCTTGACGATAACCTTGACTTCCTGACCGTCACGATAGATCCGTTGTACCTCAAGTCCCCCAAACCGGGCACCGATTTGACTGGCCAGTGTTTCATTGGTAAAGCCCAAATGAAGCGCTTCAGGCTTGAGCCTCAGGTATAGCTGGGGTTTGCCCTGCTTCAGGTCATCCCGCAGATTGCTGACGCCGTCAAAAGCCAGTAAATAATCCCGTAACTCATTGCTCGCGGACACGAGGGAATCTTCATCTTTGCTGAACAGCTGAACGGCAAATCCTCCCCCGGTTTCCTCGGATGCATTAAAGGTCAGTTCGGTCGTTCCTTCCAGAGGCCCTACGGCTAACTGCCACTGTCGCATAATATCCAGCGTTGCGATTCCAGGCCGCTCTTCAGGCAAAGCCAGTTCGGCATATATATCAACGGACTCACTGCCGTTCACTACGACCAGGAAGTGCCTGATGGGGGCGGCTTCCAGGTGATACTGACTGGATAACTCTTCGTTAAGCGCCGTACCTGCGGCTTCAATTTGATCGGCATTTTCGATGGTCAAACGATATGGTGCACGAGGATCCATTTCCATTCTTACGGTGATGGTCTGACCGGGAATTTCCGGGAAAAAAACCATCCGCACCTGTCCTGAGTTCATTAGCCCCAAGCCCAATGTTGCCATGGATATAAACAGAATCAGGACCGAGTAGCGTCGTTTGAGCGCAAACTGTAGTACTGGAGCGTAAATCCTCCGGTTGAAACCTTTTAATAACCTTTGCGCTCCAGACTGAATGCGGCTCCAGAGGCCACGTTGTTCTCCACCATGGGCGATACGGATAGCAGCCAGATGCGCAGGAAGGATAAACTTGCTCTCAAAGAGGGACATTAACAGCGCCATGATGACCACACCGGAAAAACTGGCCAGCACTTTGCCCAGAGCGTTATCGATCAGCATCATCGGAAAGAATGCAGCGACGGTCGTCATTACCCCGAATACCGTAGCTGTGGCAACTTTACCAACACCGGCTTCAGTTCCTTTGATCGGGTCAGCGATTTTACGACGCTCCTCAAAGACACTTTCCCCAACGACAACAGCGTCATCAACCAATATGCCCAGGGCAATAATCAGCCCGAACGTAGTGATATCATTCAGGGAATATCCTACCCAGTCACTGCCCATGATCGCTAACGCACCGGCCACCGAAATCGGCACCCCCATTGCCACCCAGAAAGCCAATTTTAGATTCAAAAACAGGGCCAGAAGCAAAAACACCAACAGCAGTCCCTGAACCGCATTGCTTTTCAGCAATTGTAATCGTTCAGAGATGTAGTGACTGCTTTCGGCCCAAGACACAAGCCTGACTTCAGGGGGCAAGATGGGCTGGAGTTCCTGAATGGTGGTTTTGATCACTTCGGCGATTTCCAGTAGATTTTCCTTACGGCCGATCTGAACCTCCATGCCGATAGCGGGCTGTCCGTTAAACCTGACGAAGGAATCGCTATTTTCAAAACCATCCACGACTCTTGCCAAATCACTCAATAATATTCTGCTGCCGTCAGCTCTGACTTTGATACTGATACTGGCAAATTCCTTTGCGTGGTAGGCCTGGTCGTCAGCTCTCAGGCGAATATTGCCTCCTGCGGTCTTCAGCTCACCTGCCTTAAAAGTCAGTGAAGCCTGCTGAATTTTCGCCGCCACCTCATCCACGGTTAAATGATATTCCTGAAGCTTTTCCGGGTTTACCTCTACGGTGATCTCTGCCTGGCGTTCTCCCCAGGTTTGGATTTTGGAAATTTCCGGTTTTGATAACAACGCTTCCCTCACTCGCCTTCCCAGACGTTGAAGAGTCGCAGGGTCCGTATTGCCATAGAGCTGAACAATCTGGGCGGGCAGATCGAAGTCATTCCGGGTAATAACAGGTTTCTCTGCCTTTGCAGGGAGACCATATAGACCATCCAGCCGGGTGCGAACATCACTTGCCAATCGATCCAGATCGTACCCTGACTGCTTTTGCACCGAAATGCTGGAAAAGCCCTCCATGGAAACTGCCCACACTTTCTTGATACCAGGCACACCCTCGATGGCTTTCTCTATTCTCTGTGTGATTTGTTCGTCCACCTGCCCTGTGTAGGCATCCTCGAACGGGGTATCAATCTGCAGGGTGTCCGCCGGAAGCTTCGGGAAGCCTTCGATACGTATCGAGGTTGCGGTTAGCCATCCGGCTATCAGAATTAACCCCATAATGAGGTTTGCGGCAACCGGGTTACGAATGAACCAACTTGTCAGCATGTGCATGTTCAGCTCCCTCCCTCAACAGTGAACGAAACATGGCTAGCAGCGGCTGTCGTTCCCTCAGTATCGAGGACCGGGGAGACCTGCATTCCCGGCAGGAACGAGGCCAGCGGCACAATCGCTATACGCCAGGATTGCTGAAGCCCATCGTCTCCAGGCGGCGTTACCGCGGGAGGGGGAACGATCAGGTTGCCGTCCTTTGCCACGGAGTGATCGACCATGTAAGAGCGAAGCCGGTTACCCTCATCGAGATACCAGACCAGCCCTTCCCTGGTCATAGCACCTTCAGGAATCAATATCGTATTTCGCAAGGTTTTTCCCGGCAGGGTGACTTTCACGAATTCGCCCGGCAGCACAGTGCTGTTCCGGGATTTCCGTATCTCCAGAAACAATTTAAACTGCCGGGTATCGTTATCCAGATAGTTTCCGCCCCGATTAATGCGAGCGTGACCGATCACTTCACCCGACATGTTTCGCAAAGGTACGAGGGCTCCCTTCCATTGGGGAGCCAGTTGTTTCCATTGCTCCACATCCAGGGAAACCTGTAACTCAAGGTGCTGGTTATCAAGCAGCGTGAACAGTGCCTCGCCCTCCGATATCGATTGCCCGAAACCAAGATGCCGTTCCGTGACAATACCGTTAAACGGTGCATGTACCTTGGTGTAACTCA
Source organism: Hahella sp. (assembly GCA_050299855.1). Taxonomy (GTDB): domain Bacteria; phylum Pseudomonadota; class Gammaproteobacteria; order Pseudomonadales; family Oleiphilaceae; genus Hahella. The sequence goes on from JBNKWQ010000038.1 coordinate 96,035, forward strand.
AGGCCTTCCTGGCGGACTTTAACTGCTTTTCCGCAAAACGCACTTCGCTCTGTGCCACGGCCAGCTGGGGTTTGAATAAGGCAAGATCTGATGGCTCTCCGGTCATGCCCGAATTATCCCAATCGCTGCGGGCCAGTTCTGTATTGACCTCCGCCTGACGCAGCCCCAACAAGGCGTTGTCCAGAGCCAGCTGTGCGCTGACGACAGCGGTCTCGTATCGACTGGGCTCGATGGCAAGCAACGGCTCCCCCTTGCGAATTTCAACACCGGGAGCAGCGTTGGGTGAGATGTCTATCACCTCACCACTGACCTGGGATGTCAACGTTACCGCCCAGCGAGGCTCGACTTCGCCGAATACTTCAATTTCGGTCTGATAACTACTAGGACTGACTTGCATCACCGTTGTATTTGGAGGCTCTGGAGAGAAGGAAGACTCAGGAATGACGGCCTGGCTTTCCAGTTCATCCAGATATATCAGGACACAGAAAAAAAACAGGAGTGAAGTGATCAGATAAATACTGTTGCGGAGTTTTTTAGTCATCAGTTCGCCACTTTCGCATGAGCTAGTGGGCCGTACGGAAAATTCGGTCCACTAGGTTAATGCCCATACCTTAATCAATGTGACGTTAAGACGGCCTTAAGAGGTCTTGCTGTTCAATTAAATCAACGCCAATAGACCGTTGCCACGACTTGGTGAGAGGACTGCTCATATTGGAAATTCCACCCCAATTTTTGGCAGATTCTTTCCACTACCTGCAGTCCCAGACCAAAACCAGCTTCAGACTCTTGCTCACTAAATTCGTCATGACTGACAGGGTTGGAGATTTCCAGATGATTGGAACAAACCTGCAAAGAAATCGTCCCTTTGGAGCTATGCTGGCAGGCGTTTCTAAGCAAATTGGCAAAGACAATAGCAAACAGGTCCTTTTCAATTTCCAGCTGTTCACATTGGACCCGGCTATCAATGGAGATGTCTCTCCCGGTAATTAAATGCTGATGCTGTTCGATCATCCGTAATGTGAAACTCTCCATCTGAAGGCTCTCTTTGGAGATAGTTCTTTTGGAGTCCCTGGCAAGCCAAAGCAGCGCTGTGGTCAGGCGACTCATATCCCCGCTGGCTTTAAGTGCCCTGTCGATAGTTTTGGATTCAGGGCCTTTGAGTTGGAAGTTCAGAGTATCAAGACAGGCTTGTATCGTAGCTAACGGCGTCCTCAGCTCATGGCTCGCATGCTTCAGGAATTGCTGTTCCCGCCGGTTATATTGCGTGATCTTATCAACCCCCTCCCTCAACTGGCCCGCCAGGGTATTCAACTCGGCAATTGGGAAGCTTACCCTGTCAGTATGCCCCTCCTGGCGCAGTTTCTCAGCCCATTGGCTCAATAGTCGCATCGGTTCACTGGTTTTTTTTAACAGCCAGAATATCAAGGCGAACAGCACCAGCATCATTCCACCCGTCAGCATCAATGACTGGCCTATAACGCGATTTGATATGTCGTCCAATAGCCCTTCGATCAAATCGATATCATACTGACTCAGGATATACAGTGCTCCTACTGCCGGGTCGTTCGCTCCCACTGCCGGATCATTGTAGTACAGCAAAAACAGGACTTCCTCATTGCCAGATTTATCCTCAGTAGAGGCTTCATACACCTCTTCACTCACCAGATTTTCCGGATCGAAGTGTCGTCTTAGCGTCTCGGGGATATCCTGCCATGACCGATAGACCTGCATGGTACGACTATCGGGGAGTGGCGTTTGAGGGTCCCTTTTCAGTTGTTTGATCAGAGATCTGGCTTCCATCCGTATCCAGCTGTCTCCGGCATTTTCCATCGATTGGAAGGTGTAAAACGTCAGCAATGCGGAACACACAAAAAACAGAGCAAGACCAATCACAATCAGTTGCCAGCGCAACTGCTCAGAAAGGCTTTTAACTTTCATTTCGGCCATTAGTTTCCAGAAGCATCTTCGATGCTTAATCCAATCCCGGTCCTGGTCAGGATCAACGGATAATCAAAAGGTTTGTCTATCGCTTTGCGTAGTCCATGCAGATGTACGTTGAGTTTTCGTGGATCTGAGTCCTGGTCCGGCCAGATGTAATCCTCGATATCGACACGGGATACAACGTTCGGACTTCGCAACATAAGGTATTCCAGAATCTTCCATTCAGTCGGAGTCAGGCTGATTTCCCGTCCGCTCCGCACGACCCGGCAGGTGCCCCGGTCCAGTGCCAGAGGACCGACGTTAAGGACCGAAGATGCCTTGCGGGCGCGTCGATATAGTGCCTCCAGGCGGGCCCAAAGCAACGGCATCGGACAGGGTTTTACCACATAATCGTCAACCCCTGCCCTGAATCCTGCAAGTTGATCTGCTTCTGTATCGATCGCCGTCAGCATTAATACCGGCAAGGTACATCCCCGCAACCGCATCTCCTGACAGACGTTAATGCCGTTCATTTTCGGCAACATCATATCCAGGAGAATAACGTCAAATTTGAGCTCCGTTGCCATTTTCAAGCCGGACGCGCCGTTATAGGCGAAATCGCACTGGGCTCCCTGAAGCTCAAGAAATTCGGCAATTGAGGCGGCCAGTTCGGCGTTATCCTCGACGATTAATACCTGCATGTTTCAAAACTATATTGGAAAGACTGCATTCAGTTTAGCCCATCGCGTGTTAAGAGGGCCTTAAGACATTGCGATTGTATGTTTCCCGTTCGTGAATCCGCTGTACTATTAGACCGGGTCACACTAAGCCTGACTGCTGACAATATCATCACTCTCACCCTTACTCCCGCTCTCACCCTTACTCTCGCTCTCACCCCCGCCCTCACCCTTAAATATTTTCAAATTTTTCACAGGTTTTTCACCGCGCCCATCCAGACTAACGGCATGAGTTAACTTCAGCTTGGAGAAGTCTTATGAAAAAGTTCGTGCTTATCTTTTTTGTCATCATGCTACTGGGTACCACCGCAGGCATTACAAAAGCCCGGGAAACCTACGCTGAAATCGACCAGGAAATGATTGAACAACTGGGATTAAACAGCGAGCAGGCGTCGGCTTATTCCGCCATTATGGAAAAGCAACGCGAAGCATTTTTCGCGCTTAAGTCCTGGGAATGGCATGATGAACTGGCGTTGTACCGGGAAACATTTTCCTTGCTGAAGCCTGTGCTGAGCGAGAAGCAACACGCTGAGTTTGTCGCCATTATCAACAGCGTTATTGAAGACACCGGTGAGGAAGAGTTTCTGGCAACAGTGGACTGACATTGTTCAGAGGCTCAGTTATTCGCTGAGTCCTTTGAAAGCTCCCCTATTGATATTTAAAAAGCTCCCTAGCGATAATTAATAAGGCAAAGTAACAAAATCAAAAGCTATAAAGGCTACAATGAAGTTCTCGAATTAACTCAGACTTCCGGATTTATGGGTGTACACTAAATAAGCAACCCCACTAACTGCGAGGAGATCTGACATGCGTATGCTAATGAAAGTTCAGTTCCCGTTGGAGCCTTTTAATTCAGCCGTCCGAGATGGCTCAGCAGGCCAAAAGATACGAAATATTCTTGAAGCAAATCAGCCTGAAGCCGCCTACTTTATGGAAGATGATGGTCGCCGGGGCGGCATTCTGATCGTCGAAGTCAACGACCCTTCAGATGTGCCGGCTTTAGCAGAACCCTGGTTCCTGACCTTCAATGCCAATGTTCAATTCCGTATTGCCATGACACCGGAAGATTTGGGTCGTGCTAATTTGGATACATTGGGGCAACACTGGTCCTGATGGTTTATATGGTCGGAAGATGGGCATCCAGCTGTTGATGGATGTCCATTTGTTCTTTCTACAGTCCATCTGTTCTTTCTACAGGCTCGTTATATTGACGGAAATAGTTTCCATTGAGAAAGAAAATACCTCTGATTATAACGTTACTTATCATGCTTGGTTTTGCAGGTGCATATGTTTATATTCCAAAATCGTACCCTATCTATCAAGAAGCCCTTGAACTCGCAAGAAAGGATCAGAAAGTAAAATTAGTTTTAGGTGACAACATTAATGATGCTTTGTTTGGGTATTCAAAAATTTCACGAGGTCTTGCTAGATTCGAAATACCTATCAGTGGTAACAAAGGCGCGGGGGAATTGCTAGTTTACGGTAGTAAAAAAGAAGATGTTTGGGTTTTAGATAACGTCTATTTCAAGGCGGAAACACTTACTAAAAGGTATGTTCTATATGGCAAATGAAAAATATAACAATGCCGTCAAATTGACCGTGCTGCGCTTCGGTGGGCAATTTCCGGCGGCGTTAACTGTCCTCAAATATCTATCACTCTGCTAAATAAATTTGACAACAAAATGACCCACCCATATAGTACACCACATGGTGAACTATAGTGATCAACAATTAGATAAAATTTTTTCTGCACTTTCTGATTCAACCAGAAGGGCAATATTACTGAGGCTGACTGACGAGGAAATGTCTGTTGCTGATCTTTCCAAGCCCTTTAATATAACTAAATCTGCAATTACTAAGCATTTAAAAGTGCTGGAGAACTCGGGATTACTGAGTAGGACTATTGAAGGTCGCGTGCATCGCTGTCGACTTGAACCAAAACCATTAGCTGTAGTTTCAGAGTGGCTCTCTTTTTATGAGGGATTCTGGAATAACAAACTTGATGCTCTCGATGCTTATTTGGCCAAGGAAAATAAGTGAATAACAAAGTTAACATTAGAGATGTACTAGTACTTAAACGCATTTTTAGTGCGCCTGTTGAGCGTGTATTTGATGCCTGGACAAAGCCAGAGGTGCTCGCTAATTGGTTTGGCCCTGAAGGGTTTTCGGTAAACCGCTCGGAAGTACAACTGCATGTCGGTGGGAGGTATGATATTGAACTATGTTCACCTGATGGCAAGCATATAAGACACTTTGGAAATTATCTTGAAATATCCAAACCACACAAATTGGCGTTTACTTGGATGCTTGTTGATCAAGCCTGTAAAGGTAGCGAAGGTTTAGTTGCTGAAACAATAGTAAGCATCGAATTTATACGTATTGAACAAACTACTGAATTAACGCTTACCCATGAGCAACTTCCAAGCAAAGAGGCCTACGATGGCCATAAATTTGGTTGGACTAGTTCGCTAAATTCCCTGACCAGTTATTTGCAATAAATAAAGGATGAAACAATCTAAAGTTTTTCCCTAATTTTCGCCCAAATAGTACACCATATGGTGTACATATATTTTAAAACAGTTTAAAACAGAGAGGACAATAGTATGGCTGACATTTTGCACAGGATCATTATCGAGGCTTCGCCTGAAAAGGTGTATGCGGCATTAACGGAGCAAGCTCAGTTAAGTGCTTGGTGGACTAAAGCGGAAGCTGAAAATAAAATAGGCTCAGTTGCTAGCTTTTTCTTTGGGCCAAACGGAGAGCATAAGGTTGAAATGGAGATAACAGACTTAGTTCCCAATAAGCGCGTCTGTTGGAAATGCGTTAATGGCCCATGGGTTGATACAGATTCATTTCAATTTAATATAGAAGCAAACGAACGAGGCTCTGCTCTCCAATTTAGCAATCCAGGTTGGGCAGAATCAGATGAGTTTTTTATGCATTGCAATTCAAAATGGGGCTTCTTCCTTACCGTGAGTTTGAAAAATTTACTTGAAAATGGAAGTGGGCAGCCACACCCGAATGACCCCAACATTTAGCCTTAATCTAAAAACAGTTAATAAATTGCTGCACCGGATTGCCAAAAGTGACACTTCTTTTGCGAAAAAGCCGCAAACGAACCACCACATTCATCAACCGGTGAGCAAGGCGATATGCACCTAAGAAGGAGGCAAACCTATGTTAGAACTTCGACCGAACTGTGAGTGCTGTGACAAGGACTTGCCTCCGGAATCGACTGAGGCAGTAATCTGCACTTTTGAATGCACTTTCTGCGTTGAGTGCGCTGAGAGTGTCCTTAATCATATCTGTCCAAACTGCTCAGGTAACTTAGTGCCACGGCCAATACGCCCCGTAGCTGCACTTAAAAACAACCCGGCATCTACTACTCGCGTTCTAAAAGAAGGTGGGTGCGTAGCCAATGCATAGCACAGGCGCATTAAAAATCGCCCAACGGGCTGGAGGTCGCTGACGCTCCTCCTTTTACGCGGGCGTTAGATGCAAGACCTGCATTACAACCCCAAGTGCGACAAATCCAGCTGACGCCAGACGGACGGTAAGTCTAAAAACACTTCTTCCTGTGTCCTGTTTCGGTTCTCAGGTTAGCCTGTTCACAGCGGTACCGTATGTTAGGTTGTTGTTTCTGGTCTTTCAGACGCTGTTTGTGAGGACGGGCTCGCGTGAGTTTCCCCAGGATAAGGAAGCTTTTTAAACAACACGCCATTCTGACGATAATCCCGGTGTATGAAGTTGTAGAGAGTCTGCAGACAAACAGGAACCTTGGGAATATCATAGGAAAGCATTTAATGAATGGTACGCGACAATTACTGCTGATTACTTATGGAAAGAAGCGGAAAAGTTGTAGTCATGCATAAAAAGGCGTTATACATAAAGATCAACTACAGCATTTTCTCTTAGCTTTTGGAATTTCTCCAAAAAATCTAGTCCTTTTTCCAGGTACTCAGTAGGAAGTCCTTTTGATTTATTAAATTCAATTTGTGAGTTTAAAGCATCAAACATGTTAAATTTTTCATTCATTATAGAGTCAGCTTGGGTGGCAGTGCGTAAACTTCCTCCGTCGTTAACAAGAATCATACTTTGTAGAGCAAAGGCATTATCTATTTCCAGCTCACCTGCCTGACCAAGTACTTCAGCGATAGCTCTGGCATCATTTCGACTCATACTGGTAGGAGCAATAGATTTGGCTAAGTCTCGGATTGATGGTGACTCCGGTATTGGTTGAAAGTTTTGTGCTTCAGTTGGCGGCAAATTGTTGCCGCTTTTATTCACTTGTATTGCCGTTGTCATGTTGAAAATGCTATTAATCTGCATGCTTACCACCTCCTTAAAATGGCTTCTAGAAACCAGGCAATATTCAAACCAATGTTATTGCTAGTGGCTGGTAGTCTCGCATAACAAGTAAAGGCTGCATCGCCACATCGTGGCTGGACCTCCTTTCAGTCGGCAGCTGCTTTAGGCGTTGAGGCTGTAGAAAAACCTCCACCTAAATTTTGGATCGCGCTCTATATAAAAATCTGATGAACGTTAAGGGTGAAAACCTATGCAAAATTCACGTAGCAGCGTATTTTGTAGGTTATATTTTGAACAATTTGGCTGATTGTAAAACTCTTGGCGTTTTCCTACAGCCTCTTAGGGTCTTAATTCATCATATCTGGAATAATATTATGAGCGATGATTCTATGTACCATGAAGGAATGCGCAAGCTGCAAGAAAAGCGTGAAACCAGACATATTGCAGATCGTCTTGAAGAAACGATTGTTCATGCAACTTTTTCCGATGACGACAGAGTATTTATTCAACGGTGCCCAATGGTTTTTGTTGCCACCGCAGATGCCAGCGGGCGACCTGATTGCTCGTACAAGGGTGGTCTGCCTGGATTCGCTAAAATATTAGATGAGAAAACCCTTGTGTTGCCCGATTACGATGGAAACGGAATGTACCGATCCTGGGGCAATCTCGTCGTGAATCCTCATATTGGGCTTCTATTCATCGATTTCGAGAAACAGAGCCGACTCCGAGTCAACGGCACTGCAGCCATCAGCGCAGATGATCCTTTGTGCGAAGAATATCCTGATTCGGTCTTTATTATTCGGGTAACCGCGGAAAATATATTTCCAGCCTGCCCGCGCTATATTCACAAGATGAAGCTTGTTGAGCTCTCAGAATATGTACCAAAAGCCAATTTCACACCACCGATTCCAGACTGGAAAAAGTTTGATGAATTTCGTGATGCGTTGCCTGAGCGTGATCAAGTGGCTATTAGGAATGACGAAAATTCTGGTAATTCCAATAAGCCCTAACAAATCACTACACCGGAATTTTTCTACGCTACGCAAAATCCAGTGAGCTCAACCGTTAGCATCAATCGAAGAACAAAATGTCTGGAAAAATCATCATTCCTATAGCGCTTGTTTGTTCAATTTTATTGGCAGGTTGTTCCTCAGTGATAAAAGAAATGGTAGCCAACAGCTTTCCAACATACGGAGAAACGGTAGAAAATTCGCCCACAAAAAGCGTGGGCTGGACTTGCTTCAGAATTACAGGTATTTCTCACCAGCTCGATAACCCTGTCAGGAAAACGCCCGCTTGAGGGGAGGAATGTTCTGTAATACCAGCACATCCAGAGCCAGTAAGGCCAGCAAGGTAATCCCCACCAGCGGAAAAGCCAGACACAGTGCCAGTCCGATGCAGATTGCCCCTTTCCAGAGTGGCATCTCCGCAGGCATAGGTGGAGCAACCAATCTTCCGGCTTTTGCGGGGCGACGTTTCCACCACATAACTACGCCGCTGACACATAGGAAAATGACCGACAGGCAAAAGATTGTGTTCAGGGCGATATTCCAGATTCCCATATCCCCTTCATGAAATGCGATGGAAACGGCCATAACTTTTCCGCCTGACGAATAATCTTCATATTTCACATCAGCCAATATTTTCCCGGTATGCCGATCCAAGTGCATGGTGCGATCAGATGTGGGATCCATGGTATCGTTACTCATTGAATCCTGGGACAGGGTCCAGACTCCTGTATCCCCTTGTGGCGGATAGACTTGAAACCTACGCTCGCCGAAGCCTGATGAATAACCAAATGCGACGACGGTATCGATATTTATCGGAGTTCCAGCCGGCATCCCTGTCACACCGGCAGCAGAGCCTGACTCAGGCATTGGGGTTTGCTCCAGAGCCCAGGGCACTTCTTTGATCGCACCATGGTTCATTGAGGCATGAGTGTCATCGGAGAGAGGTACGTTATCCCACTTTTCCGCCGGAAAAGTGCTCCAGGCCTGGACAAACTTTTCTCCCCATATGCCCGACCAGGACAGCCCGGACAACAGAAACACCAGCAAAACAGCGGAGATATAGAAGCCAACGCTTTGATGAAGGGCCTTCCAGAAGGCACGCCCCCGCAATCGCAGATCAGGTATTAATACATCAGCAAGTCGATTGCCATTTCTCGGCCACCACAGGTATAAACCCGACACAATCAGCACTACCCCCAGCCCGGCGGCGATTTCAATCAATCGGTCCCCCGCATCACCAATTAACAGGGAGCCATGAATATCATTTGCCAGATCATACCACCCGGCCCTTCTGGACCATGTATCGATGATTTCCCCTGAGTATGGGTTAACGGCCACCATAAGCGCCTCGCCATCCAGGTCAACCCGGAACAACGCAGCCCGATCAGCGCCCAAGGGTCCTATATATTGCTTTAACACGCCTCCCGGAATAGAGCCCAGAGCAGCCTCTGCCTGAAGAGAAACCGCGATAGGTTCACCCTGCGGTTGTACCGAAAACCCTTTTTCTCCTTCACGCCCATCAATGACGCTGGTCCAAAGCATTATCATTCCCGTTACCGCCAGTATACATAGCAGGGGGACAACATAGAGACCGGCATAAAAATGCCAGCGCCATACGGCACGATAAAACTTTTCAGTCAGATTAAGTTCTTTTGCGGGGAGAGAGGAGTCATGATCCGTTGCCATTTTTATTCCCTAATTTTGTCATTCTCATATGATATCAGGGTTACCCAACCCTGCAAGCAAACAGAATAATAAGTTGGGCGATAAGTGATTGCTATATTCCGAATGGATAAGCTGCTAGGGATTTCGCCCCATACGAGCAGGAGATTCGCCTTAGACTGGCATCGTTGAAATATTGAGCACGGCAATCAATTCCTGACCATATTTGATCGGCAGCATTGAGGGGCGATTAGACGGGGTCGCCCAGACGGGGTCGCCCAGACGGGGTCGCCTAGACGGGGTCGCCCAGACGGGGTCGCCCAGACACTTACATCAATCTGTGATTTGGCTGACACAGAGTTTTGCCCCCCCTCCCCTACCAGGATTAGAAATTAACTTCTTCCGACAGGGGCTTGATGTGAAATTCAAGACCAGACACCGCCCACCTACCTTAAACCGCCAAGTCTGTTTATTTCTATCCCTCGGTGTAACGATTATTGCCGTCTAAGCCACGCCACGACTGAGCTGGCCAGGATTTGCAGATGGTAGTGGTTTAGGGTAAAAACGTTGGGGAATATGAACTTTTGTCTGTTGATGTAACTGTTAGGTCAGCAATAAAGATCTTGGATAAGGAGGGTTTATGTTTAAGTGCAGTTGCTTATGTGGTGACGTCGAATTTGAAATTAAAGCTAATCCGAGTCATGCAATAAATTGTCATTGCCGCGCGTGTAGGAAATCGCATGGCGCTCCATATGTCACCGTTTTAGTCGTTCTAGACGAAAACTATGAAATTACGAAAGGTTCAGAAAAGCTTACGCGGTTGCCAAGCGATACTAAGAAAACGGGTAGGTACATTTGTTCCTCTTGTGGTTCAAAGCTTTTTACGGAAACTGCGCCTGGACTTCCTATTTCTGTGCATACATCAACGTTGGTAAACGAAGATGTAGTGAAAGTCATGGCTCATACAAACGTAGAGTCAAAGTGCCCCTCGGTAGTAATTAATGATGACTTGCCGCAGTTTGAAGGTAGTATTACAAAGCAAGAATATATGAGTTTGGTGGTTTGACCTGTCTATAGCTTCATACTTTATGGTTGTTTTTTTCACGGCATAAAATCGTGAACAACCAAACCAGGAGATTAAGCTTATGAAGGTCATTCAACCAGTACGAAAAATGCATAGTTGCACGCAAGTATGGGAGGGGACAAGAGATGAAGTGTTTCCGTTGCTGTGTCCAGTTAAGGAAAAAGACTGGACCCCGGATTGGGATCCGAAATTGGTAATATCAAACTCTGGCGTTATGGAGCAAGAGTGTCTTTTTGTCGAAGAAGACACACCAAGTGACGCGATCTGGGTTGTCTCTAAGCATGATCCAGTTAAATTCGAAGTGGCAATGTACCGGATTGTCCCTGAGGTCATCGTTGGTCGGTTTGCAATAACCCTCGTTAGCGAGGAAGGAAATAAGACAAGCGCCAGTGTTTCTTACGAGCAAACCGCCCTTGGTGAAGATGGCGAGAAAATCGTTAATGAATTTACGGCTGAAAGTTTTGCTGAGTTTATGGATGAATTTACACTTGCCATTAACCACTATCTTACTACTGGAAAAATGATTGAGGACAATGAACTCACTAAGCATGAAGCGAAAATTCGTCACTAGCGTTGCCAATCTTAGAATGCTCGGTTAGCTATGATGGCTAACCGAGCCCTGCAACGACAGGTGTCCACCAATGTATACGATAGGACAAGTTGCCAAAAAGTACTCCATTTCCCGAAGCACGTTACTTTATTACGACTCAATAGGATTACTTTCGCCGAACGGCCGGAGCAGCTCTAACTATAGGCTCTATTCTGAAAGTGACCTAGTAAGAATGGAAAAAATTTCACAGTTTCGTGAAACTGGAATGTCTTTGGAATCCATTGCTCATATCCTTGAGAAGGATGACAATAAAATATGTGCGGCTCTGGAGAACCGTTTATTTAAGATTAATGAAGATATCCAAAAGTTGCGGCAACAACAGAAAATCATTGTTCAAGCACTGAACAGTAAGAGCCTTACCAAACACACTAGAATAATGACCAAGGAAAGGTGGGTATCCTTATTAAGGGCGACAGGACTAAATGATGCCGATATGGAGAAATGGCACATCGAATTCGAAAAGGTCTCTCCCGAAGCCCATCAGGATTTTCTTGAGTCACTTGGAATTAATGAAGAAGAAATTAGCTCAATACGCAAGCAGGCAAGTAATGGATGAGCTGAAATCGAACAATCACATCCAACCGAACCGCAAAAGCGCCGCTTCGCTCTGCTTTTTCCGTCGGTTGATGTGAAGCATTATATGAATACGTAGCCAAGCGCATTGGTCTAGGATAAAAGATGGATATGAACTATAGGCAAGGGAAAAAGGATGATAGCCAGCGTATCGCAGAGCTAGACTATATAGCCTCAGATGGCGCGGTGGAATACCTATTTCATGACTTAGTACCCGGGCTGTCAGCCATTCAATTACTATCTAATGGATTAGAACAAGATGAATATCCATATACATTCCGCAGTTGTATTGTCGCAGAGTCGGACCAGAAAATAGTTGGTATCGCGCTCTCATATCCCGCGGAGTTCCACTGTATAACTGATGAGTTAGTGAACTTCCTGCCAGCGGATCGTTTAGAGAGGTTTCGCGAATTCTATTCCAGCAGGGTTGAGGGTAGTTATTACCTAGATTCTATGAGCGTTGAAGAAAAATATAGGGGCGCTGGCATCGGTAAAGCATTGCTGGAGAAAACTAAAGTCAAAGCCAGCAGCGAAGGTTACGCTGAACTAAGCCTTATCGTGTTTGCTGACAATACGAGAGCTATTGCTCTTTATGAGCGCAGCGGTTTCAAACGCGTTAAAAATATTAAACTGGAACCACACAAGCTAATTCCGCATGAAGGTGGCTGTATTTTAATGAAATGTGCATTGTGAAAAAATCATATAACAAAGCCAGCAGTAAGCAAGAGGAATTGAGTTAATACCCGAGTATTACCAACTATGTCATTACATTTAAAAAAGCTGCTTATTTTGCCTGAAGGTCGTTGACAAAATCGATCTGTGGACAAGATCAGTACTTAACAAGTGTAGTGGTCTAATAGCGTTGCTGTTGCGAAGTGAACCCACAGGAGGGTTCTGTGGAAACTTCAAAATTATTCAACGATAAAGCAGACCTCTATGCTTCCTCTCGACCCATGTATCCGAAGGAATTGTTTAATTTTATTGCTTCCTTAGTTAAATCTCATGATGAGGCGTGGGATTGTGCAACCGGAAACGGTCAAGCCGCGATAGGTTTGGCTAAACATTTTTCTATAGTTGAGGCAACAGACATTAGCAAAGAGCAAATTGCTAATGCTTTCCACTTTGAAAATATCAATTATTCAGTACAGCCTGGAGAAATAACGAATTTCCGGAATAATCAATTTGATCTGGTGAGTGTTGCACAGGCTTTACATTGGTTTGATTACGAGAAATTTTGGGATGAGGTGGCTCGGGTTCTAAAGCCAGATGGAGCGTTTGTTGCCTTTTCCTACGTATGGCCACACGTCAATGAAGATATAGATCAAATACTGGAAGAGCGCATAAAGAGTGTTATTGAGCCATATTGGCCGCCTAATAATAAGTTGGCTTGGGACTCATACCGTTCACTCGATCTACCATTTGAAACTATTGCTACTCCAAATATCGATCTTGAAAACCACTGGAATTTGGATCAGTTTCTTAACTATATACACACTTGGTCTGGTACTCGAAGGTGCATGAACGATATGGGTTCGGATTTTTTTGAAGAGGCCCGAAGGTCACTGCAATCTGTTTGGGGCGATTCAAGTCAAAAGTTGGTGGTCAAAAATCCGCTAACAATAATTGCTGGTGCCGCATGGGCATAACAAGCATCGTGCAAAGGATTAGAGATATGAAATGTTCCGTATACATAGCAACAAGTGTAGATGGGTACATTGCAACTCCTAATGGAGGTGTGGATTGGCTGCATACAGCAGGTAATTTGGAAGCTGATATGGGCGATGAAGATATGGGGTTTAGCGATTTTATGAATTCAGTAGACTGCATGATAATGGGGCGTAGGTGCATGGAAATGATTTCAAATATGAACTTAACCCCAGAACAATGGCTTTATGGCGACATGCCTATTTTTGTACTCAGCAACACAGTTAAGGAGGTTTTCAGATCACTGGAAGTATTTGCCAAAACTCCAACGGCTGTCTCTTCCGCTGATATTGCCGGAACCTTCGAGGGTGTTCAAAACTCTGTGTCAGCCAAGTTACAGATCGATGTGAGCGTCTAGCCGCCCCTCAAAGTGAATCGATAGCTGGGACAGTGTGAGGTTCCAGTTTTGCACCGGATGCGTCCACCGCTCTGAGGCGTTCAACA
>JBNKWQ010000039.1:0-3885 GCA_050299855.1 Hahella sp.
TGAGGATACCGTCTTTGCCGGTCAGGTCTTTGCCTTCACGCAATGCTTGCAGTGCGGCTTCCATGTCGAAGGTAGGTGTCGTCATAAGTCATCTCTTTTTTGCATAGGATAAAGAAATGACACAGAATTCTGAACACAACCGAACCTTCGGTCGCGTCCATATGGAACTGAGCGTGAACACCTCCGTTTGGGTCACCCATTAGGCCTAATGAGATGACTCGCCTCCTATCCTAGATATACCAACGGAGTCGAATCATCATGACTATCAAAACACTGGGCATAAATCTTAGCGGGTCTGGGACATCCACCCATTGACACTTTTGATTCCTTTCACTCAATGGCTGTCCACGTCTTCACCGTAATCGAACCCTTCTGGTCCGACGGGGTCAGCAAAGCCCGATACTTCGCCATCCCCGATGACGCCACCATTGAGGTAAACGACGAAGGAGACTTCCTCTTCCCCACCGGCACCGTCCTTCTGAAGAACTTTTTCCTCGACCAGGAGATCATCGAGACCCGCCTGTTCATGCGCGGCGACGCCGGCAACTGGATTGGCTACAGCTACCAGTGGAACGCAACAAAGACCGATGCCCTGTTAGTCACCGGCGGCAGCGATGTGGACATCCACGGCCAAACCTGGCATTACCCTTCCACTGGCGAATGCAGCCAATGCCATACCTCAGCGGCCGGTCACAGCCTGGGCCTGGAAACCGCCCAGCTCAAAACCGACTTCACCTATCCGCAGACGGGCATCACCGCGAATCAACTGGACACCCTGGAAGCGATCGGGATTTTCTCGGAGTCACAGGATAACTCCGTCCGAGAACTCAAAATCAAACCGGACAACCCGTCTCTGGAACAACAGGCCCGGGCCTACCTGCACAGCAATTGCGCCAACTGCCACCGCCCCGGCGGCACCAGCCAAAGCACCATGGATTGGCGATTTACCACGGAACTGGAGGATACCAATGCCTGTGATGCCGAGCCTCTAAATGGCGATCTTGGCGTCGCCGATGCACGCCTGATCAAACCCGGGGACGCTGATGGGTCGCTCGTATATCTACGGATGATCGATGAAGGGGAATCGGATGCCGCCGATCAGTAGTCATTGGGTTGATGATGCCGGGGCGCAGCTGGTTCGGGATTGGATTGGGTTGTTGGATGGGTGTGGGTGATTCGCACCGGTTCCAATTGATCTGAACCAGTGCGATATTGCCTATTTGGTGCTTTTTGTCGATTTCCCTTTCGCAAGGTGCTTCTTAAGCGATTGATTTACTTCCATTTTAACCTCTACTTCCTTTGCTATTTTTAGAATCTTATCCTTGTTTTTCCTGAGCAATTCGCTGACGTCTTCGTTCAATGGCGTCTTCATCATCCTCCAACTCTCTCCGTTTAGCTAAATCATCCTCCGGCCAGCTCATTTTTCCAGCTGGCTCATCCGAGTCAGACACAGACTGGACCATTTTTTTAACCCGATCAGGGTTATCCTTCAGCCATTGACGAGCCCTGGACATGCTCTTCTCAATGTCCGCTTCGCTCTGTAAACAATCGTCTTTATCATACGTCATACAACAGACTCCTCAGCGCGATCCGCTTTCCATGATAAATGTATGGTTCGCTAAAACCGTTGCTCATGTAGTACTTGGTTACTTTAGCATTGATCGGGTCAAGAATGCACAGCTCCTCTGCCCCAATTGCAAGTGCATACAAGGTTGCCGCCAAGGATATGACTGGGAATACAGCTCCACCGAATGGAGTGGGCCTTATAGGCGTCGATTCGATGAGATTCAGACCAAGTTTGGTTTTTCCCCGTGAAGGCCGGCCATAGCAAACGCCACATAGTTCCTGACCACTCCAGACAGATACCTCAAATCGGGCTAAATTTCTTTTGATATACGTAGTATGCTTCGACCCAACTCCACTCACTTCTGGAGTTCCGAAACCCACTGGTTCTGAGATCAGACCAATCGTCTGCAAGCTTGGCTGTTCGGAGTGTAATATTTTCGAGTCTAGCGCTTGTTCCCAAGGTAGCCTTAGTCTCTTCATAAACCCTACTACGTAACTGCTCGTACAGCTCTTTGGTCTGATTGTAGGTCCGGTATGTCTTTTGTCCTCGAGGCATTTGCAACCTTCTCCCTGTGACTGCGAAATGGCCAATACTAACGGGAGATGAAGATACCTATCAATCAACCATTTTGCCTATCACAGAAACTGATGCCTACCCAAAGCTGTGGGTTGCAGTGGATGAGTTTCTAGACCCCAAATTCACTGAAAAATCGAGCGAGGACGGAACTATGTATATTGAGGACGGTGAAATTAGCGATTGAGAATTTAGATCCATCTACATCTAATTAAAGCTTGAGCTGTCTTCTGTTTTCAAAAAAGTATTGCCAAGATCCGTGGTAAAAAAGACACCAGTAAGCCCTGATTTTTCAATGGCCTCTTTAATATTTTCTTGGCACTGCAGAGACATATAGCAGTCGAACTCCGTGCGGAAAACAGACCAGTCTTTGACTAAATTTTCATGGAAAGCAAGGTTCTCAAGGTCGCCCCATTCGTTTTTTCTACTCAGCCCTGTATCCAGGGCATCAATGCTCTCAGCCACTCGCAACGGAGTAAAGATATAACCTGCCTCTCCTTTGTCATCTACAGTCGGTAGGAATTCACCATCATCTCGGATCAAATCTCCAAGAACTTCGTAGGCCTTCGAGTTGAGGTATAAGCGTCCTTCAAACACGCAAATGTCTGGAACCTGGAGTCCTTGGTCTGACTTGAATAGGGGGTTAAAACTCACATGCAAAGGGTCTTTAAAGACCTCTTTGTGACGAATGGGGGCTCCATTAATATCGATCAGGTGATCAATATCGTTGTCGTTAACGATGGAAGATATCTGAGCCTTATCCCAAAGCATCAGCAGGTATTTTGAGCCGTCAAAAACCATTGTATAAAGCATGTTATCTTCCCGTTTTCGGCATGACGTTTGGTGGAACATTTCCGGTCTGTAGCATGACTCGTATAAGGCGCAATGCATTAATGAGTTGTTCGGGAGAGCGGATCATTTGCGGGTTAATGCGCTTGCGGAGCCAATCATAGTAGTTTTCCGTGTGGATTCGCCGGTGTGGAACTGCGTTCCTTAAATGGTTCGGCATATGATTTCGGTCTTCCCAATCGCGTGGTAACCAACATCCATTGTGAGGATCGTCAATTCTCATTTTCAGCCATGACATAACACCCCGAACAACAATAGCATATCTATGGCCGCCGGAAATTATAGCATGGGCATCACATTGGGGTGACGGGCAGAAGTCGCCAGCACGACGTAGATTACGGCCAAGTCTTCTAGAACTATGTGTTTCGCTTTCAAGTTCAAGCCGTGTCATGTTTTTGGCTTCAGCACGATACCGGTCGAGGCGATCGTAAATCTTGCCCATATTTTCCAACACCATAAAGTCAGCGATGGTGGGTTTATCTTTTTGTGCAAAGTCAGCGAGTAGCCTTTCGACAGGGGACTGAGGCGGTTTAATATCGGGAAACATTCGTATTTCATCCTTTTTCTACGAATTTCTTAGGAGAATGTGGTTGCTAGTTTACGAGTTTGAGTCCGTTATCATATCGACCGATTGCACTAAACTATATGTATAACCCGAATCCTTGGTTTTATAGGTAGTCGCCAGTAATGTGGACCCCGTTTGTTTTAAAAAACGAGTGGATTGGCTGGAAACCGGCCTTGGTATGTCCATGTGGATATCCTTATCGTTGATGGAACCTGTATATATATCCAATTGACTAGAATGAAAGCGTGATTCAGATCACAGTAATCAGACGAGGTAGGATGCATATCCCAGCAACTCTCCGGGATATGCGTCATAAGTGATGGAATATCCG
>JBNKWQ010000040.1:0-3514 GCA_050299855.1 Hahella sp.
ATTTCTGAAATCTGTGGTCAGATCATCCCGTCGCTAACCTAAATCTGATCGCGGGACGATCAAGTTCGTTATTCCAGGTTGTCGAATTGACTGTATAGGGGCACTTTTGGTTCCTTTCGTTCAATGGATGTCCTATTCAACCTATTCAACCTTGTCTGATATCCCGCTGAAAAAACGTCTGATCTTTGTTCTGGAGGAATCGACCTCCGTTTATCTGTTTCATGAGTCTATCATGGCTGTCAAGCCGAAGGGTTGCCGCTTCTTCCGTGTGGCAAGCTGGAATGACAGCGCAGGGTTTCGATAATTGGACCATTGGTCTTGCCAATAAAAAATCTTGGACACCGGTTGAAGGCCTACTTGAAGCACTCTGCCCTCAAAACTTGCACTATTGGGACACGGCTGGTTATTGGGTGACCCTATTGATTTATTGTTGCCACCTAAAGAGATCATATCGCTGATCATAAACAACATCCCCATTTTCAAGACCACGCTGATAAAGCCCAATGAAACTTTTGATATCGTGAGCCAAAACGTTTAGATCGCTGTCTCCGTTAACCTTAGTAATAATCTGTCCACGATGACCCATTTCCGTAGGGTCAAGATCTATGCAGTAATAATCTCCACTGGCATTCTCCGCGAATGGAATCCATTTTTCATTCCAAATGTAACCTTTTACCGGACCATAATCTTGTGGAAGTCTTGGATTGACTCCGGCCACAGCAACGGAAGCCCTTAAACTATTCCACTTCAAAATAATTTCACCAGCAGAGAGGATAATAAAACCGTCTTGAAGCACTGGTTTATCTAAGTTATTTTGTCCATCAATGACGGATAAAAACTCCTCTAGATCGTTAGGAACTCCACCTTTAAAAAAGTCATTTAAAGCAGAAATTTGTTCAGCTGACGCTTGGCCATTCAAAGCAGCTCCGAACTCGGGAGCATTTATTATTAACCAGTTTCTTAGAGCTTGCGTGATTTCCTTAATTGATCGATTTTCAACATAATTATTCATATTCGCTTCGTCCACTTCCGCTCTACTATTGTAATAATCTTTGTCATCACTACATGCGCTTAACAGCACACAAATTATTAACGCTACAATTAGTCTTAAATTCATCTTTTGCATTTAAAAAGTTGTCGAACATGAAAAACCAGACTGACCACTTGGAATAGGTACTGCGACAAACCACTTCTTAACACTGTCCGAAGCCCTAACTCCACATGTTGTGAACATGGATTCGAGTAGAACACCTGCAGCACCATTGTGGATACCATTAATTAACCTCAATGATACCCCAGTTGGATAGTTTTGAGGTCCACCTTGTTCTGTGGAATAAAATGGATACTCATCACATTGTTGTGAAATACCTCGACCTATACATTCTGGAAAACCTAAACCTCTATACCATTGCCTGCTTCCTTGATGGCCATTAGATCGACTCAAGACAGCAGGAAGATTTCTTAATACTTGAGCATCCCTATAATGAGCGCTTGCTTCCCACATATTGTTTCCAAAAAAAACAGCTGGAATAGGCAGTTTGCACTGCTCCCGCCCAAGCACACAGGTCTTTGCTTTAGCTTTGGCGATGGCTATATCTAGCGTGGTTCTCTGGCGCTGAGTCTCAACAATTGCTTCTTCATCAACCATGTACGTAAAACTATTTAGTTGACTGGAATAAATCACTGCTGCTCCTAAGGAATTTATAAATCCGCTAACGGATTGCGCGGCACTAAATTCACCCATGCTGAATTTACCTGTCGGATCGATTTTGTTCACAGGATCGTTCCCTGCATAAAGGTACTTATGCAAGGTAATGGGATCGCTACTATTACCCATCCAAGTATCCATCTGCGTAAACCTTCCTTGGTTCGGATCGTAATACCTCGCCCTTAGATAATACTGATCCAACTGCGCATCATACTGCTCACCGGTATACCGATAGTCATTGTCCGTAGTACCGGTCGAGGCCAACAGAATGCCGAATGCATCATAGTGATAAGTATCTGTTTCGCTGCCGGTGTTGTCTGTTCGGTATGGGTCAGGATATTGCCGTTGGTACCGTAACTCTTTGTTTCGGCCTTACCATTGGCAAGTGGCGGTCAGTCTGACCATAAACGCTAAATGTTTGACGAACCGGCCCCCCTGCTATCCTTTAGCTGATGGATATATCAACGTGAGTGTAAAGTGTAAGACGCGACCCCGTTCACGGCTGTGAGGCTAAACAGCTTTCGCAGATCAGCAGGTAAATAAAGAAAAGCCCGGATTGACCGGGCTTTTCTTTATTTTATTTCTGGCTTGCTGGTTGTAATTCCAATCATGTAACTACCTTCGTACTCTTCGACAGTAGCCCAGCAGCCACCCTTCTCTGAACACGGGAACTTCCAATACCATATTTTTTTCCCACTAGAAGTATTTACCCCGATGTAATTCAAATCATTAGGTGTCACTTTTTGGCGTTCCTCGTAAGCCCCAAATTCCAAGTTCAAATAATCAACTATTTGAACATCTATATCAGTCGGTAAATCCATAATCAAAATCACCTTACTAAAAGTTATCGTTGACACCCCGGTAGAGAGTTTCGAGCAGGATTAGAAATAAACAGGCTCTTCTCTGCTTCAAACCTCGGCTTAAAATAAACATTTCCAGCATACCAACCGGTGCTATAAAACGCATCTAGGTGCCCGGCAATATAAGTTCTACCAATACTGGTTCTGGCTAAAGTCCTCAACCCTCCTCGGTTAATCGAGGAGCTTGAATCAAAAAGAGACCGAGTATTATCAAATGCCGCTCCATATATATCATCCATAAATTCAGAATAAGCTCTTAAACTTGAATGAAGTGCAATGTGAAAGCTTGCTTTCAATGGAACCATATTTGGTGACTGATCAACTGCACCACACGTAAATATTGGAATTGTATGATGCGCATGCCAACTCCCGTCTGAGGCGCTAATCGCTAGCGCTCTTTCCACATCAGAGGACAACTCTTTGGCCTTATAATTTACTTCAGACTTAACCTTGTTATGCGCAAGAATCGCGTGAAGATCATTATTTAACGCGCTATTAGTAGCTGCTGTATCATCGGATAAGCTCAGATAGGCAAAAGTAACTACGGCCATCGTATTTAATATGCGCTGAATATTGAAACTCGCACCGAATCCACTCAACGTCATCGTCGAATTACCACTAGGGTCAATTCCATTGGCCACATCAGCGTTGGCATAAACATACTTGTTTAAGGTGATCGGGTTTTTAGAGTCCCCCACCCATGTATCCATCTGCGTAAACCGTCCTTGGTTCGGATCGTAATACCGCGCCCTTAGGTAATACTGATCCAATCCGGCATCATACTGCTCACCGGTGTACCGATAGTCACATACCTGGTGGACGTGCTGCAACGCATCAGCCAGCACCCGGCAAGCGACGTCAGGGACCTGACTCCGCGGCTCTGGAAAACCCGGTTCGCCGAGAATCCGCTACGGGCGCTGATCGATCCACGCCACCCTGGCCGCCA
>JBNKWQ010000041.1:0-2045 GCA_050299855.1 Hahella sp.
TAATCGGGTAGCCGGAGGTGTCTAGCCTCCAGCCCCCACATCACTCAGCATGCGGGTCCGCACTGAGCGATTCACTAACCATAATGAATTTTCACCCACCGATCTCTTAGTGAGATGAGCCCTTGGTTTTCCAGGTACACATCATTCAGGGCTCGATGGAAGCCTTCTGTACGCGCACTGTGCCAATACCCTTTACTGGTAATGCCGCAGCTAATGGCAAGCTTAACGGGCACACCCAGTTTAATCAGGTTTCGTACCTTGGTGCGCGGTTTGCGCCACTGTTTCCAGTAACACATTCGCACCCGACGTCTGATCCAGTGGTCAAGATCGACGCACTGTTGGTACTGGTTGGCGATACCAAAGTAGTTGATCCACCCACGCAGATAGGTTGTCAGCTCGCGGATTTTGGTTTCCATGGAAACACCCCACGAGCGACCGGTCAGTTGTCTGACTTCGTGTTTAAACTTGGCCAGTGCTTTGGGATGCCAGCGGAGGTATTTTCCCCAGAAGGTGAATCCCAAGAACTTACATTGACTCACTTTGCACACCTGACTCTTCTGATCGTTAACCTTGAGTTTCAGCTTACGTTCGACAAATCGGGTGATGCTGCTCAGGACTCGTTCACCAGCTCGCTTGCTTTTCACTAAGATGATAAAATCATCCGCGTAACGTGCAAACTTGTGACCACGGCGTTCAAGTTCTTTATCCAGTAAATCAAGTACGACGTTTGATAGTAATGGAGATAGTGGTCCGCCTTGAGGAACGCCTTCAAGACACTCCAGCAGAACACCATCTTCGACCATACCTACGCGAAGATATCTGCCTATTAATTTCAACAATGCCTTATCCCTAATTCGCTTTCCGAGTAGACTCATTAGAAAATCGTGGTTCACTCGGTCGAAGAATTTTGACAAGTCAACATCGACCGTGATCTTGCGGCCCTCGGTGATATATTCCTGCACTTTTCTCACGGCTTGGTGCTGTGAGCGTTTAGGTCTAAAGCCGCAGCTGTACTCCGAGAACGTGGGATCGAAAATGGGTGACAATACCTGCACAACCGCCTGCTGAATCAGGCGATCGAAGACAGTGGCAATTCCCAGCCCTCTTAAGCTTCCATCTTCTTTTTCAATGTAGACTCGTCTAACGGGATAAGGTTGATACTGACCGTTACGTACGGCCGCGACAATCGCCTGCCCGTGCTCACGGAAGTGCGCCGGGAAGTCCTCAATGGATAATGCATCTATACCCGGGGCGCCTTTGTTTCTACGCACCCGTTTCCAGGCCTGTTCCAGATTGGACGGGCAGAGTACCCGCTCTAGAAGGTGAGTGGTTGAGTTTGGTAACACAGCAGTACGCTGGGCAGCATCATGGCTCGGCTGAGTTGTGGATGTGTCCAAGTTAACTGTACCTCCTGCTCGTCGGTTAGTGTTCAGTCCTTCACCATATCCCCGCCATTACAGCGGGGCGTTGGGCTACTATGACCTCGGCTGACTTCTGACAAATCACCGGCAGGATTGCTCCTGTCGGCGCTTCTTGCACTTGCGCTGGTGTCGACCTGAATTCGCTCGCCACCGCTCGGTAGATTTCGGGGCGCCAAGAGTTGATCAACCAGGCTCTCACTGGTATGCTCCGCAGCGTAAGCGCAGGATGCTGGTTTGTCAGATCTCCCCGAATAAAGGCAATAACTTTCCCTGCGCAACTGCACCATTTACCGTATCCACGTTGGATCACTGGGCTTCGCTATCTTGTGCTAGCTCGCCCCCGGACTCGGCCTTCTATGGTGTTTCTGTCCGTCAGCTCGCAGGTTTGCGCTCCGGCTTCCTCCGGACCGCCCCTCACGGGTTGGCCCTTGCTGTAACGTACCGCTATATCTGAGGGGATTCATTCCGACCTATTTTAGGTGGGACAAACATTTTTATTCCCCACTGCCATAGAGTTTTGCAACTCCTATAGCAGTGGGGAATCAATCTTCAGTTAGAAATCAATAGAGTCATCCCACTCCTCATCGCCGCCAGCGTTTATTGGCGGTTGTTCAACGCGTTCGT
>JBNKWQ010000042.1:0-257009 GCA_050299855.1 Hahella sp.
CTTCTTTGGGTCTTGAGGTTATGGCCGTCATCCACCGAAAAAATGATGCTGTTGCTTCGACTTTACCTGTTTAATGAAGAGCAGATTCATTCAGAGCAACTCGCTGTGGCCTGAAAAGTGGGGTTCTTCAGGGACGACTACATAGATTTATATATCTTATTTGAAACACATTAATGTATGGCTGCCGGCTAATACCTGCAAAAGACAAATCACTCAAAAATACTTTGAATTTGACGTTTTCTGAATCGCGATTGACGTAAATAGTGTCGATTTGAAGGATAATTTTTGCTTAATCCAGCTGAGAGGTTTCCGGCAAAAAAGTCTGGGTAATCCCTACCCTATACTGTGCCGGATATCTAAAAACGACATCTTAAAAAGGACTTTATTCCACTATCAGTCTATTCTTGGTTTATCGGCCATAGCCATGGATAACAGACAAATGGTCCTGGAAGTTAAGCTGTTTGCTTTTCTCGTAGTGGTAAACGGAGCGCCAATTATCGCTCGAATTCTGATACCGACCTGGCAAGCTCCAATCGATGGCGGACACAGCTCTAAAGATCGGAGACGTTGGTTGGGGCATTCCAAAACCTGGCGCGGACTGGTGAGCGGGCTTATAGCAGGCATAGCTGCCGGCTGGTTAATGGACCTCCCTCCTGTCCATGGGCTTTTATTGGCCTCTGCCTCTTTACTTGGGGATTTGCTGACCAGCTTTATCAAGCGTCGACTGGATTTTAAAACCAGCTCCCAAGCCCCCATCCTGGATCAATTCTTTGAAGTTTCCCTGCCGCTGGCCCTGGCACAACATTTTTACCAGCTTAGCACTCTGGGAGCAGTGGGAATATTTACCGCCTTTGTACTGTTCAACTGGGGGATTTCTCCGCTACTGTTCAAGCTTGGCATGCGAAAACGTCCCTATTAGAAGAGGCGGCCTGAAGGAGTTAAAAGCGAAGAGCGGTCAAAAGATACCGGCATCCAAGCCGGCAGCCATATACATACCGAGCTCTTGGCACTGGTCGACAAAGGATTCCTGGAAATCTCCCCGACATATGAGAGGGTCCTGGCAGGCACGCCATTTCAGACCGGTCACAATGGTTTCAACACCGCGCCGGGTACCCGTACCGTCATGCCCGGCCCGAACATAAAGCGCATAAGGAAGCCCTTGCTTTGCCTCCAGACAAGGATAGTAAATGCGATCAAAGAAGTCCTTTAGCGCACCACTCATGTATCCCAGGTTTTCAGTTGTACCCAGAATAATGGCATCGCACCCCAGCACATCATCCGGTACAGCTTGCAAAGGTGGCACCCAGCGGGTAGTAACGGTTTCGATATCAGGATGATTTGCCCCTTCCAGGACCGCATTCACCAATCGCTGGGTGTTAGGGGATGGGGCATGGGCGACAACTAATAATTGAGGCATGGCGTCGAATGAAGGATACTTTAACTCACTGATTGACGAAAAATAATTAGCTGATTGACGAGAAATAATCCGATAACGGAATGAGACTACTTATTAACAAGCATAAAACCGGTTGCTCATGCAGAGTTTAAACAATAGCACCCTAACATCACACCCTTCCTTATGAATCAGGATCGCTGGACACAGATACAGTCCCTGTTCGATCAGGTTGCCGATATGTCCCCGGCTGACCGCCAGCATTATCTGGTGGCCCACTGCCCTGATATCGAAGTACGCAATGAAGTACTGGAATTGCTTCAGGCCGATGAGGAAGTCGGTGATTTGCTGCCCAGCAGCTTTACCATGGAATCGGCCGAGGCCACTCTGGTGCTACCCAAGATGCACCCGGATACCTTGGTTGGCCCTTACAGAATCATCAAGAAAATTGGCGAAGGCGGCATGGGGTGGGTATTTAAAGCCCAGGACACCCGCCTGGACCGCTATGTAGCCCTGAAATGCCTGGCGCCCGCGGTAGCCTCAGAGCCCGGCATTAAAGAAAGACTGCTGCTGGAAGCCAAAGCCATTTCACGTCTGGACCACCCCAACGTCTGTGTTATTCATGATATGGGTCATACTGACGATGGCGGGTTATACATTGCCATGCAGTTCTATACCGGCGAAACGCTGGAGAAAAGACTGGAGCGGGGCCCGCTGGAACTCAAGCAGGCTATTAAAATTGCCAAGCAGATCGCCTTTGGTCTGAGCGCGGCACACCAGCATCATATTATTCATCGTGACATCAAACCGGCGAATATCCTGATACAGGAAGACGGCGTGGTGAAAATACTGGATTTCGGCATTGCCAAACTGGCCGACACCGATATTACGCTTGCCGGGGCCAGAATGGGCACCCTGGCTTACATGGCACCGGAACAGCTGGAAGGCGATGACGTCGGCCCCTGTACAGACATCTGGTCCCTGGCCACCGTCATGTTTGAAATGCTGACAGGCAAACCTCTCTATACCGCAGAGAAAGCATCTTCGTTGCTTAATGCCGTCATGAACGAGGAGCCCAAGTTGGATCACCTGGTGCTAAGTCAGCAGCCTCATCTTGAGCGGCTGCTGAAAGTCATGCTGATTAAAGACATTAATCTGCGCCTGAATTCCATGACCAAAGTGGTGCAATGGCTGGCAACCTTCCTGCAACACCTGGCACAAGCGCCAGATAGATTGCAGGAAAATGAAAAAGAGCTGAATACGGATCAGGTCACCTTTACCGATCAATACCTCATGCGACTGGCTGCCGTACTGACTGCCCATGTCGGCCCCACAGCACCGGTATTAATCCAGCGCTATACTGCCAACGCCAGCTCTTATGAAGGGCTGATCATGGCATTAGTCAGTCACCTACCCGCCCACACCCGCCAAAATGTGGTTAGCCAATTAAAAGCTATTCAACCCTGATCAAGAGAATCTTCGAATGCGTAATGCTATCAACATCCACAAAATTATTGGCTTTACTGCGGTAACAGCGATGTCAGTCAGCTTACTCATGAATGCCGGATGCAGCGCTAAAGGCGGCTATGAAGCCGTACGGTACACCAATAGAATCAATTGCGCCAAATTGCCGCAACCTCAATATGAAGAGTGCCTGCAGAACAATAATATGGACTATGAAGAATATGAGCGGGAACGCAAGAAGGTGATAAAAGGCTCAGATCAATAAATCCAAGCCTGCAACAACACTGACCTGCTAATCTTTCATCTCTTTTACCAGCCAGGCCTTGGCAAAGCGTAAATCGCGTTCAACCGTGGACAGAGAGACATCTAAAAATTCTGAGATCTCTTCCTGTGTCATACCACCGAAGAAACTCATTTCGATAATTTTTGCTTTGCGCTCGTCCACTTGCGAAAGTTTGCTCAGCACATCTTCAAGCTCCAATAAATCCGGTTGACTGCCGTCATCACAGATCTGGGCTTCATATAGGGTCACTTGCAGGTCGTCCCCACCACGCTTCTTACGCCGCTGAGCACGGGCGTGATCCACCAGAATCCGCCGCATGGTCTGGGCGGCTACAGCGAGAAAGTGTACCCGGTCATTCCAGGCGACTTCCGCGTCCATCAGTTGCAGATAGGCTTCATTCACCAGAGCGGTCGCCTGGAGCATATGTCCCTGGCGTTCGCCGGCCATATAACGACCTGCAATTTTGCGCATTTCGCCATGCATGGCTTCAATTACCTGATTTAAAGCCTGACCATCACCGGCCTGCCAATTGGCTAAAAGCTGTGTCACGTTTTTTGAGGACATCGTTTCGTCTCTGCCTGTTGATTTATCCACTCTGGCCTATGCCCAAATACCGGCCTGATACTGGACTATGCCATCATTCAGAGGCCGTGGCGCATAACAAAGTGGCTTATAAGGTTTGGATGGGAAGCGAAATCATTTTAGGAAGAGGAGCTTAACCCCGCAACCCTAAATACGTCCGACTTAAGGAAATTGACGGATAAATACGGGGGAATTGTGCATGTCGTAGCTAAGAATTTGTTCTACCGGCATTTGCGACTCAAAAGTTACATCTGTTGGAGCATTCGTCGGCCGGGTCGTTTCTTTCTGAATTTTGCTGTTATGACTGCGAGACTGCAATACAAACAACTGGAGGATTACCAGCAAAAGAGCAAGCAATGCAGCTAGAATATTGGTTTTCATAACCCTCATCCGCAACTTAAGTCCCTTTTTGTGTATGACAGACATCCTGAGAATCAGGCTGACTCACCATCAGGTAAATAAGGCCTTCTAGTCAGATAAAGCGTTAAATCAACAAACTTACCGTCACTAAAAAAGAAAGTATTTTGCGTACCTGCGCCTGCAGTCAGCGTCCTTTCAGGGAACCAGGAAATTTTCAAGAGTTGCCGCTTAAAGTGTGTATTACGATTTCAGGTGGACAGTTGAATCGGACAGGTATGATAGAAGTGCCGGAGCCGACACAGGTGTAACCGATCATATCCTGCCACCGCCAGGCTCCTTTTCCTACGAAACGGGGACAATCGGAATCCAGTGTAATAGGCACGCCTCCAGGCAAACAGATTTGTCCGCCATGGGTATGCCCGCAAAGCATAAGATGGAAGCCGGCATGGGCTGCCTGCTTGAAGATCTCCGGAGTATGCGAAAGCAGAATGGTAAAGAGGTCAGGATTCCCGGCTTCTGCCGCTATTTGCAGATTATCAACCCGGTAATAATGTGGATCGTCAACACCGGCCAAATTGATGGTAGCATTACGCCTATGCAACGCCATGTTTTCATTGAGCAGCATTCGGTAGCCCATATCTTCCATGTCGGGCAGCATTCTGATGCTGTCATGATTACCGAATATTGCATAGACCTCCCCTTTGAGGACCTCTCGAAGTGCGCGTAGACCTGCCAATGCACCATCGATTGATCCGTAGGTCTGAGCCCGATAGTCACCGGTGAGGACACATAAATCATAGTCCAGCGGACGTACGGCTGAAACCAACGCCCGGGTGATATCCGGATCCATATCCAAATGCAGATCCGTGAGTTGCAGGACACGGTAACCGTTGAACGCCTGAGGAATCAGCTTATGCTGCACCACATGTCGGGATACCCGTATATCACAGGCATTCCTGCGCCCCAGCTCATACATACCTACAGATTTTAGCGACCACCGCATCAGTGTCTGTACGGAATACCAGTTTTCCGGGTGGAACAGGTTCATACCGCCGCCACCAAACACCTTCTGGGCATGATCATTTTCAATCCCCAACCTCTGGCGGGCATGAACGATTCCCAAGCGCCGTTCCAGACGCTCCAAAAGGAGTTCATCCTGAGCGGGAACCACATCAGTAAAGGTAGCTGAGTTCATTCTTCTGTATTCCTTCACCATAGGAGGCAGGCGATGTTCTTGAGGGCTATTATTCTGACAATCTAGTAGCATCCTACAGTCTAGGTCAGTTTTACTGCTATTGCTGCCCCGGTTTTCACGCCTGTTATGAGAACTTAAGACTGCCCATAGAGATATTTAGGAGGCATAATCAGGCGAGTTTAGAAATCTTATAATAAGTTCGATAGCCACAGGAGAGTGCATGAAAGTCTTAGTGACCGGTGCCAACGGACATATTGGCTCCCATGTCGTCAGCCAGCTTCTAGAACAGGGCCACGAAGTTGTGGCCTTTGTACGCAAGGGTTCAGACCTTAGAGGACTGGAAGGTCTGACACCCGAATTTGCCAATGGCGACATTAAGGACAAAGAGGCGGTCGCGGCCGCGGCTGAAGGCTGCGATGCCATAATACACATGGCAGCAGTCTATAAAACGATTGCAAAAACAGCCGAAGAAATTGTTGAACCGGCTTTACGTGGCGCAGAAAGTGTTTTCTATGCAGCCAAGCAACATGGCATCAAGCGCATTGTTTACACAAGTTCTGTAGCCTCTATCGGGTTCTCCTACGATCCCAATGAGATAAGAACCGGCGATGACTGGAATGATGAAGCGCAAAATCCGTATTACCTGGCCAAGACCCAAAGCGAAAAATCAGCACAGAAGCTGGCGCTGGAAAATGACATACACCTGGTCGTCATCTGCCCGGCCATAGTACTAGGGCCCAACGATTTCCGTATCACTCCATCCAATCAAATCATCATGGACTGGCTCAATGGCGTTGGACAAAGTTACAAGGGCGGATTGAGCGTAGTGGATGTACGCGATGTGGCTGCAGCTCATGTGGCCGCTCTCACACGAGGTGAATCAGGCAAACGCTACGTGGTAGGCGGTGAAAACATCCTGGTGAAAGAACTGGCCAATCGCCTGAAGCTCTTAACCAGTATCAGAACCCTGTATCTGCCGACTGGCAGGAAAACCACTCTGGTATTTGCAAGAATTATCGAGACACTTTGCAAGCTCCTGCACGTCCCTCCTCCCTTCACCTACGACCTGGTGTACGAAGTGGTAGGCCGCTACGCTTACTACGATACCAAAGCGACGGTTCACGACCTGGGTGTTTCACTCAGGGGAGTCGATGCCACTCTTCCCGATTGCGTGCAATGGCTGTTACGTCAGAACAGGATTCGCGCCAGAGTCGCCCAGAAAATTGAACAGTTTATGGGTAAAAGCAAAACGGAAACCAAGCCCCATCCGGTTTCCTGAGGTTATTTCTGCGGCAGGACGGCTCTCCAAGTCCCAGTCCTCAAGAACCAAGGCAGTGTTTCAACAGCAGCCCGTTAAACTCTGGGTCGAGACACTGAATTTATATGCCCCCTGGGGGGTATTAATCTCTGCTGTGGTAAATCAAAGTAGTTCGGTTTGCCGGCGATTTTTCGTCCGATTGAGCTACTACCCTCCGATTCAGCGACTACTACCCTCCGACTCAGCGACTACTACCCTCCAATTCAGCGACTACTACATATAGTGGTAAGCAAATATATATAGAAGTAAGTAAAGCCTCAGGCCAAACGGTCATATCAGCCATTTTCAAGGCCGTTCAGGCCATCTAATCTTGGACTTTACAACCCGGTTACTCCTGAGGCCCCGCCATTTCAGGCCTTGGCAGACACAGTCTGCATCTGTGCACAGCGCACCAAACCTGACCAGAGATTTTTATTGACGCACGTCTTCACATCACAGCATATAGTGTTATACTTCACAGAAATCGCCATATCTTGGGTTGAAAACAGAAAAAGGCACTATCACCACTAGCCTTTATGAGTCAATACTTTTTCGCAATTGAACTCAAACCACGCCATCTAATTAACCCACTTTTTGGCAGATTAACCAGACGTATAGTGGCATAAACATCTATAGCGTCGTGAGAAGAAGAAAAAAGGAAGTGGGGATTTCATCACCTGTCGCACATGCACAGTGCACTATATATTGTGGTTTCCTGACAACCACAAAGACTTCTACAACCAAACAGTGAATTTCCTGTGTGAAATTGGGCTGTTGATTACGAAACATCTGGCAGTACTTATCAGGGCACCCTATTGCCGGGCGCTCCTTGAAAGCATGCTTGCGAAAGCGACTTAAACCAAGGCCTGCAAAAAAAGGTCATAATGATAAAGAGGGATAGTATGAACGCTAAAGTCCAGCAGCTTATTGCGCCTATCGATATGCAACCAGCATCTCAGGACATCTGGCATACCAAATATCAACTGAAGACCAAATCAGGTCAGCCGGTTGATCAGGATATCCAGGGGACCTACACCCGGGTTGCCGCAGCACTTTCTTCGGTAGAAAAGGCTGAAGTGCGCGAGCAAGTGCTGAATGACTTTGTCTGGGCTTTGGAAAATGGCGCTATCCCTGCCGGTCGTATCATGTCCAATGCCGGAGCCGAAGAGCATAAACCTGCCACATCCACCATCAACTGCACGGTTTCCGGCAGCATCATGGACTCCATGGACGATATTCTGCTCAAGAATCACGAAGCGGGCCTGACGCTGAAAGCAGGCTGTGGCATCGGCTATGAATTCTCTACGTTGCGCCCTAAAGGTGCTTACGTCGCGGGTGCTGGAGCCACCACTTCCGGCCCATTGTCCTTCATGGATATTTTTGACCGCATGTGCTTCACCGTGTCCTCTGCTGGTGGACGTCGTGGCGCACAGATGGCTACTTTTGATGTACATCATCCGGATGTATTTGACTTCATTCGCGCCAAACGTGAAGACGGCCGTCTGCGTCAGTTCAACCTATCCCTGTTGATCACAGATGACTTCATTACCGCAGTTAAAGATGATTCAGACTGGCAGCTGTCCTTCCCTATTACTCGTAAAGAAGCTGATGAGGAAAACCTGGACCTGGGCGACACCACTCAGTACGTCTACCGTGATTTTCCGGTTAAAGAAGGTTATGTCAGTGACGAGACCGGACTGATCGCCTGCCGCATCTATCGCACTGTCAAGGCCCGCGATATCTGGAATGCGATCATGACTTCCACCTATGACTTTGCAGAGCCGGGCTTTATCCTGATCGACAAAGTCAATGAAATGAATAACAACTGGTTCTGCGAAAATATTCGAGCAACCAATCCATGTGGCGAACAACCTCTGCCACCTTATGGCAGCTGCCTGCTGGGCTCGGTCAACCTTACCAAGTTTGTGGAATACCCTTTCACTGACAAAGCCCAGTTCAATTTCGAAAAGTATCGCAAGGTTGTGGGTATTTTCACCCGCATGCTGGACAACGTTGTTGAAATCAACGGCCTGCCATTGGAAGGTCAGCGTCACGAAATTCAATACAAGCGCCGTCACGGCATGGGTATTCTGGGCTTGGGTTCAACTCTGGCCATGCTGCGCATGCCTTACGGTTCTGCAGAATCTGTCCTGTTTACTGAAGAAGTGAATAAAGAAATGGCGCTGGAAGGCTGGCGTCAGGCACTGGAACTGGCCAAAGAGAAAGGTCCGGCTCCCATCATGGGCGATGATTTTATCGTTAATGAGGAAATGCTGCGTCTGCGTCCGGAAATGACCGACGACGGCTTCAAGGTTGGCGACAAGGTTAAGGGCCGCGTGCTGCACGCAAAATACAGCCGCTACATGCAGCGGGTTGCCGAGGCAGATCCCAAACTGGTAGAAGCCTTGAGCAAGAAAGGAGCACGGTTTACGCACCATACCTCCATCGCGCCAACAGGAACCATCTCGCTGTCTTTGGCAAACAACGCCAGTAACGGTATTGAGCCCAGCTTCGCCCATCACTATTCACGTAACGTGATCCGTGAAGGCAAGAAAACCAAGGAAAAAATGGATGTGTTTTCCTTTGAGTTGCTGGCTTACCGCCATATGGTCAACAGCAAGGCAATGCCTTACAGCGAAGACCCTGATGCCCAGTTACCCAGTTACTTTACGACCAGTGACGAAGTCACACCGACTCAGCATGTCAACATTCAGGCGGCTGCACAAAAGTGGGTTGATTCTTCCATTTCCAAAACGGCGAACGTGCCGACTGACTTCCCTTATCCGGAATTCAAGGACATCTATATGTACGCCTATGACATGGGGCTGAAAGGGTGCACCACCTTCCGTTTCAACCCTGAAGCATTCCAGGGTGTCTTGGTCAAAGAGAAAGATCTGGAAAACACCATTTATGAATTTACCCTGGAAGACGGCACCAAAGTGAAATTCAAGGGTAACGAAGAAGTTGAATACGACGGTGAAACGCATACGGCAGCCAACCTGTTTGATGCGCTTAAAGAGGGCACTTACGGTAAGTACTGATCCCCCTTAGGGTAAGTACTGGTCTCCCTTAGGGTAAGTGCTAGCCCTCTACCGTTGAATAAGTTCAATTTGGGTACGCGGTAACTGCCGCGCCCCTCAGAAAAGGTTGATTAAAATGGCTGTCAAAATCGAGAAAAAAATCGTTGGTTACAACATCAGCAAGACTGAACAAGTCGAGACTGCACCTGCAGCAGTGAGCGAGCCAAAGCCGGTTCAGATGAATGAAAGCATTGCCCGTCCGGACTTCTTGTTGGGTACTACCTACAAGATCAAGCCGCCGGTCTCCGAGCATGCGTTCTATATCACCATTAATGACATTCTCCTAAATGAAGGTACTGACCACGAGTCGCGCCAGCCTTATGAGATATTCATTAACTCCAAATCGATGGAGCATTTTCAGTGGGTTATTGCCCTCACCCGCGTAATTTCAGCGGTGTTCCGTAAAGGTGGTGACATCGCGTTCCTACTGGAAGAGCTGCTTTCTGTACATGATCCCAACGGTGGCTACTACAAAAAAGGTGGAATTTTTGTTCCCTCTTTAGTCGCTGAAATCGGTGCGGTTATCGAAAAACACATGAAAGCCCTGGGCATTATCGAGTCAGAAGAACTCAGTGATGCACATAAACGCCTGATCGCAGAAAAGCGTGCCGACTATGAATCGCGCCAGAAAGCCGCTTCCAGTAGTGAAGGCGAAACCTCAGCTTTCCCGGCAAATGCGACCATGTGTAAAAAGTGCACCCAGAAAGCGGTGATACTGATGGATGGCTGCCAAACCTGTCTTAACTGCGGCGACAGCAAGTGCGGCTAAGCAAAATTGAAAGTTAGCAGGGGCAACGGCCAGGTCGGCAATCAACATCCCCGGTAAAACAATCGAAACCCTCGAAGGTTAACGCATTCGGGGGGTTTCTTTATGTATCCAATACCTCCGTTTCAACCAATTCTGGTACTGTACTGATACCCCTTCCGCCCAAAAGATAGCAAAGAATAATATTACTTTTCCGTTCGCCACACTGATTTTCTTCCTGTCAGACTTGCTTACTTTTGTTTATGAATCCTTACTATTCATTGCCAAATCACACTTATTCCATCTGGCAGCCATACTTGGGCATGCTATGTTCGTATGCGAAATGTGAAGTACATCACAATTTAGGAGCTTCAGATGCAGTCTAGCAACTATGAAGAAGCAGATGGTTTTGCTTCCAGGATGATACCGTTTGTTAAATACACTTCTTGCGGAAACAACTTCGTCATTGTCGATGCCACTGTGGAGGAGCCGTTAGACGAAATTGAGTGGTCCAGCTTTGCCGCAAAAGCTACCAGTACCTCATTTGGTATCGGTTGTGACAACTTAATAGTGATACAGCGATCCACCCCAACCACAATAGATGCGATTTCTGAGAAGCGGCAATACTGGAAAAAACGCCCAGACCTTTCCGCCGCAGAATTTATTTTCCGTATGTTCGAACCTAACGGCGAAGAAGCCGCCTGTTGCGGCAACGGCCTGATCTGTGTGGCAAATTATCTGCACAAACAGCATGGCGTCATCGATGCCTGCATTGCCACAGAAATCCCGATGCCGGTTCCAAATGTCCTGGACATCGGCAGTCACGGCGACTCCGGTAGCTGGGTAAACCTGGGCCTCCCGCGTAAGTTGCCTTCCAAACTCTATAAGGCAAAAACCGGTGCTTCCTTAAACAGTTGTATTGATATTGTTGAAGAGCTGACGATCAATTTCCGCCTTGACGACCTCAAAGCCTATACCAATGATTCCTCACTTACAGTGAAGGGATATCTGGTATTTACCGGTGAGCCTCATCTGGTGATATTTCCTGACCTGGACTTTACCAATCCCACTCTCGCAGACATGATTTTCGGTTCTACCGTTGATGGCACCATACCTGAGGACAACCGCAAAGGTATGGGGGCCTGGCTGGTACACCGTATTGGCATTTATATTAACAAGAGGTGCCGGGATATGTTTCCTGAAGGTGTGAGCGTCAATTTTGCCCGAATCAATAATCTCGATGTCGTGGAAAATCGTTGCTTCGAACGAGGCATCAACCGCGAAACCCTAGCCTGCAGCACCGGCGCCCTGGCGGTGGCCTATGTGGTTCAGAAGTTGTTCTCACTGGAGATCAGCAACATTAATCTGCTGCCGATCAGATGCCGTGAAGAAGATGGGGATGCACTCATCAGAATCCAGCTTATGGATACAGGCTGGTGTTTGACCACCACACCACACCTGTTGTTCGAGGGTATTTACCGTATGCCGAAAATCAATGTCAAAGCATCACCGGCAAATGACTATCTGATTGCTGAAAGTAATATTCGCAT
Source organism: Hahella sp. (assembly GCA_050299855.1). GTDB lineage: Bacteria > Pseudomonadota > Gammaproteobacteria > Pseudomonadales > Oleiphilaceae > Hahella. The sequence goes on from JBNKWQ010000042.1 coordinate 11,950, forward strand.
GAGCGAGCAAAGATTAGCCCTGTTATCGCCAGAAGCAACCCTTATGTGCAAAGGCGCATCGATAAAACAGTGACGATTCAAGGCAAGGTTCTGTTCCCAGACACATTCGAATTTACTGAAGATCAACTCATGAGAGGGCTCAATCATGGCTGAGCACAAATCCAGGCAGTTTTACCCGAAGATGCTGGTGCTTTTGCTGGTCACTCTCTGCCTAAGCGCATTTTTATCCAGGATGGTCTTTGAACGCCTGCACGAGCAGCATTTCATCTCTGTTGTGGTGTCAGCGGCCGCATTTGGTGAGTTGGATAAATCTCTCGCTACATTTGAACCCGTCAACGACCAGAAAGTAGATGCCATTAACAGCCAGAAGGCCCTGCCTGAAGGCGTCCTGCAACAGACCTTGTCTCTGGTCAAAACTGCCCTGCAACAGAAGCTGGCTTTACGCTTCAATCATAAGGCCAGCCATTCTGGTGACGACAGTGTTGCAGGAAAAGGAATCAAGCCCACAGACAGTTCTTTGCCGGAAGGCCGAGAGTTTTCTAGACAGAACTTTACAGGGCTGGAATTGTCACTGGCAGGGCCTGACGGTCATATCCGATTCAGTACAGCGACAGAACTCATTGGCAACAGTATTCCCAACCTGTATCAGACCAAAACCCTGCCTGGATCAGGTATTGAGAAACTGGAAAACTCCGGTAACCCCCAGCCGGAAGCAAAAGTGCGCTTTCAGTCCGGGGCAGATGGAGCCACTGTAATAATTCCTCTGGCTGCTCAGGCCACTAAGCGCATCTCCAGCATTAACAGTGTCGTCATCTCAATGACGGCCGAGTCCGTCAGTAGCGGCTTGGCATGGCGGCAATCCCAAATAAAAGCCGCTTTGCTGCGGTCCCTGGCGGTTGGCCTTGCCCTACTGGTAACACTGGCAATCTTCGGACATAAATACATCCACTCCAAGGCATCCCACCTGGGGAAAATCAGTTATGGAGCACTGGTCCTTGGCACAGCTCAGCTAACATTGTTTCTATCTGCCTGGAAAGCAATAGAGACTGACCTGGCGGCGCTTTCCGGCTTGGCCGACCATGGTACCAACGCCCAGCTTTTCACTCTGCTTTCAGGAAATATCACTGTGGTGCTGATAGCGTTATTGGCCACAGTGGAATTATCAATGCTGATGTTTGTCCGGAAAAATTTCGGGGAAGCTCAAGCCTTAGCAGATGCGGCCACGCCCGTAACCACTGGATACAAGGCCATGCGTCCGGCTATCTTTCTATTTTTGTTTGGTGTCGATCTTGCTCTCTCTATCTTGCCGTTGCAGATGGAGAGGCTTTATGAGGCATTGCCTGGAGTGTCCCGGGAGTTTGTACTCGGCTTGCCTATCGCTGTCGAATTTCTCTGTGTCGGCATAGCCATCTTTGTTTCCGGTGCCTGGCTCGACCGTCAGGGCTGGCAAAAGCCATTTCTTGTCGGACTACTATTGGCTGCTTCGGGCTGCATTTATTCCTGGCTCGCCCCAGACCCGATACATTTCATCCTGTCCAGAGCGGTGGTGGGTTTCGGCTATGGCCTGACGCTGCTGGCAGCACAGGGTTACGTTGTCCGTCAAACTAATGCCAAGAGCAAATCCCAGGGCCTGGCCCACCTGTTTGCCGGACTCTATTCCGGAAGTATCTGCGGAGCTGCCACAGGGGCCATGATTGCGGAACGTTACGGATATCAGGTGGTATTCCTCGGTGGCGCTCTATTCATCGCTTCAGTGGCGGTCTATGCCTCAGTCATATTACGGGAAAATCGTACACCGGCTTCCGATAGCATGCGGGAAAATAGTACTGCCAGCCATCAGGACAGCTCAGGTAGCCCAAGTGTTTCCATCTGGCATTTTATACAGGATCGCAGGGTGATCGCCGTCACCTTCCTTAGCAGTCTGCCGGCGGCCATCGCAGCAATTGGCTTCCTGCATTATTTTACCCCTGTCTATCTGAGCAAAATCGGCATTGGTGAAAGCCAGATCGGCCAGACCCTGATGTTGTTCGGCATTTGCCTGGCCTTGCTCGGTCCTGCTATCAGCCGACTGGCAGACCGGGCCCAAAGCAGGAAGACCCCGATCTTTATCGGCGGCTTACTGGCCGGTACGGCATTTCTGTCGTTTGCAGGTATGGATGGCATGGGGGCAACAACGCTGGCCGTTATCCTGCTCGGCTTATCCAACAGCTTTGTTCTACCTTCCCAGAGTGCCTATTTGCTGCAGCTGGATATCAGTAAAAAACTAGGCGAAGGTAAAGCGCTGGGGCTTTTCCGTGCATCCAGCCGCATTGGCCAAATGTTGGGCCCCATGGTATTTGCAGCCATCGTCTCCTTTTCCGATATTCGCCTGGGGTTGATCCTGTTTGGCGTAGCTTATCTGGCGACGGTGATTCTTTTTCAGATCTTAGCCCGCAGTGAAGCAGACTCCCCGATACTGGCAGATAATGAGAATCAGCTGCCGCAACACAATCGTTCACCATCAGAATCACCGCCAGGGCGGCCACACAACCTAAGGATAGTAGAATCATGAACGAGAGTTCCAATAGCCGTGTTGTCGGGCAATTGCTGCCTGAAATTCGCAAACGGGCACCCGTTATCGACAATACCCTCGAAAATGATGGCTCAATGCCGGTTTGCCGCTATGTGCAGAAAATTATCAAATGCTCCGGGCAAAGCTTTCAGCCACGGGATGACCTAGGCGAGGTCGTTCGCCGCTATCTGGAACCACTACTGGGGCAATCAATAGCGGAGGCCGCCAGGGATAATCTGCTACGCAAGCCGGCAGCACTGACGGCCAACCATCACGGCGTCGACTACTTTGCCCAATCCGTTCAGGGCACCTTATTATTCTCACTGGCGGCTGACACGTCGACGATTCCCGTCTTTGCCTGTGGCAATATTCCATTGAACAACCTGACTTATCCTCGTGGTATGCTGCTTTACCCCTATTCCAGGTTTCAGCCCGGCACCAGCTCTCCATCAACTCAAGCTCATACTCAAAGTGGATTTCCGGTTAAAGTGCCGCTATTCCCTGACCGCTTGAAGCACACACTTGTCGCCTGCGCGCCCCCACTTGACCTGGCCTGTATCCAAAGGGCACAACAGAAGGTCCAGGCGCTTTGCGCCGATAAGCAGATGGCGACAGTGGCTGATGTCGCCCTTGAACTGTTAAATGAAGACTACGGCTGCGAGGAAGTTCTGAGCCAGACAACCCATTCCGACCAGGCAGTAATCATTAATCAACGTCTATGGCACCGACTATTTGCCGATCAAGGGACTGCTCCAACACTGGTTTATCTGGAAATGGAGAAAATAACTACTATGCTATTGGAATACGATTTTCTAGACCCGGACAGTCTCGTATCCATCTTGTTCATGAATCCTTTGCTTCGTCATGATCTGAGTGAAGGTTTGAAGGACATTAATGGGTCCGGTACCTTTTTGTTTTGGGGAATTGACGCCGCCGGGCGCAGAATTTCGCTTTCTCTGGCAAGCGACAATGGAGGCGCAGGGATTTTGCGCAACGGAAACGGACAGAACAGTAACTTCGAAATTCCCTTTGAGCCACTCGCTTTGTTGCTGGCTCTTCGTGCTGGACGAATATTACCCTCGTTGTTTACCAATTTTCTGGTCATTGCGCTGGCCCGTGGCGTCAATTGCCTGGGCGGTTACTACCAGGCAGCCTACCTGCCGCAGATGCAACGATGCATACTCTCCGTTCTTCAAAAGCATTTCGGTACAGATTCAGCTTTTGCAAAAATTGCGAACGTGCCTACATCCTCTTATCTTTCTGGAATGCAAGCCGTCGTTACCGAAAAAGACAGCTGCCAAATACCTGCAGGGCCCGTGGAAATTGCTGCTGCAGGAGGTTTAACAGGAACAGATCTGGCACAAATCTGCACCCTAACCGTTGCTGAAGCTCATATTGCCTCTCTTCTGGAAACGACAAATGACGTGATGGCAGGGTCTCTGAATACCCTGCCTGAACATTGGCAGCACCAGTTGGCCCGGGAATGCCAAGACAGATTACGAGGGGCCGTGGTCACTTTGAGTTTCTAATATTTGCAGTAATGACTGTCAGGAATAGCCTGGGAGAAATATCTAAAGATTAGGGGAAACCAGGAATAGCTGGGCGAACAATGCAAAAGCATGCCCCAAACAGGAGAATGGACAATGAAACTCAAACAAATAGCAGGCCTTACCGCCCTTATAGTTCTGACACTATGGACGGGATTTGCCACTGCTCAGGTCGGCCCCTACGACAATTTTGGCGCAGAACCCACCACTAATCACGGACAACGCTGGCGTATCGGTTATTACGAAGGTGGTGAATATTTCAATTATCAGCAGGTACTGATAGCAACGATCCGCGCACTGATGGCACAGGGTTGGATCAAATCGGAAATTATTCCCCGTCAAAAAGGGGAACAAACCACAGATCTCTGGCAATGGCTTGCAGACAACACAGAAAGTGACTATATCGAGTTTGTAAAAAACGCCCACTATAGCGCCAAATGGGATGATGACCTTCGTGAAACGACCAAAAACACGGTCATCAAACGTCTGAATGATCCTGGTGATATTGATCTCATGCTAGCTTTGGGCACCTGGGCCGGGCTGGATTTGGCCAATAACCAGCACAGTACTCCCACCCTGGTGCTGTCCACCAGTGACCCGTTGTCCGCAGGCATTATTAAGAGTGTCGAAGATTCAGGTTACAAGCACATCAACGCCACGGTTGATCCCAACAGATATGGCCGGCAAGTGCGCGTCTTTCATGACATTACCGGATTCAAACGCCTTGGTGTGGCTTTCGAAAACAGCCCTAATGGGCGTGTTTATGCGGCGATAGACATCATTAAATCCCTGAGTAAGGAAATCGGCTTCACCGTCATCCCCTGTTACACCAAGAGTGACATCAGTGATATCAGTATTGCTGAGAAGAGTGTCATCAGTTGTTTTAAACAACTTGCACCACAGGTTGATGCCATCTACGTCACCGAGCAAGGCGGAGTAACCAGTAAAAGCCTACCCGCCATTGTTGAAACCGCTAACAAATATAAAATCCCCACATTTTCCCAGGTTGGCGCCCAGGAAGTGCGCTATGGCGTTCTGGTAAGCCTGTCACAAGCGAATTTTCGCTATTTTGGTGAATTCCATGCTTTGACGATAGCCAAAATTTTTAACGGAGCCGCACCCAATGAGGTGCCGCAGCTTTTTGAGGAACCTCCCAAAATGGCCCTTAATCTGAAAACTGCAGAAGTAATAGGATTTAATCCCTCCCTGCTTCTGCTGGGAGCCAGCGATGAACTCTTCAGCGAAATAGAAACGCCGCAGTAAAGGTGACGCTGTTTGACGAGGTGATCCAATCAGACGCAAGAGGGATCATGCGATGGACACTAACAAAATCATTAAGCAACTGGGCACCATTATTGCCCTGGCTATCTGGCTGGGGCTGAACACGGCAGAGGCTGCTACCGGATATGCCAACACTCCACCAGCCAAGCACCCGGATACAAAGTGGCGTATTGCCTACTATGAAGGCGGCGACGACGGCAACTATCATGACTATCTGGTTGCCACCATTAAAGGATTGGAAGCATTAGGTTGGCTGGAAAGCCCTGTGCTTCCTGAGGAGCTGGAAACAGCTTCGCTTTGGCAATGGCTGGCCAGGAACACTGAAAGCAAATATCTGGAATTTGCCGCCGATGCCTTTTACTCAGCTGACTGGCAACAAAATAAGCGAGAAGTATTACGTGCAACTCTGATAACAAGGCTCAACAAGACTAAGGATATTGATCTGATTTTTGCTATGGGAACCTGGGCTGGCCAGGACCTGGCCAACACACAACACCAGACTCCCACTTTTGTTATCTCTGCCAGCAATCCAGTGGGTTCAGGCATTATTAAAAGTGTCGAGGATTCGGGCTATGACCACGTTTTTGCCAGAGTGTCGCCCCTGCGCTATGAGCGACAGCTGAGACTTTTTCACGATGTCATAGGCTTTAAACGTTTGGGGGTGGCTTTCGAGAACTCAGTTGACGGCAGAGCCTATACTGCGTTAGAAGTTATCGAAAGAGTGGCTGGAGAGCAACAGTTTGAGGTTGTCCAATGTTATACGCTTAGCGATATTCCCGATAACCAGAAAGCTATTGAGAGTGTCGTTTCCTGCATAGAAAAACTGGCTCTCAACGTAGACGCACTGTACATCACCCAGCAGGGAGGAGTGAATAGTGAGAGTATCCCGCAAATTGTCAGCATTGCTAACAGGCACAACATCCCTACGTTTTCCCAACTGGGTTCAGAAGAAGTGAAACGCGGAATTCTGATGAGCATGTCAAGAACCGACTTTAAATCTGTGGGATTATTTCTGGCCTCAAGCCTTGGACAGCTCTTTAACGGGGCCTCTCCCCGGGAACTCAGTCAGGTGTTTGAGGAACAGCAGCATATCTCTCTCAATCTAAAGACTGCTGAACGTATCGGAATCTACCTGCGGGCTGAGTGGCTTGCCGCAGCCGATAGAATTTATCGTGAAATTGGGGCTTCTGACTGAGAATGAGGAAATTTATCCGCCAGTTATTAGACCGATTTCAGTTTCATTCGCTGAGATCAAGGATTATTACTCTTATCCTGCTGATCATGTCTATTGCCGCCATTTCCATCCTTTATTTTACTAACAGGGATGTCGGACGGGCCATGCTGCAAGTAGAGGAATCCTCTGCGCAAAACGTACTTAAACTGGTCGAACTGAATATCAAGGCAGGTTATGACAAGCTGACTACGGAAAAGATTGAAATTCTTGCACGGCTGCAGGCCGACCTGAAAAGCGTATCCGACCTTTCTCAATCGGCACTTGAACAGTATGGAACCTTGTATAAAGAAGGCCGCATGTCCCGTGATGAAGCCAATAGATTGGCATTTAACTGGTTGCGAAAAGTGCAGTTCGGTGAAGTTGAAGTATTTGCCGTTGACCGTAACGGCGTAGTCAAAGCACATCCAAACCCCAGCGTCGAAGGCACCGACATCACATCGCTAAGAGACTTTAAAGGGCGCATTGTTTATCAGGTGATGCGGGATGACTACCTCGAACCCGGTGGAGATAAAGCCATTTTTAACTGGCGCAAACCAGGTAACTTTGTTGAAAGCCGCCACATTGGCTATTTCCGACCGTTACCGGACTGGCAAATGACGCTGGTGGCCATGGTGGATTTCGAATATGTCGAAACCCAAAGCCTGAAGGAAATGCATGACATTATTGACAGTCTGCAGAAAACGTTTCCCAACATTAAGGTAGCCAGCACCGGCTATGCAATTCTGTTTGACGGCAAGGGCGAGGTTCTGGTCCCTCCCCCCGCTTATGAAGGATTGAAAACCGGTGAGCAGCGTCTGAACGTGCCCCAGCACCGGCTGCTGAGAGAGTTGATCAATCAGGTTTCCAGCCAGGAAGCATCCGGCCAGACGGTCTACCATTATAACGACCCGTTTGCAGTGGAAGCCCCCGATGGGGACCAACCTCAGGTGGTAGCCTTTGTCAGCTATTTCAAACCCTTTGAATGGTATCAGGCAGTCGTCGTGCCGGTGAAAGAAATCTCGGCCCCGGCCCATAATCTGGTGAAGAGCCAGAGCCTGATCATAGGCATATTTTTCCTCGGCAGTATCATAGTAGTCTTGATCTGGGTATCTAGAATTTCCCGGCCCCTGGATTTCCTGACAGAATATGCCAAGGAATTGCCGTCCCATGACTTTATTACCGAAGACCAGCCCAGCTCAGCAGTACAAAACCTTGCACGCCGATCCAGGGATGAAGTCGGACGTCTGGCTGAATCTTTTATATTTATGGAAACCGAACTTAAAAAACACATTAAAGAGGCACGCCGGGAAAAAGAAATCGCAGAACAGGCGAATCAAGCTAAAAGTGAATTTCTGGCCAGGATGAGCCACGAGATTCGCACCCCAATGAACGGTGTGCTGGGAATGGCGAGTATTTTGGGAGATACCCTGCTCACGGAAAAGCAGGCAAAGTATCTGGACACCATTATCAGATCTGGTGAGTCCTTGCTCAGCATCATTGATGACATCCTTGATTTTTCCAAAATCGAAGCCGGGAAACTTAGCCTCGACAACCATCCATTTAACATTAATGAACTGCTCAGTTATCTGGTGGATATTTTTACGCCACGAGCACAAAGCAAAGGTATAGAACTCAGCTGCAGAATTTCCCCGGAACTCCCTAATTCATTGATCGGCGACAATAGTCGTCTGCGGCAGATCATGACCAATCTGATCGGTAATGCCATTAAATTCACCCAACAGGGGAGCGTGCAGATTGAGGTGGACATAGAAGAGCAGACTGGGTCGTCACTCAAACTCAAGATCTGTGTTCGGGACACCGGCATTGGTATAAAGGAAGAAAATCAGGAGAAGGTGTTTGAATCTTTTTCCCAGGCAGACGGCTCCACCACCAGAACCTATGGAGGCACAGGCCTGGGTCTGGCGATATCAAAGAGTCTGGTGGATCTTATGGACGGGGAAATAGGGGTGGAAAGCAGACTCGGGTATGGTTCAAACTTCTGGTTCTCTGTTTGGCTGGCCAAGGAACCCGTCAAAGTATCATTAGCCTCTGGTGGCCAAAGGACGCAATCCAACGTCAGCACGCTGCCACGCACCCCCTACCCCGGCCTCACCGGCAGACTATTGCTGGTCGAGGATAACCATACCAACCAGCAATATGTACTGGAGCTTTTAAAAGCCATCGGGATCCACGCGGATGTTGCCGAGAATGGCCGCGAAGCACTTAACAGGCTGGCAAAGCGGCACTACGATCTTGTACTGATGGATTGCCAGATGCCGGTTATGGACGGCTACGAAACCACCATTAATATCAGAACGCAGGAAAGATCACGGCCGGGAAGCCGAAGACTACCGATTATCGCTCTCACTGCAAACGTACTTGCCAGTGACAGAGAGCGTTGTATGCAGGTGGGAATGGATGATTTTCTGGCAAAGCCATTTAACCTTCAACAATTACATGAAATATTGACTCGCTGGCTGCCCAAAGTGGAAGCTCGTCAGTGCTAACTGCCGACACTTGCTCCATATTGTAAAAATGCAGCGGAAAGTACTTCCTTTAAATGGTAATTTTCCCAGGGCTTGGCAATATACCGATATATTTCTCCATGATTGATCGCTTTCTCCAGGCTGTTGGAAGAACCATGCCCCGTCAGTAAAATTCTGACGGTTTCCGGATACATTTTTTTTATCTTCGCAAAAAACTCCACACCGGATTCATTCGGCATCTGCAAATCCGACATCACCACATTCACTTCGCTACAGGCTAAAACCTCATAGGCTTCAGCAGCACTACTGGCTGTCAGCACTTTATAGGGTTCGCCCACCAGGCTGCGCTTAATGCTGTTTAACACATTAGGCTCATCGTCCACTACCAGCAAAACTCCCGGAGCACTTTGCCTGCCGAGCATACTCAGGTCCATCCGGGTATCTGCCCGAAGCATTTCTTCGATATCCTCGACGGGTACAGGGCGACTGAAATAGTAACCCTGTATCATATCGCATTGATGTTCTGCCAGAAGACAAACCTGCCCCGCAGTTTCAGTGCCTTCAGCAATAGTCTTGATGTTCAGGCCACGCGCCATATTAAGTATCGCAGTGACAATGGAATAGTCATTCGGACTGTTGGTCAGGCCCGATACAAATGTACGGTCTATTTTCAATTTGTGGACTGGGAATCGCTTCAGATAACTGAGATTTGAATAACCGGTTCCGAAGTCATCAATAGACAGAGATACCCCTAATCCTTTCAATCGCTCCATGAGGGTCACCGATGTTTCCGGATCACTCATGGAAAGTGTTTCTGTCAGTTCAAGTTCAAGATATTTGGCTTCCACGCCATGGCACTGCAGACATTCTTTGACCAAGCGGACAATCTTCTGCTCTGTAAATTGTGAGGCGGATATGTTTACCGCCACAGGAACAAGCGGCACTCCCTGATCCTGCCAGGTCTTTAACTGACGGCATACGGTACGTACCACCCACTCCCCAATTCGGATAATCAAGCGATTTTCCTCTGCTGCCGGAATGAAATCGTCGGGAGGTACCATGCCTAACTCTGGTGACGACCACCGAATCAGAGCTTCCAGGCCAACCACTTTACCGCTACTCAGATCCACCTGAGGCTGATAGTGCAGCACAAATTCTTCCCTTTCCAATGCTTGGCGGAGGCTCATTTCAAGCCGTAACCTTTCATTGAGTCGATCCTGCATTTTATGAGTAAAAAACTGGAAGGAATTTCTCCCCGCTTCCTTAGCCCTATACATCGCAATATCGGCATGCTTCAGAAGAGATTCCACATCCTCACCATCGTCAGGGAAGTTACTGATGCCCACGCTACAGGTGATGGCATGAGTATGCCCCAGCAGGCTGACGGGCTCAGAAACGGCCTCAATCAGGCGCTGGGCAAGCAGCGTTAGTGCTGATTCACTACCTGCCTGATCTACCAACAGCACAAATTCATCACCGCCAATGCGTGCCAGCGTATCGCAGTCCCTGGTACATCCTTTTAAACGATTGGCCATAACCCGAAGCAATTCATCGCCAGCATTATGTCCCAAGGTATCATTAATCAGCTTGAATTTGTCCAGGTCAATGAACATTACCGCCAACCGCTCACCACTGCGCAGGGCATGGTAAATAGCCTGGGTTACCCTGCCAAAATACAGACTCCGGTTAGGCAGGCCGGTTAAGGGATCATGGGTCGCCTGAAATTCAATAACGGCTTCCTGCCTGAGCCTTTCAGTAACATTGCGAAGAACGAACATCTGGGAGTCTATGCTTTGATAGGTGATGCCACTGCAGCTCGTTTCCACATCAACAACACTGCCATCAGCATGCAGTAAATGTAGGATCAATGGGGAAGATTCGCCTGGCTCGGTTTCACACATCAGGGCTATTTGTTTCTCAGCAAGCTCACGGTCATCCTTTGCAGCGTATTCCAGCAAAGAGGCCCCTAATAATTCTTCAGGAGTGTCGACACCGAACAACCTCATTGCAGAGGAGTTCAGATAAACGATCCCCCTATCGTTTTGCACCAAAATGGCATCAGGTGTGGTTTCCACCAGACGGCGATAGCGCAGTTCGCTATCTTTGAGATGCTGATAAGCCAGTTGCAGGGAGATATGCGTTTGCACACGGGCAGCCAGTTCTTCCGGCTGAAATGGCTTGGTCACATAATCCACAGCACCGGCAGCAAAGCCTTCCCTTTTGCTTTTGATATCGGTCATCGCGGTAATAAAAATAACCGGAATGTCTTTAAGGCCTTCCAGGTTTTTCAATCTCCGGCAGGTCTCGAAACCATCCATTTCAGGCATCATGATGTCGAGGAGTATGAGCGATGGCTTAACCTGCTCAGCTATCTTCAGTGCCTCTATGCCATTTCCGGCAGAGATCACTTTATAGCCCTTGCTCTCAAGACAAGCGAACGCTACATCGAGATTAAGAGGCGAATCGTCAACTATTAATACTGTGAAACCAGATATGTTTTGCCCTGTCGGGCTGAAATCAATACCGTTTGCTTGCATGGTTGCCGTCATTTGCGACACCCCTGTCCCTGTTTGTTTATCCTTAAAAGCCTGGTTGCTTACCCTGAAAAGATAGTCCTTCAGAGGCAGATTACAAGCTAAATCATTGCTTAATAGGCCCTCCAACCGAACGCGCGAACGTCTATTAAACCAGCAACGTTGCTGTTTCCCGAGAAATTTCCCCGCAGCAATTCTTCAGATGCCTGCAGACTTCGCCATTTATCAAAATTTAGTATTTATCACTTCACTGACAAGCGAAAAGGTGAGTGAAATTATACAAAATTTGCATTAAACCCATTAAAAAGCAGGCTTAGTCTCCATTTTTTATGTTATATATGGCGCCAAATTATTTCTCTTGGCCGCAATTCATATCAGCCTACAACCGCGTAGCTGGCCTGAAACTTGCCTTGGTTTAAATGCCTTAACAGGATAATTAGAGCTGTAAGCTTCAAGGAGCCCAAATGATTAGAAAATGTCTTTTTCCCGTTGCTGGATACGGCACCCGGTTTTTGCCCGCCACCAAAGCCATGCCGAAAGAAATGCTGCCGCTGGTCAACAAGCCACTCGTGCAATACGGTGTTGAAGAAGCCGTTGCTGCAGGTATGGATAATTTCGGATTCGTCACTGGGCGGGGTAAACGTGCGATTGCGGATCACTTCGATATTTCCTACGAACTCGAAACACAAATCAAAGGCACCGGAAAAGAAGAACTGCTGGGGTCAATTCGCAATCTCATCGACAACAACAAGTTTTCCTTTACCCGACAGAATGAAATGAAGGGTCTTGGCCATGCAATTCTGTCCGGCCAGACTCTGATTGGTGATGAGCCATTTGCCGTCGTATTGGCGGACGATCTCTGCGTCGTCGACGAAGGTGAAGACAGCGTTCTGGGGCAGATGGCTAAACTCTATAACCAGTTCCGCTGCAGCATTGTCGCTATCCAGGAAGTACCTATGGAAGAAGTGCACAAATATGGTGTGATTGCCGGCGACCCGATGAAAGAGGGTTTATTCCGTGTCACAGACATGGTGGAGAAGCCACCCGCGGATAAAGCACCAAGCAACTACGCCATTATTGGCCGCTATATCCTGACACCGGATATTTTCGACATTATTAAAAACACTGAACCCGGCAAAAATGGTGAAGTGCAAATCACCGATGCGCTATTAAAACAGGCCAAAGACGGCTGTGTATTAGCCTATAAATTCAAAGGGCGCCGCTTTGACTGCGGCAGCATTGACGGGTTTGTTGAAGCAACCAATTACGTCTACGAAAACTTCTATAAAAAAGGGCTGATCTGATTTAGCCCCTATCAAGCATGCTTCTATAAAGGCTATCTGTGTTGAAGGCACTTTTAGCCTTTACTTTTTTCGGCTCCAAACTTTAGCCAGTCAGGTGAAACGCTCAGGATTTGGGCAGCAGTTGCATCATTAACTGGCGCTTATCTTCATCGCACAAACGAAAACGACGTAAAAACTCACGCTCGGTTTCATCTGGCAAAGTCTCGTCCAACGTCTCATTCAACTGATTGATAACAGAGTAAAGATCACCCTCTTCTTCAGCACCAAAGCCCGGCAAATCAAGCTGAGGGGTATGTTTTGCGTGCTGGTCAAAATCCAGCAGTGCCTCCAATGCCACCCCGGTTTTCAGACAAAGATCCAGCAGATTATCCAGGGTCGGGAAACATCGATGGGCCTCCCCCGTCGCTTCCCAGCCTCGAACGACAGATTCATCAACCATGCAAAAATTGGCAACATCCTCAGTCGTCAGCTTCTTCTTCTGACGCAGATCACGAAGGCGTTGGTTAAATGATCGAAGGTACTTCATGCAAGGGCTCCGGCGTGAAATCGGATTTATCGTACCATTAGGGATGGGTGCTAACTAGAGGGAATTTGATAAAGACACATTCAACGGAAAACCTGTTAAGAATCGACTCTTCAAGACTAATCCTTTATCAATTAACAAGTTAAAAAAAGGCCACCTTAACGGTGGCCTTTCGGACTCTGTTTACACAGCCGTTTGCCAGGAGGCTGCAATAGCGTTATTCACCTCCTGTTGTTCGCTCTCTGTGAGAGTCATGTCACCTCCAGAAGGAGTGCCAAAGGTCGCCATGGCAGTTACAAGTGATTCAAGCTGGTCCTGATACAACACTTGCCCTTCCGCGTGAATCTCTTCAATAACGGAACCAACCTGGTTGTACCATTCATCTACTCGGAGGGTATTGCCTTGGCCCAGGTTATAAATTAGAAGGTCACTGTTATCACGGGAAAACCAGAGATCGTTAACATTTGCTTCCATAAAGCTGATGCGATCAGTTTCCCCAGCAACACCATTGTCAAATATAGTGTCAGTACCTTCTCCATTCCAGATGACATAGTTGTCGCTACCTAAACCACCAGAAAGATAGTCATTATTGGCTCCACCGATAATCACGTCATTGCCTTGGGAGCCGATAATAGTATCGTCCTTGTTGCCACCATCAATCTCAGCAATGTTCAGCAACGTGGTCGAACTAAAGTCCAGCGTATCGCCGTAGATGGTACCCTCTATTCGGTTAAAGCCGGCTCCGCCATCGATAATTTCCACGCCGGTCACTTGATTAAACTCTCTCAGGCCAATCGCATCGTCCCCGGCACTCCCCAGAATGCGGTCAATTCCATCGCCACCGGTGAAGCTGTCTTTGCCCTCATCAAGTCCTGTCACCTTGAAGATATCATCACCGGCACCGCCGATCAGCGTATCATTACCAACTCCCCCAATGATCACATCATTACCTTGAGACCCAATGATTGTATCGTCCTTGTTACCACCATCAATCTCTGCAATGTTCAACAGTGTGGTTGCACTGAAGTCAAGCGTATCGCTGTAATAGGAACCTTCAATTCGATTAAAACCCGCTCCGCCATCGATAATTTCCACGCCGGTCACTTGATTAAACTCTCTCAGGCCAATCGTGTCGTCCCCGGCACTCCCCAGAATGCGATCAATACCATCGCCACCGGTGAAGCTGTCTTTGCCCTCATCAAGTCCTGTCACCTTGAAGATATCATTGCCGGCACCGCCGATCAGTGTGTCATTACCAACTCCCCCAATGATCACATCATCACCTTGAGACCCAATGATCGTATCGTCCTTGTTACCACCATCAATCTCTGCAATGTTCAACAGCGTGGTTGCGCTGAAGTCCAGCGTATCGCCGTAGAAAGTACCTTCAATTCGGTTGAAGCCGGCCTCACCATCAATATATTCCACACTGGATTCAGCATTAAGCCCCGTTAGTATGATCGCATCGTCCCCCTCACTCCCGACAATGCCGTCATATCCTTCTCCACCGGTTATTGTATCTTTTCCGTCATTCAAGCCGGTGATTTTGAAGATATCATCACCCGCTCCACCGGACATGATGTCAAAGCCTTCACCGCCGATAATCAGATCGTTGCCATCGGTTCCCACCAGCGTATCGTTGCCGTTAGTGCCGTCGATAACATTCATTTCCGGAGCCTGTACGACTTCGGTCACCACTAGATCAAACTGAGTGCTGACAGGGTCTGCAATTCCGTCAGAAGCAAACACTTCCACTGTCCAGGTGCCGACTTCACTTTGGGCTGACGAGAAAACTCCGGTGGTTGCATCAAATGCCAGCCAGGAGGGCAAATCATTTCCGTCGGCCAACTTCGCCGAGTACATCAGCATGTCGCCTGCATCCACATCCGTAAAGGTTCCTGCGGGAATACCAAAGTCTAACTGCCCCTCTTCCGCCGAGTAATCGGACAACGCCATCGACACCACCGGGGCATCATTCACGTTGTCGACTGTTAACGTAAAAGTGGTCTGTGCACTGGCCTGCCCGTCCGTCGCAATCACAGTAATGTCGTAGCTGCCGACGTCATCGTTGGTCGGGGTACCGGTGAAGGTCATGCCATCAAAGCTGAGCCAGGTAGGCAGGGTTGACTGGTCAACGGAATAAACCAGCGTATCACCGTCAGCGTCGGAGAAAGTGTTAGGTGGTAGTTCAAAGTTGAACTCCGCATCTTCCGCCGTGGTTTGATTGCTAATGCCTTGATCTACACCCGGGGCATCATTGACGTCAGTCACCACAAGATCAAACTGAGTGCTGACAGGGTCTGCAATTCCGTCTGAAGCGAACACTTCCACAGTCCAGGTTCCGACTTCACTTTGGGTTGACGAGAAAACTCCGGTGGTTGCATCAAATGACAGCCAGGAGGGCAGATCATTTCCGTCGGCCAACTTCGCTGAGTACATCAGCGTGTCGCCTGCATCCACATCCGTAAAGGTTCCTGCTGGAATTCCGAAGTCTAACTGCCCCACTTCCACCGAGTAATCGGACAACGCCATCGACACCACCGGGGCATCATTCACGTTGTCGACCGTTAACGTGAAGGTGGTCTGTGCACTGGCCTGTCCGTCCGTCGCAATCACAGTAATGTCGTAGCTGCCGACGTCATCGTTGGTCGGGGTACCGGTGAAGGTCGTGCCATCAAAGCTTAACCAGGCCGGCTTGGTGTTCTCGTCAATCGTGTAAGTCAGGGTATCGCCATCAGCATCACTAAAGGCATTGCTTGGCATTTGGAAATTGAAACCAGCATCTTCGGCTGTGGTTTGATCTGTTAGGCCTGCATCGACTGCTGGGTTATTATTCTCAGGCCCTGCGTCAGGGTTTGGTTGCCATGCTGCCGTTATAGCTTCTGCAATTTGAAGTTGCTGTTCTGCAGTAAGCGTAATATTGCCGTTGACCGGCGCTCCTATAGTGGTCATAACATCCACCAAAGCATTGATGCCATCCAAGGCCAGTGTTTGACCATCAACATGGATTTCTTCAACTTGCGCCTTACTAAATGCAAACCAATTGACGACCTCTACCCGGTCAGTCGTTCCTAAACGATAAATCCGAAGAGTACTGTTACTTCGATAGAACCAAAGATCAGAAACTTCTGCGTCAAAGAACTCAAGGACATCCACATCCGATGAGATGCCGCCCTCATAAATTTTATCCTGGCCATCTCCCAGATAAAAACGGTAGGTATCGTTACCTGTACCACCCGATAAAGTGTCATTATCCACGCCACCGATAAGCGTGTCCTCACCGTCGCCACCATTCAATGTGTCCTGTCCTGCACCGCCGGTAATCAGATCGTTGCCATCGGTTCCCACCAGCGCATCGTTGCCGTTAGTGCCGTCGATAATATTCATTTCCGGAGCCTGTACGACTTCGGTCACCACAAGATCAAACTGAGTGCTGACAGGGTCTGCAATTCCGTCTGAAGCGAACACTTCCACAGTCCAGGTTCCGACTTCACTTTGGGTTGACGAGAAAACTCCGGTGGTTGCATCAAATGCCAGCCAGGAGGGCAAGTCATTTCCGTCGGCCAACTTCGCTGAGTACATCAGCGTGTCGCCTGCATCCACATCCGTAAAGGTTCCTGCTGGAATTCCGAAGTCTAACTGCCCCACTTCCACTGAGTAATCGGACAACGCCATCGACACCACCGGGGCATCATTCACGTTGTCGACCGTTAACGTGAAGGTGGTCTGTGCACTGGCCTGTCCATCAGAAGCGATTACAGTTATGTCGTAGCTGTCGACGTCATCGTTGGTCGGGGTACCGGTGAAGGTCGTGCCGTTAAAACTAAGCCAGGTAGGCAGAGTTGACTGGTCAACGGAATAAACCAGCGCATCACCGTCAGCGTCGGAGAAAGCGTCAGATGGTAGTTCAAAGATGAACTCCGCATCTTCCGCCGTATTTTGATCATCAATAGGTATTGACGGTGTGGGAGCAGTATTGGTTTCAATTTCACCGTCTATCGCGTTCAACCAGATGTAGTCAACGCCTGCAATACCAGCTGAATTCTCAGCAAAGACGCGAATAACGCTATCATAGTTCCCAACAATACCTGAGATCATCCTGGTATTTGAGTCATAGGTCAGCCAATCGGATTCAAATTCGGTGTATATGTTTAGCTCACCTATTCCACCGGCGTCGTAAAAATAGCTATCATTTAAAATCAATTCAAAACTCGAACCTTTAATAACATCGAGTTCATTGTTACCTAAATTAACAATAGGCGCGCCGTTTGATGGAGAGTAATTAAATAGTTCATTGATGTCGTCTTTAAATAATTCCGTGCCGTCATCATCGAAATACAAATCAATCTGATATTGCGTTCCAAGGAACCAGTTTTTGACGGTAACTTTATCGCTACTATCGTTAACATCAATAACTAGATCCAGGCTCGATTTTTTAAGAGTGACGTCAGAATATTCAAAGCCATAAAATTCGGCATAGCCCAAACCGTCCGTTTCAATAATTGTATCTTGTCCTATCGGGCTATGGCCGCTATCACCTTGACTGTCTATTTCATAGACGTAGGCATCGTTCCCTCTCCCTCCAGCTAAAATATCATTGCCTTCGCCGCCGTAGAGTTCGTCACTGTTATCCCCTCCATACAGCTCGTCGTTGCCTTCGCCGCCATATAAAAAGTCTGAACCTTCTTCCCCATATAGATAGTCGTTTCCTTGCATTCCATAGAAGTTGTTGTTGTATTGGTTGCCGCGCATAGTATCCATGCCATCGAGGCCATACATATTTCCGAAACTTGTCGCAGCTATTTCATCGTCACCGCGAGTCGCACCAAGTTGATCTAATGCAAAACTCTCTAAAGAATATATTTCATCACCAACAAGTATTTGGACATCTACATTCATACCGGTATAGAGACTGTCGAAGTAACCGTTGAATGCGAGGTAGTCTCCTCCGATCCCCCAAACTTCTATGCTATTTTCACTGCCAACTGAAACGCGAAGGTCGTCAATACCAAGCCCATCTTCCAAAATCACTCTATTGATTTGTTCAAGGTTGGTGTAATCATAATTATCAGTCACTTCATCCTTACTCATATCCCTATGCATCACATAGGTGTCAGAACCATCACCTCCATATAACTTATCAAAACCGGCGGCTCCTCTTAAGTAATCATCTCCACCACCGCCGTATAATTTGGCGCCCTGAAAGGATGAGGCAAACAATTGATCATCCCCTCCATTCCCATATATCTCAGTATTTAAATACCCTTCTCCAGCGTAGATAATATCACCGGAGTCGGTGCCATAAATCTGGTTTAGGTTCGGGTGTAGATCCCACCGCCCCGTTGCAGCAGTCGTTTCTATGGTGCCGTAACGGTCAATCAGTCGGTCTGCATCATTGAAATCCAGGTACACGCCGTCAGTGTTTATTGCAGCCTGTTCGCCGCTGTCCATAAAATTTAAAGTATCAAGAACAAGATTTCCTGAAGCATCAAAGCCGTTAAGAAAGAGTATTTTTCCTTCAGGATCATCCTTGAAGGTCACCACCACATCTTCACCAAACCGACGCAGCTCCACTTCATCAGAGGTATAACCGGCAATGTCCAGATTTTCAATATTCCTCGCAGTGACGGTTTCATCACCATTGTGATATTCGAGGGAATCTATACCTGACGATCCGTCAATATAATCACTACCAGGGCCGGCGATAAACCTGTCATTATCTTCCCCACCATAAAGGTTATCATTGCCGACGCCACCTATTAAGACATCATTTCCATCACCACCATAGATAGTATCCGCCCCATCAGCGCCCGAGATGTAATCATTACCTCCACCTCCAAGTAATTCGTCATTCCCGTAACCTCCAGAGGCAATATCGTCACCCTCGGTAAAGACTGGAGGATTAGCACTATCACCCACTGGTAGTTCGCCATTTTCCCAAGTAGCTAAATCAAGCAATCCATCGGTAAACTCTATGTCCATATTGGAAATGGCAGGGTCGATAATTCGAATTGCCTGATTGACCAAACCACCTTCCAGGCCGAACACGAGAATTGTCGAGCCCCCTTGAGACAAAACTGCCATTAAACGGGACTTAGGTGCATTGATCACCAGACGGTTGGCACCCTCAGTATCTTCGATAGTGTCAATACCATCACCTATCGAATATATATAGGTGTCGTTGTCAGCCCCTCCTTTTAGACGATCATTACCGAGGCCTCCGATAAGGGTGTCATCACCTGCTTCGCCCTCTAAGATGTCAGCATCATCCCCTCCAGAAAGGTAATCTGAGTCCTCTCCACCGAAAAGATAATCGCTCCCTGCATCACCAAATAACCGGTCTTCCCCTTCTTCCCCATAGAGTATATCGTCGCCCTCACCACCATATAACAGGTCGTTACCTTCCTCCCCATGAAGTCGATCTATACCTTCATCACCATATAGGGTATCTGCATCATCTCCTCCATACAGATAATCTTCTCCAGTACCGCCTCTTAGTGTGTCTTCTCCATTTTCCCCATAAAGATAATCAGAGTCGCCATCGCCGGAAAGCAGGTCACTTCCCCCCCCACCAAACAGATGATCGGTTCCATCACCACCACTTAAGACGTCATTGCCATGGAATACTTCGTTGAGAAGATAGGTTGTATCCGGATACTGAGCTTCTTCAAAGTTGCTGGGTAGCTTATTAGGGTCACTTGGATCTGTCGGTCGGTCACCATAGAGAACATCATCTCCAATACCGCCGTCGAGAGTGTCATTTCCCATTTCCCCCATGAGAAAATCGTTACCCTCCCCCCCGAACAATATATCGTTATACTCATAATTCTCATCGGTATCTGAAACAAATCTAATTCTAAGGCGATAGGAAGAATCAATCAGATACCATGCATGTGTAGAGTCACCAAATATTTGGTCATTCCCGTCATCCCCAAAAAGACTATCATTCCCTGAATTTCCAAATATTTCATCAGTATCCGATCCGCCTAAAATTATATCTGCCCATTCACCGCCTGATATAAAGTCCGTTCCACCATTACCCTCAAGATAATTTGTGTCTCCTTGCTGATCTACAATCATCGACCATATATAGGGATCATATTCCCAAGACTCTCCTATATCTCGGAATGAACCAAAGATACTGTCCCAATCATCCCCGCCTATTATTGTATCGGACCCACTTCCCCCATATAGCCAGTTTTCACCACCATTGCCTGAGATATAGTCATCACCCCCAAACCCCAACAGATGATTTTCGTATTCGTTCCCATACATTTCATCATTGAGAGCGCTCCCTTCGAAATAGAATAAATCAGCGTCTTCATATGGGTCACCACCGCCTCCGTATATCGCGGCATCAAATATCAGACTGGTGTGGTTTACATCATAGAGATGCTCATTGTGTTCACGATCAATAAAGTGTTGATCAATAAGGCCTACGTCGGTCCCATCTGGTGCATACTTTCCATCACCTACCACAAAGGCATCTTCATTTGCAGTTGGCGCCTCATGTGCTTCAGCTGACTGTAGGGTAATACCAAAATTATTCTCAGTCGCATCAAAGCCCTCGATCCAGATCACCCCACCATCCGGATCATCTTTTAACGCAACAACTAAGGTGCTGGTGAATTCATTGTAGGTGTAGGTGTTTTTTGCTGCGTCCTGATAGACGTTTTCACCTTCAGTGATTTGGGTAATAGTGAAGTTGGATTGGCCGTTGATTTGAAGAACGTTACCGCCTTCGTGATCAACGATGGTGTCGCGGCCGTCGCCGGTGTTGTAGATGTAGGTGTCGTTGCCGGTGCCGCCGTCCAGATAATCGTCGTCTTTGCCGCCGGTCAGGGTATCGTTGCCGGAGTTGCCGTATAACTTGTCGATGCCGTCATTGCCGTTTAGGGTATCGTTACCGGTATTGCCTTCGAGGTAGTCCTGGCCCTGGCCACCGGAGACAACGTCATCGCCGCCCATGCCATACAATCGATGTACACCATCTTCTGACAAGCCTTCTACCGATTCACCGTCATCCGATCCAAAATACATGTACTCCGCATCAGGGCTGAAGGAATAATTCTGTACTTGAATTGTTCTTTCGGCATCAACAGCTAAGTAATCTTCATCACTCTCAATATTCGACTCGACTCGAAGTCCACCATCAACGTTAAGGATGGAAACACGCTCATCAATATTGCCATCAATATATCCTTGTAACATTAAGGACCTGTCTTCCAGATAGGACTGGCTATAGTGGAGTAAATCATACTGCGGGAGAACCGCGTTGGTTCCTTCTATGTCCGTAAAAGCAACAGGCATTAGGTTAACTAATGCATATCTTACCGCTTGGCCCGTATTATCGTTCCGAGCTGAAAGAGCGTATATCTCTTGTGCTGAAAGCGTTGTCAGGTCAATTGCGTGAAAACTTGTTTTACCGTACTGGAAATTTGCCTTTCGAATTGCATAGGTCAACTCTTCAAGGCTTTGAATCCCTACTGCGCCGTTCAGCAGGGATTTGACATTCATAAAGAACGAATCAATGTGATTGCCTACTTGTCCTGAAAAAGCGTCTAGAATTCGTACCATCGAACTGGTCAAAAAATTAGGATCTAAGGCGGAAAACAGTGCCTGAGCATCAGCCAACCGTTTTACACCTTCAGGGTTTTCGTCACTGGGATTAAGCTCATCAAGATCCAGCACATCAAACTTAGTTAAATAGTGTTCCAATATGGCTCCCGCAGCAGTCGTGAATGTGCCGAAAGCCAACCCTACAAAAATTTGCGTAGGAAGGCTGCTGGACGCAAAGGCTGTAGTAATTGCTGCTCCAAGAGTAACCCCAGTTACGCCAGATACCGTAGCTGAAAGACCAGCGTATTCATTACCGTCACTAAAGGCTTGCACGGCACTAACTGTATCCCAAATTGGCCCCACCGCCTCACCTAAAACAGAAGCAACTTTGAGGACGTCTGACGCTCTAGCCAATAACTGTTGCTGAGTAAATGAGTGATCCAAAGCTTCTGTAAATTGATTTCGTAGAGCCTCATACGCACTTTCTCGAAGTTCGGCTTGACGGGCAATTTCATCCGGGGAATACCCCTTTATACTATTCCCCGCAGCGCTCGCCTCCGCAGCGATGGCTCTGATTCGGACCTCTATTTCCTTTAACCCAATGTAATTATTTGCCAAACCATCTAAACGCACTCTGATTTCGTCTATCTGACTTTCCGTTGCCTCCACCCCAACGCTAGAAAGGAGAGTAACCAATGAGGTCAACTGACCAGCTATAAAGCTTTCAGACGTTAGAGCATCACTAACGGCAGCATCATAATCTTGATCATACTGTGAATATACATAGGGTTGGACTGAGTAACTCATATATAACTCCGTTCATTATTAACGATCATCAATCAATATGGGAAAATATTCTTCCAAAGGGAGATGTCTTGTAGTAGGCAAAGAAAACCCTATCTTTGTCTTCTTTTGCTGTCTCCAATCGATTTTTTAGATCTGCATATTCCTTGTCAGAAAAGCAATATCTTTCCGATTCCTCGATATTGTATCTATCGACAATCAGTACTGTAGTACTACAGTTAAGCTGCTTACGTCCCGTATCCCCTTTGGGAATAGCAAAAACAATCTTTCCTTCTGGAGTTCCAATAAAATAATTCAATGAGAAGCCAAGGAGATACACACCTACAAGAAGGAAAGATACAAAGTGCGCCACAGCTATAGCCTTGTATCCTGACATTCTTTTTTCCCACTTTTTATATAAGCTATCTTCTTTTCTAATCTCAACAACAAAAGCAAATAGCATAAAAGCAGAAATAACCACGGCAACAAGCACCATTACAAGGCTTGGCCTATAATATGTCCTAGTGGCAAAAACTACGGCAAATATACCCAACCATATTTGAAGCCGAAAAAATCTGCATAGACCTTTTCTCGAAAAAATTTCCTCATCCATGAATTTTTTAATCTTACTGAAGTACATATTCATTTATCCTCCTCGGTCGCCCCTGTCCTCGATACTCCACTCGAATTCCCATTCCTTGTTCAATCTCATCCGTAAATTGATTCGATCCAGTGAGTTGGCCTCTTTCCAATGCCACTCTGATCGTCTCGTTGAACTATACGGTGTGGTATATCAAAAGGTCCTAGCTATATATTTTCTATTGGTTAAAAAATATATCTGACAACTTTTAGTCAACTCTAGTTATTACATAATGTTTGAAGCTGACGACCGATCTCCAGAAAAGTATCCTTGTCCTTAAACACTTTTTCAGGAATATTTAGTTTTCCGCCTTTATATCTAACTTGCAGTACGAGTGTTTTCCCGACCTTATTAACAGAGATTGATTGAATATCTCTGTATTTCACGGTTGTTATCCCGTGGTATGTCGACCCCTTTGGGGCTTCAATTTCATCCTTTTTTAATATCAGATACCTCGGCGGCATAACTGATCGAACCAAAGCAATGATTGAAATTCCAGTAACACTTAGGAACATCATAAAGAGCGCCCAATATAAGAACGTGGCCTCGCTCGGTGTAAAATGAAGTATTTTGAATAAAATAAGCCCTTTTACATTAGACGATGCAATGAGAAACATCCCATAGGAAAACGCCGAAAATAATCCAGTTGCCAACAAAACCCCTATAAACTTTGGCCTGTATTCAAATCGGTCTTCTGTAACCATGATTAAATCCTTAAAAAGGTTGGGGCTAATTTTAATTTAATTGCTTAAACTTCCTCTAAAGCGCTTGTTCCGGGGCAGCCGTAGAGAGTCCCGTAAATATGTCGGATCTATTCCCAATCTACTATTCGAAACGACACTCTATGTCGTTAAACTATCCGCTGCACGAGCGCTTCATCGTCGAGAATCACGCGGTCATTGTTCCGTATCGCTTTGAAAATCTGCTGTCCGTTTGTGGTTTGTATGGCCGCTTCTTGGTATCCGGTCCGGGTACTTAGCCCGATGTGGTAGTCACACTCCTCTGCTGACAGAAATTCTTTTATCGCAAAGATTCCTGCGCCGTAACTTACTTTTTCCATTTCAGATTTCATTCGATCACCGCTCCCCCAAACTCTCTTCCTTATACCGCAGCAACGGCGCCAGGAAGAACTCTATAATCCGCCGCTGCCCGGTCTTTACTTCTGCCATGACCGACATCCCCGGCGAGAGTTTGACGAAGCGGTTTTCCACCATCAGGCCGTCCTGTTTGAGCTTGAGTTTGGCTTTGTAGACCAGGCCCAGTTGTTCATCCTGGACGGCATCGTTGGAGAGGGTGGTGAGTTCGGCGTCAATCACGCCGTATTTGGTGAAGTTAAAGGTGTCGATTTTCACTTCCGCTGGTTGACCTTCCTGCACAAAGCCAATGTCTTTGTTGAGGATGAACGCCTCCACCTCCATCTCGCTGTTTTGTGGGACGATGAGCATCAGTTCCTGGGCGGGTGTGACAACACCGCCAATGGTGTGGACCGCCAGCTGTTGTACAGTGCCGGCGAGAGGGGCCGTGAGGTGATATTGTTTGCTGCGTTGTTCGGCTTTGTTCTTTTCCTCTAACAAGGAGGCTTCGCGGGAACTGATATCCTGCAGTTCCAGCAGGGTGGTTTTGTACTGCTCGTGTTGCAGGGATTGTTGTTGGGCCTGGTTGGCCGCAATCGAGGCCTGGAGTTGTTGTAACCGGGCTTGTTGCACGGCGATATCCTGCTCGACTTCAATCTGGTCTTGTTTCACTTCCAGATAATCCATGCGCGACCCCAGCTTTTTGCTCTGCATCACATCAAAGGCATTCACTCTTTCGGTGAGCACTTCAAACATTCGTGTGTTCTTGGTGATTTCGGCCTGGGTCATGCGGCTTTCGGCTTGCAGCCTGACGGCTTCCTGTTGCAAGGTGCTGAGTTTGGCGTTGAATTCGGCAATTTGCTGATACAACAGGGTTTGTTGCTTCAGTAATCGCGTTTGTAGTAGCGGGTCATCCGAATGAAGTTCGGGTAATGTGAGAGCGTGCTGGTCCAAGCTCTGGAACCATTGTGCCATGGCCTGCAATCGCTGCTTTTGCGCCGTGGCTTCCGCCCATTCCTGGGATAAACGGCGCACATCCGCTTCTGTCGTGGTGGTGTCTAAAGTGATTAATGGCTCACCGGCTTTGACCTGTTGCCCGTCTTCCACATGGATGGCGGCAATGGTGGCAGTTTCCAGCGGTTGAATGACTTTAACCCGCTCACTGGGAATCACCTTGCCCTGAGCTGTGGCCACGATATCAATTTTGCCGAAGAAGGCCCAGGTTACAGCGATGGCAAACAACGCCATGATGGCCCAAAGTATGGCCCGGCCGGCAGGAGACGCAGGCGTGTGTTCAATTTCCACTGCCGCTGGCAGAAACTCGTAAATTTCCTGTTGTGAGAGCACTTCTTTTTTGGCTTTGCCT
Organism: Hahella sp.; assembly: GCA_050299855.1. GTDB lineage: Bacteria > Pseudomonadota > Gammaproteobacteria > Pseudomonadales > Oleiphilaceae > Hahella. The sequence continues at coordinate 37,810 of JBNKWQ010000042.1, forward strand.
TGAGGTGGCGGGGCCATCTCGTTTGCCGTGAGGGTCGTCGCGCTCATTCTTCGACCTCCCTTTGTGGCGTCAAGGAGAAAGAAGCCGAGATTTTACCGGTGGAGTGGTCGACAGTTTTTTCAACGGCACGAATCGCCGGGGTATGGTTTTGATAGCTGTGGAGCTTGGCGTAATAGCCGCCCAGTTCCAGCAGTTCTTCATGGCTGCCAACTTCCACAATCTCACCCTGCTCCACCACAATAATACGGTCGGCTTGCCGAACGGTGGATAAGCGGTGGGCGATGACGAATACCGTCCTACCCTGGCACATGTGGCGCATGTTTTCCTGAATCACCCGTTCGGATTCATAATCCAAAGCACTGGTGGCTTCATCAAAGATCAGAATGCGCGGATTGGTAATCAGGGCCCGGGCAATGGCGATACGCTGACGTTGACCACCGGAGAGTGAGGCCCCCTGTTCCCCCACCATGGTGTCGTAGCCTTCCGGCATCTGTACGATAAACTCATGGGCTCCGGCCAGTTTGGCCGCTTCGATCACCCGTTCCAACGGCAGGCTGGGGTCGACCAGGGCGATGTTGTCTTTGACCGAACGGTTGAACAGGCGGTTTTCCTGTAGCACCACGCCCACTTGGCGACGCAGCCAGGCCGGTTCCATTTGCGCCAAGTCAATGCCATCCACCAGGACACGGCCAGATTCTGGCACATACAAACGCTGAATCAGTTTGGTCAGGGTGCTTTTACCGGAACCGGAGCGACCGACAATACCGATCACTTCGCCCGGCTTGACCTGCAAAGACAGTTGCTTCAACACAAAAGGCTGTTCCGGCCCGTAGCGGAAACTGACGTGGTCAAATTCCACTTGCCCCTGCAGTTTGGGCAAGGTGGTACGGTTAGGGTTATGGCCCGGTTCGGTGGGAGTATTGAGAATATCGCCCAGCCTGGCCAGGGAGATACTGGCTTGTTGGAAATCCTGCCAGAGTTGCACCAGCTTCAGAATCGGACCACTGACCCGTCCGGCGATCATATTGAAGGCAATCAACTGACCAATGCTTAAATCGTTCGCCATGACCAGTGAGGCACCGATCCAGAGGATCAGGACGGTGACGATCTTGTTGATCAGCTGAGCCGTTTGGCTGGCAATGTTGCCCAGGTTATTGGCTTTAAAGGATGCCGCCACATACCCGGCCAGGTTTTCCTCCCAGCGGCGTTGCATCTGGGGTTCCACCGCCAAGGCCTTGACGGTTTCAATACCGGACACGGATTCGGTCAGGAAAGCCTGATTCTCCGCCCCGCGTTTGAATTTCTCATCCAGGCGACTGCGCAGAATCGGGGTGATATAGACCGAGAGCGCGATATAAAACGGAATGGAACCGGCGACTACCCAGGTCAGGGTCGGGCTGTAAAAATACATCACCACGAAGAACACAATGGTGAACAACAGATCAATCACCAGGGTTAATGCCGAGCTGGTGATGAAATTACGAATGGTGTCCAGTTCCCGTACCCGGGCAACGGTATTGCCGACCTGGCGGGAGAGGAAAAAGGCAATGGGCAGATGGGTCAGGTGATTGTAAAGTTTGGCTCCCAGGGAGACATCCACCCGGTTGGTGGTGTGGCTGAACACATAGTTACGCAGGCCATTGAGTACTACATCGAAGATGGAGATCACGATCAGGCCAAACGCCAGTACATCCAGGGTGGTGAGACCTTTATGCACCAGTACTTTGTCGATCATCACCTGAAAAAACAGCGGGGTGATCAAAGCAAAAAGCTGAATAAAGAAAGAGGCAATGACCACATCCCGCAACAGGTGTTTGTATTTGAGAATGGCGGGAATAAACCAGCTGATATCAAATTTGCCGGTCATGCCCGGTAGAATGGAACGCTTGGTAATTAGAATGATGCGCCCGGACCAGAGTTGTTCGAAGGCTTCCAGGTCAAGGGTCTCAGGCCCGCCGGCCTTCGGATCCTGAATCAGCACTTTGCTGTCATCGATTCTGGCCAGAATGAAAAATTCGCCTTCATGATTCTGGGCAATGGCTGGCAGGGGCAGTTTTTCAAGTTTTGCGAGGGTGGTTTTAAAGCTTCGGGCTTTAAGCTGTAAATGGCGGGCAGCCCGAATAACGTCGCCTTCCTGGAAAGGATGCTCGTGGGTACCAAATTGATGTTGCAGTTGAGCGGGGTCGGCAGCGACTTGATGGAATCGCGCAAGCATGGTTAAAGCAGCGAGGCCGGTATCCAACCTCCCTGTGGAATTTTGATCTGTCATCCGTGGTTACTACATTGATTTCATTTCAAGATGGGCGCAGATTAATGTGCGCAATTGGCCATTTCTGGCGCCCCTATTAAGCAGAAACAAAATGTAACACCCCATTACTTAATTCACCATACAAAAAACGGTTCCGTTAAAAGTTTTTACAAACTACATGCAAACGGAGGGAGATAAAATCAACGTATGGCCTAAACGAAAGTTGAGACAGGTTGTCAGGAATTTATGCGAATTAGATTGATACAGGGAATAGAATGTTATAGAGACAAGATTGATACAGAGGATAGTATGACAAAGGTGCTTTAAAAGGAGCTAACAAAGAGATTTGGTAGGACCGACCAGATTCGAACTGGTGACCTCCACGATGTCAACGTGGCGCTCTAACCAACTGAGCTACGGTCCTATCGAGACGCGAAGATAAACGCGATGTCTTGAGAGGCGCGTAAGATACCAAAGAAGGCAGGGGCGTTCAAGCATTTTGCAGCAAGTTTTTGTGGTCTGAACTCAGTGTATATAGGCACCCTGACCCAGTAGTTTCCGGGCTTGGGTGCTTTGCTAACCAGCCAATGAACACGCTAGGCGAGAAGCTTTGCAAAGGGTAGATAATCGACTAATTCACCCTGCTTCACGACCTCACCCTTGGGCACCACTGCGAATCCGTCGGCCCAACTGGCTGAAGACAACACACCGGAGCTTTGGTTCGGATATGCTTCCAGCACAAGTTGCCCCTGATTGTTCGCCAGACGAACCCGCAGATATTCCTGCCGTAGCCCTGGCTTTTTCACTTCAAAAGTCGCCGGTAGTTTGAAAGGTAATAGTTCAGCAGCCTCCCTGCCCTGCATTCTGGCAATAAAGGGTTTAGCGATAATTGTGAAGGTGACAAATACGGCACAGGGATTTCCCGGCAGCCCGATAAAAGGCACATCACCGACTTTACCGAAAGCCAGCGGCTTTCCGGGTTTAATCGCCAGCCGCCATAGATCCAGCTTTCCCAGGGCAGATATGGCTGCCTTCACGTGATCTTCCTCGCCGACGGACACGCCGCCGCTGCTTAGTATCAGATCGGCATTTTTTGCGGCAAACTCCAGGGCCTGCAAGGTTGAAGCGTAATCATCCTTAACGATACCCAGATCTATGATTTCACAGCTTTGGGTTTCCAAAAGGGACCGTAGCGTGTAGCGGTTAGAGTTATAGATTTTACCCGGCTGATCTGCTTCTCCCGGTTCGATCAGCTCGTCGCCGGTGGAAAGCACAGCGACCTTCAGACGTCGCTTTACCCTGACCTCACCCACACCGATAGAGGCTAACAGCCCCAAATCTTGTGGCTGAAGGCGATGCCCCTGGGTGAATACTTTCTCGCCCAGGGTGATATCCTGCCCGGCTGGTCGCACATTGTTACCGCCCTTGACGAAAGCGGGAATCAGCACCTTGCCGTCCTTCAGTTCGCAATCTTCCTGCATGACGACCGCGTTGCCACCCTGGGGGATCTGGGCGCCGGTAAATATTCGCCCGGCGGCCCCTTCATCCAGTGATTCAGGAACCTGGCCGGCAGGAATTCTAAGAGAGACAGGCAGCCATTGCGGCTCATTAGCTTCAATGGAGGAAACCCCTATCACATAGCCGTCGACCGCACTGTTATCGGCTGGTGGAACCATTACGCCTGAGAAAACATCAATCGCCAATACTCGACCCAGTGCCTGCGCGAGAGGCACAAGTTCATCTTCAAGTACGGCGACAGGTTGTGCCTGCAAATAGTCCAAAGCCTGCTCAACAGGCATGAGCCCCGATGTCGGATGTAAACTCATGACCTGGGACCACAATCCGGCTTGACCGAGCCATCTGGCGCAGTCTCTGAAGGTGCCTGAACATTTAAAATCCCGACAAAATTACAGGGCCGATGACGTGAGTCCAACTGCTCTTTAATGATTTTGTTCCAGGCGGTTTTGCAGGCGTTGGTAGAACCCGGCACAGCAAATATCACTGTCCCGTTGGCCAACCCGGCTAAGGCACGGGATTGCACCGTCGAGGTGCCGATTTCATCATAGGAGACTGACCTGAACAGTTCGCCAAATCCTTCTATCTGTTTATCCAGCAGCGGCGTAATCGCTTCGGGCGTACTGTCACGGGAAGTGAACCCTGTACCTCCGGTAATTAACACCACCTGGATACCCGGATCAGCAATCCAACTGGAAACCACTGCCCGCATCAGATAGACATCATCTGGAATCAGCGTTCTATCCGCTATTCTGTGCCCTGCGGTTTCAGCCCCTTCCGCCAGGGCCTGCCCGGAAGTGTCATTTTCCCGTGTACGGGTGTCGGAAACCGTTAATACGGCAATATTCAGGGGGACAAATTCTGTGGTCTTATGTTGTGCCATAGCAAAACCTCACTCGCATCTTGGGGTGCAGCTTCTAACCCAAAGGATTCAACTCAATCAAGGGCCTTCTTTTCTGGGTTCCCAACATTAATATCAAAGCTTTTTGTAGGTATAGGCCCGCTCTAAATCATCCGGTCCGGTTTTGGTGACCTGGAGGTCATTGACCAGACCATCTTTCAGTCCATAGACCCAGCCATGAACTGCCAGAAACTGCCCCTGATGCCAGGCATTTTGCACAATACTGGTGTAACAGACATTTTGAACCTGCTGGATAACATTCAACTCACAAAGACGATTGACTCGCGCAGGCTCCGATTCCAGTGTATCAATTTCCTGCTGATTGGCGGCATACACGTCTTTAATGTGGCGCAACCAATTATCGATCAAACCAAACTGACCACTTTTGAGTGCCGCCTGCACACCACCGCAACCATAGTGACCTGTAACAATGATATGCCTTACACGTAATACTTCCACCGCAAACTGCAGTACGGACAAGCAGTTAAGATCAGAGTGAACGACCACATTCGCCACGTTACGATGCACAAAAACCTCACCCGGCATCACACCAACCACTTCATTGGCAGGAACACGGCTATCTGAACATCCGATCCACAAAAAGGTTGGGGCCTGTTGCTTTTCCAACGTTGGAAAAAAGTCTGGTTGCTCACGACGGATACGTTCTGACCATTCCTTGTTGTTCTGTATCAAACGCTTTACTTCTTCCACAAATATGCCCTTGCGTTAATGTTGGCCTAATATAAAATCGGCCACCAATAGGCAGCCGACTTGAATCACAATATCAACGATAAGGCCGTCAATTTATATTTGGTGATATCAATTTATATTTGGTGATAGTCACGGTACCAATCAACAAAACGCTGAATACCCACTTCAATGGTTGTTGATGGCTTATAACCTACATCGTCAATCAACGCTTGAACATCGGCGTAAGTTGCCGGTACATCACCCGGCTGTAACGGCAGCAAATTACGCTCCGCCTTTTTACCCAGGCACTCTTCCAGCACTTCGATATAGCGGGACAGCTCCACCGGATTGTTACTGCCAATGTTATAAATTCTGTATGGCGCTTTACTGGTACCTGGATCAGGCTCCATTCCACTCCATTCCTGGTTGGGTGGCGCAATATGATCAAGCGTGCGGATCACCCCTTCCACGATATCGTCGACATAGGTGAAGTCGCGCTTATGTTTGCCGTAATTAAACACGTCAATCGGCTCACCCGCGAGGATCTTACGCGTGAAGATAAAGAGCGCCATATCCGGACGCCCCCAGGGACCATAGACAGTAAAGAATCTCAGTCCGGTGGTCGGCAGGTTATAGAGAGAGCTGTAAGTATGCGACATCAACTCGTTGGATTTCTTGGTTGCCGCATAAAGGCTTAAGGGATGATCAACGTTGTCGTGCACGGAAAAAGGCATCGACTCATTGGCGCCATAAACAGAACTGCTGGAAGCATAAACCAGGTGCTTAACATCGTTGTGGCGACAACCCTCAAGAACATTCATATGGCCGACCAGATTGGCCTCCACATAGGCATGAGGGTTTTCCAGCGAATACCGGACGCCAGCCTGAGCAGCCAGATGCACGACACGATCAGGCTTATGCTTGGCAAAAATGGCTTCCATACCGGCGCGGTCGGCAATGTCCAAACGGACATCAGTAAACCCTTTTTTCGGTAGCAATCGTGCCAGACGCGCTTCCTTCAACGAGACTTCATAGTAGTCATTGAGATTGTCGATGCCGATAACCTCATCACCTCGATCAAGTAACCTGTGAGCAACATGAGAGCCGATAAAGCCCGCGGTACCGGTGACCAAAACCTTCATAGTCTTTTCCTGTAATTGATCGCGTCCTGGAAGGAAATCAGTTATATCCCTACAGGTTAAAAATTTGGTTGAATCTACTCTTAGAAGTGTACGTTAACCCCAAGATATGGGCCGCTGATGGAGACATCTGCATCAATATCACTAACATCATCAAGGTCAAGGCTCAGCTCACGCCAACCCAGCTCGACTCCCATAACAGCAACTTCGTAGTTAATACGGGCGTTAACGTCCAACAGTTGGTTACCATCGTATTTCATGCCGGCCAGTGTAACACCGGCACTCAGTCCGGTCAGAGGTAAATCTACTGCGGCACCGCCATATATCAGCGGCACAACTTCGTCGATGGCGGTAGTGGATTCAACAGTGGCACCCGCTGTCTGGCGGATGGTCACTTCGCCGTCGAAGACTCTCGCCTGTAGCCCGAGATCGAGATTGACCACGTTATCCAGCAAACGCCAATAGGCGATAAAGTCGATATGGGTTAAATCCAGATCAGTTGCGACATCGCCGGTAAAGCTGACATCGTCAAAGATCTTACTCAAACTGCCCGACCCAGATTGGCTAAGCTCAGTATATTGCATACGTAGATTCGGCAACAAAGGCACCGGGTGTTCAAATGCGACATAGGCCATGGGTGAGAATTCATCACCAAGGCCCAGTTCATTTTCCACGTCAATAGATTCCGGACCAGACTGGACATCACCCTTGGCACCGGCGTTCCAACCACTAATGCCGGCAAACAACCCAATAGTGTCCGCCTGCGCTCCCATGCTGCTCAAGCCAGCAACCAAGGCTGCCAGGTAAAACTTATTCATCTTTTTACCTCATCATTCTGGAAAGCCCCAAATTTCCGGGGCCGATCAGTCCTAAGTATAGGCCGTATTATCAGCCGCCTGGCCAAAAGCCCGATAAGCTGTTCCGACCAAAAAGTTAGGTTTAACCGCATATATCGCTTTGAGTGAATATTTAGAAGGTTATGCCCAGGCGCTTACCTACTTCTTCGTAGTACTCGATGACATTTCCCAGATCCTGACGAAAACGGTCTTTGTCCATTTTCTCGCCGGTAGTGGAATCCCATATACGACAACCGTCAGGACTGAACTCATCACCCAATACAATCTCATTGCCAGACATACCAAATTCCAACTTGTAGTCGACCAGAGTCATTCCAGCGTCGGCAAACAGGGCTTTTAATACATCGTTAACCTTGAAAGTCAGCACTTTCATTTGTTCCAGTTGAGATTGAGTTGCCCAACCAAATGCCTGCGCGTGATATTCATTGATCATGGGGTCATGCAATTCGTCGTTTTTCAGGAACAACTCGAAGGTTGCCGGGTTCAGCACGGTACCTTCTTTGATCCCCAGACGGCGGCAAAGACTACCAGCCGCGACATTACGGACAACACACTCTACCGGAATCATCTTCAGATTTTTCACCAGAGACTCGTTGTCTGAAACAAGCTTTTCAAAATGCACCGGCACACCGGCAGCACGCAGGGTTTCCATGATAAATGCATTGAACTTGTTATTGACCATTCCTTTGCGGGAAAGCTGAGCGACCTTGACGCCGTCAAAGGCGGAAGTGTCGTCACGAAATTCCATAATGAACCTGTCAGGATCATCAGTCTTAAAGATGGACTTAGCCTTACCTGAATAAAGCTCTTCACGCTTTTGCATGGGTTGTTCTCCAAAAGGGCTGTCGCTTGGCGACGAATGTTCAAAGTCCTGCACTAACATAGCGGCATTATTTTACCACCGCTTTTTCTCTGCACTTTTACCTGTGAGTACTTGTATACCTGTGAGTACCTGTATATCTGTGAGTATCTGTTTATCTATGAGTACCCGAGGTTACTTCCAGGTCAGTCAATAATCCGTATGTACCTTAGGACAAATGATCCAGCAGTTGATTGAGCAGCCTTACCTTATCCTGTGGATCAACATCATTTTTAGTTGGTGATGTCTGGATGTGAACACCATCAGATTCACTAGTCAGCTCCACACGGAAATTAAAGCGGTCGGACAGCACATCCTGTTTATCACCTTTCAGCCATTTCATGATTCCGCTGGATTCTTCCTGCTGCGCCTGACTGTACTGAACGAAGTAAGCTCCCTCGCTACGGTTAAGATCAATTACCGGAACCTGGCTCTTTTCTAAAGCTTCACCTACGGCAAACCAGGCACGATCAAAGTCCAGTTTCACCCGAATGTAAGGCTCCTGCCCCAGCTCATTCACCAAAGAAAGCTTCTCTTCGCCACCGATGTTCTGGGCCACCAAAGAATAACTTTCAAGGGATTCGGCGTTATCATCCAAATAGCTTTTAACTCCGCCCAATAGTAGAAGCTGTGTATCACTATCTAGCATTAACTCCGAAGTGTTATCCCCCAAACGTGAAATGCGAATTTCTGAACTCCGGCGCTTCAGCCCCTGTTGTACCTGAATCTGCAGCAATACGCCCTCTTCAGTGGACAGGGACTGCAACTGATGACCCTCTATATATTGCGAGGCTTTTAGCGATGAGGTGGGTAGTAAGACCTGCATTTTACCAGCGCCGGTATTAACTTCAAAAACCTGGGCCCCCTGACTTTCCCAATAGGTCTTCAGCGCAGGCCAGATTTTCCCTGGCGCTTCACTGGCCAATAGCCAGATATCTGAGTCCGTTGACTTGATGACAAACTGATCTATCAGAATTTCCAAACCGGGCTCGGGTGGAGGAGGAACCTCAAAGTCTTCTGTGGCGACAAATCCAAGATTTGCTTCAGGGATCGGGAAGCGATCCTTCAGGCGTCGATCTGAATACCATTCCGGGACGACCAGCGGCTCCCCCTTGGAAGCAGCCATATACCGATTGGTACGATCCTCCATCAAGCCACACCCGCCAAGCGCCAACATGAGCAGACCGGCTACAACAACAAAAATTCGCATCAGATTACCATTTACCTTTTTCAGGCGACTGTCCGTCAAGCCAGGGATTTCACAATTTGCAATGCTGCACGCACAGTTTCATGGTACTTGGAATCCAGAACTGTCAGTGGCAGCCTGATACCCTCCTTGATCAATCCCATTTCAGCCAGCGCCCATTTAACCGGAATGGGGTTGGACTCAACAAACATGGAATTGTGAACCACCATAAGCTTTTCCTGCATTGCCCTAGCGGCTTCGTTCTCACCATTCAAGGCCATTTCGCAAAGTCTGGACATCTGCAAAGGAGCGACATTGGCGGTAACTGAAATATTTCCCTTGCCCCCTGCCAGGATTAAGTCCACTGCAGTGCCGTCATCGCCGGAATACACTGCAAACTCCGGATCTACAGCTTCAACCAGTTCACGTCCACGGGCCACATCTCCAGTGGCATCTTTAATTCCTACAATGTTGGGAATTTCCGCCAGTCGGCAAACAGTAGCATTGGACATGTCACAGGCTGTCCGGCCAGGCACATTGTAAAGGATCTGAGGAATATCGACAGACTCCGCCAGCAGTTTGAAATGACGGTAGAGACCTTCTTGGGTCGGCTTGTTGTAATAAGGAGTAACCAGCAGACAGGCATCTGCGCCGGATTCTTTAGCCTGGCGGGTTAGATACAACGCTTCTTTGGTTGAGTTGGCTCCAGTGCCGGCTATAACAGGTATACGCTTGGCAGCGTAGTTTACACAATGCTTTATCACTTCTGCGTGTTCTTCAAAATCCAGAGTGGCGGACTCGCCGGAAGTGCCTGCAACGACAATCCCATGGGTGCCATTGGATATATGAAAGTCCAGCAATCGGTCGAGCGATTCCCAATCTATATTGCCGTCGTCATGCATTGGTGTAACAAGGGCCACCAAGCTACCTGTAATCATGTTTTACTCCACCAGGAAATATCCACTTCTAAAACACACGACTTAGGTCGTTGCTGTCAAAGCGAGCAAATGTTAGATGCTTCGAATCATTCAGAGGAAACCATACGTCCGCCCCAATCCTGTCCGGCCATAGCTCTAAATTATGGCATCGGACGAACGAAAATGTACGGCACGGCAGTCTATTTGGATAGCTGCTGAATTTCGACCCACTATGGTACTCATCGTCCTACGGCTTCACAAGACTGAAGGGGCTGAATTACCAATAATCAATGCATGGTTACCAAGGGCGGAATGTAAAGTTACCAAAGACTGACTGCACGGTTACCAAGGACTGAAAGGTATAAAAATGCACTTTATATGGCACTTTATATAGCACTTTATATAGCCATTTATACCGGCACCCTCAATCGGGCTTTCCCCTTGACAGACTTTGCCATACAGGGAGACTATGAATGTCCGACAATGGCCCATTAATCTAAAGAAGAAATGAAGCGCTATGGTAAATACGGTTTCTCAGATTAACCACCTGGTGATTTCTGCCCTGGGAGAAGACAGACCAGGCATCGTGAACGAACTTTCCAAACTGTGCACTGAATATCAGTGCAACATCATTGACAGTCGCATGACTGTGTTGGGCGGAGAGTTTGCTGTGATTATGATGATTTCCGGTAATTGGGACGCAGTGGCCAAACTTGAAAGCGCCATCCCCGCAGTGTCCCGCAAGCTCGATTTAACGACGATGGTCAAACAGACAAAGGCCAGAGTACCCGCCAAGACAATCACCTACACTACCAATGTTGTGGCCCTTGACCAGCCTGGAATCGTCCACGAGATAGCGCAATTTTTTTCACGTCGCAACATTAATATTGCCGACCTGGAAACCAACACTTACAGTGCGCCCCATTGCGGTACCCAGATGTTCAACCTGAACATGACAATCCACATTCCCTCAGACACACACCTAGCGAGTTTACGGGAAGAGTTTATGCTGTTTTGTGATGACCGCAATCTGGACGCCGTTATAGAACCAGTGCGTAGCATCTAGCCCCACGACGTTCAGGCCTGGATGCATTCAGCACGCCCTAACCAGACCCAGCCTGATAAAACCCAGACTGGTTTTGAAAATCGATTGATACAACCTGCAAACAAGCCTTAATTCCACTCAATCAATAAGATACAAAAGGAACTCCATGATTGAACTGAATCAGAATGTCCCTGATTTTACTGCCAAGGCCACACCAGACCAGGAAATCAAACTGTCCTCACTGCAAGGAAAAAACGTTGTCATTTACTTCTACCCTAAAGACAACACTCCAGGCTGCACAACTGAAGGTCAGGACTTCCGTGACCTTCATGAAGAATTCAGCCAACTTGACACTATTATTCTTGGTGTTTCCAAAGACAGTTTAAAAACCCATCAAAACTTCAAAACCAAACAGGCATTTCCCTTTGAACTGATCACCGACCCGGAAGAGACGCTCTGTAAGCACTTTGATGTCATTAAACTGAAAAAACTCTATGGCAAAGAGTATATGGGAATTGAGCGCTCCACTTTCCTGATTGATAAGGATGGAATACTTGCACGTGAGTGGCGCAAGGTAAAAGTGAAAGGACATGCAGCAGAAGTACTGGCAGCAGCCAAAGAGCTTTAGTTCAATTTGGCCGAACTGCCGGTTAAATTATGATGTCAGGGCGATGCGGCATTGATCGGTGCGGCCCGCTCCTTTTAAGCCTGGGCCGGACCGCCATGGCGCCGGGGCCAGGCGACAAATATCGCTTTGAGCAAGGTTGCCAGAGGTATCGCAAAAAACACCCCCCACAATCCCCAAAACCCTCCGAAAAGAAGCACACTGGTAATAATGACGACCGGATGAAGATTGACCACTTCAGAAAACAGCAGCGGCACTAACACATTACCATCCAGCGCCTGAATAATACCGTAAAGCACCATCAGCCAGATAAACTCACTACCCCAGCCAAACTGGAACAACCCGATCATAGCAACGGGAATTGTCACCAAAGCCGCACCGATATAGGGAATCACCACCGACAACCCCACCAAAATGGCCAATAAAACTGAATACCCCAAGTCCATCCAGAAAAATGCCAGGTATGTCGCCACTCCGACAATAACTATTTCCAACACTTTACCGCGAATATAGTTGGCAAACTGAAGATTGGACTCACGCCAGATTTCTTTCATCAACCGGCGCTCAGTGGGTAAAAAGGAAGAAAAACTAACCAGCAACTGATCCTTATCCTTCAGGAAGAAAAACACCATAATAGGAACCAGTACGGCATATATCATGATGGCAATTACCGCGGGTATGCTGGACAAAGAAAAAGACAGCACCCATTGGGTAAAGGAAGAAACCTCACTGGCGATTTGACTATAGACCTTGCTCACCGTCTCATCCGATATAAACTCAGGATACTGCTGAGGCAACAATCTGATGAGGCTTTGCGCATTGGACAACATATTGGGCAGTTCACGAAAGAGGGAGCTTACCTGGGTGACAACCAATGGCAATAACACCAGGACAGTCGCCAGAGTTACTCCCAGAAATACGGCAAACACCGTTAGAACCGCATAAATATGCGGTATACCGATACGCTGCAGTTTTACTACCAAACCCTGCAAGACATAGGCAATAACAATACTGGCAATGACCGGTGCCAGTATTGTTCCCAGCGTTAATACCAGAAAGGTACTAATCACCAGCAGGAGAAATACAATTACCGCCTCTTCGTCAGAAAAGTACTTCTCAAACCAATTACGAATTATTCTTAACATGACGACAACTCAACACCTGATCTCTTGCTTGGATTTTTGGTTTACCGGCAGATCTCACGCACTCAAGATCCAAAAATGGAATTCACCTTCTACTTCTCTGTGAGCCAGCAGCTTGTGCTTACTTAACTCCAGAAAGGCCGTAAAGTCGCGAACTGAACCAGCATCTGTAGCCATTACATGCAAACAAATTCCCGGCCCTATCTGATTAAGCCGCTGCTTGGTTTTAAGGAGGGGCATGGGGCACTGCAATCCCCTTAAGTCCAGGCATTCATCCGCAACAGGCAAATCATTCTCGGATTCCCTCACCTTCAATAAACCCCTCCAATCTTCAATTTGCTACCAATTAACACGAACCATACTCTTTCTTAACACGAAGCATTTACAGCCAATAACAGAATCTATAAATAGGTGACCAGTACATTTGCTGTTTTTTCAAAGCACTAGCCACACCAATGGTAAACCAAGGGCGATCATAGGCGTATCCTGGGTGAATTGCCATATTGTAATTTAGCCACCCCTGAAATGTTTTGGTTGGATCCTCTGACTATGCTATTAATATTTACTTCCTCAAATGAACTGACGCTTTTCATCTAAATTGAAGAACTCTAGTCACTCCCCGGTTACAGGTAGTCGTTGTGACGCTGATATCTACTAACCAAGATCAGACACACCAATACGCTTTCTCGGCAGTTGCTCAGACTTCGCTGATTGGAGGGATAAGATGGGTTGTCAGCCTGATCCTGCTTACCTGTAGCGCCCTTTCACTTGCAGCAACTGAAGCAGACCTCCCCGACCTGGGTAACAGCAGCGGATCAATAACGCCATCTCAGGAACAGGCGCTTGGCAATGCCTGGCTTAGATCCCTACGGGGACAAGTTCCCATGTATGAAGACCCGCTAGTAGGCCAATACATACAGGATCTGGTATTTAAACTGGCACCATTCAGCCAGCTTACCGACCGCAACCTATCCACCATTGTTATTGATTCCAGCGCACTGAACGCATTCGCAGTACCCGGCGGGATTATCGGAATAAATGGTGGCCTGTTTCTCTACGCCCAAACTGAACAGGAATTTGCCAGCGTTATTGCTCACGAGCTTGGTCATTTAAGTCAGCGTCATTTCGCACGCAGACTTGAAGAAAGCAAGGCCCACACCGCCTTGAGTATGGCCGGCATCCTGGCCAGTGTCATTCTTGCAGCCACAGCAGGCTCCGACGCCGGCCTGGCAGCATTGGCCTCAACCCAGGCCCTGTCAATTCAGGAACAACTCAGCTATAGCCGTCTCAACGAACAGGAAGCTGACCGGGTCGGCATGGAAACCCTGGCGGCTGCAGGCATGGAGGTACGTTCAATGCCGTCCATGTTTGAGCGCATGCTGAAAAGCTCACGCTACAACTCACAAGTACCGGAATACCTGCGCACCCACCCATTGACCGAGTCACGAATCGCGGACACCGCCAATCGCGCTGCAAACTATCCACCAGGTCACTACTCTGAAGACATCGACTATTACTTTGTTCAAAGTAGGGCAATTTCGCACTATGCGAATAATGGCGAAGAAGCGCTTCAGCTCTTCCGAAACAGAGCGAAAGATAATCAAGGTGTCCTCCGAAAAGCTGCGCTCTATGGCACTGTATTGGCAGCCATCAAGGTCAATCGTCCACTGGAAGCATCTGATTCGATGGAGCAATTACTTTCTACCGACGCCAATCGAATCTCCATCGTCTTGCTGTATGCCGATTGGCTAGCCTCTCGCAATGAGGTACCCGATGCCATCATGGAGCTGGAACGCCACTTACAACGCAGCCCAGGCAATTACCCTTTATCCCGCGCCTTGGCGGCTCTCTATAGCAAAACCGGAAAGTTTGAAAAGTCGGAAGAAATTCTGCAACGTTTGAGCCAGCGTTACAGCAGCGAACCAGATCTCTGGTACAACCTTGCTGAAGTTCACGGGCAAGCGGGCTCCATTGTAGAATTGCATCAAGCCAGGGCTGAGTACTTTTATTTGAAGGGCGACATCGGCAGGGCAACTCAGCAACTGCGGCAGGCGCTGAGCAAAGCGGAAGGCAACTACCAACAAACACTGATCATCAAAAACCGCATGAAAGAATTCAACGCTGCCGGCGAAGGGTTCAAATTCTAAGCCTTAAGACGATTAATCACACCATGCTGCCACCAACTCAGCGCAGCACTTAGGCGATGCCGCGCCACAGAAGGGAAGATCAGGCATTACCCTTCAGCACTACCCGTCTTTCTTTGGAAAAGTCGAGCATCCTTTGTAAAGGGACCAATGCCTTCAATCGAATCTCGGCATCGACGATAACTTCCTGTGATTTAGCTGAAAGCACATCACGCAAATTTTCAAGACCATTCATCGCCATCCAGGGGCAATGCGCACAGCTACGACAGGCGGCACCCTTACCTGCCGTAGGAGCTTCGATCAAGGTTTTTGTGGGCGCTAATTGCTGCATTTTATAGAATATGCCTGCGTCTGTAGCCACAATGAACGCCTGCTTATCCGATTCCTGCACCGCCTTAATCAGCTGAGAAGTGGAACCCACGACATCTGCCATTTCCACCACTGCGGCTGGGGACTCCGGATGAACCAGCACCATAGCGTCAGGATACAACTGCTGCAGGTCCTGCAAGCCTTTAGCCTTGAATTCTTCATGCACAATACAGGCCCCGTCCCAGAGCAACATATCGGCTCGGGTTTGCCTTTGCACATAGTCACCGAGATGCTTATCAGGTGCCCAAATCAACTTTTCACCCTGGTCATGAAGGTACTCAACTATATCCAGCGCGATACTGGAGGTGACAACCCAGTCAGCCCGAGCCTTTACAGCAGCAGAGGTGTTAGCATAGACAACAACTTTACGCTCAGGATGCTGATCGCAGAACGCTGAAAACTCATCGACCGGACATCCTATATCCAACGAACAGGTCGCCTCAAGCGTAGGCATTAACACAGTCTTTTCGGGATTCAGGATTTTGGCAGTTTCCCCCATAAACCTGACGCCACAGACGATCAACGTGGAAGCCGGGTGCTGATTACCGAATCTTGCCATTTCCAGGCTGTCTGCCACGCAGCCACCTGTCTCCTCTGCAAGCGCCTGTATCACAGGATCTGTATAGTAGTGAGCTACGATAGCTGCATCTTCCTGCACCAAAAGCGTTTTTATCTGGGCCACCAATTCCCTTTTCTTCTCTTCACTCAACTGCGCGGGCTCATGCTCTCTAGCAAGATGCTCCTGAACCAGTATGCGATCACTTAAACTATTCATTTCCAACATTCCAATACAATTACTCTAAAGACAATTTAACGCTTCTCCAGAGTCAATACACTATTTTCGGACCGAAATTATAGGCCAATTAGTGCCCACAGGCGCGCATTTCAATTCGAATAAGCGATAAAAAAAAGGCATAAAAAAAGAGGCCTAAGCCTCTTTTTTTATAGATTAATGGTGGGTCGTGAAGGATTCGAACCTTCGACCAATTGGTTAAAAGCCAACTGCTCTACCAACTGAGCTAACGACCCAATAACCTGTATTGCGACCTGCCACCCCGGGGATATTTAACACTCCACCAGGCTTCTCAGATCATAACCAGCGACCTTAAGTCTCTGGATTTAAAAGAATGGTGGGTCGTGAAGGATTCGAACCTTCGACCAATTGGTTAAAAGCCAACTGCTCTACCAACTGAGCTAACGACCCAAACGAGGCGCATATAGTACGGATTTCTGAGAAAATAACAAGAGGTTTTTTACAACTCATTACATAGACAAAAATGGCCGCAAACAGCACATTAAAATCCACTAAATTCAAAGGGATCTTAATACAATCCAAATCAACCTAAATCTGTTTCAGATAGTCTTTGGCAAGATTTGCCGAAGCACTTTGCGGAAAACGGCTGATCGTCTGCTCAAGGTACTTGCGTGCCTCATCTTTCTGGCCAAGACGGTCGTATGTCACCCCTAGCTTATAAAAGGCATCAGGCGCTTTACGGTGCTGTGGATACTTACCGATCACCACGATGAAGGACTGACGCGCCTGCTCCAGCTTGGGAATAACTAGATATACTTCCCCTAACCAGTAATAGGCATTGGCAGCGAGCTGAGAGTCTGGATACTGCTTGATGAATGCATGTAGCGCATTAACGGCCTCATCATATTTTCGCTGCTTTATAAGATCATAAGCCGCATTATAAGTATTGTTTTCTGCTTCACTGGGAGGTGCAGCGGCAGTGGTATCAGATGGGGGAGGAGCGATAACGGCTGCCGTATTGCCACCAGTCGAAACCGCAGCCTTTGGAGGAGCGGCATCAAGCTCTTTACGGAGCTCAAGGATACGGCGATCAAGATCAACGTAGCGATCGCGTTCCTGCTTTTTAGATTGTTCAACCTGATATTGCAGCTCCTCGACTTTCCCTCTGAGCTCCCTGACCTCTTGCTGCAGTTGTTGCACAAGAAAATATAAGTCAGAGGATACATCGGAATTCGTTGAGGAAGAACCGCTCTGGGATACCTGCAACACCGGACTTGCCTGCGCCGCAAAACTTGATTGCGAAGCAAGCAGCCCGACCAAAACTGCCACAAGGGCAGTCAGGGTCGGGCTGACAATGGATCGTCTAATAGATGAATTCATTAATCGATCTATAACCACTCAATTATCACTTTCGCCAAGCTACAGTTACCTGTGCTCGACAATAGTTATCTGTACTTAACAACAGTTATCTGTACTCAACAACAGTTACTTGTACTCAACAACAACGCGACGGTTTTTAGTCCAAGCTGCTTCGTCATGACCATTGTCAGCCGGGAACTCTTCACCAAAGCTCACAGTTTCCATCTGTGCCAGGGAAACACCTTTAAAACGCAGGTAGTCCTGAACTGCCTTGGCACGACGCTCGCCTAATGCCAGGTTGTATTCTTTGGTTCCACGCTCATCGGCGTAGCCGTTTAATACAACACCCACATTTGGATTAGCTGCCAGGAATACAGCATGTGCGTCCAGATAAGTACGAGACTCAGGCTTCACGGTAGACTTATCGAAATCGAAGTAGAACACGCGAACTTCGCGTAAAGCAGCTGCTTCAGCATCACGAGCTTCCTGCTCGGCCATTCTTTGCTTTTCAGCCATTTCAGCTTCGCTCATACCGCTGTCGTTACCCATGGGGGTAGCGCTGGCATCACTGCCACTGGTATCTTCCATCTGCGCAGTTTCAGTACCGTCTGTGTTAGAGGTTGAGGCACAACCCGTCACAATAAAGGCGGCGAACACTAAAGCAAGGATGTTACGAACACTCAGAACATTCATGGTATTTCCTTAATATCTATTGGCTTGTTTTATCTTTTTATATACGGAGACCAAGCTGGTTCCCGCACATCTCCGAACTGGGCAGGCAAGGTATATTTTGATCCCGAGTTGATCCCGACGACCGCTAACACACCTTTACCTTGTCTCTGGGTTGCATAAATTATCATACTTCCATTGGGCGCGACACTGGGAGATTCATCCATCTCTGTTTCAGTTAGTATCTGAGTCTGTCCGCTGTCCATATTTAGTGCGGCGACATTAAATCCGCTATGCTGGTGTACATAGTATATCGTCTTGCCGTCTAAACTGAAGCGAGGACGTGCATTATATCTACCTTCAAAGGTTAACCTCCTTGGCGAGCCACCATTCACATCCATCAAGTATACCTGAGGGCCGCCGCCCCGGTCTGAAGTAAACACGATGGAGTGTCCGTCTGGCGAAAAAGCCGGCTCGGTATCGATGGCCCAGTGATCAGTAAGCCTGCGCAGATTATTGGTCCGCATATCCAACACATAGATCTCAGGGTTGCCATCTCTGGAGAGAGTCATTGCCAGTTTGCCACCATCAGGACTCCAGGCCGGCGCACTGTTCAGGCCAGTATAAGAGGAGACCAAAGTCCGCACACCCGAGGCATAGTCCTGTATAAACACGGCCGGGCGCCCTGATTCAAAGGACACATAAGCCAGTTTCTTAGCATCCGGCGACCAAGCCGGGGAAATAACCGGCATGGACGATTTAAACATTTCCCTGGAACGTCTGCCGTCCGCATCGGCCACTTCCAATTTATAAAGCGTCTTATTCTTACTTTGCTCCAGGGTGACATAAGCGATCTTGGTGGAGAAAACTCCTGGTGTACCAGTCAACGCCTCATAGACGGCGTCAGCTATGGCATGGGCCATATCCCTTAACTGACTTGAGCGGCCTGCTATAACTTTCCCTAATAAACGTTGCTGCGATTGAACATCATAAAGTTCGTACTGGGTTTTATAGGTTTGAGAAGCCGCGTCATAAGTGATGGTGCCGACCAACACATAGCGCTGCCCCAAGATTGACCAGTCACGAAAATAAATATCTTCCCCTTTCCCCGGCAGGCTAAGCATGCTGGATTTGGACAACGGCTCAAAATCACCACTACGCTGAAGATCATCTGCCACTATCTGGGCAACATCTTCAGTCAGTGCCTGACCAGATTTATTAGAAAACGGAACTACGGCCATCGGCAACGCACCGCGGACACCCTGAGTTATCTCAATCACCAAGTCTGCGCGCGCACCGAGACTGGCCCAAACGACCAACATCGCGAACACCCAACGCATCATTTTTACCTGCAACATATCAACCCTTATTGCGGCCTGAAAACTAATGTTATGTTCCTGAACTCTTTTTCAAAGAGTCGACTATTACTGGGAACGGGGTATCTTTTTACGGCATGTGCAGCACTCAAGGCTGACTGATCAAACGCCTTTTTACCACTGGATTTGACTATAGTGGCAGTCTGCAGCTCTCCCGTCGGCAGTAATTTAAGCTTGATGTGAGCTACCAAACCTACAAAATCACTCCGATCAAACCATCTGTCTCTAATCGCTTTATCAATCAGAGCCCGATATCGCTCCAGCTCCGTTTGATCCTGTTGCAACTGTTTAGCAGCAGCATCCTGCTGAGCCTGCTGCTGCATCATTTGCTCTAGCTGCAAAGCCTGCTGCTGTAAGGCAAGCTCTTCCTGGCGGGCTTTTTCAGCTTTGGCTCTTTCACGTTCTTCGATGAGCTTCTGCTCCAGCGCTTTAAGTCGCTCAGCTTCGCGTCGTTGCTCTTCTTCCTGACGCTTCTTCTCTTCTGCCAGCTTACGTTGTTCCTCTTTCTTCTTTTGCTCAGCCATTCGCTTGGCTTCAGCCTGCTGCTTTTCCTTTTCAGCCTGTTGCTGCTTTTTCAACTCGTCCTGTTTTTTCTTGTCGGCTTCCTGTTTTTTTTTCAGTGCGATAGCTTCCTGCTTTTTCTTTTCTGCCGCAGCGGCTTTCTTGGATTCTTCAGCACGCTTGCGAGCCTCTTCCATTTTTCTCCTTGAGGCGTCTTCCTCATCTGGCTTTGGCTTAACTGGAGCAACTTCAGGCTTAACCTGCTCGGGTTCGGGCTTCGGCTGACTGTTTTGCATCTGCCTAAGCATGTCATCGTCAACAATGATCGCCTGCAAATGCGGCTGTATAGGCTCAGGTGTTGAAAGAGTCGGCCAACTGATAAAGGCAAGAGCAGCGAACCCAACGTGCAGCACAAAAGAAAAGACGACAGGCCCAAAGTATTGATCTTTTTTAAAAACAGTACGTGCCATATAACTAGCGACTTCCTGTTTCTATCTTTAACAAGTTTACAAACTTAAGTAGCTTCATGGTGTTTCCGTGATCAACCCGACATTGCCGACACCGGTCTCTTTCAACGCCGCCATCAGCCCGACTACAGCCCCATAGGAAACATTACGATCACCTCTGACAAGAACCAGAAGTGCAGGATTCTCTTCACGGACGGTACGCACCTGATTTATCAGCTCACCCAATTCAAGAGGCTTGGAGCGTTCATCACCAACCTCTGAATAATAAGCGCCAAAGGCATCAATAGAGACTATAAGCGGAGGCTTATCCGGTGAAACCTGCAGTGGGTCACTGTCGGTTTGTGGAAGATCCACATCAACCCCCTGCATTAACATAGGGGCCGTCACCATAAAAATAATGAGTAACACCAGCATGACATCAATGTAGGGAACTACATTGATGTCAGACATGGGTTTGCGCTTAAAGCGCTGAAAGGGTACCACGATTTACCTCCAACTTATCCGTTGGATGAATGCACCTTGCGATGCAAAATACTCGAAAACTCATCTGCAAACGTCTGGAATGAATTCGCCAGATAATCAGATTTAGCAGAGAAACGGTTGAACGCAATAACTGCGGGAATTGCAGCAAACAGCCCCATGGCTGTGGCGATCAGTGCCTCGGATATTCCAGGCGCCACTGTCGCTATGGTGGCTTGCTGCATTTGAGCCAATCCGCGAAACGAATTCATGATTCCCCATACGGTACCGAACAAGCCGATATAAGGACTGGTGGATCCAACGGTGGCGAGGAACGACAAATGAGCTTCCAGTCTGTCCAATTCCCGCGACATAGCAACCCGCATAGCTCTCTGAGTGCCTTCCATCAGCGCATCACGATCAACACCCTGTTGCTGCCGTAGTCTTGAAAACTCTTTGAATCCGGATCGAAAGATATGCTCCATTCCACTATTCGGATTCGGTGCCGCGCTGGCTTCCCGATAGAGTTGATTCAGATCCATGCCGGACCAGAACCGGTCTTCGAATTTTGCTGCAGCTTTTCTTGCCAATCCAAACACCTTGGCACGCTGAAAAATAATGGCCCAAGACACAACAGAGGCCAGAATCAAAGCCAACATTACTAATTGAACGATAAAGCTGGCGTTAGCAATCAGCTCCCAAACTGACAATTTATCTTGCACAGATAAACTCCTTTATACATTTTTTGATCTAGACATAGATATTCTTTCATGCAACCACTGCCGCTAGAGCAGCAAAAGTGTTTTCACAATGGACATGCTATTCAATCAAAATCACGTGGAAAAAATGTGACCTTTTAAAATCTGTTTCTACTCACCTGCTTGGCGGATCGCGTCCAGTAATTCAGTGGCAAGCCTCTTAGGCTTGAAAGTAGCATTACCAATACATGCCACCTTAATACTGCCTTCAACCAACAGTTGCTCCGTAATAGCGTTACGCACTTCCTGCTTGAATTGAATATAGGTTCTACCGAAGGTCTCAATATCTGCACTGACAGACAATTGATCATCCAGCCTCGCCGGCTGATGATAACGCAGACTAAGACTGTGAACGACAAACTGAACCTTCGGATCGATGGTTTCAAGTCGCGGGAAACCCAAATGCCGGATACATTCAGTCCGCGCCCTCTCCATAAACCGCAGGTAATTGGCATAAAAAACAATACCGCCGGCGTCAGTGTCCTCAATATAAACTCTTACGGGCCAGCAAAACGAGAGATGGGGCATTAAATTCCCTTAACAAAGGTAGCCGATATAACTAATAAAAGGTCATTCTGGCCAGCATGTTACATCGACAACTTAACAATATCATGAAATATCTCAGTCAGGCATGGTGAGGCCAAAGTGGGTGTAGCAAAGCTGTGTGGCCACTCGCCCTCGAGGTGTTCGCATGAGAAAACCCTGTTGAATCAAAAAGGGTTCCACGACATCTTCTATAGTGCCTCTTTCTTCGCCAATGGCCGCAGCCAGGTTTTCCACTCCCACAGGCCCACCATTAAACTTCTCAACAATAGCAAGCAACAGCCGACGATCCATATGATCAAAACCATGCAGATCCACATTCAGCATGTTAAGGGCCTGATCTGCAATCTGGTCTTTGATAATGCCATCGCCTTTCACTTCAGCATAGTCCCGCACCCTTCTCAGGAGGCGGTTGGCGATTCGCGGAGTCCCCCGGGAGCGTCGCGCTATCTCCGCAGCACCTGCATCTTCCAGCTCCACTCCGAGCAACTGGGCAGAACGCTTAACGATATGACTCAGATCCGCCACCGAATAAAATTCCAGGCGCTGCACAATGCCGAATCGATCTCGTAGCGGACTGGTGAGCAACCCGGCACGAGTCGTTGCACCCACCAGGGTAAAGGGCGGCAAATCAAGCTTGATGGAACGCGCAGCGGGACCCTCTCCAATCATAATGTCAAGCTGGTAATCTTCCATTGCAGGATAAAGAACTTCTTCAACAACCGCACTGAGCCGGTGAATTTCATCAATAAACAACACATCATGCGGCTCAAGATTGGTCAGTAACGCAGCCAGGTCACCTGCTTTTTCAAGCACAGGGCCAGAGGTAGTCTTGATTGAGACACCCATTTCATTGGCAATAATATTTGCTAGTGTCGTTTTGCCGAGACCGGGGGGACCAAAAATTAAGGTATGATCAAGCGCTTCACTCCTGCCCCGAGCAGCATTGATGAATATCTCCATCTGCTCGCGAACCTGAGGCTGCCCAACATAATCTTCAAGTCTTTTTGGGCGAATAGCCCGATCCTGCGACTCCTCGCCCAGACTGGCAGCAGGAGAAATCAGGCGATCTGAATGAATGTGATCTGCTTCGATCATGAATAAATAGTGGTTATATAGACAGTAAAATTGCAGCCATCATAACTTGGCTATTAGCCTTTTACCATACTTTTAAGGGCCCGCCTGATCAGCTCATCCCTTTCCAATCCTTCCTCATGGACAGCACTGATCGCGCGACTGGCTTCCTGAGGCTTGTAGCCAAGTGCCAGCAACGCCTGCTCTGCTTCTTCAATCCCTGTCGTTGCGGACCTTGCCGAAGATAGTGGCAAGGTTTCTGCACCCACGGTGGGACTCTCCCCCCAGGATTTAAGCCGATCACGCATTTCTATCAACAGCCTTTCAGCCGTTTTCTTGCCAACGCCCGGCATTTTAGTCAACCGCACCAGATCGTCTGCTTTCACACAGTAGACAAACTCCTCTGCATTCATATGCGATAAAATGGCTGTTGCCAGTTTCGGACCAACCCCATTCACCTTGAGCAGCAGACGAAATAACTCACGCTCTTTACGCTGGGCAAATCCGTAAAGCAGTTGGGCATCTTCACGGACCACAAAGTGCGTGTACAGCGAACATGCCTCACCCAGCCTGGGCAAGTCACCCAGCACCGACAAAGGCACTTCTACTTCGTACCCCACACCATTTACATCCAGCAAAAGAAATGGCGGCGTGTTCTCTAACAATTTCCCCGTAAGCTTACCGATCATTGCAAATAAACCTTGTCACTAAT
Source organism: Hahella sp. (assembly GCA_050299855.1). GTDB lineage: Bacteria > Pseudomonadota > Gammaproteobacteria > Pseudomonadales > Oleiphilaceae > Hahella. Next base: position 62,119 of record JBNKWQ010000042.1, read on the forward strand.
TTTTGATCTAACTGATACGTCCGCGGCGACTACCAGAGCCGGAGCCAATTTTGATAAGGCTTTGTTGTGTATGCAGATGACAAAGCGCGATTGCCAGTGCATCCGCCGCATCCGCCTGAGGCTTAGCCGACAATCGTAAAAGTGACTGCACCATATGCTGCACCTGCCACTTTTCTGCATTACCTTTCCCAACAACGGACTGCTTCACTTTCTTGGCCGAGTATTCTGCCACCGGCAATCCCTGATTAGCCATTGCCAGTATTGCCGCACCCCTGGCCTGCCCCAGCTTCAAGGCAGAGTCAGCATTACGAGCCATAAACACCTGCTCTATTGCCGAATCCATAGGGGCATACATTTCTATCACCTGAGTTATACCGTGATAGATACAGCGCAGCTTTTCGGCCAGATCTTCACCCGTCACACGTATACAGCCGCTGGCAATATATTCCGGCTTGCCACCCTGCCATTCGATGATGCCATAGCCTGTCAACCGGGACCCCGGATCTATACCTAACACTCTTATCATGAATCTACTTATATCAGCAGGTGGTCTTTCAGGATCACAGGTCTACTGAAAATATCTGAAGGACGCCATCTCGGAAACAAAAAAGGCGAGCAGATAAGCCACCATGACCAATCTTACTCGCCCGCATCATACTAGGTGCTGTCTCAGACTTATAGCTGCTGGGACGTGAAAGCTCCCTCAGGCGCCGATTATCTCCATCATTTCATCTGGAATATCGGCATTGGTGTAGACATTCTGAACATCATCCAGATCTTCAAGCACGTCGACAATTTTTAAAACCTGCTCTGCCGATTCAGCATCCAAACTAACCGTGGTCGCCGGCACCATGGAAATTTCTGCAGATTCCGGCTGAAAACCAGCAGCTATTAATGCCGCTTTAACTTCAGAATAGTTTTCTGCCGATGCTTGAACTTCCACCGAACCGTCATCATTGCTGATCACATCTTCAGCACCCGCCTCCAAAGCCACTTCAATAACTCCGTCTTCATCGACATCCGGTGGAAATAAAATAATTCCCTGCTTGCTGAACAGATATGCCACTGAGCCGTCTGTTCCCAGATTGCCGCCATACTTGGTAAATGCATGGCGCACCTCAGCCACTGTGCGATTGCGATTGTCGGTCATGACTTCAACATAGACTGCCACGCCATTAGGGCCATACCCCTCATAGGTAAGCTCATCATAGTTGTCGCCATCTCCGGCACCAACACCGCGCTGTATAGCTTTGTCGATCGTATCTTTTTTCATGTTCACAGCAAGCGCCTTGTCGATAACAAGACGCAGTCGGGGATTGTCTTCAGGAACCCCGCCGCTTTTAGCGGCTACTGTGATTTCACGGATAATTTTGGTAAATATCTTGCCCCGTTTGGCGTCTTGAGCCGCTTTACGGTGCTTGATATTGGCCCATTTACTGTGCCCCGCCATCAAATAACTCCGTTAACTTTTTACCACTTTCTTTCTATCTGGATATTTTACTAAACACCTGAAATAAGCTGAATCAGCCGGCTGACTCTTTCTTGCGCACGCGAATATTCAAATCACGCAGCTGACGAGAATCAACCTCACCCGGCGCTTGCGTCAGCATACACATTGCGCTTTGAGTCTTCGGAAATGCAATCACTTCCCGAATGGACTGCGCACCTGTCATCAGCATCACCAGACGGTCCAGACCAAACGCCAAACCACCATGTGGAGGACAGCCAAATTTCAGTGCATCCAACAGGAAGCCAAACTTATCTCTGGCCTCTTCTTCGCCAACACCAAGAATTTCGAGCACAGAGGCCTGCATGGCCGCATCATGGATACGAATGGATCCACCACCAAGCTCTGTGCCGTTCAATACCATGTCATAGGCACGGGAAAGTGCGGTTTCTGGGTTATCTTTAAGATCTTCAACTGAGCAGGAAGGTGCTGTGAACGGATGGTGAATCGCTGTCCAGCCACCTTCGCCATCCTGTTCAAACATGGGAAAGTCAACAACCCAGCAAGGTGCCCAGGTAGATTCGAACAACTCCAGATCATGCCCCAACTTAACCCGCAGAGCGCCCAAAGCCTCATTCACAACGGTAGTTTTGTCAGCACCGAAGAAAACGATATCGCCGGTCTGGGCCTGTACACGATCCAGAATCAGTTTCACGGCATCTTCCGGAATAAATTTGAGTATGGGTGATTGCAGACCTTCAATACCCTGCGACAGATCATTGATCTTGATGTATGCCAGCCCCTTGGCACCGTAAATTCCGACAAACTTGGTATAGTCGTCAATCTGCTTACGGGACAACACACCACCGTTTGGCAGACGTAGCGCGGCAACACGGCTGCGTGGATCATTTGCGGGACCACTGAATACTTTGAATTCAACGTCCTTCAACAAATCGTCAACGTCTGTCAGCTCAAGTGGAATACGCAAATCCGGTTTATCAGACCCATATTTCTTCATGGCTTCAGCAAAAGTGATTCGCGGGAAGTCCGGCAATTCAATGTTTAGCAGATCCTTGAACATGTCACGCACCATTTTTTCGGTAATGGACATGATGGCATTTTCGTCAAGGAAGGACGTTTCGATATCCACCTGGGTAAATTCAGGCTGGCGATCCGCACGCAGGTCTTCGTCACGGAAACATTTGGCGATCTGATAGTAGCGGTCAAACCCGGACATCATCAGCAATTGCTTAAACAACTGAGGAGACTGAGGCAACGCAAAGAAGCAGCCTTCATGGGTACGGCTTGGCACCAGATAATCGCGGGCACCTTCGGGGGTGGCACGGGTCAGAATAGGTGTTTCAACATCCAGAAAACCATTACCGTCCAGGAAGTTACGAATATAACTGGTTACTTTGGAGCGAAATCGCAACTTGTTCAGCATTTCAGGACGACGCAGGTCCATATACCGATAGCGCAGACGGACGTCTTCACCAACATCGACATAGTCGTCCAAAGGAAAAGGCGGGGTTTGCGCGACACTCAGAATTTCCAGCTCTTTCCCTAATACTTCGACCATACCGGTAGGCATGTCGGCATTAGTGGTGCCTTCAGGGCGTGGACGCACACGGCCCTTGAGCTGAATAACATATTCGCTACGGGCCTTATCTGCGAGACCAAAGGCTTCCGGTGTATCAGGATCGACAACGATTTGAGCAATGCCATCACGATCTCTCAGATCAAGGAAAATGACCCCACCATGATCTCTGCGACGGTGAACCCAACCACAAAGGGTTATTTCCTGACCGATATGAGACTCATTGATGGCCCCACAATAATGACTGCGCATAATCTAATCCTGTTATTAACTTTCTATTGGCTGACCGATATCCATCAGTCGCTATGAATTTAGTTTGTGTTAAGGCTCTCAGACCCTACTCAGCAGATTTACGAAACGGACTTTGAAGCAGTACCGCTATCTGTATTGGTTGCTGTTGAATTACCGGCCGTACTTTCCCCTGCCAGATTCTTCTTTTTGCCGGTCTTAAAGTCAGTTTCGTACCAGCCGCTGCCTTTTAGCCTGAAGCTTGGTGCTGAAATCATTTTGCTGAATTCTGGTTTCTGACACTTGGGGCAGTCGGTTAGTGGCGCCTCGCTCATACTCTGGAGAACATCTTTCTCGAATCCACACGCTTTACATACATACTCGTAAATCGGCATTTCTTCTTAACCTCTGCCCAAATTTGGAATCTGATCTCAATAAAAACAGTATCTTTAAACAAAATATTAATAACTTACGCCACGGCTGCTTTCCGGCATGCTCGTCAGATTGCGGCTTTTAGCCCTCGAACAAAACCGACGCCCGCAAAAAGGCGCTGTATTATATCCATATTTTTCGTTAAAAGCAGTCCCAAAGCACCCTAGCGTGCGACAATGCACAGGTTTGCCGGTAGTGGAAGTCAGGATGGCTGGGATTGCATTAATATGGAGCCATTCAAGATAAGCTTTGGACAGCAGGCATAATATCAGGCTTTAAAATCATGCTGGAAAACAGTAACAGAAGGCATTTCACTAAATATATGAAATAACTAGCCGACGAGAATGTCTCTCGATACCTTTGAAAATCACCCAAAACAGCACTTAAAAATGGAACTCATACTAAGAAGGCTCACAGGTCATTGAAACCACGCGCTGAACAAAAACGCCGAACTCGCCAGGCCTTAATGGATGCCGCCCTAAATCAGCTGGAACACGACAAAAATTTTTCCAGTCTTAGCCTAAGGGAGGTGGCCAGGGAAGCCGGCATTGCCCCCACCTCTTTCTATCGACACTTTCATGATCTTGAAGAGCTGGGACTGGCCCTTGTTGACGAAGCCGGCGTTGCACTACGGCAGTTGATGCGCCAGGCTCGGCAAAGAGTCGCCAAAGAAGGAGGGGTTATCGAAACTTCTCTGGAAACCTTTTTTGAGTTCCTGACCGACAACCCCAATCTTTTTCGCTTGCTTTTACGGGAAAGAAATGGAGTATCAGTGAGGTTCCGAAGTGCCATTCAAGCCGAAATTCAACACTTCATTGCAGAACTGACGGCCGACTTAACACGCTTTGGGAAAGGTACAGATAAGACACTCAAACAGCCCAGCCTTGCGGCAGAAGCCATGGTCATCCTTGTCTTTAACGGCGGCACAGAGGCCCTTGACAATCCGGATAAGGACATCGAGTACCTGAAAAGCAGGCTAACAGGTCAACTTAAGCTAATTTTGTTAGGGGCAAGACAGGAGCGTAGCAAGCAATCTTAATCCTTCCCCCTGGAGCCTCGAAGCTCAAGGCAGTAGATGCGAAGCCTGAAATTCAATTTCAGCTCCTTGCATCGCCGCCGCAAGAGACTGCTGCATACTTCCAACATCCTTGGAGAGGTAAGGCTCTGCAGCAACCTTCCCCCACACCGGACCAGGCCATGCAGCATCCTGCGGGAAGCGAACGATATGATGAATATGCAGCTGAGGCACCATGTTTCCCAAGGCGGCCACATTAAGCTTATGCCCGGCATGATGACTCATAATGACACGGCTAAGCAGAGAGGACTCTCGCAACACCTGCAGCTGGTCGCCCTCCGGCAGGAGATACAGCTCACGAGCACCCTCAAACCTGGGCACCAGAATGTACCAGGGGTAGTGAGTGTCATTCATCAACAACAAGCGACTTGCCGGGAAGTCTCCCAAGCAGAAACAATCTGCCGCCAAACGCTCATGCAACTCAAACACTCCCACCTCCTTGACACCTGCGAAAGGTAACCCACGAGCACATTTTAATTAAGCGGGTTAAAAGCAGGACCACCTCCCCCCCGGATGATTAAAACTTTTTCACACTCAGTCCGCGACCGATCCCGTAATACTGGAAGCCTTTACCTTCCATCCGCTCTGGATCGTAGAGATTACGGCCATCGAATATTACCCGTTCTGCCAATGCGTTCTGGATAACGTCGAAATCCGGTGACCTGAATTCCTTCCATTCGGTGCAGATCACCAGGCAATCCGCACCCTTAAGAGCCTGCTCTTTGGTGCCACAAAGGGTCAACGTGCTTTGATCACCATACAGGCGCTGAGTCTCATCCATCGCCTCAGGATCAAAGGCCTGCACAGAAGCACCGGCTTGCCATAGCGATTCCATCAACACCCGGCTGGAAGCTTCACGCATATCATCGGTATTAGGCTTAAATGACAGCCCCCAAAGCGCAATAACTTTCCCTTTCAGATCACCGTAGTGGGCCTTCATTTTATTAAACAGCGCCGTCTTCTGAAGATCATTAACCGCTTCAACCGACTTAAGCAAAGTGGCTTCATAGTCGATTTCAGTTGATGTTTGCACTAATGCTTTTACATCTTTGGGAAAGCAGGAACCGCCATACCCGCAACCTGGGTAAATAAAGTGGTAACCGATTCGAGGATCTGAACCAATCCCCTTACGCACTTCTTCGATATCCGCACCCAGACGTTCAGCCAGGTTTGCGATCTCGTTCATAAAGCTAATTTTGGTTGCCAGCATGGCATTGGCTGCATATTTGGTCAGCTCAGCAGAGCGCACATCCATCACTACCATACGATCATGGTTACGATTGAACGGCTCATAAACTTCACGCATAACTTCTATAGCTTTTTCACTGCCTGCGCCGATCACTATACGATCAGGTTTCATGAAGTCTCCTACCGCATCCCCTTCTTTCAGGAACTCTGGGTTTGACACCACATCAAAGGTAAAACTTTCGTTGCGCACAGCAAGCTCATCGGCAACAGCTTTATAAACCTTGTCACCTGTTCCGACAGGGACAGTGGATTTATCAACCACGACCTTGTAATCGGTCATATACTTACCGATGGTTTTGGCTACCGCCAATACATATTGCAGGTCTGCCGACCCATCTTCATCAGGCGGTGTACCGACAGCAATAAACTGCAGACTACCAAAAGAAACGGCTTCTTCAGGATCAGTCGTAAACAATAGCCGACCAGCCTCGTGGTTGTGCTTGACGATCGGCTCCAGGCCAGGCTCATAGATCGGAATTATCCCATTTTTAAGGTTATCAATCTTGGCCTGGTCCACATCCATGCACAGCACATGGTGACCAACATCTGCCAGACATGCTCCCGTGACCAACCCTACATAGCCTGTTCCAAAAATCGTGATCTTCATACGCTTATTGCCTATTTCTCAAATCAAAGAAATTGTTCGATTCACTAACCCATTTATTATTCAGTGATCGACTATTTAACTTAGAAACTTGTATTTAACTTAGAAACTAGTACTTACCTTAGAAGCATGTACCTAACCTAGAAACTTACGCGACGGCCTTTAAGAGCCGCCTCCCAATCAAGTGCCGACTTAACGATCACTTTCAGATCATCATGATCGGGCACCCAGCCCAGCACTTTCTTAATCTTGTTATTGGCAGCAATCAAGGCACCCGGATCACCTGCACGACGCTCAACCTCTTCGACTGGAAAATCCATAGCCGCCACTTGTTTCACCATGCTGATCACTTCCTTAACCGTAAAGCCACGCCCGTATCCACAATTCAGAATCTCGGAGGTACCGCCGTTACGCATATAGTCAAGCGCCATTACATGAGCTTTAGCCAGGTCATCAACATGAATGTAGTCACGTATACAGGTACCGTCCCGGGTATCATAATCAGTACCGAAAACTTTCATGCCTTCACGCAGCCCCTGCACACACTCACAGGCCACCTTAATCAGATGAGTGGCAGCTGGTGTTGATTGCCCAATACGACTTTCAAGGTCCGCCCCGGCAACATTAAAGTAGCGCAATATGGTGTACTTCAGCCCAGTGGCAAAGGCCAAATCCTGAATCATCCGCTCGCTCATCATTTTCGACGCGCCATACGGATTGATTGGAGCGAGAGGGGTGAACTCGGTAATCACCTCTTCTTCAGGCATACCGTATACAGCAGCGGTTGACGAGAACACCATATGAGGTACTTTATGCTCCTGTATCTTGGCCAAGAGATGTAGCGTATTGCGGGTATTGTTTGAATAGTACTTAAGAGGGTTCTCAACGGATTCAGGCACCACAATACTGGCAGCGAAGTGAAGAACAGCTTCAAACTGGTGTTTGGAAAACAGATCTCCCAGAGCTTCAGGATCGGCAAGATCACCGACTACCAGTTCGCCGTAGGTGACCGCCCAGGGATATCCGGTGGAGAGGTTATCGAAAACCACAATATCGTGGCCTGCTTCGCCCAGCTGTCGCACCACATGGCTGCCTATGTAACCAGCCCCACCTGTCACTAATACCTTCATACCCAATCCTTAGTTCCTTTTAAACTCAACTAACTTCAGCACAACTGACTAACGTTGCAAATTACATATCTTATCAATTCTATACCAGTCACAGATCTATTTTTTCTGCAATTTCTGCTGCGCTCTTCTTCGTGCAAAAAATTCACTAATCACCTGCGAACACTCTTTACCCAGAACGCCGGACTCAACTTCGATTGTCCAGTTAAAGGGGTGATCCTGTAAAAGCCTGGCCTGACTGAGGACCGCTCCCGCCTTGGGCTCTACAGCTCCAAACACCAGGCGAGAGACTCGTGCATGAACCATTGCTCCGAGACACATAACGCAGGGTTCCAGAGTGACATATAAAGTCGCCCCAGGGATCCGATAGTTACCAACCGCATCACAGGCCCGGCGCAAGGCACAGACTTCAGCATGTGCTGTCGGATCCTGTGATCCGACAGGTTGGTTCCAACCAAAAGACAGCAGCTTATCGTCTTTCACCACGACTGCTCCGACCGGTACCTCACCCTGCTCCCCGGCCTGCCGGGCATAGCATAGAGCTTCGCGCATCCATGCTTCGTCAGTCAAAGCAACATTATTCAAACCAGCGCTCACCGTCTACGCTTAACCCTAATTCGACCTTTGTTTATTCCCACTCAATGGTAGCAGGTGGCTTGGAAGAAACGTCATAAGTCACTCGCGATACGCCGGAGATTTCATTTATAATCCGGTTCGACACTTTCTCCAACATGTCATAAGGAAGATGCGCCCAACGTGCCGTCATAAAGTCGATAGTTTCTACCGCTCGAAGCGCAATCACGTACTCATAGCGCCGGGCATCCCCAACCACCCCGACAGACTTCACCGGCAGGAAAACTGCAAATGCCTGGGAGGTTTTGTGGTAAAGGTCTGCACGGTGTAACTCCTCAATAAAGATAGCGTCTGCCAGCCGTAGAATATCTGCATACTCTTTCTTCACCTCACCCAGAATACGCACTCCCAGGCCAGGTCCCGGGAAGGGGTGACGGTAGACCATGTCATAAGGCAACCCCAATTCCAGGCCGATCTTACGTACTTCGTCTTTAAATAACTCACGCAGTGGTTCAACAAGCTTCATTTCCATGTCTTCAGGTAATCCGCCCACATTGTGATGGGACTTGATGACATGGGCTTTACCAGTCTTGGCAGCAGCGGATTCAATGACATCCGGATAGATAGTGCCCTGCGCTAACCAGTTAACGTCCTTAATTTTAGTGGCCTCGGCATCAAACACTTCAATGAAGGTGTGGCCGATTATCTTGCGCTTCTCTTCAGGGTCCGCAACTCCGGCCAGCTTGCCCAGGAATTGCTCCTGTGCATCGGCACGTATGACTTTAATCCCCATATTCTTGGCGAACATATCCATAACCTGATCGCCTTCATGCAGTCTAAGCAAGCCGTTATCCACAAATACACAGGTCAATTGATCACCGATAGCCTTGTGCAACAGAGCGGCCACCACTGACGAATCGACACCACCGGATAACGCCAGCAGCACCTTATCGGAACCTACGGTTGTCCGGATCTGTGCAACCGCATCTTCAATGATTCGCCCAGGCGTCCAAAGCTGTTCGCATCCACAAATGTTCACAGCAAAGCGCTCTAGAATTCGGAGACCTTGTTGTGTATGGGTGACTTCCGGGTGGAACTGAACCCCAAACCATGGCCTGCTTTCATGCTGCATCGCAGCAATTGGCGCAGTTTCAGTGGATGCTGATAAAACAAATCCTTCCGGAAGAACGACAACCTTGTCGCCATGGCTCATCCATACATCCAGCAACGGCGCGCCGTCTTCATCCACATGGTCTTTGACATTCTCAAACAGGCTGCCGGCATGACGCACTTTCACTTGCGCATAGCCAAACTCGCTCTTGTCAGACCCGGCAACCTTACCACCCATTTGTTCCGCCATGGTCTGCATGCCATAGCAAATGCCCAGCAAAGGTAAATCCATGCCAAACAAGCATTCAGGCGCACGAGGAGTATCCAGTGCCGTCACGGATTCCGGACCTCCAGCGAGAATCACGCCTTTGGGATTGAAAGCCTTAATGTCCTCTTCGCTAATATCAAAGGGATAAATTTCGCAATAAACCCCAATCTCTCTCACGCGACGGGCTATGAGCTGGGTGTACTGAGATCCAAAATCAAGAATCAGGATGCGGTGGGAGTGAATATTTACGGACATTCGTGTCGTTCCTCAGACAAAAAACAACAGCGGGGCTGTCGAGCCCCGCTTTAGCATAGTGTGTTAGAGCGCTCTACCCGGCCCTGTAGTTCGGCGCTTCCTTGGTGATAGTGACATCATGAACATGACTTTCACTGATTCCCGCACTGGTGATTCGTGTGAACTGCGGCTTGGTACGCATTTCCTCGATGGTCTGGCAACCGGTATAGCCCATGGAGGCGCGCAAGCCGCCCATCAACTGATGGACAACATTGGTCAATGGCCCCTTGCTGGCAACCCGGCCTTCTATACCTTCCGGCACCAGTTTTTCCACACCGGAGCTGGCATCCTGGAAATAACGGTCACTACTACCCTGGCTTTGGGACATTGCGCCCAGAGACCCCATACCGCGATAGGCTTTGTAGCTGCGTCCCTGAAACAGTTCAACCTCACCAGGGGACTCATCGGTACCTGCCAAAAGACCTCCGATCATGACGACGGAGGCTCCAGCAGCAATCGCTTTAGCAATATCACCGGAAAAACGGATACCGCCATCAGCGACCAAAGGCACACCATGGGGCTTCAATGCTTCTGCAACATTGGCCACAGCAGAGATCTGCGGGACACCGATACCAGCGACAATACGAGTAGTACAGATCGATCCTGGGCCAATCCCCACTTTTACTCCGTCAGCCCCAGCTTCAACCAGTGCCAGCGCAGCTTCGGCCGTCGCAATATTACCGCCGATAACCTGTACTTCGGGGAATCTCTGCTTTACCCAGCGAATTCGATCTAGTACACCTTTTGAGTGTCCATGAGCCGTATCCACCACAATGACATCAACGCCGGCGGAGGCCAGCGCAGCCACTCGCTCATCAGTGCCTTCACCGGTGCCAACTGCAGCGCCGACTCGCAAACGGCCTTGTTCGTCTTTGCTGGCATGAGGAAAGTCACGGGCTTTCTGAATATCTTTCAGCGTTACCAGGCCCTTGAGTTCAAACTCATCATTGACTACCAGTACTTTTTCAATACGGTGACGGTGCAACAATTCAATGACAGTATCGTTATCCGTCCCCTCTTTCGCCGTGACCAACTTTTCTTTCGGGGTCATCAGTTCGGCAACTTTCTTATTGAGATCTTTCTCAAAGCGGATATCACGCCCGGTAATAATGCCGACCAGATCCTTGCCATCGACTACCGGCAGACCACTGATGTTGTTGGCCATGGTGATATCACGAACTTCGCGGACAGTGGTTGTCGGAGTCACGGTAATAGGATCTTTGACCACACCACTTTCGAATTTCTTAACAGAGCGTACTTCCGCTGCCTGCTGTTCGGCGGTCATATTTTTGTGAATAATCCCAATGCCCCCGTCCTGCGCCAGAGCAATAGCCAGACGAGCTTCGGTGACCGTATCCATGGCTGCAGAGACCAACGGAAGGTTCAGGGTAATATTTCGGGTCAGTTGGGTTTTCAGACTGACATCTTTAGGGAGAACTTCGGAATATCCGGGAATGAGGAGGACATCATCGAACGTAAGCGCTTCCTGAGCTACTCGAAGCATATGAATCGCCTTTTACTTTCAGGTAAGTTAATCGGAGCATTATAAATTTTCGCGGCCTGCCAGTAAACTTGCGGAGAACACTAATATCCTGTCTTCCGACATTATCTTGGTCATTTAACGTCAAATTAGCGTCCGGGTTACCGAATGGAGAGGATTACCAAGACCGAATGTCATATTAGCCCTTACTGCAAAACCCAATTAACCACCCCCAATAGCATAGGAATCGCGAGTCGCATCTGTATAATTCCACCCACACTTTTCAGTATTAAGACGAATCCAGTGACACAAGACTCTATGCAACGCCCGCTCACAGTCTCAGAACTGAACCGCCAGGCCCGCAACCTGCTGGAAGTCAGTTTTATGCAGATACTGGTCACTGGTGAGATTTCCAACTTCAGCGCCCCCAGTTCCGGCCACTGGTACTTTACCCTCAAAGATGACAAAGCCCAGGTGCGTTGCGCCATGTTCAGAAACCGCAACATGTTCCTGAGTAAACGGCCGCAAAATGGCGATGCCGTGACCCTCCACGCTAAAGTCAGCCTTTATGAAGGTCGGGGTGAATTCCAGCTAATTGCTGAATCTTTGCAGGCTGCAGGGGAAGGTGCACTGAGGCTGGCTTATGAAGAATTAAAAACAAAGTTGCTTAAAGAAGGCTTGTTTGATGACAAGCACAAGCGCCCTATTCCTCGCTTACCAAAAGCGGTGGGAATTGTGACGTCACCAACCGGTGCTGCTATCCGGGATATATTAAGCGTATTAAAGGCTCGATTTGCCTCTATCCCGGTGTTCGTTTTTCCGGTCCCCGTCCAGGGTAAGGAGGCAGCACCCGCCATTGTCAAAGCCATTCAGAATGCCAATAAGTGTCAGATCTGTGATGTTCTGATCGTGGGTCGGGGCGGCGGATCATTGGAGGACTTATGGGCCTTTAATGAGGAGCCCGTTGCCCGAGCTATTGCCGTCAGCGATATCCCTATTGTCAGCGCCGTTGGCCATGAAACCGACTTTACCATTGCCGACCTGGTGGCAGACTGGCGTGCCCCCACCCCCTCCGCCGCTGCCGAGAAAGTCAGCCCGGACTTCCATGACTGGTTGGATCGCTTCCAACAATTACAACTCAGAATGGAACGCCAGATGAGCCGACAATTGCGTCAACGCTCTGAGCAGGTGGAAAGTCTACGATTGCGTCTCAAGCATCCCGGCAGAAGATTACAGGAGCTTGCTCAGAGACTGGATGAACAGGAATCACGCCTGCGTCGAAGTATGGGAGCCACGCTTACCCAGCGACAGGACAGGTTGAACAATACATTTCAACGCCTGCAGTTAATTCATCCGGAAAAGAAAATACTACTGTATAGAGAAAAGCTTGCACTGGCACAGAGCCAGCTCACCAGGGCGACCAAAGTACTGATAGATCAAAAGCGCCAGAGTCTGGCTAAAACAGCGGCGCTTATGGATGGAGTCAGCCCCCTAGCCACGTTGAGTCGTGGCTATTCGATTACCTGTTCAGAATCAGGAGACATATTACGCAGCCATAGTCAGGTAAAGGTGGGCGATAAAGTGGTCAGCCGCCTGCACGATGGCGAACTTTTATGCTCTGTTGAGGCCTCCAAGTCAGCTATATAGGGAATCGGCACTATTACGCTTTGGCCGGCAACACTTCTCTTTGTCCGGCACGACTTCTCTATAGCCGACACTATTTCTCTTTAATAGGTAATAAAAAGTGAGCCCGGGCCAATGCAATGGGCTCCTGCTTTTTCTTCTGCCACGCACTGATGTTGACATTAGCTACCCGATTCCCCTGCCTTGTCAGCCGACATTCGGCATAGGTTTCCTGGTGCATACCGGCACGCAGATAATCCAGCGAGAAATCCACGATTCTGGGCAGATCGTCAATCTCCATAAAGATAGCCAGATGAAATGCCGCGGCAATTTCCATAAAGCCACCCAAAACACCACCGTGAATTGCCGGCAAAATCGGGTTACCCAGATTCTGATCCCGATTCGGCAAAACAAACACCACTTCATTGCCAAAACGTTCACAGCGCACGCCCAACGTCTGGGCATAAGGGATCGTCTGCAACAACTGGTTATAATCGCCGGTATGATGGGCCAGCTGCACCAGCCTGGGCAAATTAACCATACTTGCCCTCCTTGCTGTCAGCAGCATTGGTGAGAGGCCTATCCAAACCTTCAATTTGTTGCCAGAACCAGTCCGGCGACGCCTTTCTGCCAATCCGCATAAAGGTCGCTACACACTGGGCCACAGTAACCTCGGGGTGACGCTGAAATGCCTCGCAGCGGGTAAAGATAATCGTATTGGTAATCCGATAGCAGGTGGCTCGGGCATAAACGGGTTTGCCCGGCTCTGCGGGACGCATATAGTCCACGCGTAAGTCCAGCGTGGGACACAACTCCAACTCGGGAAGGCAGCACAAAATACAGCTTCCGGAGGCAGTATCCATCAGTGTTGTGATTGCTCCACCGTGGATAACGCCGGTATCCATGTTACCGATAATTTTGTCGTGGTAAGGCAACTCCAACTCAAGTCCTTTCTCGTTGGCACTGATTGGAGCAATTCCCAGCTCCCGGCATTGGTTGAGGCTTTTTATAAAGCGGTCGACAAAACCAAAACGGACGGGATCATTGGTCCAGGGTTCATACTGCATTATAGGATCCTGTTTATCTGTCATTTTTGATGCCTGTTTTGGATAACTGATTTTGATAACTGTTATTGGTAACTATTTACTGACAACTTTTGTATCTTTCAGATAGCCGAGATTCAGGCTGTATTGCCATCATCAAATGACTTCCCCGCACTCAGGGCTTTCAGAGCTCTGGAACGGAACTCACGGTGATACAACACAATCACCACCAGTGTTGTCACCACCATAAACAGCACCGGATGAATAAACCAGGTCAGGACAGCCATGCTGTAGTAATAAGCGCGCAGCCCCAGGTTAAACGCATCTCCTGCCAGGTTGGCAATGCGGGTGGCATTTGAGGCCAAGGCTTCCCGCGCCCCAGAACTGATTTTGTCTTCATAGGTCATGGGCGCACTGCCGATAAGCACCGCACAGAAATTATACTGCCGCATAGACCAAGTGAACTTAAAGAAAGAATAGATGTAGACGGCGCAGAGTAATACCAGCTTGGCTTCCCACATCATTTTGGAACTGGAAGCAATCCAGGGAACTTCTGCAAAAACGGACAAAGCAGTATCCGCATAGCCAATGGCAGTTAATAGACCGGCCAGTATCAGCAAACTGCTTGAAGCAAAAAAAGCACCGTTACGTTCCAGATTCCCTACCACCGAAGCATCTGCTATACGAGCATCTCTCATCAGCATACGACGCATCCAGTCGCCCCGGTACATATCCAGAGTATTCGACAGGCAGGACCGTCTCCGTGCCCAATAGTTTGAACCATGGGTGTATCCCACCGTCCAAACCAGAAACCAAGCTAACGCAACAACATCAAGAACTTCCATAATCGCTCATTCACTTATCATTCAGCAGACATCTGCTACTATGTTGGGCGCATATTGTGATCGAATCGACATTGAATGTCATGATCAGGGGAACCACTTAACCTCATGAGAAATAAACACCTCCACCTTCAAACCATCTCGAATATGACCAGACTGATAGTTCGCCAAAGTTCGATAAAGACCTTCACCAGCCTCCACCTATTGCTTACTTTACTATTTATAGCTGGATGCTCGGTAAATCCTGTCACCGGAAATCGCGAACTGATGCTGATCAGCGAACAGCAGGAATTTGCCATCGGCGCTGAGCAATATGAACCCGCACAGCAATCACAGGGTGGGCTCTATGTTGTAGACCCGGAGCTGACTTTTTATGTTCAGAGTGTAGGACGCAAACTGGCCGCAGTGAGTGACAGGCCGGATCTACCCTATGAGTTTGTGGTCCTGAACAACTCTGTACCCAATGCGTGGGCTCTGCCCTCAGGCAAGATTGCGATAAATAGGGGTTTGCTGACTGAGCTGGAAGATGAAGCCCAGCTGGCGGCAGTGCTCGGACATGAGATCGTCCATGCGGCCGCTCGCCACAGCGCCAAACAACTGCAGTCCAACCTGCTTATCTCAGCCACGGTTGCCGGGTTGGGCATGGCATTGGATTCCGACTATAAGGACCTGATCGTGGGCGGAGCAGCCCTGGGGGCTGGGCTGGCCGTAGCCAAGTATGGTCGCGATCAGGAATTGGAATCCGACCATTATGGTATGCAATACATGGTGAATGCGGGTTATGATCCACAAGCCGCCGTTGAGCTCCAGGAGATTTTTGTCAATCTTTCCAAAGGCAAATCCTCCGGCTGGCTGGACGGCTTGTTTGCTTCACACCCGCCATCTCCGGAGCGGGTCACCGCCAACAAGACCACCATGCAGTCTTTACCCCATCCAACTTTCCGCGGCAAACGGGAGCATACCGCGGCTACCGCCCGTTTAAGGCGCACGATTCCTGCCTATGAAGCCTACGAGGCCGGACAAACGCTGCTTACAAAGAAAGACTACGAAGGGGCACTGCTGAAAGCCGACCAAGCCATAAAAATTGAACCGGATGAAGCGCTTTTCTATTCCCTCAAGGGAGATGCCTATAAGGCAAAGGGACAGCCGAAAAAGGCTGAGGCGGCTTACAATCATGCTCTCAAGCTTAACCCTGAGTACTTTGCCAATCACCTGAAGCGAGGCCTACTGAATAAAGAAGAAGGTAATCATGTCCAGGCTCTGCAAGATCTGACCCGGGCCAACGACCTGCTGCCCACCTCGGTCGCTTATTTGAATATGGGAGACATCGAAGCCCAGAACAAAAATGCTGATCTAGCGTTAGGTTATTACCAGCAGGCCGCAGAAGGGACAGGCCCGATAGGTGATACCGCGAGGGAAAAGTTTGCCAGAATGGATTTTCCCCGCAACCCAGATAAATACCTGTCCATCGAACAGCTAAAAGACAACCACAACCGCGGATTTGTAGCGATCACCAACCGAAGCGCTATCCATATTTCCAGAGTTTTGGTAGAAGTATCACTGGTCAATAGTTCCGGATGGATTTTGGACAAAGAAACGCTCTCGTTTGAAGACCTGAACCCAGGGCAACAGACTAATCCACTATTCAGTAAACTGGCAACACGAGTGCGGACCGACAAGGACACTCGCATGATCACTAAAGTCAAAAGCTACAAACTATAGAACCACCGCCGTCTGAGCTGACAATGAGGACAGGCAATAAAAAAAGAGGCTAACCAGCCTCTTTTTATTTCACCGCTTTTAAACCGGGTTCAACTAGAGAATGACATGCACTCTACGGTTATTGAATACCAGGCCAAAATGGTTTGCGATCTGATTTTTGCCTGATTGCACCAGGCTAGTCACTTCGCGGACACTAAGCTCTGCTGGTATATTGCCGGGAATGAGTTCTCTCAACTCACCACCGAATGAATAAAAACCCAGTGTCATTCCGCTGGAATGAACAGCGCGCTTAGTCCCTCTTTCTATTTTCCAGTCCACAACAACTTCCATTGCTTACTTGATGAATTCAGGGTCCAGTCTATTGCATCATTTGGGAGCAGTATGTAGTGGCTTGCCGTAAACTTCGGTAATTGCTTATTTTATTGAGTTTTTTCCATTTCCGTCTGGCTTAGCAAAAACGCCAGAAATGCCTGGTTGGCTTTAGAAAGATAACCGTCTTTGCGCCAGGCGATATTCAGGTCCAGCCAGATCGGGGGATTAAAAGAGCGCGTGACCAGATCCTGATCCTCTGCCACCACCATCGCCAGCAAGGTGGAGATGCCGAAACCATGTTTGATAATAGACTTAATCAGCGGTATCAGGTTGGTTTCAAAGCCGATTTTTGGCTCATGCCTGGTTTGCTTAGCTAGACGATCGACCACCTTACGGTGAAAGTAGCCTTCCTTGAACATCACCAGCTCTTCGCCGAAAAACTGGGCCGCTGTAATGCTATCCATGCTAGCAAAGAAATGGTTTTGGTCCACGGTCACCAACATCTCTTCCCGCAAAATTGGCCGGGCTTCGAGTACTTCAGGCACAGACTCTGCCACAATCACCCCAAGATCCAGCTCACCTTGTTCCAGCATCTGCTGTAGCTGCCAGGTACCGGCTTCAATAACTTCAAGATTCAGGCTGGGATACCGGTGGCGGAACGCCATCAGGATAGGGGGAAAATAATAAGAACCCAGCATACTGGGAATACCCACGCGCACCTCCCCTCGTGTCAGCCCCTTCAGCTCCTGCATTTCCAGTTCAGCGTCATCCAGGGCCCGAATAATTTTCTCTGCATGGAGGTAAAGGCGTGCACCCTCATCCGTCAACGATACTTTGCGGTCGGCCCGATGGAACAATGTCAGTTCAAGTTCTTCCTCTAACTTACGGATGGCCATGCTGACAGCGGGCTGTGCGATTCCCAGCGCTTCAGCCGCACGGGTAAAACTCAGCAAACGGGCGACCGTAAGAAAGTAACGTAAGGGTTTGGCATCCATAAGCATCTCTTATCATATTTATAAACAACATATATTTTCTTGATCATAATGCAAGCTCTATAGTGAACGCCATGACTGTGACTCTCCATGACTATTCCCTGGAGTGAGGCACAGGTTCATTAACGATGCTCTCACCCGGAGGTAGCAGGTGATCACATCAGGTAGCTGGATGTTCTGGCGCGGCACGCTGGCCCTTTGCATTGGGTCCTTCATGGTATTTGCCAATGTCTGGATGCCTCAGCCCCTGTTACCTGCCATCGCCCAGCAGTTTCAGCTTTCCACACTGGAGGTCAGCTCTAGCTTCACTGTAACGACTTTAATGCTGGGTCTTTCCCTGCTCGTGTACGGACCAATATCCGATGCATTGGGACGCCGCGGGATTATTCTTTTCACTATGATCGGTGTAACAGTAACCACCTCACTGTTGTCACAGGCGGATAATTTTCAAACTTTATTAATATTGAGAGCTCTGCAAGGATTCTTCCTTGGTGGGCTGCCCGCCATCGCCATTGCCTACTTAGGCGATGAATACCGTCCCGATGCAGTGGTTTTAGCAGTCGGCTTATACATTAGCGGCAATACTGTCGGGGGTATCGGCGGCCGTCTGATTGGCGGATTTGTGGGAGAGTGGATGGGGCTTTCCTGGACCTTCGGGTTGATGGGGGTAATCAGTTTAATCTGTCTTATTGCCTTTGCTTTGTTGCTGCCCAAGCCACAACACTTTTCGCCTAAGCCTTTACGTGTTGGCGGGATGCTGAAAGATATTGGTGGACACTTAAAAAATCCGATACTACTCACCTGCTTTTTAATTGGTGGATTGAACTTCTTTATTTTCATCAATCAGTTCAGCTACATCACGTTCGTACTGGAAGCCGAGCCTTACCAGCTTTCATCCAAATTTATCGGTTTGCTGTTTCTGACTTATTTATCCGGCACCTTCGGTTCAGCCATTTCAGGAAGAATTGCCCATCGCATTTCGCAACCGCTCTGCATAGCCTTGGGGACCAGTATCCTGATGATCGGCCTGCTGATCACATTGATACCCTCACTAACGGCGATTATTGCCGGACTGCTGGTCAGCTGTTTCGGGTTTTTCTTTGCCCATTCATCAGCCAGCAGCCTGGTCAACCGTAAAGCAGAAAAGGCTAAAGCGAGCGCATCCTCGCTGTACCTGACTTTCTACTATGTCGGCGCCAGCACCGGCAGTTTTTACCTGGACCCTTTCTGGCACAATTATGGCTGGGAAGGCGTGGTGGCTGGTTCCTGGCTGGTATTGAGCGTGGTTCTGGTAGCAGCGCTGCTGCTTTGTCGGGGAGAAAAGCACTTAGTGGCGCTTGCCCGATAAAGCAAACGAGCTTCAGGGCGTTGTAAGCAGAGTATCAAATTTAGCTCAGCATCGAGACCACGCTAATTTGCAATTATGAGTCACCGGCACCGCCTGACTGATGAGCACGATCTGGCAGGTTTGTACGATAGTTAGTCGGCACATATCGATAGTGCCCGGTGATATGATAGCTGAAGAGCATGTCGTCTAGACGAGGTCCGGCGCCAATATTATGCACAACCATCGGGTTACCACTTGCAGGCGAGACTTTGTCAATGACGATGCCTATGTGTGGCAAGTTTCCAGGCAGCATCCAAGTGACCAAATCACCTGCCACATAATCCAGCTTATTAGACGTAACCCTTAATGTCTCACCATGTCTTGTGAAAAACACCTGTAAGTTTGGCACCCGTCGGTGATCGATATTGTGATCGGTCTTGGCGAGACCCCAGATTCGCTTTGAAGGATAGAGTTCAAAGTTAGCGACCATATCCTCGTGGACCAACGCCTGGAGATCTGCTCCCAAAGCTCGATATGAACGAATGACCACATCAGTGCACACACCAATATTCGCCGGAACATCGCCACCGGGATAGGGAATGGAAAAATAAGAACCGTCGTATCGTACCTGATGAGTGGTTCGCTCCAATGCCGCCTTGACAATATCGACTTCGAACGTCTCGCTATATGCACATTGCGAAAACAGGAGAAGCAATAGAAGCCTGATTTTGGAATTGATCAACTTGGACACCCTCAGATTACTCATTGAGATAGCGTGGGCTAACGCAGCATTAATGACTCCAAAGCTTAACCATCACAATCACAAAACCCAATACCTGCATAATGCGCCACAGGTATTGGGTTGGGAATAGTCAGCGCCAAATAAGAGAAGTGCTGCTATAAAGCCGAGCCCCTTTCTACAGGCATCTGTTTATACTTCATTCGCACTGCCCCGCTTCATAAACCCCGGATGAGGTTTCTTTCACCCAGACGGTGGTGCCGGAGAGTGCGCCCAGATAATCATTTCCTCCGCTGGAGTAGTACCCGAAAGCATAGTAGGCCCGGCCTGCCATCTGGTGATTCATATTAGTGGCATTCCAATCCTGACATTCGGGATCACCGCCACCATTACCACCACCGGAACCTGAACAGGCAGAAGGTTGATCGGCATACCAGGAACCTGGGTCACCCTCATAAAGGGTCACGCTGCTCCAGGTATCAAAAGAAGCACCGATATCCATGCTATCTCCATTCGCCAGAGCCCTCAGGTTGTTTGATCCCCCAGCATAGGCGCGTCCAGCGGTAATATGAGCATTAGGCGATGCCGAGACTTCTGCACAGGTTTCAGTAGAGGCATTTGGATCATAGACATCGACCACACGGCTCTTGGAAGTGGAATTCAGATCACTATCTGTCGCTGAATATTGGCATTGATAGCTACCCACCGCACTGGTATTCACTGCACTGCAATCTGAAGTAACGGTCACTGCACCGTCTTCAGCATCTTCTGCCGTAGCACCGGGGTCGGTAAAGGGTGCATTCAGTTCCACAGTCATCGGATTATCGCCAATTAAAGTAATCACCGGATAGCCTTCAGGCGCACTTCCATTTCGGCTGTGACGTTGGAAAAAATCCCAGGTGATATCAGGGTAACTGGGGCCGATACGTACTGACCATTTGCCGTTATTGCCATCCTCCCCGCCGACCCAGTAATGGCCATGATTGGTGTCCTGCGCATTGGGGGTGTTCAGTGGCCCATCCAGAATCACAGTTTCGACAACAGAACGGCTGCCGGTGGTGCCGTCCGCAGTGTAGCGTTTATGCACGCAATCATAGTCATCCTGATAGTAAGGCAGGCACTGGGTTGATGAGGCTTCTGCTTCAGCAGGCGTATCAAAGGCAGGACTACCAAACACTTTCAACTGCGCATTCCTGGCATTATTAGCTGCCTGAACCAGCACTGTGCAATCATTCTGGTTGTGCATCAACATGAGAGGTATCGGGTAGCTATCGTTGATTTCCGCCTGCATATCGGTGATAACTTTGCTGACCGTGTGAAAAGTGGCTGAACCCGGACATTGGCCGGACAAAGAAACTGAAGCTGCATCCTCACCATAGGGAAGCCCGGCGCCAACAGCCGCCGCAGCCCAGTACTCATTATGGGCAACCGCCGCCACCAGGGTCATAGCGCCACCTGAAGACAAACCGGTAATAAAGCGGCGTTCCGAATCTATATTGAAATTAGCTTCGACCTGCAGCCCAATCTGATGCAGATCTTCCACTTCACCGGCACCTTCATGACGGTGATGATCAAACCAGAAGCCCCAGCAGTTTTCATTCCGCAGTCCGTCATAGGAGGTAATAAAGGGGGTCACCAGAATAAAACCGAAACGATCCGCCGCTTCCTTCATTCCCCAGTCGTTCATCACATCATCATCAGTTTGTTTACAACCATGCAGCGTCATCACCATCGGGGCGGGACCGCTCAAACCGCTGGGCACGTAGACCTGGTACTGACGGGCCCGTGACTGGGAGTAGCTTTGCTGGGACAACGTGTAGTCATAGGTTTGGCCTGCATAGGCGGGCAAGGAAAAGGCTGCGCTTAAACTAAGTAAACTGATGACGCCCAGCATGAATAACCAATCAGGTCGCGTTAACACAGAATGAGAGCTCTTGGCCCCCGACGTTGTTAAGGTCATTATTTTGCTCCATTTTTAGATTTATTTTTTCCGCAAGTTAACCGCTGTCTATAGCTCCGACAGGGACATGGCAAATGCAGCCTCCATACGGCAGAAGGGTTACATCGCCAGGGTAAAATCTCTATTGAAAACTTCATGCCAACCTCGTTTACGGCAGGACTGTCATAGGTTCTGATCGTGATGAGGGGTTTTGATGAAAGGCAATGTGCCTGTTTGGCGGAGGATTTTCTGAATATCCGGACAGACTGACCGAATTAATTTTCGAGAGCTCTGATTTTTGTCTGAAAAGCCAAACATCTATGTCCGGCATTCCAAGCAGGTTTAATGCAGATTCACTCCAGCACCTTTAAAATCCAGTCAGCAGTGGTGCCAGGATACTGCAGCATAAAGCAATGACCGCCTGGATGTTGCTCAGCAGTTATATTTGGGTTGATACGTAAAGCCCTTGCCACAGATTTATGCACGAAGCGATAGCTGTCCTCTCCGAACAACACATTGGTGGGTGTGACGATTTGTCTTACTGAGGGCCAGAGCTTTGCCGGTAACCTGGCGAAGTTCTCTGATTCTCTCTGTGGAGAACACTTGAGATGCACCTTCCCAGAGCCGTCTGGTTCCATCGCATAGCTCACATACGCCTTTACGGCAGCATCAGCCCAGCCTTTAAACATACCCCGTCCGGTAAAGAAGTTTTTGGCATCATAGTAATCCAACCATTCATTACGGCGCTGGGCAGCCTTGTCAGCGATTGAATTCGAGCGTTTGAGACGCAGCCAGTCGGCAGTTCTTGCCAAGCCTATAATGACCGGGGTAAATATCACCGGATCCAGCAGAAGCAGTCGAGAAAACACTTCCGGCTGGTGTGCCGCCCATAGCAGGGTATGCACGCCCCCCATGCTATGCCCCAATCCAATCACAGACGCATTACCATACTCAGGTTGAAACTGCTGCCAGACCTTGTGAGCGATTTCGGCATTGCGATTCCAACCCCAGTTAACATGGCCGGAATCGCTGTCACCATGACCCAGAATGTCATGTAAAAACAGATCGTAACGATGAGTCAGCAACGTCAGAAGCGGCCAATATGTGAGGCCGCAGAAACCGTTACCATGCATAAAATGCAACACCGGTTTACCTGAAGCAGGAGTTCGCCAGCCTCGCAGGGTGACACCGGATTCCACCTGATGCTCCCATGAAATCAGCTGACTCGGCACTGCCAGGGGTAACGACTCTATGGCACTCGTCATACTAATGCTCACTACTGACCTAATCTTGCTTTATTTCTCTGTATTTATCACGGCTAAAAAAACCCTTGGTGCTATCCTGATGAATACTTTCCACCTGACGAATACCTGCCTGACGAATACCTGCCAGATTGGCATAAACCTAACCGGCATCAAATTATTCATGGGCACCAATTTATAGAACCAAAACCGCCACGCCAATGACCTATTGCTTCAAATTCGTTGACACAGGTCGCCATTTAGCATCTATCCAGCGGCTATTTACCAGATGGTCGAGATGCCTGGAAGATCAGAACACCAGTAGGTCAAGATTCCAGTAGGTCAGAATATGCTTCGGTTTCAGCAAGTTCGATGGGAAGATTGTAAAGCCCCTGCTCTCGCCACCAGTGAATAAACTTCAATGTCTTAAAGGCATCAAACCAACAGTGAAAATGTCGGCAGAAAGCCGCTTGATCACGGGACCGGCTTAACAGCTGCATCAAATGGTCCAGTAGTCCGACGTTGTCCATCCAAAGTTGCGACAGTCCCGCCAACTCCTCCCGACTTTTATCCGCCAGGATATTGTTTTCTGTCGCTGAAGCCAGACAGCTCGATAGACAATCACCTTGTCTGATGACGAGAGACGCCAGCACTGCTTCAGGGTTGCTCCGTGAAGGCCATAAATCAGGAATCGTTGCCAACATCAGCCCGAGTAATTCGTATATCAGAGGGTGATATTGCTGGATAGCACCGGTCAGAGAAGTCATTGCGTCCTGATTGATCGAAGCAGTCTGACCAGGTTTAGGCCCCAGGGCCGCCCGCAAAGCCGGTCCGGTACCGAAAGGTACGCGCGGGCTTAAACGTCCACTCAATTGAATGGGTGAACCCTTCAATTCCACCACGCCTCCAACTTTGGCCAGTTTATTAAGCAGATAAAAATCCTCTCCGCCAGATCGGCATGGCATGCCGCGTACTTTCACGTAACCTTCAAAGTGACAGGCAATAGTGCTGCCAATGCTGTGATAAGCATAGGGTGAGCCTGCCCTCTTCAGTCCCTCGACATGAAGGTCAAGCTTGGCCTGATACAAACCCATGGCAGTTTGCTGTGCATCGTCCCCTTCCGGCACATGTATGTGCCGGTAAATTACGGCAACGATTTCCTTGGTTTGATGCTGAATCTGGGAAAAATAATTCTCGGGCAATTGCGCGTCGGCATCGGAATACCAAAGCCAGGAGCGCTTTATCCTGCCCAAGGCAAATAACGCCAATGCACAGTCGCCACCGACCTTACGGGCCAACCCCACCCCCTGCTTGGACGGGAGGCGCAAGCGTTCACTAAACCGGTCAATCAGCAAAACATCGCCGAAATCAAAACGACGGAGATGTAGGTTTTGCTGGGAAAAAACCAGCCGGGAATGAGCAACGCACTGCTGCCAACAGTTTTCAGTCTGGGACAGAAGATCTGAGGAGGTATTGTCCGGAGCGTTGACAACCCAGATTTGCAAAACATTGCCGGCACCGGTTTCCCCAATTGCCAGCCTGGCAACCTTTGCCAAAGAGGAATAATTCTCCGCATATGCAGGAATCACCAAAACGGCATCCCAGGGCGGCTGATCCAGTGCTTCAGTTAACGCAGGAATTTGAGTGCTTTCTTCAACTGCATAGCGCTGCAAATACTGATTAATCACGCCACAAAATCCTGCCAATCACTCCATAAAAACCACTTAATCACACCAAAAGTCTCACTCCACAAAACCTGACTGCAGAGTGCTGTGTGGCGGCACGCTCAAAATGGATCGTAACTGCCAGTATGCGTAGGCTGCGGTGGTCAGGCCGCTCAGCAGTGGCACTGCCAACCAGAGTATCCAATGCGGCGCAAATGGCATTTCAAACAAACGATGTTGCAGAAAGCCGGCAACCAGCTCAGCCAACCCCAGCCCCATGCTGCCTGCCAGCATGCCGATAAGGGAGAATTCCCCGATAATTGCTCCAAGAACGACCTTACGGTGAGCTCCAAGTGCGCGATAAAGTGCTGTCTCAGCTCGACGCACAGGCACTTCCCGCGCCAGCAGTGATGCCACCACCAATAACGCCGCCGCGAAAATCAGAATCAACAGCGCTTCAATAGCCAGTGAAACCTGTTGAATTACTTCCCGGATCTTGCTGACAAACTGGTCCAGTTCCAGCACCGACACCGTCGGAAAACGGCGGCCGATTTCATTAACGACTGACACCTGATCCCGGGGTATATAGGCGCTGGTCAGATAAGTAGCGGAAAAATTGTCCAATGCGCCGGGAGTGAAGGCCATATAGAAATTTGGCTTGAGGCTGTCCCATTGTACGCTGCGAATGCTTCGCACCTGGGCTTCCACAGGTTGCTCACCGATGGTAAAAGTCAGCAAATCGCCAATTTGTAGTTCCAGCCGTGAAGCCAGCTGGCTTTCCACCGAGACTCCCGGCATATTACTATCTGAAGCCGCCGCTGTAGCTATGGCGCTCCACCAGCTGCCTTCAAGAATCTTGTTATCCTCGGGCAGATATTCCATCCATGTCAGATTCAACTCTCGATTCAGTGCACCTACATCTTCTTCCTTGCTGACGACTTTTTTGACCGGCTCATGATTGATTTCAGTTAGTCGTCCTCTGACCATCGGATACAGTGGCGCGGAATCAATGCGATTATCTTCCAGCAGGGATTGCAGGGAAACGACCTCGTAGGGGGCGATATTGATCAAAAAATGATTAGGGGCGTCTTCAGGCACCTGAGCCTGCCAGTTATCGATCAGCTCGGTTCGGATCAGGAACAGCGTTAGCAGTAAAGCCCATGCGCTGCCCAGCGCCAACACGTGAGGCACAGTAGCCCAAGGGCGTCGTTTGAGCTGTTCCGCCCCGGCACGAAAAGCTCCAGGCACCAGAGTCGCCTTGGGTGGACTCAACTTTACCCATAGCCTCATTAGGAAAGTCGCCAGGCCGATCATACCTGCCAACCCTAAAAGTATGGCCATCACAATTAATGGTTCACCGCTGTATATCCACAATAAAAGTGCGAAGCCGGTCCCGGCGAACAACAGGCGTTTGACGGAAAAGCCCAGCAACTTCTGCATTTCCTGATTGGCAGCACCCTGGCGCAGAATAATCATGGGAGGCTCCTTGGCCAGGCCAAGGAAGATCGGCCAGGCAAAAGCCACCAGCACTACCAGCACCGACACTAAGGGAAGCCAAATCCAGGTCAGTGGCAAGCTTTTTTCCAGCGGCGGCAACAAATCACTTAAGGACCAGGAAGCCCATCGCTCCGCCGCCCAGCCGACGCCCAGCCCCATCACTGTTGCGGAAACAGCTGACAATGTCAGCAAGCCTGCGAATCGCCGTAATAGCTGACCGGTTCTGAAGCCCAGGGTTTTAAGCAACGCCACCGTATCTTTCTGCTGCTGTGCATAAAACTGTGCGGTGATGGTCAGTGCGACTGCTGCAAGCAGCACACCCAATACGCCGCCAAGCAACAGATAACGTTCAGCCCGCTGGATAGACTTGGATACGGCCGGACGGCCATCACGGGCGGAACGAATGCGGTCAGAAGCAGTCATTTCCGGTTCGATGATTTTGTTATAGGTGTCCAGAGACAGTTCAGGTCCAGCCAATAGCAGGCGGTACCGCAGCCGGCTGCCCGGTTGCACGATGCCTGTAGCCGCCACATCGTTCAGGTGCATCATGACCCGCGGCGCGACGTTGACGAGAGAGAAACTCGGGTCCGGTTCCTTGAACAGCAGGCCGCTGACCTTGAAGGAAGATCGGCCGATAGTAACATTGTCCCCCAGCGAGAGATTCAATAACTTGAACAACCGTGGGGCAATCCACACCTCCCCTTCAACAGGTCCCTGACTCAGGATTCGCACATCCTCGGGTTTCACCTGATTCAATGCTGCAGGGATATCGACAATACCAACTTCGCCCTTTAAAGGATAACCGTTGTCTACCGCTTTTATTGAGACCAATTGCATCTGGTTGCCGGCTGAAAGCATGGAGGCAAATTCCAGGGTCATCGCCGACTGCAGCTGTTGAGCTTTCGCTTCAGCCTGCCAGCTGGCGGGCATTTCCCGGGAACTTTGTACTACCTGATCGCCCCCCAGAAAACGAGCTGCGCCATCGTCGAATACCGCTGCCAGACGCCCGGTAAAGGCGGTGATAGAGGCAACGGTAACCACTGCAATGAATAAGGCAATCCAAAGCAGACGGAATGATGGCTGCCTCCATTCGCGCAGCCATTCCCGTACCAGAACGGATAATCGGTGGGGGAAATTATACAGCAGGGATTGATTCATAGCCGTCACTTGCGCGGCTATGCCGCCTCCAGATGCCCCTGATTCAACACCAGCGCGCGATCGCAACGGGAAGCCAGTTCAGTGTCGTGAGTGACCAGAATCAGCGTCGCCCCTTCATCACGATTCAGTTTGAACAGCAGCTCCATAATCAGGGCACCGGTATGTTCATCCAGGTTACCCGTTGGTTCATCGGCAAACAATAATTTGGGATGAGTAACAAAGGCCCTGGCCACGGCAACACGCTGCTGCTCGCCACCGGACAGCTGTCTCGGATAGTGATGATGGCGGTCACCCAACCCTACTTTCTGCAGCCATTCCATGGCGCGACTGTGGCTGTCTACCACGCCATTCAAATCCAGAGGCAGCATGACATTTTCCAAGGCCGTCATGGTCGGTACCAACTGAAACGACTGAAACACAAAGCCCACATGTTGCGCTCGTAACGCTGCTCGACCATCTTCATCCAGTTTACCGAGATCCTTACCCATCATGGCCACCGTACCGGCTGAGGCAATGTCCAGGCCGGCGAGCAGACTCAGCAGGGTGGTTTTTCCTGAACCGGAGCGCCCGACAATCGCCAGAGACTCCCCTGCCTTGATTTGCAGATCAATACCTTTCAGTATTTCCAGCTTGGACGCACCATTGGGAACGTATTTGAATAATTGCTCGGTGGTTAATACTGTATTGCTCACTATGGCTTCCTGTTTGCTGAATGTCGCCCCATGATTCCTGACGAAACGCCTGAGCCTGAAACCCATTTAGTCACTATTTGACAGGTAACTGAACTGATGTACGAAGCACCAAAACATACCATGAAGCACTTGGTCCCAGGTTGGCTTTTTGCTACTGCAGGATTAAAAAGTCTTCATGTTTTCAGGCTGGCAGCGAGTGTTCTGTTATTTTTGTCTGCCATTACCTGCCACGCAGAAACACCTTCTGCACAATCTACTCCCGTTAAAATTCTCATTCTGGGTGACAGCTTGAGTGCTGCATACGGCATTCCAGTGGAATCAAGTTGGGTTTCATTACTTGAGCAACAAGTCAATACGAGCGATACCCAGGCCATGATCGTCAATGCCAGTATTTCTGGTGAAACCACAGGAGGTGGCCGGACAAGGTTGCCGAAGCTGCTGGAGAAACATCAGCCTGACATTACCATTATCGAGCTCGGCGGCAATGACGGATTGAGGGGGTTCCCGCTAGACATTATTCGCACCAACCTTGCCGCCATGCTTGATCTGGTCAACTCCCAAGGCGGTCAAGCGTTACTGGTAGGCATGCGCATCCCACCTAACTACGGCCCAGACTACACTGAAGGCTTTTTCAATCTATATGGTGAACTGGCTGAGCAGTTTCAAATACCGGTTGTCCCTTTCTTTCTGGATGGCATAGCCCTCAAGCCGGAATTGATGCAAAACGACGGCATTCACCCCAATGCCCTAGGTCAGCCCATTCTCCTGGCCAACATTAAAGAAGTGCTGGTACCGCTTCTTGAACAGGCCCCCTGACAGTCCACAACACTACCTCCTGCACCTGACGGATTCCATGCCCAACCAGAGCCAGCGGGAAAACCCAGGCTGATTTTGCCTTATTGCTATTACTTCTATAAGAAATGATTCCTTATCAGAATTAGTACTGATTGTCATTCTGTGGTATCCGTCTAGACTAAAATTTATGCAATCTGCTCAGTAGTAGAGAGTTCTAGACGATGAAGATACTAGCACTACCCAGCATTATCGATACCGCCGGACACCTCAGGAGCGTCCTCCGCAGTGAGCTGCTTTTACAGAGTCTTGTGCTGATGCTGATTACGCCTTGTAGCCTTGCCGCTATCGTCAATAACAATCATGTCTACCAGCTAAGCGACACCATGAATCAAAAGGTGGTGGCACTGACAAAATCCAAGGGTAAAAGCCTTCCGGAAGTCGATTTGCCTATATTTCTCGACAAACTGCCCATCCATCTTTACGCAAAATCATTGGATGTCTATGACCAGATCAAACGACTGAACGCAAGTTCACAGCTGGAAGAGAAGCAACTACCGTTCAAAACGCTGCGCCCCAAAGACGTTTTCGATTTACTGGAAGAAGCCTCTACGGCTCTGGACAAGGAACTTCTGGCCGCAGGCCTTGATCCGGCAGGTTATGAGGTGGAGCTGCCGTTGGGCAAATCCTCTGCGGATGCTTATCAGAACCTCTGGCTACTAACCTATCACTTGGCCCTGCTGGTGCCACCGCCGGATATGGCGGACACACTCGCGCAGATTCAGCGTATTGAGGATGAGATCAAAATTGTTGCCAAAAACAAGTCTTTAAACTTCCAACCATCGGCCAGTAAGTCTGCCCAGGACAAGAAAGTCAGGGATGTTATCCTGGTCATGTACCAGGATATGCACCTATTGGGACGCCTGCAGAGAAAGCTAGGCACAGAAGCCATTATTCCCGGCACACCTAGAAGTGGTGAGCTGAAAATCACTGACATTTACGATACTGCACGCACCACTCTGGCGGATATACATCGGATGAAAATAGTGATGAATATTGAAGAGTCGGCACCGGTGAACACGTCGGTATCGTCTGCCTCGATGAATGATCTATATGCCAAGTCGCGATCTATTCATGATCTTCTACTACACCTTAGCGATGGCTCTTCTTAACAGAAGCTATGTAACTGTGAATCAAGAAATCATGTAAAACCAAGAGAATCCAAGGCAAATGATGCGGTTAAACAACATTTCACTGATCATAAAACTAAGCCTGGTACCCGCCATTATTCTGGCTCTGGTACTGGTACATAGCGTGATCGTGACCTGGACCCTGCAGGACATCAATGTCAAAGCTGAACACTTTGCCAAGGTGATCGAACCCAGTGCCAGGCTATCCAGTGCCCTAAGTACCAACGTGCTATCCCGGGCAAACCTGATTGAACGCTACTTGAGGCAACCAAATCCAGACTTTCTCAAGTCCTATAGCAGCCAGAGCCAGGAAGCCCAAAAGCTGTTCAAGGACGATAATTTTCAGGCACTGCAACAGCATGAGGCTATCGCCAAAGCCAGCACAAAACTGGACTCATTGTTTATCAATACCCTGGTGCCCAATGATCGCAGTCTGCGTGACCGGCTACTGAATATTCAGGACAAAATCATTCCGTTAACGTTGGAAGGCAGTGACAATATCCGCGCCACGCTGAACCCGTCGATAGACCTGGTACTGATTCAGTGGACCATACAGGTCAGCAATCATATTCAGGCAGCTATCATTAACTTGAATGCCTATGTCAGGTCACAGTCTCCGACCTCTATCGATGCCTACCTGATGGAACTTTATGGTGCCCAGAATGCCGTCATCGATTTACAGGCACGACTGCGGAAGGAAGACCACATCCGCTGGGTCCAGGAGATTAATACCAACCTTAATGCGCTTTCCGTAGACGCCAATGAGGTATTCCGGCTGTTGAATCAGCAGCAACAGATGCTACAGGAGCAGATAACTCCCCTAACCGACCAGGTACTGGCGGCAGCGAGCAGCGAGCAGGAAAAAATCTGGGAGGATCTGGGCAGTGCCAGCAGCTCAATTCGCGATTCCCTGAATACTGAAATAGCCACTATCGGCATCTTCTCCGTCGCTATCATCGTTATCGCTGTGTTCCTGACATTAATCATATCCAGGTTAATTACACGCCCTATCAAGGATGTGGTAGTGACGATGGAGGATATCGCCCAGGGCGGTGGTGACCTGACCAAACGCCTGCATTATGTCGGAAAAGATGAACTCGGTCGGCTGTCTGCAGCCTTTAATCAGTTTGTTGAACTCATCGGCAATATCTGTAACGGTATCAACGCCTCCTCTACTGAACTGGGTGCCTCTTCGCAGCAACTCCAATCTGTAGCCTCACTGGGTGAAAAGAGCCTGAAACGGCAACAGGCAGAATTCCAGACTGTGGCATCAGCCACAGAGATCATTTCCCAGAGCTTCAGAGAAATCGCTGAACAAATGGGAAGTCTGCAGTCCATCGCCCACGGCATTGATAATGAATCTACCGAAGGACAACAACTGCTGGGCGAAAACACCGCAATGCTGAACCGCCTCGCGAATCAAATGCGCGAGTCTGCCGGTACCATGGAGAGACTGGCAGGTAGTACAGCCAGAATATCGGAAGTTTTGCAGGTAATTAACAGCATTGCCGAACAAACCAATCTGCTGGCTCTCAATGCCGCCATTGAGGCTGCCAGAGCAGGTGAACATGGTCGCGGATTTGCCGTGGTCGCTGACGAAGTCCGGCAACTGGCGTTGCGTACCCGAGACTCTACCAACGAAATCCGAGTCATTATGGAAGAATTGCAGAAAGACGCGCATCAGGCTGCCAGCATGATGACCCAAAGCAACGAAATGACCCAGGACAGCCTAAGCCAGATACAACAGCTTGGCTCAGCAATGACCCATACCAACCAGCAAATCGGTCATGCCACATCACTGATTGAACAGGTGGCCCAAACGACCGATGAACAGGCCAGACACGCTGAAGGCATTGCCAGCAGTATGCATACTCTGGAAGAGCTTTTGGAGGAAAGCTGGAAACAGGTGAATACGACGTCGGAGAACAGTTCTAATATCAACCAACTGGCGGGTCAGCTGGAAACCAACGTTTCTCGCTTTAAAACCTGACCGCCTATCTATCAAAACCTGAATTGCTCAGAATCTAAGTGCCTAGGTCTTAAGGTCTGAACCAGCTGTGTTAACTACTTCAGTCTGGTAACCGATTAATCATCTGATAGAAAGTTTCCTTGAGAAGCCCTGCAACCAGGAGACTGATAACAGGGTTTGGGCTACCAATTATTTCACTATCAGTACATCACAGCTGATATGTTCCAGCACTCTCTCAGCGGTACTGCCTATAAAGAGACGATCTAACCCACTTCGGCTTATTGCCCCCATGACAAGAATATCGATTCCCTCACGGGTAACAATATCCGGCAAAAATTTCTCCGGTGCTGCCTCTTCAAAGTAAATTTTCGTATTAGGCTCCACATGCTCAGCCAAGAGATCCTCGAATGCTTTTTGGTGCTCCACCTGTATTCTGCCGCGATAGCCCTCGTAATCTGACACAACAGTATCGAACTCCACCAGCATACCGGTGGGAATAGGCTCATAGGCATGGCCCACGGATAGTGTTGAAGGCAGACTACAGGAGAGTTGATGGGCCAGATCCAGAATTTGTGGATTCAGCTTTACGGCACCTTCCTTAAACGGCATAGGGTCTACCGCAGCCATCAATTCCAGGTGGCTGCCCCAGATATGCTCTTCACGCACAAACCAGACAGGAGGAGCTGCCTCACGGATTAAGTGCCAGTCAGTGTTGGTAAAGAGAGTGCGATTCAGAACGGAATGATGATGGGTTGCCTTGATGATCAGCTCTGCCCCGATTTCCTTGGCATGCTCGACAATGGCTGTATGCAAGGGCCTCTCCCAACACACATGCACATTGGTGGGCACCCCGCTTTCGCGAATTTTGACCGCTGCCGCTTCCAGCGCTGTTCGTCGTTTATCAAGAAATGCCTGCTGTGCATGCCCCAGCGCAGAACCATCAAATGGATAACTGGACTCCAGCGCCGCACTGAAATTAGCCTCAAACAACTCTACCCTGGCGTTCAATGCCTGTGCGATGCGAATACAACGGGAAACAATGGCTTGCTCCGTCTTGGTTGGATCCATTACTACCAGAATTGTGTGGATGTCCATGATGTCAGCCCTCCAGATCACAGATTTTTATCCATGTTTTAACCAGGAGCTATGAGGCTTCAATTCATTAAACAGCACCCGTACTACAAAAACACCCTTCATGTAAATTTAAGTATAGAAAAGGTTGACGCGTTTGACCCAAATCATTAATATTCCGGCCTCGAAAATGACGTTCCCCGATAGCTCAGTTGGTAGAGCAAATGACTGTTAATCATTGGGTCGCTGGTTCGAGTCCAGCTCGGGGAGCCATTCTTCACGGGGTATAGCGCAGTCTGGTAGCGCGCCTGCTTTGGGAGCAGGATGTCGGGAGTTCGAATCTCTCTACCCCGACCACTTATTCTTCCTGCCCTTTTCCAAATATCCAACCTGTCAAAATACTCCGATTATATACCAGGCGAGCGCCAACCGATCTCAATTCAGATACATCCAAACTTACTTAACCCAGCCTGATCTATACTGCCTTCAGCCAACCACCTTTACAACAAATTCAACGTTCTACAGCAAGTAGCAAGAGCCATTCGCAATATTGCAGGGTGAATGGATCGTCTGGTGCGGAAATATATTGTCGACAGAAGAAACTTAAAGGTGAATGAGCAACAGCGTTGACCAAGAAGGATTGAGTGGAAAGGACAGCATCCACTACCGCCCTTTCCACTGCAATGCTGAGGTTACTGATCAGGCGATCGGCAACCGCTCAGTATTAAAGAAGGACTGAGTGACTTTAAACAGGTGAAACGCATCATCTGTACCACACATTTCACGGATGGAGTGCATCGCCCACTGGGGCGCTCCGATATCCAGGGTTTTAACACCCAATTCTGCTGCCGTTAATGGACCTATAGTGCTGCCGCAAGCCATATCCGTGCGCACTACAAAAACTTGATAAGGCAAGTCCAGCTGTTCACTCAACTGACGATAAAAACTGCTGGTAATGCTGTTGGTGGCATAGCGTTGATTGGCATTGACCTTGATCACCGGCCCGCGATTCAATACCGGGCCATGGTTATCATCGTGCCTATCGGCATAATTGGGATGAATTCCGTGAGCGTTATCGGCCGAGAACATCAGCGAACGACTGATCGTCTGACTTAAGCGCCCCTCTTCTTCGGTCAATCGCAACAAGATGGAACGCAGGAACGGTCCCGAGGCACCCTCAGCGGAGGTGCTACCAACTTCTTCGTGATCATTGCACACCAGCACACAGGGATAATCACCGTTACTCTCCAGCATGGCCATCAACCCGGTATAGCAGCTAAGCAGGTTATCCAGACGTGCCGAATTAATAAACTGCTGTTTCATACCAGTAATGGCAGCAGGTGTCACATCGTAAAGGCACAGCTCATAATCCAGCACCCGCACCACATCGACCCCATCATGCTCATCACGCAGACGTTCCAGCAGTAGTTGCCTGAAATCGATTTTCTGTTCATCTGCAGTTTGCAGCAACACTGCCGGTAGCTGGGTTTGGGCATTAATGCTGCGACTATTATTCACCTCACGGTCCAAATGAATCGCCAAACTCGGAATGACCGCTACAGGGCGCTCCCAGTTGATCAGCAGGTTACTTGTCACACCTTCGCTGGTCAGACAGGTTACCCGGCCGGCAATAGACAGGTCCCGGTCAAACCAGGGATTCAGCAAGGCACCGCCATAAACTTCCACCCCGAGCTGCATAAAACTCTTGCGGTGTATT
Organism: Hahella sp.; assembly: GCA_050299855.1. Classification (GTDB taxonomy): domain Bacteria; phylum Pseudomonadota; class Gammaproteobacteria; order Pseudomonadales; family Oleiphilaceae; genus Hahella. The sequence continues at coordinate 97,132 of JBNKWQ010000042.1, forward strand.
TCCGGCTGCGGCTTCAGTTTCAGGCAGGGACTGTCGGTGTGAGCACCAAATAAACGCAGCCCGGCCATTTCCATCGGCGTCTTGAAACCGCTAAAAGCCACTATTGACGACCCGTTACGCGTTACATAGTAACGACCGCCGGGCTTTAGCGACCATTCATGGGATTCTTCCAGCTTCTGATAACCGGCAGCATCAAGCCGAGTAGCAATCGTTGCAACAGCATGAAAAGGTGTCGGCGAGACATTAAGGAACTCAAGCAGCCCCTCGTTAAACTGATCTTTTTTCATTGATTTCATTACCACAGAATACCGCAGGTCTTAGATCTCTCTAGGCCCAACATTAATTACCAGGTACTTATTTTGAATTACCAGGTACCTATCTTGAATTACCAGGCACTTATCTTAAATTACCAAGCACTTACTTGGCGCCAAGTGTACCCAGGCGCAGCAGCCAACGCCAGCAACCAGGGGTTGGCCATTTACCTAGAGCCGTCCGGCCCATGAGGGGGTTTAGGCTCATCATCGTCACCAATGCCGTCGACGTCACCTTCCGATTGATCCTCTTCAGTCTGAGCTTCCGGCGGCTCTATCGGAGGGGTCTCAACGAGTGATTCTTCGTGCTCAGAAAGTTGCTCTTCTGGTGGCAGCAATGCTTTTTCTGGGACTTCAACGTCGGCATCCTCATCGCCACTTCCCGTTTTCGGGGCCCAGATAGACTCAGCGGTCGCCCCCTGAGAACCTTCACCTGTTTCCGGCACGACTGAATCCAAACCAGCCAGGGGTCGACCATTTTCCAGAGACTCACTGAACTTCAGCCACCCCCACTGCAACCACCGCAGCATGGCAAATGCCAACCAAAGCGACCAAAGCAATACAGCAATGCGGTAGGCCATGACCGGCACAATTACAACCCTGGTAGCCGGCAATGCACCGTTGGCGCTATCCTCAAACCAGCGCAACCACCACATGGAGGAACCGTTGCCGGCTACGTAGTCCATTGGTTGTCCGACCAGGCCCTGGGGAATACTTGCCAGAATCCAGCCAACAGCCATGATGGTGAGCAACACCAGCCAGACCTGATAACCGCGCCTGGCCCATTTTCCAGCCGAACCAATGATTTGGCTCCTGTATTGCAGGGAATAGAACCAGACCACCAGAATAATCAGGCCCTGCACCCAACCGAGAGTGGCCCCCAATGCCAGCAAGCACCAGGAACCTCTTCCCAGGGGGTTACCTTCATGTCCTCCCAAGGCGAGCGCTACGACCAGAGTCACACCAAGCACCCCCCAGAAAAGGATCGCCGGACCATGCGCAGGCCCTTGCACCCAGATGGGCCAAACAGAGGTCGGCAGAGAGGTTGTCATGGAAATGTTGGCCGCTGCACCAGGCAACTGAATAGAGGGTGTCATCAGTTGCCAGTTTGACTCCTCCAGAGGAGTGGTCCAGACCACGTTAAGACTCTGTTGTCCGTAACCGACAACCACATCAACCAAACCATCATCCTGCCGGAACGGCTGCATATCACCATTAAGCTGAATGCTCTGCAGCGTGCTGTTTGGCGGAAGCGGGAACGAGTAACGTTGACTCTTGGCACTTCTGAGCTGCAACATCATGCTCATTTGCTGGGACCTGCTCCCCACTTCCTGGTGCATATCAACAGCATCGACAGTGAGCATCTGGCCATCCAACACCAGGGGCTGGGAGATCTGCAATACCACCGAATCGCCAGGCCGCGGTTGCCAGCGGGGAAACCATTGGCCTTCTGATACCAGCTCATAAGGAGAGACCCCTGTATATTGCAGCCGCCAGTGAGGACTGATCCTGACGGCCCAGTGTTCAACCCAGGGCGCATTGATGGGTGCCGTCAGATCAATGCGCTTCACCGGACCCAGGTTCGACTCCCATTCCAATTGCTGCGCCATATCCGACAAGGTAAATGTGGCTAATCCATCTTCATTTACAGCATCGCCAGACAGGATTCGCTCGCCGGCCAATAACGGTACAGACAGAGTAATAGCTCCCCGTTTAGGCGCCATCCGGATCACCCGGGTCCGAATATGCCAGTTAATATCCAGCTCTATTTCACGCTCAATGCGGACAAAAGCCGGGGCAGCCTCCTGAAACAGCGTTTGCCTGCTTTCTTCATTACGGATACTGATGGATGTCCTCTCAAAGTTAAGCTCTGAACCATGCAACTCTGTCAAGCTCGCGCCACTCATCACCCAGTCGTCAATTTTGGCATTAAAACGCTTGGCCGGCAGAGGAAACAGCAACTTGAACTGATCTCTTTCACGAACACTGCCCTCCAGCACAACTTCGTGAATACCGGGCTCGAACTCAATGCTCCAGACGCCGTTCGAACCCGCCGCTGCTGCCTCCACTGCAACCCCCCCTGCCGGGAGCACCGTGGCAAACTTTACTTCCCGGCCATCGACAAAGACATGCTGGGGCACCCAGTAACCGACCTTGGCAGGAATAGGCACCGCCACTTTGGCAAGCACGCTCATTTCCATTGAGATGGTAAGACTGTATCCATCCAATACCACTTCAGCACTATTCAGATCCGCACAGGTTGGTATGCAATCAGGGCCTTCTGTCAGCCGCCCCCTAAGCTCAGATAACATTTCATCAGATGGAAACCCTTCAGCGCGGGATTCACCACTTAAGCACAAGCCAGTAGCCATAATTGCCAACATGGAGATTGCTGCCAGTTTTGCGGCACCAGCTCTAACGTCATCAGCGGCAATTGATGAGGGCTCACTAGGTTGAGGAGGATGGCGACGACCGACAAGCGCGACCAGCATTACTGCCAGCAATCCTAGGTGGATCGCCCTGGCGAAACGTGCCTGCATGGGAGTCAGCAGCAGTAGATCTGCCGCCTGCTCGGCACTGACACCTCCAGTCCAGGTAAGCTGTACTGATTTCCACTGCCAGCGAGGAATTCCCGGGCCAGTCGGCAAAGGAGCATTCAGGGCCTGCCAACTGCCGCCACCCACCGGCCTGGATTTGGAGCTTTGAGTGTCTCTTGATTCTGCAGATGACATGGCATCCACCACCCGACTCATGGGAGCGGACATTTCCAGATCTTCAGCGAACATGTCTCCCTGGCTGACATAGGGCTGTTCCAATTGCGGGTATACCGTCATGCGCAGTTGATCAATGGCGTAACTGAGCATGACTCCGGCAATGGTCACAAAGGCTGCCCAGCGCCAGACGGTCAACCATTTCTTCCATGGGTTGCGGTCCACCACCCGGAGCAACGCCAGGGGCAGTAATATGGCCAACCAGATCCACACAGGTGCTCCTGACTCATGGTATCCAAAAGCCAGCCCGAAAAAGCTGGCAAGGCCAAGCATCCAGCCTTCCAGGCGCCAAAAGGCAGCAACGATCAGCAAGCCCAGAAACACATCCCACAGTGTCCAACGGTCCAGCCAGCTTCCCTGACTGCTGTCCGTACCCAGGACTGCCAGCGGCCACCAGCCTGGAGGCAGGTTCAGCTGGGTATTAACCCGATCAAGGTGGCCATTATCTGCCCACGAGGATGCTGGTATTCTGAGCTTCCAACCGGATTTTTCCAGCGGTAAAGTACTCACCGCCTCCATATCCAGCTGTTGATAGCGGGCTTCAACTCCGCGCTGTCCATTACCGGTTAACTGAGTGATTAACTGTGGTTGCTGGTTGATTTTTGCGTGCCCCAGCACAAAGGGCGCTTTTTGCTCCATACGCCATCCTTGCTCAATACGCCCTGATAAGTGATCACGCCAAACCCAGCGTTGTGCATCAAACGCCAGCCAGGCAGTGGTATTTTGCTCAATACGATTGACCGCCTGGGCAGAATTACTTCCCGGCAGAGCCTTGAGTTTCAATCCCGCATCCCTGCTGAGTTTGTAGGCCGGTAGCGATTTCCATTTTTCCGGTAACAATGTTTGCTGAGGATCGATAGCCTCCCCTTCAATTTCGGCAGACCTCAATGGCAAGCGGGATTCCACCACCCAGACTTCCTGCTCTGGCCAGCCCAGCTCAATCTGAGGTTCAGGCAGAAAAAGTTCATTCTGGTTAAGCTGGCGGAATTTGGCATGGAGCACCCATTTTCCTGGCCTTAATTGAATGCGCATAGCTCCATCATCTTCAATTCTGGCCGGTAAGGGTGCATCAAAGTCCAGCAATTCCCATCCGGTTAACTGCAATTTCCCCAAAGTGGCTTCACGATCAGTTCCCGACACTTCCAGGCGGAGTAATGTTTCCAACTGCCGTGGCTCAGAGTCGGTTAGTTTGCGGAACACCTTAAGTTGCAGGCCGTCAGTTTCAAGCCCCTGACGCACATTCTCGCGCACCAGCCATAAGCGGTTTTCAGCCCCGATGTAGGCTTTACCCTCAAGCGCTTTATCAATTCGAAGGTCCAGCATGCCGTAGGATGGAGGTAACGGAATGTTTTGTGGAAACTCCTGCCAGCGGATAACACCCAGGACCGTTTGTTTGCCTCGCTTAACCCAAACAAATGGAAATCCGTTACGACTAACCACGGGGGCTCGGTTACCGCCAATTTTTAATTCTTGCGGCCATAATTTATCGGTACCAGGAAGCGGCATCCAACCATCGATTTTGGCATCAACATCAAAACGAAACTGCAGAAATCCCGGATCCAGGTTAAGTTTTACCTGCCCGATCCAAAAACAGATCTTCTGCTTGGGCGACTGAAAATGAGGGGTGCAGTCAATATATTGCTCAGTTTCCAATACCCATGAAATCCATGGCTGCAATGGAGCCGGAACCTGGGTTTTAGCATAGGCGGCTAAAGATACGCTCAGCCATAACAGCAATACAGCCAGCCCGCGTACAATCATCTGCGTCTTCCTCTGTCGAAAAATTCCTTTGGTACCCACAAGACTTCCGGCTAAAACTGCTCTTGAAACGCTCGACAATGTGGAATGTGCTGGTCAAATAACTTTGAGCAAATATAATGATTTGTCAATCACTTACTATACATAGAGCGCCAGTATGCAAGAACCCGCATTGTTTATCGACATTGAGGCCAGTAGTCCTGACGAAGACGGCTATCCTATCTGTATTGCATGGTCGTCCGAAGATGGCGTCATTAACTCCGCTCTGATCATTCCAGAAGATGATTGGGTAGACTGGGATTTCAGCTACCAGCATAGCCAGGGTCTTACCCGTGAACACCTGTTCGACCAAGGTGACACAGCTCTGGACGTTATCAAGGCCTTAACCCGGGATCTAGGGGACGAAACAGTTTATGTCGACGGACTGGATCTCGACGAAGAGTGGCTTACCCGGCTTTTCGAGAGTTTTGATATGGATGTCCCCTTCCATATCAGACAATTCACCCGCTTCCCACCCGGCATAAGCTTCGATGCCTTCCTGACTTACCGAGAGGAGCTTTTACAAGAACAGGGTCTTTCCGGCTTCAATGCCGAGAACAATGTTTTTGTCATGCTGCAAATTGCTAATGGTAGCCAGACATTGGAATAGACTCCTCTGCTTTAATTCGCCTGCTGCTATTTCTCTGTAATGGCGGCAGAAAATGCAGATATGTTCAAGTGAAATAAAGGCCGGGATTGTGACCTCATGCGGTAGATCACACTACAGATTGTTTCCTCCTTGCCGGAGACTGAACTGACTGCTAGTTTTTAGGACTGACAGCAATTGCGGCAGCCCACTTTTTTGACGGAAGTTATATGGAAATCACTCCACAGAACAATTCTGATCTGATTTGGAATATTGAACGAATGAGTGACCGCGATCGGGCTCAGAAGTTCGTCCTTCAGTTTGAAAAGACACTTTGTGTATTTTCCGCCACAGTAGGACAAATCTATACCAACTACAGCATGCATTTTCCTGAGGATTATCAGCGTAACCTGGTAATACTGCCCAATCCCTATGCCTTTCATGACACCTTCAATCACATCAATGAAGAAGCCATTATGGCAACCGGATTCCACATCATTCCCGGGGAAGTGATTCATCGCAAAGGCCTGTTGATGCTGATCAAACCCAAAGACCCTGAAGCACCGGCCAAACCCATTCCGATGTCCCGTGCCATGCAGGTGCTCAACAACATGCGCACGGAAGAAGACCCTTTTCTACCGGTACTTGTGAAAGGCGATCTGAAACCTTTTCAGGATAAAGTCCCCTGCCTGCATCTGCACCGCCTGAGGTTACCAAAGTTGTCGCCACGTATTACAGGTTTTGAAAAACAGGAACTGAAACGGGTTATTGTGGAAAAGATGCAGGCACTTTCCGCTTTGTAGTAATTTCCAGGATACTAATGGCGAAGTGTGACGGTTTTCCGTGACTGGACCCAGGGCATACGTCAGAATGCCCGCCAACCATAATGATAAGGCCTCTCAGCAAGGATCCTGCTTTTCATGAAACCACAACAACAGGTAATTGCCTTAGTAACCACTTTTCTCATGGCATTGGCCGTCAGCAATCCGGCGGCTGCAGAGGGATCAAAACAGGACCTCGCCTATGTTGGGCTTGCCTGGACTCAATTGGAGTTTGAACGTGTGTTGGGACACCGCCAAGCCAGAACTTCAGCCGCGACACTGATACTAGGCACCTATATTACCGACTATGTTAAAACCGAATTACGAGCAGGTCTCGGTCTCGACACTGACGAAATTAATACCTCCACCACGGCAACTGATGCCTTCGGCCAACAGCCCTATGCTTCTATCGGGCTGGACGATTATCTGAGCTGGTATATTGGCCCTCAATTCCCTGCCACGGAATACATGACGGTTTACGCACAGTTTGGAATCAGTCGCATGATCGGCAAAGTTGAATACCCTGATCCAGACCAGACAACTTCATTGCCGGAGGATCTTACCGACAGCTCTTTTAGCGTCAGCTATATTCTGGGAACAGACATTAAACTCTATAACAGCTTCTGGGCCACGATCGAGTACGGCAGACTGCACAAGGACACAATTACCGAAATTCGCACCGGCCAGATGAGCCTCGGCGTGAAATACGAGTTCTAACGCCGAAAGCCTGAGTCACGTTTCCATTATGTTGTCTCAGGCCGGTCATCCAATAAATCAGTTAACACAGACTATTCCAGCATTCCAATAAAGTCATCCATGCCCAGCATTGAAGTTCAGGTATTTAAACCTCAGCGTGACGAATAAACCAGCACTGGTGAATACGCTGATTTTTTTCGAAGTCCTCAGGCAGACTTTCCCGGGTTTTATCCTCCACCTGAAACAATTCCCCAATCTTTTCATCAAGCTTGAAGCGTCTGTAATTATTGGAAAAGATCAACAAACCATCGCGCGACAGGAGTGCCATCGCCTGCTCAATCAAATCGATATGATCCCGCTGCACATCTAATACCGATTCCATCTTTTTCGAGTTAGAAAAAGTCGGTGGATCCAGGAAAATAAGATCGTACCGGCCTTTTTCCCGTCCCAGCCATTCCATTACATCAGCCCGGATAAATCGGTGGTCCCCTTTGGAAAGCTGGTTTAACTGAAAATTTCGCTCAGCCCAGGTCAGATAGGTTTGTGACAGGTCTACACTGGTCGTGGAAACGGCACCGCCAACGGCAGCATGCACGGATGCTGCTCCTGTATAACAGAACAGATTAAGAAACCGCTTACCTCGGGCGTGAGTCTGCACCCAATAGCGCATGGGTCGATGGTCCAGAAATAATCCGGTATCCAGATAATCCGATAAATTAACCCAGAACTTGCATCCATGCTCCTCGACAGCCAGTTCCTTCCTGGCACCGCCCTGCTTTTCGTACTGATCAATACCTTTCTGACGCCTTCTCTGCTTGAGAAATACTGCGGACGGGTTGACATTGCAGACTTGGGGCACCACTTCCAGCACATCAAGAAGACGCTGATGAGCTCTATTTTCATCAATGGTTTTAGGAGGGGCGTATTCCTGAATACTGACTGCGCCAGCATACCAATCTACCGCCACTGCATATTCCGGCATGTCAGCGTCATATAACCGGTAGGCCTCCAGGCCTGCTTTCGCCGCCCACTTTCGTCGTTTCTTCAGGTTTTTGGTCAGACGATTGGCAAACATCTGCGCTTGTTCCGAAAACACTCGTTGGCTGCCCTGTTGTTTCGCCTGATCATGGGAAGGCAACGCCTGGTCATAAATTTCAAACAGGTAAAGCGTGGTGGAAAGCTTGCCGTTAAAGAATTTGTACTGCTTGTTGGCCCTCACACCCAGCTCTTTTGCTAGGCTATTATTCGAGGTGAAAACTCCAGCCTTCCAGCCATGAAACTCACGCTTGAACTGTCGTCCCAGGTTTTGGTAAAGCGAACGCAATTCCAATTCCTGTCCCAGGCGTTCGCCATATGGAGGGTTGGTTAGCAGCAGCTGAAACGGAGCATCTGAAGAATCGACCGACTTTATCTCATCTTCAACCGCCAATGTGGGAGTTATTGCCTGAGTGGCATCACCAGTAGAAAGTTGCACCCAGCGATCGACGCCGGCACGAGACAGATTCCGTTTGGCGGCCTGTAAGGCTTTAGGGTTTAGGTCTGACCCGGCGATTATGCCACGCCACTGACGTTTGCCGATAACTGCCTTTTGCTGAACGTCACCCAGTTCTTTCACCCAGGTTGCCTTATCAAACCAGCTGGCCTTAAAGAAACTGAAGGCTGGGCTTAACAGTCCAGGGGCTATATCCAGGGCCATCATGGCAGCTTCGACTACCAGCGTTCCGGATCCGCACATTGGGTCCAGAAAAACGCCATCGTTTTTGCACTCTTTATTCCAACCGGCGCGCATGAGCAGCGCTGCTGCCAAGTTTTCCTTCAAAGGCGCTGCTTCGCCCTCCTGGCGGTAGCCCCTTTGATGCAGACTTCTTCCGGCTGCATCAACCGTTAACGTTGTGGTTTTACCAATATTTAATTGCAGGGTCTGAGTTGCCAAGCTTTTATCTATGACCGGCGGTTCCAGGCCTTTATCGCGAAAGTAGTCATTAACAGCATCCTTTACGACCTGGGCGCCAAATCCTGAGTGCCTGATATCTCCCCAACTGCCAAATGCGGCTATCCAGTAATACTGGCCGGCATTCAGCCAACGCTCCCAGGTCACGGCCCGAGCCAGGTCATAGACGCCGTCTCTGGTGGCGGTTTGAGTATCCCCCAACTGTAGCAAAACCCGGTTCGCCAACCTTGAGCGCAGGCAAATCCTCATCATGCCAGCCAGGTCAGTGGCCAGATAAACGCCTGCGGGATTGGTCTTGTCTACCTGAAGGCCCATCTCGGTAAGTTCTTGCTCCAGCAAGTATTCCAACCCCTTGGGACAAGTAGCGAAAATGTTCAAAGATGAAGGTATTGTCATAAGATATTTACAAAAAATTTCAAAAGAGTGTCGACCGCAAGTGTCAATATGATCAAAAACTTATCTCCATTTAATTCCACAAAACTATAAAAAAAACGTCATCTAGATGAAATAATTTGTGTACTTAACAAACCTTTTTAGCTTTACTTAACCCGTGTGGGAGATCTTTCTACATGCCATTCGTCATTTCTTCTGGCGAATTTTTCACTTCAACACACAGCCAATAGGAGATTCTTCTTTACTTTCTCAGCCAATGTAGCAGGCCAATAACTTAATTGGTATTCCTGTAAAACCCGGAACACAATGAGGTTCAACAAGAATGAGAAGACAGAAGCGCGATATGTTCGAAAGAGCATACCTCAAGGGTTATAGAGCTGGCATAAGCGGTCGATCAAAGGACCTGTGCCCCATAGGCAACCCGCAAATGCGACAAGAATGGATTAACGGCTGGCGCGACGGCCGAACCGATCACTGGGATGGCTTTGTCGGTGTTTCCGGCTTACATAAATTGCCCGGCATCGCATCCTGATACTCCCTGAATTATCTGTTCATCCACTGGGGCTTTTCCAAAGCCTCTTTACAAGGCCCGCTCAGCGGGCCTCTTCATTTCCGCTTCAGGATACCTTTGCCAGAGCCTGTGCTGCTTCACGGACAAGTGTGGGGCCACGATAAATCAATCCACTATATACCTGTACCAGACTGGCACCGGCGTTCACCTTATCCCTGGCATCCTGACCACTCATAACACCACCTGAAGCAATCACCGGTATCTTGGATTCCAGAGCCTGGCAAAGTGTCCGCACCACATGGGTAGAGCGTTTGGTCAGCGGGGCTCCGGACAACCCCCCCTGCTCCTTACCCTGCTCCAGACCTTCTACCCCTTCACGGGACAGGGTGGTGTTGGTAGCAATGACACCATCCATTCCATAATCAAGAATCGTCCTGGCGACCATCCGAATCTCGTCGTCCGACATATCCGGCGCAATCTTTACGACAAAGGGAACATAGCGACCGGTCTTTTGATGCAGGCCTTCCTGACACTCCTTGATATCCTGCAGCATCGACTTCAGCGATTGGCCAAATTGAAGAGCCCTCAGGCCTGGAGTATTAGGTGAAGAAATATTGATCGTAATATAGGAAGCCAGATCATAGACACGCTGGATGCAGGTCACATAGTCTGAAGCAGCCTCTTCAGCCGGAGTGTCCTTATTCTTGCCTACATTGACGCCTACGATGCCATCAAATTTCTTACGCTGCAGTTGGGCCACCATATGATCGATGCCGGCATTATTGAAGCCCATTCGATTAATAATAGCGTCGCGCTCTTCCAGCCGGAACAATCTCGGTTTGGGATTACCCTCCTGAGGTCGTGGGGTAACCGTACCCACTTCGATAAATCCAAATCCGAATTTAGACAGACCATCAACGTAGTCGCAGTTTTTATCCAGTCCGGCAGCCAACCCAACAGCATTGGGAAACCTTAACCCCATTACTTCTAGCGGCTGCCCTGCCACTTTAGGCAGAAACATGGGAAGCAGACCGGCTCCGTTAGCTAGCTTGAGCGCTTTAAGAGATAGATCATGGGAGGCTTCAGCAGGAAAACGGAACAGCAGTTTCCGGGCAAGAGGGTAACTCATGGAGGATTTCCATTCAGGTAATCAGAGGTCGGTCAATGGCGCGCTATTATAACGAACCCCTCCGCTAATAAAAGGCTTCTTGCAGCTTCATTGCATGCTTCCCGCCCTTTCGATTCCATTCTTCAAATTTAATATCCGGTAGGTACTTTGATTACCACTGACAGACGATTACCACTGACAGACGCTTTGATTAAAAATATTTATCAAGTTCCTGGTCGCCGATTAAGCAATATGACAGACCTGTAACTTATCCACTAAATCTGTGGATAACATTGTTAATATCAGTAGGGAAAAATCCGGGATCCCTTAGAGTATTTAGCCTAACAGCAAATTGATCATTTTTTGATCAGCATTTTATTTTGTTAAATATCAATAGCTTACAACTGATTAGAGAATAATCATCTGACTAATTATCCATCAATTTTATAGACGTGAGATTCTATCCACACCCCTTGACGGATATTTCAGGTTGGTCATATAACAAAAAAGCACGCCGAGGCGTGCTTTGGTTGGATTCGCAAATCAGTTCAGGAAAACTTCAACCCCAACCCGTCTTGAGTGCGTCTGACAATTTCAAGGTAAACTTCTGGGCTACTGCTATTTAGCAAACCATTAACCTTCAAGGACACCCGATCCCCAATTCTGGCGGTTTCAACTGTTGGATCTGCGATAAACACCCCTCCCTCAGACAAATCCGTTGCCCTCACCTGGCGGCGTCCTGAAGAAGGATGATCCAGGATTACATTCATTGACGTGTGGTGTCGCTCGTAACGGCGACGTTCTTGCTCAGTACTCATTATTTGCCCACCCTTTTTCGCAATCTTCGCTCTGGCTTTGTTTATTTTTTGACCAGTATAGCAGATGTCCTGGATACACGACCAAATCGATAAAGTATTTCGATTTCCCCGACTTGTACTTAACTAATGCCCATCCAGAAACACCGGTTTCCAGGCAGACACTAGCGCGGCACAAGGCTGTGCCACCAAAATCGACGGTGTAAAGCGTTGATTTTGGTGGCAAGGCAAAATCGCATTTTGGCTTTGCGACTTCCATAAATGGCAGGGAAGCCGTTTATGGATGAAAACTAGCTAGGACCCCGATGGTGATGGGCCATAGCACCAGCCAAGCTTTTACTGTATATAGATAGATAACCATTGAACATCACCCATTTGATATAAAAAAGCCCAAACATCAACAAGATAAACATGACAGCAAATAGCGAAACAGCCCTTTCACGACAAGATAAAAGCTCCCTGGCCCAGCGCGTCACGATCATCGGTATGATTCTGGATATAGCATTGGGCTCACTGAAAATTATCGTGGGCTCACTGGCCCATTCTTATGCCCTGATTGCTGACGGTATTCACTCTTTTACGGATGCCGGTAGTGATATTATGGTGATATTGATTACTCGCTATTCCCATCAGGAGCCGGATGAAGATCATCCTTATGGACATGGCAAGTTTGAAACCCTGGGCACGGTTATCCTGGGCAGCCTGCTGATCGCAATTGCCGGTGCAATGGCCTATGACAGTGTCACCCGCCTGCTGTTCGCACAAGCCACTGTGATACCCGGTAAGTTGACACTATTTGCCGCTGCACTTTCCATCATTGGTAAAGAGTGGATATTCCGCTACACCCTCAAGGTAGGGAAGCGACTCAATTCAGACCTGATTATAGCCAATGCCTGGCATTCCCGTTCCGACGCCCTATCTTCCGTGGTTGTATTGGTGGCATTAATTGGTGCGATTCTAGGGTACCCATGGCTGGATGCCGTGGCGGCAATCATAGTAGCGGCTCTGGTAGGTAAGATAGGCTGGCAGCTGGCCTGGAACAGTATGCAGGAATTGGTGGAAACCTCAGTGCCGCAGGCCAGGATGGAAGAAATTCGGTCAATCGTTTTGACTGTTGAGGGGGTCAAGGATGCCCATTATCTGCGAGGACGTTTTGTAGGGCCGGAAATCGTTCTTGATCTTCATCTCCAGGTGGAGCCCACCATCAGCGTTTCAGAGGGGCATCATATCGGCCTCTGCGTAGTATCTGCGCTAAAGCAGAAAATCAAACATTTATCCGACATTACGCTGCATATAGACGCCGAGGAGGACGGTAGCCTGGAGGAACAGCTGGCGACTGTTGCCAAGCTGCCCCAGCGACAGGAAATCGCCGATTTGTTGACTGACCGCTGGCAAAAAATATTACCCGAAAACGCAATTAAGCGCCTTATGCTTCATTACCTGCGGGATCAGGTCCATATTGAAGTCATGCTGAATCATATGGGAACCCCGGCACCTTCGGAACTTCGTACAATGATGTTGGCGGCGGTTGCAGATCTTCCCTGGGTAGGGTCTATGATAGTCTGGCAGCAGGCTGACTAGTCTGCTCGGCACTTTAGCACTCACGGAATATCAGTTACTTTCTAAATCACATCAGTACTTTCTAAATCACGTCAGTACCTTCCAGATCACATTAGTACTTTCGAAATCACATCAATACTTGCGGACTTACATCAGTATTATGCCCTGACCGTGCCATGACAGTCTGGGCGATAAATTCAAAATCAGATAACTAGGCTCCTATAATACGAGCCTTTTCCTTATCGAATTCTTCTTGGGTTATGACCCCTGAGTCGAGTAATTGTTTCAGTTTCGCCAACCTGCTAAACCTGTCCTCTATCGCACCATCGCCTGCGGGCTCGCCTGACCTTTTAATCAAACCGTCCATGTTGAAATCCGTTATCTGAGGCTTTTGCGGTTTCTCCTTAGAGGACTGCTCCTGAGGGGGAGGATCCACAAGGCCAAGAAATTGGCCAACCCTGGACAACACACGTTTGATAAAACGCCACAGCCTCGGCAATAGCCAGACTGCCAGCAATAAAAACAAACTGAGTAATAGAATAAATACCCAGGGATGATTTAACGCCGTCCACAGCCCACCCAGCACCATCAGGTCTTCCAAAATTGAAGCGGACCAGTTGGTGACAGGCTCCGGCGAGGTATTGATCGCCAGCCGGGTCCCTGCCTTGGTCAGATGTGAGGTGGCGGCAACGCCTCCTCCGACGATACCTGCTGCTATCGACATTGCCGGTGCGACATCTCCTACCGCGCCAGCGGCCAACAGCGCCCCTGCAGGAATACGAATAAAGGTGTGCAATACGTCCCAGCCGCTATCTACTCCTGGCGTCTTATCAGCAATAAACTCGATAAAGTACATAAAACCCGCCGCTACGATCACCAGCGGATCCTGCAGTACCTGCAAGTCTGCAGGCAACGCGATATTGCCACTGGCGCCACCGAGCCCCAGCACCAATAAGGCGGCATAAAGATTAATCCCACTGGCCCAGGAAACTCCCATCGTCAGAGCGATAGTAGACACCAGCGCTTCATAGCCTTCCATTCAACACTCCTTAACTGACCTGCCTTGATCTACTTAATAAGTTGATAGATCAATAATGAAACCAATCCATTGTATGGTCACATACCTGCATTAGAACGCCAATCGCCTGAATACAAGCTGAATCTGCGTTAAACACTGCGATACCACATCCAAAGAACACGCAATGCCAAAATCGTTAACACCCATTTAAACACTTGCTTGAAATGCTTCTCCGGCAATTTACCCAACACCGTCAACCCTACCTTGGTACCTATGTATCCCGAAACGACCATAGCAACCATCAGTGGCAGCCAAGGAAGAAAGGCAAAACCGGCAAAGCCAAAAGCCACAATTTTAAGACTGTGCTGTAACGTCATACAGGAAGAAAAGTTTGCCGTATAAGCCCAGCGGTCTACGCCCGACCTACCCAGCCAGGCGGATACCAATGGTCCGGAGGCACCCACCAGCATGGTCGCAACTGTGGTTAAAAAGCCACCAGAAATCAGCCCTACAGGCGTTTTCCCAAGGCCGATATCCGGCATCGGCACCCAACAAAGCCAGAGGATAAATAGCGAAACCAGCAGTGGGATCCAGGTTGGGTTCATGCTGGATAAAAGAAAAACCGCAACCAGAGAGGCGGCTACTGCCCCCATCATGAACCATCCAACAACAGGGTTCTGCCGATGTTTACGAGTTAACACAGCGCGGCTGGCATTAGACCCCAATTGCACAATGCCGTGCACAGGAATCAATGCTAACGGAGGGAGAATGTCAGCCATCACCACAATCAGGAAGGAGCCGCCGCCGACCCCTAAGGCTGCGGAGAGAAATGAGCCTAAAAAACCCGAAAATAAAAGTATTGCTACTTCGAGCTGACTAAGATCGCCAAACCATTCCACGGCAGCTTACCTTCGATGCATCTATACACGTCAAGACGGAACTTTCTACCATCGGCCTTAGGGTCTAGAAGCCAACAAAATGGTTTAACATACGCAACCGGCCAGGAATCATAACAGGTCTTCCTGTTCTGTCAGTTCGTCCTGACCAGTCAAATTTTCAGGCAACTGCTTGCTCGCCCTGGCTCCTAGCTGCTTGAGTTTTTCCACCCGGGCAACCAGATTGCCTCTGCCGACACTCAGTTTACTCATCGCGCCTTCGTATGATTTCTGGGTCTGCTCAAGGCGTGTACCGATATCCTGCAAATCCTGGGTAAAATTGACAAATTTGTCGTAGAGGTTGCCGGCCTGCTTGGCAATTTCCAAGGCATTCTGGGACTGATATTCATAGCGCCAGATGTTATGAATAGTCCTCAGTGTGGCCAGCAGTGTGGAGGGCGATACGATCATCACATTCTGTTCAAAAGCATCACTGAACAGGCTGGCATCCTGTTGTACGGCCACTGCAAAGGCGCCTTCAATGGGAACGAACAATAAAACAAAATCCAGCGACTGCACGCCAACGGAGTCCTGATAATTCTTGCTCCCTAAATTTTTTACATGTTGACGCAATGAAACCAAGTGCTGCTTCAGAGCAGTAGTTCGGTCGTCGTCATTTTCTGCATTATGGTACTGTTCATAGGCGAGCAAACTGACTTTGGAGTCTACAATAACGGACTTATTATCCGGCAGGCGAATCACCACATCAGGCTGTAAGCGACGGCCATCCGCGCCGGTCTGGTTTACCTGCACGTCATATTCCTGGCCTTTGGTTAAACCTGAACGTTCCAGAATGCGTTCAAGCACCACCTCTCCCCAATTGCCTGCCGTTTTGTTTTCACCCTTGAGCGCGTTGGTCAGGGCAATGGCATCTTCGCTAATACGTTCATTGAGTCCTTGCAGCCGTTTTATTTCGCTTGCCAGGGAAAAACGCTGCTGGGATTCTTTTTCATACACATCTTCGATTTTTTTGCGGAAGTCTTTGAGCTGGTCCTGAATAGGACTCAGCACCTGCTTGATTTGCACTTCACTATGTTGAGACAGCTTTTGAGTGTTGGCTTCAAAAATACGATTAGCCAATAGCTGGAATTCCTGGGTCAACTTTTCCCGGGATTCTTCCAGCAGCTTCAGCTTTTCGGCATGATGCACAGATTCCTGTTGTCGCGTGGTTTGCAAAGTGGCCAGGTTGGTGCGGGCGTCATTGAGTTCAGCCTGAGTCGACTGTCTTTCCTGATGCAAGCTCTCCATACGGGATTCCAGCGAAGCAATCAATATCTGCCGGTCTTCCGCCCGGGCCTTGATGACAACATAGTCCTGACGTAGCTGATTGAGGTCCTGCAACAGGGCCGTGTATTGGTTTTCCTTATCGCTGCCGACGGTTTGTAACCGGGCAATTTCCTCGTCGCGCGCCCGAAGACTGTCCTCCAGCGCAGCAACTTCATTCCTTTGGTGTCTAAGATTCTTCCTTAACAACACTAAAGTCAGTGACAACAACACCAACAGAGTGGTTAGGCCAACGATTCCCCATTCCATTTCGTCGACAGGCAGTCTGATCATCCCGGATATTTCCTATTAATTTCTATGTAGTGACAACTTACTGGGGCTAGCTTGCTATTTACAGGTGCTGGTTTTATTTGGTTGAGCTAGCTTGTGGTTAAAGCAAATTCGTAGCTGGAGTTTGTTTGCGGCCATAGCCAGGCGGTGGAGTTTATATTGTTCGTATTAGTTGTTCTTACTAGTCGTTCCTTTTGGCTGTTCCTTTGGGCCGTTCTTTTTATGGGCAACGGTCATTTACTTAAAGGCACATGCCGTATTTGGCACCTAAAGGTCCTATTTTGCAAATCGACTTGGCGTCTGTTAACGATTTGTCATCAGGTTCTAAATAGCCTTCAGGCCATGCTCTTTCATTTTATGCAGTTGATCGCGTAGCTGCGCAGCTTTCTCAAACTCCAGGTTACGCGCCGCTTCATACATTGAGTCTTCCAGTTTTTTCATCACCTTGGCGAAATCACCAGGGGATTTCGCTGCCGCAGCAAATTCATATTCAGCACTCCGCTCCGCCACTTTACGCTGCGCGGACTTTTTCTTGCTCCCCGGTGCGACGGCTCCTTCCATGATATCGGCAATGGACTTGGTCAGCCCTGTTGGGGTGATGCCGTTTTCTGTATTGAAACTGATCTGTTTCTCGCGGCGTCGCTCTGTCTCCTCAATGGCACGCTGCATCGAGCCGGTCATCCGGTCGGCATAAAGGATGGCTTTACCATTAACATTCCTGGCTGCCCGACCGATGGTCTGAATCAACGATCTGTCAGAACGCAAAAAGCCTTCCTTGTCGGCATCCAGAATTGCAACCAGAGACACTTCCGGCATATCCAGGCCTTCCCGCAGCAGGTTGATGCCGACCAGAACATCGAACTCACCCAGGCGCAGGTCGCGGATAATCTCCACGCGCTCGACGGTATCAATATCAGAGTGCAGGTAACGCACTCTTATTCCGTGTTCCATCAAAAAGTCTGTCAGGTCTTCCGCCATACGCTTGGTCAGCGTCGTCACCAGAACACGTTCCTGCCTTTGGGTACGCAGGTGAATCTGATCAAGGAGATCATCCACCTGGGTGGTCGCAGGTCGCACTTCCACTTCAGGGTCGACCAATCCTGTAGGTCTTACAACCTGTTCAACCACCTGCCCCTGATGTTCAGCCTCATACTTGGAAGGAGTGGCGGAAACAAACACCATTTGCGGGGCCAAGCGCTCCCATTCATCAAATCGCAAAGGACGGTTATCCATTGCTGAAGGTAGACGGAATCCATAGCTGACCAGGGTTTCCTTGCGGGACCGGTCACCTTTATACATCGCCCCCAGCTGTGGCACGGTTACATGGGATTCATCTATAAACAGTAAGGCGTTCTTAGGCAGATATTCGAACAGTGTAGGAGGCGGCTCGCCGCTACCACGGCCAGAAAGATAGCGGGAGTAATTCTCAATACCGCTGCAGTACCCCAACTCCAACATCATTTCCAGATCATAACGGGTTCGCTCTTCCAGCCGCTGTGCTTCCACCAGCTTGTGGTTTTGCCGTAAATGATCCAAACGCTCTGCCAGCTCAGTTTTGATGTGATCCGTTGCATCCAGAATTATCTGCCGGGGTGTGACGTAGTGGGTCTTGGGGTAAATAGAAGCCCGGGGTACTTTACGATAGACCGAACCTGTTAAAGGATCAAACCAGGACAATGATTCAATCTCATCGTCGAAAAGTTCAATCCGCAGAGCCTCACTTTCAGATTCAGCAGGAAACACATCGATGACATCTCCGCGCACACGATAGTTGGCACGGTGCAGCTCTATATCATTGCGGGTGTACTGCAGTTCAGCCAACCGGCGTACAATTGTGCGCTGATCCAACCTGTCACCACGGTCCAGATGCAGCATCATCTTGCGATAGGACTGAGGATCACCCAGACCATAGATCGAAGAAACCGTCGCCACAATAAGAACATCTTCCCTTTCCATCAGTGCCTTGGTGGCTGACAGGCGCATCTGTTCAATATGGTCATTGATGGAGGAGTCTTTCTCTATATAGGTATCAGATGCCGGCACATAAGCTTCGGGCTGATAGTAGTCGTAGTAAGACACGAAATATTCAACGGCATTGTCCGGAAAGAATTCCTTGAACTCACCGTAAAGTTGGGCAGCCAGTGTTTTATTGTGGGCAAGCACAATCGTCGGACGCTGCACCTGCGCCACGACATTGGCCATAGTGAAAGTTTTACCGGAACCGGTAACACCCAATAACGTCTGATGGAACAATCCGTCCTCAAGCCCTTCCACCAGTTGCGCGATGGCGGTCGGCTGGTCTCCGGCCGGCTCATATTTTGATTGCAGTCTGAATTTTTGCATCGTGGGAGCTTACACACACTTTCATCTAGATGGTAGAATTATGCCGTTTGCACCTGGTATTTCGTCAACCGTGGAAAACAAGTACTTCACGCCGTTACGACATAGCAGCACGACTAACCTCCTTTCTTCTTCCGCTCAGCCAATATCGAGGAATGACTTCTTTGGAAACTGCACTCTCTCGCCGCGTACAAGCTATTAAACCGTCCCCTACCCTCGCTGTCACTAACCGCGCCGCTGAACTACGAGCCGCTGGTAAAGATATTATCGGCCTTGGTGCCGGCGAACCGGATTTTGACACACCCGCCCACATTAAGGCCGCTGCCATTGACGCCATTAATGCTGGCCAGACCAAGTATACTGCGGTGGATGGCACGCCAGCGCTGAAGAAAGCAATTATTGACAAATTTCAGCGCGACAATCAGCTGTCTTACCAACCTAACCAGATTCTGGTGTCTTCCGGGGGAAAGCAGAGCTTTTTCAATCTATCGCTGGCGCTGCTTAATCCGGGTGACGAAGTCATTATTCCTGCGCCTTACTGGGTTTCTTACCCGGATATGGTGCTGGTTGCCGAAGGCAAACCGGTCGTCATAGAAACCTCCGCAGAGGACCACTTTAAAATTACTGCAGAACAGTTAAAGGCGGCTATCACAGACAAGACCCGCCTGGTCGTACTGAACAGCCCTTCCAACCCTACCGGCATCGCATACAGTGCCGACGAGCTGAAGGCACTTGGTGACGTCCTCGCCACCCATCCCACGGTCATGATTGCCACTGATGATATGTATGAACACACACTGTTCAGTGATGAGCAGTTCGTCAATATCCTGAGTGTTTGCCCTGAACTGTATGACCGCACTTTTGTGTTGAATGGTGTCTCTAAAGCCTATTCCATGACAGGTTGGCGTATCGGTTATGCCGCAGGACCAGCCAAGGTCATTGGAGCAATGAAAAAAATCCAGTCTCAATCCACCTCCAACCCTGCGTCTATTTCCCAGGCAGCAGCCGTTGCCGCCCTGAATGGTCCGCAGGAGTGTATCCGTGAAATGGTGACTGAATTCAAGAAGCGTCACGATTTTGTCGTGCAAAGCCTTAATGCCATGGAAGGCGTCAGTTGCCTGCCTGCAGATGGCACCTTTTATGCGTTCCCGGGCTTTCAGGCAGCCATTGAAAAGTTGGATGGCGTTAATAATGATGTTGAGCTGGCAGAGTATCTGTTAAATAGTGTGGGTGTTGCTCTGGTGCCGGGTTCAGCATTTGGCGCTCCAGGTCACTTGAGATTGTCCTTTGCGACCAGCATGGAAAACCTGCATAAAGCCATGGAGCGCATCGCCCAAGCACTGATTTAATATCGCACTCATTTGGCGGTTAATAACTGCCAAATGAGTCATATTCAAAGGCTTGACGTTCAGTATGGAGGTGATTAATATACGCGCCTCTGAAGCAATTCCCTGATAGCTCAGTTGGTAGAGCAAATGACTGTTAATCATTGGGTCGCTGGTTCGAGTCCAGCTCGGGGAGCCAAATTTCTAAAAAGGCCGTCTGTGACGGTCTTTTTTTTGCCCGGATTTTGGGACATATTTCCCAATTACCACGGAATTTATGAGCCATGGTCGATAGACTTACGCCGCAAAAATAGTGTTTATCGAGCCACCGCCTCCTCAGGACTACAAAAACCTATCCCTGCCGTAAATTTTCTTGGCGCTATCCCGCACTTCTATCGAAAATTTTTAGTTTATTTTCTTCTAAGCTTTCCATCCGTCATCCTGAATATAAATTAGCCAATGAGTATTTTTTGTAATTTATTCAGCCCTCTCCTCGACTATCCCTCAACACATTCCAAATGATTTGAATCACTTAACCCGCGTCCGTGCCTGGTTCACAAATTACCGAAGTTAGCACAATGTTACCTGAACTCACCGTTGAATCGTAAAAACCTCACCAGACCAATACTTATGGCTACACAGATATCACGGCAGGTTACAGCACAATTTTTGACTCCCCAATGGCATTACCCTAATACTTTGATCACATTCTGATCACCGCATCATGAACAGAAAAACTTTTGCTAACGACTATCAGTGTGCCCCTCGCTAACGACTGCCCGTCTTAGTCGGGGCCACCACAAAGGACCGCCTCGACGGAGTGAGGACGTTATGGACAAGATTGTAATCTCCCATATTGGGCTTTCACCGAAGGATCTGATATTGCTCAGAAACCTTTCTCGGCTGGACGAAACCTGGTTTGGTAACTTTCAGCTTGCCGATGAACCTAATACCCATGAAGGGCAAATTCTCATCATGGACGTGGACCATCCGCAAAGCGCCCTGCATTGGCAGCGCCTGAAACAGATCGCTCACTTTGAAAATACAATTGTCCTGAGCAAGCGGCCTCAGCAGGTTATCGAAAATACCATTCACTTAACCCGACCACTGCAGTTTAGACGCCTTACAGAAGCATTACAGGTTGCCACCCGCGCGGGAGGCAACTGTCAGCGCCGGCATCATGACCGCAATATTCTGGTGGTCGATGATACCCTTCCAGTGCGGACCTTTATGTCTCAGAAGCTGCATGAAATGCTCGATGACGATATTGGCGTTGAAGTGGCAAGTTCTGGCGAAGAAGCCATCAGCATGTTGGCCCATACCAATTATGACCTGGTGTTTATGGACGTGATGATGCCGGGAATGGACGGCTATCAAGCCTGCCGAAAGGTGAAGTCCTTATCTAGAGCTAAAGTGGTCATGCTGACCAGCAAATCATCCACCATTAATCGCGTTAAGGCCAAAGTCTCCGGATGCGACGGTTATATCACCAAACCACCGGAAGACCGTGAACTTGTTCAAGTGATTCGACGCTTTTTAGAGCCGCAGCGAGTCGAGTCACATCAACCCATGCAATTAGCGGCTGTCGGGAGATAAACCATGAGTAAGAAAATTCTGATTGTTGATGATAGCGAAACCGATCTGACCCATTTGCAGGCAATTGTGGCACAAGCCAAGTATCAGACTGTATTGGCCCGGTCAGGTGAGGAAGCGATCAATAAAGCCAGGCTGGAGAAACCCAATATGATTCTGCTGGATATCATCATGGGCGAAATGGACGGCTTCAGTGCCTGCCGGGAAATCAGCAACTCACCTGAAACCGCCGGGATTCCTATTGTCTTTGTATCCAGCAAAAATCAGAAGGTTGATCACATCTGGGCAGCAAAGCAAGGTGCCAAGGCCCTGGTGTCAAAACCCTATCAGCAGGAAGAAATTCTTAGCCAGCTGCAGAGCTACGCCTAGACTGAGTCTTTATGGGGTATACACTCATGAATAGTATCTCAATCCCAACCAAGAACAACAGGCTACTGAAACCTTCCGAAGCGTTTGCGATCCTGGGCAAACTTCAGGAAGCAGAAGTTCAGCAGCAAAGCCGGCACTCAACCAGTCAGTGGTTCGCTTTGGCCCTTGATAAACAGCCGGTCCCAGACAAGCAGATGGATCAACGGGATGGCCACAATTCAGAAGGGAATTCAGAATCAGTATTGGGCCTGCTGATCCCAGAATCCTGCAATAAAGAACTGCTGGAAGCTCCCGCAATCTGTCAGGTTCCATTCACCCCGCCCTGGCTTAGGGGATTTATCACTGTGCGTGGACAGATTGCTCCGGTCATAGACCTCATGTTGTTTTTCGATATCAGGACATCCGCAAACTCAGAATCTGGATCTGCGGATAAACCAAGCCGGAAAAATGGAAATGCCAGGGATGACCATCATTATGTGCTGCACTTTGACGACGGCGGCGAATCTTTCGCAATCAGTGTACGTTCGTTGCCACGCAAGTTCAGCGTCACCTCTGAGCAGGTTATGGCTCAGCCACCGGAACTGACCACAGGGCTTAAGGCCTGTACCGGAACCTGCTACCACCATCAAGGCATTTGGTACGAATGGAATATTGAACAGTTTAAACGGAGGTTAACCCAAATGCTGTCGCACACTTAACCACCGCAATAGCAGGCACCCAACCTCTTCGCCTGCCTGACTTAAGACTCTTAACCACACAGCTCCGGCGGCTAACACCACCGGACACAGGATTTTTGCGCCTTGAATTTGGGTGACCAAATCGGGCCAGGAGATAGACATGAAAACATTGAGAATTAGGACAAAGCTATTTGCAGTGACGGTGGCAGCGACTTTCGGCTTAGGCTGTATGACAGCCCAGGCTGCTTCGTCACAGACACAAGGGGTATACAAAGACAGGATTGTTATTGGTGGAGTGCTGGACCTTGAGGGACAATCCCGGGGGTTAGGAATCGGGATGCGCGACGGTATTCTGGCAGCCTTCGCCGAAGAAAAAGTTCATGGTAGGCAGTTGGAATACGTACCCCTGAATGATTCCTACACGCCGGACCTGACCGCACAGCAAACCCAACGCCTGATTGATGAAGGCGTATTCGCCATGCTCGGGAATGTTGGGACGCCGACCGCTAAGGTCGCTCTACCTTTACTTGCCAGCCACAACGTCCCTGCTGTCGGCTTTTTTACCGGGGCTGGATTGTTACGCCCCGGCATGGGCGATGTCGTAAATTTTCGTGCCAGCTATGTGCAGGAAACTGCCAAGGTGATCGAACAGAGTATTGCCGCGGGTCTGCAGCCGAACCAAATCTGCGCCTTTGTACAAAATGATGCTTACGGTATGGCTGGTGTAGAAGGCATCAAACAGGCCCTCCGCCCTCTGGCCGGATCTGCAGCCATTATTAACAAGCTCGATGCTGTACTGGCCCAGGAAGGTGAAAATCCTCAGCGCAACGGTCTGGGTCCAGTGGGAGTTTACCAGCGCAATACTTTGGCTTCCCGGGAAGGCTATGAGTCATTGAAACAATGGGAGCAACAGGAAAAGGTTTCCTGTCGACTAGTGGTGACAGTCGGCACCTATAACGCTATTGGTCGCTTTGCCGCCTATACACGGAATAAGGGTGAGACCTGGCTGATCAGCGCTGTATCTTTCACTGGTGCGGATAACCTGCGTAATGTTCTCAGCCAATATGGGGTTAGCGACAGAATCATTGTTACCCAGGTCGTGCCGGATATTGAATCAGATCTTGCCATCGTTAAACAGGCAAAGAAGACCCTGGGAGATAGGCTGAATATCGTATCGCTGGAAGGCTACATCGTGGGTCGGATGATGATATCTCTGCTGCAACGTATTGACGGCGACATCACCCGTGAAGCCTTTCACCAGGTAACCCGAAACAGCCAGCTTGACCTGGGTGGACTCCGTCTGGACTTCAGGGGGGACAACCAGGGGTCTGATCTGGTGACGATGACTTACCTCAACAACAAGACCTACCAGACCCTTAGTGATAACCAGATCGCACAGCTTTTTTGAAGCTGAGCCCCAAGGCGCTTTGTTAAGACATTTATCCAGCCTCCAATGGAGCAGGAGTCACAAATGAACATTAAAAATTTCAATTTGCACCTTTCCCTCGGAAAGCTGAACGTAGGCCGACGCCTCACCATACTGACCGGTGTGACAGCAGTCGCCCTACTCATCGTTGCCTCGCTGGCAGCATTTTCACTCACCTATGCAACGAAATCTGCCGGCGAGCTGCACCGTCAGGTTGAAAACCAGGCCAACCTGTCGGGCCTGATCCGAACCATTGATACAGGTATTGTGGAAACCCTTAACGGGCTCAACAGCGGTACTATGATTTGGAGTGAAGCCGAACAGCGCATGCAGGCCGCACAAAATAAATTCCAGGAAGACTGGGATCAACTTACCGCGCAGGTAGAAACCGCCTCAGCCTTACAGCAGGAGCAGTTCCAGCCAATGCTGGACACAGTTACCGGCGTCGGTGCGATATTTTCCGAGTTCTATGGAATGGGTAGCAACCAGTCCCGCCCTGCACTGGAGCTATTTTTGCTGAATGACCTGGGTTATATGCTGGACCCTTTCCGCAGCGCCACAGAATCTTATGCCCAACTGGTAAGGGCTGATGCAGAAGCCCAATATCTGAATACCCAATCTACCCTGAGCACCAGTGCGGTGGTCGGTACATTACTGATCATTCTGAGCTTGGCCGGGTCCTTAATACTTGCCCGGATAGTACTGCGCTCCATACTACAGCCGGTCGCCACCATAGCCGACACTGTGGATAAAGTGCAGCAAGGTGATACAGACGCCAGAACCGGATTACAAGGTATAGATGAGCTGTCTCACCTGGGTGAAGCCCTTGACCAGTTGCTGAATGAGAAGGTTGCCACGCTTATCCATGCCGAGCAGGAAAACGAAGTATTGAACAACTCTGTTATTGAGTTGCTGGAAGGAACCTCCAAGCTCAGCGAAAAGGATCTGACCACCAAACTGACAGTACGCGAAGATATCACCGGCCCGGTCGCTGACGCCCTTAACCTGGTAACCAAGGAAACTTCCCAGGCTTTGGGCAAGATTACCCATATCAGTAAAGCCGTCGGGGTTTATAGCGTTATGGTGGATGAACAGACCCACAAGGTGGTACACGTGGCGGCCGAGGAACGCGCCATGGTTGCCGACACCATCCAGAAACTGGACGGTTTGTCCAAACAGATGACCCTGATTGCCAAATGGTGCCAGACCTGTAACCAGCTTGCCCGTAACACTTCCGATACCACCGATAAAGCTTATGAAGCGGTAGGCAATACCGTGGAGAGTATGGGTGAAATCCGCGAATCTATCAGCGAGACAGAAAAACGTATCAAGCGTCTGTCAGAACGTTCCCAGGAAATCAGCGGAATCATCGACATTATTAACAACATTGCTGAAAGAACTCACGTACTTGCCCTCAACGCCAGCATGCAGGCCGCTGCTGCCGGTGAGGCCGGGCGCGGATTCGCGGTGGTTGCCGATGAGGTACAACGATTGGCGGAAAGCTCTCGGAATGCCACTTCCCAGATCAGCGCATTGGTCAGGAATATTCAGACAGAAACTGCTGATGCTGTGGACAATATGAACAGCAGTATTTCTCAGGTTGTCGGCGGTTCCAAGCGTGCCTCCCAGGCAGGTCAGCAAATGCAGGAAACCCAGAAAAACGCCACCGAGCTGCTGGAAGCCGTGGAGAAGATTGCCCGCAGTTCCATTACCCAGGCGAAAGAAGCCCAACAGGTAAGGGCACAGGCTGACGGCATCGAGCAAAACACCCATACCACAGACCAGGAACTTAAGAGGCAGTCTCTCCACACCGAGCGGCTAAGAACCGCTTCCGTCCTCCTGCAACAGACGGTGGAAGTGTTCAAAATTCCCGAAAATGCCCTGCTGCAACTGGATCTCCCGGAGCTGCTACAGCCTGAAGTAGAGCAGCAGGAAAAATCAACCACAGCCAAAGTCAACCTGCCAACGATACCCGGCTCCCACTTTCAGGATAAGGAACGTTCGCTCAAACAGGCTAGCTAAGTGACTATCCACAAAGCCGGCTATCGATAAAGCCGGTTATTAATAAACAGGAGGGGCAGACAATAATGTTCTGCCCCGGTTTTCGGGAAACTACATTGGATCACACAGTGGCAATGGATAGGCAAACCACAACCAACAGGCTGTTTTTTATCGGCCATATATGTTGCTTCAGTTTGCTACCTTCTAATGGACTGAAGAGATGCAATGGACTGGAGGGTTGCAATGGATACGAATGACCAACAGAAAGCAGCACTGTCACTAGCCCAGGTTTTCCAGGACGAGTTGCAGCAAATTGTCTCTTCCAGTCATCCACGGACTGAGGATGTCATTGCCGTCATGGACAACATTACCGATGTATTGGCAATGATGGACTGTTCTCAGCACCTGGCAAGGCTTGGCAGACTGCGTTCGCAATTGATTCCTGCTGAGGAAAGTACGTCTTCAGTAAATTTTGAGTTGCCTACCAGCAAGCTTCTATCTCTGACCAGCTGGCTGCTGCGCCTGCTGGAATCGCTGAATGATCCCTATCAGCCGCCGGTCGCGGAAGAGTCTGCTGATACTGCTGAAGAACACAGCGCCACGGCAAGTGTTGAAACAGTGGCAATTGCGGACTCTCCAACCACAGATGCCTGCCCGACCTTTGATTTTCCGGAGCCTTTATCGAAACTGGATTCGGAGAGTGACGTTGACTGCGATCCCCAGAGTGAAGTAGTGGACAATATCGAAGACGAACTAGAGGGCGACATTAAGTATTCGCCAATGGTAGTCGGCTCTCAAACCGATATTTATGAAACCTCGTTAAGCCCCGAACAAGCTGAAGTGGTGGAAGCATTCTGGTCGGAAATAAGCGACCTTCAGGAAGAATTTGATCAAATATCAGGCATCATGAAGGATTCGCTCAGCGACCAGTTCCGCTATATCGAACTTCTGCAAACGCTCAGCGAAACCAGCCAATACCTGGGACTGGGAGGGCTGGAGTTATTCTTTGCCGATTTGGGTGAACGCCTGCAAAGTGAGGAAAAACTCAGCGATGCCCAACTGCACCACCTCACCCGGTGGCCATTATTGGTGAAAGACTACCTTTACCAGCAAGCCTCTGAGCATAGTTGCCTGGCACTGTTGGAGTTTCTGGAAGATGGTCTGTGGTCAACGGCAATTGAAGTAGAGACTCAGCAAGAGCTGCTTATGGCTCTTGTAGAATTCGATATCGCCGATGAAGTTTCAGAATCTTCAGTCGCGGTTGAATATACTCAGGAGGATGTCAGCCTGATTCTTTCCAGTGATGTGACTCTGGAAGTGAAACAGGCCTTCAAGCAAGACGCCCCTCTACACACTCTGTGCATTTTCGAAGCACTTGAACAACTTTCTGAAACAACTGTTTCCGGTAATTCGGATGATCCGGAAATAGCAAACCCGGACCTGATATCACAATGGATTGTCAAAGCGCAGCGGGCCAGTCACAGTCTGAAGGGCTCTGCAAACCTGCTGGGCATAAAAGGCATCGCTAACCTGAGCCATGCCCTTGAAGATATTTTTGAAGCCCTGGCATTCGGTAAGGCGACTCTGTCTACAGAGTTACACGCACTGCTGATGGAAGCTTCCGATTGCCTGAGTGCCATGGTCGATTATGTAGCAGGCAAAGATCAGATGCCTGACGGCGCGTTGCAGATACTCCAGCAGTTGGTTAGCTGGACCTCACCGATGACTCTATTTTCCACAACAACAGCATTGCCCGCTATGGACTGGGATGACCAGGCGTCAGACGCTGCCTTCCAGGCACCTACCACTGCGCCGTTGCCCGAGAGCAAATCAATGTCCGACAGCGAACCAACGCCTGATACCCTTTCTCTCCCGGATGTCCAGTCTCGCCCTGACCCCATAGCACAACCATCAGCGGCGACAGAAATGCCGGTGCCAACCAAGCAGGAAAACAACGCAGAGACCGTCGCCGACAACTCATCAGACTTTGACCAGCTCATCATGCTGGCCGAAGAAATGAGCATCAATAACGTCCAAAGTAAGGAACTGCAAAAAAGAGTACAAAGCACCGCCGAAGAGCTGTCTCGACACGATAATCTTTTGAGTCAGCGCCGTCTTGATCTTGAAAGCCTGATCGACAATCGCAGTATGGCCAGGAAAGGCGGGCACCAGGCTATTGATCAGCGAACTGATAAACCCGGTAAAAGCCGGACGGACGTTAACGCAATCGACCCCTGGTATCAGGATCTAGACCCATTGGAGATGGACCGCTATGACGAGTTGCACCAGTGCTCCCACCAGCTGTTTGAATCTGTTGCCGATATCCGTGAGCTGAATCATAAGCTCCAGGACCAGATCTTAATGCTGGATGGACTGATGCGTCAGCAACATCGTTATATCGATATGCTTCAGCATCAACTCCTTTCCCGGCAAAGAGTCACCGCGTCTGAGTTAACCAGTAGATTGCAACGCTGTGTTCGTCAAGCCTGTCGTGCAGTGAACAAATCAGCCCAGTTGATCGTTACAGGTGACGGCCTTGAAGTTGACCGTCTACTAATGGAAAAACTGGCGGATCCTCTGATGCATTTACTGAGAAACGCTGTTGATCACGGCATTGAACCCATCTCTGCAAGGGAACACTCTGGCAAACAAAGCCAGGGGCGAATCCAGGTCCAATATAGCCAGGTCGGCCGCTTCCTGCAGGTCAGTATCTATGATGACGGGCGTGGGCTGGACTATGCCCGCATCTATCAAAAAGCGGTTAAGTTGTCCTTGATAGCAGCTGATGCCCCCAGACCTTCCAATCAGGAGCTTGCCCAATTTGTCTGGTATCCAGGCTTCACTACCCGTGATCAGGCGACGCAGGTGTCGGGTCGCGGCATCGGCATGGACGCAGTCAGAAGCCAGATAGAATCTCTGGGTGGCAGCATCCGCTTTGAAACTGAAAAAACTTTAGATACTGTCAAAGGCGACTCTGTTGCAGACGCTATTGGCTGCAATCTCGTCATCAAGGTCCCGATACGGGAAATTACTCAGTACATGTTGCTGGTAACCGTTGCTGAACAACGCTTCGCCGTACCCTCCTCGACTTTAACGCAAATTCTGGCGACCCACTCTGGTGCATTGGAAGAAATTGCCGGACAAACCTATCTCTCAACAGATGATGGATTACATCGTTTTATAGATTTGGCCAACAGAATATTTGACGTAGACGCCAGCAACACTCCTAAGCCGGTGATCGTCGCTGATATTGCTGGTGTATCCACTGCGATTGCAGTTGACAAAATCCAGACGGGAGACCAATTGGTATTGAGAACACCAGGACAACTGGTTCCATCTCTGCCCGGTCTGTTTGGTATGACAATTCTCGGCGATGGCACCTTAGTGCCGGTGCTTAACCTACAGGAGTTATTGCAGTCCAGTAATCTCTGTAAACATGCCGCTCCACATCTGCCCGCGGCTTTGCTGCAGGAAAAAGCCCTAAACAACATTCTTGTTGTAGACGATTCCCTCAGTGTTCGCCAAACCCTGAAGCAGCTTCTGCATGATTTCGGCTTTGAAGTGGACACTGCTTGTGACGGTCTTGAGGCTTTTGAAAAGATCAAACAGAGTCAGCCGCAATTGGTTCTGGTCGACATGGAAATGCCACGCATGGATGGTCTGGAACTAACCCGACAGCTCCGGCAGACACCGGATCTGAATGCGTTACCCATACTGATGCTGACCTCAAGAAGCCAGCAAAAACACCGCGAACTCGCCACCAAGGCCGGCGTTAATGGCTATGCCACCAAGCCATATAACGAGAATGAATTGATGGACAAAATACAGGAGCTACTGGGATGAGCACAGTTAACGCCTACTATCTGGTCAATCTCGGCGGCCTCAATCTGTTCTTGCCGGCGGAAGACATCCTTTACCTGGCATCCAGCAGTGAAATTCAGGAAAAGGAAGAAGTTTCTTGCCTGCAATTCGCAGAACGTTGGCATCCGGTATATAGCCTTACCAGCGCCTGCCTTCCTGCCATGGGCCTGCAGAACAGTGATCGCAAAGCAATTCTACTGAATGCAGAAAAGACCAAGGGGTCTGGTAGCGCTCTAAACAGCACGGCCATGGCCCTGGGTTGTCTCTCCATCATCAAAATGCGCATTGCGTCTACCCCTTATCCTCTGCCATCACTAATGAGGAGGATAAACCCGATTGAAGGGTTGCTGCGCCACAACAGCGAGTGGCATCTTTTTTCCACTTCGGTAACTATCCAACACTATTTTGAAGAGGTATTGAGCTATGGATCTAACAACGCAACCGACCTCCCGCATGGAAGCTATGTCGGTATGGTTGGCTAATCCACTGGATGGGGTCATCATAGCTCTAGCCACCCAATCAGTCAGGGAGTACGTCGCAGAGGTTCCATTGCTGTCCATACCCGCCAGTGAACCCTGTTGTCACCATATGGCCATCTGGCAGGAAAAACCAATACCCGTGATTTTCACCGGCCACCGATTTCATCAGGATGTTGCCAATATCTTGGTTCTGGCTACCAGGGACAATCATGTCAGTGAAGTGGGACTGGCTGTCAGTACTGCACCAGGACGGCTGGATATTGATGACCGCTGGTTTACCGAATTCAGGCCTTCTGCTTGCGGTATCTGGCAATCTGTACTCATTTCCGGGTTCGCCCGCAATCATGAATCTATCCCGATTATCGATCCCGGCAAACTGGTATCTTCCACCAGTAAGTTTATTCAGGAAGCAAACGCTGCCTGTATGAGGCCGAGACAAAACAGGATGGGGGTGCAAAGTTATTGAGAATCGGCCCAAAGTTCATGACAGGGGTATGCCTGTTAAATTACCCCTGGAGGGTATCGGTTTTTACTTGTTGGTACCGGTAATCGAATCAATTTCATGGTGGATCAATTCAAGTGCCTCCAATGGATTGTCCGCCCGGGTAATTGGGCGACCAATGACAAGATAATGGCTTCCATCGATAATGGCCTGAGCAGGAGTAACGATCCTGGTCTGGTCATCTTTTGAAGCAAAGCTGGGACGAATGCCTGGAGTCACTAAAGCAAACTCTGTTCCCTGAGATTCCCGCAACATATCGGATTCCCGGGCTGAACATACTACTCCATCCATACCTGAGGATTTACTCAGTGTAGCCAGTCGCTTAACCATGGATTCAGCAGAATCAGCATATCCGATCTCGTCCAGCTCGCTATCGCTGAGGCTGGTCAAAATGGTGACAGCAATTAGAAGTGGCGGCGCTTTGAAGGGCATTAAAATTTCCCTGCAAGTCTCCATCATCTTACGTCCACCGGAGGCATGTACATTGACCATCCAGACGCCCATATTTGCGGCAGCCTTCACTGCATGTGCTGTGGTGTTGGGGATATCGTGAAACTTAAGGTCGAGAAAGATTTCAAAACCTTTATTTTGCAACCAATGCACAATTTCGGGGCCAAAAGTAGTAAACAACTCCTTCCCAACCTTCAAGCGACAGAGTGTCGGATCAACCTGTTCAACAAATGATTCCAGCGCTGCACGTTCGGAGAAGTCCAATGCCACAACAATTCTAGGGCCTGATGGTTTAGTCATTTCTTACCTTTTTGAATTTATCGTCTGTTAACTTGGAACCAGCCATTCCCAGGCAAGTGTTGCCTATTCAGTTTGTGTACTGCACTGCATGGTATATCTTACACCCAAGGCAAAGGCTTGATGTTGCCCCAGGTTTTACAGCTCGGACATTGCCAATGCATATGACGTCCCGAGAACCCACAATTTACACAGCAATAATCCTGGTTTTTTTCCAACAGGGACTCCAGAACCCCTTTGATAATCTGGACCCAGCGTTTAGTCTCGGGCTCTGCGAATGGCGTAAGAAGTTCCAGCAATGTGCGCACGCCACCCAGTGTTGGGTGCTCATCCAACTGCCTCAATAAGAATTCAATCGCATTCTGTGAATCACTGGATTGCCCCAGCTGTGCAGCGAGAGTCACCATAACCTGCGCTGAGGGCTGCATTTCCCAGATTCGCTGCAAGATTCTAATAAGCTTATCCCTGTCTTGGGTCACCATGCAGATCTCAACGATCAGATCAATCGCTTCAGTCAAGAACACCGGGTCTTGCTGCTCTATACGCTTGAGCTCAGCAAGTGCTTCAGGGAATTGCTCTGTGGCGATACATACGCGAGCCATTTGCAAACTGGCGCGAACGCAACCTTTATCATGACTCAGAGCATCTTTAAGGTATGTGCGGGCTTCAGCGTAATCTTTGCGGCGAATATTGCGGTCGGCAAGTTCACAACAGTATTGTGCAACCCGTTTCTGCAACTCCCTGTCACGCTTGAGATCTAATGTTAGAGCCCTTTCCAGCGCGATATCCCAGTCTTTTTCATGCTCATAAATTTCCAACAAGCTTTCAATACATCTCTGTTTCCATAAACGCTCATTGGACAATTCAATAAACAGCGCCTCTGCTCTATCGTAAAGTCCGGCAACCATATAATCCTGTGCCAATTCATAGGTCAGTTGATGAGCATGCTGCAAGCGGGCCTCTGGATGGGACAACAGATTCTGATGAATCGAAGTGGCCTTCTCGATTTCACCTTTGCGGCGGTAGTAATTGGCTACAGAAAGGTGGAGCTGGATGGTATGGCGATCCACCTCCAACTCCTGGAGGAATGAATCAAGCGTTGGAGCATCGTAAGCTTCAAAAAGGTATTGAAGCGTCTTCGGATACTTGGCGGAACGATTCTCCGCCGCTTTACCCGAAGCCTTCGTCTTCTGACGGTAACCGATAAACCAGCCTATGCCTATCGCAGCTGCTACCAGTAACCACTGCCCGATCAGTTCCATGCGCTTAGTTATTGTTGGCTACGGATTGCCCGAGTCTGGGAGACCTGTCACGACGACCAGCTACCTTCAGCTTCAAAACAGCAAAACCGGTCACCACGATCCCCAGAAGAAGACCAACACCAAATGCGCCAAGTACAAGCAAGGATACCGGGATTGGAGGAGTGATATAGAAGATTAAGTTGAGAGCAACTGCAGCCTCATTAGAAAGCGCAAAAACCACACCGATGATCACCGCTGCAATGACCAGCAATATAACGAGGTACTTTCTTAGTTTTGCCATGCACCTATCCAAGCCCGATTACATATTGGGGAGCTATATTACCATAGATATAGGCAATGTCAGGCTGGAAGCTGTTACGGACCAAACAATTAATATCCTGCCTTCAGGCTCGCATTAACTTCATCACGCAGCTCCTTACCGGGCTTGAAATGAGGTACGAACTTGGCGGGTAGATGTACGGTGTCTCCCGTCTTCGGATTACGCCCAACACGAGGCGCACGATAGTGCAGACTGAAGCTGCCAAAACCGCGTATTTCTATGCGCTGCCCTTGGGACAAAGTTTGCGACATGTACTCTATGATCGTTTTCACGGCGAGCTCAACGTCTTTAATGGATAACTGTGGTTGTTTTGACGCAATAATCTCGACTAATTCTGACTTGGTCATAGATGTTTCCTTATCAAAGCCATCGTCAGAAGTGTAGATAACAAATTAAAAAAACACAAAAAAAACGGGCATATAGCCCGTTTTTTTAAAGTTTCAAACAGAAGTTTGAGCTTAGTTCTGCTGTTGCAGCTGCTCTTTGATCAGGTCACCGATAGTAGTCGGACCTTGTGCTTCAGTTTGTTTATCTTTCACATCGCGAATTGCCTGTTTTTCTTCATCAATATCCTTAGATTTGATAGACAGACTGATAACACGATTTTTGCGATCAACGCTGATGATTTTCGCTTCAACGTCATCACCTTCGTTCAGGACATTACGGGCATCTTCTACCTTGTCACGGCTGATTTCAGAAGCTTTCAATACTGCTTCAACTTCGTCATTCAGGGCAACAACAGCAGCCTTAGCATCAATAGAGATAATTTTCCCTGTTACGATAGTGCCTTTGTCATTCAGCTGGGTGAATTCAGCAAATGGATCACTTTCCATTTGTTTGATGCCCAGAGAGATGCGCTCGCGCTCAGGATCGATGGACAGGATAACTGTTTCCAGATCATCGCCCTTCTTGTACTTGCGTACAGCTTCTTCACCTGGCTCGTTCCAGGAAATATCAGACAAGTGAACCAGACCGTCAATACCGCCGTCCAGCCCCAGGAAGATACCAAAGTCAGTGATAGACTTGATCTTGCCAGAGATACGGTCGCCTTTATTGAAGCTGCCGGAAAACTCTTCCCATGGATTAGCGTGACACTGCTTGATACCCAGAGAAATACGACGACGTTCTTCGTCGATATCCAGCACCATCACTTCAATTTCGTCGCCCAGTTGAACAACTTTGGATGGGTGGATGTTTTTGTTGGTCCAATCCATTTCAGAAACGTGAACCAGACCTTCCACACCTTCTTCCAACTCAGCGAAACAGCCGTAGTCAGTCAGGTTGGTTACACGCGCAGTTACGCGAGTGTTTTCTGGATAACGCTGCTTGATAGCGACCCATGGATCTTCGCCCAGCTGTTTCAGGCCAAGAGATACACGGTTACGCTCGCGATCGAACTTCAATACTTTAACGGAAATTTCATCGCCTACATTCACGATCTCACTAGGATGCTTAATACGCTTCCAAGCCATATCAGTGATGTGCAACAGGCCGTCAACACCGCCCAGATCTACGAATGCACCGTAGTCAGTCAGGTTTTTAACGATACCTTTAACTTCCATACCTTCCTGCAGGGTTTGTAGCAGAGCATCACGCTCAGCACTGTTTTCTGCTTCAAGTACTGCACGGCGGGAAACAACAACGTTATTACGCTTTTGATCGAGCTTAATGACTTTGAATTCTAGGTCTTTACCTTCGAGGTGCGCAGTGTCACGGATAGGGCGTACATCGACCAGAGAACCTGGCAGGAACGCACGAATACCACCCAACTCAACAGTGAAGCCACCTTTGACTTTACCGTTAATAACACCCATGACAACTTCATTGGCTTCAAAGGCTTTTTCAAGATCTTTCCATGCTTCCGCACGCTTGGCCTTCTCACGAGACAGACGAGTCTCACCAAAACCGTCTTCTACTGCATCAAGAGCAACATCTACTTCATCGCCGATGCTCAGGTGTAGTTCGCCCTTTTCGTTCAGGAACTGAGATACCGGGATAACCCCTTCAGATTTCAGTCCAGCGTGGACAGTGACCCAGTCCTGGTCGATGTCTACAACGGTTCCTTTGACGATGGAACCGGGCTGCATGTCAATTTCTTTTAAACTTTCTTCAAAAAGCTCAGCAAAGCTCTCGCTCATTGTGTTTCCTGTTAAAAATATACTCCGTACGGCCAGTTTGTACGGTCAGTTATTAATTTGATTACTTGTCGGCAATACTGGCTTCCACCGAAAAAGTAACCACCTAATGGAATTATTTGTGAAATTCCTGAGACTGCTACTCTTGAGTCAAGCCTGTTTGGAGGACCAGATTTGAAGCACTTCACGCAGCACTTCTTCGATCGGGAGCCCAGACGTGTCAAGGGTTACAGCGTCATTGGCGGGACGTAAAGGGGCGTTATCCCGGTTCATATCCCGGTCATCACGCGCCTTGATCTCGCTCAAAAGGTGCGCAATTTTAACACTCTGCCCCTGTTGCTTCAACTGCTCATACCTTCTCTGGGCACGAACTTCAGCAGTCGCGGTCAGATATATTTTGCAAGGAGCATCTGGAAATACCACCGTCCCCATGTCACGCCCATCAGCAACCAACCCAGGCAGCTGGCGAAAAGCCCGTTGACGCTGCAACAATGCATGGCGAACAGCCTGATGAGGAGCAATTTGGGAAGCCTTGTCTCCGCAACTTTCGGTACGAATTTCCTGAGTAACATCTTCACCCATTAAAATGACAGATACAGGCTGATCAGCCTGTCCTGGCCTGAATTCCACATCCAGTGCCCCTGCCACTCTGGCTACAGCCTCCACATCATCCAGGTCAACATTCTGTTTAACTGCACTCAAGGCAGTGAGCCGATAGAGAGCACCTGAATCCAGAATACCCCAGCCAAGGGTAGCGGCAAGTTGTTTGGCAATAGTGCCCTTCCCCGAACCGGAAGGCCCGTCGATGGTGATAACTGGAACTTCGCCCGTAGATTGAATCATACCTCTCCCGCCGGACGCAGGTGAAAACCAACGTCATTGGCCAGCTCCCAAAAATTCGGAAAGGAAGTGGCAACATTGGCGCAATCCCGAATAGTAATATCGCCCTCAGATACCAGAGACGCAACGGCAAAAGCCATAGCTATACGATGGTCACCGTGACATTCCACGACTCCTGGCCCAATCTGGCTTTTCTGCAGAACAATGCCGTCCGGACGCACTTCACATTCCACACCCAGCGCTTTCAGGCCATCAGCCATAACCTGGATTCGGTCACTTTCCTTAACCCGCAATTCTTCCGCTCCACTCAGCACAGTTTTGCCTTCTGCAGCCGTGGCAGCAATGAATAGTACCGGAAACTCATCAATTGCCAGGGGCACCTGATCTTCAGGAATGACAATTCCCTTAAGAGGCGCATAGCGCACACGGATATCAGCTACCGGCTCACCACCGACTTCTTTTTCATTCAAAATCTCGATATCAGCTCCCATCAGACGGAGTATATTAATGACACCCGTCCGGGTCGGGTTGATACCGACATGCCGTAATGTCAGGTCAGACCCAGGAGTAATACTGGCAGCCACCAGGAAAAACGCCGCAGAAGAAATATCAGAAGGGACGTCGATTTTACTGGCCTTCAGCTTACCGCCGCCAGTAAGGCTTGCACGGTTGCCCAGTACTTCTACTTTATAGCCAAAACCACGGAGCATTCGCTCACTATGATCAC
This sequence comes from Hahella sp., assembly GCA_050299855.1. Classification (GTDB taxonomy): domain Bacteria; phylum Pseudomonadota; class Gammaproteobacteria; order Pseudomonadales; family Oleiphilaceae; genus Hahella. Next base: position 134,562 of record JBNKWQ010000042.1, read on the forward strand.
GCGTAGGTGCAGGCTCAGCAACAGATGTTTGTCCCTCGGCATACAGCCCTGCCAGCAATAAGCAGGATTTAACCTGGGCACTGGCAATAGGCATATCATAATGAATACCCGTTAACTTTTTCCCACCTTTGATAATCATGGGTGGACGCCCTTCATCGCCGGTCTCAATATCAGCCCCCATTTCACGCAAGGGCTTGGCCACCCGCTCCATAGGCCGCTTAGTCAACGAAGCGTCCCCGGTAAGCTCGACACTAAAATCCTGGCCGCTTAGCAAGCCTGCCAACAAACGCATGGAGGTGCCGGAGTTACCCAGATACAAAGGTCCTCTTGGAGCCTTCAACCCATGCATACCAACGCCATGAATGACCACACGACCGCGATCAGGGCCTTCGATCACTACCCCCATATCGCGAAAAGCCTGCAAAGTTGCAAGTGCATCTTCACCTTCCAAAAAACCATCAACTTCAGTCACACCCTCAGCCAGGGAGCCAAGCATAATGGAACGATGTGACATGGATTTATCACCAGGAACCCTAATATCACCCTTAACAGCACCGCCCTGATGGGCAATATAGGTTAAATTCTGACTGCTCATATTGTTGTCGTAAGCCTTACCTTCAAGCATTTTCGTAAAGTGTTCGCGGGCCACTTTGGCTCGGGTAAACACCCCCATTAAGGTATCACTGTCACCACATTCAATCGCCTGCCGCAGCTTGGATAAATCGGCAGTGAATTTATCAATGACATTCAGCACCGAATCCCGGTTACTGAGAAAAATGTCATGCCACATGACCGGATCACTGGCTGCTATTCGGGTAAAGTCCCTGAAGCCACCGGCGGCATAACGAAATATTTCTTTGTTATCATCGGCTCCCGCTAGGGTATCCACCAGGGAGAAGGCTATTAAATGGGGCAAATGGCTGGTCGCCGCGAGCACCTCGTCATGATGCTCAATGGACATCATTAGTACTTGTGCGCCTGTTGCCCGCCAGAGCCGGACGACCAGATCCAAAGCCTCCATTGATGTATTTGCCGCCGGAGTCAATATCGTTTTGTGGTCTCTGAACAACAAGGCATCCGCAGCGGCGACACCGCTTTTTTCAGACCCTGCAATGGGATGACCCAATACCATCTGCGGTGGCAAGAATCCAAAAACAGAAACTGCAGCTTCAGCTACCGCACCCTTGACGCTACCCATATCGGTAAGCACATGATGCTCCCTTATAAAAGGCAATAGCGCTTTTAAAACCGGCGCCACGGACTTTACCGGTGTAGCCAGAACAATCACAACCGCATTACGGGCCAGCTCTTCATAACTTTCACATGCTTTATCAATGACACCCAACTTTTCAGCCAGACGCCCTTCCTGGGCCCGGGTATCGAAGCCGTAAATACGCTCAACCACACCGGCCTGCCTAAGCGCTTTGGCGAAAGATCCACCAATCAGACCTAAACCGATAACGCCTATAGTTGTCACATGTGTAGTCGACATTGCGTGTTAAACCCATACCTTTATCAGAGAACCCCTAGTGGATAGGACCCCATATGACGAATATCCAGCACTACTTTGGAAAGCTCTTCGACAGCGGTTTTTACAGCTTCATCGTCCCAATGGCCATTAAAATCGATAAAAAAGTGGTAGCGTTGTTCACCACTCAATGCTGGCCGGGAGTCTAGTCTCGTAAGACTCAGACTATGCTGGTAAAAGACCCCGAGCATTTTATATAACGCACCTGGCTCATCTTTTATAGTAACCAATATTGACGTTCGGTCGTTGCCACTAGGAGATATAAGTTCACGCCCAATAACCAGAAATCTTGCAACCTGATTGGGTCTATCCTCAATATTCCCTGCAAGCGACACCAATCCGAACAGGTCTCCACAGTGCTCTCCGGCAATTACTGCCGCATTCTTTCGCTTAGCCGCCAAAGTTGCAGCCTCCTCATGGGAAGCCACCGCCACACGCTCAACACCAGGCCACTTTTCATCCAACCACTGCCGGCACCCGGCCAAAGATGTCGACTTGGAATAAACCACTTCAATATCTTCGGTTTGAGTAACAGGAGAAGCCAATAAGTGGTAGTGCGTTCTGATCTGAACTTCACCACAAATATTCAAAGGGGAAGAAATAAATACATCCAGCGTATGATTAATCATCCCCTCACTAGAAGTTTCTACCGGCACAACACCATAATGGGCGGTACCCGACTCCACTTCACGGAATACCTCATCGATGGCAGAATGCGGCAAACTGACCACGGAGTGACCAAAATGCTTAAGTGCGGCGGCATGTGTAAACGTTCCCTCAGGGCCAAGGAAAGCAATATGCAGAGGGTTTTCCAATGCCAGACAGGCGGACATCACCTCGCGAAAAAGCCGTGCAACTTCCTCGTCACTTAGGGGTCCCGGATTTGATGCCATCACCTTACGCAACACCTGGGCTTCGCGTTCCGGACGGTAAAATACTACCGGCCCGTCACCAGAACTAAGCTTTACTTCAGCAACCTGCTGGGCACACCCGGCACGTTCGCTAATCAAACTAAGTAGCTGCCGATCAATCTCATCGATTCGATCACGCAACTTGGCCAATTCAGTTTTCTCATCACCCATGAGAAGAGTCCTTTACTATCCCGTGTTTCTCAAACCCGCCTTCAAACATACAAAAACGCGTAGGTTGAGTAAAAACCTACGCGCATTTAGGAGGCGACACCTGGACTTAAGAGTGCTTATTCAGCGCCTTGATCGTCAGAAGCTGCGGCACCGTCATCATTGTCGAGCGGCACCACACCTTGCTCACCGTCGACCTCTTCAGCCGACTCAATACCTTCTTCATCCTCTTCAGGCTCTGCAATTCGCTCCACACTAACCAGTTTTTCATCCTCGCCAACACGAATCAGGCGCACTCCCTGAGTATTACGTCCGACAACAGAAACTTCATCCGAGCGCGTTCTCACCAAGGTCCCGTGGTTACTAATCAACATCAACTGGTCGCCATCAACTATTTGGACGGCACTAACCAGACGACCATTACGATCAGAACACTGGATAGCTATAACACCCTGCCCCCCACGGCCATAAACCGGGAACTCACCTATTTCTGTTCGTTTACCGTAGCCTTTTTCGCTGGCTGTCAGAATATATGACTGCTCCAGCGGGATAATCAGTGAGACTACCTGCTGATCTTCAGCAATGCGAATGCCGCGAACGCCACGTGCTGTTCTACCCATGGCCCGAACATCCTGCTCATGGAATCGAATCGCTTTACCGCTGCTGCTGAACAGCATGACATCTTTTTGGCCGTCAGTAATGGCAGCCCCAATCAGCGTATCCCCTTCATCTAATCCCAAAGCGATCAAGCCATTGGATCTTGGTCTCGAGAAATTCTCCAACGGAGTTTTCTTCACAGTACCGTTACGAGTGGCCATAAATACGTAATGATCTGCCGTGTATTCATTGACAGGGAGCATTGTGGTAATACGCTCACCTTCAGACAACGGCAGAATATTAACGATCGGACGACCACGGGAAGTGCGGCTCGCTTGGGGAATCTCGAAGGTTCTGAGCCAGAACACCTTACCGAAAGTGGTAAAACACAGAATAGTATCGTGAGAATTGGCAACTAACAGCTTCTCAATAAAATCTTCATCGCGCATAGCCGTAGCAGACTTACCTTTACCACCACGTTTCTGTGCCTGATAGGCTTCGAGTGGCTGAGTCTTGGCGTACCCTTTATGCGAAAGTGTCACAACCACATCTTCTTCAGGAATCAAATCGGCTGTGGTCAAATCACGCTTGGAGCTGGTAATTTCAGTAAGACGCTCATCACCGTACTCTTCGCGGACAGCTTCCAACTCCTCACGGATAACTTCCATAAGACGCCCGGCACTTTGCAGGATATCGAGCAGTTCGCTAATCCGATCCAGGATTCCACGATACTCTTCGATAATTTTTTCAGTCTCAAGGCCGGTCAATTTTTGCAGACGCAATTCCAGAATCGATTGCGCCTGAATCTCAGTTAAATAGTACTTACCGTCACGCAGGCCGAATTCCGGACCAAGCTCCTCGGGCTTGCAGGCATCAGCGCCTGCACGCTCAAGCATTCCCACTACCGCCCCAGGCTCCCATGCCTGTGCCAACAACTTCTCTTTAGCTTCCACTGCTGTTGGGGACGCTTTGATCAAGGCTATAACAGGATCAATATTAGCCAGTGCTACAGCCTGACCTTCCAGTATATGTCCACGCTCACGGGCCTTACGCAACTCAAAGATAGTCCGACGCGTTACCACTTCACGGCGATGGCGGACAAAACACTCTATGGTGTCCTTGAGGTTCATGATCTTGGGTTCGCCGTTAACCAGCGCAACCATATTGATACCGAACACTGTTTCAAGAGGCGTTAGCGCAAACAGGTTGTTCATAATAACTTCGGCGTTTTCTCCACGACGAAGCTCAATAACCACCCGCATACCTTCTTTACTGGATTCATCCCGTAGTTCGGTGATGCCCTCAATCTTCTTGTCCTTCACCAGCTCGGCAATCTTTTCTACCAGCCTGGCTTTGTTCACCTGGTAAGGTATCTCGGTGATAACAAGTGTTTCTTTGCTGTTTTTAGAATCAACTTCAATTTCGTAGCGGGCGCGAATATAAATACGACCACGACCGGTACGATAGGCCTCCACAATACCGGCACGACCATTGATAATGGCTGCCGTCGGGAAGTCCGGGCCGGGTATGAGCTCCATGAGCTCATCAATCGTAATGTCGGAGTTATCTATATAGGCAAGGCAGCCACTAATAACTTCATTCAGGTTATGAGGCGGAATATTCGTCGCCATACCCACGGCAATACCGGAAGAGCCATTGATCAGAAGGTTGGGAACTTTGGTCGGCAACACTACCGGAATCTGTTCAGAGCCGTCGTAGTTAGGCGCAAAATCGACGGTTTCCTTCTCCAGATCTGCCAGCATGTCGTGGGCAATTTTTTTCATGCGGATTTCGGTATACCGCATGGCTGCCGCACTGTCGCCATCGATGGAACCGAAATTACCCTGCCCGTCTACCAGCGTATAGCGTAGAGAAAACGGCTGAGCCATACGGACAATAGTGTCATATACAGCAGAATCACCATGTGGGTGATATTTACCAATGACGTCCCCGACAACACGAGCAGACTTCTTGTAGGCCTTATTCCAATCGTTGCTAAGTTCGTTCATCGCGAACAAAACGCGCCGATGTACTGGTTTCAATCCATCCCGTGCATCAGGTAAAGCCCGCCCCACGATTACGCTCATTGCGTAGTCAAGGTAGGATTGCTTTAGCTCATCTTCGATATTAACGGGGAGTATTTCTTTGGCGAGTTCAGCCATATATAGCTTTATCCTGTTCTCGAACGGATAGTCTTTATTGTTCTACCCAATACCAATAGTTCCACCCTGCCATGCCATTGACTAAGATCTAACCAAGAGTCATGAATTGATTTCAGTTTGAACTTACCATTGCAGCAAGCCAAACCCTTCAAAAGTCAGACAAACAGCCGACCATTGTACAATTTTCAACCACTCATCGCGGTTACAGGGTAAATATCACAAGCGGTCAAGGATAACACAAGACAGTACAGCATCGAAGCTAAAAGCACTTTTTCCAGTACTTTTTCCAACACAAAAAGAAAGGATCGATAGTTAGCAAATTCGGGGTTTGCAGGCCAAATTGATTTTGACCTGCAAGGTGAAGTTCAGTCGCGGCCTAATGTACAGAAATTTCAGGTCGATTTGCGAACGAATCTCTCCGGAGCCGAGAAATCTTTCACCGCACGGAGCACATCTTTGCGGCTGATTTGACCGACTAACTTGCCGTCATCGACCACAGGGAAACGACGACGACGTTCTTTTATGAATCGCTCGCTGATGGCAAGAATATCCTGGTCCGCATCGACGACATCCACTTCTGCCGTCATATACTCAGACACTTCACCACCCAGTGATTCGTAATCATAGTAACTACCGCTTAATATCCCTTTCAAACAGTCCACTTCCGACAATAGCCCCACTAACCTGCCCCGGGCATCCACGACTGGAGCACCGGAAATATTGTGACGCAGAAGTTGATCTATTGCCTTGAACAGCTCTGTATCTGGATGGAAGACCACAAGATTAGTCATCATGTAGTCGCGCACTTTAACCGAATTCAGCATATATGCTCCCCTGCATTATTGCCTTTTTAAATAAACAATACGCCTGCAATGGAATAATGCCAAGCACCGAAGATAGTCGGTATCACCATAACTTAATCCAGGTCAATATTAGCGAGATTGCTAAGCGGCATTACTCAAATACAATCGTCTTGTTTTCATGGACAATCACCCGGTCCTGTAAGTGATAGCGGAGTCCCCGGGCCAGCACCTGCTTTTCCACATCCTTACCCAACCGAACCATATCCTCAATAGTATCGCTGTGGTTAATCCTGCTGACGTCCTGCTCTATGATCGGCCCTTCATCCAGGTCTTCAGTCACATAGTGACAGGTCGCTCCAATTAGCTTCACCCCGCGCTGATAGGCCTGATGATAGGGCTTGGCGCCGGCAAAGGAAGGCAGAAAACTATGGTGAATGTTGATAATTCGCCCAGCAAAACTCTTACATAGTGCCGGAGGAAGAATCTGCATATACCTGGCTAACACCACCACATCAGCGTCGTAACCATCAATCAGCTTCTCGACTTCAGCAAAAGCAGGCGCTTTATCCTGGGAATTTACCGGGACATGGTGAAAGGGAATATCGTGCCATTCAACCATACGCTGCAAATCGCCATGGTTAGAAATTACCGCTACCACCTCGCCATCCAGCTCCCGCGAGTGCATACGGTGAAGTAGATCAGCCAGACAATGAGACTCTTTACTGGCCATGAGGACAATCCGCTTTGCCCGGGCGGAATCCGCAATATGCCAGCGCATTTGAAACTCACGGGCAATGGGCTCAAACGCCATTCTGAAAGAGTCAATGTCGAAAGGTAAGGAGCTGGCTTTAATCTCATTCCGCATATAGAACCAGCCGTTAGCAGGATCCGAATGATGGCTGGCCTCCGTTATCCAGCCGTTATAGGTCGCCAGAAAAGTAGTGACCTTAGCCACAATACCAACCCTGTCCGGACAAGCGATTACCAATCGATAGGTTCTTTCCATTTAAAGCCTGCTTGTTTTGTTATTTGTCTATTATTTACCCACCAGCCATTGTGCTTGCTTTAACATCCCACAAAAGCCGCATACACATATAGGCCAGAGTATCCGCGTGCCTCTCGGTGAAACCATCCTGAGAATGCTACAAAAAAGCTGGATCATTACACAACGATCCAGCCCGGGGAGCATCTAACATGAACCCGCCTGAAGGCTCACCCCATAATGAGGCTCACCCCATAATATTGATGGCTTGTTCTTCGATGCGTCGGCGCCATTCGGCCGGTCCAGTTTCGTGAACCGACTCACCGTTGACATCCACAGCTACAGTCACCGGCATATCCTGAACTTCAAATTCATAGATCGCCTCCATGCCAAGTTCCGGGAAAGCGACAACCCTGGAGCCTTTGATGGCTTTGGACACCAGGTAAGCAGAGCCACCGACGGCCATCAAATAAACCGCCTGATTATCCCGGATCGCTTCAATTGCCGCCGGTCCTCGTTCAGCCTTACCAATCATGCCCATCAGGCCAGTCTCTTCGAGCATGGTACGGGTAAACTTATCCATACGGGTTGCCGTGGTGGGACCTGCGGGTCCAACAACTTCATCCCCCACAGGATCAACAGGCCCTACGTAATAAATGAAGCGGCCAGTTAGATCTACCGGGAGTTTTTCACCTTTGGCCAGCATATCGACCATTTTCTTATGGGCAGCATCACGACCTGTCAGCATTTTACCGGAAAGCAATACGGTATCACCCGGTTTCCAGGTTTTAATATCCTCTCGGGTTACTGTGTCGAGGTTAACCCGCTTGACGTCATCACCCACTTCACGGGTGATTTCCGGCCAGTCATCCAGACTGGGAGGCGTCTGCAGGGCGGGGCCTGATCCGTCCAGAACGAAATGCGCATGGCGGGTCGCCGCACAGTTAGGAATAATGGCAACGGGCTTATTGGCAGCGTGCGTTGGATAGTCGGCAACTTTGACATCCAAAACCGTGGTGAGACCACCAAGCCCCTGGGCGCCGATACCAAGCTTGTTCACCTTCTCAAACAATTCAAGACGCAGCTCTTCAGCGCGATTTTGGGCGCCGCGCACCTGTAACTCCTGGATATCGATGGGTTCAAGCAAGGCTTCCTTAGCGATTTGCATGGCTTTTTCAGCTGTTCCACCAATGCCGATTCCCAGCATACCTGGCGGACACCAGCCTGCGCCCATTTTGGGCACCTGCTCAAGAACCCAGTCGACTACTGAATCTGACGGATTTAGCATGGCGAATTTGGATTTGGCCTCAGAGCCACCGCCTTTTGCCGCTACATGAACGTCGACCGTATTACCGGGCACAAGTTTCATGTGAATAACAGCAGGTGTATTGTCTTTGGTATTACGACGGGCACCATCGGGGTCGTCCAGTACCGATGCTCTCAGAATATTGTCCGGATGCAGGTAAGCACGACGCACACCTTCGTTAGCCATGTCTTCGACGCTCATGTCGCCTTCAAAACGCACATCCATGCCTATAGTAAGGAAGACCGTCACAATCCCGGTATCCTGACAAATAGGGCGATGGCCTTCAGCACACATCCTGGAATTGATCAGAATTTGTGCCAGTGCATCTTTGGCAGCGACTGATTCCTCGCGCTCATAGGCAGCATGAACAGCCTTGATAAAATCCACCGGGTGGTAGTAAGAAATAAACTGCAGAGCATCAAAAACGCTTTCAATAAGATCTTCTTGACGGATTATGGTGGTCATGCACACTCTCTCTTTATACTTAATCCTGCACTATCATCATTTAACGTCATTCAGCAGCAAATCTGGACACCCCTTTCAAACCATCCCCCTTCCTAACTAAAGTCTTGCCGTTCGATTCGGGACTCGAATAAGGGCCCACTAATCAATTGGGGCAGCGGCCGCTGATGACCCAGTATCACAACGGGCCGGTATTGTAGCCTATTTCCATTAGGGTAATCAGCACTACAGGTCCTTTCAGCTATAAAAGCAGCAGAAAATCCAGGCCACGGCTGACTCAAAATAACGCACATCATCCAATTGCACCTTTATTGACATAGAAATTTCAACTTTTGAAATATGAACTAAACTACTGAAGACTCATAAAAAATACCATTGAGCGGATTAGGGGAAAAATCAACCTAAACATGGCGTGATTCACCTTTCGAGCTTTATGATTTTCGCCTATGCTTGAAGAAGTTTTGGCGAGAACGGGTAACTACAACGATATCCGCTTAGTCCGGAATTCATGACAGAAAGCAATAATAAAAGGAAAGAAGGTCCTATCTTATGTTCAAGAAAACCTTTTTAAGTTTAGCGGTTGCCTCCGCCGTCACTCTTGTGGGTTGCGGCAGTAATGATGACAATGCCAACGCAGGATCACGCAATCCTCTTGAAGGCCCCCTGATTGACCAGTTTGACGGCAAGGTATGGCCAATATTTAATCCTGCAGTCAGCCAGCTTCCAGTCCCTAGTGATTTCCAGTTCGAAAGTGACGGTACCTTCGCTGCAAATGCGGCTCTGAGCGCACTAGATTTTATGGATGGCGCTTCGACAATAGCTCCAGTGGACATAAAGTTCACAGGATCAATAGATGCCACCAAAGTTGATGGAAATACTTTTGCCGAAGGCACCTCTAACCCTAACCCAACTCAAAACGTGTTTTTGTTAAAACTCACTTATCCGAGTGGAGACGGCTTACTTCAAGTTGATGGAGAGGTACCAACATTTTCCTTGGGCATTGCATTACAAGACCCAGTTACTAACGCCGCTGATATTGCATCATTGATCAACACCAGGGCAGAAGTACTCAGCCTTGATGGGGTTTCAGATAATTTAGTTCGCATTACTCCCTTAGAGCCCCTAGACCCCGCGTCAAAATACTTGGTTATCATCACTAATGAAGTAACGGATCTGACTGGTGAGCCTGTATCTGATTCACCTTCGTTTAGTGAATTAAAAGGCACTGGTGAACTTGCTTCTTCAGCTTTACTCCCTGCCAGGGCAGCAGTAAATGGCTGGTTAGCCTTGGCTGAAGGTTGGTTCGGAGCCTTTACAAACTTAACCAGAACTGCTTTTAGCATGGACAGTCTTACTGCCGATAATGTCGCTATTGCGTACACATTTACGACAGCTGGCACCACTGGAGTCTTAGCATCGGTGGCAGATCCCGAGGTATTCTTTGAATCCTCAGTCGCTAGCACCGCCAAGAAGGAAGCTATAGCTCTGCTGAACACGGATATGCTATTGCTAGACCCTGCACAAATAGCAACTGTATTGACTGATCCAGATATCGATGCAGAAACTAAGTGTATTAACGCGGCTCTGGCCAGCACTATTCCTGGCCTTGGCCTATCCAGCACCTATGAACGATTCTCAGAAGTAACTGATGCCACCGAACAATTCACGCTCCAATTTGCTGTAGCAACCATTGGAAATAATATTGCAGATGAAGACGCTGCGACAATAGCCGCTCTAGATGGAGCGTTAGGTGCGGGTGTCTGTGGTGACAATGCGACAAACGCCCAAGAGGCTGCTGCAACTGTCACTGCCTTGACGGGGTTAGGCGGCGAATTCCCCACACCAGAAGCTCAAGATGCTGCATTTTATACCACCGTACCAAGTGCTGCGTTTGGTTTGACGAACACTTCAACCTTTCACCTAGGTCAACTTTCATTGCCCTATTATCTAGAAACACCGACTGATTCGGATGCCACAAACTTAACTTCCACATGGCAAGCATCCGAATCAATTGGTGGCGCGATTGACTTGGCACAAGGGAATGATGAGGGGACAACCCCTCCATCTGACAAGATTACGTATCGATTCCCGTTCCCTACAGAACAAGCTGAAGTTGATGTCCCTCTTCTAGTCCAAGTGCCTGATGCAGGCACATGTGCAGCAAATTGCCCAGTAGTCATTTACCAACATGGTATCTTCGGAAATAGGGGGCATAGTATTGCACTTGGCAATCAACTGGCTGCGGCAGGGTATGTAACAGTCGCCATTGACCTTCCACTGCATGGTGTGGCACCAACAGTCCTTACTGACCCAGTTAGCGTCGACCCTCTCCTCGCAATCAGTGTTGATGTAGACTCGAGCAACGACTTCGCCGATCCTGCCTTCAAAGCGCTCCCCGCATTCGCCAACCTGTCAGAACGACACTTTGGCTGGGCCAATCCGACCGGTGTTGAGGCTGTGCGAATGGAATACAGCACAACAGCTGCTGATGCTGTAGGAGCATCCGGCCAGAACTTCATAAATCTGTCAGCGTTACAAACTACTCGTGACTACAACAGACAAGCCGTTGTTGACTTGCTGAACTTAAATGCCTCTTTGGACAATATCAGCACGGCACTTAATGGAGCCGGCGGACCAACACTTGACACATCGAGCGTATATTTTGTGGGGCACTCACTTGGAGGTATCGTAGGTACGGTTTATGCTGCAGTGAATAACTTCTCCGCTGCCGGCAACCCAAACCTTCACGCACTATCTGCTACAGCACTTGTGACCACTGGTGGTGGCACTTCAAGACTACTCGAAAACTCCCAATCTATCGGCTCATCTATTCTGGCCGGCTTGGCAAGCAACGGAGTGACACAAGGATCTTCATCTCTTGAGACATTCCTGTCCGTATCACAAGGCATATCAGACTCAGCGGACCCACTCAACTTCGCAGAGATGCTTGCGGGCACTAATGCTGTCTATCTGAACGAGATTTTTGGGGATGGCTCAACTCGCTCAACCCAAGATAGCACCATTCCTCCTGCTGCAGACATCATTTATGATGGTGACTATACCGCTCCTCTAGGGGAGGCCAACCCAGCACCCTTGGCTGGCACTGAACCATTAATTAAGCTGGTAGGTGCTGATGTTATAAGTGCTGATGGCGCAGTTTCAGGAAATGATGCCGTTGTCAGATTTACAGCTGGCACGCATACCACCATTATTTCTCCACTGGATGCAACTCAGACGGCAGTTTTTGCCGACATGGCAACCAATATAATTAGTTTCTTTGGAACTAATGGTGCTGCTATCAGCTTCAACAACGCAACATTTGTTAAGACAGATGCTCCTGAAGGCAACCCAGACCCTGCTCCATAATTACACTAAACAGTTATAGCTAACAAAAAAGCCCGCTAATGCGGGCTTTTTTCTGACTAATAAGCTAGTAAACGCTTATTTCATATTGCGGCCTTTATCAGCAGCAATTCTTAATCGCAAAGCATTCAACTTGATAAAGCCTTCTGCATCACGCTGGTTATAAACACCACCGTCGTCTTCAAATGTCGCAATTCGATCATCGAACAGACTGTCATCAGACTTACGACCAACAACCGTCACGTTACCTTTATATAGCTTCACACGAACGACGCCGTTAACGTGCTCTTGAGACTCATCGATCAGCTTCTGCAGAGCCAAACGCTCTGGTGACCACCAGTAACCGTTATAAATCAGCTCAGCATATTTAGGCATCAGGCTGTCTTTCAGGTGAGCCAGCTCTTTATCAAGCGTGATTGATTCTATGGCCCGGTGGCCACGCATCATCACGGTTCCGGCAGGTGTTTCGTAGCAGCCACGTGACTTCATACCGACATAACGGTTCTCGACAATATCCAGACGACCGATACCGTTCTCGCCGGCCAGCTTATTCAGGGTTTCGATCACAACATGAGGTGCCATTTCCTGACCGTCGATGGCAACGATATCGCCTTTTTGATAAGTCAGCTCAATATAGGTGGCTTTGTCCGGGGCAGCTTCGGGAGAAACCGTCCAACGCCACATGTCTTCTTCCGGCTCTGCCCAAGGGTCTTCCAGCAGATCACCTTCGTAGGAGATGTGCAGCAGGTTGGCGTCCATAGAATAAGGTGACTTACCTTTTTTCTTTTCGATTTGAATATCGTGCGTATCACAATAGGCCATCAGTTTTTCACGGGAATTCAAATCCCACTCACGCCAGGGGGCAATTACCTTAATCCCAGGCTTAAGGGCATAAGCACCCAGCTCAAAACGTACCTGATCATTACCCTTTCCTGTCGCGCCATGGGATATGGCGTCAGCACCGGTCTCGTTGGCAATCTCAATCAGGCGCTTTGCTATCAGGGGACGAGCAATGGAGGTACCCAACAGGTATTCGCCCTCATAAATGGTATTGGCACGAAACATGGGGAAAACGAAGTCACGGGCATATTCTTCACGCAGGTCGTCAATATAGATCTGCTTGATACCCAAAGCCTCAGCTTTGGCACGTGCAGGCGCAACCTCTTCTCCCTGACCGATATCAGCGGTGAAAGTCACGACTTCACACTGGTAGGTCTCCTGGAGCCATTTTGCGATCACTGAAGTGTCCAGACCGCCTGAATAGGCGAGCACTACCTTTTTTACCTCTGACATTTATCCGCTCCCACAAATTGAAAAGGCGCCCATTTTAGCGCCTTAGCTGTGGTTCTACTAGGTAGGTAGGGCCAGAGGAGGTCTACAATCAGAGAATAATTCGGCTAAATCTCTTCCACAGTGGAAATATCAAGGGATTCATCGGCCACGGGAGGCTGTGTTCCACGCTCCAAACGAACCGTTGCCCGACGATTACGGGCCAGACTTTCAGGTTTGCGATTATCAATAATCGGATAACGCTCACCATGATAGCGAGTAGTGATTACTTCTGAAGGTATTCCATGGCTGACCAGATATTCAGTCAATGCCTCAGCGCGCTCTTTTGACAGGCGGCGATTATAGATACGGCGGCCGGTAACATCGGTATGACCATCAACAAATATAGCGGTGACCGATGGGTCCGCTTTGGCATATAGAATGACTTTATCAAGCGCAGCTTTGTCGCCATCGGTAAGTATTGATTCGTCCACCCTGAAGAAAATGGCTGTCCGCTCCACCTGTTTGAAGTTTACTGGGAGCAACCCCGCCACACATCCTAGATAATCCTCATAAAACTGACTGAAATTTATGGACGACACCTCCACCCTGACAGACTCATTGCTGAATTTCGCCTTGCGGGTAAAAGTGGGCATCATTCCCTGCAGAAGGCTGTCCATCATTTGAGATGCGCGGGAATAATTAACCGTAATCGGCCGTGTCTGTTCTAAAACTGCAACATAGCCAAGACTATGAACCTCATATCCGGGACGCCACTTGGGTGCCTCCAGCACCAGGGCAGCCTCGCCTTTTCGCATGGGGTTGCGAGGAGTATCTAGATAAAACTGCAAGTCTTCTCCCGCTTCATGAAAAAAGACTGCCCGACCATATTGGGGAATATTATGAATGAGCGAACATTCAAATATTGAAGAAGACAAATACCATTGGCTTCGTTCTATGCCCGCTGAAAAAGTAAGATTGGCATGAGCTGCTGATCCCATTAACAAGATCACCGTAAGCCCCAGCCATTGACGCATATATTTCATTGGCGGTATCCACAAACACCGATTAAGAGAGTGATTTCATAGAGTTCTTATCGGCAGGCTGATGATTTTCTTTACTCAGAAAATGGGACTGATCTGATATACTCGTGTTCGTTTTTGTAACCGACCCAACTGTTTCACCTCATGTAGGCTCTTCATGACTGATTTTATTGAGATAATCCAGCCTGACGATTGGCACCTTCACCTGCGGGATGGGCAGGCCTTGGCGACCACAGTTCCGGCAACTGCCAATATTTTCAAACGCGCCATCATTATGCCCAATCTGGTACCGCCGGTAACCACAACAGAACAGGCCAGGCACTACCGGGAACGTATCCTAGAGCATATGCCGGACGGCACTGGTTTCGAACCCCTGATGACCCTGTATCTGACCAACAACACGGCCCCGGATGAAATAGTTCAGGCCAAATCAAGTGACTTGGTGTTTGGTTGCAAACTATACCCTGCCGGGGCTACCACTAATTCAGATGCGGGCGTTACCGATATCGCCAAAGTTTATCCGGTGCTGGAAAAGATGGCAGAAGTCGGTTTGCCACTATTGATACACGGTGAGGTCGTGTCTGGCGACGTCGATATCTTCGACCGGGAGAAACGCTTCCTTGATGAAGTTTTGTTGCCATTGAGCGAGCAATTCAAATCACTTCCCATCGTACTTGAACATATCACCACGGAAGACGCCGTCCAGTTTGTTAAAGGTGCGCGGGCAAACATAGGTGCGACTATCACTGCCCATCACCTGCTCTACAATCGCAATCACATGCTGGTCGGCGGAATAAGGCCACATTTTTATTGCCTACCCATACTGAAGCGGGCGCAACATCAGCAGGCCTTGCAGGATATAGTTACCTCCGGCAACGAACGCTTTTTCCTCGGCACTGACTCCGCCCCTCACCCCAAAGAGAAGAAGGAAGCGGCCTGTGGTTGTGCGGGTTGTTTCACTGCACCGGCAGCCATTGAAATGTATGCAGAAGCCTTTGAGCAATTAGGCATCCTCGACAAACTGGAAGGGTTCGCCAGCCGGAATGGCCCTCAATTCTATGGACTGCCGGTAAACAGCGGCAAGATTCGCCTCACTAAGGAGAATTGGACCCTACCGGAATCCATGCCGCTGGAGGCAAGCCGGATTATTCCTTTCAGGGCCGGCGAAACCTTATCCTGGAAAGCTTCCCGAATTTAAATTCACCTCTGGAAAAACGGAATATTCAGTGTCTGAATCACAAAACCAACCCAAGTCTCCTCTGGCCCTGAGATTCAGGGGCTTTCTCCCGGTCGTTGTTGACGTGGAAACTGCCGGCTTCAACGCCGGTACGGATGCACTTTTGGAAATATCTGCAGTCATTATTAATATGGATGAACAGGGCTTCCTGTATCCGGAAGATCCTATCAGTTTTAACGTTGAGCCCTTCGAAGGAGCCAACATCGAATCTGCAGCGCTGGAGTTCACCGGCATTGATCCTTTCAATCCGCTACGGGGAGCAGTCCATGAGAAAGATGCCCTGACGGATATTTTCCGGCCCATTCGCAAGTCAATTAAAGCCCATGGTTGCAACCGAGCCATCCTGGTTGGCCATAACGCAACCTTTGACCATTCCTTCCTATTTGCCGCTGTCGGGCGAACAGAAATGAAACGCAATCCTTTTCATCCATTCTCTACTTTCGACACAGCCACCCTGGCTGCCCTGGCATATGGGCACACCGTATTATCAAGGGCTTGTCAGTTGGCCGGAATTGATTTTGACAACAAGGAAGCTCATTCTGCGGAATATGACACTGTCAAAACGGCTGAATTATTTTGCGGAATTGTGAATCGCTGGAAGGAGTTTGGCGGCTGGACCACTGAAGATGAGGAATACGCTTGAGGCAATACCGGTCAGTTCAGATTAAAAATAAGCAAAAGTGAAATTGATAAAGCAAAAAGGCCGCAGATGCGGCCTTTTTTACTATCACTGATCAGGTAAGACTTACAAACCTTCAGCGTTTTGAGACAGGTAAGCTGCAACGCCTTCTGGAGATGCATCCATACCTTTGTCACCTTTCTTCCAGCCGGCTGGGCAAACTTCGCCATGCTCTTCGTGGAATTGCAATGCGTCAACCAGACGAATCAATTCATCAATATTACGGCCCAATGGCAGGTCGTTAACGATCTGTGAACGTACAACTCCGTTGTTGTCGATCAGGAAGGCACCACGGAAAGCAACGCCACCTTCAGACTCCACGTCGTAGGCTTTACAGATGTCATGATTAATATCTGCTGCCAACACGTAGTTCACAGGACCAATACCGCCCTTGTTTACCGGCGTATTACGCCACGCGTTGTGCGTGAAGTGAGAGTCGATAGAAACACCAACAACTTCAACACCGCGTTCTTTGAACTGGGGAATACGCTTGTCCAAAGCAATAAGCTCTGAAGGACATACGAAAGTGAAGTCCAATGGATAGAAGAAAACGATGGCATATTTACCTTTAATGTTTTCCGACAGTTTGTAGTTATCGACAATCTGGCCATCAGCCAATACTGCTGCTACGTCAAAATCTGGAGCTGGTTTACCAACTAATACACCCATTCAATTTCTCCTTGATAAGATGATTGCTAAGGTTAAATCTCGGCCTGTTTCAATATCATGACCAACTCAGTTCCTTGGAACCGACGCTAATAGTGATTTTGGGGAGGCTTCGAAAAGAGCTTTGCAAATGTTTCAACCGGAACGGTCAGGACAACCAATCCCTGTTCTAAAAATCATTTGCAGCGAAAAAGTAGGCCAATAATAGCGGGTACAAAAGCTATTGGCCACGTCATTTCCATTTAATTTCTTAATGGCAAATATAGGGTTCTACTATGGCCTGCCCGAAGGCCTTATCAACTGAGGGCTACTGCCGGAAAAAAGTAATCTCAAAATATAACCAGCTATTTTTTATACAAAAAAACCCGCCGAAGCGGGTTTCTCCAAGGACGGGCAAAACTACCAGTGAATGCCTCGCATCAGTGCTGCAAAAGCCACCTGTTCGGTGGACACTTTTGGCTTTTCATCTTTCTGCCCAGTGGCTGCCGATGAATCAGGGAACATCCGGAAACCGCTGTTCATCACGATTTCACCGAACTTGGGAGCAACAGCGTGCAGAACCTGAGCGAAGATACCAAGACGGGTGGCAATCCGCTTAGGACGCTGAATAATTGCCTGTGCCACCAGATCTGCTGCCTCTTCCGGCGTCAGAGTCGGGACTGAGTCATAGATCTTGGTTGGGCTGATCATCGGGGTTTTCACCAGCGGCATATTAATGGTGGTGAACTTTACATTACGATCCGAAAACTCTGCAGCCGCACAACGAGAAAAGGCGTCCAGCGCCGCTTTGGAAGCGACATAGGCAGAGAACCTAGGTGCATTGGTCAGCACGCCGATAGACGAGATGTTAATGATGTGCCCGCGGCGGCGCTCCAGCATGCTGGGTGCGAAGCCCATGATCAGGCGCAGGGAACCAAAGTAATTGAGCTGCATGGTTCTTTCAAAATCATGAAAGCGGTCAAACGCGAGGTGAATTGAACGGCGAATAGAGCGACCGGCATTATTCACCAGTACGTCAACATGGCCGTGATCCTTCAACACCTCTGCAACGAAACGGTCGCAGTCTTCCATGTCGGAGACATCAACCTGATAGGCATAGATTTCGCCACCTTTGCCTTCCAGCTCCTTGCGCACTTCGTCCAGCTTTTCCTGAGTTCGGGCAGCGATACAGACTTTAGCGCCAGCTTCGGCAAGGAGGGTGGCTGTGGATAAACCTATACCAGAGGTCGCCCCCGTCACTATGCATACACGACCATTCACTGCACCTTTCAGGGTACGATCTTTATATAGATCAGGGTCAAGATGACGCTCCCAGTAGTCCCAGATCACAGGTGCATATTCATTCAGCCGCGGCACTTCAATGCCGGTACCCTTCAGAACCCGCTCAGTTTCACGGCTGTCAAATTTGGTAGGGTAATTCACAAAGCTCATGATTTCGTCCGGGATACCCAGATCGTTCAGTACAGCATTCTTCATCCGCTGTACTGGAGGCAACTTGGTAATACCCTGGCGAATCATTGGAGGAATGAAACCAAACATCCTGGAATCGATACGCATCGCCATACGTGGCGCATGTCCGGCTTCGGCAAAAGTGTTGAGAACCTCACCCACTTTTAACGGATCATGATCCGTCAGATGGAAACACTTACCGTCTTCGCCATCTGCATGCGCAATGTGATCCATTGCGTCGACGACAAAATCAACCGGCACAATATTGATACGACCACCTTCAATACCGATGGTCGGCACCCACTGAGGAAGCGCATTTCGGAGTTTCTGAATGAGTTTAAAGAAATAGTAGGGGCCGTCGATCTTATCCATCTCACCCGTTTTGGAATGGCCAACCACCATACCGGGCCGGTATACACGCCAGGGAGTCTGGCATTCCTTACGGACCACTTTTTCAGATTCATGCTTGGTACGCAAATAAGCGTTATCCAGCTTTTCAGCTTCTTCAAACATGTCTTCACGGAAGATACCGCGGTACAAACCTGCCGCTGCAATTGAACTGACATGATGAAAACATTTGGCTTCAAGGGTTCCGGCCAGCTCCACGGCGTTCCGGGTACCCTCTACATTGGCGACTTCCTGCTCTTCATCTGAAGCCTTCATATCGTAAATGGCAGCAAGGTGGAAAAAGTGATCTACCTTCCCACGCAAACTTTCGATGTCATTATTGCTGACGCCGAGCTGCTTCGCACCAATGTCACCCACGACACCTACAACCTGCTCGGGACTCGCATTCCATGCCACCCTGAGAAGATCCAGCTTCTCCAATGATGACTCACGCACGAGCATGTATACCGTACCGCCCCGTGCCAATAGTTTTGGAATAAAAAACCGCCCGATAAAGCCGGTGCCACCTGTTACAAAGTAGTTCATATCCACCCCACCCTGGTTAAATCATTATGCTTTTTGGGATTTGCCAAGAACCCTGCTGGGTCATTTTTCTTATAGCGCAATAGCCCTGTAATTATGGCAAAGTTTTCGATGTTGGTGCTGAAACCCCACGAATTTTTGACAATGGCCAGAGGGTCCATCCCTTAAGAGTCATATTCGGTTGGCTTTCATATATCCAATATCGCCGTTAAGTGTACTGATCTCACTGTCAAAACTCATGAAATTTATTAGAGCAATGGCTCAATTGTGACCTGGTACAACCCAGGTATGTTGACCCTGCCCGGTTTTTCAGCAGGACAAGGCTTCGAGTCAGATAGCCGCTGCCATATTCAGAACAACTCACACGCGGAAATCGAACACTTCCGACAGGAATCTCGCTACCTTAAATAAAGTTACACCTTTTTAAGACAGCGGGGTGCGAACTAGAGCTATGCTATACTACGCCGTTTGCCGGCCTTGGAATTTAATCATGGCCCGCGACTCTAACAGCAAATTGCCTCAGAGCACTGTTTAATAAAAATTTCGTGACTACCCGACATTAGGCCTCTGTAATGACCAACAAAGACGAACGCTATATTAGAATTGCTAAAGCTTGCCTTAAGGCCTTGAATCAGATCTCCACGGCTTCCGGTGATACGCAAAAAAATATTCAAAACGTCTACGAGGCCATCGACCAGGCCTTTCGTCAGGAATTCACAGCCATTGAACAATCCCGCTATGTGGCAGAAACAGCATTGAATGCCATTGCAGAGCTGGATGACAGCGCGGGAGTGGAACAAGCCAGAAAAATTGCCGAAGCCGCTTTGGATGGTCTGGACAAACCGGCGCCTTCAGGCCGGCATCATTAACAGCATCTTCTACTAGCCGACACCTACAAACACCCTATACTGAAGAAAGGCCATAAAATCGCCATGCGGACAGCACTTAAAAAACTTGGTACTTACTCCACTGTTCTACTTTCTCTAATGATGCTCCCTGCATGTTCCAGCCTAACTGAATCGATGAGCGTAATGGATAAAACAACCCCTGACACCATCATCAAAAGTCCCAGCGATGCCAGGCGCTATCGCGCAATAACCCTCGACAACGGCCTTGAGGCCATGCTGATTTCCGATCCTGAAACCGATAAAGCCGCAGCAGCACTGGATGTGGATGTTGGTAGCGGAGCCGACCCCATCAACCGTGAAGGCCTGGCCCACTTTCTCGAGCACATGCTGTTTCTGGGAACGGAAAAATATCCCGAACCGGGAGAGTATCAGGCCTTTATCAACAAGAATGGCGGCAGCCACAACGCCTTCACCGCCTTTGAACACACCAACTATTTCTTTGATGTAGATTCCGATTATCTGGCCCCTGCCCTGGATAGGTTCAGCCAACAGTTTGTTGCCCCCCTGTTCTCCAACGAGTATGTCGAACGGGAGAAGAATGCAGTGCATTCTGAATACACCTCTAAACTGCAGGACGACGGCCGCCGCTTCTTTGCCGTCGTCAAACAGGCAATTAACCAGAACCATCCCATGGCCAAATTTGCCGTAGGCAATCTTGATACCCTATCAGATCGTGAAGGCCAGCCTGTGCAACAGGACCTGCTGGATTTCTACATGAATCATTATTCTGCCGACCATATGAAACTGGTGGTCTACGGCAAGGAAGATCTGGCCACACTGGAAAATCTGGTCAGGGAAAAATTCAGCGACGTGAAGAAACGCCCGGTTAAGGAAGAAGCTAAGCGCCCTGCACTATTCTCCACTGATCAGGGGCCTCAGTTGGTATCCATGCAGCCGGTCAAGGAAAAACGTTCTCTGTCACTCTTGTTTTCCATGCCACCGACAGAACCCTATTACCATGCCAAGCCGGTTTATTATATGACCAACCTTATTGGTCATGAAGGTGAAGGCAGCCTGCTGTCCTGGCTCAAATCACAACAACTGGCGGAAGGACTTTCCGCAGGATTGTTTACCAGTGAAGACGACGGCGCTGTACTCAGCGTTTCAATTAGTCTGACTGAAGAAGGTCGGCAACGATATCTGGATGTCATTCGGGACACACTGACTTACATAGATTTGATGAAACGACAGGGCATTGATCAATGGCGTTTTAAAGAGCAGGCCAGGATGTTGGACATCAGTTTCCGTTTTCAGGACAAATCAGCACCGATTCATTATGTCAGCAGCCTGGCCAGCCGACTACAGGATTTCGAGCCTGCAGAAGTTCTGCAGGCGCCATTTACCATGGATCAGTTTGATGCAGACGTCATAAAAAACTTCGCTTCACATCTGACCGCGCAGAATATGCTGGCGATCCTGGTAGCCCCAACGGCGGAAACAGATCGCGTGGAACCCTGGTATCAGGTGCCCTATTCCATCAAACCTCTAGCTGCCGCTGACGTGGATTATGTAAGCCGGCCCAATGCAGAAACAGGCCTTCACCTGCCCGAGGCCAATGACTTTATACCCACCAGCCTGGAAATGCAGCCCGGCCCCACTGCTATCAAGCCGGAGCTGCTCCTGCAACGGGAAGGTCTGAAAGCCTGGTATGCCAAAGACATTTCTTTTGGCTCACCCAAGTCCAGTTTTTACTTAAGTGTCCGCTCTCCCCAGGCTAACGGCAATGCGGAACAGCTGGTATTAGCAGAGCTATATGTCGCGCTGGCTAGGGATGCCCTTTCTGAATTCGGTTATCCTGCCTATCTGGCCGGGCTGGATTTCAAGATTTACCGACATCTGCGAGGCATTACCGTCAGAATCGATGGGTTTAGCGACAAGCAGCCGGTATTATTGGCAAAAATTATAGACACCCTGAAGCATCTGGAAATCAAACCGGATCGCTTTGCCCAATACAAGAAGGATTTGCAGCGCGAGCTACGAAATTCAGCCAAGGACAAACCTTTCGAAAGACTCGCCACTGAAGCCAGAAGTTGGTTGCTTGAGCCCTACTGGACAGATGATGAACAATTGAGCGCTCTGGAAAACATCGATGAAGCTCGTCTGCGCAGCTTTATTCCGTCCTTCTGGGAAGCTTTCAATGTGGTCACCCTGTCTCATGGAAATGTGTCTGAACAGCAGGCTCGCGAGGCTGCCGGAGTCGTTGAGCAAAGCTTGCTGAACGGTGCCAAAGTGGTGGACGTGGAGAAAAGCCAGGTAGTCAATATTAATCAGCCGAACTGGTTCAAGGCCATTCCCTCCCAACATCAGGACACGGCTTACCTTTACTACCTGCAAGGCCCCGCCAAATCCTATAAGGATCGCGCAGCCTTTGGATTACTGGCTCAGATTATCGCCCCGCTTTATTACAATGAAATTCGCACACAAGCACAGATGGGTTACGTTGTCTTCGCAACGCCCTATACCCTGCTGGACGTTCCTGCTTTAGCCTTTATCGTACAGTCACCTTCCCATAGCGCAGAGCAGATTCACGCTGCCACGGAAGATTTTATCAGACGATTCGGCGACACCCTGAAGCACATGTCCCCAGTTGAGTTCACCAAACACCAGGAAGCGCTGATCACCCGCCTGATGGAGTCGGACAAAACACTGGAACAACGCTCAGATCGCTATTGGACGGAAATTGATGTAGAGAATGTCGCCTTTGATTCCATGGAACAGATTTCCGCTGAGGTGCAACAACTATCCCAGGAATCCCTGCTCAAGTATTTTGATGAGCACTTTATTCAAAAACGACAAGCCATGCTGCTGACTACCCTGCCCGAATCTGCCGACGCCAACCTGGGTACGGCTGCGGCCACCAAACTAGCGAGTAAAAATCATCTGCAGTTTATTGACGGCAAGTCTCAGTGGCTTGAAGGCAACGGACTGTTTTCCTCAAGCAACAGACCCTAGTCAATTGGGATAATGGATTCACCATACAACTGCAGTTCCTGCAATATGGCGAGTTCTGCAGGTGAACGTGCTGGATCTGCGGCCAACTTCTGCAACCTGGCAAAGTATTCTTCAAACGTCAGACTCCCGGCAGATGCTTGAGTCAGCTGCTGGTATCGGTGATGCTCCCAGCGTTCCATTTCCTCCTCCATCAAAGTGTCGGGGAAATTTCGGGCCCGGTACCTGAATAACATTTCGGGAATTCTTTCATCTTGGAACTTCAGGTCCAGCTCGGCCAATACATCCGGTGTTTGCCGACGGATAAAGTCCATTTTCTCCCTGTCTGAGGCACTGAAAAAACCACCACTGTATAGCATCAGATCCGGGTCCTGAGTATCGGATTCATGCTGCTCCGAAAATACCTCGGCAACCTTAGCCCCGAGGCCTTTTTCAGCTCGCACCCAATCCAGATGTTGACGCAGTTGAGAACCTTCCAACTGAAATTCCCTTAGCCGCTCAGGATCAGCAGATTTGAGGATTTTGCTTTCCACCAGAATCGGACACTTGTTGAGATGCACCACTTTCAATGGAATCCTCTCCGTCCCCACTTCAAAATCAGCGTTAGAGACAAAAATCCGGCTGCGAATTTCCTCTACACGAAGCTGCATCCAGTTTCGCGGATCAACTCTGAGATCGTAAACAATGACGCCGTTGGGGTTGGTTGGGTGCATCGCCAAAGGAACAACCATGGCACAACAACCCAGCCGCGCGGGAAATTTCGATGATACATGGAATAACGGCTTCATCCTTTCCACATCCACCATAGCGGCCAGAGCCCGTTTGCCCCGGTGCTGAAAAGCATAGTCAAATAATCTCGGTTGTTTTTCCTTGACCAGCTTTGCCATGGCGATAGTCGCGTAGACATCCGACATAGCATCGTGGGCTGCTTCATGGGCAATACCATTGGCAGCAGTCAATTCTTCCAGGCGGAAACTGGGAACACCCTCTACATTCAGAGGAAAGTTTATTCCCTCCGGGCGTAAAGCATACGCCAGCCGAACCATATCGATCACATCCCAACGGGAGTTGCCGTTTTTCCATTCCCGGGCATAGGGGTCATAGAAGTTGCGATAAAGTGTATGGCGGGTGACTTCGTCGTCAAATCGGATACTATTGTAACCCGCAACACAGGTGCCTGGACGGGACATCTGCTCATGAATCAGGTAGATGAACTCTGACTCTGATACTCCTTCCGACAACGCTTTTTGAGGAGTAATACCAGTAATCAGACAGGCTTCAGGATGCGGCAAGACGTCATCTGCCGGGCGGCAATAAACCACCAGAGGGTCTTCAATAACGTTTAGATCAAGGTCTGTACGAACCCCGGCAAACTGCGCAGGACGATCCCGATGGGGGTCTGCCCCCCAGGTTTCATAGTCGTGCCAATAGAAAGTGTCGGACAAAATTAATTACCACTGCCAAGAAGTGAGAAACCAGCGATCCTACCACAGAGCACTGTAGCGGATTAAGACTGGTTGGATGTCCACCCCGTGCTCTCCATTTCGTGCTTCTCCGTCTGCTTACCCTTTTCTACCAGGTGACACTGCAAGGCTTCATGAGTCACTTCTCCAGTCACCAGCTCTACTTTTCCCGGCACGCAGCAGCTTGGCACAGTATTTGTAGATTCATTATCAGGTAACTGCAAACTGCCGGGTTTCCGGCGACATATTTTGGGTTAACAGCATTACAGGATCGTATTCATGGGTCTGATACGTACTTTGGTGGACTACGGGCAACAAGCTTATGATGGGTTGAAGCAACCTGCGGCGCCGGCTGCGCCACAGTCAGTAGCAGCGGTGGAAGAGGTTCACTACCCGCAGATAAAGCTTTCAGGAGTCGAACAACAGGAACAAAAACCACGCTTGGAAGTAAAAAACCTGAAGCAGTCTCTAGGGCAAGACACTGCCTTTGTACAGACCACCATCAGGCAAAAACTTGCCGAATACGGTCTCCCGGCAAGAGCCTCGATACAACTTTACCGGGATGATGCTGGCGCCATTCGCATTCAGGGTACTATATCTTCCGAAGCAGCCGGCAGAATTGAGCAGGACATTAACCGCAACCCGGACTTCAAGGAACGCTATCTCAGGATCAGTCAGAATCAGCCCACACTGGACTACATCCAGAACAATCTGAAAATCACAACTACCTATGGCAGCAGTAATTCAATATTTGATTCACTGATTTCTGCAAATCCTCAGCACAATTCCTTGCAGGATCTCACAACGCGGTTTTCCAATCTTAACAAAGCCCAAGCAGTACAAACCGACTTGAGTGCCGGGACAGGCACCGGTTTTTCACTCAAGGTTTAATCATATTCAACCTGGAAATAGTTACTTTACTCTGCAAAGGGGGCAGCATCTCCGGCCCCGTGACGGGTAACTACAGGAACTTCATCGGAAAGATCAACCACTGTCGTCGGCTCCATCCCGCAATAACCGCCATCTATAATCAAATCCACCATATGCTCAAGGGAATCCCTAATATCATAGGGATCCGTCATGGGCAGTTCGTCCCCCGGCATGATCAGCGTCACGCTCATAATAGGTTCGCCCAGTTCTCGCAGCAGTTCCCGGCAAATTTCGTTATCCGGAACCCGGATACCTATTTGTCTGCGCTTGGCGTGCACTAACCGACGCGGCACTTCTGACGTTGCGGGGAGGATAAAAGTATAGGCCCCAGGCGTGTTATGTTTGATTAGCCGATACGCCGTATTGTCTACCTTGGCGTAAGTGGCCAGTTCGCTGAGGTCACTGCATACCAGGGTAAAATTGTGTTTATCATCCAGCCGGCGGATAGTCTTAATTCGATCAGCTGCCGCTTTTTCGCCGATGGCACAACCCAGGGCATAGCCGGAGTCGGTCGGATAAACTATTACCCCCCCCTTGTGGATAATTTCACAAGCCTGCTTAATCAGGCGATGTTGAGGATTTTCCGGGTGGATTTGAAAAAATTGACTCATTTTGTTCTCTTTTAATTATCCGACCGCCAGCTTGGATATCAGCCGGCCTTTTGCTTACCGCCGCCCATACAGTTTGGTGACGACGGCACCTGTGCAGCCTGGGACCATTCCTCTTCAGTATAGGTGTGCAGTGCCAGGGCATGAACGCCCCCGCGTAAATATTCACCTAAGGCACCATATACTTTTTGGTGGCGCTGCACCGAACGTAATCCGGTAAATACCTCAGACACCAGCACTACCTTAAAATGGGTTTCCGAATTCGGCGGTACACTGTGCATATGGCTCTCATTAATCACCTCCAGATGTGTGGGACTGAAGGTTTCTTTTAGTTGGGACTCAATTGCTGTCTGTACTTTATTCACGTTACTTACCATTATTCACGTTACTTACCATTATTTACGTTACTTGCCATTCAAATCGCAGGCTAAGACGCTAACCAAAGGGCCGCTTAGGGATGCAATGGTAGTCATTGTACCTGTGGATTGCGCCCTGCACACCTGCTCCGCGCCGTTTCTATATAGCATGGGCTGTTTCTACATAGCATTGCATAAGGTTACATATTGAAATTGCACATTTCACCCTGCAGTAGTGAACTGTGTAGTGGAGAAGTGCCATTTGAAAACTTCAGCAGCCAGTTTCAGGCAAAAGATAGCGAATACTGGGATTTGCTGCCAAAATTATGAAAAACAATAAAAAGTTGTCTGTTTATTACCAGACATTGATCAACCACTACTACTCAACTCCGAAACTGAAACTATGAAAATAGCACTATTAGAAGATGACCCTAATTTGGCGGAACAGCTGCTTGGACATTTGAAGAATGCCAGTATTGCCTGCAAGCATTACAGCACAGGGAAAGACTTTCTTTATGCCGTTACCCATGACAGTTTTGATTTACTGATTATGGACTGGCAACTGCCTGACATGGAAGGTATCGATGTTCTACGTAAACTACGCCAGCAGATCGAATGGCCAATTCCGGTCTTGTTCCTGACCCAGCGAGAAGCTGAGGAAGATATTATCAATGCGCTCAACGCCGGTGCAGATGACTATATGGTGAAGCCTGCTCGTGAAGGTGAACTACTGGCACGACTAACGGCATTGGTGCGTCGCAACACGAAAGAATCGACTCACACGGAAGAAGTAAACTACGGAGCCTTCCGTGTTAACCATAAGAAACGGACGATTCACCTGAATGACGAACCCTTGGCACTGACTGACAAGGATTTCGAGCTAACCACCTTCTTGTTTGAAAACAAGGGCCGGTTGCTCTCAAGAAAGTATCTTCTGGAGCGTGTCTGGGGAGTTAACAGTGATATTAATACCCGCACTGTGGACACTCACATGAGCCGCCTGAGACGGAAACTGGGCATAAAACCCGAGAACGGATTCCGGATAAAAACCATCTACCAGCACGGTTACCGGCTGGAAGATGCCGATTAAAGCATTGGATCGCCGACCCAACGCGAATTAATCGCAAGGGTCTGTTGACGTTTCGTCATCAGACCCTAATTACTCAGGTTAAAATTATGATGCGTTGTAAGTTGTATGTATTAGCGTTACTGACCCTCTGGATGGCATGTTTTGCCCAATCCGCAGAGCTGCGCCAGGATTGGGTTTATACCGCACGCCCCAACGACAACCTGCAACTCATTGCTGAAAAATACCTGATGCCGGATCGCCATTGGGATGAGCTGGTACGCTATAACGACCTTGATGGTAGCGGCAAGCTCAAGGCAGGCACGCTGGTCAACATACCTGTTGTCTGGCTTAAGCACTACCCTCGTCCTGCTACTTTGCTTGTTAGTCAGGGCAAAGTCTGGTTGCGTCGTGCCCACACCACCAACTATATCCCAGCCTTACCCAACACCAAGTTGAACATAGGCGACGAACTGAAAACCCAGGAGGGACTGGCGCTGGTGAAATTTGCGGATGGCAGTACACTTTCCGTGGCGGAAGAGTCCATCGTTATTTTTAATACGCTGACGCATTTCAGCGAAACCGGAATGGTCGATACCCGCTTCCGGCTGCTCAAGGGCAATATCGAAACCAATGTCACCCCCCGCAAAGGACCGGCTGCCCGCTATGAAGTTTCAACCCCATCAGCGGTTGCAGCCGTTAGGGGAACGTCCTTCAGAATGAAAGTTACGGCCAAAGTGACGATTACCGAAGTTACCAAAGGCATCGTGGAAGTCAGCAACAATGTCACGTCAAAAAGATTATCCAAGGGCCAGGGTGCAGTAGTTTCTGACTCTACCAATTTTGAAGAACTCCCCCTATTGGAGGCACCGGAATTGTCAGCACCGGAAACCATGACAGAATTGCCGTTCCGGTTAAGCTGGACGCCACTGGCAGGAGCAGTGGGTTATCGGGTGGAATTGTTTACCGATGAAGAAGATTCACTACCGATTCTCGCGGATCGGATAGAGTCCGCCAATATCGAACTGCCCCGCCTTAATAATGGACGATATGCACTGAAAATTAGGGGTATTGCGGAAGACGGCCTGGAGGGTGTTGACACTCGGGTACAGTTTACTGTGGAACAGAAAGCCACACCGGCAAAACTTCTGCAGCCGCTCTCAGGTGCCAGTCTGGACTCCCCCTCCCCCCTTTTCAGTTGGCAGGTCGAGGCTCCCTTTATGTTGAGCAGTCTGGAAATTGCCAAGGACATACAGTTTGCCGAGCTTTATTCACGCACCCCCTTTTCTGCCACGGATAGCTCCCAGAGTGACCGGCCACTAGCCGCTGGTGAATATTATTGGCGCGTTGTCACCTTAGTGGGAGGTGATAATTTTTCGTACAGTCAGGCCCGAACGTTGAAGATTCAGGGCAGGCTCAATGATACCCAGGTGATTGCGGTGAATTATCTGGAAGACAAGGCGAAAGTATTCTGGCGAAGCGTTCCCAATGCTACAGGATACCAACTACAATTGGCTGAAGACGAACTCTTCAGCCGCGTTATCCGAGAATCCGATTTAGAAACGACGTACGCCAACCTACTGCTGGAACCCGGCAAAACGTACTGGGTCAGAGTAAAAGCGGTTGGCAATGAACTCTACACCTCCAGTTTTGGTGAAGCTCAAATTCTAAAAATCCAGGCCCCTTAGCAGGAGCGCTAAACAGGGATGAATCCCCAGCAACAGTCAAAACCAGACGACAAAAGCCAACAACGTCAATTTCCGGTTTCCGAGCGTTATATATTCGCCATAGTCCTGGTGTTCGTATGCTTTGGCCTGCTGACGACCGGTTGGACACAGCGTTTGGACTATCTTATCTACGACGCATTTATAAAGTTACAACCGATCACCACCAGTACGTCCAGTGTCATTGTTGCTATTGATGAAAAAAGTTTACGAGAACTGGGGCGCTGGCCCTGGGACAGATCCATTCACGCCGAGCTGATCACCAAACTTCGCAAAGCCGGTGCGGAGGCGGTAGTGTTTGACCTTCTGCTGACCGAACCTGGGCCACCACTCGCCGATCAATTATTTAAAGTATCCATGGCGGAAGCCGGTAATACATTGCTCCCATTGCACCTGGATTTCATCGGCTCCAGCGGCAGACTGACGGAAATACTGCCTACACAACCCTTCGTGGAGGCTGCGGCTGCCCTGGGGCACGCGCAAATTGAACTGGACGATGACGGTATTGCTCGGGGGCTTTATCTTTATCAGGGGCTGGGAGACACCTTTTGGCCCAGTTTGGCTCTGGCGGCCTATGAAACCGTTAACGGAACAAAATACGATCAAAGCCATAATATTCAGCACCAGCCTGCCTCCGGTCAGCTCAATATTCGCGAAGCCTATCGTCTAATCCCGTTTGTGGGTCCGCCCGGCAGCTTTGCGACACTCAGCTATAGCGATATCCTGAAGAGTGAACTGCCTGCAGATTATTTTGCCGGGCGAGTGGTGTTTGTCGGTGCAACGGCTGCCGGATTGGGCGATTTCATCGCCACGCCAGTC
Source organism: Hahella sp. (assembly GCA_050299855.1). GTDB lineage: Bacteria > Pseudomonadota > Gammaproteobacteria > Pseudomonadales > Oleiphilaceae > Hahella. Next base: position 164,940 of record JBNKWQ010000042.1, read on the forward strand.
TCAGGTAGTCTTTTCAACATGCCTGGAGTGGAAGTGCATGCCAACATTTATGAAGCATTGGTACGCAACAATCTTGGAGAATATGTCGAGAATCACTGGCAGTATCTTCTATCCCTCAGTCTGGTACTGATTGCCTCGCTGACCTTTCCGCGCATTTCACCGGAACGCAACCTCCCTTTCACTGTAGGTCTGGCCAGCGGTGCTCTGGCCTTCAGTTATTTTCTCCTGCTACTGGATCATCAGTGGTACCGGCCTTCGGCTATTCTGGTAACTCTGTTGTTCGCCTACCCTTTCTGGAGCTGGCGGAGACTGAGCCGCCTGAACAAATTTCTTAATCAGGAACTCGAACGCCTGGCCCACGAACCCCAGGTTCAGCAAGGCAGTTCCTATGACTCACCACAACAGTGGGCTCAGCATCTGGCACGGCTTATCAAGCCGATCAAGTGGGAATTCCGCGAAATAAAAGCGTTCACTGGACCCAGTTATGAAATACACGAAGAACAGCACTATGCCGAACTCTTACTGCCTGTCGGAGAGTCCGTTGGTTCGCAGGCTCTATATTTGCGGCTCGAAAGCCCCCCGGATCAACTCAGATCGACCGTGAATTATGTTAAGCGCCTCTACCCTGCCTTGCTGGAAGGAACCGTGCTGCCACGGCTTTCGACCGAGCTGATCGACCGCCGCATTATGCAAGTGCACAGAGCCATTGCTGCGATGCGGGAGATGCGAGAGTTTGTCTCAGATACGGTTTCCAATATGGCTGACGGAATACTGGTCAGCGATGAATTCGGCCGAATTCTATTCCTAAACAACCACGCCCTGCGATGGCTGATTCCCGGTGCACAACCTGGACAATATGTCGCCGAATTTATGCCGGTGACCAACACCATGTCCGCCAGCCAGTGGGAGACCATTATTCGTCAGGTCATCCTGCAGGACAAACAGCATTCTGAAGAATTGCACCTAAATGACTCTGCCGTATTGATATCGCTGGTCCCAATTCGCTTCCAGCATCGTTTCAGCACCGGTATTATTCTTAACTTTTCCGATATTACCGCTATCCATGAGGCCCAGCGCAAGCGCCTGGAAACCATCAACTTTATATCCCATGATCTGCGCGCTCCCCTGGCCTCTCAGCTGGCACTGCTGGATACACTAAAAGCAACACTGCCAGAGCAATACATGCCGAAGCTGGATTCCGCCCAGGCTCTGACCGAAAAAAGTCTCGCCATGTCAGAACAGTTCCTGCAGTTGGCCAGGATTGAAGCTGCTGATCATATCCACTTCTACAATTGTGAGTTGTTGGATATTGTCGACAATGCCGTGGATTCGGTAACTCCGATTGCGCAAAAACAGAATGTTGAAATCAGGGTTTTTGGTGATATGGAAGCAGTGCCGATTAACGGCAATGCTGAGCTGCTGGAACGGGCTCTGGTCAACCTGCTGCAAAACGCGATCAAATTCAGTCCAGCGGGCTCCGAAATTACAGTGCACATCGGCCTGGATCAGCAAGAATCATTCATAGATATCTGTGATCAGGGGCCTGGAATAGATGCAGACGAAATCCCTACGCTTTTCGACCCTTATAGGCGCACTCGTAGCTCTGAACAACAGGGTGTGGCTGGTAGTGGACTGGGCCTGAGGTTCGTCAAACTGGTGATGGACCGCCACGGAGGTTCAGTGGCCGTCAGCAGCACCCTGGGACAAGGCAGCTGTTTTACACTACGACTGCCGACAGGCGAGCCAGCATCGGAATCAGCTGACTAGATTTCAAACGATTCAGCCTCTGCTCACCCCATCGCCGGTCCCATTTAAAGCGACTTGAATTCACCATTTGATTTAACAGTCTTTGACAGCAGCCACCTTCAATTACGCCCTTGCAATGACCATACTTTAATCAAGCCCTTAACAACTGGAAGGAGGGGTGAAACCGGATAAATTCTGTCAGTGTTGCGGTGGTAAAGCAGTATGCATCACTTTTCATTTCTGACCTTTGCGTTTGTCGGATTCGGTGTCAGTGTGTTCAGTACGCTGTTTATTCACAGAGACACGGCAACCTCTCCCGAATACTACGATTTTTCAGTACCGTATTTTGAGTTTTCCGAATACTCGACGGCATCCACTGCCGAAACCGAGTTTCTTGATATTACCTGCGCGACTTCCGACTACTGTCTGAGCAAACTAGTAGGAAATAGTGCCCTGCTGGATGCGGATGCAAGGCGAAAAAAACAATCCGATAATGAACCAACCCTGCTAATAGATAACGCTTCGCTGGAATTTAAAAAAGTTAACTAGTTTCCATCCATAAACGGCTTCCCTGCCATTTATGGAAGTCAAGCCAAAATGCGATTTTGCCATGCTCGCAAGTGTCCGCCTGGAAACCGGTGTCTCTGGATGGACACTAACTAAGTTGACTTTTTAGCCCTCTCGATCAATTGTCACTTGTGAGCAATGGTTTTGTCAGTGAACAGATAATCCCTAAGCTCTTTATCCAACGCCGGGTCTTTACGGCGAATCCACTCCAACACCATGGCCGCATGTTCTTTTTCTTCATCCCGATTATGGGCCAGAATTGCCCTTAGCTCGTCATCACGGCAGGCATCAACGCGCTGGTTATACCAATCAACGGCTTCCAGTTCCTCCATCAGTGAAGTAATTGCCCGATGCATGTCCCGGGTTTCATCGGATAACTCATCTATGGGCTCATGATAGCCTTCATTCGCCATTATGCACTCCATTTACAGTGTAGGTTGTCTGTGTTGTACTTTTGGTCGGACATGCCGGTTACGTCAGGTCCGACCCGGAATGTCACTATGAATCAGTATGGCCAACACTGGACGGAAATCCAAACCGGATTTTAGGCACACAGCTCCATTCATGGCAGAATTACCAAGAGGATTGGCTGCCTTCAAAAGAAGTTAACATGCGCCTCAACAAACCGTTAATGGCCATTGACACAAACAATATCGGAGAATTTCAGTTTTGTTTAAAACTTCCAAACACCTGGTATTGATTGTCGATGATGAACCGGAAGTGCGTGAAGTGCTGGCAGACAGTTTGCAACAGGCAGGCTATCAGACAACAGCAGTAGCCACGGGCGAGGAAATGTTCAAGGCGCTGTCTGAACAGGACTATTCGTTGCTGATCACCGATTTAAGATTGCAAGGCGAAGATGGCCTGACACTTGCCCGTGAAGTCAGGGAAAACAGCGCGATCCCCATTATGATGCTCACCGGCAAAGGGGACGAAACTGACCGTATTCTGGGGCTGGAAATGGCAGCAGATGACTACCTGATGAAACCTTTCAATCTGCGTGAACTGGTCGCCCGAGTCAACGCCCTGATCAGGCGCAGCACCCGACTTTCCGGAGTCACTGCAACTGAGGCCACACCTGTCGAAGAGCCACACTACTGTCTGCTGTTTGGCGACTGGCGATTGGATATGACTGCACGAGAACTGCGCCACGCCAGCGGCGCCCCTGTGGACCTGACCTATGGCGAGTTTTCCCTGCTGGAAGTGCTGGCCAGCGCCCCCAGACGCGTATTCTCCAGGGAAGAATTGCTGGAGCGGACCCGTGGCGACCAAAGTGAGGTGTTTGACCGGACCATCGACGTTCAGATACTGCGAATTCGCCGAAAAATTGAGCCTAACCCCAAAAACCCGCGCTACATCCGCACGGAGCGTGGTATCGGTTATATTTTCACCAGCCCGGTTCAAAAAAGCCAATGCTGAGAATTCGCCCGCGCAGCCTGTGGACGGTTTTCATCCTGGCGCTCCTGACACTGAGCATGGGCCTGGTCGGCTGGTTTGTCACCCAGCAAACCGAGCGTACGGTTAACCGCTTTGAAGCCCAGACACTACCGGAAATCAGTACTGCGCTCAATCTGGCGGAAGGTGTAGCCCAACTGGCGGCACTTTCGCCTTATATTGCCGATGCCGCCCGGCCCTTTCTCCTGCAAAACGAACGCAATCGGCTGGAGCAGAAATTTACTGACCTGAAACAAGTCGCGTCCAGTATTCGGGATAATGCGTTTCGAGCAGAGCTGGATGAACGACTGCAAAAACTGTTTTCGTTCGTCAGTGAACTCATCGCCAATGTGAGGGAAGAACTGTTTCTGCGCGAGGACATTGCCGCATTGCGGTTTGAGATAGACGACCTCAATCGGCTACAGCAAAAACAGACCACAAAGCCACAGAATCTTGAACCATTGCTGGAGGAATTTGGCCAGCTCAGCATTCTGGCCACCAGAGCTCCTGGCGAGGTGGTTACCAACCAGCTGCAGTTGCTCAGACAGCAAATATCCAACTTTATCGACGCCAGCCAGCAGCAGAAGTTCAGCCAGATACTGGACACTGTGGAGCAGGCCCACTCCCGCATACTGGTTATCAGCACCCGCAAACCCTATTTGACTGCCTCTATCCGCGCACAGTCTGAAGAGTTGACGTCCCAGGTAAATCTGTTCGTCGGGCGTTTGCAGAAAAGCGTCGTGCAGCAACGCAGAGAAGTTGCCGAGACGGTTGCCTCAGGGCAATCCTGGATTCTTATTGTATCTGTCCTGGTACTTGCAGGGCTGCTTTACATCGTATGGTTTAATTATGGCCTGACCCGGGACCTGGAAACCGTCACCAGGGACATGACCCGCCTGGCGGAGGGGCATACAGATACGACAGAGCCGGCCACTCGCCGCAAGGATGAAATTGGTGATCTGGCAAAATCCTTCAGTGTCTTCCGTCAGGATGCCTTGCGAATGTCCAAAGTCAGCCAGGCACTGCAGGCCCAAACCAAGCTTTTGGAAACCGTGTTTAACCAGATTCATGACGGTCTGAGTGTTTTTTCGAAGGACCAGAAGCTGGTGGCCTGGAACCGTCGCTATCTGGAGATTTTCGATCTATCTCCGGGTGAAGTTCACCAGGGTATGGAGCTATCCGAGTTACAGGCACTCATGTCCCTCCACCCGCATCAAAACCTGACCATTGAACGCCAGCCCATTGATATGCAACACGTCAACCTGGCTCGCTTGAAATCAGCGCAAACCTTTGAGCGCCATTATGATTCCGGCAAGGTAGTGGAATTCCGCAGTCAACCAATGCCGGAAGGTGGGTTTGTTACCTTGTATCGGGACCAGAGCGACAGACGGGCGATGGAGCGGCAGTTAATCCAGTCGCAGAAAATGGAAGTATTGGGTCAACTGACCGGCGGTGTGGCTCATGATTTCAATAACCTGCTGGCCGCATTGCTGGGAAGCCTACAACTTCTGATTAATGACAACGCGATGACTGAAGGCCAGCAGAGACATCTGCAGCGTGCCTTGCGGGTCACCGAAAAAGGCGTCAGCCTGATACAGCGCCTGCTCGCCTTCAGCCGCAAGCAGCAACTGTTTCCGGAAAGAATTAATGCCGACGACCTCATCGAAGGCATGCTGGACCTGGTGGAATACAGTGTGGGCCAGAATATTGAAGTAAAAACCCGATTGCAGGCGTCGGACAGGCAAATCTTTGTCGATCCCTCGCAATTGGAGAACGCCATTCTCAACCTGGCAATTAATAGCAGTGCTGCAATGCCGGAGGGCGGACATCTGGTCTTTCAAACGTCACTGGACGGAGCTTCAAATGAACGTCCCAGCGCCTTGGAAATAACGATTTCCGACACCGGGGAAGGAATACCGGAAGAGCTACAGGAGCGCATTCTGGAACCCTTCTTCACGACCAAACCGGTTGGCAAAGGGAGTGGCCTGGGATTAAGTATGGTGTACGGCTTTGTCAACCAGTCAGGAGGGACACTCTATATCAATTCAAAGCCCGGCTCCGGAACCCAGATAACCCTGCGCTTTCCCCTGGCCTCTCAGGAGTATGCAAGTCTGGAAGACGACCATGAACCGGAAATCAGCCTGGAACTGGCTGAGGGCAGCTTGGTTTATGTGGTGGAGGATGACCTTGAAGTTCAATCCGCAATCGCTGATCAACTGATATCTCTGGATTTAACCATAGAATGCTACGTCGATGCAGAATCAGCCCTGCAGCACTTGGGGCAAGCTTCACCCTTACCTTTGGCTTTACTCACAGACATCAATTTACAAGGTAAGTTAAGTGGTGTTGACCTGAAACGCCAATGCAGTCAACTCTATCCGCAGCTACCTGTCATACTGACATCAGGCATGCCCAGGGAAATTCTGGAATCCCAATTTCATCTCGCTCCCAGTGATTTACTCCTGGCGAAACCCATCTCTCACACCCGCCTGAAAGGCATTTTCCGAAGGGCTTAAAGTGACGAAAACATCCACTAGTCCATTGTTTTAAAGCCATAAAATCCAATTATTACAATTGTTACAACACAAATTTCTCCGCTGAAATTTTCCATTAGTAATTCAGGACAATGCTGTCACTAGCTCCCTAGAGAGCTCACTCACTAGCATTTAACCTCGCCCCTCAGCAGGAGAATAAAAATGAAATTTGCTAAGTACAGCATCATTCTGGCCATGACCACCGCTCTGGCCTCCCCCTTGTCTTTTGCAGCTGACAAAGTCATCGTCGGCCTAATTACCAAAACCAACACCAATCCTTTCTTCGTCAAAATGAAACAGGGTGCCCAGGAACAGGCGGAATCTCTGGGTATGGAATTGAGGACCTTTGCAGGTCGTTACGATGGAGATAATGACTCCCAGGTGCAGGCCATTGAAAATCTGGTGGCTTCCGGCGCCAAAGGCATCCTGATTACACCAAGTGACCCCGCCGGTGTCGTCCCAGCCATTGAAAAGGCCCGCAAAGCAGGCGTACTGGTCATTGCTTTGGACACCCCACTAAGTCCAGCTAGCGCAGCTGATGCGACTTTCGCCACAGACAACTTCAAAGCAGGTGAAATGATTGGTGAATGGGCTAAGAAAAAACTCGGTAATTCAGCCGATCAAGCCAAAATTGCCTTACTGGATCTCAATACCAGTGAAATCACTGTGGATGTTGCCCGTAACCAGGGATTCCTTAAAGGCTTCGGTATCGATCTGAACGATCCTAACGATATCGGCGATGAAAAAGATCCGCGCATAGTCGGTAACGATGTCACTCTGGGTTCAGAAGAAGGTGGGCGCCGCGCCATGGAAAACCTGATGCAGAAAGATCCGGGCATCAATGTGGTTTATACCATCAATGAGCCTGCGGCTGCCGGCGCTTATGAAGCGCTCAAAGCCTTTGGCATGGAAAAGGAAGTGCTAATAGTATCCGTCGACGGTGGTTGCCCTGGAATACGCAATGTTGAAGCTGGTGTCATTGGCGCTACTTCCATGCAATTCCCACTATTGATGGCCACCAAAGGCGTAGAAGCCGTCAAGAAATTCGCTGAAACAAATCAAAAGCCAGCGGCCACACCCGGCCTGGATTTCCTCAATACCGGTGTTGAGCTCATCACTGACGCTCCAGTAGACGGCATTCCCTCCAAGACCTCCAAAGATGGTATGTCCATCTGCTGGGGTTAGGTTACCCGAAGGGGCCCCAGGCCCCTTTCCTACCTCAACTTGAAGGATTCATCCGGCGGAGGATTCCAAGATGATTGAACAAATTAAAGCAGGCCAGCAAGGCGCTCCCATGCTGGACCATGATCAGATAGCGGACAAGGTCACTGGCACGGTTGCAAGCTTTGAACCTCAGCTAACCCCTTTACAAAGATTTCACCGATTTCTTCACAGCAACCCGACGGCGGCCCCAATTCTGGTTCTGCTGCTGGCAATTGCCGTGTTCAGCATTATCGTTGGTGACCGCTTTCTTCATCCCTTTAACCTTTCATTAGTCGTACAGCAGGTAACTATCATCGGTATTTTGGGGGTGGCCCAGACACTGATTATTCTCACTGCAGGTATCGATCTTTCCGTAGGCGCTATTATGGTGCTGACCTCGGTGGTGATGGGCAGATTTGCCATTGATTATGGTATGCCACCGGCGTTGGCACTACTGGCAGGCTTTGCTGTGGGTGCTTTGGCGGGCGTGGTGAATGGCAGCCTCGTCACCCGCCTCAAATTGCCACCTTTCATTGTTACTTTGGGTACCTGGAATATTTTCTTCGCCCTCAATCTTTGGTACTCAAAAAGTGAAACTATCCGCTCACAGGACATTCAAGCCTCAGCCTCACTGCTGCAGTGGACAGGGCAGACAGTGGAGTTTTTCGGTGCCCGTTTTTCCTACGGTTCGCTGATCATGATCGCGCTGTTTGTGCTTATCTGGTATGCCCTGAACTGGACGTCCTGGGGGCGTCATGTCTATGCCACCGGTGATGACCCCGATGCGGCCAGGCTCGCCGGCATCAGAACTGACCGTATCCTGCTATCTGTTTATATTGTTGCAGGTGTGGTCTGCGCATTGGCCGCCTGGGCCCTGATTGGCCGGATAGGTTCCGTCAGCCCACAAGCTGGCTACACCGCCAACCTCGACAGTATTACCGCTGTGGTAATCGGGGGTACCTCACTGTTCGGTGGCCGGGGCTCAATCTATGGCACTTTAGTCGGCGCCCTGGTGGTTGGCATATTTAGAAACGGTTTGGCTTTAGCCGGTGTTGATGTGCTCTGGCAGGAATTCACGGTTGGCCTGCTAATCATTGTCGCCGTTGGTGTAGATCAGTGGATAAGGAAGGTGTAATCATGAACGCATATGACCAGACTCCCGTACTCCAGGTCCGTCAGTTGGTGAAACGATATGGGCGAGTAACTGCCATCGATAACACTGATTTTGACCTTTACCCAGGAGAAATCCTGGCAGTTATCGGCGATAACGGTGCCGGCAAATCATCACTTATTAAAGCCCTGTCAGGCGCCTTGGTTCCAGACTCCGGGGAAATATTGATCAATGGGAAAAAGATAGAATTCAAAAACCCATTGGAGGCAAGAGCTCAAGGCATAGAAACGGTCTATCAGAATCTGGCCGTGTCTCCTGCCCTGGATATTGCAGATAACCTATTTCTGGGCCGTGAGGTCAGAAAGCCCGGTATTTTGGGCTCCGTATTCAGAATGCTGGATAAGAAAAAAATGCAGGAAGCGGCACGAACCAAAATGTCGGAACTTGGGCTGCTCACGATTCAGAATATCAACCAAGCCGTGGAAACACTCTCTGGTGGACAGCGCCAGGGTGTTGCCGTTGCTCGCTCGGCCATGTTTGGCAGTCGGGTGGTAATAATGGACGAACCTACCGCCGCGCTGGGCGTTAAGGAATCCCGTCGGGTGCTGGGCCTTATCAAGCAGGTTAGAGATGAAGGCCTTCCTGTCGTACTCATCAGCCATAATATGCCCCACGTGTTTGAAGTAGCCGACCGCATACATATCCATCGTCTGGGGAAACGCATTGCGGTTATCAAACCGGATACTCATAGTATGTCTGATGCCGTTGCCATCATGACGGGAGCTATGGATCCAAACCAGCCCGGCAGTCTGCAGGCTCAGTAACCCGGAGTAATCCGGGCTTCACCTCAAAGAAATTGCGGGCTCGGATGGTATAAAGAGCAGTTGACCAGAGTTCGCCGCAGGGTATGCTACTCTATCAACTCCCCTGAATGACTACCTCCCCTGAGGTAGTCATTCCCAAGACCCAAGTTTCTGCACTACCGGTACTTTCGTTATGCGTAGGTTGACCATACTTCTCGCCTTAGCCGCACTATTGGCATATCCAATGATAGGCTTATCCACTGGTACCGATACCCATAAAGTGAAATCGGTGGGAGTATCGGTATCTGATCTGAGCAACCCATTTTTTGTGAGAATCGCTGACACTGTTCGAGAACAGGTTGCATTGAAGCTGGGTCCAGATGTCAGAGTCGTCGTCAAATCCAATGCGTATGACAATGAGCGGCTCAAATTGCAGATGCAGGATTTTATCTCCGAACAGGTTGATTTGATTATCCTGGTGGCTTCGGAACCGGAGGCAATATCCCCTTCGATCCAACAGGCACAACGAACCGGAATTAAAGTTGTCGCCGTAGATGTCGACGCCACCGGTGCCGATGCGACTGTGACAACCGATAATATTCAAGCGGGAGAAGTTGCCTGCGAACACCTGGCTAAACACCTGAGTGGTGTCGGCCAGGTTGTTATAATAAATGGCCCCCCTGTATCCTCCGTCCTGGACAGGGTGGCAGGATGCAAATCGGTATTGAATAACTATCCGGACATTGTTCTTCTATCTGAGAATCTTAGCGGTGGTGGCAGTGTCGAAGGTGGTATGGAAGCAATGGCCAGATTAATGGAAACCTACCCGGATCTTGATGCCGTATTTGCCATCAATGACCCTACGGCAGCGGGTGCTCTTGCCATAGCTGAGCAATCAGGAAATCGTAATGTCGTCATTACTTCGGTTGATGGTGCCCCCGTGGCGGTAAAGACACTAAGTAAAGGAAAAGGCATCTGGTCAGCAACAGCCGCACAGTTCCCTACCAAAATGGCAAGTAGGGCGGTGGATATCGGAATTAAACTGGTCGCTGGAGAATCTGTAACTCAAAGAAAAATCCGCATACCGACTCGTCTGATCTTTGCTGATAATGTCGGATCATACCAAGGTTGGGATTAACAAATCCGAGGCGATTTGCCACAATCTCCGACCACCTGCCTGACACCTCATAGGTCAGGAGAACATTCTTTATAAAAACACTCGCAAAAATAATATCACTGGAGCCCCTATGTTACCTGTCCTTTGCTTCGGAGAAGCGCTCATTGATTGTCTGCAAACGGGTCAAACCGAAGTTGATGGGCTCTCGCTGCCACAATTCACTCATTTTCCCGGCGGTGCTCCAGCGAATGTTGCCGTGGCAGTGGCAAAATTGGGTGGACAAGCCTATTTTGGAGGCCAGGTTGGCAAGGACTCGTTTGGAGATTTTTTAAAATCTTCCATGGAGCGATATGGTGTCAACACCTCGCAAATGCATCAGCATTCAGAAGCACCTACGGCACTGGCCTTTGTGTTACTGGATAGCGAGGGGGAGCGTAGTTTCAGCTTTTATCGCAATGAGACTGCTGACTTGCTTTATGCCCCGGGCCAGATGAACTTGCAGGCGTTTTCAACGCCCGGCATCCTGCACCTTTGCTCCAATACCCTGGCCACCGATGCTATTACAAAAACCACTCTGGCGATCGTTCAAAATGCCAAAGAGCTGGGCTGGAAAATCAGTTTTGATGTAAATTTCCGTCACAATCTATGGGCGGATCCCGATCTGGCCCCAGGGCGAATTGGGTCGCTAATTGAGGCCGCTGATGTTATTAAAGCCAGCGGTGAAGAAATAAATATGCTCTTCCCAGGCCAGGATCTTCATTCCTTGATTCAAAAATGGCGCCAGAACAGATTCATCGTTATCACAGACGGTGGCGAAGCGGTAAACAGTTACTCTGACGAAACCAGTCACCGCTTCGAAGTACCCAAGGTAAAAGTGGTCGACACAACCAGTGCCGGTGACAGTTTTGTTGGCGGTTTGTTGTATCAGTTAAGTCTGCTCGACATCTGGTCATCTGAAACATTGGAGAAGGCAGTATCGTTTGCAATTCGCTGTGGCGCTATAACTGTTACCCGTCCAGGCGCCTACCCAGCTTTACCCTGGGCAAACGAAATAACTGATGTAGATTAAGACCGTACAAAAAATACCCTTTTCATTTGCCAAATTTGGTGTATTATTGAAATGGCCTGTGGATCAGACCTATTTATGCAACACGTGGTGCTGAACACTTCGCTACACCGCTTCAACCGCCGACATCAGGCAAGGTTTTATGATGTCATAAAGATCGAACTAGCTTGCTACTCGGTCCCGGCTTTGAAAGTCTGTTGTTCTGAAGTTTGTCACTCCTGTTTGTCTTCATAAGTATCTCGACCTTCGGCCTTAACTCGCTCACGCGTATGTAACATTGATATAGAAATTTCAGGAAACAACATGTCTAAAGCAACTGGAACCGTTAAGTGGTTCAACGAAGACAAAGGTTACGGCTTTATCACTCAAGACAACGGCGGTGCTGACGTATTCGTTCACTTCCGCGCGATCCTCGGTGAAGGCTTCAAAAAGCTTGCAGAAGGTCAGAAAGTGACTTTCGACATCGAGCAAGGTCAAAAAGGTCCTCAGGCGGCCAACGTAGTAGCAGAGTAATCTGCAAGACCTGTCCGGTATTTATACACGGACCACAGAATTCAGCAGGGGGGCTTCTAGCCCCCCTTCTTTTTGTCTGCCAACTGCTCCGTAGCGGTTATTTTTGTAACATTCGCACCAGTTGAGTCATGGCTCTGGTCAACTCCTGCAGTGCTGCCTGATTTTCAGCAATGACAATCCATTTCTCCTCTGGCTCCACTGGATGTTTGAGCCAACATTCACGACGGTCGAAATTACAGTCAGTGCGTATATAGGGATCAATGCCAAAGACACCTAGGCGGTTAAGGTTATGGCTAGCATTTGCAGGATTTGTATAGTCAGTTGTCTGTACCACGATTTCGTTATTGGAATTGGTACTGATGCGATAATGCACGCCTTCGTTCTCATTAAGATTACGTAGTCGCCCAGCCACAAAAACATTAGCAGCCAATATTCCATTGATATGCTCAAGCAGAGCCTTGGTGTCACTATTGGTCAGGTATAGCCGTTTCAAATTTGCGAGATACTGATCATTCTGGCTGACGACAACCTGGCTCCAGTCGATATCACTCTTGGGCTCGCTTGGCCGTCCTGATGCATCACTTCCAAGCTCAGTAATCTTGCGCAGGGCAGCTTCATAATATTTCGCCTCACTGCCTGCTTTGTTAACGTAATCAACCAATGCATCTTCAGCTGCCTGGAGGTTACCGGCGTGGGCTTCCACCAAGCCCTGAAAGTAGTAATAACGAACTTCAGGCTCCAGCTTTAACACGGAAATTTTATCCAGAGCATCTTTTGCAGCCACATAGTTTTCTGCACGGATATTCTCATCAGCAATAATTAACAATCGCTGCATTTCGTGCTCAGGGGCCAGTGATGCGGCCATTCCCGATTCGATAAAACCGAAAATAACTACGACCGCTAATATCCACTGTTTCATACTTACAACCTCATGATTTACCTCAGTTAAGCATAGCGCTTTATGCAAAATATCCAAACCCGCAAACAAACAGCCTTAATCTTTGCAAGGTGACATACCGTTCACAATCAAAGTCCTCATGGAATAGACTTTCGTGTTATCTACCGGCATCAGACAATCGGTTGTCATCTCGCGGTCATATCATCGACATAGTCTGTAGTTCCACCGAGCCAACCAGGGAAATTGCCGAGGGATATGTATCCGAAGATTCACTACCCTGTTCCGGAACTCAATAAAATCCAACAACTTATTGAGCTCGGACACAATGATATCCAGCACGAGATTTTAGAGACCATACAGTTTCGTGGTTATACCCTTCCCCTTTACCTTTTAAAAGTCGGTGATGCTGGACCGGATAAGCCTGCGCTGGCACTCACCGGCGGTATTCACGGTCTGGAGAAAATAGGCACTCAGGTGATTCTGGCATTCCTGGAATCCATATTAAAGCGGCTGACCTGGGACGATTCCCTCCGCGATGAATTGAAACAGGTGCAGCTTTATTTCCTACCGGCCATCAACCCTGCAGGCATGATCCGCAAGACACGTGCTAACGGTAACGGTGTGGATTTAATGCGTAATGCTCCATTGGACGCAGAAACCCGTGTCCCCTGGTTATTGGGCGGGCAAAGAATTACCACCCGCTTTCCTTGGTACCGAGGCAGTCAGAATGATATGGAACCCGAAGCCAAGGCCCTATGCAAATTTGTAAGGGAGCGGCTATTCACTGCCCCGTTCAGCATGGCTCTGGATTGTCACTCAGGATTCGGTTTTAACGATCAGTTATGGTTTCCCTACGCCTACAGCAAGGAACCGATTCACCACCTGCCGGAAATATTCGCTCTCAGAAACCTGTTGTTCGAAACCTACCCCAATCACGTCTATACCTTTGAACCGCAATCCAGGGTCTATACCACCCATGGAGATCTCTGGGATTTTCTCTACCTGGAAGCACAGCAGGCGTGCAGGATGTTTATGCCGCTCACCATGGAAATGGGATCCTGGCAATGGATCAAGAAAAATCCGCGCCAGTTAACGCAATTGCTCGGTTTCTTTCATCCGGTTCTGCCACATCGCCTGCGCCGCGTACTGCGTCGCCATCTCACCTTTATCGACTTTCTGAAAGACGCCGTACGCTCGTACAACAACTGGCTGCCTACTCCCCAGCAGCGGGCACATTATGAGTTGGCTGCCCTGGCGCTTTGGTACGATCAATATCCAGCCAAGGATTCCGGTTGAGTTGATGCGTGTATGATCATAGTGGCAGGTACGATTATAGTGACAGGTACAGCATGGTGACAGACACAGAATTGACTCCGACATTGGTGTTACTACGTGGCTGGCTGCGTGACAGCCGTCATTGGGAGGATTTTCCAACACACCTACAGGCTGAGTGCCGAATTCGAGGTATAAGCCCCCAGATTCTTACCCCGGACCTGCCCGGCAACGGCGCACGTTGGCAGGAGCAATCTCCAGCTTCCATTAAAGAAATATTTGCCAGAACAAGACCTAATATTGAAGTTAAGAGACCGCTATATTTATTGGGACTATCCATGGGCGGTATGGTAGCCACGGAATGGCTCCACCAGCGCCCCCAAGAAGTCAAGGGAATGATACTGGTTAACTCCAGTATGCGGCCTTTTTCACGCCCCTGGGAACGGCTGAAGCCCAAAGCCTGGCTGAGAATATTGGGACAAATGCTCAGTCAACCGCAACCCCGTGAAGAGTTGATCATGGAATTAACCCTGAGCAAGCCATTCCAGAACAGCGATCGGTTATCGACATGGCTCCAATGGTACCGGGAAATGCCGGTCTCACAACAAAGCGCCTACAGGCAGTTAGTTGCCGCAGCCTGCTACAAAGCTCCGTTTTCATACCCACCACCATTACCGGTTTTGGTTATCAGCAGTATGGATGACCAGTTAGTAAGCCCAGTCTGCTCGCAAAAAATTGCTGAAGCCTGGCAGGCGGATTTCCGGAGCGTACCTGGAGGGCACGACCTTCCAGTAGAGCAGCCTCGCCTGCTGGCCCAGGAAGTCAGCCAATGGCTGGCCGACCGGCATGAGGTTATCAATTAGGCTTCAAGCTCACTGCTACCCACCTACTTTCCAGCATTTTCCAACATCAAATGCAACTTCCAAGATCAAATGCATTTCCCAAAATCAAATATTAGTACCCGCTGATCTAATGCCATTTTTTGCCTTATTTGGCCTTGAAATTGTCGCCGGCTGCCCGAGCAGATACAGAAACCCTTGGTTAAATGGAACTCACAGCAAGATACACAACCAGAAACCTGTGAGGACACCCAAATGATCAAGCAAGACTTTACCCTAAAACCATTCTGGCGCTTCAGCATTACCGCGACAGCATTCAGTCTATTGGCCGCCTGCGGCAGCCAGTCTGTTATGGATCCATCAGTGACTAACGCCAATAACAGTCAGCCCTTTGAAAATACAGCGGCACACCAGGAAAGCACTCAAGCCTACACACTGATCGAGCACAGCTCCGACGAACCCGCTGACGATCTCTATAACTTTGGCCTTAATCCACAAACCTCTACTGGTAGAGAGTCTTCACCAGACGGAAAGTCCTTAACAGGCAAAAAGTCCTTAACAGACAGCAAAAGTGAAATCTCAGTATCAAGCACCACAGACCAACAGATCGACAATGATCAATCCCAGCTTGAAGAGGATAAAGAAATGACTGTATTGGTATTGGACGATAAAACAGCTTCTGCGCTGGCTGCTCAACAAGCTATGTTGAACTCTCCGGTTGCAGATCAAAGTGTGACAGGACCGCACAATAACATGGATGACATGATCAGCATTGAACCACCGCAGCCCCGAATCCTTTTTTACGGATTCAATCAATCAGATCTTAGTGAAGAACAACAGGCTGAAATTAAGCTTCATGCGGATTTCCTGGCCGTACATCCCGCCTACTCCATACAGATTCATGGCCACACAGATAAGCAAGGCCACCCTGTTTACAACGAAAAACTTGCTACTGAACGGGCACAACGAGTAGCCGAGGCATTAATCGCAGCTGGTGCCAGGCCCAAACAGATTGAAACTTTCGCCTGGGGTAGCCGTGACCCGCTGTTGAGTGCTGCACAATACGACAAAAATCGTCGAGTAGAGTTTATCTATCTCAGTGATCAAGTGGCCTTTAACAGCGCTGATGACAACGGAACAGACTCTGAAACTTCAAACTTAACTTTAATTAAGTAGCGAGCTTGGAAAGCCTGTTGGTGACAAGGCCCGGTCTGTCTGCTGCACGAACCCGACTGGCCGGGCCTTTCTTACCTTCGTAATAGCAACAATACCTTCGTAATAGCAACAATACCTTTGTAATAACGATAATACCTTTGTAATAACAACAATCGGGCGATAACAAAATTCAGGTGATAGCAGATACCTTGGGCATTGGCTCCGGCCGGGCATAGAGATAGCCCTGCAAACGATTAATGCCAAGCTCAATCAACATTTTGGCTTCTTCTTCGTTTTCAACACACTCGGCAATACAGACCATATTCTTAATACGTGCTATCTTCACCAGCGATTCGATGACTACTTTGGCGATAGGATCATGCAGAATGGTGCGTACAAAGCCCCCATCCAGTTTGACAAAGTTAACCGGCAACTGGCTCAGGTAGGCGTAACTTGCCGACCCACTGCCGAAATCGTCGAGTGCGAAAAGATAGCCAAGGGAAGTAAAATGCTCGATAACTTCCCGAGTACGCCCCAGGTCTGCCAATGCAACACTTTCCGTGACTTCAAAACAGATACGACTGGGATCAATAGCATAGGATTTAGCCCAGTGTTCAACCTCAGAAAAAAAATGCTCATCGTTAAAAGTCGCCCCACTGATGTTGAGGTTATATATCTCTTGGCTCGGGGGTAATAGTGAAAGATTGCGGAACAGTGTTTCAGTTACCCAGCGATCAATTACCGGCATAAACCCAAATCGTTCCGCTATCGGAATAAAGCTTCCGGGAGCAATTATCTGGTCACGTTGTTGAAGGCGAATCAGAATTTCGTATCCAAAAGGCCTGATCACCTTACCCTGGCTATCAACCTCATAAAGCCCCTGTTGATATAACTGGAAACTTCCTGCCGTAATCGCCGTCTTAAGTTGCGATATCCATTCAAGCTCGCCTTTATATCGAAGCATTTCTGAATCTTTCGCATGAAAAGTACTGATACGGTTACGGCCTTTTTCCTTGGCTTTATAACAGGCAATATCCGCCCGGGTCAGCACGGCCTGGGGTGAAAAGTCCTCATGGGTAAAAAATGTCAGCCCAATACTACTCCCTAAGGAGAACGACAAGTCATCATGGCAAAACTGAAAGTCTGCAATCACCCGATGCAATTCCGCAGCCGTATCTTTGGCAGCATTTTCCGTCGTTTGGAGTAACAGCAGAGCAAACTCATCTCCGCCGATTCGGGCCAAAAAACCCTGATCACCGATTCGCTCTTTCAGTTCCAGAGTTAAAGATTTCAGCATCAGGTCGCCGACCTCGTGGCCACAAGTATCATTAACCAGTTTGAACTGATCAAGGTCGATATAGAGCAGCGCCCCCCGATCTCCCTGAGCGGATACAGCAATAAATTGCTTGAGTTCTTCGTCCAGCGCGCATCGGTTAGGCAAGCCTGTCAACGGATCATGCTTGGCCTGGAATTCCAGCAACCGTCTCAATTCAATATCTGCAGTGACATCCCGCAAGACGATGACAGCACCTTCTCGCGGGTTGCCATCGACCGGAGAAATCGGGCAGATCCGCAATTCCAATACATTGGCCTTATCGCCATCACGCTCGTAATGACATAACACAAGAGATTCGTCCTGCCTGTTGAGAAGTTGAAACTTCTCAATCGGACGAATTCTGCGCCCAGGATTGTCCAGGCTGGTAAAACGCAAATTCCGGTCAAAGGTTTGGTTAATCAGTTCCTCTTCAGCCAGACCCAGTATCTTTTCCGCCATGGGATTGGCAAACACTATAGCCCCTGTCTCAGCGACCTTCACGACGCCGTCAGAGATTGATTGCAATGTAGTGAATAAACGACGGCGATCCAAATCCAGCCCTTCATTCAATTGGGCATTGGAATCAAGCATTACCGCCAGCATGTACCCGGTAAGACAACAGGTTCCGACGAAAGCCATCTTCAAGCTGAGCATGAAGTCACTGGCACCCCCCTGCCACCCCTCTCCCAGTACCAGCGCCGCCATAAGCAGCAGGCTCAGGCTGGCCCCATGTTTCCGCAGCCGGACCGAGGAATAAATCACATAGGGCAACAGCAGGAAGAAAAACATCCAGCCCTTTCCGGGAAACCACAGATAAGCAAAAATAAAGAACGCCACCACGACACAGGTCAAGGATATCCAACTGATAAAGAGGTCAGGAGAGGCAGGACGCCGATATCCCCAGAACCAGATTATCGGCGTAATAAGCATGAGACCGACGGCATCGCCCAGCCACCAGGTGAGCCAAACGGGAGCTGATTCCGTCACGGGAACCAAGCCAGACAGCATAAGGCCTGCAATACCCACTGCAGCAGAAGCAAAGGGAGAGACGAGACAAACGATACCGAAGAATCGCAGCACCTGGCCGAGAGAGTCCAGGTCTTTGTTAATCTGATTCACATGAATCAGCGTCATTGCAACCACGACTTCCGCGGTTATCCCAATGCCACCGGTAAAGCCCGTCCATACAGGCTGATCTAATACTGCAGCAGCAAGCAGTTCCCCAACCAGGATAACCGGCACCCAACGCCAGCCGCTAAACCACACCATGGCAAGCGCCAAACCGGCGGGAGGCCATAATGGTGAGACATCGCCGTAGAGGACCTTAACAAAAAGCCCCAGATGGGTGCCAAGGTGATAGGCAATGACGAGCAGGACAAAGTGAAAACAGTAGCGGGCCAATATACACAACTCTCACTGCAGCCAGGAGTATGCGATCCTGTTCCTGACTGGGAAACCGATTCATTGGAGGACTTTTAATAACATCCCGTCATTTTAACAAGCAATCCCTACAACTATAGCAGCTGAAAACTGCCTTGCATCGACAGTCTGTTTGTCAGGCTGGAAATGGGTAAAAATCGTGTGGTATTTGTTGGTATTCACTGGCGTTAAGCCCGTCTTTGGACTATTTCTAATTAGTGCCCGTCCATAAACAACCGATTATAGACGGACACTAACGTGGCACAGGGAAATGCCACCAAAGTTAATGGTGTTATCCATTGATTTTGCGAGCAAGGCAAAATCGCATTTTGGCTTTGCAACTTCCGCAAACGGCTGGGAGGCCGTTTATGGATGAAGACTAATCAGGTGGTTCCCCTATGCACTAAAGCCACCCCTATATACCGGCGACCTATTACCGAATAGTGCCCTTAACCATAAAAGTGTCCTCTAAAAAATCAGCCCAGGTGACAAATGGACTTCAATCAATACCTTACCATTCTGGCCAAGAATGATGGTTCAGACCTATACCTCAGTACCGGCGCGCCACCCTGCGCCAAATTCCACGGTAAGCTTAAACCCATCGATAAAACGCCAATGCCATCTGGAGAAATCAAGACGATAGCCAATGAGATCATGGATGAACAACAGCGGGAGCAGTTCGAAGACGAACTGGAAATGAACCTGGCCTATTCCATTCCCGGCATTGGCCGTTTCAGGGTCAACATATTCAGACAACGCAATGAAATTTCTATCGTCGCCCGTAACATCGTTACAGAGATTCCCAGTGCTGACGCCCTTGGTCTGCCATCAACACTTAAAGACGTCGTCATGGGGAAACGCGGTCTGATCCTTTTTGTAGGAGCTACCGGCTCGGGGAAATCCACTTCTCTGGCCGCCCTCATCGACCACCGCAATGCCAACAGTGGCGGGCATATTATTACCATTGAAGATCCTGTGGAATTCATCCATCGTCACAAGAAGAGCATTATCAACCAGCGTGAAGTAGGCGTAGACACCCGTAGTTATCATGCCGCACTCAAGAACACTCTGCGTCAGGCACCGGATGTCATCCTCATTGGCGAGATCAGGGACCGTGAGACGATGGAACATGCGCTGGCCTTTGCTGAAACCGGACACCTCTGCATTTCCACGTTGCACGCCAACAATGCCAACCAGGCCTTGGATAGGATTATCAACTTTTTCCCTGAAGAGCGCCGCCCTCAACTATTAATGGATCTGTCAATGAACCTGCGCGCATTTGTTTCGCAGCGGCTGATTCCAACCGTCGATGGCAAACGGGCTGCTGCCATTGAAATTTTGTTAGGTACCCCCACTGTCAGCGAACTGATTCTGAGGGGCGAAATTGAGAGCCTGAAGGAAATCATGCAGAAGTCAGAAAACCTGGGTATGCAGACCTTCGATACGGCTTTGTTTAAATTGCTACAGGAGGGCCGTATCACCATTGATGAGGCAATCAAAAATGCCGACTCGGCCAACAACCTCCGCCTCAGGATCAAGCTTCATGGCAAGGAATCTGCCGGCAGTGCACCCAGCGCGTCCAAGCCAAGTACATCTGTCCCTCCACAACCTGTTGCGGCGGCACCAGAGCCAAAACCGGCCTCCTCATTCAGTAGTGGGCTTAGCTTGAGTCTGGAAGATATTAATGATGAGGAAGACGAAGATCCAAATTCCTGAGAATTGACGACTACTCAACAACCTGCACCGGGAATGCGAGTTCCTGGACCAGGATTGACTGGACAAACCACTAACCGGAAACAATAACTATGAAAGCACTAAGCGCGGTAGACCAGGTTTTCCTCTGGCTGGAGAAACGACAGCAACCCATGCATGTCGGCGGTTTGCATATCTTCACTTTTCCTGAAAATGTCAGCGCCAAATATATGACCGAGTTAGCCGGAATAATGCGCGCTTACGCGGACCCGCAACCGCCTTTCAATCAGAAACTTCGGATGAAGATGGGACAGTACTACTGGGAAACTGACAATCAGTTTGACCTGGAACATCACTTCCGACACGAAGCCCTGCCCAAACCGGGACGCATACGTGAACTGCTCGCTCACGTATCGGCAGAGCATAGTAATCTCATGGATCGCGAACGTCCGCTTTGGGAAACCCACCTTATCGAAGGGATCCGTGGCAAACGCTTTGCGTTTTACCACAAAGCGCACCATTGCATGGTCGACGGCATTGCGGCCATGCGTCTCACTCTTAAATCCTACTCGTTTGATCCCGCCAGCTCTGACATGCCCCCGATCTGGGCGATGAAGCCCGACAAGCGCGCGGCTCGGATCCTGACACCAGGAGATACTATCCAGAGTATTGCGCATTTCCTGGAAGGTGCGGGGAAACAGATCGCCACCATTCCAACGCTGGCAAAAGAGATGACCAAAGCCATCGCCCGCTCACGCAAAGATGCTGACATGGTTTCCATATTCAATGCCCCACAGTGCGTACTTAACCAGAAAATTACCGGCTCTCGCAGATTTGCAGCACAGTCCTACCCAATTGCCCGTATCAAGGCGATTGGTAAGAAATTTGGAGCCACCTTGAACGATGTGGTGCTGGCCATCTGTGGCAGCGCTCTACGCAACTATCTGATCAGTCTCAGAGAGTTGCCTGACCGGCCGCTGATCGCCATGGTACCGATGTCGATTCGCAAGGATGAAAGTGACAGCGGCAATCAGGTTGCCATGATACTGGCCAACCTGGGCACTCACATTGCCGACCCTTCTCACCGCCTGGAAGTCATTAAACATTCTATCTCCGAAGCCAAGACCCGCTTCAAGCAAATGACCCAGGAAGAAGCCGTCAACTACACGGCCCTGACCCTGGCCCCTACAGGGCTGAATATGCTGACCGGGCTTGCGCCTCAACTGCAGGCATTTAATGTCATCATTTCCAATGTACCAGGCCCGGACAAGCCCATGTACTGGAACGGAGCCAAACTGGAGGGTCTGTATCCGGTGTCCATTCCGGTAGATCGGGTAGCCCTGAATATTACGCTGTTGAGCTATGTGGATAATCTTGAGTTCGGCCTGACGGCCTGTCGCCGGACACTGCCTTCCATGCAGCGCCTGCTGGATTACATCGAGAATGGCATCAAGGAACTGGAAGTCGCTGCAGGGATAGCCTGAACCGGGGTCAGTCCGATATCAGATGATAGGAATTGATGATAGGAATTAAAGCTCAGGTCTGCCTGGTAAATACCAGTATCAGATTATTGGCCGGCATGGCGATCTCTTCGTCAAAGACCAAACCGTGGCTCTCTGCCAGTTCACGAACCTCTTCAATATCCTTAAGGCCGCTGTCAGGGTCTCGTTGTCGCAGCCATTGGTCGAGACCCTGATTTCCTTCACTGGTGTACCGGCCATTGCGGTTAAAGGCGCCATAGATAGCCAGCACGGCTCCCTCAGCGAGATATTGAGATAATCCCCGAAACATGGCATCAACGATACTCCACCCCACATAGTGCACGGTGTTGGCAGTAAATGCGGCGTCGTATATTTCACTAAAAGACCAGTCGCCTTTATGCGCATCCAGCTCTATGGGTGTCCGGACATTGGCCAGTCCAGAATCATGGATCCAGGCTTCAATACCCTCCAGGTTTTCTGCCAGTTCGGTTGGTTGCCAGATCAAGTGTGGCAACCGCTCAGCGCAATACACGGCATGTTGGCCGGTCCCGCTGCCTATCTCCAGCACATGCCGGGAATCAGCAAACAATTTGGTCAGAACATCCGCTATCGGTTGTTGGTTACGCAAACAGGATTCAGCTATTGGCTTATACATGGAAATCCAGCCTATACAAATCAATCAGGTGAGTCTCAGAATCATAGCGCTCTTCAGGTACGCTGCACAGAAAGATCAGATATTTTCCAGGTCCTCTGGGGTATCGATATCAATCAACACACCTTCGTCAGCGACCGGAACGCGAATAACGGCGCAGTGGTGTTTCTTCAACAGACTGCGTGCTCCCTGGTCCCCGCTGAGTCCCTGCAGTTCAGGATAATAGGACTGGCCGAAAATCACCGGATGCCCCCATTTCTCCTGCCCTTCTCCAGTATTAACAACGGGTATAACAATGGAGTTATGACTTGCAGATTTGGCGAGAAGCTTCAAGGTTGCCGGGGTAACGTAAGGCATATCGCCGAGCGCTACGCCACACCATGACCAGGACAGGATCTGAGACACTCCCCAGGCCAAACTATGCCCCATACCCGCATCTGCATCGGGACAACTACCATAGTCAACTGAGAGGTCTGACAACAGATTTGCCGTGGCATCATCAGTTGATCGAGTGATTGCAAATACCGGCTCTGAAGTGGTGATCAGATTTTGTAATACCTGTGACAGTACTACATGCTCCGGTCCAATTCTGGCCACAAGCTTATTGGCGCCAAAACGGCGTGACTGACCGGCACAAAGTATGAGCCATCCCATCCGCTTTAGTTATCCCCTTTCTGTTTTGGCCAATCAGTATGGCTTGCTAGCGTTTAAGCACAAGAGGCCATTGCTCGGGCTCAAAGTCCTCAGCAGGTTGGGAACTGCATTTTTGCAACCGATTGCGTGTTGCGACAATTTCCGCCACTGTGGCCAGAGCAATTTCAGCTGGTGTTTTACTGCCGATATCCAGGCCGACTGGCGCCCTTAGTTTGGCAATCTGTGCTTTGGTCAAGCCAAGTTCCTGCAATCGAATCCTGCGCTTGCGGGAAGTTTGTACGGAGCCCATAGCCCCGACAAAAAAAGCGTCCGTTTTCAGCGCTTCCATCAAAGCCATATCGTCCACTCTGGGGTCGTGAGACAAAGCTACAATGGCCGTGCAACCATCCCGATAGGCTGACAGTATCAGGTCGTCCGGCAACTTGCAGTAGGTCGTCACATTCAGGCTGGGATAAAGCTCCAGATATTGCTGACGCGGGTCACACAGGCTGACAGAAAAGTCCATCGCCTGCGCCATTTCGGCTACGTAGCGTGAAACTTCCCCCACACCAATTAGCAGTAGTCGGTACTGTGGGCTCAAGTGGTGAGCATAGACTTCTTCCGAAAACTGAACAACGGCTGGAACTGCAACACCCTGCCTGACAATTTCAATTTCCTTCCGCCCTGAGGGCAGGTGGATTCTGCGTACAACGGGCTGACGTTGACTTAAGACATCGGTCAATTCATTGAAATGCATCCTGGCAGATCCGTCGTCTGCCTTTAAATGTTCGATCATAACATGCAGTTGGCCGCCACAAGGCAAGGCAAAACGGGTCTGGTCAAGATCCTGATGCCCATAGCGAAATATCAAGAGATCGTTTTGATTCTGGCCCTGATCAAGACCGCCTGCAGCTAGCTGCTGCAGTAGATCCTCTTCAATACAACCACCTGATAATGAGCCGACAATGCCAAATTCAGGCGAGTAAAACATCAGGGACCCTACTGGTCTGGGAGAAGACCCGTAGGTGCGAACCACTGTCGCCAGCCATCCGTCCTTACCCTGCGCCAGACAGCCTGCTGCTGCAGCAATCACTTGAGCATTCAATCCATGCATACGCTTAGGTCTGTCAGCTCAGTTTAATGGGCAACTGCCGGATGCGTTGCCCGGTAGCACGGAAGACCGCATTAGCTAATGCAGGAGCTACCGGCGGGGTTCCCGGCTCACCGATACCACTACTGGGTTCAGTACTTGAGATGATCACCACTTCAATCTCAGGAGTTTCATCCATTCGCAAAACCCGGTAGTCGTGGAAGTTAGATTGCTGTACCTCACCATTCTTGAGTGTTATCTCGCCGAACAAGGCCGCTGATAAGCCAAATATAATCCCGCTTTCAACCTGCGCCACGACAATATCCGGATTCACCACTTGGCCACAATCCACCGCACAAACCACCCTGTGAACCTTGATTTTTCCAGCATCTACCGAAAGCTCAACGATCTGAGCCGCGTAGGTCATAAAGCTTTCATGCAGGGCAACGCCACGAAACACCCCTGGAGGGGGTGGTGTATCCCAACCGATTTGTCTGGCCGCTGCTTGCAGAACACCTGACTCCCGCGGCTTATCCCGCAATAATTCAAGCCGGTAGGCCACTTCATCCTTGCCCAGTTCGACAATAATTTCGTCGAAAAACGATTCCACCGCGAAGGCATTATGGGAATGACCTACTGAACGCCAATAACTGACGGGTATACCAGCGTCAACCTGACTATGGCTGACTTTGAGATTAGGAATTGCGTATGGCAGGTTAGTTGCGCCCTCTGTGGGAGACGGATCAGGCGTCGTCAAAGGCGCGAGACTGGCGCCGACTTTCACCATAAATTGCGGCGCCCATCCCGGTACTATCGCGCCTGCAGCATCTTTCACATAATGGTCAAGTATGCGGGGGCAAGCGACTTCATGCTTCCAGCCGGTCAATTTCTTATCAGTGTCCAGAGTCGCCGTCAGGCGATGCAGGGCCGATGGGCGGAAGACACCGTGGCGCGTGTCCTCCTCCCGGGACCATATAAGTTTGACTGGCATATCCAACTGAACGGCAATCGAGACTGCTTCAGCCACAAACTCCTGAGTCAAACGGCGCCCGAATCCACCGCCAATAAACGTGGAATGTACAAAAATATCCGACTGGGAAAGCCCGCTCTCACGGCGCGCCACGGCACGCGCAACATCCGGGACCTGGGTGGAGGCATAAACGTCACAGCGCCCATCATGAATCCATGCGGTACAATTCATGGGCTCCATAGGTGAATGCGCCAGAAAGGGAGCGCGGTACTGAACGCTGATGGTATTATCTGATTCCTGAATGACACGATCAACATCGCCCTCTTCACGTTCAGTACTGCCTCCCTCTTCCAGGGCGTCAGCGTATAAGGCAAAAACATCGCCATCCGAGGGGGTTCCAATCTCGCCGGCCACAAAGGTAGCTTTTAAAGCTGACTGTGCCATACGAGCCTGCCAGTATTGCTGTGCGATAATCGCAATACCTCGCGGTACTTCTACCACCTTGATCACGCCAGGCATAGCTAGCGCATCAGTGGCGTCAAAGGATTCCACCTTACCGCCGATCATAGGTGGCCGACTTAAAACCGCGTAGACCATTTCCGGAAGTTGGGTATCAATGCCGAAATCCGCCTTGCCGAAACTCTTGAGCCCGGCATCCAGGCGCTTGTTGTAGCGGCCGATATACTTGAACTGATTCGGCGATTTGAGAGGTATGTCGCCGGGCACTGACTGCTTGCTGGCCAATGAGGCCAACTCTCCATATTTAAGTACCTGACTCCCACCCTTAAGACGGCATACTCCTTCATCAGTTGTCACTTGATTCGGGGAAACCTGCCAGACATCCGCTGCAGCAGCAACTAACATTAACCGCCCCATAGCTCCAGCTTGGCGTACCAGCGGCCCATTAACACGGGTACTGCTGCTGCCACCCGTCATCTGCAGGCCGTATTCCGGATGCTTGTAAGCAGGATCTACCGGTGCAAATTTGACCTGGATATTCTCGGGATCAACGTCCAATTCTTCAGCCAGTTGGGTACACATTCCGGTCAGCGTACCCTGCCCCATTTCAACTCGGTCCAGTGTCAGATAAATCTCATTATCCAGGGTAACCTCAAGCCAGGCATTGGGCCGCAATGAGTTGTCTTCCTGGCCACTGGGAATTGACGAACAACCGGGCATATTCATGGCGATCAACAGGCCACCGGTAGCAGTGCCAGTTACTTTAAAAAAATCACGGCGGTTAAGATTATGCAATTCCATCAGAGCTCTCCCCATGTGCCTGATTGGCAACCTGCCCAGCCGCCTGCTTTATCGCTTTCTTAATTCGCAGATAAGTGCCGCAACGACAAATATTGCCCGCCATAGCGTTAACAATATCGCTGTCATTGGGGTTGGGATTTTGTGCCAGCAATGCACTTGCCGACATCAGCTGACCTGATTGACAATAGCCACACTGAGGAACATTCAGATCCTGCCAGGCTTGCTGTAAAGGATGGGGGGACTCTTCCGAGCCGATGCCTTCAATGGTGGTGATATCCTGCCCTTCTACCGCGCTTAAAGGGGTAATACAAGAACGGATGGCAGTGCCATTCAGGTGCACGGTACAGGCACCACACAACCCCATGCCGCAACCGAATTTAGTCCCTGTCATTTTGAGTTCTTCCCGAATAGCCCACAGTAAGGGGGTATCCGGGTCGATGTTGAGATCTCGTTCCTTGCCGTTAATTGTTATTTTCATGCGCAGCCCTCAGCATAGCGTCAACCAAACGCTCGTTATTCACAGTGAGCCCATACTAAACTGACCTACGGTCATTTGTCTATAAATGGTCGAACACTGTGCTAGGTGCTAGGCTCTCAAATGTACTTAATGCCTTCATCCCGGTTAAAACGAATGAACTTAACGATGACAAAACGACTGCATGAACACGGCTAGCGATTTCATTCTGTCCTTCTGATGCGCCATTTTATATACCGAGGTCACCAGACACTTGAGTCCAATAGGAAATCCTACATATTAAAAAGAATTCACAGGTTATGACTGCCACTAAATCCCAACGACTGATTAACAATGGACAACCTCTGACAGGCAGACTTTCCAGCCTGATCAGCGAGATAAACTTTCTGGACTTCGATTACCGCAATGCTATGGATAAACCTTACTCAAACTGGCGTAAAAAAATGGCCTTTAACCAGTTTGTGTTTTTCGGCATTACGGCCCCTGACCTTTATATCGGCATAGCGATTGTGAATCTGCGTTGGGTCTCCAATGCTTTTATCTATATCTTCGATCAAAAGAACAACCACTTAGAGGAGCACAGTTTTCTCACCCCACTAGCATTGGGTACCCAAATCGAGCTATCGCCAGATCATTTTTCCGCATCGTTTAACAACCGGAAGTCTCGATTTCGGTTTCAAACCCTTAATGACGGCTATCAGGTGGAGGTCGAAATTGGCGATAAGTTTCTCTGTCAGGCCCATTTTAACAGGCCTGACACCCTACCCCCCCTGCGTTTGTGCAGCCCCGCAGGTTATAGCGGCTGGGTCTATACCCAAAAAATTGCGGGAATGGTAGTTTCCGGCAGCCTCACTCATCAAGGTCAGAAGCTGGATTTAAGAGAGAGAAAGTGTCTTGGTGCTCTGGACTATTCCTGTGGCTTCATGCGGCGGGAGACAGTCTGGAAATGGACCTGTATTAACGGCTTTGATGTGCAGGGCAGTATGCTGGGGCTTAACCTTGCCAATGGCGTAAACGAAACCGGTATGACTGAAAACACCCTCTGGTTTAAGGATCAAACGCTTGCCTTGCCCTCGGTACAGTTCCATTTTTCCCGTTATGAACCCGAAAGAACATGGCAGATAGGCTCGGAAGATTCCAGCATCAACCTGACCTTCCAGCCCTTGGGAAAACGCGAGAGCCGCGAGAATTTTGGACTATTGGCTTCAAACTTCCGCCAATATTTTGGCTTGTACACTGGCACGATCAATACACCAGAATGGGGAATAATTCAGCTGGTGGAGCAGCCGGGGTTTGCAGAAGACCACTATGCCAAGTGGTAATGGCTGATCCGTATAAGTTGATGGGGAATAAGATAGGAAAAAGGCGGGTGATTTTCACCACCTGCCTTGCCAATTTTGGATTTCTAACCGATTATCGCCGCCTATTCAGCATTCTCTTCATCATCGGAGACTGGTGGAATTACATCGGTGCCATCGGTCCGGCGCCAGATGGTTTTCGGTGGATTGACATTTACCTGACCGTTGGTGTTCCAGATTTCCTTGGGCTGATTTCGCTGCGGTGAATCATTCCAGATGGCTGGGCCATTGTAAGAGCCGTCGGCAGCACAACCAGCAAGGTAAGAACTAACACAAGCTACTAATAAAACTTTTTTTAAAGACATCTTTGTCGCCATTTCCTGCCTGTTAAATTTCAAAAAGTATAATAAAAAATAACTAAGCTTGACGCGGCAAAACTACCGCAACCCAAACCGTTCTCGATTATCCAGTTTTTCCTGGTCACTTTTCTTCAGCAACACATAAACTGCCCCAGTACCCCCGTGATGTCTTTGCGCACTGTGAAAAGCCAAAACTTCATCAAACTCAGGTAACCATCGATTCACATAGGTTTTGATGACCGCTTCCTGATTCTGGTTCCGATCACCTTTACCGTGCAAGATCATCACCGTCCTTAAGCTGTACTTCATGCAGTCTTTTATGAATTGCCAGACTTCCCGGCGGGCTTCTTCAACGGTTTTACGATGCAGATCAAGCCGAGCCTCAATGACATACTGCCCTAACCGTAATTTCCGGTAGACGCCATGCTGTACGCCGTCTTTCTTGTATTCGAGCACATCATTGCTTTTGAGCAGCTCAAGATGCTCTTCAGTAGCCAGAAAATTCATATCAAGCAACTTATGCCGGACAGCTGCTTGACGACGAGCCTCAACACCTGGAGTTTCCTCCCGGGGTTTCTTGACATCAGCCATATTATGGGGAGCAAGTGGTTTAACATCCGACATTTCGGATGCAAAAAACTCTTCGGGGTTATCGGACACAGGACACCTCAACTTGTTGCCCCGATATTTTACCCAACCAATTTTTGAAAATCAGCGAAACGGGCTTAAAAATCAGTAATTGAGGGATAATATCGGAGGTAAAAATCCAGGTTACGCCATCGCTACTGATGCTGTGACAATAATGATTTTCTTATGTCGACAAGGAAGGAACACGAGGGCCTTGAAAAATATGCCTCATTTTGCCCTTTAACAACAGCCTTTTGACAGCCACCTTTTAACAACCCGAAGCCTCTTTCTGCTCGTGAATATGGGCAAGCACGACTCTATTACGCCCCTCCGTTTTGGCGCGATAGAGCGCCTTGTCAGCCACCGAAAGCAAGGTTTCCACCTGCTCCCCCGACCTGGGAGTGCCAAACCCGATTCCTACACTGATCGTCAGTTTGATGGACACACCCTCAGCATTGACAGCCTGGGCGGCCACAGCTTCTCGTAATCGCTCACCTACCTGCAATGCTCCCTCTTCATCAGTATCTGCCAGTATGATGGCAAATTCTTCACCACCAAACCGTGCGATGCAGTCTGTCGGCCGCAATATCTGATTTTCCAGTATTCCGGCCAGTGCCTTGAGGCATTCATCACCTGCCAGATGACCATAGGTATCGTTAATCTGCTTAAAGTGGTCTGCATCCAGCAATATCAGCACCAGCGGTTCACTGTTGCGCTTTGCCCTCGACCATTCGGTCGCTAGTATTTCATCAAAATGACGGCGGTTACGCACTTGAGTAAGGCCATCGATGGTATTGAGCAGCCTCAGCTTGGAATTAGCCGAAGAAAGTTCTTCCAATGCGCTTTGAAGTTCGATGGTACGTTGGCGGACGTTGTCCTCCAGTTTCAGGTTGGCAGTTGCCTGAATCTCAAGTGCCCTTTCCTGGGCTTCCCGCAGTTTGATCTCATTGTTCAGCGCCACTTCCTGCATTTTAATACGCTGACGCCGGTCTTCGTTCATGCGGTCCGCCACGGCAAAAGACAACAAAATCACCTCGATGGCCGCACCCAGCTCCGGGCCATACTCTATAAAGGTAGTTCTGGGTACCAGGCCCAACTTAGCCATTAAGGCAGAAAACAAACCAATCAGGAAAAACGACCAGGCATAAGTATAATACTTACCCGCTTTCAACCCCCTTTTCCAGGCACCGATACCAAGCACGAACATCAACACGCAGGCCAGGCTTGCGGCCAGAATGCCTGTCGTGACACTCACATAATACGGCAGCACAAAACTCAGAGTGGCCTGAACGATGCCGGCTCCAACCATGATGCATACCATGAAATAGGAAATCCGGCCGGTATCTCTAATACGCAGAAACCGGTAAATGAACATAGCCCCCATAGCAATGGCTGCTCCGGCAAAAAACATCAGACTACGTTCATTCCAGTAGGGAGATTCCTGCCAAAGTAGCTGGTAGCTCAACCCTCTTAATGCCAACTGGGTCATCGCTACACAACCAACGTAGAGGGAATAGAACAGAAAAACCTGATCGCGGCTGCTAATGAAAAGCATCAGATTATAGATGGCAATAGTCAGCATTATGCCGGCAAAGAACGCATGTAAAACCAGGGAGATTTCATTCACAAACTGGTGCGATGCCCTACTCCAGATCAGTAACGGCACCTGCAGAGATCCACCTGTCTGCACTTTAAATATAACCCGCACGGGCTGGTCGGGCCGCAACTCGAGTGGGAACAGAAAATTCCGGTTTTTAATAGGGCGAACCTGAAAGTAATAGTGATCACCGGTCAGGTAGTTTTCCGTAACCACCCCATTTTGCAGTATATAAAATTCGATATTGTCCAACAGTGCATATTCAAGCTCGACCAGCAATGAAAGCCTTTCCTTCGAAGTCAGTTCAAAGGTGAACCAGTGGGGACGGGTAGTCACCCCAAAGTTGGCAGATGCATCATGCACTACTTGCCACCGGCCGGTGTTAAAATCCGCTAACACCTGCTGCACACTTGCCTCTTCCGACAATTGATCTGAATAATACCAATGATCTTCCAAAGTCACTGGATACTGGGAAGCAAAGAGTGATTTATCCACTGCTACTGTATCAGCAGCCACCTGGCTTGAAGCAGCAGATAACATGACCAACAGGATAAATGTAGAGAAGCCCCCCCAAAATGAAGGATTGCCGGTGCGGTGGAAAGCACGCCTGTATTCGACCCGGACAGAGCATGAGAATTTGACGCAGGTAGAGCGTAAAGACGCTGAAAACATGAATATCCCTTACCGAGATTTATCCAGCCAGTATAGCAGATGGTAACCGAGCAGGATTGCCCTGCTACTCCATGTTAGCCGGTATTTCCTTTTCGGCGACAGCACCTGAACATATCGATAGAAGCATCGCGCAATGGTTTAGGATCGAGGGATAAAATGACTAGGTTAGGACAATGGGTATAAGGTTTTCGCCTGCGTCAATGGCAACTTCTGAAAGTTTCACTTTATTCAATTCAGTAACAAAAGCCCGGCTGGCACGACCTAGAATTCCTCTGAGTTTGCAGGACGAACGCACTGGACAAAGAATACCCTCACAATCAATCGCAGCCAGGCAAGGCTCCATGTCTCGAACCACATCCCCAATAGTGACAGAATTCGGGTCACGCGCCAGGCTGATGCCACCTTGCTTTCCCCGGGTAGACACCAAATACCCCAACTGAGTGAGTTTTTGACTCACCTTGTTAAGGTGGTTCAGATTCATATCAAACAGCATGGATAAATGGCTCAGCGATACTTTTTCATCTTCAGGTCTGCCGGCCAGATAGATCAGTGTTCTTAACGCGTAGTCGGTAAATCTCGTTAGTTGCATAGCCTATCGCCGCACCTTTTTGTTGCTATTGATGTCAGCTGGTTTCTGGAGTTTCAAAGGCATCGGCCAAAATGGCATTCATCGAAGCGCCATTGAGAAAGCACTTTTTTCTGAGTTTATGTACCATTTCCGGAGCACCACAAAGAAAGACCCTCCAGCCTTTTAGGTCCGGATGCTGTCTTGACACAATGTCCACCAAATCGCCTTCAAGCATACCTGCTTTAGGCCGGCGCCGCACGACGCTCCTAAAATGTAACTGTGGAAATGTATAGGAAAGTTCCGTTAGTTCTCTCGTGAGGTACAGCCCACTGGGATCACCTGCGGCGGCATAAAGATAGATGGGATAGGTATGACCGTTCCCCAAAGCTTCTTTCAGTACACCATAAATTGGACTGAGACCGGTCCCAGTTGATACCAGCAGCAAGGGGTAATTAATACAGTCCGGCGTATAAAAGCATGATCCCAGTGGCTTACTGATCATGCATTCCCCTCCAGAAACCAGGGTTTGATCCAACCACTCACTGATCATCCCTCCGGACCGCTTACGAATATGCAACTCAAGATAGCCATCCCGCTGCGGATGGCTGGCGATGGAAAAACTGCGCCCCTCAGTATCACTACGCCATAGGGTGGTGTACTGCCCTGGGTACCAGTCGATATCGGACTTCAACCGAACTCTTAATATATCTTTGGTTAGATGGGTTTTATCAACCAGTCTGGCAGTCACTCTTGCAGATTCTAGCGGTCGGGAAACCACCATCGGTGCATTAGGATAACACTGACATGCCAATAACAGATTTTGGGATTTTTGTACGCTTGTAAGCGACTGCTGGGACTTGGCAGGGATCTCCCCTTCCTCGGCCCTCAACAGGCAGGCATGGCATAAACCGGAGCGACAACTATTGGGAATCAGTTGCCCGGCCTTTTCTATAGCATCAAGTAGGCTGGTTCCTTCGTCTACAGCAATATTATTGCCGGCAAATTCAATCTGTGTCATGCCATACCTGCCTGTATCGTCATTTAACCGATGGTTTGAAATTGGAGAAAAATGACCGCAGGCGAGTCAGCGATTCAGTACGTCGTTTCTCACACTTTCTGCAATACCGGCAATTTCTGCAATATCTTCATCAGCGACGCCTAACTCTTTGAGGGTTGAGCCGAGATTCTCGATAACGGCATCAACGTGGGTATCCGTCAGTCCTTTGAGGTTTTTATGGGCTTCACGCATATCTTTGCCGGAATAGCTGTTGGGACCACCAAAGACCATGGTCAGGAAAGCCTTCTGTTTTTGAGCCTGACCATCCATATCTACCCCATCGAAGTACTCACTGATTCTGTCGTCGGCCAGAACTTTGCGATAAAAGATATCTACAGCCGCATCAACTGCAGGGGCACCGCCCAGTTTTTCGTATAGACTCATTCCAGTATCTCCAGTGTGATTGTTCTTCCGGTCAGCAAAGCACCTTGTCTCCACTGACACCTTTTGCCTTAACCGCTAAGTTTTGTGTGCGGGTTATTTGTAGTATTTAAAATACCAAATAACTTTCTTACTCATAGCAGATATCAGGCCAAGCAATATTTACTTATATATTTCATATAGTTAAATTATTCATCCCGCAATAATCCTACTAATAACCAGTCAGGAAAATATATTTTTTGCCCCGTTGCTGCACCCAGACGCGCCAACAGCGCTCAGCTATGGTGCGAACCAATCACTTTATAGCCAGGGATAGCTGTCCATGGTTTACATTAAAAATGTTGTAACAGGATTTAGGAAATTAATAGGCAGGGAGATCAAGAAGATAGCCGGCGACTGAAGAAAATTACAGAAAATGGAGTCCGGATGGCCCAGGGAATACGGATTATTTCTGCCAAATACCGATGGTCTATTGGTAAACTATGGCAAGCCAGATTCCCCTCGTCTTGTTGGGCTTATACCAGCTCGTTCGATTGACAGTTACCCAGCAGATATTCATATAGAGAATAGAGTTCCCCGAATGATCCAATATGAGGTAATTAGATCCCCTCGCCGCAAAACGGTCGTCATAGAGGTACATCGAGATCAGAGTGTCAAAGTACGGGCCCCTCTGCGTGTCAGCGAAGGGGAGATTAAACGCCTGGTCAAAGAAAAATATCAGTGGATATACAACCAACAACTCAGGCAGGCGGAACTACCACAAAAGGTCATGCCACCGGAATTTAACTGTGGCAGTACTCATTTTCTTTATGGTAATCCGATAACACTGAATTGGACTCCGGGGCTCTATAGGGTGCGTCTGGATGGGGAAGTTCTGCATATCCCCTTCCCGGATCATAAGTCAGAGCAACATGCGGAAACCATGGTTAAGGCCTGGTACCGCCAGCAGGCAAAGGCGTTGTTCAACAGCCGGCTTAAGCATTGGTATACACAGATTGATCATTGGCAGGTTCCGCAGCCCAGCCTAAAGCTACGGTATATGAAACGCTACTGGGGCAGCTGCAGCAGCCGTGGCAGCATTACCCTGAATATCCATTTGCTCAAAGTGCCGCTAGAGCTGATTGACTATGTAATCACCCACGAGATGAGCCATCTTAAAGAAATGAACCACAGCCCCAGGTTTTATGCTTGGCAGGCATCTCTGCTACCTGACTGGAAACAAAGACGTGCCGAACTGAGGGGCTGGGAACAACGGGTGCTTGTCTGACCCGAGGATTAGCTGCGGATGATGGAACTCTTGCAGTTATTGGAAAGTAGCTTCTATTGGAAAGTAGCTCCTATTTGGAAAGTAACCTCAGTTGCGATATGTATAGCTCATGGTTTTCCTGGACGACTGCTCCACTGGAACCGGC
Organism: Hahella sp.; assembly: GCA_050299855.1. GTDB lineage: Bacteria > Pseudomonadota > Gammaproteobacteria > Pseudomonadales > Oleiphilaceae > Hahella. The sequence goes on from JBNKWQ010000042.1 coordinate 200,156, forward strand.
CCTAGACCCGGCAGATTTGTCACCATTTTCAAAAAACGATCTTGCTGCTCGCTATAGGGAAGCATCGTGGCCGGATCAAGCACCAAGATGGTTTTGCCCTCAATTATCGCTTCCAGTTGTTTCGGGGCTTCCTGATCTTCCGCATCATTCCGCAGCATTTCTGTCATCTTATGTGTTTGTTCCAACATGTTTTCCGCAGCATTTTGCACATCACCGCTATAGGTCATTTCAATACGAAAACACTGTTTGTTGCCACACCTTTCCCAGCCGATAAAATGAGTTTCAGTCTCAAACTCCACCATGTCTCCAGACGGTAACTGCTGCGGAACTTTTTTGATTTCTGTAGAGCCTACAGTTTTACTCTGCCCTGACAGCCCTCCAAATCGACCGTTCCATTCAACTATATCCCTGATTTTCAGAACTTCTGGACTTAAAACACGGGAAATTCGGTTTAGTACCTTATCCGGCAGAGCCCCTTGCAACTCTCCCAGAACGCCTTCATAACCTGTCACATCCTGTATTTTACCTGCATCACTAATGTGGTATTGCAGAGACCGCTTCAAGGTGGCGTTCACCAGAGGATTATTAACAAACTGGCCATTACGGTACATCTCAATGGTCCTTACATCATGATGCTCTATCCAGCCTTCCGGGGTCTTTTCAATGCTAATCGTCTTTTTAATCAGAATGTTTTCAGTTAGGGATTTATCCTCTGCGCCTTCCGTTATTGAGCGTTTTTGTATCGCCTCAAAAGCTACGTCATAAGCGATTCCTTCAGGAGGATTGTAATGAAACTCCACTGAATCTTCCGACATTACGCCAGGAGCAATAGACATTAGTAACAAAGCCAGACAGCCGGGCCGGAAAAATCGTTGGGTAGGAATTGCGCAAGGGCGTGACATCCAGAAATACATTAAGAAAACCTCAACTTGTGTACCGTTCGCTCCTATGGGCCGGGAGCTGTTAATAATTAAAACATAAACGCATTTAGCGACAGGATTGCCGGGAAAGATTACTAAAACCCTACAAATCTAACCAGCAATTCCCATAAACATGGCTAAAATTGAGGAAGAAAATGATGAAATGCAGTCACCTATGTCGGAAGATAAGCGCAATAGCCCTAGAATCAAGGCAGCCTTTCAGGTCGAACTGACCCACCCGGAGTTAGGCGTAATTAAAACTAAAACCCGGGATATTTCAGAAAATGGTGCCTTTGTCATAGTGAATGAAGATTCAACGCCTGAACTGCATATGAAGGTTCACATTCGCGTACTTGGCCTCCCGGGCGAACCTGGGGCCCCCGTAGAAAGTGAGGTTGTTCGTATAGAGCACGAAGGAGTGGGCGTTAAATTCATCCGTGATGACAATGCGGATGAGCTGGAATCCGAAAACACTGAAGATGACGACGACCTTTGGTAATCCCTCTATACTGCTCCCGGCGACTCTTTGTTCTTATCCTTCTTACTCTTCAGCTTCTTAGGCTTGTATTGTGTTCCAGGCCAGGCAGCTTCAATTTCAGAGGCTTGCTGCTTTGCCGTAAACTCCTCCCAGAGAAGGCCATTACAATCCTTATCGCAGGTAAATTGTGGCGCATCATCGGTTTCCCAACCTATGTGCCTCAATCGCCCACCTTCGCCCGGTGATGCCTTCCTTATCGATAGATTCAGCTCCTTGGTTCGCCATAAGGCATACTGTCCTTCAACCACAATATCAGCAGGTTGCCCCATGCGTTCACAGTAGTCTTCTACAGAGGCACTGACATCATGAACAGCAATAGCAATATGGAAAACTCGACTCATAAACTTTACCTGTATCCAGTCTTCATACTGGTATTGATTAACATGACATTGTGATTTCGAAAGTGACCGCCTAAACAACAATCAACTCCTCTGCGGAACTTGCAGTTGGTCGAAGCGGTCATCATTGTGAGGCTGTTGCAGCGGAAGTCAATGCATCTAAAGCATCTGTCACTTTTTTGAGCTGTTGGTCACAGCCTGATATTGCATGGCGCTTTCTCAGATAGTCCGGATCGTTATAGGACAGCCAAACCTTACCTTCAGTGTCTTCCCAAACCAATGCTTTCTGAGGCAGATCAATCGCGACGGAGCGTTCACACTGCATCAGAGGGGAACCGACTTTTGGGTTGCCGAATATCAACAGCTCAGTAGCGGGAATTGTAATTCCGACGCCTGCAGCACCTGCACCATGGTCGATTCGTGCAAAAATAGTCATCCCCTTGCTTTCAAGTACGGCCTGCAGTGTATCCATTGTCTCCGTAACACCATGAACACTTGGTTTGGTAATGACGCCATCTGCCGCCATTAGAGAGAAGCTGGTAAAAGATGCTAACAGTGTCAGCAAAACGCTTATTCTTATATTCATATATGGCCCCATGTCGATTTGGGAATTTTATCTGCTGGAATCTGTATATTTTTAATAATCGGTGCAAGTGATAGACAGACTAGGAGGGAAATTCCATAAACTCAATAGGTCTTTGCCCAAATAGCAATCTACTTTGAATACATTTAACGATGATTTATTCGATCGATACCCTAGGGCCATACCGTATACAACCAATGGTGAATATGATTACCGCTGATGACCAGCAAGAATAGGCAGAAAGGGGTTGTGCCATGACGCTAAAACAAGAAGAACCCAGGCAAATGTCAGCTGATACTGCACCCGTTTTGGAAGCTGCGTGGGCAGACTCTGTCCCACGAAACATTCGCTCACTGGCAGATGCATTACGTCAGTTCCCACCATTTAACCAAATGGATGACCGTGAGCTGATTGCACTGCTGGAAAATGCCAATGTGGAGTATTTCCCGGCAGGCACCATCCTTTTGTCCCCTGAAGATGGTATTCCCAATCGATTTTTCATCGTTAAAAAAGGCCATATTGTTGGTGAACGTATCACTTCCAAGGGAGAAGATGTTCAGACCACCTTCAATATAGGACCCGGTTCCAGTTTTCCCATTGCAGCATTACTGGCCCAGCGTCCCACCAGAACCATACATAAAGCCATTGAAGACACCTTCTGCATCACCTGCAGTACCGATCACTTTGCCCATATAATTTCCATCAGCCGGGTATTTCGGGAGTTTTGCATGCGAGGGATAAGTGGCCTTCTTGAGCAAGTGAATCGAAAAATCCAGGCTCAGGCTCAGTCCAGCCTGGGAGACGAATATTCGCTGGATACACAGCTTGAAGAGTACCTGCACCGGGAAGTTGTCAGTTGCTCCCCTGAGACAACGCTTCGTCAGGCTGTCTGGAAAATGGAAGATCACGGTATCGGCTCCATGATCATTTGTGATTCCAGCTTTAAACCTATCGGCATATTCACGCTTCGAGATCTCAGACGGGTGGTTGCCGATGCGGCATCTGATTTTGAGGCACCGATTTCCCATTTCATGAACCCTGACCCGATATCGCTATCTTCTGATGCCACCGCATTTGAAGCCGCATTGGTGATGGCCAAACACCACTTTGCCCATGTTTTGATCGTTGATAATCACCGGCTTAAAGGCGTGGTTTCGGAACGGGATCTGTTCTCTTTGCAGCGTGTCAATCTGGTACATGTCGCCAGAACTCTAGCCAACGCTCCAACAGTGGAAAGCCTCGCTGGAATGCAGTCGGGCGTCGCCAAGCTGATTCAAACCATGATTGCTCACGGCGCCAGTGCGGAACAAATCAACCACATAGTTACCCTGCTGAATGACTACACTACCCGTCAGGTTATCCGCCTGGCACTCAAACACTATCCACATCCTGAGGTGGAGTTTGCCTGGCTAACCTTCGGCAGCGCCGGACGCAAAGAGCAGACCCTACTCACCGATCAGGATAACGGCATTATTTTTCACACCAACCAACCGGAAAAAGCTGAAGAGATACGCCTGGAGTTTCTGCCTTTTGCCCGCAAAATCAATGAAGACCTCGACAAGTGTGGATTTACCCTGTGCAAGGGAAACATTATGGCGAGCAATCCCAGACTTTGTCTGAGTACCGACGAATGGAAATCCTGGTTTCACCGCTTTATTGATGCCGCAACACCCCAGAATGTGCTGAACTCCTGTATCTACTTTGATCTGCGCACCCAGTGGGGACCGGACCATCTGGCAGAAAACATGTTCGCTGAGGTCAGACAAAGGATTAAACAAAACTCGCTATTCCAAAAAATGCTTGCAGGCGCCGCGATGGAGAGTCGACCACCATTGGGAATCTTCAAAGGCTTTGTGACCAAGAAGGAAAATGGGCTGGAAGGGATAGACCTCAAGACACAAGGGCTGACGCCTTTTGTAGACGCCGCCAGGGTTTTTTGTCTGGCCCACGGAATACCTGCCACCAATACACTCCACCGCCTGCGTCTGCTGGCAAAAGCCAATATCGTCGATGCCAAAGACGCCAGCGCCTGGGAAGAGGCATACAGCTTTATCCAGCTTCTGCGACTACGTCAGCATCTCCAGCAGAAAAGCAACGGTCAGCCATTGTCTAACTTAATCGACCCGGATGAGCTGAATGAACTTGACGAACGCATTCTTAAAGAAGCCTTTCGTCAGGCTCAACGGTTGCAGAGAAAAGTCAGCTGGAACTACCAGCTATAGCAGGAATAGACGATAAGAGTCCGGATCGGTACAGCCCGGCGTACTGGCAAATAAACAAACAACCGTAATTGAGAAAGCAGATGCAGGAAGTTACCGCGAAATGGAGCCCACCAGAGGCAGATGCAAGCCTTGAACGGTTGCGCTGGGTGGTGGTCGATGTGGAGACCACTGGGCTCAGTATTCGCAAAGATCGGGTAATCGCCATCGGTGGTGTGGAAATTCTGCAGTTGAAAATTAACCTGCGACAGTCCTTTGAAAGACTATTTGATCCTGGGATTCAACTGGAACATGAAAACGTTCTGATTCACGGACTTTCACCCCAGGAGCTACAGCAGGGAAGCTCACCTGAATCAGCGCTGATAGATTTTCTCAATTTTGCAGCAGGTGCACCGCTGCTGGCATTTCATGCCCCGTTCGATAAACACATGTTGGAGAAAGAATGCAAACTGCGTTTGGGTACCGGCGCACGCCTTCCTTTCTTTGATATTGAAGACTGGTGCCGTGTACTCTTCCCGGAATTAAGTCATAAACTGAGAGGGCTGGATGCCTGGTTGGAACGCTTTGGTCTGGATGTAGGAGAAAGGCATCATGCGACTTGTGATGCTATGGCAACAGCAGAACTGGCTTTAATCTGCTTACAGAAAGCTCGGCAGGAAGGTTACGAAACCTGGGGGCAGTGGCAGGAGAAAGTCAGTACGGCACTAAAACTTGCGAAACACAAACATTCATTTTAGTGCAAGAAACAATACCGGCCTCACTGCCAAACTGCGTGGCCGATATCAATTCAAGGCTCAGTTCAGCTCCAGGCCAGATTCAGGATTTTCAACACTTCGTCAAAATCTGCTTCCGCTGGATTAAACATTATAGATCCATCATCCAGCGCCATATCGGCAATCTTGGGTAATTGATCCCGACCCACCTTACCTGTTTCTTCCAGAGTCCGGGGTAATTTGCAAAGCTCAAACAGCTCATCCCTTAGGCTACGGATAGTCGCTACGGCTTTTTCTGCACGTATATGCGCTGGCGTTTTTGCGTACACGTCAGCACCCGCCAGCGGCAATAAAAGTTCTGCCAGCGCGGCTTCCGTTTTCCCTTTAGAAAGATTGTATTCCAGTACATAAGGTAGAAAGAGGCTCATACACATGCCGTGGGGCAAATGACAGATAGCGCCAAGGGCATGCCCTAAGGAATGCACAAGACCGACCATGCTGTTGGAAAAAGCAATACCTGCCATAGTAGAGGCTTGTGCCAATTCCAGGCGGCCTTCGGAATCCTTAGGATTAGCCATCACCTTCAAAAGGTTTTCGCTGATTTTCTTTACCGCAGATATGGCATAGGCGTCACTCAGTGGGTTTTTGGCCAGGCCGGTAAAAGCTTCAATAGAATGGGTCATCGCATCCATAGCGGTCGCTGCCGTAATATGCGGCGGCAGTGTCAATGTCATGCGCGGGTCAATAACGGCAGCATTCGGCAGCAGAAAAGGAGAACCAAAGGGCAATTTAACTCCTTTAGCCTTGTCTGCAATGATGGCCACTGAGGTCACTTCAGACCCTGTACCTGCTGTCGTTGGGATAACAAAGAACGGTTTTAACGGTCGTTTAAGTACACCGGCTCCGGCATATTTACTGATGTCGGTTCCGCCTTCTGAAACAAGGATATTAACACCCTTACTGGTATCAATGACGGAACCGCCGCCAACAGCAATAATTGAGTCCGCCCCGCTGTTGCGATACAGCTCTGCAATCTGTTTGACAATTTCAGTAGAAGAATCCGGTGGAACATCATCAAAAATGCTCACCATAGATACGCCGCTATCTTCACATGCACTGATAACATAATCCGTCAACCCGGCACCGCGCACACCTTTATCGGTGATCAGCAAAGGCTTGGAAGCCCCCAAAGAACTCAGCTCAAAGGGAATATGTTCAAGTGCTGCTTCCCCGGCAATCACTTTGACCGGGCAGAAAAATTCATAAAATCCTTTACTCATGCAAATTTCACCTGTTGAGAAATGAAGTTCTTGGCCACCCGAAAGTATATTTTGGAACCCTGCAGGACTTTCTCCGGCAGCGGGATCGACGGATATTCCTTGACAGCCAGTTCCGCCACGAGTTTAGGCAGGATAAAGGCTTCCAGACGATTGAGTGCTCTCACCATGCGAATCGCAAAGGAGATGTCACCGTCTACGATCATCCTGTCGTTGGCAAAAGCACGCGCCGTGCTCTCCTGAAACGACAGCACCCGAAAAGCATGTTCGAGGTGTTTGATATAGATAGCGAGATCAGGTTTGTCCTCTGGGGGTGTATCCAAAAACTCTAGAGTATTTGCCGAAGTTTTACGCAATGCGAATCCTGGACCTTTCGGTAACACCTGCATGGTAAAGACAAAGCCCTCAGGAAAAACGCTGGTTTCCTTCTGGATTGTATCGTCCTGCTCTGAAATGGCCTGCAACGCCCGTCCAACGACCTGCATCATTGTCGTAACATAGAGTCTTTTTGACTGACTCATCGCCAAAGTTTTGATTTGCTGCATAAAACCAACCACCTGATGACATTTTCGGAAATAAATGCCTGTTTTTATTGTGGCGCTTAAAGGCGAATTTCGGCCAAAAATGGCAGACAACACAACGCCGTTTTGCGATTAGAGCATTTACTCTATTATCATTCCAAAAATGAGTCAATACCCTACAGCGGGCATCGTTATGGAGATTTAATGGAAGCTGCTCAGGATCCGCAGTGGTTCAGAAAATAGGCCTTTGTGGCCTCATCAGCGGGAAAGAAGTGCTCGATTCTTATATTCTGAGCTGTAATATCGAGAGGCGTTCCTATAGTCGCAATGGTGGAAAACATATTAAGGCGGATGTCGTTTAGCCTGATCGTAAAAGCCACCACAGCTTTGTCCAGATCTTCAATCACACGATATTTCCAATCCTTGGGGATGCCCGGTAAGGCTAAGTCCTCCTTCAATAGCTCGCAGTCCTGCTCCCGGTAAGGGCCTGAAAGATGTTCTTGATGAACCCGCTGCAGCATGTGACAGGCCAGATTATCCCAATCTTCCAAAAAGGGTTTGAAGCCATTCTCATCCAAAAAAGCCAACAGGACATTCAGGCGGGCATCCACTTTTCCACCCAAGGCCATCATTTGTTGAATGATAAATGCCTGAGCCTGATTGCCCGATATCAGGTAGTAATTCTGATCAAAAATCAGGGCAGGATATGGCATATGTGACTTCAGCATGTGATCAAGTGCTTCTTTGACCATCTTCATTTCTGGGGCATCCAGGTCTTGTCGGCTATACAACTGACTGTATCCCGCAGCGGATAACAGACGATTGGTACCCGCCAAGTCTGCGTTCAGGACTTTAACCAGATGCAATACCATCTCCTGGCTGGGCTTGGAACGCCCGGTTTCCAGAAAACTGATATGTTTGGAAGAAACATTAGATTCCAGTGAAAAATCCAACTGACTGAAACGACTGGCCAGACGCATATCACGCAACATGGTTCCGAACGCACTCACAACTATCCTCCTCAGCGGAACGCTTAACTCTTAATACAGCTATAGCCTATAGCGAATATAACGAAGGCAAAATCGACGCCCAGCCATTTTGCAATTTCACAGTTAAAACTATCGATGTTTCATGATCCCAATTCCATTACCTATTGGGTAATTGCGACACCTACCTGTAGCGCTAATGATAGTAAGGCATATTCAACTGTGTATAAGCAGCAAGCCCATGCAAACTTACCAAAATCTAAAAACTATCCTGATGTTTGACGCAGCGTTTTCAGAGCATCTGGCCCAGGTAATGGGAACCCTTGGTGGCGAAGTCTACTTTATTGTGGGAGCTGTACTCGCGGTATGGTCAGTGGAGCTGGGCTCCATGGTGATAAGCGTTTCTCTAAGGAGACGCTTTGCCAAGTGGACAATTGTGGCAGACTGGAGCTGGGTTGTGGCAACCCTGATTATAATGGCGGGTTTTACCCAGGATTGGACACTCGTCGGCAACACGATTTTACTGGTTAGCGCCTTATTGGTGGCAGGAGTGGCAATATCTAAACAGTTGGCCCTGAAAAAAGATCTATCGGCCAGCAGTGATGATGGCGAAACGTCAACAGACCCTAATGCTGAAAACCAGGTACACGGAGTGCTTTAAAAACTTAAATGATGGTCGCTTTGATCTTTTCAAAGCACAAAGAGAAAAGGCACAGTATCCTTACTGTGCCTTTTCGGTGTAGGGCGCATCCTTTGCCAATTCCTATGGCTCGTTAATCATCCTTGTTGCTTCCTTGCATCGTGTCCTTACGTCACTTTGCTGTCCTTACGAGTATAGATATTACGCATCTAAGCTGAGAGGAAAAAGACTACTTGTCTGCAATCATCGTGAGAGATATCCCACAGCTGGTCAGTTATCGCCCAATAACACCAGATGATCCTTACTTACTGCTGGCAGCCTCTTGCTCAGCTACTTCAGGGGATTCACAGGGTTTGCCCCTCTTCATCTTGTCAGGATCGATGCACAGATTACGGCATGGCGTAAATACCTGCGATGTATCATCTGCAGGGCAACTGATGGTGAGGGGAACCAAGCCGTTAGCCACAGGCCCCAGCCGATGAGGACCACCTTCAAAGAAAACCAGGCCGGCTCCCTTGGTATCAATAACCGCCCAAAGCTCAGGCCGAGACTGATATTTTACTGACGCTATCCCAGCAGAAAATTCAGTGACCTGACTGAACTGTGGTGGAATTGCCCATTCAGCAAACTGATTAATGAAGCCCCATTTCCCGTCTAACTCCGCCGGTGCCAGTCCATTGACAAACTTACCCTTAATTTCAATCTGCCTCGGAAGCACTGCCACTCTTAATCCCTGATCATTGATAATCCATGAATTACCTTCAGGCTCCTCGATTTCCAATTTCACATAGGCCAGCCCTTCACTGAAATCACTTGCTTCTGAAAACTGCGGAGTTAACAAGAGACGCTCCCGGTCAATACTAAAGTACCCCCACTTCCCTTGGTACTTTACGGCAACGATAGATAAACCATCGTCAAACCGAACATCTTCATAAACCAACGGAACGACAATTTCCCCATCCCGGTCAATAAGACCACAACCCAGTCGGTCATCGCGGCCTATGAGGCAAACCTTCACGTGCTGATTGACGAAATTTCCTTCGCAACTATCGAACCAACGACTCCCAATCCGGGTAGCATTTTCCGTCACATAGCGACACTTGGAACCGGAGCGGGATATGGTGGCAAATATTGGTTTAACTTCGTACTCTGACTGACACTCCGGCGTAGCGTCAGGAAGACACTGCAAATTCCGCACATCCAGAACGAATGGCTGATCCACAGCCCTCGCCTGACTACCACTGACTAAAAGCAGCAATAGAGCCATTCCTTTAACAAAAGAAAAATTAAAACTAAAAACTCTATGCATAAAAGATAGCAACGCGAACTTTTGTCGAAGTAATTTAGACACTGACAAGTTCCACATTAATTCTGCGATTACCCTTGCCCTTGTTTTCGATTTTACCGACTCGTACCTCACCAATCTCACGGGTATTGGCTACATGAGTACCGCCACAAGGTTGCAGGTCGACCTGATCAACCTTTATCAGGCGAACACGTCCGGTACCTCTGGGAGGTTGAACAGAGAGAGTGCGGACCAACTCTGGCTGAGCATCAAGCTCTTCATCTGTAATCCAGCTCATGCTTACCGAATTCGCCGCTTGAACTAATTTATTGAGAGCATGGGTAAGGTCGTCCTTGTCAGGTGCCTCGGGCAAATCGAAATCAAGTCGACCTTTGTTTCCAGAAATATTACCTCCGGTTACCGGGGCATCGATTAAGGAACAAAGTAGATGCAGGCAGGTGTGCATTCGCATATGGGTATAGCGACGTTGCCAGTCCACCTCCAGGTGTACAGCATCTCCCACCGCAATACCTTCCAGGTTCTCAAGACAATGAATATGTTCTCCACTTTCGCGATTTTTCCTTGTGTCGAGTACCTTCCACAGACTGCCATCACCACGGGTCATGGTTCCAGAGTCTCCTGGCTGTCCACCTCCCAATGGGTAGAAGATCGTCCGATCCAGTATTACACCGTCCTCTGTAATTCCCGTAACGATCGCGTCGGAATCTTTCAGGTAGCTGTCATTTCTGAATAATTCAATCGTCATCGCAGTCTTTATCCATCCTAAATTTGTTAGCAACCAGTTCTTGTATCTAGAAATTTATCGTATATCAAGGTGCCAACAGCTACTCAGTGCCATGCCCTGAGTTTTCCCCTGCCCTCATTTCCTGCACTACCACCCAAGGAGCGACAACCACGGCCCAAACCACTTGCTCAATATCATGCCAGCGCTGGGCTTTATCGGGCTCTACAGCGCCAATAAGCTGCGATTTCATCCAGCTGTCTACAGAAGCTTTATCGTCCCGGGACAGGGCCATACAAACATCTATCAAATCCAGGGTCTGACTTACCTCGACGACTTGCCCCCTGGCATAAAATATTTCCAGTTCCCTCCAGCTAATGCGGGAAGTTTCACCAAGTATTTTGGCTTTTAGTTCACTGTCACCGGGCTTTGAAATTTCAGCTGTCACTGTTGAAAAACTCAGTCAATTTTTTGTTTTCAATTTAGCTTCGCCTTACCGGCAAGCAGCTAACTTACATCAATCCCGCATTATCAAGAAACCGGAAAAGGATATCCAGCTGAGGATCGACCTTACATTTTTATCCTGATCGACTGCCAGGTATTTTATCTTGAACATCCGGCAAGGCCATTAGCATGCGATCTGGTGTGCTAACATCAAACTCAGAAGGAGGCATAGAATGTTTGAGGTCAACAAGCATGGAAATAATTTTTGCCTTATTTGCTAATTTTCTAATTTTCTAATTTTCTAATTTTCTACAGGGTACCAAACACTAATGCTGGATCTCCTTGCAACTGAAGCCGCACTGTCTCTTCTGCTACTTTTGAGTGTTGTTGTAGGCACCTATATTGGACTGCACAAAGCTTTTGAGCATCATATGATTCGCAAGGGCCTGCTCAAGCCTTTAAAAGAGACGTCCTGGGACGACGTAAGAACTCTCAGAGACAATGGCCATCTCTACTGGGCACTTAAGCGTTTCCGGCAGCTAAAACACAAAGTCGGACGCCACTTGACCTACCGTAGCGCTATGGAACAACTGCAAGAACTTTAAAGCTGACGTATTACGTCACAATTGACGTTGTTTTGTATATTTCCTTACTTCAACATTCGCCAAGAAATAGATAAGCACTTGTTATTTATAGATATTTATTTTTGGCATAGTATCTGCAATATCTCTTATAACTAATTATTGAGTTCAGGACCTCCCAGTCCAATATGGCGCCTTAGGCCAAGGGCGAAAGGACTTAAAGTAAAAGAGGACGTTGGCAGTGACAAGTGATCAGAAAGTGGTGAATATCTTTCGTTGCAGTTCAAAGCAAGGTGTTGAAGCGCTTAACCGCTTAACAGGCTTAAACTGGGGCAGAATGCCAATTTCGCTGGTTAATGCTCATAACAAAGATGGCGATCAGGTCGAAGAGTCAGATCAGAATTTGGGTAGAGTTGCTGGTGTCGCTGGGAAATAGCGACAGCAATAATCGTGTCCGCAGATAGAGCACAAAACGCCCTACAGGGCGCATATCAATAGTTGGGTTTTATCGCCATTGTTTCATTTTGGCCGCGGGTACTTAGGCAGAGCGCAGGTTGTCCTCAGCGGAAGCAGCAACGGCCATTTCACGCTGTACATACAACTCTTCGACTGTATAAATTTCACCACTTCGGGCTCCGCCGCAACAAGCACGCAGGTATTCAATACGTCCACGGGTTTCGATCGTCACCCTGCCTGAGAGCATAGTAGAAGCGCCAGCGGAGAGTTTAGCCTCATCCAGCATAACGGCAAACTCATCCCTTTCGTCCCGGTAAACCAGCCATAATGAGATAGGCTGCGAAGGTGCCTCATTGAAACGTAGCCAGGCTGCTGCATTGAAGGTCTTCCTTTCAAGAGAACGCCGTGCCTGAGGTTTTGGTGTTGTCTCTTTCGTTCCCTTACGAAGTTTTTGAATGAAAGACCGTCGGGAGGCTTGATCGCGAGGGTTTTCCAGGCGTGGGGCATCGCAGAACTCAACCCGTGGCACTTCTGCCAGCACCTTCAATTTCAACAATCTATTGGGCATTATGTCTGACATATACAACTCCGATTAGGCTTAAAGTATCCGCAAAAAACTGATAAATATACTTTTTCAACATTTCTGAGGCCCCCGTCCAATCCAAGTATCCCGGCCTGTCCTTGAATACTGTTACTTTAACGAAATAGCCTCTTCAGTGCTGCTCCTGGTATGCATTTATAGTGTGGCCTCAGACACGTTTATACAAAACATCACACCCACTCACAGGAAGTTACGATCATGGTATACTTTCGTCCTTTTTTAACCTGTAACGGAGTTTAACCCGATGTTCAACGTGAATGAGTATTTCGATGGCAAAGTAAAATCCATCGCATTTCAGACAGCTACTCTGCCAGCCACAGTTGGAGTCATGGCCCCAGGTGAATATGAGTTTGGAACTAGCCAACACGAGACTATGAGCGTAGTCAGCGGCGAGTTGACGGCATTGTTGCCGGAACAAGCCGAATGGCAGACCTTTTCTGCAGGCAACAGCTTTGAAGTGCCTGCCAACAGCAAATTCCAACTGAAAGTGAATGTCGATACCGCCTATCTTTGCACTTACGCCTAACTTTTAGCACTATGCAATGATGCGTCGCATATTTCGACCAGTTTGCCCGGAACATGGGTACCGTTATTGAGTAAGACATAGCTCATTTATACATTTGAACACAGATATATCTTGAGAGAATTGACAGATGAACGAAGCAGAAGTGACCATGAATGCCGATGAACTGTATCTGGAAGAAGTCTTCACCGACCAGAAAGTAGGCACCATTCGTCGCATGACCCCAGTGACCAGTGAAGGCGAACCCGATAGCAGTCGTAAGACGCTTTACTTTGGCCAGGCTCAAATGATGACGCCTGCAGGAGCTCTACCACTAAACTTCGAACTTGAAGCTGAAAACATTGGCGATGCCTGTGCGAAATTTGCGGATGAAGCCAAAGTTGCCATGGAGCGCACAATTGAAGAGTTGAAGGAAATGCGTCGACAGCAGGCTTCTTCCATCGTCGTACCTGGTCAAGAAGGTATGGGTGGGATGCCGGGTGGCCCTGGTGGAAAAATACAAATCCGCTAACTGCTATCGGTGACTGTTTAAGACCAGAAAAACCACTGCAGGGTTATCTGCGTCAACCATGACAAAAAAAGGCCCTTACGGGCCTTTTTATCTTTGCGGGTCTCGCTCCTATCTAAGCAGGAACGAGACGGCAGCCGGGCTTAGTGTCCAGCCACCGGCCCCGCCGCACCACGAGGTACACGAATGTCTTCCACCAGATGCTGGATATGCTCTGGGGGCTCTGCTGTTAACTTAGAAACAACCGTGGAAACAGCGAAGTTAAAGATCATACCCAGAGTACCAATGCCTTCCGGAGAGATTCCGAACCACCAGTTATCCGGCGTATTCCCCGTCGGGTTGACAAACTTGAAGTAGACGATATAGCTGAAGGTGAAAATCAGGCCTGTCAGCATACCGGCAATTGCCCCTTCTTTGTTCATCCGCTTGTAGAAGATCCCCATAATAATGGCAGGGAAGAAGGAAGCAGCAGCCAGTCCGAAGGCAAACGCAACAACCTGTGCCACAAACCCCGGCGGATTGATGCCGAAGTATCCTGCCACAGCGATAGCGCACGCTGCGGCAATCCTTGCTGATAGTAATTCTTGTTTCTCCGAAATATTCGGCATCAAATTACTCTTCAGCAAATCGTGAGAGATGGACGTGGAAATAACCAACAGCAACCCAGCAGCGGTAGACAACGCTGCAGCCAAACCGCCGGCAGCGATCAGGGCTACTACCCAGCCCGGCAGCTGTGCAATTTCAGGGTTGGCTAATACCATGATGTCACGGTCGACATACAGCTCATTAGTGTTGTCGGTCGGCGTGTTTGTAATTGTGCGCTGACCAAAGTCACCACGGGCATCACCATCAAACGAGGGCTTGCCTGCAAAGGCTGCACCACCTGTATAAGTGATTTTTCCATCACCGTTTTTATCCTGCCAAGCCAGTAAACCAGCGTTTTCCCAATTCTGGAACCAACTTGGTAATTGCTGATATTCAGCTTCCGAAACGGTTTCAATCAGGTTAACACGTGCAAATGAAGCGACGGCAGGCGCGGTAGTGTACAGAATGGCAATAAAGAACAATGCCCATCCGGCTGACAGTCGTGCATCACTCACTTTAGGAACAGTGAAGAAACGTACGATGACGTGCGGCAGACCAGCGGTTCCCACCATCAGCGCAAAGGTAATCGCAAAGGTATCGATGGTTGATTTAGTGCCCGACGTATATTCGTTGAACCCTAAATCCAGGGATATCTGGTTCAGCTTGTCCAGCAGATAAACATCGCTCCCTTCAATCGTGCTGCCAAAACCAAGTTGTGGTATCGGATTACCAGTCACCAGCATGGAGATGAAAATTGCCGGAATCATATAAGCGAGGATCATGACGCAATACTGGGCTACCTGGGTATAGGTAATACCTTTCATACCACCCAACACGGCATAGATGAATACGATTGCCATCCCAATGATGACTCCCATGTTAATAGGCACCTCGAGATAGCGAGAGAAGACTATCCCAACACCCCGCATCTGACCGGCCACATAAGTAAAGGAGATAAAGATTACGCAGACAACGGCCACCATCCGCGCAGTTTGCGAGTAATAACGCTCACCCACGAACTCCGGTACGGTAAACTTGCCGAACTTACGCAGGTAGGGTGCCAGACACATGGCCAGGAGCACATAGCCACCGGTCCATCCCATCAGATAGACGGCACCATCTCTGCCAATAAACGAAATAATACCTGCCATAGAGATAAAGGATGCTGCAGACATCCAGTCAGCACCTGTGGCCATACCGTTGGCAATGGGGTGTACACCTTTACTCGCAACATAATACTCACTGGTCGAACCTGCACGGGACCAGATCGCAATACCGATATAGAGGGCGAATGTCACCCCGACAAACAGATAAACTAGGGTTTGTGTATCCATAAGGGACTCCGTTAATCTTCGTGGACGTCGTGTTTACGGTCGAGGACTGACATCCGCCACACATAAACAAAAATCAGAACGACAAAGGTGTAGATAGACCCTTGTTGAGCAAACCAGAAGCCCAGAGGAAATCCTCCGATCCTGATATTATCCAATTGATCTACGAAGAGAATGCCTGCCCCGTATGAAACGGCAAACCAGATTACTAGAAGGGTAATTAGAAGTTTAAGATTTTCCCGCCAATAGGCGGCTTTGGGAGATGGATCGCTAGCCATTATAACTCCTCCAGATTTGTTATTTTTGTATGCCTCTTCACTCTAGCACCCTCTAGCCAAGTGCAAATCTAGACCTTGGTATAAGTAATTTTACTTAATCTTTTCAACCACTTACCAGAAAAACGAAACATTCAATCCATTTTTTAGCCAGACAATTAGACTTAAGTCTAGGCGCCCTACTCGCTTTTTATTAAGGATCATGGGACGCTACGCCTTATTTACTAACAGTGATAATTAAACACCCGCATGATTAACGGCTTCTTACTTTTTATAGTCTCAATTGCCTATGTGGCCCTGCTCTTCGGAATTGCTTACTTTGGCGATCAGAATTCCAAAGTTTATGCCCAGGAGAGTCGCCGTCGAGCCATTTATAGCCTCTCCTTGGGAGTATATTGCACCTCCTGGACCTTTTATGGCGCAGTAGGAAGCTCAGCACAGAATGGGTTGGGATTTATTCCAATCTATCTTGGCCCCATCCTGGTCATGATTTTCGGGGCGCCACTCATAGCCAGAATTATCCGGATCAGCAAACGCCACAACATTACATCCATCGCAGACTTTATTGCTTCCCGCTATGGCAAATCCCAGACTTTGGCAATTATTGTCACGCTTATTGCGCTCGTAGGCATAGTTCCATACATCGCTTTGCAGCTGAAAGCCGTTTCCATGGGCTTTAACATTCTGACAGAAGGTGGCCAGGTCAGGACAATTGCGCAAACAGACTACATTCAGGACTCTGCGCTATATGTAGCGTTGATAATGGGTCTGTTTACCATCCTGTTCGGAACCCGCCACATCGATGCCACAGAACACCATCGTGGCCTGATTCAGGCTGTTGCCTTTGAATCAATCGTTAAACTGGTGGCCTTTGTCGCCGTGGGAATACTGGTGTCCCTGGTATTGTTTGATGGCTGGGGAGATATTACCCAACAGCTTCGAACCACCAACCAGTCGGCAGTATTTGATTTTGACGCCATAAAACCCGGCTCCTTTATCATGCAAACATTGCTGGCAGGTATTGCCATTATCTGCCTGCCTCGGCAATTTCATGTCACTGTGGTCGAAAATTATGAGCCCCGCGATATCTATACTGCCCGCTGGGCATTACCCCTCTACCTTTTAGCACTGACGGTCTTTGTCATTCCCATAGCCGCCGCAGGCTTACTCATCTACCCCAATGAAACCATTGACTCGGATATCTTCGTACTCAGCCTCCCTATGGTGGCTGACTATGAGTGGCTGGCCATGCTGGCATTTATTGGTGGGGGTTCTGCTGCAACCAGTATGGTTATCGTATCCACCGTAACTCTCAGTACCATGGTCTGTAACGAGATCATAGTGCCACTTCTGCTGCGTATTCAGGCTCTGGATCTGTCCCGTAAGAAAAACGTGCAGTTCTGGCTGTTGACTATCCGCCGCATCACCATTTTGGTCAATCTACTTGCCGCCTACGGCTACTACCGCCTGATGGGGGATTCGTTCTCCCTTGCCTCAATCGGACTATTATCCTTTGTCGCGGTGGCACAGTTTGCACCCGTATTGATTGGTGGCGTTATCTGGCGCCATGGCAACCGCCAGGGGGCAATTGCAGGTCTTGTATCTGGAGTGACCCTGTGGATTTACACCTTGCTTATTCCCACAATTCTCCAGGCAACAGACAGCATCCCCGGACTGGTCACGGATGGGTTACTAGGCATCAGTTGGCTTCGTCCCACAGCGCTGTTTGGGCTGGAAGGTTTCGACCTGATTACCCATGGCGCTATCTGGAGCCTCGGAGTTAACCTACTCTTCTACGTCGTCGTTTCGGCCATTTCCACTCAACGGGTCATTGAAAAAATCCAGGTTGCCTCGTTCCTGGACAGTGCGCAAAGTGCTGAATCCAGCCCAACTACCTGGATCAGCGAAGCCACCATCGAAGACATTAGTGCCTTGTCAGAACGATTCCTGGGATCGGACAAAACTCAGGAGACCCTAATGGAATACGCTCGCCGCTATCGGGTCAAACTGATCCCCAATCGGCCTGCCTCGGTAGATCTTATCAAGCATATTGAGAAGCAATTGGCCAGCGCCATAGGCTCTTCGACTGCCCGTGTCGTTCTGAATTCCGCCCTTAAGGGCCAGAACATGCAAATCGAAGACGTGGTCAGTATTGTTGATGAAGCCTCTCAGGTCATTAAATTCAACCGTGAGTTGTTGCAGTCAGCGATAGAGAATATGAACCTGGGAGTGGCGGTAGTGGACGACGCCTTGAATCTGGTTGCGTGGAACGGTCGCTATGTTGAGCTATTCAATTACCCCAAGGGCTTTACCCGGGTAGGACGCCCTATCGCCGATCTAATGAGATACAACCTGTTAATGGGGCATGTGCCTGCGCGTCGCGCGCAGAAAATAATTTCCCGACGACTGGAAATGATGCAATCAGGTGAAGCCCATGAATACGAGCGTATGCGACCAGACGGTACGGTGCTGCTAATTCAGGGTAGCCCAATGCCGGGCGGCGGGTTTGTTACCACCTTCTCGGATATTTCAGCCATGCGTCGCACCGAATTAGCCCTGAAGGAAACCAATACTTATCTGGAACAGCGGGTTAAGGAACGAACCGAAGAACTATCCAAACTCAACAAGCAATTAGTCAAAGCCAAGTCCGTAGCAGAAACGGCCAACCTGAGTAAAACCCGCTTTCTGGCATCTGCCAGCCATGACTTGCTACAACCGCTTAACGCTGCCAGACTGTTTACCTCAGCATTAGCTAACAAGATAAAACAGGAAGATGACTACCATGAACTGGTCTCCCACATCGACCATTCCCTCAATGCAGCAGAAGAAATTCTAAGTACCCTGCTGGATATCAGCAAACTTGACGCCGGAGCACTGGAACCACACCCGACGGTGTTCAATATTAATGAATTGCTGGGACACTTGAATACCGAATTTACGGTTATTGCTGCAGAGAAAGGTTTGGGGCTGAACACTGTGCCCTGTAACCTCTACGTTAATTCCGACCATCAATTATTACGCCGGGTCATCCAAAACTTCCTCACCAATGCCATTCGCTATACCCGTAAAGGCAGGATACTGCTCGGCTGTCGCAGGGTGGGCAGTAACATTCGCATCGAAGTTTGGGACACCGGCCCGGGCATCCCCAATGATCAGCTGGTGAATATTTTTGAAGAATTCAAAAGACTGGGGCAAAACACCGAGAAGAACGGACTTGGGTTAGGGCTGGCTATCGTGGACAGGATCTGCCGTATGCTGGGCTATAAAGTGGAAGTTTCCTCCGTCATAGGCGTGGGCAGCCGTTTTTCCGTTACCCTGCCCGTTGTTGATAAACCGGAAGAACCTGAGACACAGGATAAGAAACCTCCTCGCAGTCCGGGTAGCCTGAAGGGTGTGACTATTTTCTGTATTGATAACGAACCAGTCATTCTGGAGGGAATGCGTGCCTTACTGGAAGGCTGGGGCTGCACCGTCATCACTGCTTCGGACCCCCATACTGCGATTACCAGTTGCATGGCCAATCCACCGGAAATTATCCTCGCGGACTATCAGCTGGACGACGATGAAAACGGCCTGGATACCATGGATACCTTGCGTCGCAGTCTGGCGCGCAATCTCCCCGGCATCTTAATCACTGCCGTCAATACCGATGAAGTGAAGCAGGAAGTTAAGCAACGCGGTTATCAAATTCTTCACAAACCTGTGAAGCCCGCTGCCCTGAGGGCAATGATTAACAAGGTACTGAGTAAAAACTAGCACCTGTTAATCGTGTGCAATCATATATTTTCAGTTGAATTTACAAAGGCCGACAAACAAAAAAACACCCGCATAGGCGGGTGTTTTTTATCGGGCAGATTTTACACAACATATGTGGGCGGATAACCTTGCTATGTTCACTCCCGTCTCTGTGATATCTCTCTTTTCTGTGATGACTTTCTTTTAGGGTTGTGAAGCGTGCTCGACTTCCATCTGCTGTACGGCAATAACCGCCTGGGTGCGATTACGAACACCAAGCTTACGAAACAGGGCGGTAATGTGAGCTTTCACAGTGGCTTCCGACACATCCAGCTCATAGGCGATCTGCTTGTTCAGCAGACCTTCGGTCAGCATACCTAACACCCGGAACTGTTGGGGAGTCAAGGTCGCCAATCGCTCAGAGAAATCGGTGTCTTCCACTCGAACCGAGTCAATTTTGGCGGCCACTTCAGCCGGCAACCAGACTTCGCCGTTAAGCACTTGCTGGATTGCCTTGGATATATCATCCAGTGCGGCGGACTTGGGGATAAACCCTGAAGCTCCGTAGTCAATTGCCCGGCGAATCACCTGCAGGTCTTCACTGCCGCTCACAATCACTACCGGCAGGCCCGGATATTGTCCACGCATAAAGACCAGACCGGAAAAGCCATGAGCTCCCGGCATGTTCAGATCGAGCAACACCAGATCAGCGTCGGCATTGGCTTCCACCGCATCCTGTAAACCGGCGATGCTGTCGACTTCTATCACTTCCACCGACTTAACGGCTTGGTTAACCGCTTGCTTGAGGGCGGCCCGAAATAATGGATGATCATCCGCAATGATGATCTGCTGCGACATTAACATGAGCCCTCTCTTCATTGCCCATTGAGTTCATTTCAAATTCTGGTGTCTAGGCTAGCACATCTGACGCCAGAGAGCGTTTGCACTTTCCGCTATAACCGGCTATTTGTCTGCCTGCTCCATGCCGACCATTTCTGCTGTTGGCCAATTCCTGTACCGGTTAAATGCTACCGGTTCAGGCGGCAGTAGCGGCCGGCTTTTAGAACTGGAAAGTAAAATCTAACAATTAGCACAAAATGGTACCCTTCTTTTACTAAGTATGCACCATCTGCTGAGAAATCAAGATGAACGGGTAAATCCCGCAGGCTGCCTGAGGTACTTAATCTGCAAACTCTACTTTGCTGACCATGCCGGCTTGATAATGCCCGGGTACATTACATGCCACCTCTACCTGCCAGGCCTCTTCGAAGGTCCAGATTAGCGTCTGTGTTTCACCCGGCGCTAGAGATACCGTATTGGTCCCAGGGGGGTGATGCATATCAGGGTTATCCATCATCATGACCCCGTGCTCAGCATGTTCATCTTTGGTGCCGATGGAAAATTCATGCTTAATGCTACCCTCATTGATCACCACAAACTTAATCGTCTCACCATCTTTAACCTGCAGTGGAGATTCAATTTTTAATGCCATACTGTCCAAAGCTCGTACAACGATGATCCGATCAACATCTTCAGGATTGCCCGGATGACCGGCGAGAGTTTCGCCCTGATGCCCATGATGCATGGCGCTAGCCTGATCAACAACGATTAACTTGCCGGGATCTGCATCATGATGCCCGGGTTGTCCGGGGCCTGCGATCGCCACACCGGGGGTCAGCATTGTTACACCGGCCATGCAGATAAAAGATATCAAAAGCCGTTTCTGGGTTGTCACTGTCATGGGGCTTAATTCCTTATACTGGAGTCATTCAGTTATGGATTTGCGGTTGTGCAAAGTATTTATGTTCATCACAGCTGATTTAGTGCATGAATTTCACTAACGTCACTTACCACTATAAAACCTGCACCATCTTCATCTGTCCCGCAGGCAGCTTTCAGCCTCTGCCGAAGTTGCTGCAGGTATTGCTCTGCAATGTAGGCCTCTATCACGATGGTCTCCACAGACCAGTCAGACGCATAAAAGTTTAGCCGACCGCCGTATCCGCGAGCCTTGGCCATCACCAGCCCCATAAGATCCACTTGTTTGAGTATCTCTTCGATCTGCGGCACCCTTTCATGAGGTGCGACTATGGTAATTTTTTTGAAGTGATCGCCGGTCTTATCAGCGTCACCCCTGTCATTGTGATATTCGTTGCTCATAACCGCGTCACCTGTGTCCTGGCCGATTAAACCTATGTCCTGGTTGATGAAAACTGTGTTCTGGTTGACGAAATTTGGTTTTTGACATTTGCGTGTTTTATGTCTGGTCTGCAATTTAAAAATTTCAGCGCGCACCGCTCAGATTGTGTCGGCTGAGTGAAAAACGGCGCGTCACAAAGTAAATCGCCGGTATTACCAGCAGGGTCAAAATCACCGTGCTGACCATGCCCCCTATCATTGGTCCGGCAATTCGCTGCATCACTTCAGAACCGGTACCGCCGCTAAGCATGATGGGAATCAGGCCAATAACGATGGCGCACACTGTCATCATGATCGGCCGAACTCTCAGCCCCGCACCGTCCATCACTGCCAGCTGCAGATCCTTAATGCTGAAGGTATGTCCTGCATGGGTCGCTGCAGACATGGCGCGTTCGTATGACTGATTTAAATACACCAGCATTAATACGCCTATCTCAACAGCCACACCTGCCAGGGCGATAAAACCCACTCCTGCGGCGACAGACATGTTGTAGCCAAGCCCGTACATCAGCCAAATGCCACCAATCACCGCAAACGGCAGAGTGCCGAGAATAATCAGCACATCACCGAAGCGTCTGAAATTCAGGTACAATAAAACCACGATAATGGCGATGGTCAGCGGCACCACCAGGGTCAGCCTTTCTTTGGCGCGTACCATGTATTCATACTGGCCGGACCAGGCAATGGAATATCCTGGAGGCAACACAACCTGATCCGCGACAACCGCTTGAGCCTCTTCCACATAGGAGCCGAGATCACGGCCTTCAATATCCACCAGTGTCCAGCCGTTCAAGCGTGCATTTTCTGACTTAATGGCAGGAGGCCCGTCACTGATATAGATGTCTGCCACATCCGCCAGGGCAATGCGTTCATCTGACGTGGTCACTACCGGCAGCAGTTTCAGCTGCTCTGCAGAGTCTCGGTAGGATTGGGGGTAACGCAAATTCACAGGGTAACGTTCCAGTCCCTCAACGGTCTCAGCGATATTCATCCCGCCGATCGCCGTTCTGACCACATCCTGAATATCCGCGATATTCAATCCGAAACGCGCTGCACGCTCGCGGTCGATATCGACCTTCACGTAACGTCCGCCAGCCACCCGCTCAGAATAAACTGAAGCCGTACCTGCCACCTGGGGCAATACCTCCTCCAGGCGCTTACCAATTTTTTCAATGTCCTTTAAGCTGGGGCCGGCGACTTTGACACCAACAGGCGTTTTTATGCCGGTGGACAGCATGTCGATGCGTGTCTTAATCGGCATTACCCAGGCATTGGTCAGGCCGGGAAATTTAACCAACCCATCCAGCTCTTTCCGCAGTTTTTCTGCTGTCATGCCTGGCCGCCATTGCTCTTGGGGCTTCAAGCGTATGAAAGTTTCTATCATCGTGAGAGGAGCAGGATCGGTCGCCGTATCCGCTCTGCCTATCTTGCCGAATACCGACTCAACTTCCGGCACTGTAGCAATCAGCTTGTCGGTTTGTTGCAGCACCTCCCTGGCCTTACCGATGGAAATCCCGGCATAGGTGGTCGGCATATACATGAGGTCACCTTCATCCAGCGGTGGCATGAATTCACTGCCCAGTTTTGTTGCCGGCCAAAGTCCTATTCCCAATATCAGAACAGCCAGAAACAACACCGTTTTAGGTGCAGTAAGAACCGCCTTGATCACAGGGCGGTATAGCGCCGTCAGCAGCCTGTTAAGTGGGTTCTTGTGTTCGGGCATGACCCGGCCACGAATGAAATACCCCATTAATACCGGAACCAAGGTAATAGACAGCCCGGCTGCGGCCGCCATGGCATAGGTTTTAGTGAACGCCAGTGGCGCAAAAAGCTTTCCTTCCTGGGCCTCCAAGGTAAATACCGGCAGAAAACTCATGGTGATAATCAGAAGCGAAAAAAACAGGGGCGGTCCCACTTCACAAGCTGCCTGGCTGATCACCTGCCAGCGGTTTTGATCTGTCAGCTCCGTCCGTTCCATATGCTTGTGAACATTTTCGATCATGACAATGGCACCATCCACCATAGCCCCGATCGCGATAGCAATTCCTCCCAAAGACATAATGTTGGCATTCAGACCCTGTTGATACATCACGATAAATGCCGCCAATATGCCCAACGGCAAACTGAATACGACGACCAGCGAGGAGCGTATGTGGAAGAGGAAAACCACACAGATCAGCGTGACAACGACAAACTCTTCAATCAACTTTTCATAGAGATTTTGTACTGCTCGACTAATAAGTGCAGATCGGTCATAGGTGGTCACTATTTCCACACCATCCGGCAAACCACGGGAGAGTTCTTCCAACTTAAGTTTTACACCTTCAATGGTCTTTTGGGCATTCTCGCCGAAACGCATGACTACGACGCCCCCGACGACTTCACCTTCACCATTAAGCTCTGCTACCCCACGCCGCATCTGAGGTCCTAGCCGGATCTCAGCCACGTCTTTCAGTAACAGAGGCGTGCCGTTATCGTTGAGTCCCAAAGGCACAAGCTCCAGGTCCTTTTTGGACTGCAGGTAACCAGACACCCTCAACATATATTCCGCCTCAGCCATTTCTATCACCGAAGCACCCGCTTCCTGGCTGGCCCGCTGCACGGCCATACGGATGTGGCTAAGCGGAATGCCAAAGGCGCGCAGCCGGTTAGGGTCCACCATAATCTGGTACTGCCGCACCATGCCCCCCACTGTGGCAACTTCAGATACACCATTTACTGTCTGCAATTCATACTTCAGAAACCAGTCCTGAATACTGCGCAATTGGGCCAGGTCATGCTGCCCCGAAGTATCGGTTAATGCATAGGCATATACCCAACCCACGCCGGTTGCATCCGGCCCCAGTTGGGCTTTGGCTGAGGAAGGCAAGGTGCCGGCAACCTGACTCAGGTATTCCAGTACCCGTGAGCGAGCCCAATAAAGATCAGTGCCGTCTTCAAAAATCACATACACGTAAGAGTCGCCGAAAAAAGAGTATCCCCTCACTGTCACGGCCCCGGGAACCGACAGCATGGCAGTGGTCAGAGGATAGGTCACCTGGTCCTCCACCACTTGTGGCGCCTGACCGGGATAGGATGTCTTAATAATGACCTGAACATCCGAAAGATCCGGAATGGCGTCTATGGGGGTATCACGTACAGCAAAAATTCCCCCACCCAGTAAAATTATTGACGCCAGCAAGACAAAAAAACGGTTGGAAACGGACCAACGAATGATCGCGGTAATCATCGAGAAACCCTATTGTCAGTCAAAAATTTGCAAGTCAAGAAAAACCAGTCGTGCTGCTTGCTACCAGTGTGCTGCTTGAGATCCGCCACCCCCATTTAACAAGGGGTGGAGGCAAGAACGCCACCTCAAGGCCGATGACCTTCAGGCCATCATTCCATGACGCTGATATCTTTAATCAGATAGTTGTTGTCTTCATCGACTTCCAAACTGAACTTCACTTTTTGACCTGGTTTGAGGCTAGACAGGTCCACCATTTCGGAGGCTTGAAAGTTCATGCGCATTTGTGGCCAGTTCAACTCCATGATAGGTTCATGGGTAATGTTGACCATATGCTGTTTCATCTTGATCTTATTGATTTGACCGACCCCCATCACAGTGCGCATAGCCTGATGATTACGTTCATCCATCATAGGGTCATCTTCATCCATCATGTGCTCCCCATTTTGCATATGCCCTTGGCCATTCATGTACCCTCCATCCATCATATGGCCTTCGGTTCCATCGGCTAGTACCTGCGCAGAGGCGATTAACATTACGAATAATAAAGCAATCTTTTTTTTCATATCGGGTGTCTCCAATTTTGGGTATTAATTTTTTAAGCTGATCAATGATTAGGGTATTGAAAGAACTTCCGGGGAGGTCAATACATACTCACCATCCTCGGTTTCACTGAGTTCGAAGCGTACTTTTTGCCCAGTGCTGAGTTGCTGCAGGTCATCTTCAGATGGGACTAAGAAAGACATCCTCATCGCTGGCCATTGCCATTTCGGGATAGGATCATGCACCACTTCCACCATGCCCATCGCGGGCATCACTTTGGACACCACCCCTGTGGCGACAACGCTTGCTCCCTGGTTAGAGACTGATCCTGAAGCATCTGTAGATGGCTGTCCGTGGAGCTTCGTCACCAGATATTCCCAATCACCTTGTTTGGTAAGTTCAAACTCGATGCTCTCACCTTCCTTAAGGCCGTCAACAGAGAGGCCTTCTGCCAGTTCAAAATCCATTTTCATGGTCGGCCAGCCCCAGGCTTCAATCGGGTCATGAGCGATGGTGATTTTTCCCATATCAGGCATGACTTTCACCACCTTACCGGTCGCCATGACTGAATTATCGAGCTCCCTTGCCTGCTCCTGCTCACCACTTTCCATTCTTGCGATTTCGGCATCAATATTGGATTCTGAATCGATAAGAAACTGTGCGGAGGTCACCACCGCGTCACCTTCCTCAAGACCTTTCAAGATCTCTATGTGGCCATCAAACTCCTGGCCGGTTTTTACCAGCCGGGAAGTGAACTTGCCGTCCTCCAGTTTGACCACCACGCGATCGTAACGCCCACCACGAATGACAGCTTCACGGGGAATACTGAGCGAATCCTCTTTCGCTTGGGAATAAAGCGTCAGATTGGCAAACATGTTAGGTTTCAGAGCAAAGTCCGGGTTATCAAACAGAATTCTCACGCGCAGAGTTCGGGTTTTGCTGTCCAGCACGGGATAGAGATAATCCACTGCGCCCTCCCAGGTTCTACCCGGTAAGGCCGCCACTGTCATGGCAACCTTTTGGCCCGGTTTCACCCAGCCGGACTGGCGCTCAAAGACCTCGGCAATCACCCACACATGGTCCAGAACCCCGAGGGACATGACCTCAGTGGCCGGTTTCACGAACATGCCTTGCCGAATATTGAGTTTGCTGACAATGCCATCCGCTTCCGCCACGAGCTTGATGCGCTGGTCAACACTGCCGCGTTTTTCCAGGAGATTAATTTGAGAATCGGTCAGACCAAAAGATTGCAGGCGGCTGCGGGAAGCCTTTACCAGTACTGCATTACCACTGCGGAAAGCTGCCAGATATTCTTCCTGAGCATTGACCAAGGTTGGTGAATAAAGCTCATAAAGGGTTTGCCCCTTTTTAATACGATCACCTTCACTGGTGACATTCAGTACTTCTATCCAACCATCCACACGGCCATGGATATGGGTCAGCCTGCTTTCATCAAAAGCCACATAACCGACGGTATTGATGGGCATGGTCATAGGCCCTGACGTCACTGAACTGGTGCGGACTCCCAGATTGTTTTCGACAGCTGCTGAGATCCTGACGGTTCCCTCGTCACTTCCGACCGAATCCTCCTCATACACCGGCACCAAATCCATTCCCATCGGGGATTTACCCGGCTTGTCACGGCGATAGTTTGCATCCATAGGCGCAACCCAATAGAGGGGCTGAGGTTCAGACTCTGTAGCAGACATGTTTTCATCGCCCGGCATTCCCGGCAACGAGTCTCCCCATCGCTGCTGCACTAACATGCCGCCGGCGAAAGCAGCGGCAATAACACCAAGGGATATCACTGTAGGTATTAGTTTTTTCATTGGTAACGCACTCCCTGTCGGTCAGTCAGGTCCGGAATAGTCGAAGGAAAATAGAATTGCAGTTCGGCGATCAGACGTTGCCTGTCGATCAGCAGTCGCTGGTAATCAAGCAGGTCTTTCTGCTCACCCAGATAGGCCCGCATGACATCACCAAAACCGGCAGCGTCAGATTGGTAGGCATTCAATGAGGCTTCCGCCTGCTGGCTTGATTTGGAAAGAATATCCTGGTCAAACAGACGTAACTGATCGTCAATCTGCGCCAGACGTGATAAGAGGCTGTCTACTTCCCCCGACATTTGTCGCAATTGGTCCTGCAATGCATAACGCCTGGATTGCTGACGATAATGGGAACTCTGAACACTTTTATCCTGGCGGGAGCTGGTAAAAATCGGCATTGATAAAGTGACCACTGCGCTCACTAAATCACTACGTGGCGATCCATCATTGTTTTCACCGTCACGGTAGCCATAGCTCAATTCAACTCCCCAGTTGGGC
This sequence comes from Hahella sp., assembly GCA_050299855.1. GTDB lineage: Bacteria > Pseudomonadota > Gammaproteobacteria > Pseudomonadales > Oleiphilaceae > Hahella. Next base: position 228,249 of record JBNKWQ010000042.1, read on the forward strand.
GAATATTGGCTCTCAGCAATTTTCACATCGTAACCAGCCTCATCCACTTGCTGAGCGATGGCACTGAGCATGGGGTGTTTCATCAGCTCAGTGGCAACCAAGGCATTCTCTACCACTGATTGTTGCTGACGGTAAAACGTCGTCAGCGTCTCCGGTAGAGAAAGATTCGGAACTGTGTCCGGCCAGGCATCACGCTGAGCCTCGGCGCCAACCCAGCGTGCCAGCATCGCACGCTGAGTCTGTTCCGCACGATTCGCTTTGATCTGCTTTTCCTGCAGACGGCTGAGTTCAAGTTCAGCCCGCAGGACATCCTGCTGCTGCACCTTGCCGACGCTATACATTGAATGGGTGACATCCAGCAGCTGGCGGAACAGTCCCTCGTCCCGATCCAGTATCACACGTGCCCGGACCCAGAACAGGGTTTCCAGCCAGACTTCACTGACCTGGCGCTGCACCTGGAGATAACGAGACTGCGCATTGCTTTGTTGACCGAGAGCCTGACTCGAGTATTTCAGTTTCTGCAGGGCCAGACTGTCCCCTTGTGGGAACATTTGGCGGACACCCACACGGAATTGCGTCATCGGCTCCTGGTCAAAGCGGAGAGTATCTGTCGGCAGATTTTGCGCCCCCAGAATCAGTACCGGGTCAGGCAGCTGGCTTTTGGACAATGCCTCGGCACGTGTCGATTCAGCCGACTGCAGTACCTGATCAATACCGGAGTCTGCATCCACCGCCAATTGCTGGGCCCGCTGCAAAGTCAGCGCACCGTAGGCGGTGGAACCCGTAAAAGATAAAAATCCGCTTAGCAGCCCAATAAGGGCAGGCCGGCTCTTGAAAGAGTTAGCTAATCCTATGAAATACATGGTGTTTCGAATCCTGTTTAAAGCTCATAAAAAAATGTATGAAGCTAAGAACGCCAAGTAATGTCCAAAGAGAGCTCTCTCAGGAGAACACCCAACAGATCAGGATTGGCGGGACAGGATCTAATTCAGAAAGGAACAGTTTACGAGGTGATATCTTGGATGGTGGTAACCGACAGTGTGAATCAGCCAGCTACGCGGCATGGTTTCACGGCGGCTCAATGCACCGATCAACCAGAACAGGGCAAACAGAACGACAATGGGAGCCAGTGAAGCAATACTGGGCAAGGGGTCTTCAGTCTCACAGCAATCGGCAGCATTGGTGGCCGTTACCGTGGAGGTCATGGTGATATCAGACTCCCCCATCAAGGTAAGGCTACCGCTATCAGTGACATTCTGCTGCGCCGCATGATGCTGGTGATTGGAATGAATACTGTCAACCGGGCTCAGGGAAGATGAAATAGAGCTCGGAAATCCGTGGTGTGTATGGGAGGCCGGCATAGACATTCCTACTGACATACCAGCAGCGCAGAGCAACATGCTTTGACACAGCACCCAAACAGCGATAAACAGCTGTCCAAGCTTACTGCCAAGTTGACTGGTGCGCATGATCAACATTCGTAGTTCCGGGCCGACCCTATTTATAATAATTGGAATTATCCAAGCGCCAGAGTTTTTCAGAGGTCGTGGAACGCGTCAAGATACTTATGGCTTGTCTTGCTTAGATTTAATAAAGCAAAGGCCTGAAAAACGACAACCCTTGTGTTAAATGATCCCCGTTGCAGGCTCCCTGACTGCTGCACACTTTTACTTTAGGTGACCTATGTCGCAGAGGATTTTTTCGCCTCCATGAAGTACGTTAGCGGATTGATATAAAATGCTTTTTTGAATCCCTGGGTAGAACCATCCATCAGCCAAGGCAGTGGAATCAAGCTTAAAATAGAAAAATGCAAATGGGGTTGTTTTCCTTTGGCATTCCCACTATCCCCGACACGACCAATGTCAGTTCCCGCGGGAATCAGATATCCCGCTTTAACATTCAGGCTATCCATATGGGCAAAGTAATGAAGTCGCCACTTAGGCCCCAGGCCCAGGATAACCTGGCCACCCTTAGCGACCGTTCCTCTATACAGAATAAGTAAATTGGTAGATGAGAGAACAGGTACACCTCTGCCAGCAAAAATATCGATGCCTTTGTGAACTCCCGAAGTACCCCAGGGTTCATACCAAAAACTGTTGCTGTTCCAATCAGATTCAGTCGCATTCATGACCGGAATACATTTCGGTTCCGGGATTAAAAAGCCTATTGCGATTAAACCCAGGATTGAAAGTAATGCTTTGTATCTTTTCTTCATGATGAAAGTATATAACCCAGGCAGGTAATCAATCTTTGGCTTTACCGATCATTTATACCCATACCATCGAATATAAGCGGCATACATTTTTCAATTCTTGCATCTCGGGTTTTGGACTGTTTGGCGGCCGAAAAATAGAGAAGGTATCCTCTTTGTCGCCCAGGTGTTAATGCATAAAACGCATCTTTCAGGCCGGGAATAACATCAAGCTTGTATTGGAACTCGTTAGGAATGCTGAAATCTTCTGTCTTTTTAAAATCCACTTTTAAACCGGTTTGTTCGATGTCTATTGCTTCGTTGAGATAAGCCTTTATGGCGGGTTCCAGCGCTTCTATTTCCTGTGTACTGGTGAATCGAATCTGGCGCGTCGCCTGTGTATTCTCGGTTTGTGAAATCAAAATTCCTTTAGCATCTTTTAGCAGAGCACCTTTCAAAAACAAAAGCGCGCAGTATTCTTTGAAGCCATGCATTAAAACAACGTTTTTTCCTTCAAACGTGTAAAAGGGTTTACCCCATTTAAACGCTTCAATCAGCTGACTGGCATTAATAATCTTTCTAAGTAATTTATATTCCTGCTGCCACTTATTGGCATTACTTAGGAACATATCAACCTTGGGATTCATTCCGGTTCTGACGCCTGCCCCCATGTGAAACTCCTTTTCAATTAAGCCATACTTTCAGCGCCTGTTTAATCTAACGGCAGACCTGGCTAATCGTGAACTATTTATTTTTCCCATTGGAATGCTTTTTTAATCCATTGGGCTGTTGTTTAATCCATTGGACTGTTGTTTAATCCAGTGGACTGATCGTACAAAACATCAGCTCTATACGACCCAGCTTGATGCTGTCCCCGTCATCGAGTGAGGCATCCTGAACTTTTTTGCCATTGAGTTGAATGCCGTTGGTGGAATGATGATCCTTGATATTCCAACGCCCTCCCTTATAGGTGAGTTCCGCATGCTGCTCTGAGACGCTGGGGTCAACAATTTGCAGGTGGGCAATATCCCCACGTCCGATGATCCAGCGTTGATTACCAATTTCCAACGACAACCCAAAGACTTTGGGTTTGACCTTCTCCTGAAACACAACCAGCGCTGCACTATTGATAGTATCACTGCCGGACAATGCGGCTGCGATCAAAGAATCCAGTGTATGACGCGGATGTGCAGGCTTATCGGATTTAAATTCCGCCAGCCGCTCTCGGTCCAAAGGAGACCAGCCGGCAGGTAATGGGTAACTCTGCTGAACATGAGTGGCATCCGGATCTTCGTCTTCATCGGTATAGACCAGGGACTCATGGTCCTCAGATTCCGCAGTAAGGTGACTTGAGATGATAGTCGCGTCAGCCTCATCTTCGTTAACCACTGTAAATGCTTCGCTGCTGAATTTAATCACATCTCCGGGATGTAACAGTGTGGGCTCACTGATCTTGCGATTATTAACAGTGGTACCGTTAGTGGAGTGAAGGTCTTCGACAAAAAGGCCCTCTTTACGCAATACGATTCTGGCATGTTCCCTGGAAGGCGCACCCTGTTCCAAAGGTATGTCGCAGGAAGAACCGCGCCCCACGAGCATCGAAGCACGGGTTAAAGCGAAATCCTTTCCATCATAAAGTCTCTTGAGATAATAGTTGGCCAACATGGTAGAAATATCCCCTGAAATTTTTTCTCCTAGCTTAGCCCCAATTGTTGCAATATCCCATTGATGAATTGAAATTTACTGATTGCTCAACCGCTTCAAACCAGACAGAAATAAATGAGTCGTACACATCTTTTGGATTTTAAAACGACGGGAAATCCAAATAAAAAAAGGGCACCTGTCCGGCACCCTTTCATACACTTAAACTTTAGCTATTCAACAATAACGTTCCTGAGAGTTAGTTCCTTATCAGGCCGCCTGGCTTTGTTGTTCCACAGCTGTCTTGTTGAGCTTGTATACCCGGCGAGGTTTCAGCGCAAACTTGTTCAGCCCGGGCACATGCACTTTACGCAAGTAGTAACCCCAGTCAAAGTCAGCTGAATTCACTGGAAATTCCTGTTTATCAACATCCCCCATTCTTTCTGCCAGAGCCTGCAGCTTGGAGTTGCTGAAAGTGTAGGAAGGCGCTGTGTAGAACGAGAATACGATTGACAGTTTACGGGTTGCCTCCAGATTCGAGAGCATCCGGCTGCTGGGTTCTTTCCCCATCATTTCCAACAATTTGTACCCAGCTTTCAGGGATCTGTAGCCGAAGGTCATCACCGCATTAAAAATCGGCGTCGGAATCAGCATAAACGCTTTCTGTGGTTTGCGATAAAACAGCCTGTTATGCAGATCGTAGTGTTCTTCCGCTTCTGCCTGCACATGGGAAACCACATCCTTGATTCTGATCGGATTGGCTTCACTACTGCTACACTGGTAAATTCGCTGCTGGCCAGGCTCCAGCAACGCTTCCGCGGCACTGAGAATGATACTGTTGGCCACCAGATCGGCGGGAATGATATCGATAATGCCTTCTTTTTTTCCTGGGAAGAAGGTCACTTTTTCGCGGGCATAAGCCAAGATGATAGCATCTGCTACTTTCACACCTTCAATCCAGCCTGGCACCGGTCCTTGAAGCGTACTTTCCACAATGGAAGGACGCAGAATCGTCAGCGTCTTGCCGTACATGGCCTTCATTAAAAGCTGTTCACCCATCCATTTGGTAAAAGTGTAGGTATCGTTCCAGCCATAATGATTTGATTCAGCAATACCGAGATCAACCAGATCCTTTTCCCGCTGCCTATCATCCTGTGCTGCAGCTGCGACCTGCTGCACTTTGGTTTGCAGCGTTTCGATCAGTGGCTCCACTTCAAAGTAACCAAACTCTGAACGTTCAATCCATTGCCCTGCAGGAAATACGTTCTCCTCTTCCATGACCCCTTTGTTATAGCCGTTAACATAGCACGTTGACACCTGCACAATCGGGGTATCACCTCCGGCACGGGATAATGCCACCATGTTGTTCAGGCAGAGAGTGTTAATCTTCAGCGCCTGATCCAGAGCTTCACGGAAGTTGACGCTGGCAGCAGAGTTGATAATAACGTCCAGCTGGCCGGCGAGTTCCATAAACTCATCTTCTGACAAACCGAAATTCTTCTCTGTCATTTCTCCGCTGACAAAGCAAAGGTGATCATCGCAAAATTCTTGAAAATGCTGAGGGTCTTTTGCTTTGAGGGTTTCAAAAATTGAAGACTGGGCAATTTCATTGGCGAAGCGTTTTTCTGCTGTCGGATAAGTTCGATTACCGCGTATCAGCAGATAAATCTTCCCAATGGAAGGTACACTGCTTAGAACCTTTTCCAGGACAACCTTGCCGACAAACCCGGTCGTTCCAGAAATGAGCACGTTTTTGCCCGCCAGTGCGGCTAGTGTTTTGGACTCGATCATATCCACCTTGCTCCTCTTTCCTTATAAGTTTGTAGCTGATATTTCTAACTGAATTTCAATATTTGCTGACATCCCATTACGCTAATCCATGTAATGGCGACCCAGCTAAAAGTCAGTTAGAGATATCATCTGACCTTCCTGGCATGGCGCTCCCATTTCCCCAGAAGCTCCCGAACCGGGAGATTAACACGCTCTAACATTTGAATCACCGACGATAAAGTGTCTTGTTTAGAGCGCGGACCTGGACTAGGAGACCCACTATAATGCGCTTAATTGACTCCTATTTGATAAAAATATTTACATTTGGTTACAAGATTAAACGTGATGGACATCTCAGTTGGCTGGTTATCCAAAAGACATTCCACTCCCCGTGATAAAACTCACAGCAAAAATCTGACCAGCTTTACAAAACGACCCTGGATTGTCTTACAATCTTGTTTTAAACCATTGACATGTCAGGCGAATTACTTCGTCCTTTTGCTGGTCCATATGGCCAAGATGACCATTGCCTGGAAGTATATGCAGTGCTTTTTCTGACCTGAGCAGGTTGAATAAGAGTTCTGCAGATGCAGGTGGATCGATTTCATCCTCTGCGCCATGGATAACACAAACCGGACAGCGGATTAACGGGGCACGCTTGTAAGTATCAACAACAAAACACTCTAGAGCCCCAGGCAACGGCAGCTTTGAATATGCCTGGAGGAAGTAGGGATCTTCCTTTATAGCCCTGTTTATACCTTCATCGACCGCCGCGCGGACATTCTTAAAAGCAAAGTCCAGTGGCACATGGATATTGCCATGACCAAGCCAGGACTTTAGGGTCCCCAACGCACTTGCAACCTGAAAAAAAGGCCTTTCATACCACTTGAGAACATTGCGCACGGTTGCATCGAGAGTCACAACAGTTTTCAGGTCAATGCCTGAGGCTGCAGCTTCGAGTACAGCTGTCCCCCCGGATGAAAAACCGAATGCCCCGACAGACATTCGCACCACGTCGGTGCGCCTGTGTAGATAATTTAGTGCACAACGGACATCCTCCACCCATTCGGACATCTTGACATGGAATCGACTACCACCGGACTCTCCATGGCCATGCATATCGATGACCAAAGCAGCAACTTCGTTTTGAGCCAGGGCCTCAGCCATTTCAAAAAAATGTTCCTTATAGTCCATGGCACCATGGCAGAGAATGGCTGCTGGGTAAATTTGCACCTGCTTCGGAAGAAAGAGGCGTCCCCGGATCTGTATACCACGGGATTCAAATTGAACGGCTTCCTGTCTGATCACTTAAATAACCTATACGGTTTGGCGGTGAAGAAAGAGATTAGATATTGCCGATAGCCAAGGTGTCAGGTGTCGGCGATTTACTTTATTAAACGATTAACTTTACCGAATGGTGAATCTCAATCGGAGTGTTGCAAGTCTACTTCTCTACTTTCCTTTGCAACAGGTAAATCCCTGTTTTCCTTTATGTGAACTCCTCCACACCCGGTTTACAGATTGTCCTACAATCTACTGCAAATATATGAATTTTTGCAGGTTTTTATGCGTTTTCGTTAACTTCTGCAAACTAAAAATGCGGTCTGACGCACAGTCTTGTAACAATGGGTAATCTAGTATGCGGTCTCACAGGCTCGAACAATAACAAGATCAAACCAGAATAAAATAGCAGGCAGAGATCATGACAACTGAAGTAGCAAGCATGAAAGACAACGGAGTCACCAAGGACAAATATAAAGTCATTGGACCCCTCTATGATTTCCTGAGCGCTCTATATAGCGGTAAATCTATTCATCAATGCAAAATCGGGATGATCAACTCTGATCAGGTTCGCCCAGGCGACAAAGTATTGTTCGCCGGCGTTGGTCATGGCAAAGACGCCATTCACGCAGCGGAAATAGGCGCAGAAGTAACCGTTATTGATTTGTCCGCCACCATGCTGAAAAAGTTTTCTGAAGGGCTGGCTGCACAAAACAAAAGCCACCTTAACATTCGCCAGGTCCATGCCGACATTTTCACGTTCAATGAACTGGAAGGCTATGACATGGTGGTTGCTAACTTTTTCCTCAACGTTTTCGACGAACCTGTAATGGCCAAAGTTTTGGAACACCTGATTGCATTGACCAAGAAAGGTGGAAAAGTCGTCGTTGGCGATTTTGCCTTCCCTACCGGCAACATCATTTCACGCACTTTCAAGAAAGTTTACTGGTATCTCGCCGTTTCCATCTTTTGGTTGTTTGCCAACAATGCCATGCACAGCATTTATAACTACCCGGAACACATGAAAAAACAGGGCCTGATCATTCGGGACAAAAAATATTTCAAGCTTCTTAAAGTGAACTGCTACTGGTCCATCCTTGGCTACAAATCCGTGTAATTCAGTCTGTGTTATTTAAAGTCTAACAATAAAGATAATAAGTAGATCAGGAGTTGGAGTATGAGTCAGCAGGTATTAGCCCTTGATAGCCTCAGCGACGTTCGCCAAGGGGATTTCACCTTTTCTGAGCGGGTCAATTATCTGAAAGAGTTTGGACGTCACTCACAGTCCTTCTCTACACTTCAGCCAGGTATGAAGTATTTCGATCTGGAAGGGGTAGGATACATAGCCTATATGCGCAACTGGGGTAATATTTTCGTTTTGTCGGACCCTGTCTGCGCACCCGAAAACCTGGACCTGATACTGACGGCATTCCACAAAAAACACCCCAGGGCCAATTACGTTCAGGTTAGCAAGCGAGTTGCTGAAATCCTTAAGGATCGCTTCAATCTTTATGGTACTCAATTCGGATCTGAAGCACGCATAAACCTCAAAAGCTGGAGCCTTACCGGCAAGAAGAAACAAGTTTTGAGGACAGCCCTGAATCAGGCGGAAAAACAGGGTATCACGGTGAAGGAACGTTTTAGCGACGATCACACTAAAGAGATCTCTGAAGCCTGGATCAAAACTCGGAAGTGCAAGAGCAACGAAATCCGTTTTCTGATTCGCCCCATGAATATGAACTACAAAGAAAACGAGCGCCATTTCTATGCTTATCAGGATGGCCAGGCCGTTGGCTTTATCTACTTCGATCCGATTTATGAGAAAAACCAGATCGTTAGTTACGTGCCTAACATCTCCAGAGCATCCGCTAATTTCAAGCAGGGAATTTTCTACACCATTATGGCCCATGCAATGGAAGTGTTTCAGCAGGAGGGCGTGCCCTATCTGGACCTGGGTCTTATACCCCTGATGCTGGCTAAAGAAGCGGAACCACAAGAATCCAAATTGCTGAAGAAGTTGCTTCACGTGGTCTACGAAAAAGGTAACTTTCTATACAACTTCAAAGGTTTGGAGTTTACCAAGACAAGATTTAGAGGCGAAGTCGAAAAGACCTACTGTTGCCATAGCAAGGCATTGCCTCTGATTGAATTCCTGGGAATGTTCAAACTGACAAGGTTGATCTAAACCTCAAAGCTCCACAAAAAGGAAATACTAAAAAATCAATAATAAAAACAACAAGACCAAGAGTGGCCCGCATTAGCGGGCTTTATTTTTTCTTTAGGAATCCGAAAAGGAAGAATCAGGGTAAAGTTCAGCATCCCCTATACTTTCCGTCCAAACGAGTATTTGAGCAAAGCCCAATTGATTTACCGCTGACAACCAGGAAGCATCTGCCTGGGTACCGGTATATATCATGCAGTGGTGTCCTGAGATACCTGAAGACTTCTGAACAGGCAATAGTGATTCTACCCGTCTGGCTATCGCAAGTCCCGAATCAATCCATCCCACACTGGGTGCGATCTTTTCAAGCGATGCCCTGAGCAAAGGAAAATGAGTACAGCCAAGCACCACCTGATCACACCCGGCCTCCAGCACTGGGGCAACTTCCCGATACAAGGCTTTCAGATCTACAGGTTTGCCCCGTAGCGCATCTTCGCCCATTTGTACCAGTTTGTTAGAACCAACCCTTGCCACCTGACAGTCAGGTGCAAATTCAGCGATCAACTGGTCAGTATACTGTCGCTGTACTGTTCCGAAAGTTGCCAGCAGGCCGATTTGCCCGGTCTGTGAAAGCGCTGATGCAGTTTTAATGGCTGGCACCACACCGACTATGGGTATTGAAAAATGCTGGCGCAAAGCTTCCAACACCAGCGTACTTGCAGTATTGCAGGCAATAACGATCATTACTGGCCGATAGATCGGAATGATAGATTTCAGCAGTGAAAGCACTCGGGTTTCGAGTTCAGATGGTGACTTGGGACCATAAGGAAAGCCGCCGAAATCGGCAACATATAATGTATCCAGGGCAGGTAACAGATTCCTGATTTCCTGCCAGACAGTCAGACCACCACTACCGGAATCCAAAACCAGAATAGAGTTTGAAGTAAGCGCGGACTGCATAGAAAAAATTGAGACCTGAACCTGGCTAAAGTTCGGATTTCACCATCGCAATAGCCGCGTCAATAAGACCGCGGGCGATGGTTTGTGGTGGAGGTATGTTTGGCAAGTCATCAATATCAAACCATTGTGCATCGCGAAGTTCGCTTGGATCGATCTGAATTTCACCGGCCTCATAATCAGCCACATAACCCAACATCAATTGGTGGGGAAAAGGCCAGGACTGAGATAGTTGGTATTGAATGTTGCAGACCTGAATATGAGCCTCTTCAAACACTTCTCGAGCCAAGGCCTCCTCTGCACTTTCACCACACTCAATAAATCCGGCAAGGCAGCTGTACATATCCATTCGGTAGCGGGTGGACTGGGCCAATAATAGCTCTCTTCCGCGTTTTACCACTGCAATGATGCAGGGAGAAATTTTAGGGTAAGACAGATAGCCGCATTGCGGACAGGTTAAGGCGCGATCCTGATCGTTAAATGCCAGCTTGGTGCTGCAACGACTACAAAAATTTTGCGTACTTAACCAATAGCGTAACTGGGCCGCGGCATTGATAACTTTAAAGATATCCTCTGAGGCACGCAGGAGCATATCCCGCAACCCGACCTCCATCCAGCCGTCAGGGACAGTTTTCAGCTCCACTACCCGGCAGGCGCATCCGTTCACCTCTCCCAACAAGAGCTCCCGCACCGGAGAGCTACTCAATGTCTCAAGCGTCCAAGGCTTGAGCGCTGCGGGATTGTCGCTCCAATCATTGGGCAGCAATAGCTGATCACCCACGAAATAAATAGACAGGGTATCCTGGCTATCTTCACCGGTCACCATCACGGGGTTATAGGTAAACTGAACAGTCATAGTAATTCCTTATAAACACCCCGACAGAGAATGGCCCGAACGACAAAAGCCTGTCGAGCCTTCAAACTGCCCTAAAAGCCTTAGCTATTGCTACGCCGATGACGGCGCCACCACATGACCAACAAGGCAATAACAGTAAGTGCCAACGGCACCAGCACAATATTGACCAGCTTCAACTTGCGCCCCAGATCGTCAATATCCTGGTCCAGACTATGTTGCACATCACGCAATGCCTTACGGATTTTCAACTTCTCTTCCTGGAAACTCAATAAGGCCTGCTCTTGCTCAGGGGAGAGTATCGCGCTGTTACTGTCTGCCCCACTTCTTGCGGATTGCAGTTCAGCTAGTTTGGCTTCGGTTTCATCCAATCGAGATTCCAACTCACGCTGCTGATCGGCAAAACGCTCCTCAGCTTCACGACGCAGACTTTCCACTACATCAAAAGGTCGGGTGAAGCGGCCACGTGAGCGGATATTAATCAGGTCCGCGTTGCCGGAAAGATTATCCAGCGCATTTACCAGGAAGTCGCCGTTGTTCGCCCAGGGGCTGACAACCCGCTGACCAAAAAACTCCTGGATCTGAACCCAGAGACGATCACTGAGAATATCTGTATCGGAAACTACCAGTACATTCAGTTTATCCGTCTCAGTAACTTCAGGCTTGATGCTGCGGCTAACGGTTTGAGGCTCTTTGTCAGCATCCGCCTCTGCCGTAGCGTCAGGATCCGTGGCTTCATCTTCCGAGGCGACAGGTTCTTCAATAGTGATGCCGTCAGGATAAGCCGTTTTGGCCTTTCCTTCGATACGTGCGGCTATCATATAACGGTCACCGCTAGGGCTGAATTTATCGAACAAAGTCTCAGGGTTGGCCAACTGAGCAAACAATGAAGATTCCAATGCACCGGATTCTACGCTGGATTGAATCAACGGTATCACTGTAGCCGCAGCACCTTCTACCGGGTCAAGAATACCTGCTGACGATACATTCAATGTCTCCAATCCGGAAAGGACAACATCTTCTGAAGCCCAGTCATCGGCACTCATACCCAACAATGCCAAATGACGGGTGGGAGTTCTTTGCTGACCTACGCCAACTACCAGGCTGTTCTGGAAATCTCCAAGCACGGTATTAGGCCGCAGCTTCACACCCCAGGCCTCGAGCAGGGGGCCCAAATCTGAACTTCTGTCCTGACCGGCGGCCATCATCGGCATACTTGGCTGGTCCTGCTCAGCGACTGGGTCAACAAAGGCCAGTACCCGACCACCTTTCAGAGCAAACTGGTCAATGGCCAACAACGCTTGTTCTGACAGGTTTTTGGGATGAACAAGCATCAGTACATCGATATCGGGGTCAATTTGCCCATCGTCGGCCGACACCCATTTCACGTCAAACAGATCTTCCAGATATTGCATAAAAACCCAAGCTGGGCGCTGTCCATGGCCATAAAAATCCATACCACCATTAATCTCCAAACTGGAGATAATCCCCACAACAGGCGGTTTTACGCGATTCAGGTTGAATATCAGCTTGCTCAGGTCATATTCCAGAAACTGCTCTTTGTCCGGTTGGAAGAAAGCAATGACTTCTTCTTTCGCCTCCGGCTTAGTGACGTCTTCTCCCGGTATGGCAGCGTCTTCTTCAACTTCGACTGCTGTCTCAACAGACTTCTCCAGCTCCGCGCTACCGGCTCTTCCCACCAGGCCGAAAAATACACTTTCACCGGCCACACCTACAGGGATGGCTTGCAAGCCAGCCAGAGTGGCGTTGTCTTCATTTTCCGAAAATGGTGCAGGATCTATGACCTTAAGGGTGATCTTGCCCTTGGACAGTTGCTCAAATTCCTGCAATAACTCCTGTACTCGCTTGGCATAGGCTCGCAACGCAGGCAGGTCTTTCGATGCCTGGTCCGAAAAATACAGGGTCAATTCAATATCGTGCTGCAGATTACCCAAGATTTCCCGGGAGCCGTCACTCAAGGTGTAGAGTTTGTTTTCGGTTAAATCCCAACGCATGCCGGTTAGGCCGGTAGTGGTTGCCAAATTAAAAATAACCAGGGCTGCCAGAGCGACAAATACAGCTATTCCAGTACGTTTCATAAACTCTTACCTCTTAACCGTGTGACGAACCAGATGGGCTGTCAGCCAGAGGCCAAACACCATGATGGAAATAAAATAAAGCGCATCTCTCAAATCAATAACACCGCGGGATACGGCTTCAAAGTGCGCCATAAAACTCAACCCAGCGACCAGGTCCAGCACCCAGTTTGGCGCCCACACTGAGAATGCATCCAGGACCAGCGGAAAGCCTGCAGCAACGAGCACAAAGCAGGCCACCAAGGTCAGCACAAAAGCGATAACCTGGTTACGGGTGGCGGCAGAGAACATCGAGCCCAGGGCCAGGAAGCCACCCGCCATAAACCAGCTGCCCAGATAACCGGCGAAAATAGCACCATTATCCGGCTCGCCAAGGTAGTTCACCGTGACCCATAAAGGGAATGACAAGGCCAGCGCACAAGCGAGAAAAACCCAGGCTGCCAGAAACTTACCCAATACCCAGGCTTGAGGAGAGACGGGCAATGTCAGCAACAGTTCGATAGTGCCGCTTTTGCGCTCTTCGGCCCAAAGCCGCATCGTCAATGCCGGCACCAGCACCAGGTATAACCAGGGTATAAAGTTGAAGAAAGAGTTAAGGTCTGCCTGACCACGCTCGAAAAAGCGTCCCAGGTAGAAGGTAAATATGCCGCTAAGCACAAGAAAGATAACAGTAAACAGATACGCCAACGGCGTTGATAAGTAGCTGAACAACTCCCTTTTAAAGATAGTCATGACCGTATTCATGCTGCGTCCTCCATGGTCAGGCGGCGGAACACATCATCCAATCGGCCTTTTTCCACATGCAGCTCTTCCACATCCCAGTTATGGTCGTGAATCAGTTGGTTGACAGCGTGCAATGCGCCGGCCCCCGGATCTGAATAGAGCATATAGGCATGCTCACCCACCTGCTCCACCTCATTGACTTCCGTAAGCCCCTGCAATGCAGCCATGGGCTCATATTCTGCACTGAAGCGTACAAATACAGCCTTGTGGTAGCGCGACATCTGTGCCAACCCTGCCGGAGTATTGTCCGCCACAATCCGCCCTTTAGCGATGATGACAACCCTGGAACATAACGCATCGACTTCTTCAAGAATGTGAGTGGAAATAATGACAATCTTGTCTTTGGAGAGATTCTGGATGAGCTTACGCACCTCGTGTTTCTGGTTAGGGTCCAAACCGTCGGTAGGTTCGTCCAGAATCAGTACCTGTGGGTCGTGAATCAGCGCCTGCGCCAACCCGACTCTGCGCTTGTAACCTTTCGATAACGTATCTATAGGCTGTGAAAGCACCTTATCCAGCGACACCTGGGTAACCACCTGGTTAAAGCGCTGGTCAAGATGAGCCCCGCTCAGCCCCCGGACCTGACCGACAAATTTAAGAAAGGCCGCGACTGTCATTTCACCGTACAGTGGCGCGCCCTCAGGTAAATAACCCATGATTTCCTGAGCTTTCCGGGGATTTGCCAACACATCGGTGCCAAGCACGGAGACACTGCCTGCCGTGGGTTCAATGTAACCCGTAATCATACGCATGGTTGTCGACTTACCGGCACCGTTTGGACCAAGGAACCCAAGCACTTCACCAGGTTTAACCTCGAAGGAAACGCCTTTTACAGCGTGCAAATTACCGTAATTCTTTTCCAGATCTTGGAGTTTGATCATGATATTTCCGCTTCCCGTTTAACGAGCTGCACTTGTTAGTAACAAATTCTTGTCATGTTGAAAATTTCAGATGGAGAGCCTTGAGAGTCACCCTCTCGGGGGGAGAGGTCCGAATAGGCAGCGAAAAGAATAAGTAGTCAACTAGAGGTTTGCAAGATCTGTCAGGAAAACAAAGCATTACAGTGTGGCAAGGTTGACTTGCGGCACATATTCGCTGCCTCCACAAATAGACAGCCTCCTGCTCAAACAGCCTGTTCGGCCACTGCAATGAGGCAGCGCTTCTCTTAACCAGACTGGTGCTGGCCAAGGTATGAGTTGTCTGGTTAATAGGCCCCGACTACCCTTGAGACTGAACAACAGTGATACCATATAGCATTTGAATCACCTATTATCGGGGTCGTTGTTAAGACCAGTCGCCAGCTTGACAAGGCTAGGCCGGACGGCGACCATGCGTCTGCCCGCTCCGCAGAAGAATAAGCCGGGGTCTCGTCACTCCCTTTAGCCGTTGGATAAATCAATGTTTGGGATCAGTTCCTTCTTCTTTACCATACTCCGTAAAATCCTGTTTTTATGGGTCCGTACCAATGTCATAGGCAATGACATCAAGGAACTGGACCTGAACCCCGACAAACCTGTGGTCTACGTGCTGCAACATAGCTCATTGAGTAACCGCCTGGTATTAGAGCAGGAGTGTCTCGAAGCAGGATTTCCATCAGCACAAAAACCACTGGAACTGAAAACCGACACTATTCGTCGAAGCCATTTCTTTATTTATGAAAAACAGGGGCAGCCATTTCGTCGCCGTTACCGCCCGATTATTACAGAAAGACTGAAACAACTGGTTGCAGAAGCAAAAAAAGACACTGGCCTGGATGTTCAGATAGTACCCGTATCATTATTCTGGGGACGCGCCCCGGAAAAAGAGAAATCCTTATTCAAGCTGATGCTTGCGGACACCTGGTCAGTAGCCGGTCGTTTACGTCAGTTTTTTGTCATTCTGATTCATGGGCGCAATACTTTTATTCAATTCAACAAGCCTATTTCACTACGGCAGATTGTTGACGAAAGTGAGAGCAAGGCAATCGCCACTCGCAAACTGGCTCGGGTCCTTCGTGTTCACTTCCGCCTGATGCGCCAGGCGATCGTAGGGCCTGATCTATCCCACAGACGCACCTTGGTATCGACGCTAATCCGCTCTCAGGCCGTCAAAAACGCCATTAAGGAAGTGGTCAGAAAGGAAAAAGTAGCGCCACTCAAGGCTACGCAAAGGGCTCGCAAATACGCCGATGAGATTGCCTCCAACGTCTCAATCGCCACTGTGCAATTCCTGGATATCCTGTTGGCCTGGGTCTGGAACAAGATCTACAACGGCGTCAAAATCAACAATATTGAAGCCGCCAAGGAAGCAGCACAAAAAGGGGCTGTGGTTTATGTTCCCTGCCACCGCAGCCATATCGACTATCTATTGCTGTCCTACGCGTTATTCCGAAACGGCTTGATGGTGCCGCACATTGCAGCGGGCATTAACCTGAACATGCCTATCGTCGGGCCAATATTGCGCCGCGGCGGTGCCTTTTTCATGCGCCGCAGCTTCAAGAACAACAAGCTCTACACGGCCGTCTTCAATGAGTACATGCACTCCATGCTTACCCGTGGTTATCCCGTGGAATACTTTGTGGAAGGCGGCCGCAGTCGTACCGGACGCACCCTGCCACCCAAAGCCGGCATGTTACTGATGACTGTGCGCAGCTTTCTGCGGGACTCCAAAAAACCCATCTACTTCGTTCCCGTTTATATCGGTTATGAAAAGATTCTGGAAGCACGTTCCTACCTGGGTGAGTTGAAGGGAGCCAAAAAGCAGAAAGAAAATATTTTTGGCCTGGCCAGGTCCCTGCGCAGCCTGAGGAATTCATTCGGTCAGGTGAGTGTCAATTTCGGCACCCCATTTGCGCTGGAAGACTCCTTGAGCAGACTGCAGCCCGACTGGAAGGACCATAGCTACACTCAGGATTCGCGCCCTGAGTGGTTACCTGCTGCTATTGACGAACTGAGCAACCAGGTGGCAACCAGCATCAATAATGCAGCCGCCATTAACCCTATCAACATTGTCGCCACTATGCTGCTGGCAACGCCGAAACAGGCCATGGATGAAAAAATCCTGGGGGATCATTGTGATACGATCGTCGCCTTGCTCCGGCAGCTTCCCTATTCTGATGTGATGAGTTTCCCTGAAGGCAAGGGAACAGACTGGATCGCCTATATGGAAAGCATGGGCCTGGCCGTGCGCCAAAAACAGAAGCTGGGAGACATCATCGCTCTGGAAGGCGCCAGCGCAATATTGTTGACCTACTACCGCAACAACATTCTGCACCTTTTGGCCCTGCCTGCACTGGTCGCCAGTATGTTCCAGAACAACAGCACTCTGCGGCGGGAAAAACTGGTGTGGCTGGTGCGTACTGTCTACCCCTATATCCAGTCCGAACTGTTTTTGCGCTGGTCAAAAGATGAAGTCGATGCCGCGATAGAGAAATGGATTGACACACTTTGTGAAAATAATCTGCTGCTCAAGGACAAAGACAATCTTTATAAACCGATCGCTGGATCCAGGGAATTTGTGCTGTTAAGCGCTCTGGCTAGAACCATAATTCCAACGCTGGAACGTTACTATATTGCCATTGCGATATTGCGTCGTAACGGCCGTGGCACAATTACGGCCAACAAACTGGAAGTACAGAGCACGCTGATGGCTGAGCGTATGTCGATACTTTATGGCCTGAATGCTCCCGAATTTTTCGATAAATCGCTGTTCAGAAACTTCATCAATAATCTCAAACGTAATGAAATCATCCAGATCGACGAAAACGGCAATATTGTCTATGGCGAAGATATCGACAATATTGCAGAAGATGCGCGTCTGGTACTGAATGCCGAAATGCGACAAAGTATTCTGCAGGTTGCTATCGAAACGGAATCCAAACCGGTAGATGAAGAACCGCCGGAGGTGGACAAAGCGGCTGGGCAGAACTAGGGCCTCCAGCAGTGATGATGGCGAAACGTCTAGAGCCCCTATAAATCAGCAGCTGCTTATAACAAATAATCAAGACTGCGGGGCAGAAACGCGCCCCGCGACTTTGCCCCTCTCCTTTTTTATACCAAGCATATACTCGTTTATACCTAGCATTTACTCGTTTATACCAAGCATTTACTTGCAGAGAATGCTGAGTAAATGTTGCCTAAATTTCCCCCAAAAGCCGGTCAGAGATCACATTCCCAGAGTTCAATCGCGCTATAATTCGCCCCTATAACAACAAAAATCTGGAGCATCCCATGCAATTGGGTACTAGGACCAATGCGCTCGACATTGCAACTGAGCTACGGGTGTTGATGATCGACGACCACCTGCTTGTCGCTGAAGGTTTACGTGCGGCTCTCGCCCAGAGCGAGCTGTTCTTCAAAATGGAAATCGCGCTGGATTGTGCCGCTGCCACCAACATACTCACCAAGGACCAGGACTTTGACCTGATTCTTCTGGATCTTTCGTTGCCGGATAGCAGGGGTCTGCGCTTCCTACGAAAACTTATGCAGCAGCAGTTGCTCATTCCTATTGTGATACTTTCCGGGTCTGAAGATCCCGAAGATGTTGAACTGGCGCTGACGAGCGGCGCTCAGGGGTTCATCTGCAAATCCAGCAGCCGCCAGGAAATCTACGACGCTATAGTGGCAATTCTGCAGGGGAAGACGGTTACTCCAGCTTTTTATCGACACCACCGCCGCCATCACCGGCAGGATCCGCAGGTTGATCTTGCCGCCATTACTCCCAGGCAGGCGGAAGTTCTGAATCTATTGGCTCAAGGCCTACCAAACAAGCGTATTTGCAGTGAACTGAACCTGACGGAAGACACCATCAAGTCCCATCTCAAATCCCTGTTCATGCATCTTAACGTTCACAATCGGACGGAGTGTGTTCGGGTCGCCGCCAAGTGGAATCTGATCGACTAAGCTGGCGTTTTACACCTAGCAACAGCTTGGCTGGACTGACTGGCTTGGAAAGAAAGATGTAGTCTTCATTACCTTTTTCGAGGGATCTGATTTTTTCCACATCCGCAGAAAGCACAATGGCGGGCACCCTGGCACGGCAATACTCTCGAATCAGGTTGATCGCCGCCAGTCCGGTCTTTATCCCTCCCAGCCGATAATCCGTCAGGACAAGATCCGGATAGTCTGTCGATTGCTGAGAGCTCTCCAGGAATTCCTCTAAAGACTGCCAACCCGAGAAATGCTGCACGTTGGCACCATGCTGCCTGAAAAGCTCACTCAGTGCGTCCCGGTTAGCCGCATCGTCTTCAATAAGCCATATTTTCAGCTCTTCAAGATCCTGTTCACTTGGAATCGAAGGCAAACTGTCAACGCCAACGCTCAGGCGATAGTTCAGTTCGTCCGATTCATTTGCAGGCTGATTCTCCAGATCTCCGGCAGGAATCAAAAACATAAACGTCGTGCCCTGCTGTTCTTCACTCTGCATTAACATCGGTATTTCCATCAGCGAAGAGAGCTGCTGAACGATAGCCAAACCAAGACCGAGACCACTTGAAGGACGCCCGTTGTGCCGCCTCACCTGCTGAAACTCCTGCAGGACCCGCTCGTGATCCTTCTGCGGAATACCACAGCCATTATCCGCAACGACAAACCGGATATCGTCTTGCACAACTTCAGCTCCCAAACGTATCTCTGAGGCTTCAGCATGTTTTATTGCATTGGATAAAAGATTACGGAGTATACGCTCCAGCAATAATGGGTCTGAGTAAATGCCGGTGGCCGGTGCAATGTCATTGCGCAATTGTGGCATGGCAGTCTTAACTGAGAGCTTTGTGTCTGCAGCATTTTTAGTATCCGCACTATTAGCAGCGACCTGTTCGGCAAACTCCACAACAATACGCTCAGCCAGTTCGTGCAAATCAAACACACTCATCTGAGGTTTGATCACTCCTAGATTGAGTCTGGATATGTCCAGCAAGCTCCCCAGCAGGCTGTTCAATTGGTCTAGAGACAAACGTAGTTTGGAAAGTATCTGCTGCGACTGAAGGCTATTCAGAGCAGCTCCCTGCAACCCGTCCATCAACAGACTCATGGCATTCAATGGCTGACGGAGATCGTGGCTGGCAGCAGCGATAAATCGGGTTTTAGATTTATTCTCCCGCTCCGCCTCCTGTTGTCGAATTTTCAGCAATTGCAGGTTGAGGAAATTCCCGCGCTGATTATGTTCCTGGATATAGGCCCCGACCGAGCCGATCAGATTCGCGCAGAACAGAAAGAAGAGGTTCAGATAGAAGACATCGGGAGCTAGCCCAGCATGGGCTTCAGCCAGAGCATAGAGTGCATATATGAGCCAGGAACAGGCCACTGCCGAACGAAACGGTATGGCCATGACGAAATAGCCATAGCTGAATACCAGGAACAATCCATCATAGGGCACCATGATGCCTTTGGAATGAGCGATCCAGATAATAGCCACCACAGCCAATCCGGCAACAGTGTAGCTGGCAGAGTAGCAACTGAAAAACACTGTATTGGACCTGGTGCGGTAGCTGACCAAAGTAGCCAGCAGTATAACGGGTACCACCAGAAACAAGCGGATGGGAATTGTCCAGCTGGCCACCTCAAAGGGGAATATGAAGTAATCAACCAGCGAGTAGAGAAAGAAAAATGCCAGTGCTATCAGGTTCACCGGTGCCAGCTTGGGCAGGGTTCGCTGGTACTGATATTGTATGAAGCGTTGCTCAAGATCCGGTTGAAATCTGAGGTTATAAAAGCCGGAAACCTGTGCCTGCTGAATTAGCTGTTCATTCATAGCCACCCTCGTAGAGAGGGATACTAGCACTCACGCCTGTCCGGCTCTGCCAATTGGCGCACCAATTAGACACAAGCCGCACTAATTCGACAGGTCTCTCAGCCTGGCTTGAACCCGTTCTTCCTCACTGGGAAAATAGCGTGATTGCAATGATGCAATTTGCTGTTCCTGGTCGGCGCTGGCCAAGCCCGCCTGCTGGACCTGTTCTTTCTGTGCGGCATATTGAGCATATAGAGTTTCAAACTGGTGCTGAGCATTCCAATCTGCCACCAGCTCATCGATTTGGGCAGGCGGGTAATTCAGATGCTGTAATCCTTGACGCAGAGTCAGCTCAGTTTCTGCCTTATTCAAAAGAGTCACAGCCTGCTCTGCCCGCATGGCAGAGCGTTCCAGCTCCTCGTCCACCGCTCTTAACTCCATAGGCAACTGCTGACGTTTTTCGGCCATCAGTTGCTGTTTCTCCGCGACGGTCAAGCTGTTGTCCTGCTGTATGGCCATTTTAGCCAATGTGTATTCAGCGTAAGATTCTTCCATGCCAAAAAACGCATCCACAACCTCTGCGTTCATGATACGGCGTCTGATCTGCTTCAGTTGCTCCAGTGAATTCGTCAATACAGTCAAATGATATTCCGCAGTTTGCTGCTCTACCGGCAGCAAAGGCTGTTGCATCAGGTCCAGGGAGGTTTGTTTATATTCCAGATACTGGTCGAGCAAAACCATTGCTTCCTGAGCCGCTTCAGGTGGCAGATAAGTGTGCGCAAGGCGTTCAATTTCCGCCAATGCATCTTCCGGTGAAACTTCACCGACGGTATTCAAAAAATAGTCAAAAAAATCCTTAACGTCGATTGACACCAGCAGGTGTCCAGAGGAATCCGCCTGCAGACGTCCATCTATGTCGGTGCCTGCCAAACTGCGGGCAAATCCACCGCCATCGTAGGCTTTAGGGGTCCTCATGGGAGAAGCTGCAGCCTGTTCTGGAGAACTTTCAGGTAAACCGGATACTGCTGCCTGACCATCAACCTGCACTTGTGTAGCCGCGTCAGATATGTTGGCGGGCCCCGGATTGGAGCTGACGCTGGGGACTCGGTGCAGCCACAGCCAGCCGGCAAATAACAGCATCAGGGACGCCAGCATAATACTGGCCATCATTAGGGTTTTTTGGTAACGGGATAACATCATCATGCTGCAACCTCTCAATCAATCCTCTCAAACTAAACCTGTCAAAAGCCGTACTTATCACTCCCTGAAAGTACGGCGTGCCTGAAACTCAGGTCAGGGTCGGAACCCAAATCAGATACAGACCAATGTCATCTATGTTACAGGCCCTTGTTCTTGAGACGGTTAGCCTGGCTCCTGTAGAGTGAAACCGGGTTGGTCCAGAGAGAACGAATGCCAAACAGATGGTTGATGGCATCGATATGGTTGGTTGAATAATGGGTACCGATGACTGTCCCCATTTTAGTCGCGCAAGCAGCTACCAGGCCGTCATTGGCTTCACCGCCAAAGGACAGGCCAGTTACAGCAAGGAAGCCATCAGACAGGTCAAAAATATTGGTGACGACACTGCTGCCGGTCCAGGAGAAAAACTTGATCTTGTTGGAGCCATACCAGACATCTTCACCCTTGGTTGAGCAGTAAGTCTGGCTGACGCCTTTCCAGCCCAACGCTTCATTCAATTGACGGGTGCCTTCCGTCGTCAGGGTCTCCAGTGCAGCAATGCCGTTTTGCGGATTGTTATTACCGGACAGTAAGTTGATCAATCCACCTAAAGCGTTGGCAATGGCATTGGCGCTGCCTTCCACAGGTGACCCCGGTGGAATCACACCGCGCAGAACATCCGCCACTTTGGAGCCCTGGTTAACACCGTCAATAGAGGTGATCGAGGCGATCCTGGAAGGATTCAGATGAGCAGCAACCCTGGAAGTAGGCGCACCCTGGCTGTGGGCCATGATGTTTACTTTGGAATAACCGAGGGAATTGATGTAGTTTTTCAGCTGTACGCCACGCTCCCAGCTGCCGTTAACAAATGACACGCTGGCCACGTCAACAGTTGCCCCTGAGCGACTCAGGTTATAGGGAATGGTGTGGAAGTAACCGATAAGACCACCAAGGTAGTCAAAGCCGGTAACGCCGTGTACAAGCAGGATTGGATATTTGGTCTTGGTATAAGTATCTGCGAATGCCGTTGATCCCATAAGGAACAGGCAACAGGATACTACTGCGGTGAGTAGCCTTTTCATTTAGTGCTCTCCAGTTTTGTTTTTGTTGTTGGAATTTCCGCTGTTACTGCGAGCGAATACGGAGAGCATTATGCCAAAGGGAACCGCGGTAGAATTCACCTGTTTGGGTGATACTTATCGCCTTAAATTATCCAAAAGGATGAGAATATGAAGCGTTAATTGGCACCGGCCCGAATCAGTCCACCCAAGCCTAGGCTATCCAGTTCCTTCTCCAGCATTTTTCTGATTTTAACCTCATCAGTCATACGGCGTGCTTTTCGCCATAATTCCTGGGCTCGCTGATGGGTCACTGTTCTGATGACCAGCTTGCTCTTGGGCAGGTTGTAAGCAGAGAGGCTGAGCATCTCAATGTCCATCCCCAGCAGCAATAGTACGGATGCAGGGTCCGCTGCCATCTCACCACACAGACTGATAGGAAGCTTCAACTTTCTCGCAGTTTTCACTATTCCACCGATGGACCTTAGAACGGCGGGATTCAGCCAGTTATATAGATCGGATACTTTGGGATTATTACGATCCACGGCCAGCATGTATTGGGTAAAGTCATTGCTGCCGATAGAGACAAAGTCCACCAGACGGGCAATATCTTTCAGAATGACCATGGCGGAGGGCACTTCGATCATGGCACCCACCTGCGGACGCTGAACCTCTTCGCCAGCCTCATGCAATTGTTCCAAAGCTTCGTCCAGCAAGGCATAGAAAGCGCGCAACTCTTCTAACTGACTCACCATCGGCAGCAGGATTTTCAGATTATTCAGTCCTTGGGAAGCCCGCAGCATGGCCCGGATCTGGCTAATAAAGATACCGGTATTGTCGAGAGTGAAACGAATTCCACGCCAGCCGAGAAACGGATTTTCCTCAGCGAAGCTGAAATAAGGCAGGTTTTTATCCCCGCCGATATCCAGCGTACGCATATGCACCGGGTTAGGCGCATATGCTTCAAGGATCTTGCGATAGATCTGTACCTGTTCATCTTCCGAAGGGAAAGATTCGTGCAACATAAAAGGTATTTCAGAGCGATACAGTCCCACACCTTCCGCCCCTCGCAACAGCCCGGGGGAAATGTCAGCCACCAATCCTGTGTTGGCATAAAGCCGTATACGATAGCCGTCAGGCGTTTCGGCCGGCAGATCACGAAGGCCTTCCAGGCCTTTGATAAATTTGGCTTCCTGCCGGGCCAGACGGCGATATTCCTTGCGCAGGTTAGGTACCGGGTTGAAGACCACTACGGCCCGGTAACCATCAATCACAGCTTCAGTCTGATCAATCTGTGAAGGGTTAATCTCTCCCACCCCCATGACCGCCGGTATGCCCAGCGCATTGGCAAGAATAGCAATGTGCGACAAAGTAGAACCGCCGGTACAGACGATCCCCGCCAGATATTTGGGGGGGAACTGGGCAATATCGGTAATGCTGATATCCCGGCCTACCAGAATCGTCGGTTCGCTGACATTGGTATCCCCAACGCTGTCATCGCCGACCAAATTGGCGTAAATACTGTTTCCGATATGCCGGATATCATCCGCTTTGGCCTGCAGATACGGATCGTCCATTTTGGCAAAAATGCGGGCATGGGCCTCAACCGTCTTACGCAACGCAGTGGGTGCGCTCCATCCTTCACGGATAGATTGTTCAGTTTCAGAAGACAGTCCCTTATCTTCCAGTATCATGCGGTAAACCCCAAAAAGCGCCAGTACATCTTTAGGCAAAGAGCCTTCCATGCGTTGCCCGCTGGTTCGCATTTCATCCTTGGCTTGCTGCAATGCCTGGGAAAACCTCTCCAACTCTGCATCAGGGTTAGCTGTTGTACGATCTGGGACAGACGCCAGTTCCAGGGCATTCATTTGCCAGTGTACCCGGCCGATTGCCATGCCTGCGGCACCTTTAACGCCTTGAAATTTCAGATTAGCCTGTATTGGAATGTCCGGTTGCACCAGCAACGTCTTCACATCTTCCGCATGCACCCACTGCCCCAACGGACCGGCTAATTGAGCAGCAATGGTGATAACAAAAGCTTCCTGCTCATCTGAAAAGAAGGCAGCTTCCTTTTTCTGAACCGTAATAACACCAATCAACTTACGGAAGCTGATAATGGGCACACCCAGGAAGGCCGAATAACGTTCCTCCCTGGTTTCGGGAAAATATTTGAAACTCGAATGCTGACTGGCATTGTCAACATTCAACAACGACTGGTGACGGGCGATATAGCCAACCAACCCTTCCCCAACACGCAGACTCACCTGCCCCACAGAGGTTTGCTCCAGGCCTCGTGTGGCGACCAATGCCAGTTCAGCCGCCTCAGGTTCGAGAAGATAGATACTGCATACGTCCGCCGACATGGATTGCTGAACCCTATCGACAATCAACTCCAAAAGATCTCTGGCCGCTCTCAAGTCAGCGGCATCCTGAAAAATCTCTCTAAGCGTCTTTAAGGGTTCCAGCATGAAGTCTCTCTGAGTCAGATAAACAAGTGTCGCGATAAGGACACTTCAATCACAAATTAAAACGGTTGTTAGAAACGGTATCAAGTCGCGCCTTAATCGTCCGCCACCTTTACAGTATGCAAGAAACATACATTATTTAGGAAACAATACATGGACGGCTTTAGGTTTGGCAATGGGGGTTGGTTTGGAGGGGGGAAGTAAGCGGGAGCTCGACAGACTTTGTGGGTATGTCGACTTATCGTTGAACCAGTCCGCTGCTGCTTTTTAACTGAATTTATCTGGCTAACTCTTCCTGATATTCCATCACTGGCTTTCCATGGCACTTATTCGGATGAATTTGCAGCAAGTTTCTCCATTCAGAAAACGGCATATCGTCAATAACCACTTCTGGCTTAGGCAGAAATCCAGCAAAGCAATTCTCTATACCAAATTCTTTGGCACTCGCACGGGCGTATTCAGCGCCTCCGGAACTCCAGCAATAGAGTATAGCTCCCTCAGCATGTAGCGCCTTCACATGCGCGATGACCTGAGGAATAGGAATTCGTTTAGCCCCATAATTTCTAACGAAAGTTTCGTCAACATCGACATAAACGTAGAATGGTCTGTTCATTTTTTTATACTCGTAAACCCAAAGACGTCAAAGACGTACGTCAAAAGAAAAAGACGTGGACATCCATTGAATGCAGACGATTGAGATTAGCGTATGCAACGATATAGGCTCATCAAATAAGCCAATACCGATTGCTGGTGCGACAATCAGATATTTTACCGCCCTCAATTATGCCCTTGCCCCTCTCGAATATATAAACACCCCAGTAGCCAGTAACACCAAAAGGCCGTAGCTAAACAGTTGGGGACTGGAGGCCACCCCGTCTCTCACACGCGAAGCGGTGTCCTCGCAATTGTTGAAAATCAGGTTGTAAGCTTGGGGATTGGCGAGAACCTGCCTAACTCTATGCAGAAAGGCGGCCATGTCTACTACACCGCTAGATGCGACCGAGATTTTCTTGCCTTCAGAAAAGATGTGAAGCGGAACAAGTTCCTCACCACGTTCACGGCTGTTATGCAGGACATAGCCGTTTCCAATATATGAGGATACGTGCCTGTATAGTCCGCAGTTGACTTCCAGTTTTGCCCCTATGGGATACATGTTTTTTCTCCTAGTCTCTTGAGTTTTTAAGTAGTAAATAAAGTGCGGCGGCAATTCCTGCACCGACAAGAACAGTGCCAATGGTTTTCTGGACATCTTCTTTCTTCGCGGCCTTCTCGAAATCCATCATAAGGGCACGCTGATAGTCAGTAGGCTGGAGAATACCCCTCTCCCACTTACTGACTGTCATGGAGTGAACCCCAAACAGATTGCCAAACTGGGCTTGGCTAAGATTTAGTCTCTTTCTCAGACTTGCAACATCCATAAGAATACCGATAAGCTAAATACTAAGCATAAAAGCAAGCTAGAGCTTAGAGTCTGTCAATTAAAATTATTGATTTATATTGGATTGGCGCAAGTTGTTGCCTCTCAAAAGTGACTTTTCATTGTGATTTACCGGAAAAACAGCGGCTACTTTGATCAGGGTGTTGGGAGATGAATGTGCTGATTGATGATTAAAGGGCCAAAAGATCTGTCGGTATTGCTTCTGATCAAAACTGGTAATTTTAGAGTGCCCGAGAGGGATGCAACGGGGGAGAAGCGGAGCTCCTCTCCCTTGCCAAGCGCCTTGTACTACAAACGTTCCCGAAGCGTTTAATGTGCCTGAAAAGATGAAGTAATCGGTTATAAGTCCCAAATTATTAAACTGAATATTTGAAATAGGGATGATTTAGAATTTGCATTTCTTGGTAATTTAAATAGGGGTACACACCGGGCAATGCAGTGGTAATACGGGGTATCGGTGAGGGAAATCAGTTCTTTTCTGGTGCAAGTCATCCATAACTCCGGATACTGGTTGAATATACAGCCTCAGTCTAGAAAGCTTGACTGGTTATGTCAATGGGTGGATGTCCTTGTCTTGCGAGATGTGAAAATTGAATACCAATGGGGCGGTATGATCGGCATTGGTGCCAATCGTCTGCCGCAAATCGGCCGCCTGCGCCCTAACGTATATTACGCCCAAGCCTATGCCGGGCATGGGCTGAATGCCACCCATATGGCCGGTCGATTGATTGCTGAAAGTATGCATGGTGAGACCCGGCGAATTGAACATTTCGAGAGAGTGAGGCACATGACCTTTCCGGGTGGGGCGAAGTTCAGGTCACCGTTGTTGGCGATGGGGATGTTGTATTATCGGTTTTTGGATTTGTTTTGAGGATGTCATTGCCTTTTTTGTCATAGGGGAAACTACCGCTTCCCCAAGGTCCATTCACTACTGTGAGACGATCAAGACCGTCATAACCCAGCCCATTCACTGATCGATTACTCACAAAGTGATCAGAGATAGATTTCACGTTCCCAGCCTTGTCAAAGGTATAGCTGAGATCAGCTACTGTCTGGGGTCTAAAATAGATCCATCCCCTTTATTGTCTGGATATATCATCAAACTATTTCGTTAACATAAGAGAATCCAAAGGAAATTTTTTCACCCTCGACATCAATCAGACTATACCTAATCCTATCTAGGCCAGAATTTAATCTTTCTATTTTTAGGTTCATAAACTGTGTCAACCCCCCCCCTATTTCCGATAAATGTAAGTTACTCACATCTCTAAAAAATAACGATATCTGTTTAGCACCAATCTTTTCGGAATCAGAAAGTGTCAATAACAAACTATAACTTAATTCATCAAATTCCATATCAATATGTATAGATATAACACAATTGTTACTGATAAGTTTTGCATTTAGGCCATCTATATCTATCATAGATTTATCCTCGTTTCTTTTCCTTTTGGACCATAACCTGGGCCATACTCATATGTATGAGAGTGGGGAGCTGAATGATCTTCGGGATAACCATGGTCAGTATTGTCAGTTCGCTTTATCTGCCGCCCATATTCATCATATTCAACTTCTGATGTTTCTAACTCTCCAGTTTTGGGATTGTACTTATTGTGGTCTAACGTTTTAGTCCCCGGCTCAACTTGTTGTGGTGCATTTTTATGCCAAGCGTCATCTGGTAAAGCAGTTTCTTCGTCACCCCCATTTTCATCCTCATCAGTTGAACTAAGCAATATGCCTAGGGCTGCTTCTATACCTAGATCAATTTTAGCGATACCAGTATATCCCTTCCTTTTTTCTGATTGGCCTAGTTGAATCCCGCTAAACAGATCTCCCAGAGCCCCCCAAAACCCACCAGACCTACAAGTACAACCATCGTTAGGTTTAGTAAGACTAGGATCCAGAGCCCCATCCAGTAGTTGCGCTTCTTCGGATGCCAGTCCAGTAGGATCTGTATATCTAAATGGGTTGTTGTACGCATAAACATACCTATTAAGATGTCCCACTCCCCCCTGAACCGGCCCAACCGGATCCACCGCCATAAACCGCCCAACGACAGGATCATAGTAGCGGGCATTTAAATACGACAACCCGGTATCATTGTCATGCAGTTTGCCGGTATAGCCAACCCGTTCTTCGGTAGCGGCAGCAGGGTTAACCACCTTCTGCCCAAAAGGTGC
>JBNKWQ010000043.1:0-265930 GCA_050299855.1 Hahella sp.
GAACCGGTGTTTGGCAACATCACCACCAACAAAAAGTTGAACCGGTTTAGCTTACGAGGCAAGCGTAAGGTACAGGGCCAATGGCAGCTCTACTGCATGGTTCATAACATTGAGAAGCTGATGAATTATGGGGCGTTAGCCGCCTAACTGGGGGCTAGGAAAGCCCACGCAGAGTCCCAGTAACAGCGATTATTGGACCTGCTTCGGCGAAACCGGAACGGGTGATTGCACTGGGCGGAAAGCTGGGGCAAAGTTGGGAAAATTAATTTAATTTGAGAAGTCGGTGGGAAAGCGTGTCTCGCGAAGGTTTTTCTACAGGCTCGTTAGCTGATATGACACCTGAAGAGAAATCTCAAATTGCAAAAGCTATGAAGGCCACGAGGGAAAAAGCGCGTGGTTATGCTGATTTTTTCGGATGGGCGACGGATCGAGACCTTGAAGAGTGGGGAGTGCTGAAGTCTCTATTTGAATCCATGGAAATGAATAAATCGCTTCCTTATAAAGATTTGCGGATGAGAGGGCGCGGTAATGACCCTCCGGATTGTGAGGCCGTAGATGCTCGCTCTAGGCGGGTCGCTATTGAAGTTACTGAGCTTGTTGAAGGTGAGGCAATTAAGCGAGCTAAAGCTGGAGCGCAATATGACTGGGAAGAATGGAATTGTGAAAAATTTCTTAACCGGCTTCAGGGTTTGCTTGTACAAAAGGATTCAAAATTCCCCAAGCTCAAAGATCCCCCCTATGAAGGTGGTTATAGCGTCGTAGTTTTTACTGATGAGCCGGAGTTGCCTGCAAATAAGGTTAAAGAATACCTTGAGGGGCATACATTTGCTGGGTTAGAGAATATAAGCGAAGCCATTTTCTTGGTTTCATATGATCCCCAAGTAAATTGTTGCCCATATTTTCCACTGCAGATTTGCAGCTAACAAGCGCAGCTGTCTCCTACACGGTTTAAACAAGAGCGTTGCAGTAGCGAAGTGAACCCACACGAATGAGGGCATAGGAGAGAGTTTGGTATGGCTAATATTGCAAAATTAGTTCTTGGTGTTGTTTACCCTGTATTTTGTCTCATACTGGGGCTTGGTGCGTGTGTGGCCACATACTCCGACTTGCCTAACCGGATTACGATAGTGTTTGATACTGCGAGAGTGCCTATAGTCTCAATACCAACGCCAGTCTTTGTAGTGGCGATGTCAGTAGTTCTGATTTTTTCGGTATCAATATGTAGCTATATTACGATTCAAAAGAAGCCTTTCAGATTAATTAAATTTCAAAGTCTAGCAAGCCATGGTGGCTTTTTTTCGGTTGTTTCTGCAGTTCTAATGTGGGGAGCCACAGTAATCCATAAAGGCCTTACAGATTGGCAAAATGCCACTGGGCCTGGTTGGTGGTTACTTTTAGTGATAGTTGCAGGTTTAGCTGGGGCGGGCGGTAGCAAATATCTAGCAACAGTAATCCATGAAAAGCTTTCTGAAGATAGTAACGGGAGTGAAAACGGTGCAATATCGGACTGCTAATAAGGCGCTCTTGTCGCCGCAAAAAGCGCGGCTGGAACCTTCGCTACGCTACGGCCCCAAAGCTTTGCGTTAGTTGCACAAAGGTGGATTCAACCAATAATTGCAACACAAGCAATGTCCGCTTTGAGTCGAAAGCTAATCTTCTATAGCTGAGCAATACGCTAACCTAAGGACGAAGTTAAGTTTAAGCCAGTACCGGAAGGTTGAAACCTAACGGCGATAAAAAGAAATTTTACCTTATAGAACACGCAAACGAAGACAATATTTTAATCTTATTTTTCAGATGCTTAGACTTTATTTTGATAGAACAATGTAAAAGATTGTCTTCCTCCAATTCAAACCGTCATCGTTCGAATTTCACGAATACAAATTAAACCACTTGCCCTGCAGCAAATCCCGAAGCCCAGGCCCACTGAAAGTTATGGCCTCCCAGATGTCCGGTGACATCCACGACTTCGCCGATAAAGAACAGGTTTTCATGAAGGTTGGACATCATGGTTTTGGAAGACAATTCGCGGGTATTCACCCCTCCAAGGGTAACTTCCGCGGTGCGGTAGCCTTCGGTGCCACCGGGTTTGATATGCAGGTTATCCAGTTCACCGGCAATATCGGCCAATCGATGTTGGGAACAGGTTTGCAAAACATCTGTCCAGTCTTTCCATTCGCACAATACTTGAGCCAAACGCTTCGGCAGCAGCTGTGTCAGGAATTGTTCGATATTCCGGTTCGGGTATTGCGAGCGAAAGGCCTTAAGTTCTTCCAGTTTATCAATATCCGCTAGAAGCTTGATGCTGACTTCTTCTCCTGGGTTCCAGTAACTGGATATCTGCAGGATACCGGGACCGCTGATTCCACGATGGGTAAACAGGACAGGTTCTTTAAAACTGATGCCCTCATTGTTTGTTCTTGACGCACCTGGCTGAGAGTTTCCAGATGAAATGATATTTGAAACAACAGCATCAACTGCCACGCCCGATAGTGATGCAAAACGTTCCAGATCCTGAGGCTGGAGCGTGAAAGGTACCAGACCTGCCCGTGTCGGCAATACCTGATGCCCAAACTGCTCGGCTACTTTATAGCCGAACGGAGAGGCTCCCATGGTGGGAATGGATAATCCGCCAGAAGCAATTACCAGCGAATCGGTTTGAATCTCTCCAATGGAGGTATGCAGGTTATAACCCGACTGTTCCTTGGTAATGGCATCCACCGATGTCTGTAAATGAATCTCCACACCCGCCCAATCGGCTTCTGTGAGCAGCATATTGAGAATATCCTTGGCACTATGCCGGCAGAACAACTGACCCGGTGTTTTCTCAAAATACTCAATGCCGTGCCGTTCCACCCACTCCAGAAAATGCTGCGGCGTATAACGCTTGAGGGCTGAAATACAGTAATGGGGGTTATTTGACAGAAAGTTGGCCGGCGTGGAATTTAGATGGGTGAAGTTACATCGGCCGCCACCGGACATCAGAATTTTCTTCCCCGGTTTGTTGGCATGATCAAGCACCAGCACCCTACGGCCCCGATAGCCTGCAGTGATCGCACACATCAACCCTGCTGCACCCGCTCCGATAATTACCACATCGGCCGTTAACTTACTCAATGTTTTATCCTTATTTTGCCGACTTAAGCCTGAAGACGTTCGATTGACACAAATTTGTTGGCGTCGTCGAAATAAATGGCAAAGCTGCCGCTGATTCCTTCACGAGTAACAAATCGCTGCAAGATTCCAGTAGGAAAGTTAATACTCCTGCCATCGCGGGCCCTGGCAGTCACAGTGGAAGCAGCGCCCTTGTAA
Source organism: Hahella sp. (assembly GCA_050299855.1). GTDB lineage: Bacteria > Pseudomonadota > Gammaproteobacteria > Pseudomonadales > Oleiphilaceae > Hahella. The sequence continues at coordinate 3,313 of JBNKWQ010000043.1, forward strand.
TGCTTTAGATATTCATCCGCAGATATATGTATGTCGACAATAACTTGTTTCATAGGAGACTAAATAGCGTATAAAAAAAGCCCGAAAGAGGTTTCTCAAACGGGCTTACTTTAGCACAAGTGCCGATACTCAGGCGCTATTTTGAAACACCGGCTTCATCTAGCAGGGTTGCCCCTGAGTAGCATGTGTCGTGCTCTGGGCCAGATCCAGTAATTCCCGCAAAGCGACGGAGTACATCGGAAATTCCGGATCCTTCACGGCTTTGAGTTCAGTCAGCATGGACTTCCAGCGCTCCAGCAGATCAGTGTAAGACCCTGCCCAGGTGGAGATGCGGTTGTCGATATCTTCAGGAGCATCTTTCAGCCTCAGAACACCGACCGTGAGTGCCCGTTGCTGCCAGTCCAGATCTTCCCTGAAACTTTCCCGCGCCAACGCCTGCCAGTGCGAAGTCGGCTGAGCGATGTTGATCTGATGGCCGAACCATTGCAGATCAAGCGATTCTCCCAGGCGGAAGAAGACTTGAGCCACATAGCCAAGATCGGCCTTGGTCTGTTCCTGAGCTTCGATAATACCTAAGGCCGAATACAGGAACGGCGCACCGGCAATGGTTTCGGCCAGCTCTTCCGTTACACCGGCCTCAGTGTATTCGTCGTAACGTTTCTGCCAGAGTTCGAGCTGCTCCCCGGTCAGCAGATCCTTGAAGCCATGGGCGATCTGAGCAATACCTTTGGCAAACTTATCCATGTTGCTCAGTACATTCAACTCGCTGCGCCGATTACGCAGGAACCAGCGCGTGGCACGTCGCACCAGACGAATCAGTTCCGACATCATTTCGATCTGCATGGCACTGGAGACTTTATAATCCAGAGCTTCAATCTGCTCCCAATGGGACTGCATGCGGAAAACATCCCGAGCGATCACATAACCCTGGGCAATTGCCGGAATGGATGCGCCGGTAGACTGCCGCAAGCGTTCAACAAAAGTGATCCCCATATGATTCACCAGGTCATTGGCAACCTGGGTGGCTACAATCTCGCGACGCAAACGGTGTTCCTTCAGTTGCGGGCCAAATTTCTTCACCAGAATTTCGGGGAACTCCGTATTCAGCTCACCCGCCAGATATTCGTCATCGAGAATATCGCTGTCGATCAAGCGCTCTTTCATCCAGCCTTTAACATAGGAAATCAGTGTACAGAGTTCGGGCCTTACCAGACCTCGCTTCATAGATTTCCGCTCGGTGATCGTCTCATCATCAGGAATAAATTCGAGACTACGGTTCAGCTTGCCGATGGATTCCAGATAAGCAATGAGACGGCGATATTCCTCAATCCTGTTAGCAGTATCATGTTCGGCAATACTCAGAGCCTGGGTCTGACGGTAGTTATTCATCAGCACTAACTCGGAAACATCTTCCGTCATATCCACCAGCAATTTATTACGCTGCTTCATGGTCATATCACCTTCTGCCACAATTTCGTTAAGCAGAATTTTGATATTGACCTCATGATCCGAACAATCCACACCACCGGCATTGTCGATAAAGTCAGTGTTCAGGCGGCCACCGGCAAAAGAGTATTCGATGCGACCTAGATGGGTCATACCCAGGTTGCCCCCTTCGCCGATTACTTTGACTTTCAGATCTTTAGCGTCAACCCGTAAACTGTCATTGGCTTTGTCCCCAACGTCGGCATGAGATTCGTGAGAGGCTTTGATGTATGTTCCGATACCACCAAACCAGAGCAGATCCACCGGAGCTTTCAGCAAATGGGAGATCAGCATATTCGGCGGCATGCGGTCATGCTTGATGCCGAAGCGGGCTTTCATTTCAGGACTGATCGGAATGGACTTGGCGCTCCGGGCAAAAATTCCGCCACCTTTGGAAATCAGTTTGTCGTTGTAGTCGGTCCAGGATGAACGAGGCAACGCAAACAGGCGTTGGCGTTCTTTGAAGCTTTCTGCCACATCTGGATTCGGATCAACGAAAATATGCATGTGGTTGAAGGCTGCCACCAGCTCAGTGGTTTCAGACCGCAACAAGCCATTACCGAATACATCGCCGGACATATCTCCAACGCCCACCACAGAAAATTTGTCTTTAGCAGTATTAATGCCCATTTCGCGGAAATGACGCTCCACGGATACCCAGGCACCCCTTGCGGTAATACCCATTTTCTTATGGTCATACCCTTGTGAGCCACCCGAGGCAAAAGCATCACCAAGCCAGAAGTCATATTCTTCCGACAGTGAGTTAGCAATATCACTGAAAGTAGCTGTCCCTTTGTCTGCCGCAACAACCAGATAGTAATCGTCTTCATCGTGGCGGATAACTTTCAAGGGCGGAACAACTTCACCGGATTTCAGGTTATCGGTAATGTCCAGCAGACCACGAATAAAGGTTTTATAACAGGAGATACCTTCCTGCAGCATACCTTCGCGGTCATTTTCCGGCAGATGCTTGGCGACAAAACCGCCTTTGGCACCGACTGGCACAATAACGGAATTTTTCACCTGCTGGGCTTTAACCAGCCCCAACACTTCAGTACGGTAATCTTCAAAGCGATCTGACCATCGCAGGCCACCACGGGCCACCTTGCCGCCACGCAAATGCACACCTTCCATTCGAGGGGAATACACAAATATTTCAAACAGGGGCAGCGGCAGCGGCATTTCAGGAATATCGTTCGGGCTGACCTTAAAGGACATATAGGATTTCAGCTGGCCGTGTTCGTCTGTCTGATAATAGTTGGTTCTCAGTGAGGCCTTGATCAGCTCCACATACCGACGCAGCACGCGGTCTTCACTGAGGTTTTCCACGCTGTCCAGAGTCTGGTTAATTTCAATTTCCAGTTTCTGCTGCGCGGCACCACACTGGGCCAGACTCTGAATTTTGGCCGGATTGAACCGGGCTTCAAACAGTCTGAATATCAGATCAGCAATATCGACATGATTCACCAGGGTCTGGGCAATAAAATCCTGGCTGTAGCTAAAGCGAATTTGCCGCATATAGCGTGCATATGCCCGGAACATGGATATCTGCCGCCAGTCCATGTGGGCTGCCAGCACCAGTCGGTTAAATATGTCGTTCTCGGCTTCCTGAGTCCAGACCTTGTAAAACAGCTGTTCAAATTTCTGCCTGATCTTGGAAATATCAATAACCCTGCTATCACGGCTTTGCAGGGCGAAATCATGAATCCAGACAACAGTGCCGTTTCTGGAAATGGTCTCAAAAGGATGTTCGCCAAGCACCCGTAATCCGAGGTTTTCGAATAGAGGCAATACATCAGACAACGGTACCTGCTCATCACCATGGAACAGTTTGAAGTGAAGAATGCTTTCATCTTCTTCAATGGCCCGGTAGAAACTCATGGCCAGAGGTGAGTCTTGCCTTAACGAGGCAATATGATCAATATCAATGACAGCGCGGCGGGGAGAAAACGTCTCCCGATAACTGGCATTAAATGCATGAGCGTAGGCATTGATATAGGTATTGGCGAGTTCCTCACCGTGAGCCTCATACAGACTCTCCATCAATCCGTCCTGCCAGGACTGGGCAGCGGCGATAATCTTGTTTTCCAGCTCCTGAGCTTTCAGTACCCGGCGCTCGACCTGAGGAACCTTAAGCGTAAATTGAGTTCTGGCCAGCACGGACTCTGAGAAGAAGGTGGTGAACTCGACGTCTTCGGCTTTGGTGGCTTCAACCAGAATGTCGGAAATTTTGATTCGCAATTCGGTGCTGTACAAGTCGCGTGGTACGAATACCAGGGCGCTGACAAACTGGCCGTATAGATCCTCCCGTATAAACAGCCTTATCTTCCGTCGTTCCTGGATATACATAATGCCCATGGCAACTTCGTACAGCTCATCACGATGGATCTGGAAAAGTTCGTCACGGGGGTAAACGGAAAGAATCTGATCGATTTCCTTACCGGCATAATCGGAAGGATTAAAGCCTGATTTACGAATAATGTATTTCACCTTCCGCCGCAGCAATGGAATTTCTTCCGGTGGTTGCTGGTATACCCTGGAGGTATATAACCCCAGGAAGCGGCACTCTCCGACAACTTCACCTTTGTCGTTAAATTTCTTCACGGCAATATAGTCAGGATAAGCAGGTCGATGCACGATAGAGCGCTGGGAGGATTTGGCGAACACAAAAATGTCCGCCTGCAGCAGTTCTTTGGCAGTACGTTTGGGAAGGTCGCCCAGCTTAATGGTCGGTGGTCGCTCCTGATGACTCTTGGAAATACCAAGCTCTGACCCCTTTACTTGCTGCAGAATGACATCCTTGCCCTGCTTATTAAATTCGTACTCATCGTAACCAAGAAAGGTGAAGTGATCTTCTGAGAGCCATTTAAGGAAATCCTGGGCTTCCTTCTGGTCAGTTTTCTTGAGTGTCGGAACCTCGACTTTCAGTTCTTCAATCAGGCGTAACGCATGTCCTTTCATCTGCGGATAATCCGCTACCGCTGTACGCACCTCCGCCAGCACGGATTCAAGAGCGGTTCTTATTTCTGCCAGGTGTTCATCATCATTATGGCGGTCCACTTCAATATAGAGAATGGATTCACCTAGTTCCCGCGGGCGTTCTTCATCACGCCCGAGAACGTGTTTGAACTGACCCTGCTTGTCGCGCTCTATGTACAAAACCGCCTGTTGAATGGAGTGAATGTTCAACTCACGGCGGTTTAGCTCTATACGAATACTGTCCACAATAAACGGCATATTTTCATGGAGTATGCCGATAATGGTGTGGGTGGATTGCCAGCCATGCTCATCCAGGTCCGGGTTGAATACCCGCACTTTCGGCTGATTGAAATGATGCTCCTGGATAAAGTGCCAGCATGCCATTATGGAGCCATAAATATCTGATAACCGTCGCCCCAGTGCTTCCTCCAATGGCGACATTTCAAGATAGAGACGAGAAAACCGATTCACTTCGGCGGCCAGACTGGGCTCCAGCCTTTGATTTAATTCATTTTCCAACAGCGAAAAGAATTGTTCTTTCGTCTCCACATTGACCTGTTTCATCACTCACCTTCTTGTTATAAATACGCTCATGTACTCCTGCGCTATTCGACCATTGCAGGTTAGAAAAACGATTATCCACGGTCAATTAGGCGCTATATGTACGTAATTTCCCGTTTCTAATACCTATGTCCATTACCAATATCCAATTGATAACAGCAGGTGCAATTTGACGTTTTGATTTCATGGTTGTCGGATAAAAGGTAGCCCCGATTCCCGCAAGGCCGGAGCAATATTTATATCACCAGAAGAAATACCGGCTTGAGTATGGCTAAAAGGCATACAGGTTAAGAATAGTTCAGCTGTCAGAAATTGCCGGTGTTACCAGGATATGACTAATAATTAATGGCGATGCCTCAGGAGCGATTGCATAATTCCTCCACATTCCACCCTATAACGATAATGTAACGGGCATTACAGCCTATGACGGCAACAGTTGGAGATCCCCAAAAGTTGCCAGCTGCACCGTTTTAAATTTGGAATTCAGATGTCATTGCAAAACACTTTTACCGAACTAAAAAATCATCTAAGCCAACGTATCATCGGTCAAACCCAGCTACTGGACAGGCTTCTGATAGCTCTGCTAGCCGATGGCCATCTTTTGGTCGAAGGAGCCCCCGGGCTGGCCAAAACCAAGGCGATAAAAGAGTTGTCTCAATCTTTGGAAGGCAATTTTCAGAGAGTGCAGTTTACGCCTGATTTGTTACCGGCAGATCTCACCGGTTCAGATATTTACCGGCCAGAGACCGGCAAATTTGAATTTATCCCGGGCCCGATTTTCCATAACCTGATTCTTGCGGATGAAATTAACCGCGCACCCGCCAAAGTTCAAAGTGCCTTGCTGGAGGCCATGGCCGAACGCCAGGTTACTGTGAGCGGTCGCAGCTATCCCCTGGGCAGTCTGTTTATGGTTATGGCAACCCAAAACCCCATCGAACAGGAAGGTACCTATCCTCTGCCCGAAGCCCAGCTCGACCGTTTTCTGCTCCATGTGAATATCGACTATCCGGACGCTGAATCCGAGCTGGCAATTTTGCGCCTGGCTCGCCAGGAAGCGGCTTCGGGAGAAGTGGGAATCACAATGCAACTGACCCAGGAAGATCTCTTCAGTGCCCGTAATGCGGTGCTTGATTTGTATATGTCAGAGCCGGTTGAGCAATACATCGTGCAACTTATCATGGCGTCGAGGAAGCCCCTGGCCTATGACGCACAATTAGCACAATGGTTGGAATACGGCGGTAGCCCACGTGCCACCATCGCACTGGATCGCTGCGCCCGAGCCCACGCCTGGCTCAATGGTAAAGACTTTGTCGCACCTGAGGACGTGCAGGCAGTTTGTCACGATGTACTGCGTCATCGCCTGATCACCAGCTTTAGAGCCGAAGCCGAAGGCGTCTCCACAGACCAGGTCATCAGCCGGATTCTCGAACTGGTTCCAGTACCTTAATCGCAGCGATTGAAGGTAGCCGATAGATATGCAACACCGTGCTTATTCTCAGCTTGAAGAATTGCTACTGCATCGGGTGATGGCCGCACGGCTCAGCCTGCGATTTGACCCCCGCAAACTGCAGCAACTCGCCGGCACTCATCTGTCGCGTTTCCGCGGACGCGGTATTGATTTTGCTGAACACCGGCAATATCAATCCGGAGATGATCCCCGCTCCATCGACTGGCGCGTTACTGCCCGTCGCGGCAGGGTGCACACCAAGGTATTCCATGAGGAACTGGAGCGCCCCGTACTAATGCTGGTGGATCAGTCCTCGAGCATGTTCTTTGGCAGCCGCCGTGCCTTTAAATCAGTGACGGCGGCAGACATTGCCGCACTATTGACCTGGGCTGGCCTAAGCAATGGCGACCGCATTGGCGGCCTGGTGTTTTCTGATTCGGGACATCGTGAATTCAAACCTTCCAGACATAAAAAACAGGCACTGCGGTTGATCGAATGTATCAATGAATTCAATCATCAACTACGGCTCCCCTTACCACAGCCTCCGAGTTTTAACCTTAACGATGCTCTCATTGAGCTCCGCCGAATAGCCCGACCTGGCAGCCAATGCTTCCTGGTTTCGGATTGGCGTCAATTTGATGAAACCACTGAGAAACTACTGTTCGAGTTAAAACGCCATTGTCAGATCCTGGCCTTTCAGATATTCGACCCATTGGAAACCCACTTGCCTCCAGGTAGCTTCAGGCTATCCAACGGTATGACTGAGCTGGATCTGGATACTCAGGACAGAGAAATGGAAAAACGCTTTGAACAGCAGTTCTCTTCCTGGCAACAGGCAGTTATTGACCAGCTTTCCAAACTTGGCATTGGTTGTGCCCGTATATCCACCCAGGATGACCCATTTCTGGCACTGCAGGCACTACAGTTTTCCAAAGGTGTAACCGCTAACGGATCTGCCTCAGCCAATACGGCTATGGAGTCAGCAGTATGAGTCTGGTACAGGATCTCGGCCTAAATGAGGTGATTGAACCAACGCCCATTGCCCAATGGCCCATTGCAGTTGGTTGGTGGCTACTGCTGGCCCTGGCTTTGGTCGCTTTATTTTTTCTGCTTCGCTGGGCGGGCAAAGCTTATCACCGCAAGAAGATTCAGCGTATGGCCTGCCGCACCCTCAACTCGAAGTGGCTACAGCATAAAGAAACCGCCAGGTTTGCAGAGTTTCGCCCGGCCGCCAATCTGGTGCTAAAACAATATTGCCTGCAACGGGGACAATCACAGATTGCCGCAATGACTGTTTCGCACTGGCAACAATTTCTTACTGAAAAACTACCCGCTAAATATCACAAGGATATCCAGCTGTTTTGTGAACAACTTTACTGTGTCGGGGATAATGACCCACAAACTGCTGAAACGGTCTACCAGCAAGTTCAGCAATGGATCAGGAGGTTACAATGCTGACCCTGGCCTGGCCCTGGCTATTCATTCTGCTGCCGTTGCCCTGGTTACTGAAACAGCGTAATCCCAGGGAAACTGCGGTCTCCACTGCCGTACAGGTGCCTTTTTACGAACAGGCAAGAGAAGCAATGGCCGGCTATAAGGGCACGGCCACATCAAAACCCCAGCGGCCGCTGTGGAAGAAACTATTACTACTGCTGAGTTGGGCATTGCTGGTTCTGGCCTGTACCCGCCCCCAATGGCTGGGCGAGCCCATTCCTTTAAAAACAGAAGCCAGAGACTTGATGCTGGCCGTAGATATTTCCCCTAGCATGCAGGAGACAGATCTGCTGTTAAAAGGCTTTCAGGCCACCAGGTTGGAAGTGGTTAAGTCCGTCGTGGGCGATTTTACCCAACAACGGCAGGGAGACCGGTTGGGGCTGATACTATTCGGCGCTCAACCCTATATTCAGGCACCCCTGACATTTGATCTGACTACGGTCACCCGACTGCTGGAAGAGGCAACCCTGGGAATTGCAGGCAATGCTACTGCCATAGGTGATGCCTTAGGTCTGGCGATTAAGCGTCTCAGAGAGCGCCCTGCAGATGCCAGAATTCTTATATTGCTGACAGACGGTGCCAATACCGGAGGAGAAGTCAGCCCGGAACGGGCGGCCAATCTGGCGGCAGATGCGGGTATCAAAATATACACCGTCGGCATAGGTGCAGATGAAGTGCTGAGACGTGGTCTTTTTGGCTATCGCAAAGAAAATCCTTCTGCTGATCTTGACGAAAGGCTGCTAAAACAGATCGCCGATGTTACCGGCGGCCAATATTTCCGAGCCCGCAATACCGGTGAATTGGAACTTATTTACGAAGCGATTAATCAACTGGAGCCCATTGAACAGGAACAGCAGATCTACCGGCCAGTTACCGAATATTACGCCCTACCCCTGGCCACAGCCATGTTATTGATGGTGCTGTTTTGGAGTTTTGACTGGCTGTCGCTTCACACAGGAAACGTTACCGGCCTCATTCGGGGAGGAAATAAGGCGACTCGAATACCTGCTGGGGATAAAGCTCATGGCTTCGGCCCCGCGACATATCGAGCAGTACCTCAGGGTGCCAAACCTGTAACGGAGACTACCGACTAATGCTTGCCGATTTCCATTTTCTACGTCCAGAAGCGTTATGGTTGTTACCGCTGGCATTTCTTTTATGGGGAATCCTGCGCAGAAAAGCCCGCCAATCCAATTCCTGGAGCCAGGTTCTGCCTCCTGAGTTCCTTAAGGTACTGGCACCTGCAAGTGTTGTGGACAACAAAAGGATGCAATCCTGGGGCTGGCCGGTAATTCTTGTGCTCGGCCTTCTCGCGCTGGCAGGACCAACACTCAGCAAACAGGAAACACCAGCAGGCATTAAAGAAGATCCCGTCGTGGTGGTATTTGACTTATCCCTTTCCATGCTGGCAACTGACCAGTCCCCGAACCGGCTCAAACGGGGTCAGCAAAAGTTGTACGACCTGATTGAGCAGCGTAAGGAAGGACAGACCGGACTGGTCGTATTTGCCGGCAGCTCGCATGTGGTGACGCCACTGACTGAGGACATTGCCACACTTAAGGCCATGATTCCCGCACTGGACCCATTTATTATGCCGGACCTGGGTAGCAATGCTGCAGCAGGTATTGAAACCGCTATTGCCACCCTAAAGCAGGCCGGAAGTCCGCAAGGCAGAATCCTGATGCTGACTGACGGAGTGGAAGACCAGGACCTTGCTAAAATCGCTTCACTGTTGAATGACGCAAAAGTATCGCTTTCGATCATCGGCGTAGGCACAGAAGACGGCGGCCCCATCCCTATTCCAAACCGTGGTTTTATCAAAGATGGTGAATCCATTGTGGTGGCCAAACCAAATTTTGAGGCCATGCGTGACATTGCCACCGGCTCTGGTGGACGCTTCAACTTAATGACGCTGAACTCCCAGGATATCCGTTATACCTTGCCCGACACATTACTTGAAAGAGGGCAAAACAGTGACACCCAGACCAGTCTCGATTGGCAGGACGCCGGCTACTGGTTGTTGTTTCCTATCGTGGTCATGGTACTTTGGCAATACCGCCGCTCAGGTGCAGTGCTATGCCTGCTGATTATTTGCCTAAACTCGCAGGACAGTTATGCATTCGGCTGGAAAGATCTGTGGAAAACCCCGGATCAACAGGCGCAGCAGGCATATGATGAGCAACAGTATAAAGATGCCGCATCGCTATATCAGGACTCAATGCACAAAGGCATGGCGTTATATAAAGAAGGCGATTTTGCCGCAGCCGCTAAAGCGTTTTCGAGTGTTGATAGTGCGGAGGCCCACTTCAACCGCGGTAACGCCCTGGTGGAACAACAACAATTTGAAGATGCCCTTAAAGCCTACCAGCAGGCCTTAGATATTGATCCCCAGCTCGAAGCGGCAGAAACCAACAAGAAGAAACTCGAAGAGTTCCTGGAGAATCAGCAACAGAACCAACAGAAGAATAGGGATCGCTCGTCCGATTCTTCGAACAAGTCCAAAGACCAGTCCCAGAATCAGTCTCAGGAAAACCAGCAGGATCAACAAAACTCCCAGGACGGGCAAAGCCAGCAAAATAAAGACCAGCAACAAGGTCAACAAGGTCAACAAGGTCAAAACAATACCCGCTCTTCCCAGAACTCTGAAGGTCCCGACCAACAGCAAGACTCTCAGGGACAGGAGCACAAAGCCGATCAGAACGAGCAAAATGCAGGTTCTGACAAACAACTGGCGCAGAATAAGGAGAAGCAAGGGGCTGATCAGCAATCCACTGCTTTAAATAAAACAGAAAATGGCGAGAGCAAAGATAGTGACACACAGGTTGCCGGCATGGGCGATGACAATGTTGACCTGAAAGAGCAACAAACCGAACAGTGGCTAAGGCGCATCCCCGACGACCCCGGAGGACTTTTGAGAAGAAAGTTCCTGCAGCAGTATCAATCCAAGAAAAGAAATCGATCAGGTGACGGTGGAGGCCGTACGATATGGTAGCAGTGAAGCATTCAGGCAGGGTTCTCAACTTAAGCAGTTTAGTCATGGCTGTCGGCTTTATATTGTTGTTGCTCGCTGCCGGACAGTCCCGTGCGGATATTCAAGCCAGTGTTGACCGTACGGAAATCCGCGAAAATGAATCGCTGCAGCTCACCGTCACCAGCAGCCTCGAAGTCTCTTCGACTCTGGATCTTTTCAGCCTTAATAGCCTCTCAGTGCCCCAACCAGACCTTGGCGCCATTGAAGATGATTTCGAAATTATCGACCGTCGTCAGAGCTATCGCGTGCAGATTGAAAACAACCAGAATAATTCAGTGATTACCTGGGACTACACCTTGTTGCCCAAACACGAGGGCGAACTGATAATTCCGCCGATCACCTATGAAAACAAAAGTACCAGTCCCATTACGATCAAGGTTTCCAACAATGCAAGCGACACTCCCAATCAGGACAAGGATCTCTTTCTGGAAGCGGAAGTGGACCAGAGTACGGTTTATGTCCAGCAACAGTTGATCTTCAAGGTCAGGCTTTACTACAGCCAGGATCTGGTCAGAGGTGAACTGGAGCACCCGGATCTACCAGATGCCATGTTCAAACAGTTGGGTAAACAAAAAGAGTATTCTCGTTATATCGGCAGCCGCCGCTTCAGTGTGATCGAACGGGAATATGCTGTCTTCCCGCAGAAGGCAGGCGAGCTGGAAATCCCACAGTTATTGTTTACCGGCACTCTGATAGAAAGACGTATAGGCCGCCGTATATTTGGTAAAGAATATTCCCCCGCAGTAAAAGTGAAAGTTAAAGCGCCGCCGGCATCCTTTACCGGCAAACAATGGTTGCCGGCGCAAAGCCTGAATATCCGGGATGTCTGGAGTGACCCTTCACGGGAAATGCACACCGGGGATTCCCTCACCCGGACTATTACCCTGCAGGCACTGGGCCTTGAAGGTGTGCAGCTGCCACCGTTACCGAAAGCTCAGTTTGATGGACTGAAGGTCTACCCTGAGCCCGGCAATATTACGACAGAAGAACATGCGGCGGGTCTTACCGGTCAACGGGAAGAAACCCAGGCAATTATCGCCCTACAGAGTGGCACCTATACCTTGCCGGAGGTCCGTATTCCCTGGTGGGATGTGGTTAATGATGAGCCTCGTGAAGCAGTGCTGCCTGGCCGGGTAATTACCGTAACGGGTACAGGCAGCAGCCAGACGCCTTCAGCGCCAATCACACCGCCTTCCGCAGTGACGCCGGATTCTTCGACTGATCAACCAGAGGTCGGCAAGCCGGAAAGTGTGTTGCCCAACAGGGGTAATACTAACGATATCTGGGTGATCCTTACCTTCATATTCATGTTGCTGTGGTTATTGACTGCCTGGGCCTGGTGGCGTGCACGCAACAAAAAAGCAATACAACCAGTAATGAAGGCGCCTATTCACACAAAATCGGACCTGAAGGCGCTGACTCAGATGGCAGCCTCTGGAGACATTGCTTTCAGCAACGTTTTCCTGCAATGGCTGAAAGCGGAGAACTCCTCAGGGCGGTTATCAAATCACGATTATCAGGAATTGCTCACCAATACCCGTCCATTGCTGAATGAAATCCAGGGGGCAAAATATGCTGCGAATCCAGCCCAGATAAGTGTGACTGAAATTGCAAGCCAAGTCCTGGCCATGACCAGGACTGCCCTGGCCAATGATGCCAAATTGGCAGATTCACAGCTCAAACCGCTCTACCCCGTCTGATTTGTCACTTTCGTGGCGGGATAGGCTCTTAACCCGGTTATCGGGTGAAGAAACAGCCCCGCTACTGGGTAGCCTTTGCACCACGGCAGAAGAAGGCGCCCGCAGCGACTGAAGGGTAACCGGGGTAAAGAGCGTCACCATATGGCGCAGGCCTTAACCGTCCACCTGGTATCCTGTACCTGCAACCTGGCCGAGGATATCGTATCTGAACTATGGAGTCCGAAAGAAATGGAAGCCATTCGTGCCATGGATAGTGATGAGGCCAGCTACTGGATCTTCTCGAAAATGGCTTCTTCCTGATAGCCATCAAGGACATCAAGAATACCTCCCGGACCGCCCAATCCATCGTATTGTGGCGGTCTTCTTAAACCTTATACCCTAGTATTGATGCTGATCGTATTGTCCACGATCGTATATACCCCACCCGTATTTTCCACAAAGGGGAATATTCGTATTCCTTTTGGCTCCATGCCTCCTTACTCTGTTATGAACTCTAGAGATCCGGATGACTCAAGGTAAATTTTCCATCCAGCCGTACACTCGAGTCGGGGAGGAAGAACCTCATGAATCCCAGGAAGAGTCCACTACGAAACATGACCTGCAGTATCGCCTCTCAGATACTTTTTCTGGCTTTGATCAGCCTGTATACCGCCCAGCCTCAAGCAGAAGCTATCAATATCTACACCGAGGAATTCCCCCCCTACAATTTCACTTCCAATCGGGTTATCGATGGGGTATCCACCCAGATTATTCAGCAAGTAATGGCACACTCAGGCCTGGAGTACACTCTCAATATTTACCCTTGGGCACGTAGCTATAGGGAAACTCTGGAACACGAGAACGCCTTTATCTACTCCATCAGCCGACTTGAACCAAGGGAATCACTATTCAAATGGGTAGGTAAAATTGTACCTACCGGCTACACTGTTTTTGCCTTGCGGGACAACGAAAATGTCATTGCGGATACATTGGAGGACCTGAAAAAGTACCGGATTGGTACAACGGTCAATGATGCCAGAGAAACTTACCTGCTCAGCAAGGGGTTTGATATACGCCACTTTGATCGGCTAAGCGGCGAAGATGCCAACACCCGAAACTATCTTAAACTAAAGGCAGGAAGAATTGATGTCTGGCCAATTCCTGATGCAGTGGCATACCATATCGCCCGTTCTAATGGTGATAATCCCAAGCACGTCCTGAAGCGCGTCTTCAGGCTCAATGAACTGTCACAGGGATATTACCTGGCAACCAACATCAACACCCCTGAGCCGGTATTGGAAAATATCCGTTTGTCCCTGCGTCAATTTAAGCGGTCCGGCGACTACACTACAATCCTTCGCAATTGGGGATTGGAGGAACTCTACGAACAATGCATTGAACGGCAGAGCCAACCGGAAATTTCCAACGAATGCTAGGGTCTATTGACGCTTCGCCAGGATTGATAAAAGCGACACTGAAAAGATCAAATCAAACCGATGCAGCCAGAACCTTTAAGGTTTTCCGGCATAGCAGAATAAGATCGTCATCAGTGATGACAAATGGCGGCATAGTGTAAACCAACTTGCCAAAGGGTCGCAGCCAGATGCCCTCTTCCACAAAACGGGGTTGAATCTCTGACATTTGCACCGGGTTGTCCATCTCAATCACTCCAATGGCTCCCAGAATACGGACGTCCTTCACTCCAGGCATACACTTCGCTGCGGCCAATTCACTTTTCAAGATGGATTCAATACGGCTTATGTTTGCTTTCCAGTCACCTTCCAGCAAGAGCTCCAGGCTGGCATTAGCGACAGCACAGGCTAAGGGATTGCCCATAAAGGTCGGACCATGCATAAACACCCCGGCCTCACCTTTGCATATCCCCTCGGCCACAGCATCGGTACAAAGTGTCGCGGCCAGAGTCATATAACCTGCTGACAAAGCCTTCCCCACAGTCATAATGTCCGGAGTAATTCCAGCATGGTCACATCCAAAAAGTTCACCGGTTCGACCGAAACCGGTCGCTATCTCATCGGCAATCAAGAGTACATCAAACTGATCACACAACAGACGCACCTGCTTTAAATATTCCGGAGAATAGATGCGCATGCCACCAGCTCCCTGCACGATGGGCTCGATAATCATGGCGGCTATTTCCTGGTGATGCTGCTGAAACAGGGCTTTGAGCTCAGCAGTGTCCTCCGGTTTCAGTGGACGCTCATAACCAGCAGGCGGAGCTGGTGCAAACAACTGTTTTGGCAGTACAGACTGAAACAGATGGTGCATGCCGTTCACTGGATCACACACTGACATAGCCCCAAATGTATCACCATGATAACCGTTACGGACGGTAACCAGCCGGTGCTTTTGCGGTTGTCCCTGCGAGTGCCAGTACTGCAGGGCCATTTTTATAGCCACTTCCACGGAGACAGAACCGGAATCCGCCAGAAACACTTTATTAAGCCCTTCAGGAGTCAGCTCGACTAAATGTTTCACCAACTGCGCTGCCGGCTCATGGGTCAAACCACCAAACATGACGTGAGACATTTTTTCCAGTTGATCTGAAACCGCCTGGTTTATCCGTGGGTGATTGTATCCATGGATCACACACCACCATGAAGCCATACCGTCAATCAGTTCCCGGCCATCCGTGAGGCGCAGGCGCACCCCCTCCGCACTGTCTACCGCAAACAGAGGCGGCGGATTAATCAGGGATGAATAAGGATGCCAGCAATGAGACTGATCGATGGCAATAATTTCGTCGGTAGTGAGCATGGGAGTCCTGCTTATCTGCTGCGTAGTCACTATTTCTGTGATAGGGCTTGAGCCTCATTGTTCACAACTAGCGCCCAAATGAAACCCTCCTGGAGGGCTATAATTGAATTTCAGGCCAAAAAAAAGCCGAACACTGATTAGTCTTCGGCTTCATGTAATTTTTTGACTTGCGGACTATACGTTCAGAACTTCCACCAGTACGGTTTTGATAATGAAGCCAAGGGCTCCCATACCAAGCGCACCAAACAGTACCATTGTGCCAAATTTACCCGCATTGGATTTCTTGGCCAGATCAAACACGATAAACGCCATAAAGCCTACAAGACCGGTAATCAGTACAACCAGGCTAATGGTCTCAAATTGTTCAACAGACATAGGTCTCTCCTCCCAAAATCGGTGGTCATTATAAAGGCGGAGGTTAAGAAGTAAACCGCATTTGACACTCTTTTATTAGGACCTGTTGAATAAAAAGCAGGCAATCTATGCAGAAGGTTTTTTGCATGAATACACTATATTGCTCAACAGCCCATGGCAAAGTTAGTAAATGTTTTATTTACGAAATGCCGCAGACTCAGCATCCTTGGTATACACTTAGACCTGTATAAAAATAATATTATCTAAATCAAATATATAACTGACTTGATTACTACTACTTACACACGCGCAAGCAAAGGATTTACGTCAATCATGCTGAAGATGGTTAACGCCTCTGCCATCAGGAGCACAACAATCTGGTTACGACGTCGACCTACCAGGCCAATGACATGTAAGTCACTCCGCCCGGCTCAGATTCTAGTAGCTTTACTGCTGTTTATTTGGCTAACCCCACTCGCTTTTGCCGGACACCCTGTGGCCACATTTTCTATCGCAGAGGTTAATCCCTGGGGTAAAGAAGGACCTGATGGCCAGGCGGCCGGACTACTGGCAGATTTAGCCACCCGCCTGGGTAATATTGCCGGAATCAAAATCAGAAATAATCTGCGCCCCTATCCGCGGACCATTCAGGAAGTTGCCTCCGGACTAACTGATTTTGCAGTCATGTTTGCCGGGCCCAGCTCTGAAGAAATAGCCATACCGGTCGGCACAGTCACACATATGCAAATAATTCTAGTAACCCGTAGCGATTATTCCAGACTGCTCATACTCGACGATCTTAAAGATAAAAATGTGGGGTATATTCGCGGATCACTCTATGGCAAGGGGTTTGAAAACAATAGCCTCATCAAGAAAGTACCGCTGCTGAATATGCCCCAGGGTTTGAGAATGCTGATGGCGAAGCGTCTTGATGGCATGGTGAGTACCGATCAGGCTCTCTACCACACACTCAGAGACGAGAACCTGGCCCCTATGTTAATCAAACCTGCCTTGGTAATTGGTTCAGCAAGGGCAGAGCTTTATTTCTCCAGGGCTTCAACAAACCGTCATTTGATTGAACCTATCAGGAAGGCGCTGATGCAAATGAAAAGCACCGGTGAACTGCAGGAGCTATTTGCGCTTCCAGGTAAGCCCGCCGTACATTTCTACGACGGACCTGATCAATAAATTCAGGGGCCCTTAAGCAGAGCAATTAGAAACTAGTGATCCCGGGTAAATACCCACTGATCACCTTCAGTCAAAGCAGAACTAAATTGGTAGCCGCCTAAAGAAAAGTCTTTTAATGCCTCCGGAACATCGATTTTCTGCTGAATGATATAACGCGCCATCAGGCCACGGGCTTTCTTGGCCCAGAAGCTCACCACTTTATATTGGCTGCCTTTAAGATCTTTAAACACCGGCGTGATGACACGGGCATTTAACCGCTTGGCTTTAACGGATTTGTAGTATTCGTTGGAAGCAAGGTTTACCAGGATGGGGTTGTTTAATGTATCAAGTTCCTGGTTAAGCGCATCCGTAATGCGGTCGCCCCAAAACTGGTAGAGATTATTCCCTCTAGGGTTGGCTAGGCGAGTCCCCATTTCCAGGCGATAGGGGCGCATCAGATCCAGAGGTTTCAGCAGCCCATAGAGCCCAGAAAGAATTCGCAGACGTTGCTGACTTTCCTTGATATCGGCCTTACTAAAGGTGTCTACATCAAGCCCTGTATATACGTCGCCTTTGAAAGCAAATATCGCCTGTCTTGAATTGTCTAATGAAAACGGCAGAGTCCAATTCTGGAATCTGTTGGCATTGAGGTTTGCCAGGTCGTCGCTGATGTTCATCATTTCGGACAACTCCCATGGCTCTTTGCCCTTCAATACATCGACCAGCGCGACACTCTCTTCAAGAAAGGCCGGCATGGTGTGGTCTTCAATGGGCAGTTCAGATTCGTAATCAAGCGTCTTCGCAGGGGAGACTACTGTTAGCATGGTTACCTCAAAATACGATTCAGAAAATCGACAAAATCCTGATGAGCAAAGGGCCACCCCAACTCCAGAGCAGACTGTCTGCAATAGATAACAGGAATCCGCTCAGCATAGCGCGCCATCAAATCGTCAGATTCGCTAATGTCCACTTGGTTAAGAACGAGGAGGCCTGAAATTGTTGGATTGGCTTCAAGAACTTCCCGGACAATTTGGTCTGCCTCATCACAGAGATGACAGCCCAAAGTACCTAAAATATCCAGTTGCACAGCTTGTTCCAACGTCCCAACCTTATCGTCAAATGAGACCGGATGCTACCATAGCTATGGAAATCCTCAACTCCCTACTTAAGCGATTCTATCCAGGAATAGTTGATACCCACTGCCCATGCAGCATTAACGAAAGTACTCTTCCACATAATGGGATCAAAACTGGCCTGAATATAGAAAGAAAAAAGCCGCACTTCTGGAGCACGGCTTCTTCACTACAACAACTTATTCGTCAGTTCTTTAGGGCAACCTCATTAGTGTTGGCCTTAATACGGTCGAATACGAATATAGGCTTCGTCGCTAAACTCAATGCCTTCCATCTCAATACTACCCATGGTTGGGCCGCCGACCTGCCCCATCGGTCTGATATCCAGGAAACTGACTCGATCAATACGATTTGGCAAGGTGACGTTAAAGGCTCCATCTTCGGTAAGAAGTGGTTTTACACGATCAGGACTGATATGGACACCTTCAATTTTAACCTCTGCGTCTAGTACGTTAGCAATCGGGAAAAATACTTTTGCTATAGTGCCGACAACTTCAACACCATCCAGGCCACCGTCTTCTTCCAACCTTTTCAAAGCCTCCTGATCAACAAGCGCTTCATCCAGCTTGCTGTAGATGGCTGCAAAGTCCTGCTGTATACCTTGTGCACTAACCTCACCCATTTCCATATCGTCCAGAGGCTGCAAACCCGAACGATACTGTTCAGATTCAACAGACTTAGAAGGCACGGCCTGTACAGGCGCGGAAGCAGCAAAAGCCATCAGCGGCTGAAGAGGTGTTACGGCCATGGCGACAAAGGCGGCAGCGTAACGGTAGCGGCTCTGGTGCTTGAGGGTGCGGCTCAGCTCTTTCTCTGAGATTAATCCCTTTTCGACCAATAACTCACCGAGACGTACTCCCCGTGCATTTTGCTCGGTAAGAGCTTCACTCAGTTGGAAATCGGTAATATAGCCACGGTTAACCAGCAGTCGTCCGAGGCGCGATTTTTCAAGCGTATTATTCGCCGCCATTGTGACACTCCAGTGAGATTTAAGTAGTCATATCATTATGGAAAGCCATATCAGTGATGTACATTGAGATGTCGTTACGTTTTAGATCGAATTGTAACCAGCATCTTTGATCTTCTCTCTTCCTGTTACTTTGCGTTGCAATAATAGACCCAACCAAGCCTTTTGTCTTAGTCTACCGAAGGTTGACGCTGGCAGAGCTTTACATTCAATTGCGCAGGAGGTAAAAACCCTGTTCTACTTTTAACTAGACGCAGACCCAGAGGTATCCATTGAATAAGTTACTGTCCGCACTACTTTTATTCATCGCATGCCTGTCTTCCATTTGCCACAGTGAAGAAGGCCCTGTAGCTCTCGTGAAAACCAGCCAAGGTGTTATTCGCATTCAACTCGATCAGGCCAATGCTCCCATTTCTGTAGGAAACTTTATCAACTACGCCGAAAGCGGTTTTTATGAAGGAACAGTTTTTCACCGTACCATCGCCGGATTCATGATCCAGGGTGGTGGCTTTACCGGAGAGCTTGCACAAAAGGCTACTGGTGACCCGATCAAAAATGAGTCCTCCAATGGCTTATCCAACGCGCGTGGCACTATCGCCATGGCGAGAACCAGCGCCCCCAATTCGGCAACTGCCCAGTTTTTTATCAATGTTGTGGACAATCCTTACCTGGACTACCAAAAAGGGCGTTCCGGCTATGCTGTCTTCGGCAAGGTCATAGAAGGCATGGATGTGGTCGACAAGATTGCCAATACCCCTACGATCAGGAAAGGCGCTTTTACCGACCTCCCCAAAGACGTTATCTTTATTGAAGCAGTAGAAATTGAAAGTACTCAATGAGCTCTCCCCGAATACAGGAAGCCTCTATTGATTGGAGCGACTCTGCCAATCCTCTATCGGAAACTTTCGATGATGTTTACTTCTCCCGGCACAGCGGCAAGGCAGAAACCGAACATGTCTTTGTTAATGGCAATCGCTTAATAGAGCGTTTCCAGGCTCTGGAACCGGGAAGCTGCTTTACCATTGCAGAGACAGGATTCGGGAGCGGCCTGAATTTTCTCGTAACCTGGCATATTTGGCAGTCGTATGCGCCCCAAAACACCAGCCTGCATTTTGTTTCGGTCGAACGTTTTCCCCTGTCCCCTGTCGATCTCCGGACCAGTCATCGCAACTGGCCAGAATTCCAGTCCCTTTCAGAAAAGCTTCAAAAACAGTATCCCGCACCTGTCGAAGGAATGCATCGATGTGTTTTCCAGGACGATAGAGTATTTCTGACGCTTTACTACGGGGATGCCAATCATTGGCTCGAGCAATGCAGTTTTAAGGCGGATGCCTGGTTTCTTGATGGGTTTTCACCACAACAGAACCCCGACATGTGGTCAGACCAGTTGTTTCAGCAGGTTGCATCCCATTCCGCCGAGTCAACAACATTTGCCACTTACACAGCCGCGGGCTTTATAAGGCGGGGACTCCAGGCACAGGGTTTTAATGTGTCAAAAGCCACGGGCTTTGCAGAAAAGCGACACATGACGGTCGGCTTAATGGGAAAAGCCTCAACGAAAACAGTGAATCGGGGCCTTCCAAAAGATTCAACAGTTCTGGTTGTCGGCTCTGGACTGGCCGGCGCCCTAACCGCTTCAACTCTGGCTAACAGAGGATTTAGGGTGCAGGTATTCGAGCAAGGTTCGCAGATTGCCTCCGGCGCCTCTGGCAACGCTCAGGGCGCGCTTTACATCAAGCTAGCGGTTGACTGGAATCCGCACACCCGGATACACCTGTCCCACTATCTCTATGCCCAAAGAGCCTATGAACATCTTCTAAACCTACCTGCCGGCATCTGGTGTCCCACCGGAGTGATTCAGTTAGCCTTTGATGACAAGGAAGCCTGCCGGCAACAGAAATTTTTACGGCAGAATGAGTATCCTGAGAGTATCGTACGATTAGTATCGTCTGATGAGGCCAGCCTGATCGCGGGGGTGACACTGGATCAAAGCGGACTATTCTTCCCTGATGCCGGCTGGTTAGCCCCTGCTACGTTGTGTCGCCGACTTTTGCAACATCCCAACATTTTGGTGCATCTGAATACTGCTATCACAGACGTCAACCAGAATACTGAGGGAGCTATAGAACTCATTGACGAAAAAGACCAGGTCTACAAGGGAGAAACCGCTATTCTGGCCCAGGGACATGAACCTCCGCGGGTTAATATTCCCAGCGAGCTGCCCATAAAACCTATCAGCGGACAAATATCCCTCATCGATATGGCTGACGATTCAGAAAGCGCCGACCCGTCCTACCCACTCAAATCAGTCCTTTGCGGCAATGGCTATGCCCTTCCGAGTCATAATGAGAAAATAGTTTTTGGGGCAACCTTTAAGCCGAATACAACAAATACAGAAACCTCCAGCACGGAAAATCAGGAAAACCTGGAGAAACTTGCAGGCCTTTCAGCGCAATTAGGAAAGTTTGCAACAGCTCGCCAGAATCGAATTCAGGCTCGCAAATCCATACGCTGTACGCTACCGGACTACCTCCCAGTCATAGCTCCCATTAAGCAGTATCCGCTAGATAACAGCCAAACCGCAGAGAGGATTTCCGGGAGTGATACGAAACAGCGTCAAAGACTATTCATCAATACTGGTTATGGCTCCAAAGGACTAACCATTGCCCCTCTGGCAGCTGAAATTATTGCCGATATGATTGAAGGTGTACCAATGCCTCTAGAAGATGAACTCTTGCATCGGCTCTCCGGAGAGAGGTTTAATACAAGGAAGGCTGAGCAAAAGCGGGACTAGCATAATGTCAATTTATGTCGTCGATTCTGGTCGGCGAGTCATTACGCCGCTTAAAGTCGACCCTAAAATTAAAAGGGTCGAAGAGCTGGACAGTATTACAGCGATCCATCCTCTTGGTATTCATGATACGGGTATAGAGCATTCCGTAAGTGAAGACGAAGCCCACCAATATCAGAACAACCAGCAAATCGCTACGTCTAACCGGCGACGTCAACCAGTTGTCGCCAATTTCATGAGCAGCCCTTTGCTGTGCCTGCATTCTGACTGGACGTTAACGGAATCTCTCAAATTTCTGAGTGATCATGAAATCAAGCACGCACCAGTACTGAAAGACGAAGAAGTTATCGGGCTGGTAAATGAAACCGACCTGCTGAAGGCAAGCCTTGGAGAAACAAGGGTTGGGAAAACAGGTGTTGAAAAAAAAACAGTTGTTGAAAAAAATAACAGCAAAGATCTGGAGGCACTATGCGAGCCCTACATGGTCGTGGAAGGTCATAGCACAGTAGCCTCCACTTGCCTGGCCATGTTATACAGAAGAATCAGTGCAGCATTGATTCGCAATGCTGCCGGTCAGGTAATTGGGATATTAACCACCAACGATATTCTCAAGGCGATTTCCCGATTAGAACTGGATGTTTGGACTTAGTCGTTCAAAACCAAAAAAAAGGCCTCGAGGGCCTTTTATTTCGGTTGTCATGCATTAACAACCATCGAGATCTTCCCGACAGGCGCTGTACATACCTACTCCATCCACTACGGATAATGCTTCAATATTAAGGAATGTGACACCGCCTTCCTCTTCCTCGTAGATGGCGAAGAGTTTGCCTAATTCTGTCGGTACGATTTTCACCAATCTTTCATCACCGGTTGTGCCCACCTGGTGAGTCCAGATTTCCTCAAACTCTTCGTTATCTGTATCTTCATTGGTCACAATGTCATAGCGAGCGAGCCAGCCATCCTGCCCCCCCTGATGAGTACCGAGAAGATCACCGGTGGTATAACCACCGGCATAGAGCTGAGACTCGACCTGTTTGGTGTCCAGCGCTTTATCATCACCGGCAGTCCCCAACTGAATCGCTGCGGTAATTTCAGACAAGTTTCCATGGAAGGTAATGAAGGCATCCCATCCGCCTTGGTTGGACTCGATAACCGGAATATTGCCTTTGGTGGAACCTGCCAGAATCGCGCCTGAGGGTCCGGGATTTACCGCTCCAATTTCCTCATCGTTACCAGAGCCGAATTCGGCCGAACGACGCAAGTCACCATCACTTGATAATGACCGCATGAGGATATTATCTCCCCCACTACCGGAAGAGCGTTCAACCAGATAGAAGATCGAAACATTATTCGGACCGTCCTGGGCAATATGCTGGGCATACTCGTTTAACCCTGTACCGAATTGGTCAAGCACGGTAACGTCACCAGTGGGGTCAAGTTTGAGGAAAAATCCGTCAATACCACCAGCATTGGTGACTCCCATAAAGCCGCCTTCGGTCCCCCCAACAACGTTAATATTGTTATTACCGTCAATGGAGAGCGAAGTGGCAAAATCGTTTTGCTCCGTACCAACCCATTTTTCCCATAGCAGGTTAAAGCCACCTACCGAATTAACATTCTCGTATTTTTGGATGTAGATATTAGTACCGCCAAAGTTGAACTCATCATCAGACAGAGCCGGTGAATCATTCCGGGTTGTCAGTAAGTAGACTTCGATAATTTCGTCTTTGGAGCTTGCCTCGTATCGAACAACTGCAAAGTCATTCAAAACAACATTAACCCCAGGAACTTCCAGGGTAATTTCCCTCACCAGTGAATCACCAAGGGATTCATCCGGTTGCAGATCGCGCTCTCTGCTGAATTGACGCAGATGCGCCACCGAATCGCCCGACCCGTTTTCAGAGCGATAACCTACGTAAAGATCACCTTTTTCATCAGCGTAGGATTCTACCACCTCACCTCCGGTGGGAAGCTGAACCCTCAGATCATCAAGCCATTCATTGACATAAACGATCAATTCGCTGTCTGAGGCTCTGACCGTCTCAGTATCCACCCACTCCAGGGTCAGGTACTCATCCGTATCTGTATCATCTGTATTGGAAAGGGCTTCTATGTAGATATTGGCTTCCACGACCCCAACACCAAATTGCACCGTAAACGAACCAGGAGTAATCACCAGATCGGGGTCGCCGCCACCCACCTCGGCTTTTCCATCGAAATCGTTTTTTATTTCAAACTCAGCCGTGACTGTTTGCTCCGGGGGACGGTCCAGCTGCACCTTTACCGGTACTTTGATATTCCGTCCTTTGGTTTCGCTAACGCTTACTTTGGGGATCGAAAATGAGACCATAGGCTCATTATCTTCAATCGTAATACCAAAGGTTGCTGTAACTCCGGCGTCAAGATCTCCGACTTTTTCAATATCCAGACCAATATTCAGCCGCTCATCATTCTCAGCAATCAAATCATCCACGACGAACAAAATCATGTAACAGGTAGTTTCATCTGCGGGTATAAAGAAATTCCCCTGATCCACCCTGACTGATGCCCTTCCAGGCAGCTGCACACTTTCCAGGTAATCAATACCGGCTTCCGCCACTATGCCGGAAATATCAAACGATCCTGTAGCATCCAGATAGAAAGGACTACCGAGAACAATAGGAACAAATTCAAGCTGAACTTTTTTGCCGCCCCAGGCATCCGGATTCAGTTGGTTCTCGATCATGTACGCCAGTTCATCTTCGCTAAAAAGATAGTTACCCTGACTATCAGACATGCAGACAGTGCCGGGTTCAGTATCGTCCTCAGCGTTAAGGACGCCATTTCCGTCACTATCGACAATGTCCTCAGGGCGCTCGCCTCTGACACCTTCAACCACATTGCCGGTAACATCGGAAATGTCAACGTTCTCGACTTTCAGGCCGAATTCTTTTGTCGCCAAAGAATCACCATCAGTGACACTTAAGATAATGTTGTCGGAGGAAGTCAGAACATCATCAATGCCTGTGGCTCCCGGAATACCCCTGAGAACCACGGCCTGACGAAGATTATTGTCGACCAAATCAGTTTCCAGCCAATCAGGTGCATTGGTAAGACTGTAGTTCAGACGGCCGGAACCACCATCGATGCCGACTTCATAATAATATTCGACACCTACATAAGCGGTAGCGGGAACAGTCCCCAGAATTCTAATAGGTAGCGGGGAAGCCTCTTCAGTGGTGCCGCAACCGGTGAGAATGAGCAATGCCAGAACTGTCAGAGAGACCAGGCTTGTCCGTTTTGCCGAAATACTCGCAACCATGAATGTCCTATCGTATTGTTATAGACTTTTACAGAATCTTATAAAATATTGATTTTTGTAACTATAGCCGGGTTCACGAAACCATAACCGGGTCACACAGTAGATAGGAATTAATGCCAACTTACGCACAGCGTACCTAACCAACTTACGCACTGCCTACATAAGTAGTATCGAACTATTGAAAACCAAAATAATAAGGAAAGTTCCGCTGACCGGATACCGAGGCCATATAGCCAAATTTCAAACACTCTATGGCTTTCACTACCGCAGCGTTTTTATAAACGTCAGAAACTCTTCCTCATAGTATACCTTTACGCCAAGCTGCTCGGCTTTAGACAATTTAGAACCGGCCTTTTCACCTGCAACCAGAAAACTTGTTTTGCTGGAAACACTGCCTGCGGCCTTTGCGCCGAGACTTTCCAGCAGCGCCTTGGCTTCATCACGGGTCATGGAAGTCAGGGTTCCGGTTACCACTGCAGTCTGTCCATCCAGAGGCAGATCTTCCTTGTCCTGAATTTCTATATCCGCCCAAGACATTCCTGCAGCAATCAATGCTTCAATGGTTTCCAGGTTATGTTCCTGTTCAAAGAAGCTCTTGATATGACCGGCACTGATGGGGCCGACATCAGGAACGGCTTCCAGCTCTTCTAATGTGGCCTGCTTAAGCTTTTCCAGAGAGCCAAAATGATTACTCAGCGTTTTAGCGGTAGCTTCACCGACTTCCCGGATTCCCAACGCATAGATGAACTTGGTCAAAGTGGTTTGTTTTGCCTTTTCCAACGCCTCAATCAAATTATCGGCTGATTTCGGTCCCATACGTTCGAGGGAAGCAATATCCGGCGCCCGCAGCGAAAACAAGTCTGCCGGATTCAACACCAGCTCCTTCTCAACCAGGATATCGACCAGTTTGTCGCCCAAACCTTCAATATCAAGAGCCTTACGGGAGGCAAAGTGCTTAATCGCTTCTTTGCGCTGGGCCGCGCAGTAGAGTCCACCAGAGCACCTGGCTACTACTTCAGACTCCAGTTGAATCACGTCAGAACCACACACTGGGCATTGTTCGGGCAACCGAATCTCTTCGGCATCTGCGGGGCGTCTTTCAGCCACAACGCTTACCACCTGGGGAATAACATCCCCTGCCCGACGAATTACCACCGTATCACCGATGTGTAAACCCAATCGGCGGACTTCGTCCATGTTATGAAGGGTGGCATTGCTCACAGTAACGCCGCCGACGAAGACCGGCTGCAGTCGGGCAACCGGCGTAACCGCGCCGGTTCTCCCCACCTGAAAGTCAACAGATTCCAGAATGGTCATTTCTTCCTGGGCTGGGAATTTGTGGGCAATCGCCCAGCGTGGTGCACGAGAGACAAAGCCGAGCACATCTTGCAGTGCCAGACTATCAACCTTGAATACAACGCCATCGATGTCGTAGGCCAAACCGTCACGCTGGTCCAGAATACTGCGATGGTACTCAAGACATGCATCAATTCCTTGCACAACCTGTGTCAGCGGGTTGATTTTCAAGCCCCAGGATTTCAGGGATTCCAGGACTTCATGATGGCTGGCCGGCAGCTCCCCACCTTCAACATAGCCCACGCTATAGCAACACATTTCCAGAGCCCGGGTAGCTGTTATTCTGGGATCAAGCTGCCTGAGACTACCAGCAGCTGCATTGCGGGGATTTACAAAGACTTTTTCGCCTTTTGCCAACGCACTCTCATTGAAAGAATCAAAGGCGGCTCGTGGAAGATATATTTCACCACGTACTTCGAGAACTGAAGGATACCCGTTGCCTCGCAATTTAAGGGGAATATTGGCGACAGTTTTTACGTTGGGTGTAATGTCTTCACCATTATATCCGTCACCACGGGTCAGCCCTCTAACCAGACGTCCATTTTCATAGGTCAGACTGATGGCAATACCATCCAACTTGGGTTCGCAGCAATAGGTGATGCCGGAGGATTCAGTTACCGCTTCAACGGCCCCATCCTGCAATCGCTTGAGACGGTCTTTGATGCGGTGGTCGAAATCTAGCAGATCCTGCTCCTCAAACGCGTTATCCAGGGACAACATGGGAATGCGATGACTGACAGTGGCGAACGAATCCGACGGACTTGCTCCGACCCTCTGAGTCGGAGATTCCACAGTTATAAGCTCAGGAAATTCTGCTTCGATGCTCCGTAAACGCTGCATCTGGCGATCGTATTCCGCATCCGGGACACTGGGATCATCCAATACGTAGTAACGATAGTTATGCTCTTCAATGGACGTGCGGAGGGCTTCGGCTTCACTTCTGGCCGACTCTTTATCCTGGGACATTGTGTAGATCAGACCTTAGAAGATAGTTGTTGCTTGCGCTCGAATTCGCGGACCCGTTGACGACAATGTTCAACAGTTTGACTGGTCATAACACTGAGATATTCATCTTTGAGTTCGCCACCAAGATTACGAACCAGGCACTGCGCCGTTTCGATCATATAGTCGAAAGCCTGCATACTGTCATCCGGACCCGGCAAGCGCATGAAAAAGCTGACGCCCGGCGTCATGGAATTGTCCATATCGCGACCAAAAGTGCCGGGTTTAACTGCATTGGCCATACTGAATTGCACCGGGCCCTGGTCGAAGTCATATTCGTGGCGGTGATAGATCGACATATCCCCCAATTGCAAACCGCAGGCTTCCACGAGATGCCTGAGTTTCATACCTTCAAAGCCCTCAGGGGTTTTAGCAAGCACATTGACGACAATGATCTCTTCCTGCACATCCCTGGACTTGGCAGCCTTTTCACTGAGCCTCTTTTGCTTGGCTGACTTGTATACAGGTTTGTGATGTCTATGTTGCTTTTGTTGCAGACTTTCCTGGATTGCATCTACATTGGCTGTGATTTTCTTCAGGAACCTGTCTTTAAAGTCGGAAACCTTCTCCTGGCTCTTGTCTGGCTTGTCTGCCACTTCAGCCTGGAGCTGCGAGCTTTTCAGATCTGCCTGTACCATGTCCTCCACCGCTGAGATCGGATCTTCACTGGTGTCGGCAACTGGGTTCCCGTCGTCCCAGCGAGGTTCCGCACGCATGGGTTCTGAGTCATAGCGCTCAGCATCGTTATAGCTATCTAAAGACGGTTCAGAATCGAAGCGTTCATAGTCACCAGCATCCGTCTCAGCTGCAGCAACCCTGTCAAATTGCTCTACCTGACTGCCATCCCGTTCTTCGTAGGCCACCTGATCATAGAGGCTGTCATCCGATTCAGTATCTTGAGATGAAATGTATTCTGGAGCGTTGGAATGCTCATCCTGATTTCCTGCTTCTTTATATTCCGGATAGTCACTTTCGCGATATTCCGGATAGTCGCTTTCATGGCGACTATCCATTCCCTTTCTCACCACCCGAAACCCTGCACTTGGCAGTTCAGGGTTAAAATCGTCGTCAAGAGGGGTACTTTCAAAATTTCCGCCCATTCCCTGGGATATTTCCATGGATTCGAGACGTGCACGACGAGCCCGTCGAATACCATCCAGTACGACTACAATAATTATGAGGACACCAAGAATGATAAGCCATTCTCGCAAACTAATATCCATTCCCTAAAATACCTCGGTATGAGCTGATTGGCGGTCATCTTTTAACCCTGTGACATCGCCTGCATGTCGTCATCTCTGGCGACATAATTTATTCAATTCCGGTCGCCATTACAATTCGTGACGAACATGAAACATAATTAAGCGTCGACCATGGCCGCCGCTTCTTCAACATCCACGGACACCAATCGGGATACGCCTGGTTCATGCATGGTCACCCCCATCAGATGATCCGCCTTCTCCATCGCAATCTTATTGTGGGTGATATAAATAAACTGCACCTGATCCGATAGCTCTTTTACCATGCGAGCATAGCGGCCAACGTTGGCGTCATCCAGCGGCGCATCAACTTCGTCGAGCATACAGAAAGGCGCTGGATTTAACTGGAAAATGGAAAAAACCAGTGCAATTGCTGTCAGCGCCTTTTCACCACCGGATAACAAATGGATGGTACTGTTTTTCTTGCCGGGAGGCCTTGCCATGATAGCAACCCCGGTTTCCAGCAAATCATCGCCGGTCAATTCCAGGTAGGCATTGCCGCCACCGAAAACCCGAGGGAACAATGCCTGCAAACCATCATTTACCTGATCAAAGGTTTCTTTAAATTTACTGCGGGTTTCTTTGTCGATTTTTCGAATGGCTGCCTCAAGGGTTTCCAGAGCTTCATTCAGGTCTTCATATTGTCCATCCAGATAGACCTTTCTTTCTGACTGAGCCTGATATTCGTCAATGGCTGCCAGGTTTATTGCGCCCAAGCGTGTAATACGGGCAGCAATCTGTTCAATTTCGTTCTGCAGCGCAGCTTCCGTATCCTCTTCCGCCAGCATTGGGAGAAGCTGTTGAATGTCATAGCTCTCTTCTGCCAGCTGATCCCGAAGGGTATTTTTACGTATGTCAGCTTCACGCTGCTGCATGCGCATGCTTTCAATTTTGCTGCGTTGGTCCTGTATAGCCTGCTCGTTCTGATGACGGCGAACTTCATCGTCCTGCATGGACTTTTCCAGATCGGCCAGACGATCACGTTCCTGCGCCAGAATCTGTTCCTGTTCCAAACGCAAACCGAGCAAGTCTTCCAACCTGTCCTGCATATCTTCACCCGGTGACTGGTTGGATTTCAGATTATCCAGAATCCATCCATGTCGGTCTTCAGTCCTCTTCAGGTTGACCTGCCCTCTATCCAGGGCCTGCCTGACAGACTCCTTGCGTGTTGAGAGCGCACTGACCCTTAACTGCAGCTGGTGAGACTGCTCTCTGTCCTGGCGTGCCTGGGCCCGCAGGTTATCAAGTGCCTGACGTGACGAATCCCTTTGGTTAAGCAGCAGTTCTTTCTGCTCTACGCACTCTTCCAGCTCCAAGAGCGCCTGCTGCCATATCTCACGACTCTCTTGCAGAGAATCGTCTTCTTCCTGTCGCTGCCCGTCAATCTGCGCCAATTCAGCACTGATATGCGAATGACGTCTTTCAACTTGCTCCTGTCGAGCTTCTTTGGCACTGATCTCCGCCTTTATTTCCAACTGTCGCCGATTCAGATCCACCAGTGCTTTTTGGAATGACTCTGCCGTTGCTTCGTGCTGGTCAAGTTCCAGCCCGATAGCCGCTTTTTGTTCATTAATGACCAGTGCTTTACCAGCCAGTTCTGCCAGTAATTCTTTAATTTCTGCCAATCGCCGGGTTCTGGTAAGCACACCCGCCGTTGACTTGCCTCCTACCGGGCCTTTTATCCATTGCTTGGCAACCAGAGTCCCATCAGGAAGCATATAGAATTGATCATCAGACAGGCCGTTTCTCAGGCTTAATGCGTCTTCAAATGATTCGCAAGGCAGCACTCCGCGCAGCCACTGATCCACCGCCTGGTGACAGCTTGCTGCATCTGAAAAGGCTTTAAAGTTGGCACTGTCGACAAACTGATCCAAAACCAGACAGACACCTGCAGCGGGCTTGGCATTGACCTGTTCCCATTGTTCCTGATCTACCAGACGCGCCTGCAGGCGGTCACCCAAGACCATTTCAAGGGCATTTTCCCATTTCGGGTCAGCTGCCATTCTGTCAGCAAGTAAAGGATTCTGTTCCAACTGATTGGAACGCAACCAATCACGGGCCTGCTCATTACTGTCTTCTTCTGCGCTGGCCTGAAGTGCCAGTAGAGAAGATTCCTCACCCTTAAGCGTCTGCTCCTGGGTTTTTATATCGTTTGCTTCACCGGTGAGTGTATCCAATTGCTGTCTGGATACCTTTTCATTGCGCCGGTGATCCTCATGGGCCTGCACCTGGTGTTCAATATCCAGCTCAATTTCCAGCAGTTGCTCCCTGAGCATTTCCAACGATTCGGTATCGCTTAGAGACGCCGTGGCTTTTTGTTCGTCCACCAGCTTCAAACGCCGCTCAAGTAACTGCTGCACTTGTTTTTCCGCCTGCTGGATGCGGGACTGCTCCACTTCGGCAGTTTTTTGCAGTTCATTGTTGCGACGAGAAAAATCATCCCATGAGTGCTGCCAACTCTGCATCGTGTCTTCGGCTGCCGCCAGCTTGTCCGCGGATGCCTCCGAGCGCATTTGAACTTCTTCCAACTCAGGTTCCAGCTGCATGAGTTCTTCTTCGATTTCCGCCAGATGCTGAGCCTCTATTTCAAGCTCGCCACGCACTTCTTCTAACGTCATATCCAGCTGCTTGAGCTCCACTGTTAGCTGTTCTTCACGCTCCTTGGCACTCTTGATCTGTTGTTCTATCTTGGCGATTTCAGCACCCGTGCCATAATAATCAGCCTGGGCCTGGTTAACTTTTTCACCGGCGTCCTGACGTTGCTGACGCAGAGACTCCAACTGGCTGTCCACGTGAGTACGTTCGTAGAGATGACGCTCCAGCTCCACCTCACGATCACGGATGCCGGTCGCAAGGTCAGAGGATTCGCGGTCCAGCTGATTCCATTTAAAACTATTCAGCAGAGCTCGCTTCTGGCGCTCTTCGGCTTTGAGTTCCTTATATCGTTCTGCGGCTTTAGCCTGACGATGCAGATGCTGAAGCTGCCGGTCCAACTCCTCACGAATATCCGTGAGACGATCCAGGTTCTCCCGGGTGCGCTTCATCCGACTTTCAGTTTCTTTACGCCGTTCTTTATATTTGGAAATACCTGCGGCCTCTTCGATAAAAACCCGCAGTTCTTCAGGCTTGGATTCAATCAGCCTGGATATCATTCCCTGCTCAATAATGGCGTAACTTCTGGGGCCAAGGCCTGTGCCCAAAAACAAATCGGTAATATCCTTCTTACGACATTTGTTACCGTTAAGAAAATAAATGGACATACCGTCACGGGTGACACGGCGCTTGACTGAAACCTCGTTATAGCGGGCAAACTCCCCTTGAAGGGCACCGCCGGCGTTGTCGAATATGAGTTCAATCGAGGCTTGGCCTACCGGCTTCCGGCTGTTGGAGCCGTTAAAAATAACATCCGCCATCGACTCTCCACGCAAGTGTTTCGCAGAGCTTTCACCCATGACCCAACGCACTGCATCAATAATATTGGATTTTCCGCAGCCATTAGGCCCGACAACTGCCGACATATTGCTTGGAAAATGAACCGTAGTAGGATCGACGAAGGACTTGAAGCCGGCCAGCTTGATGGATTTCAGTCTCATATCAGGTCTTGGGGAGTGATCGCAGATTGGTCAATGACGTGAGGCAGAAGTTTAGCGGATTCCCCGAGGGCAAACCAGCCGCTTTTCCCCGGCGGAACAGTTTTATGGCCAAGGCGGACAAATGACTTCCCAAGTCATTGAAACGTTCACAATTCACGCCGCGGACCGATCACTTAGAACCGAGAGCACCAGAGATTTTTGATGATCGGCAAAGGCTTCGATAACCAATTTTACACCAGACAGGTCCCGAGACTGCACTGCCTGCAACAACCCGTTATAAAAATTAAGTGACTGCAGGAGTTCTTCTTTACGGGAGCGCATGGCCAGGTAATAGGTACGGCCGATTGAAGGGCGTAGGTTTTCCAGAGTTTCCTGCAAATAAGGGTTGTCACAAAAGCCCAGGCATAAATCCATCAGCTCAAATGAACTGTCTACGATAGCTTCTATAGAGGAATCTTTAGCCAGGATGATCCTATTGATATTCTGGATCTGCTCACTAATCGGCCGAAGATCGGTATCCTCCCAGCTAGTACTAACCTTGGCCGCCAACATTACCAACAAAGTAGAGTACATATCGTAGAGCGAAGATACCTGGTGAGGCGTCAGATCCGCCACTACAGCCCCTTTCCTGGGATAGATTTCGATCAAATGGCGCCGCTCAAGAATCAGTAGCGCCTCACGTACAGACCCTCGACTGACATCCAGGTCACTGGCGACTTTAAGTTCCTGAATCCGCTCCAATGGCTTCAGTTTCCCCATCATGATCAATCGCCCCAGGTGGTGGGCAATCTGTTCTGCAAGACTTTCAGGTGCCTGAAACCGCATATAGTTCTATCCCATTCTCGTTGTTATATAACCCCATCTACTTGCTGACGAGCCTCTTTGCCTCCCTGCCGAAAAAGCATGACCTAGAAAACAAAGTCCACCGAAAGGATCTGGTCTGGCAATTAAAATAATCCCCTGAATTGACAGGCGAGTGTTCTGGAAACCGTGTGACTCATTGGGAACAAATACAGACGGCACACTGGGAGCAAATAGTTGTACAGATTTTCTACCGAGTCAATATTCTCTGTCGTCTGGCCGCGAGCATGAGACTGTTGAGCGGTCATCCGGCACTCTAGCTTGTTCCCGGTGTTGAAGACTCCAAGAAATCTTTCGGTAGACCTGGAATCCTCAAGACTGGATTCCTCAATAATCAGCAGCGACTATCTTCCGCTATAGCGTTGGTTTCATCTAAATTTAAGTCGACATTTTTTTGACAGCTTCAATCTGAAAACCGGAAATTACCTGCCAACAATTCGTCACAACGGCAACTATTTTCATCCGAAAAACTTGCAACCCATTGTTATTTATATATTTTTAAAATTGGCATGATAATCGCTGAAAATCAGGCAGATTGGTATTTTAGCGTTTAATGCAGGAGCGGACATGCCAAAGATGAGTACAGACCCACAAAATACAGAAAACAGTCTGATTGGCCTGGTGCCGTCATCAACTACCAACACCCGCACGCTTAAAACAGAAGATGTATCCAATGCGCTGATCAGAAGGCTCCAGACCTCTCTGGATACCAAAGAATTGGTCCAATGGTTTGTGGAAGGTGTTACACCGCTACTGGGTGAAATTCGCTTAATTTTCACCAGTGAACTGACGACTGTTACTGCAGGCCAGTCAAAGAAGACTCATCACTCCGCAAATTACAACCTGACACTTGAGGGTATATCACTTGGACAGATCGAATTCAGGCGTGCTACAAGATTTGCCGAGGACGAGCTGGCCGCACTCGAATCACTCCTGAGCTGCCTGGTATTCCCGTTACGCAACAGTTTGCAATACCAGGAAGCGATTAATGCTGCGCTTTCTGATGCCCTGACAGGTGCAGGAAACAAGCGTTCATTTGATTACCAACTGCATAGGGAAGTCGCTCAAGGACGCCGCTATAGCACTGTCTTGTCACTAATTGTCTTTGATGTTGATCACTTCAAAATGGTTAATGACACTTATGGCCACAACGCCGGAGATGCTGTCCTCAAGCAATTGGTTACTGTGGTTAATGATAGCTGCCGAGACACCGACATGACTTTCCGCATGGGTGGCGAAGAGTTTGCTCTTTTATTGTCAAAAACCGATATTGATGGGGCCTTAGTCATTGCTGAAAGAGTAAGACAAGCCATCGCCTCTACAATTTTTTGCTACGATGGCCAAAAAATCAGTGTATCTGTAAGCCTGGGAGTTGCCTGCCACGATAGCAATGAAAGTCGTGGCAGCCTGTTGGAAAGGGCTGATCAGGCGCTCTACTCTGCCAAAAGGCTGGGTCGCAATTGTACGGCTCTAGCCAAAGACTACCAACCCGCTACTGAGACTGACCTGACTCTCGCTGAAGTCACGCCAATTTCCAGCTAATGTGAATAGATTAGTCAAAAATAAGGCCAGCAATTAAATCTGGCCTTATTTTAGTTTCACGCCTGCCCAAGTTTCCCCTCAATCGACATTGAGGCTCATAAATAAGAGCTAGCTACTTAACTTTGCCTGAACGGGGTTTGCCAGAGTTGGGTTTACGGGATGGCGGATTACGTCCGTCAGTGCCTTGGCCTGCTCCCTGAGGACGTGGCTTTTTAATACCTGATGGTTTTTGACGCGGAGCCTTGCTTCCTGGCCGGGCCGTTTTATTCATCTGGCGTTTGATTTTCTCACGTTCCTGCGGTTTAAATTCAGACACCTTCCTCGGTGGCATTCCTGCCATTTCATAAAGAACGTTTACGTCTTTCTGCGATAGAATTTCCCAGCTTCCGACTTTGATGCGGCTTGGTAGAAAGATAAACCCATAGCGCACCCGCTTGAGCCGACTGACAGTTACCCCTTGAGACTCCCAAAGCCGTCGCACTTCACGGTTGCGACCTTCCTGCAGCACCACATGAAACCAGCGGTTAGAGCCTGAGCCTCCCGCCTCACTAATGTCAGTAAAGCGCGCTGGACCATCTTCAAGCATGACGCCCTCCTTGAGGCGGTTCAACATATCTTCATCCACTTCTCCCAATACTCGAACAGCATATTCACGGTCAATTTCGGAAGAAGGATGCATCAGTTTGTTGGCCAGTTCTCCGTCTGTGGTGAACAGCAGTAAGCCGCTGGTATTGATATCCAGTCTACCGACAGTTACCCAACGACCCTGTGCCGGCTTGGGCAGACGATTAAATACCGTAGGACGCCCTTCCGGATCCTGGCGACTGGTGACTTCCCCCTCCGGCTTGTTGTAAGCGAGAACCAATGTCTCCTCAGGAGTTTCATCAGGAATCTTGTGGCCGTCGACAACGATCTTATCTCCAGCAACAACCCGATCTCCCAGGGTGGCCACTTTACCGTTCACACGCACCCGGCCTTCTGAGATCCATTCCTCAACCTGACGACGGGAACCCATACCACGACGGGCTATAACTTTCTGAAGCTTTTCATCACCGGATTGCGGCATATTTCACCTGGACTTATAGCAATACATTAGGGGCAGTTAATTTGAGCACTTAACTTACCTGAGTTTAAAAATAGTTGGATTTATGGAACTTGAGTTAACAGGAACGGGACTTTTCAATAACCGGGACGACAACGAATCCAGTTAATTTGCAGTCAGTTTTTATTAATCTAATGGAAGGTTGCATCAGTTGCCGCATTATCATTTGTTTCATCAGCATGACTTACTTCATCGGAAGCTTCGGGATCATCCGCGGCAAGACCCAGATTAAGCTCCAATGAACGTCCGATTTCATCAAGGTCCCGCACATCAGCCAACGCAGGCAGTTGATCCAAGGTCTTAAGATTAAAATAATCGAGAAACTGTCGGGTGGTAGCGAACAGAGCAGGTTTCCCCGGGACATCTTTGTGCCCCACAATTCTCACCCATTCGCGCTCTTGAAGTGTTCTCATGATCTGACTACTGACTGCCACGCCCCGAATATCCTCTATATCACCACGGGTTATTGGCTGGCGGTAAGCAATAATGGCAAGCGTTTCCAGCAATGCTCTTGAATACCGCTGAGGACGCTCTTCCTGTAACAGCCCGACCCAGGGCCCATATTCCGCAGCGATCTGAAAACGGAAACCACTGGCTACCTCCACCAGTGATACCACACCACTTTGGTAGCGTTGCTGAATTTCAGCTATGGCAGACTTAATATCATCACGCCCAGGCTTTAGGGGATCTTCAGCCAGCATATTTACCAACTGATCCACTGACAGCGGTTTATCTGCTGCAAACAATATGGCTTCAATGACGTTATTCAGAACCACCTTGAACCTCATTACCCGTCTGTGGATGGTTTAACAGCGTTTCATCATCAGCAAAAGCACTTTCCTGCCCCTCGCCTGACGAGTCCAGGCCTTCGTCGACTTCATCATCTGTTTCGAGCTTGTCACCTCGTGCCCGAACATGGATCTCGCCAAAGTTCTCTGATTGGACAAGTTCCACCAATGACTCTTTCACGAGTTCAAGCACCGCCAGAAAAGTCACTACAACCCCCAGCCGCCCTTCTTCCATAGAAAACAGGTCAACAAAGCGTGTAAAGCGATCAGCCGATAATCTTTCGAGCACCTGAGTCATACGCTCTCGGGTAGTCAGCTTTTCACGCTCAACCTGATGGTGCTCAAATAGCTCAGATCGCCTCAGCACCTCTTTCAGGGAATGCAAAACATCCAGCAGGCTGACGTCAGGGTGCTTCTTGACTCTTTCAATGGTCGGAACCTCAGGGGCGACTACTGAGATATCGCGTTCCATTCTGGGCATTTCATCTATATTTTCAGCAGCAGTCTTAAAACGCTCATATTGCTGCAGGCGACGTATAAGCTCAGCTCTGGGATCATCCTCCTCTTCTACGTCGGACTCTCGTCGTGGCAACAGAAAGCGTGATTTGATTTCAGCCAACATGGCCGCCATCACCAGGTACTCCGCCGCCAACTCAAAGCGCATATCCTGCATAATCTGGATATATTCCATGTACTGACGGGTAACTTCAGAAACATCGATATTCAGGATATCCATGTTCTGGCGTCGAATCAGATAAAGCAATAAATCAAGCGGCCCCTCAAAAGACTCCAGGAATACTTCCAAAGCATCAGGAGGGATGTAAAGATCCTGAGGAACCTCAGTAACAGGTTTGCCCTCCACCACCGCCAGCGCTAATTCCTGCTGTTGCGGAACCTGCGTGGGGGTGTTGTCTGGGAGGCTATCGT
Source organism: Hahella sp. (assembly GCA_050299855.1). GTDB lineage: Bacteria > Pseudomonadota > Gammaproteobacteria > Pseudomonadales > Oleiphilaceae > Hahella. The sequence goes on from JBNKWQ010000043.1 coordinate 40,907, forward strand.
CAGTCATTCAGGCTATTCATATGAAAGGCCCATCGCATTACGGACCTCTTCAAGGGTGGATTTGGCTGCATCGCGAGCGTGGTCACAGCCCTCCGCAATAATACTCCGTACCAGACCGGGATCGTCCTCGTAGCGGCGGGCCCTTTCACGTATCGGCTTCTGTTCTTCGATAATGGCATCAGCGACAGGCTTCTTGCATTCCACGCAACCTATCCCCGCTGAACGACAACCCGTCTGCACCCACTCCTTGGTTGCAGTATCGGAATAGACCTCGTGCATTTGCCACACCGGACACTTGGCCGGATCGCCGGGGTCAGTGCGTCGCACGCGCTGAGGGTCTGTTTGCATGGTACGGATTTTTTCCGCCACCACATCAGGCTCTTCCCGCAGACTAATGGTATTGCCGTATGACTTGGACATTTTCTGACCGTCCAAACCAGGCATTTTGCTTTCAGGGGTCAACAGGGGCTGGGGCTCGGGCAGAATAACCTTACCGCCGCCTTCCAGGTAGCCAAACAAACGCTCACGGTCTCCCAGTGAAATATTCTGTTGCTCCCTCAGTAATGCCCGCGCGGTTTCCAAGGCCTCACTATCACCCTGCTCCAAATAGCGTTTGCGCAGAGATTCATAAAGCTTCGCCGACTTTTTCCCCATCTTCTTGATAGCGGCAATGGCATTATCTTCAAACCCAACTTCTTTACCGTAAATATGGTTAAAGCGTCTGGCGACTTCCCGGGTCATTTCAATATGAGAAACCTGATCGGCCCCCACAGGTACATGCCCAGCCCGGTATATCAGAATGTCGGCGCTTTGAAGCAGCGGATATCCGAGGAAGCCGTAAGTGGCGAGATCCTTTTCCTTGAGCTTTTCCTGCTGGTCTTTGTAGGTCGGCACCCGTTCCAGCCAGCCCAGTGGCGTAATCATGGATAGCAACAAATGCAACTCGGCATGTTCGGGTACCCTGGATTGAATAAACAGCGTGGCTGAACCAGGATTTACCCCGGCTGCCAGCCAGTCAATCACCATATCCCAGATAGATTGCTCGATGTCGTAGGGGTCATCGTAGTTGGTGGTAAGTGCGTGCCAGTCGGCAACAAAAAAGAAACACTCATACTCGTGCTGCAGCTTTAGCCAGTTTTTCAATACGCCGTGATAGTGGCCCAGATGCAATTTACCGGTTGGACGCATACCGGATAATACCCGGCTTTGCGAATCTACAGATGCCAAAATAACTCCCTGATGATGTATAGAACAGTCCGGAACCCCCACCACAAGTGTCTTGCGACTGTTGATGGCGACTGCTTTTATTGTTGGTTGAAGGCCGGATTATAAACACAATCCTGCGGGAGTTAAACGAAGCATGCAGGTTTTACCACACATAAAAAAAGCCGCAGATCTGCGGCTTTTCCAGGCTTCGATGAAAGGCTACTTCCAGCCGGTCAGCTCAGACAGGGCTTTACCGATATCTGCCAGGCTGCGAACAGTCTTAACACCGGCATCTTCCAGCGCTGCAAACTTCTCTGCCGCAGTCCCTTTACCCCCGGCAATGATAGCGCCTGCGTGCCCCATGCGCTTACCTGGAGGAGCAGTAACACCAGCGATATAGGAAACCACAGGCTTGGTCACATTATTTTTAATGTACTCAGCCGCTTCTTCCTCAGCAGTCCCACCGATTTCACCAATCATAACGATTGCTTCAGTCTGGGCGTCTTTCTGGAACATTTCCAGAATATCAATAAAGTTGGACCCAGGTATTGGGTCACCACCGATACCTACACAAGTAGACTGACCAAACCCGTAGTCTGTAGTCTGCTTAACGGCTTCATAGGTCAGAGTGCCGGAGCGGGATACGATACCGACCTTACCTGGCTTGTGAATATGACCTGGCATGATACCGATTTTGCTTTCGCCTGGCGTAATAACACCGGGACAGTTAGGTCCGATCAGACGCACGCCCAGCTCGTCACATTTCACTTTGGCATCCAGCATATCCAGCGTTGGAATACCTTCCGTGATGCAAACAATCAGCTTGATACCGCCGTTGGCAGCTTCCAGAATGGAGTCTTTACAGAATGCAGCGGGCACGTAGATTACAGATGCTTCTGCACCAGTGGTTTCTACCGCTTCTTTCACAGTGTTGAACACAGGCAGACCCAAGTGGGTTTGACCGCCCTTACCGGGAGTGACACCACCCACCATATTAGTGCCGTAAGCAACGGCCTGCTCGGAGTGGAAAGTACCTTGTGAGCCGGTGAATCCCTGACAGATTACCTTGGTGTTTTTGTCGATCAAAATGCTCATTATTTACCCTCCGCTGCTTTAACCACGGCTTCAGCAGCATGAGTAAGACTTTCAGCCGCAATAATATTCAATCCGCTGTCGGCCAGTTTCTTGGCACCCAGCTCTGCGTTGTTACCTTCCAGGCGCACGACCACAGGGATCTTCACGCCAACTTCCGCCACGGCTCCAATGACGCCGTCAGCAATCAGGTCACAACGTACAATACCGCCGAAGATGTTAACCAGTACGGCTTTAACATTGTCATCAGACAGAATGATCTTGAACGCTTCGGTGACGCGTTCTTTGGTCGCACCGCCACCTACGTCCAGAAAGTTTGCAGGAGCACCGCCGTGCAGCTTGACGATGTCCATGGTTCCCATAGCCAGACCGGCACCGTTAACCATGCAACCAATGTTGCCGTCCAAGGCCACATAGTTCAGCTCCCATTTAGCTGCGTGAGCTTCACGGGGATCTTCCTGGGATGGGTCGTGCATTTCACGGATTTTAGGCTGGCGATAAAGTGCATTGCCGTCGATATTGACCTTGGCATCCAGGCAGTGCAGGTTACCCTGCTTGGTAATAACCAGCGGGTTTACTTCCAGCAGAGCCAGATCCAGGTCTTCGAACAACTTGGCCAGACCCAGGAAAATTTTGGTGAACTGTTTCACCTGATCGCCTTCCAGACCAAGAGCAAAAGCCAGTTCACGGCCCTGGTATGGCTGCGCGCCGGTCAAAGGGTCAATAGTGGCTTTGAGGATTTTTTCAGGAGTTTCTTCCGCAACCTTCTCAATTTCCACACCACCTTCGGTGGAAGCCATAAACACCACGCGACGTGTGCCGCGGTCTACAACCGCACCCAGGTACAATTCCTGGTCGATATCAGTACAGGACTCAACAAGAATCTTGTTGACTGGCTGACCCTTTTCATCTGTTTGATAAGTTACCAGATTCTGACCAAGCCATTTCTCGGCGAATGCCTTGATTTCCTCTTTGGAGGAAACCAGCTTGACGCCGCCCGCCTTACCACGCCCACCAGCATGGACCTGAGCCTTGACTACCCACTCGCTCCCGCCAATGGTGTCGGCCGCAGACATTGCTTCCTGGGCTGATTCACAGGCATAACCCTTAGATACCGGCAGGCCATAGTCTGCAAAAAGTTGCTTAGCTTGATACTCATGAAGATTCATAACGATTTCCGCTTTTAGTCAGCTTATGACTGATTTCCAACAGTAGCCTGCAACTGCAGACGTACCGTTGGACCTGTTTAAATACAGCTTGGAGGGGATAGCCCTCTCCGGCTGAAATTAGCGCTTCTTGCGCTGTGCAACGTGGATGGCATGACCATCCACCGCCAATGCTGCCTCATGCACCGCTTCCGACAAGGTCGGGTGGGCGAAAACAGTCATGGCAAGGTCTTCTGAACTTGAGCCGAATTCCATGGCAATGACAGCCTGAGCGATCAATTCCGAAGCCTGTGGGCCTATAATGTGTACGCCAAGGATACGATCGGTTGTCTTTTGGGCAATCACCTTGACCATCCCCATGGTAGCGTTGGCAGCCATAGCCCGGCCGCTGGCCGCAAATGGGAAAGTACCGACCTTGTACTCTTCGCCTTCCGCTTTCAATTGCTCTTCAGTCTTGCCGACCCAGGCAATCTCAGGATGGGTATAGATAACCCAGGGAATGCAGTCGTAGTTCACTTTGGCTTTCTTGCCGGCAATACGCTCAGCAACCACAATGCCTTCTTCTGATGCTTTGTGAGCCAACATGGGTCCACGAACCACATCACCGATAGCCCAGACACCCGGCATATTGGTCTGACATAGGTCATTAACATAAATGAAGCCGCGCTCATCCAGGTTAACGCCGCTGTCAGAAGCCAGCAGATTATCGGTTACAGGAGAGCGACCAACAGCCACGATCAGTTTATCGACCTTAAGTTCATGTTCACCTTTAGTGTCGCTATAGGTTACTTTCACCACGCCACGCTTGACCTCAGTGGCGGTCACCCTGGCTTTCAGACGAATATCAAGACCTTGTTTGGTGAACTGTTTAAGCGCTTCCTTCGCCAATTGCTGGTCTACGGAAGCCAGGAAGTTATCCAACGCCTCCAGAACCACAACCTCTGATCCAAGCCGAGCCCAGACACTTCCCAGCTCCAGACCGATGACACCTGCTCCGATGACCCCCAGACGCTTGGGCACTTCGTCAAAATCAAGCGCCCCTGTAGAATCCACAATATGTTCACTAATATGTGCGGGAGGGATTTCTGCCGGGCGTGAACCGGTGGCGATGATTACATTGTCAGCATCGTAAATTGTGACCTTACCATTATGATCAGTCACTTCAACCTGCTTATTTGCCAGCAGCTTGCCTGCGCCGTGGATTGATGTAATCCCATTCGCTTTGAACAGCGAAGCAATACCTGCGGTCAGGTTCTTTACAATGTTGTTCTTACGGCCAAGCATTTTGGTGACGTCCATCGCCACATCGTTGACCTGGATACCATGCAGATCAAAATCGTGCTTGGCTTCTTCATATTTATGAGAGGACTCAAGCAGGGCTTTGGAGGGTATACAACCTACGTTCAGACAGGTACCACCCAGTACTACCTTTCCTGTATCGCCGGTCCATTTCTCAATACAGGCAGTTTTCAGACCCAGTTGAGCAGCGCGAATCGCTGCCACATACCCACCAGGCCCGGAGCCGATGACTATAACATCGAATTTTTCAGACATATCAGATTCCAGTGTTCTCTTGATCGATTAAATTTCTAACAGAATACGGGCAGGATCTTCCAACAACTCCTTGATGGTCACCAGAAACTGCACCGCCTCTTTACCATCGATCATACGGTGGTCATATGACACCGCGAGATACATCATTGGCAATACAACCACCTGGCCGTTCACTGCCATGGGGCGTTCCTGAATCTTATGCATACCTAAAATAGCGGTTTGCGGTGGATTCAATATTGGCGTTGACATCAGGGAACCAAAAGTTCCGCCATTGGAGATAGTAAAGGTACCACCCGTCATATCTTCGATAGCCAGCTTGCCGTCACGCGCTTTCTTGCCGTAATCAACAATCGATGTTTCGATATCAGCCAGGCCCATTTGGTCAGCATCACGTAGAACTGGTACAACCAGACCACGCTCGGTGGAGACTGCCACACCGATATCCTGATAACCGTGGTAAACAATATCGTTACCGTCGATTGAGGCATTTACTCCGGGGAAGCGTTTTAGCGCTTCGCACACAGCCTTAACGAAGAAAGACATAAAGCCCAGCTTGGTACCATTATGTTTTTTCTCGAACATTTCTTTGTATTGCTTACGCAGATCCATAATTGGCTTCATGTTGACTTCATTAAAAGTCGTCAACATGGCTGCGTTATGCTGGGCATCCAGCAGGCGTTTCGCAATGCTTGCACGTAGACGGGTCATCGGCACACGTTTTTCAGCTCTAGCGCCTGCAGGTGAATCAATAGCCGGCATGGATGGAGCTGGCTTTGCCGCTACAGGGACTGCTGTTGCAGCAGTTGCCGCTTTTGCAGTCGTGGCGCCTACTGCCAGATGGTTAACCACGTCTTCTTTGGTAATACGCCCCCCTTTCCCTGTTCCTTTGATACTGCCGGGGGCAAGATTATTCTCTTCAGCCAGCTTGCGTGCTGAAGGACTCATAATTGCATCTCCGGAGTCAGCGGTATTTTCCTCCGCCGGAGCAGCGGGTGCCACAGCTTCCGGAGCAGCACTAGCAGAGGCAGTACCCGCTGCGCCGTCTGCGAATAAGGCAATTACTTCTTCACTAAGAACGGTTTCCCCTTCTCCCTTCAGAATTTTTTCAATAACACCGTCAGCAGGAGCCACAACTTCGAGCACAACTTTATCGGTCTCGATATCGACAATAAGCTCATCCCGAGCCACAGCTTCACCCGGTTGTTTATGCCACGTTGCCACCACACCATCGGCAACAGATTCCGGGAAGGTAGGAGATTTTATTTCGATCGCCATCTTGTATCCTTAGTTTTTAGCGCCTATACAATAGTGAAGGCATCATTAACGAGTTTAGATTGTTCTTCTGCATGAACATGACCGTAGCCTGCAGCCGGAGATGCTGATCCCGGGCGGCCCGCGTAATGCAGATAAACTTTCGGGTGAGTTTTACCGATTACAGATCTCATATGGTGCTGACTACAATACCAAGCACCCTGATTCATGGGCTCTTCCTGACACCAAACTATCGCTTCCAGCTTCTTGTACTGAGCAAACACTTCTTCCAGGTCATCTTCCGGGAAGGGGTAGAGTTGCTCAATTCGAATAATCACTACATCAGTAATTTCATCATTACGACGCTTTTCAAGCAGATCGTAATACACCTTGCCGCTACACATGATGACGCGGCGGACATTCCTGGGATCGATGGATTCATCAACTTCAGGAATAACGGTTTGGAAATAACCATCAGCTAGCTCATCCAAAGTGGAAACTGCTTCCTTATGACGCAGCAGGCTTTTCGGACTCATGCAGATCAGCGGCTTTCTCAATGGGCGCTTCACCTGGCGACGCAGCATGTGATAAACCTGCGCAGGTGTCGTTGGTACACAGACCTGGATATTATGCTCGGCCGCTAACTGCAGGAACCGCTCAAGACGCGCCGAGGAATGCTCAGGCCCTTGCCCTTCATAACCATGGGGCAGGAGCAGCGTCAGGCCGCACAGACGTCCCCACTTATGCTCGCCACTGGTAATAAACTGGTCAATCACCACCTGGGCACCGTTGGCAAAATCACCAAATTGGGCTTCCCAGATCACCAGCGTTTTAGGATTGGTAGTTGAGTATCCGTATTCAAATGCAAGCACTGCTTCTTCTGACAAATACGAATCGTAAATTTCGAAATCCGGCTGACCTTCAGCCAGATGTTGCAATGGAATATAAGAACTACCATCTTTCTGGTTATGCAAAACTGCGTGACGGTGCGAGAAGGTACCGCGACCAACATCTTGCCCGGTCAAGCGGATTTCATTACCTTCGTGCAGCAAGGTGGCATAGGCCATAACCTCAGCGTAACCCCAGTTAATAGGCAGGGCGCCCTGAGTCATTTTTTTGCGGTCATCCATGATTTTGGACACTTGGCGCTGCACAACAAAGCTTTCGGGGAAGATATCCATCTTCTTACCCAAACGTTGCAGAGTCTTCAGTGAAATGCTGGTTTTGCATTTTGCTGTCCACTGGTGGCCAAGATATGGCGTCCAGTCGACGAACATTTCTTTGTTGGGCTCTTTCACCAGACTTTTTACGACATGGTGACCGTTATCCAACAGGTCCCGGTATTCATCTTCTATACGTTTGACGTCTGCATCGGAGAGAATACCCTCCTCCACCAAGCGCTTGGCATAAATAGTACGAGTTGTAGGCAGACTGCGAATAATCTGATACATCAACGGCTGAGTGGAAGAAGGTTCATCAGCTTCATTGTGGCCTCTACGGCGATAACAAATCAGATCTATAACCACGTCTTTCTTAAAGGTGTTGCGGTAGTCCATGGCAACTTGCGTCACGAACAACACAGCCTCTGGATCATCCCCGTTGACATGGAAGATAGGCGCCTGAACCATTTTGGCAACGTCAGTACAATACTCCGAAGATCTGGCATCTTCGCGGCGACTGGTGGTAAAGCCTACCTGGTTGTTAATAATGAGGTGCACGGTGCCACCGACTCCGTAACCGCGAGTCTGGCTCATCTGGAAAGTTTCCATGACCACACCCTGACCGGCAAAGGCTGCATCGCCGTGCATAATAATAGGTACAACCTTATCACCGATGGTATCCAAACGGCGATCCTGACGGGCTCTCACTGAACCCTCTACTACCGGAGATACAATCTCCAGATGTGAGGGGTTAAAAGCCAAAGCAAGGTGAACTTCGCCACCTGACGTCATGACATTCGATGAGAAGCCCTGGTGATATTTAACGTCCCCAGAACCATCATCCAGCAGTTTTTTACCCTCAAACTCATCAAACAGATCTTTAGGATTCTTACCGAGTGTATTCACCAGTACGTTCAGACGTCCCCGGTGAGCCATACCGATAACAATTTCCTTGGCACCATAGCTACCCGCACGCTGGATAAGCTCATCTACCAGGGGAATCAAACTTTCACCACCTTCCAGACCGAATCGCTTGGTACCGGGGTAGCGAGAAGAAAGGTATTTTTCCAACCCTTCAGCTGCTGTAAGGCGTTCCAGTAGATGAATACGGCGCTCTTTTTCATAGACAGGATGGCTGCGTACAGATTCCAGACGCTGCTGCATCCAGCGTTTTTCCTCTGTGTTGACGATATGCATATATTCCGCGCCAACGGTATCGCAATAGGTAAATTCCAGTCCGCGCTGAATTTCGCCTAACGTCATGGTTTCAACGCCAAAACACAGTGAACCAGTCTGGAACACAGTATCGACATCCGCTTTGGTCAGACCATGGAATTCGAGCTCAAAGTCAGCAATGCTTTCGCGCTCCATTAACCCCAAAGGGTCAAGCTTGGCCTTTTGGTGACCGCGGAATCTGTAGCCGTTAATAAGTTGAAGAACTTTAACCTGCTTGCGCTCATGCTCGGTACTGACTAAAGAGGCCGGGCTTGGCTCAACAGCAACCGAACGGCGTTTTGCCAGCTTAAGAAACTGCTCACGAATGACCGAATGAGGTATATCCTGGGTAGGCAGGCCTTCGCTTTGGGGAAGCTTGTCAAAATAATCGCGCCATTCTTCAGGAATAGCATTGGGATCAGTTAGATAGGTTTCATAGAGTTGCTCAACATAAGCAAAATTCCCACCGGCCAAATGGGAGGTTTGCCACAGCTGCTCCATCGTGCTTTCGTGCATATCGCTCGCCTTGCTAGAACTGGGGAGCTGAAGGTGCAGATCTTGTGCGTATAAGTCGTTTTAAAGCGTGCAAGAACTGACTACCATCAGGTTTTCGGACTCGCCGAACCCCATAGGTTTACACCAGCAGGCAACCTCCCCGGTAAAAAGGATATTGCCTGACTACTTTAATATTTCAGCCGCCCACCATAATAGTGGGCAGCCTATATGTAACTAGCTATTTAGTATAGACAGCTAATTCAGCAACGACCGTAACAAGAAAAATTATTTTAGTTATAGCTTTTTATATGATTTTAGGTGGCTCTTTGCAGCAGCATATTTCGAATATGCCCGATTGCCCTGGTAGGATTCAGCCCCTTTGGACAAACGCTTACACAGTTCATGATTCCCCTGCAACGAAATACGCTAAACGGATCATCAAGGTTTGCTAGTCGCTCGCTGGTAGCAGTATCCCTGCTGTCTGCCAGAAAACGATATGCTTGCAACAACCCAGCCGGCCCAACAAACTTGTCCGGATTCCACCAGAAAGAAGGGCAAGAGGTTGAACAGCACGCGCAAAGAATACACTCGTACAAACCATCCAATTTGGCACGCTCTTCAGGTGACTGAAGACGCTCAATAGCTGGTGCCGGCGTATTATTCTGCAAATAGGGCTTAATTTTTTCGTACTGCTGATAAAACAGCGACATGTCAACAACCAGGTCCCGTATTACAGGAAGACCCGGTAGAGGTCTCAGAACAAGCTTGCCGTCTTTGACCACTTGAGATAAAGGCGTAATACAGGCCAGACCGTTTTTACCGTTCATGTTCATACCATCAGAGCCGCACACCCCCTCCCGACAGGAGCGGCGATAGGCCATGGTAGGATCCTGCTCTTTCATTAACGCCAATACATCCAGCACCATCAGGTCTTTCCCTTCGGGAATTGCCAGTTCTATGTCCTGCATGTATGGGGCACTATCCGATTCAGGATTATATCTGTAGACACTTACTAACATTCTAATATCTCCCTCTTAATCTCTAGTAACTACGTGCTTTAGGTGGGAACGGCTCCATGGTTTTGGGAGCGAAGTTCACATCGCGTTTTGTCACACGTTTGTCTTTCGGGAAATAAAGTGAGTGTTTCAGCCAGTTTTCGTCATCACGTTCAGTGAAGTCGTTTCTCGCATGAGCACCACGACTCTCTTTACGTTCTTCCGCAGCGACTGCTGTGGCGTAGGCAACTTCATACAGGTTCTCAAGCTCCAGCGCTTCAATTCGCGCAGTGTTAAAGGCCTGACTCTTGTCTTCCAGCGTGGTGTTCTTAACCCGCTCACCGATTTCATCAAGAATCTTGAGGCCTTTCTGCATACTCTCGCCGTCGCGGAATACACCAAAATACAGCTGCATGGTATCCTGTAATTGCTTACGCACTTCCGCAACTTTCTCACCACTGGTGGAAGAATTAAGGCGGTTCAGACGGGAAAGAGACTGCTCAATATCGGACTCAACGGCATCATCTGTCGCGTAGCCATCTTTCAGCATCTTCTCGATGTGCAAACCTGCCGCACGACCAAACACCACAAGGTCAAGCAATGAATTTCCACCGAGACGATTAGCTCCGTGTACAGATACACAGGCAGCTTCGCCACAGGCAAACAAACCATCAATCGACTGATCCTGTGCATTAGCATCCTGAGTCAGGGCCTGGCCGCCAACGTTAGTAGGCACCCCCCCCATCATATAGTGACAGGTTGGCACAACAGGAATCGGTTCTTTCGCAGGATCGACATGGGCAAAGGTCTTGGACAACTCAACGATACCAGGTAGACGCAGATTCAACGTCTCCTCACCTAAATGATCCAGTTTCAGCAGGACATGGTCTTTATTGGGACCAACGCCACGGCCTTCCAGGATTTCCATAATCATCGAACGGGCAACTACATCACGACCTGCCAGATCTTTGGCATTTGGCGCGTAACGCTCCATGAAACGTTCACCTTCACTGTTGATCAGGTAGCCACCCTCACCCCGGCAACCTTCGGTCACCAGTACTCCGGCGCCGGCAATACCTGTGGGATGAAATTGCCACATCTCCATGTCCTGCACAGGGAAACCGGCACGCAGAGCCATACCGACACCATCTCCTGTGTTGATCAGAGCATTGGTCGTAGAAGCATAAATACGGCCAGCACCACCAGTCGCAAGTACGGTAGCCTTGGCTCTAATATAAACCGTTTCACCGGATTCAATGCAGATTGCCGTAACACCAACCACAGCCCCTTGCTGATTTTTAACCAGATCAACGGCATACCACTCATTCAGGAAAGTGGTACCGCCGCGCAGGTTACCCTGATAGAGGGCATGCAATAATGCATGACCTGTACGGTCTGCAGCAGCACAGGTTCTGGCAGCCTGACCGCCCTTACCGAAATCTTTTGACTGACCACCGAATGGACGCTGATAAATACGTCCGGTTTCAGTACGCGAAAATGGCAGCCCCATATGCTCGAGTTCAAATACGGCCTGAGGCCCCACTGAACACATATATTCGATAGCATCCTGGTCACCGATATAGTCTGACCCCTTAACGGTGTCATACATGTGCCAGCGCCAATCATCATTAGGGTCCGAACTAGCTATGGCACAGGTAATACCACCTTGGGCAGACACCGTATGGGAACGGGTAGGAAAAACCTTGGTGATGCAAGCAGTCTTTACACCAGCCTCTGTCAGCTGCAGCGCCGCACGCATACCAGCGCCACCACCACCTATAACAATCGCATCGTATGAAAGAGTTCTAATCTTCGCCATGAATTACAGCCCCCAAAGCGTCTGAACGCCCCAAATCAAATAAATAAACATCACCAAACCTGACAAGGCCTGCGCTAAAAAACGAAGCAGTCCATCTTTTATATAGTCAGTAGTGATTGTCCAGAGGCCGATCCAGGCGTGAGCACCAAGGGCTGCCAATGCCATCAATGAAAAGATTCTGACCCAGGTTTTTTCAAATATTGCTGACCAGACAGTAAAGTCGAGATCCGGAGTAAACAACACCAGACCGACCATAAATGCTGTATAAAGCGCCAGAATGACGGCAGAAACGCGCTGCACCATCCAGTCGTATGCACCGCTACGACCAAAATTCGTTACACTGGTTACCATATCCACACTCCCGCCAATACGATTAATACAACTGAAGCTGCAATCACAACCTTGGCAAACAGGCGCGCACCTTCGAGATCTTCTCCAATACCGGCATCCATCACCAGATGCTTGATCCCAGCAACAAAGTGATAGGCTAAGGCAGCCAGAATGCCCCAGAGGATTAACTTGGCCAGAAAGCTGTCCAATACTGACAGCAGGCTGTTAAAGCTCTGCTCGCTTTCCAGCGACATATCCAAACCCCACAACAAAAATGCCATGGAAATAAAGATGATGATTCCGGAAATACGATGAAGAATTGAAGTTATAGCAGGTAGGGGGAAATGAAATTGGGTCAAATCTAGGTTGACAGGTCTTTTGCTATTCACAGCCGCTTCACACTCGATAAATTGTGCCGCAAGAGGAAGCACCTCTTCCGGGCGTTATAAGAATGGACCTTAGTGATGGCGAGAACCTGAGGGAGTAATACAGGCTCCGCATACGGGTTGGAGATTATAGGTTCACACTTTGCAAATTACAAACACAACAAGCCTTTATCTCACCTTATATCTATGGAAAAGAGAACATTTCGATTCACTGCGGAGGATATACACGACTAATTTTTCAACACTGGTCAAAAATAAAACAGCCAATAAACAAGAGTTGGCTAATAATCACTCCATTTCAGAGACAAATAGGCAGTTTTTCATTACAGGTACTTAAATTATGCAGCCGAGACCATTATCATGAGGCGGCTTTACAAGACAGAGACCAAAGACATAACAACAGAGCATCGGCACAACACCACTTCAAGCTCGTATAAGCTGCGGTCCCAAATACTATTCACAGCGCTTTGCTATGCATTCGCATTAAATCAAGTAGATATAGGAGAGCACCATGGCTGACAAGAAAGCGACGCTATCGGTCAATGGTAAGACAATTGAGCTACCTGTTTACTCGGGCACAGCAGGCCCCGATGTCATCGACGTGAGGGCCCTGGTACAGGAAGGTTTATTCACTTACGACCCAGGTTTTGTTTCCACAGCGGCCTGCGAATCTCAAATCACATATATCGATGGCTCCAAGGGTATTTTATTGCACCGCGGATACCCTATTGAGCAACTGGCAGAAAAATCAGACTACCTGGAAGTGTGCTACCTCCTTATATATGGGGAACTGCCATCCGAGGCAGAAGCCGAAAAATTCCGTAACACAGTAAAAAACCACACCATGGTGCACGAGCAGCTCAACCATTTCTTTAATGGATTCCGCCGCGACGCTCACCCGATGGCCATCATGTGTGGCGTCGTTGGCGCCCTGTCTGCCTTTTATCACGACACCATGGACTTCAGCGACGAATTGCATCGCGAGATTGCAGCCTTTCGCCTGATAGCCAAGATGCCAACTTTGGCAGCCATGTGTTACAAGTATTCGATGGGTCAACCTTTCATGTATCCCAAGAATGACCTGGACTATGCCTCCAACTTCTTATACATGATGTTTGGCACACCTTGTGAAAACTATAAGGTAAATCCAATACTGGCCCGCGCCATGGACCGGATATTCACCCTGCATGCCGATCACGAGCAAAATGCCTCCACCTCAACAGTCAGACTTGCAGGTTCCTCCGGCGCCAACCCTTTTGCATGCATTGCATCAGGCATCGCTGCCCTATGGGGACCAGCCCATGGTGGCGCCAATGAAGCAGTATTGAACATGCTACAGGAGATTGGTGACGAAGAACGCATCCCTGAATTCATCGAGAAAGCCAAGGATAAAAACGACCCATTCCGCCTGATGGGCTTTGGTCACCGGGTTTACAAGAACTTCGATCCACGCGCCAGAGTTATGAAACAGACGTGTGACGAAGTATTGAGCGAACTTGGCCTTGGTGATGACCCATTATTCAGGATAGCCATGAAACTTGAGCAAATCGCCCTGGAAGATCCCTACTTCGCAGAGAAAAAACTCTATCCGAATGTAGACTTTTACAGCGGCATCATCTTGCGCGCAGTCGGCATTCCTGTCTCCATGTTTACAGTAATTTTCGCTATGTCCAGAACCATCGGCTGGTTCTCCCACTGGCACGAAATGGTCAGCAGCAGCTACCGTATCGGTCGCCCTCGCCAATTGTATACCGGCAAGCTGTCACGGGATTACCCAGCGAAGTAACCACTCCAAGACCATGGCTGAAACAGTCAGCTGTGGTCTTCTTCCCCTTACTTTTTTCCTGTACTCTTTTTTCCTGTACTCTCCAGCGCGTCTTAATAATAGTTTCTTATTATCAAACACATTCAGACACTCCCGATCTATAGATAGAAAGGCTTCCCATGGAAACGAATTCAAACACCAAATCACTACGCATCTGCTTTATAGGCATGGGCGTTATGGGATTCCCCATGGCTGGGCACCTGGCAAAGAATGGATTCCAAGTAACCGTTTATAATCGCTCCCCAGCTAAATCCGAACTTTGGTTTAAGCAACACAATGGTAAATTCATTCGCAAGCTCAAGGACGCAGCACAGTCAGATGTTGTGATTTCCTGCATAGGCAATGACGACGACCTGAAATCCACCTACCTTGGTGACGAAGGTCTGATTCACTTATTGCCAAAGGGAGCATTGATTATTGATCACACCACAGCCTCGGCAGAGGTTGCTCGCGAACTTCATGACTCAGCTATAGATAAGGGCATTGAGTTCATAGACGCACCAGTTTCTGGTGGTCAGCAGGGAGCAGAAAATGGTGCTTTAACGATCATGTGCGGCGGCTCCGAAGCAGCCTTTGAGCGCGCCAAACCAATACTGGACGTTTATAGCAAAGCCTGTGCACTAATGGGTGAATCCGGCAGCGGACAGCTCACAAAAATGGCCAATCAGATCGCCATTGCCGGATTGGTCCAGGGGCTCTCTGAAGCACTTAATTTTGCCCAAATTTCCGGCCTCGACTGCCATAAAGTGGTAGAGGTGATCTCCAAAGGAGCAGCTCAGTCCTGGCAAATGGAAAACCGACATAAAACCATGCTGGCCGATGAATATAACCACGGCTTTGCTGTCGACCATATGCGTAAAGATCTGGAAATATGTCTGCGAGAGGCTAATACGAAAGGTGCCCGTCTACCGGTCACAGCTTTGGTTGATCAATTCTACGGCGAAATTCAGGATCTTGGTGGTGGCCGCTGGGATACGTCCAGCCTGCTCAAACGACTACAATGCTTCAGGCTGCTTGCACCGGTTGGTTCTGACGCTGAAGAATAGTTCCCTCAAACTAAAAAAGCCTGTGTAATAAACACAGGCTTTATAGTCACTACGACTTTTATTCCAACCTACTAGCCTTTATTCCTGCCTACCAGCCTTATTTGTACCCGCTAAAATTCATACTCTTACTTAGCCTTCTCAGTCCACTTACCATCAGTGTAGAAAGCCGACCACCCCGTAGGTTTTCCCTCTTTTTCCGACATTACATACTGCTGCTTAGTTTTGCGACTAAAGCGAATAACTGCCGGGTTTCCATCAGGATCCTTTTGAGGAGCTTTGAGCAAATAATGATACTTACTGTCAATTTCCTGCTTATGCGGGATTAGTTCGGACACCAAAGGAGCCCTTGTTTCTCTATTGCGAGGAAACTTGCTTGCCGCTAAAAATAAGCCTGAAGCCCCATCTCTAAGTACAAAAGTATCCTCAACTTTAGCACAAGCCAGCTCCGGCATGGCTACAGGATCCATCTTGGGAGGAGCCGGCTCGCCATTCTTGAGCAATTTACGGGTATTTTTACAAGTATCATTGGTGCAACCAAAATACTTGCCAAAACGACCATTTTTCAACTGCATTTCAGAGCCGCATTTATCACACTCCAATACCGGACCGTCATACCCTTTCAGCTTAAACTGGCCTTTTTCAATTTCAAAACCACCACAGTCAGGGTTATTACCACACACGTGCAACTTACGTGTATCGTCTATCAAATAACTGTCCATAGCGGTATCGCAAACTGGACAACGATGTTTTGCCCGCAAAGCATTAGCCTCTGCTTCATCGTCGTCAGCACTGATCACCTCATCGCCCGGCACCAGGTTAATAGTTGTTTTGCAACGCTCTTTTGGCGGTAAGGCATAGCCGGAACAACCTAAAAAGACGCCGGTACTAGCCGTGCGTATCTGCATGGGTCTGGCGCAGGTTGGACAGGATATGTCTGTCTCCACCGCCTGATTCGCACGCATACCACCACCCTCAGCTTCAGCCTTTTCAAGCTTCTTGCTGAAGTCTGAGTAAAACTCATTCAGCACACGCTTCCAGTCATCGTCACCACTGGCAATCTCATCCAATTCCTCCTCCATTCTGGCTGTAAAGCCGTAGTCCATTAGTCCGGAAAAGGATTCATTCAAACGATCGGTAACAATATCGCCCATTTTTTCCGCATAAAACCGGCGACTGGCCAGTTTGACGTATCCACGCTCCTGAATTGTAGAAATAATGGCGGCGTAGGTGGACGGCCTGCCGATACCACGTTTTTCCAGCTCTTTAACTAAGGTTGCCTCAGTGTATCTCGGAGCAGGCTTGGTAAAATGCTGAGACGGATCCAGCTTGATCAGATCAAGAATGTCATTCACCTCAAACGGAGGCAACTCAACTTCATCGTCTTTCTTTGCCTGTGTCGGTAGAACTTTGAGGAAACCGTCAAACTGAATTAACCGCCCCCGTGTCCGCAGCTCGAAATCACCAGCAGCAATAGTTACGCTAGTGCTGATAAAGCGGGCATTTTCCATCTGACAGGCAACGAATTGACGCCAAATAAGGTCATAAAGCTTTTCTGCATCTTTTTCCAACCCTGATATCTGGCTTGCCAGAACATCTATATCCGAAGGACGAATCGCTTCGTGAGCCTCCTGAGCGCGCTCCTTACTGGAATAAGTCTTAGGCTCTGACGGTAGGTACTTGGCACCAAAGTGATCGCCAATATAATCCCGGCATGCCTGAACCGCATCTGCAGACAGATTGGTCGAATCCGTCCGCATATACGTGATATAACCGGCTTCATAAAGCCTCTGAGCCAGCATCATAGTTTTCTTGACGCTAAACCCCAGACGATTGCTGGCCGCCTGTTGTAGAGTTGAAGTAATAAAAGGTGCAGGTGTCTTAGTGGTTGATGGTTTGTCTTCCCGTTTGGCAACGCGGAAGTCCTGCTGCTCCAGCAGCGAAACCAATCTTTCAGTGTCGTCCTTATTGGTAGGACGGAAATTATTGCCCTGGTAGCGAACCACCTCAAACTTAGCCTGCTGCTTCAGCTTGGCCAGATAAGCATCCACCACCCAGAATTCTTCAGGATTAAAGGCTCTAATTTCCCTCTCACGCTCAACAATAAGCTTCACGGCCACAGACTGGACCCGTCCCGCCGAGAGACCACGCGCGATCTTTGCCCACAGCAGCGGTGACACCATGAAACCAACCACCCGGTCCAGGAAACGTCGTGCCTGCTGTGCGTTAACGCGATTAACATCCAACTCACCGGGTGTCTTAAAGGCATCCGAGATAGCTGTTTTGGTAATCTCGTTAAATACGACGCGGCGAAAACGACTCTCATCGCCGCCTATAGATTCCTTAAGGTGCCAGGCAATTGCCTCTCCTTCGCGGTCCAAATCCGTTGCGAGGAAGATCTGATCAGCAGATTTGGCGAGCCTCTTCAGCTCATCCACAACTTTCTCTTTGCCCGGAAGGATTTCATATCGAGCAACCCAGCCGTTCTCAGGATCGACACCCATACGGGCAACCAGTTGGTCGCGTGACCTGCGTCGCTTGATGGCTTCGCGCTCTTCCTGAGGAAGCTTACGTATTTTGGCAGCTTCTGCTGCACGCTCCTTCGGTGAACTTTTTTCGCCACTACCACTCGTCGGCAAATCGCGAATATGCCCAACACTGGACTTCACAATATACTCAGGCCCGAGATACTTATTGATCGTTTTAGCCTTGGCGGGGGACTCTACAATTACGAGCGATTTAGCCATAACAAGTGGTTCTTAACTCCGGATTTCAAATAGCGGTCATATATAAGTGGTTGTTAACAGCGGGTCAAGTCATTCAGATTAAATGCCCATTATTCGCCCCTTTTATCTCAAAACAGACGGCTGGCAACCTGTAACTTCTACCCGAATAACCACTCTGGTTATAATAATTCTGGGCTATTAGTAACAAAACTCCGTTATAAAACCTATACTTTTCTGAATCTTGTTAGACTTAATGTTGAAAAGTCAGGCTCTCAGGGCAACAGTTATCGTCTTGTTATTACTGTTTTTAATTGGTTATCCTGAACATCTCCAGCGAACAATCAAACTCGACAAATCCAATGAAGCATCTCGAATGCTCTATGACAACATAGCTTACCCGGGCACAAGAACTCAAATATGGACAAATCAACAACCAAAACAAAAGGCATTCGCTAGGCTATAATCCAATATAAGTAAGCTACCCAATATAAGTAGGCTAGAGAGGCACTAAAGCGGACTAGAGGGAACTATCTGAAAAAATGAATACATCCGCGACATAGCTGACAAAATGGAGAAACTGGAAAAAGAAAAATCTGATCATACCGGAGGACTAAAAGAAGACGTCACAAGTCGGCGCAATATTCAAAACTCTCCGAAGATCAGACCTGCTGGAATAAATTTAAAAAAATCCCCGCATATAGCGGGGATTTTTTCAGGGTCCGACTTAGAGTCTTTCCCACACAGTAGCAATACCCTGGCCCAAACCGATACACATGGTTGAAACGCCGAAAGTACCACCCTTGGCTTCAAGCACGTTCAGCAGAGTTGTGGATATACGAGCACCGGAACAACCCAGAGGGTGACCCAACGCAATAGCACCGCCGTTCAGGTTAACCTTTTCGTCCATCACATCCGTCAGTTTCAGATCTTTGATAACTGGCAGAGACTGAGCAGCAAAGGCCTCATTCAACTCCCAGTAATCAATATCTTCTACTTTCAAGCCAGCACGCTTCAGTGCTTTCTTGGTGGCTGGTACAGGGCCGTATCCCATAATCGCAGGATCACAACCAGCTACAGCCATTGAACGAATGCGAGCTCTAGGCGTCAGCCCCAGCGCTTCTGCGCGCTCTGCTGACATGAGCAACATAGCTGCAGCACCATCAGTTAATTGCGAAGAAGTACCCGCAGTTACTGTGCCACTCTTCGGATCGAACGCCGGACGCAATTGACCCAGGCTTTCCGCAGTGGTTTCCGGACGAATGGTTTCGTCGTTTTCAATCAGGGCAGCAAAACCATTATCGTCATGGCCGTGAATAGGAACGATTTCATTCTTGAACCGACCTTCCAATGTAGCTTCGTGAGCCAAACGATGAGAGCGGGCGCCGAACTCGTCCTGCTGTTGACGCGAAATACCGTGCATTTTCGCTAGCATTTCAGCCGTCAGACCCATCATGTTGGACGCTTTAGCCGTATATTTACTGGAGGCTGGGTTGTGATCAAAGCCTTGAGTCATAGGTACGTGCCCCATGTGCTCAACACCACCTACCACAAACACTTCGCCATTGTTGGTCATGATTGCCTGTGCAGCCGTATGTATAGCCGTCATCGCAGAACCACACAGTCGGTTAACAGTTTGAGCCGCCGCAGTGTGAGGAACTTGCGTCAGCAGAGAAATCTGCCGAGCAACGTTGAAACCCTGCTCCAAGGTCTGGTTTACACAACCCCAGATAAGATCTTCAACTTCTACAGGATTAAGATTTTGGTTACGTTCAAACAGCGCATCGATCAAGGCTGCTGACAGTGTTTCAGCTCGCACATTGCGGAAACAGCCCGCTTTGGCACGTCCCATCGGGGAGCGTACGCAATCGATGACGACGACGTCTCTTGGATTCAGACTCATATTTTTTTCTCCGTCATGAATTCTCGATCAGCAATTAGCCGAAATACTTCTTGCCAGATTTAGCCATTTCACGCATACCCTCAGTTGGGTGGTACAGAGGCCCAAGATCCGCATACTTGTCAGCGATCTTACAGAACTCTTCCACACCAATTGAATCGATATAGCGCAATGCACCACCGCGGAACGGAGGGAATCCAATCCCAAAGATCAGACCCATATCAGCTTCAGTGGCAGACTCGACAATGCCGTCTTCCAGACAACGAACAGTTTCAATGCACAGTGGCACCATCATACGCTCGATGATTTCATCATCAGAGAAGTCTTTTGCTTCGCTTTGAACAGACTTGATCAGTGCTTCTACTGCAGAATCGACAACCTTCTTCTGTTTGCCTTTTCTATCCAGTTCGTAAGCATAAAAGCCTTTGTCGTTTTTCTGACCCAGACGCTCTACTTCGAACATTGCTTCAACGGCAGTTTTCTCGTCGTACTTCATACGATCGGGGAAACCTTCTGCCATTACGTCGCCAGCGTGCTTAGCGGTATCCATACCCACAACGTCCAGAAGATAAGCAGGACCCATAGGCCATCCGAAACGCTCCATAACCTTGTCGACTTTCTGATAATCCGCACCATCGCGGACCAACAGGTTGAAGCCACCGAAATATGGGAACAGGATGCGGTTTACCAGGAATCCGGGGCAGTCATTAACCACGACCGGCGTTTTGCCCATGGCTTTAGCGTATGCAACAGTGGTCGCAACTGCTCTCTCGCTGGTTTTCTCACCACGGATAACTTCTACCAAAGGCATCATGTGCACAGGATTAAAAAAGTGCATACCGCAGAAGTTTTCAGGACGCTTGAGATTCTTGGCCAGACGGTTGATAGAGATAGTCGAAGTGTTGGATGTCAGGATAGTATCCTCACGCACCATATCTTCCACTTCACACAATACGATGTCTTTAACTTTGGGATTTTCAACAACAGCTTCAACCACTAGGTCGACGCCTTTGAAATCACCGTAGCTAAGCGCAGGAGTAATGGCATTCAATACGTCTGCCATTTGGTCGGCTTTCATACGACCTTTTTCTACACGCTTGGTAAGGAGTTTTTTAGCTTCTTTCAAGCCCAGCTCGATACCCGCAGGCGCGATATCTTTCATGATGATGGGCGTTCCTTTCAGCGCAGACTGATAGGCTACACCACCACCCATAATACCCGCACCCAACACTGCAGCCAGTTTGACAGGGCTTGCAAGGGGTTCAAGTTCCTTGGCTTTTTTCTTGAGTTCCTGATCATTCAGGAAAAGGCCTACAAGGCTGGCTGCAACCGGAGTTTTCGCCATTTTGGCAAAACCTTTGGCTTCTACTTCCAGGGCCTTGTCGCGAGTCATACCCGCATGCTTCTGCATTACTTTGATAGCTTCAACAGGAGCTGGATAGTTCTTACCTGCCTGACCGGCAACAAAACCTTTGGCGGTTTCGAAAGCCATCATGCTTTCCATCGCATTCAGCTTCAATTTGCCTTTCTTCTCTTCGCGACGGGCCAGATAGTCGAACTTGCCGTCAATCGCCTGCTTCAACAGGGCAACAGAGGCATCCATCAATTGGTCTGGACCAACCACGGCATCCACAGCACCCTCTTTAAGGGCCTGGGCGGGCTTTTTCTCGCCGCCGGCACAGATCCACTCGATCGCGTAATCCGCACCAATCAGCCTTGGCAGACGTACGGTTCCACCGAAGCCTGGGAATATACCCAGTTTTACTTCTGGCAGGCCGACTTTAGCCGCAGTGGACATCACACGGTAATCGGTCGCGAGACACATCTCCATGCCGCCCCCCAAAGCAATACCGTTGATCGCTGTCACTGAAGGAAATGGCAAATCTTCAATGTCAGAAAAAATCTGGTTAGCGTAGAGGTTATTGGCGACGAGTTCTTCTTCAGGACCGGCGAACAGGTCCTGGAACTCGGTGATATCAGCACCAACGATAAAGCAATCTTTGCTGCTTGTAACGACGAGACCTTTCAGGTCTTGTGCTTTAAGTTTGTCGGTCGCTTGACGCAATTCTTCTAGCGTCAGACGATTGAATTTGTTAACAGACTCGCCTTGCAAATCGAAGGTTAGTACCGCGATACCATCTTCGATCTCTTTGACTGTGATGGCTTTACCTTCGTAAATCATCAAAGGATCTCCAAGCGTTGATTAGCACTGATTTTTTTATATGCCGTGGTATCTGAAACAGTGAAGTTTCAGCTCCCGACTCCGATCAACTGACTCGTAGAATTTGCTCCCGTTTTACTGCTCGAGATTAAAAATTCATACGCTCGTTTGAATTGGTATGCGACAACATGGATAAATTTGTTTCGTTTGTCAATTTTTTCTCGTAGTCAAAAATGCAAATGAAGCCCATCCATCCCCTGAATACAGGCTGAAACGGAACATTTACCATAGAATTATCAAAACATTAGGCTATCATTCTAATAGCACGTTCAGGTTCGGGCTTAATTGGAGTTTTCATTTACCCCCCGATTATCTATGATTATGGCCGCTTTGAGCTTCAGTGAATTTATAAGCCAGCAATACCCTCACTGATAAAACAATATGCTGGTTTAGCTCATTAACCGATGCTTTTAGCCCAATAATAAAACAGTAGTTATAAATCGATCTCGATTAAGACGAGACACTCCATGGGAGAGCGAATTTATGGATTTTTCGGTACACGACCGATATCTAAAGGTTGCAGGACTCTTTCTGAGTCTTGTTTTGATCGCCCCATTTGCACAAGCACTTTCAGCAGAGCAGGCCAAACCAATTCTGGGACAGCTACATAGAGTCCAAATTAACGCCTATCAGGCAATTAACGCCTATTACAATTTCAGCCTTAACCCTGGCGATAAAGAAATCCATATCGAGATCAACAAAGAAATGGACGATCTCGAATCTATACTTTCTACGCTTGAATCAGCAGAAGGTATCCTGGATATCCAGTCGGAACTGACAGTCATTAACGAAAGCTGGGTTAAATACAAGGACCTACTGAAAACCAATATTGACGATGCCATCAATCTTGGCTACCCCGATCTTCGTCTGGCAGCTGATATGGCGCAAGCCAATATTGACCTTGTCGGGGCCGTAGAGCGCGCCTACGAGAAAGCTGAAAATCTTAGTGGGTTCAAGCCCGCTGATCTTGTCGTGGCACTCAGAGACAGCAAGCTGCTGCTGGCCAGCATGATGACAAAATATTCTGCGCGAAGCGCCTCCAACGTATCGCAGATATTCCAGGGCGCTAAAACAGAAGAGCCGATGGATGTGCAGGCAGAACGTTTTGATAAACGACTGGCAGAGTTAATGAAGTCAGAACTAAACAAAGGCGAGTCTGCGGCGGTATTGGACTCCATATCATCTAAGTGGAACTTTATCCGTAACTCCTATAAGAACTATAACGAAAACAATGTTTCTTACGTGGTAAACCTGTATTCATATCGTATTATTGATGCCCTTAGCAGCTTGTTGAAAAAATCAACTGACGCTTGAGGGCCTTTAAAACCAGCCTGTGTTATTGGAATGCAGGCCGGTTAATAGTCCTATGATTTTATGGCTTCAGAGGCACACAAAAGTTTATCCAGTATTTTAGTCACGTCATCCGGTGTACCGACCTCTTCCCACAAAAAGCCGACCTCACCACCTCCCAGCAACACAGCCAGGCAATTTTCCGGTAGCTCAAGACCAGCGGCCACATCAGCTGCATTAGGTGTGCCCTCGCCTACAGACTGCCAATTCCCTTGCTTCTGCATTACCACCTGCCGCCCGGTAAAAGTCGGATATTTTCCCAACTTAAAATAATAATAGGTAGCGGGCCCTTCACTATTATCCAACGCAGAATGCAAATCTCTGGCAGTCTGTTTTTTAACCCTGAATCCTCGACTATAGGCCACTTCACGCAGTTTCATACGTCGGCGTTCTGCAGGGCTGGGCAACACCCACAAAATTGAACCCAGTAAACTTCCCACAACCAATAACACGATCAGGATAGGTGTCGACATCTCAACAGCTCCAAGCGGACTAATGGCCGCAATAGTACCTTAGACATCCGATAAATAATTGCTTTACAATGAACTTTAGCCAATATTTTTGCGCTGGATCATCACCCAAATGCTGTTATCTAGAGACACTTGGATTAATAATGTTAATAAGCAAATCAAACAGAGATGCATTACATCCCTATAGAGGAGAAAACCATGTATCAACATATTCTGGTAGCTCTGGATCTCGGTAAGGAAACAGACACTCTCCTGACCAAAGCAATGGCGTTGCAAGATATATCCTCCTGTAAAATCAGCCTGGTCCACGTTATTGAACCGATCAGCTATGCGTATGGTGGTGATATCCCCATGGATTTAGGTGAAATACAGCAACAGCTTGAAGATCGCAGCATCAATAAGCTCAATGAAATAAAATCTCAGGCTGAGGCCAACCATGCTGAGTGCGTCGTTCTGGTCGGACGCCCTGAATCAGAAATTCATCGCTATGCTGAAGAGCAGTCTGTCGACCTGATAGTTGTGGGCAGTCATGGCCGTCATGGCTTGCAGCTTCTCTTAGGATCAACGGCAAATGGTGTGTTGCATGGAGCGAAATGCGACGTTTTAGCTGTGCGGGTACACGAGTAATAGCCTGACCGTCTTCGTTCTGGGATAGGGGCAGGGATTATTTCAGATTTGCACTCTGCGAATGCTAGAGCGCGATATTCCACTCACCCGCTTCAAAGGAATGACGCAGCTTCTGCAACTGACTTTCTAGAGAGAATGTCACACTTGAGGCTAATGAAAAGAAACTAAGCAGGGCTTTTAAATTGGAATCGCCCTCACAAGCGCTGTGGATGCGCTGCCACAGCGCCTGATTGACCAACTGCAGACTCCGGTTACGCTCCACAAGGCCTTTAAGATTCCAATCAGGCTCCTGCCCATCGCGCATAGTGAAATATTGCTGTGCCAAATAGATGGACACAGAACGCAGAATGAATTCATCTATTGTTGAAAATGGCATATGGTGCATGGCCATGGGCCGAAGTTCACTGAGAATGGGACAATCACTGGTGGCAAGAACCAGCCCCATCAGAGACCTTAGCGCCTCCTCAAGTCCGGTTCGTTTTTGATAATTGCGCTCTTTCGTCGTCACCAGAACATCAACCTTCTGGAATCCTGGTTCTGACCGAAATGATTCCACCAGCCCCTGCATATCCATGGCTGCCGGACAGTTCTGTACATCAGAACCCTTTAAGGGACAGTTGCTGCATTGGCAGTGTTTCAGCTCAGTCCAGTCTGCTGGAATTACCCCACTATGAACTTTGCTTTCCCGCTCAGTTTCCACGGTATGATCAATAAGCCTTCCATCTTCCAGACGAAATTCGTAACGCACCCGCATATTAGATTTGTTCTCCCAGTCAAGGCGTATCTTTTACTTCTGCTTGGACGTAAGTTTAGAGTTTCAATGCTATTGAGTGTAGCGGATATATCAGACTTCCATGGGCCAAATTTGTAAAAAAGACATTTACTACCTTAGGGTTTACAGAATTGGAAAATGAGTGCAGGTAAACACTCGATGACTAGCCTTGCATCTCCTCCAACTCGAGCCATCGCTCCATCAATGCCTCCAGCTCAGCTTCCTGCGATTGCATTAATGCCAGGCGTTCAGCAACCTTTTCATGAGATTGTTCATAAAACCCCTGGGCAGCCATTTCAGTCTGCAAGTCCGCAATACTGGCTTCCAATGCTTCGACATCAGCAGGCAATTGATCCAACTCCCGCTGTAATTTATAGCTCAACTTTTTCTTCGCTGCAGCGCCGGATTGCTCGCTTTTAGCGACATTTCCACCCTTCTTTACAGCTGCGGACTGATCTACCCCTTTCCTGACAGATGCCCGTTCTATAACAGGACGTTGAACCAGCCAGTCACTATAGCCGCCGGCATATTCAACCACCTGTCCATCACCTTCAAATACCAGGCAACTTGTCACTACATTGTCGATAAAAGTACGATCATGCGAGACCAACAATATGGAGCCGTCAAAGTTGGCCAGCATTTCTTCCAGCAGATCCAGAGTATCCATATCAAGGTCATTGGTCGGTTCGTCCAGCACCAGGATATTGGCAGGCCTAGTAAACAGCTTGGCCAGTAACAGTCGGTTAACCTCTCCTCCGGACAAGGCTTTGGCAGGTGTCCTGAGACGCTCGGGTGGAAATAAAAACTCCCTCAGATAGCCCGCAACGTGCACTTCGCGGTCAGGCAAGGTAATGAAGTCTTTCCCCTTCGCAACGTTATCCCAGACTGTGGCCTCAAGATCAATCTGGTCACGCAATTGATCAAAATAGGCGACCTGCTGCTTGGTACCCCGTTTGATATTACCAGTGCCGGCCTCCAGCTCGCCGAGAACCAGCTTGATAAAAGTCGACTTTCCACAGCCATTCGGTCCCAACAACCCGACTCTGTCTTTTCTCATCATCGACCAGGAAAAGTCCTGTAGAATTTTCTTTTCCTCACTATAGGAAAAACTGACATTGTCGAACTCAGCAATAATTTTTCCAGATGAATTTTCCTCGCTGACACGTAAATTCACCTGGCCGATACGATCTCGACGCTGTGTACGCTCATCACGTAGCGCCTTAAGAGCCCGTACGCGACCCTCATTACGAGTACGTCGAGCCTTAATACCCTGCCTTATCCAGACTTCCTCTTCCGCCAGCTTTTTATCAAACCTTTCCCACTCTTTTTCTTCAGCGGCAAGTTGCTGCTCTTTCTTTTCCAAGTAGGCGTTGTATGGCGCCGGCCAGCTGGTTAACCGGCCACGGTCCAGCTCTATAATTCTGGTCGCCAGTCTGTCAATAAACATCCGGTCATGGGAGATAAAAAGTACGCCACCCCGAAATTGCAACAATTCCTCTTCCAGCCACTGAATCATTTCAATATCCAGGTGGTTAGTAGGCTCATCAAGCAATAGAAGATTGGGCTCCTGCACCAATGCCCGGGCCAGGAAAACCCGCCGCTTCCAGCCACCGGAAAGCTCACCCATCATGGTATCGGCCGGAACCTGCAAGCGCTGCATTGCGGTTTCGACTTTCTGGCGTAAGCGCCAGCCATCCTGCGCCTCAATCTTATGCTGCAGCCACTCCATGCGCGCCAGATCGACTTCGCCGGAAGATTTACTCAGAGCATCATATTCCGTCAGCCAGAGTCCCAACTCCTGCAGCCCCTCAGCCACCACGGAAAATACTTTCACGTCATCCCTTGAAGGCACTTCCTGTGGTAGATAAGCAACATTCAAGGCAGAAGAACGAATCACCTCACCTTCGTCTGCATGTACCAGACCTGCGATGACTTTCAAAAGGGTTGATTTACCAGCACCATTACGACCTATAAGCGACACCCTTTCCAACGGCTCGATAACCAGATTAGCGCGGTCCAATAAGGGAGACAGCCCAAAGGCCAGAGATACTTCTTTGAAACGCAGTAATGACATTTATTTTCAACCGAAATCAGATAGAACAAATGAAGGTAGATGGAACAATTAGTAAAAAACATGGAGCCAAGACAAACAATTGTTGAACAGCAATCAGAAGGTTAGCTCCATACAACCTCCACAACATCACCCACACTAATAACCCCTG
The DNA here is from genome assembly GCA_050299855.1 of Hahella sp. Classification (GTDB taxonomy): domain Bacteria; phylum Pseudomonadota; class Gammaproteobacteria; order Pseudomonadales; family Oleiphilaceae; genus Hahella. The sequence goes on from JBNKWQ010000043.1 coordinate 68,729, forward strand.
TATTCAACTGCACCAGGTTTTGACCAAAAATCACCCCCAGTTCCATCCGACGATATTGTGCCAGGGTTCGCAAGGGCTCTTTGCCTTTTTCTGCAGTTTCAGGGTCAACTGTGGTAAATACACATCGACTGCATGGTTTTACGGCAGCAAATTCTACACTACCTATTCGCAACCGGGACCAGTTGTCTTCTTCCCAAGGGATATTACCATCCACTACGATATTGGGGCGGAAGCGCCGGATACTGACGGGCTCTTCAAGACGAGCATTTAGTTCCCCCAAAGAGGCTTTATTGGTAATCAGAAACGGATAGGCGTCCGAGAATGCGACTCTTTGTTCTTCAGAATAATACTTGGGGTCAACCTGGCGAAAAGTTGAATCGGGCATATAGACAAGTCTAACGTCATCCTGCAATTTCTGGCTAAGCCACACACTCACAGCGCTGTCCACCAACTTAGCCTGTACCTGATCACTCCAGACCTGGACTTCAGTCATTTCAGACCGCTGAGGAAAAGTGATGACAAACTGATCATCATCCGGAGCCTTAATCACCAAATCCGCGGCCTGTCTTTCAACTTTGAACAGCACCATTTGGGGGAACTTCCGACCGGTCACAAATTTCCCGGCAGCATCGATCACCATGAAACGCCGATCTCCCTCCGGTCCCCAACCATTGACTCTGATCTGTTCAACCTGAATACCGGCAAAGGATTTAACAGGATAGAGATACAAATCGGTAACTTGAAGTGCTGCCATAACGCCCCCTGAATTTTGAAGCGTAGCAGTCTATGCAGAGCAGGACGGAAGAACAATAGCGAATACCCGGAGGATTCAGCTAAATGCATCAGATTGCTATGTTAGCGAGCCAGTTGCCTTAATCCGAATTCTTTATAAGAATAGCGGGCTAGACGAGAGTCTTCAGACGTGTTTCAACGGTTCGTGCCAGTTCGTCTGGCTGAAATTTGGATAGAAAGGCATTACAGCCTACTTTCTCTACCATTGCTTTATTGAAGTCACCACTCAGAGATGTGTGCAGTACCACATAAAGGTCTTGTAGCCGGGGGTCGTTACGAATCTCTGTCGTCAGGCGGTAACCATCCATCGCAGGCATTTCAGCGTCGGTGATCACCATTAACAGCTTTTCCGGTACATTTACCCCGTCATCAGCCCAACGTTTAAGTATATGATAGGCTTCCAGGCCATTCTTAGCTGTTGTGACTTTGATTCCCAACTGGGAAAGCGTGCCTATCGCCTGCGCAATGGCCACCGGTGAATCATCCACCAATAATATTTCTCTACCATGGGCAACATCCACCAGAGCAGGCGTCAAAACTTCTGCGGACACCTCAATATTGTAAGGCTTGATATCCGCCAGCACTCGTTCTACATCAATGATTTCAACAATCTGATCGTTATAGTAAGTAATAGCTGTGACGTAATGTGAACGTCCAGCCCCCTGAGGCGGCGGAAGTATCTGTTCCCAGGTCATATTAACTATACGATCCACACTGCCCACCAGGAACGCTTGCACAGTGCGATTGTACTCAGTGACTATCACTGTGGATTCCTCGTTCACCTCCAACGGACGCAGACCAATGGCTTGAGCCAGATTAATAATAGGAACAGTGACGTTCCGGATATGGCTGACGCCGACAACAACAGGGTGCCGGTGAGGCATACGCGTCAAGTTAGGTAATCGTAAAACTTCCTGAATCTTAAACACGTTAATGGCAAAAATCTGACGTACGCCGAATTTGAAAAGCAGCAACTCAAGACGGTTTTCTCCTACCAGCTTGGTTCTCTGATCAACGGTCTCCAACACTCGGGACATTTACCACCTCTGCCTGCTAGCTATCGCCCTATCTATAGATTAACTATATATCAATAAGTTTAGACGAATACTGGCTTTCTTCCTGCTCTATACCCACTTAAATAAACAGCAGCCTAACCACCGTTAACCGGGGATCGGTATCGATTATCCGAAAAACAGAGTGAATTAGGCAGAAAAAAAGTGACGCGATCGGCCCTCTGAACACAATACAGAAATTTTGAGAATCACATGAGACGAAATTCTGGAGCGGGAAACGAGACTCGAACCGGCCGGCGTTCCGGGCGCGATCCCAACTTTTAAAAAAACAGGGTCGCCACATCGAGTAGCTAGACTATTTGGACAATTATGGAGGAAGTTTGGAGCGGGAAACGAGACTCGAACTCGCGACCCCAACCTTGGCAAGGTTGTGCTCTACCAACTGAGCTATTCCCGCGTAGACTAACCGCTGCAAAAACACTGGGTTAGTGGTGCCTTCAGTACTTATCCCTGAAAACGAGGGCGCATTATAAGGAGTCCAAAATCAACACGCAAGCCCTCCTCTGCGAATTTCTAAACCCGGATCACAAAGACGCTGCTTTCTCCTTACCTACGTTTATAGCTAGTAGCCTATGCCCTGAATATCGTTTGGTGACTCCCTAGAAAAATTTCCTCTTCGGGACGACTTGCTCGCTTGAGAGTTTTATTACGATGCGGAAAGCGACCAAAGCGTTGAACCATGTCGTTACGCCTGGAGGCATCATTCACAAAATGCTGCACTAGTGAACGCTCCTCCACAGAAGCCATATCGAGCAAAGTCTGGTATAAACTCAAACTTAATTTCTGGTCTTCCTTACGCTCCGAATGTGTAAAAGGCTGATAAAAGAAAATTCGCTGTACTGTCGTTAATTTCTGATCTAGCCCTTCATCAATTCCTTGCAGACTATAACTTCTGGCAGCCTTATTGTTATCGTAGGCCATGGAAGTACCCCGGTATATCCGCCGTGAAACCTGGTCCAGAAGTATCACGATCGCCAGACAGCCATGGGCCTCCTGTAACCAGTTATCGAGACCACCTTCGGCTGCCAGCACCAGGCTGGTCATAAAACGACGACGAAGTTCACGATCAAACTTACGATCAGCATCAAACCAGCGCTGAAATTGAGCATTGCTTGGCAAATCAACACCTTTCCCGGGGCCAAACCAATACTCTAAAAATTCCTCATATGACCACATAAATTTCTGACCGCGTATAAAATATTATCCGGCGCACAGCCCAGCCAGGACAACATGGCTCTCCTATTCAACTGACACTGGCAGATCAAGGTTACAATCAGATAGCTTCAGGTGCTTCCATATGGGCCTGATATCAAATCTGAAATGAACCGCTGCTATATCATGCCTATATCAGAGTCGTATACTACGGACTCTATACACTGCGTCAGCGATAGAACAGCCTGAAACCCAAACTTAAATCTTAAGCATGACTATCTAAGTGAGTGACCAATGTTTGATCACACAATTTTGCTGGCTCACGGCAGCCGGGACCCACAGTGGGTAGCTCCCTTCTTTGACCTTGAAAGCAACCTGTCGGCAAAATATAAGTCCGTATCCTTAGCGTTCATGGAACTCGCGTCGCCCAGTATTGAACAAGCCGTTAAACAAGCTGTCGACAATGATGCTCGGAATATTGCCATTTTACCCCTATTTCTGGCTTCTGGCAGACATCTCAAAACAGATGTCCCTGAGCTACTGGCACCATTAAAAAAAGACTACCAGGTCGACATTACGTTACTGCCTGCCGTTGGGGAACAGACGGAGTTCCGTAACATGCTGATTGAAATCGTCGGCAATTTACTCAGCAACCATGCTGCGGATCGTTCTTAACTCTGCTGTTAGCTAACTCCAGGAACAAACAATCCTCCTGACAAAGAGTTGGCCGCCCCCGACAGCAGGAGTATTGTAGATATTATTGCCCAGAATAAAGGAGCTGCAGATGCATATTCTGGTGACCGGGGGAACCGGCTTTATAGGACGTAAGGTCTGTCGGGCTTTAATTGCCAGCGGTCATGATGTGACCATATTCAGCCGCAGACCTGACAAGGTCAGATCATTGATCGGCGAACGGTGCCGTGGGATAAACACACTCACGCCGAAGGCTGTCGGCGAACCGCTTAACGGGATCATTAATCTAGCTGGTGAACCTGTGGCCGAGGCACGCTGGTCCAATAGACGTAAACATAAATTACTACAAAGCCGCATTGGTGTTACGCACCAGATTCTGAAACTGATAGAAAGCCTGAATACCAAACCTGAAGTTATGATTTCAGCGTCAGCCGTCGGCTATTACGGTGACCAGCAGGATAATGAGGTCGACGAGATGACAGCTCCCAATGAGGAGTTTACCCACGAACTTTGTTCCACCTGGGAAAGAGAGGCTTTGAAGGCTGCACAGTTTGGTACAAGGGTTGCAATTACACGAATCGGATTGGTGATTGGCAAAGGAGGCTTCCTGGTAAAAATGCTGCCGGCTTTTAAACTGGGTCTGGGCGGAAAGATGGGGTCAGGAAAACAGTGGATGCCCTGGATTCATGTGCAGGACGTTATCAATGCGATTATTCACCTGCTTAATAGCGATCAATGCAACGGGGCTTACAACCTCACTGCACCTAAGCCGGTTTCCAATAGCGAATTTACCATCACGCTGGGTAAAGTGCTGGGACGTCCGACTTTATTACCAATGCCGACCCTGGCGATCAATTTACTATTCGGGGAGATGGGGCGGCTTTTAACCACTGGCCAAAAGGCTATTCCGAAACGCCTTTTGACAGAGGAGCATTTCACCTTCCAATTCGACTCACTGGAAGATGCACTAAAGGATGTGATTTAAAATCGCACGCAAACTGGACAAAAAGCTGAGGCAAAAAGGGCCGAGACAGAAATCCTATCAGCAACCCTTGCTCAGATGTTCCACCATAAACTCAGCCCGGTACAATTAGGCCCCGGGCATCTCAGCTAAGCAAATGCCGGACGTTCCAGCCGATGCTTTAGGTAATGCCGAATCATCAGCTTGAGTTCATTGCACATGATCTCTTCCTGCTCAAGCTCCATCGTCATAGCTAACCGCATAATGGCCGAACAGGCTCTGGGTATCATGACGCAAATCAGCCATAATTTTTCCTGCTCTAAATCAGGATAGAGGCCTTTCATTTTTTCCTGTAGCAAATGAGCATTATCAAATAACTCACCAAGATCCAGCTCGCGAAGCTCCGGCATGGCCTCAACTCCAGACCAGATTTCCTTATAACCTGGTTCAGAACGATAGAAATGCGCATAGGCGTCAATTAGCCGATCGCACCCGTCCTCCAATTCCAGCTGATCCACCAACTCCCTGAGAACACCGGCAAGCTTTTCCATATGGCGCTCAGCCAATGCTTTGACTATAGCGGCCTTGTTTGGAAAGTAGCGATAAAGAGAGGCAAGTGAAATTTCAGCCCTACGGGCAATTTCAGAAGTTTTGGTGCCCTGTACTCCGACCTCACTGATCAGTTGGGAGGCTTCGTTCAGGATGAGTTCAACACGTTCACGACTACGGTCTTGCACCGGCATGCGACGCTGCTCCAGACTGGAGAGCGCCTCGCCGACATGGCTGGCGGTATAATTCATAACTCTGTCTTCCATTGGCAGTTTTCATTAAGGTTCCGGCAGCATTTATTGTTTTCATCCGTAACGTCTTTTAGCCCTGTTCGGATGCATTTACATCGCTGCTCTGCAAAACATTATAAGACTCATTGGCAGTCAATCACCAGTATGCCCAGCACCAATAAATTACAAATTCGTTAAATATGACAGGTAATCTTTCCTATAGTCGGTTGCATCTGGTTAGGCTAATAGGGCGGAAGCAGTAGATCAGCGGCCACCAGTCGCACAAAAAGTGATCTGAAACACTCGCTCTATTGCTGCACAATTAATTAAATCAAAGATTTATTTTATCGACGGATGGCCCTCTACTCGCATTTTGCGGTAACGCATAACTACCGGTCGCATGGGCGACAATATCAAGGGTAGATGCGCTATAGATATTGACTTCGCAGAACGCCAACCGCTTCCCCAGTTTCAGCAGGCTAGCTGTAGCCAACAGATCTTCCGGCAATGGGCGTTGCAGGAAGTTGATATTGATGTTGCTAGTAACGGCCATCTCTTCCCTACCAAGGGTTGCAAGAATAATCGCATACATAGATGCATCTGCCAGTGACATGATAATAGGCCCGGAGATAGTCCCCCCCGGCCGCACCCAGCCCCTATTGAACGGAATTCTAGTGACAGTATGGTCAGAACCGACTTCGTCAACTTTGAAGCCTATTTTGGCTGCCAGAGGCACACCTTTCCGAATAATTTCTTCTATTTCGTGAGCCGTTAGTTTCATAACTCTCTTTTCAGTTGGGAATAATTTTCTATTACAGGGTTATAGATTGTTCATTTCGGTCGTTGAAATCACGAAAAGATCAACGGTTTCTGCGATGATAACTGTACGAGCCGAGCGATCATTCATACAATATGGGCCTTTAAATAACCTGATGCTGTTCAACACACTTGCGCTCGGGCACTGGCTCCATACAAATGACAATGCTGTTGCCAGCTGTATCACGCACAGAAAAATCCGATAGCACAGGTAAATTTTATGCGGCAGCCAGCCTCGTACACTTGGCACCCGCCCTTAAACTATATACCTACAGTTGTTAACCAAAAGGCCACCATTTTTATGCGAGCAAGCCAATATCTGATAGCCACACTCAAGGAAACCCCCGCTGACGCTGAAGTTGTCAGCCACCAGTTGATGCTGCGTGCCGGGATGATCCGCAAACTGGCCTCAGGACTTTACACCTGGCTCCCCATGGGGCTGAAAGTATTGCGTAAAGTGGAAACTATTGTTCGTGAGGAAATGGATAAATCAGGAGCACAGGAAGTTCTGATGCCGTCGGTACAGCCTGCAGAATTATGGCAGGAGTCTGGCCGCTGGGAACAGTATGGCCGCGAACTACTGCGCATTCAGGACCGACATGACCGGGATTTTTGCGTAGGGCCTACGCATGAAGAAGTCATTACGGATATGGTGCGTAATGAGCTTAAAAGCTATAAGGATCTGCCAGTCAATTTTTATCAGATTCAGACGAAATTCCGCGATGAGCGCCGGCCAAGATTCGGCATTATGCGTGCCCGCGAATTTCTGATGAAAGATGCCTACTCCTTCCATATTGGTGCTGACTCCCTGGATGAGACGTACAAAGTCATGTACAACGCCTATACCCGCATCTTTGAACGTTTTGGCCTGGACTTCCGACCGGTACAGGCAGACAGCGGTAGCATAGGTGGATCAGCCTCTCACGAATTCCACGTGCTGGCTGATTCAGGCGAAGACTATATCGCTTTCAGTACAGACAGCGACTATGCCGCTAACATTGAAATGGCCGAAGCGGTATCCCCCCTGGATAAGGCCCCTGCCCCCACGGGAGAAATGACCAAAATCGCAACGCCAGGCCAAAAAACCATTGAGCAACTCAGCGCGTTTCTGGGGCAACCCTCCAGCACTTCGGTAAAAACCCTGATTGTGTTGGCTGAAGCAGAAGAAGGCCAGTCTCCTTCGCTAGTGGCCCTCGTGTTACGTGGTGATCATAGCCTTAATGAATTAAAGGCAGAAAAAATTCCTGGTGTGGCATCTCCGCTCACCATGGCAGGAGAGGAAGATATTCGCCGGGTTCTAGGCTGTACGCTCGGGTCCATCGGCCCGGTTAATCTGCCTGTCAGAACTATCGTGGATCGTAGCGCCGCAGTACTGTCAGACTTTGTCTGCGGAGCCAATGAAGACGATTTCCACTTTACCCACACCAACTGGGGTAGAGATTGTGCCCTGGAAGAGGTAGCAGACATTCGCAATGTGGTAGAAGGTGATCCGAGCCCAGATGGGAAAGGTACCATTGTCATCAAGAAAGGTATTGAGGTAGGTCATGTATTCAAACTTGGCGACAAATATAGCAAAGCGTTGAATGCCACGGTTCTGGATGAGAACGGCAAGGCCACCATTATGCAGATGGGTTGCTATGGCGTAGGTGTTAGCCGTGTTGTGGCTGCCGCGATCGAACAGAATCACGATGACAAGGGCATTATCCTGCCAACAGCACTGGCCCCCTTTCAGGTCGTGTTGATACCGCTGAATATGCACAAGTCCGAAATTGTGAAAGATAAAGCTGAGATGCTTTACAGAAGCCTGCAAGAGGCCGGTGTGGATGTTCTTCTGGATGACCGCAACGAACGCCCCGGCGTCAAGTTTGCCGACATGGAACTTATTGGCATTCCCCACCGCCTGGTCATCAGTGATCGCGGGCTCGGTCAGGGGACCCTCGAATACAAAGGCCGCCGTGATAAAGAGAGCACAGATATCAGTGTTGAAAATGCACTAAACTTTATCATGGATAAACTAAACCAGTCATAACAAGTCGCTGAATGTGCTGCTGATCACTTGTCGTAAAATTCGCCAACCCTGCCACCGGGGCTTAGGAAGCTTTTTTAGCTGCCTGGCCCTGGTGATTTGCCTGGCCTTTTCATCTACCCCTGCGGCAGCTAACCAGGAGCGAGACCCTGAAGTACGGGAAGCTCTCATGAAGACAGTCAATGAGGCCGAAAGCTTTGTTGACCGTTTTGATGCAGAAGTATGGCTTGTGGATATGTCAGCCCGCATGAGCAGGTACATTAAGGATCCTAAACGTAGACTGGAATTTCTAAAACTGGTTCATATGGAGGCGACCCGATTCGACCTTAGCCCGGAACTCGTTCTGTCTGTTATTTATGTGGAAAGCCGTTTCGATCGTTATGCCATCAGCAGGGTGGGTGCCCAGGGTTTAATGCAGGTCATGCCGTTCTGGAAGAATGAAATTGGTCGCCCTGATGACAACCTGACCAACACCGGTATCAACCTGCGTTACGGCTGCACCATACTCAAACACTATCTGGACAAGGAAAAAGGCAATCTCATTCGCGCGCTCGCACGCTATAACGGCAGCTTGGGCAAGACCTGGTACCCCGAAAAAGTAATGAATGCCTGGGAGCGATTCTGGTTTGTCCAGCACTGACTCCTGCGAACTGACAATAAGTATTGCCAAAGCAAAGCTCCCCGCTTTCTTAACCATTTTTTCGCTTCTCTTGTTAGTCTTTTCCAGACAAACTCACGCAACCCAGTCCCAACATCAGCTCATTCAGCAAGAGCACTGGCGACATATCCAGCAGTTTATGTCTGAGGCAGAGCAGCACGCCGATTATTGGCAATGGGGCTGGTCCGGGGCTTACTCTGTAAGCTTGGCGTTTAACCTTTATCAATCATCAGAAGCAGATCAGCCTGAGAATCGCTACGATGCAAGGGTCCGCAGTATCACCAGTGCCTTAGGATTGGCCGAACTTTTCTACAACCCACTTCCCCATCCTGCAGTAAACCGGGAAATTGAGTCCCTTATGATCAGGACCCAAAACGGCGATCTATCTGAAGGGGAAGCATTGGCGCAGGCGGAGACCCTGTTTCTGTATACCGCACATGATGAAATTGACAGGCGCAGCTGGAAGAGCCGTATTTCGAGCATAATTACCGCGGGCCTTGCCGGATTGGCCATTGGCATTGGTGATCACCGCCCCAAAGATGGTGCTGTCACCTTCGCCAGCAGCCTGTTATTCAAAGAGCTACAGATCCAGACGCTCCCCACAGCTGCCAGTCGGGGATGGGATCAATACCAACCGGTAGAATTAGCTATTGCCGGGCAACACATCAGTATCCTTTACGCAGTGCAACTCACGCCGGATAGTCTGGCGCTCAATATTCGCTTTTAAGTCAACTATATTCACTCGCAATAGATTAAGAATCCTTACACTCTCAATTTCGTTCATCACACTCTCAATTTCGTTCATCGCGCCTTTGAGACAAATGCATAACTGTCAAAGTAAATAATCCATGACCATTAATCCCTGGCAAACCCAGTCCATCAAATCCGTCTACGACAATCCCTGGATCAGAGTGGAACACCGCGAAGTCATTGCCCCTACAGGCAAGCCTGGCATTTACGGACTGATCCACATGAAAAATAAGGCCGTGGGTATTATTCCTATTGATGATAAAGACCACACTTGGCTGGTGGGTCAGTTTCGCTATGCGACCAATCAATACAGCTGGGAAATACCCATGGGGGGCGTACCGCTGGATGAGTGGACCATTGATGGGGCGCGACGGGAGTTAAGGGAAGAAACAGGATTGCTGGCCGATGACTTCAAGGAATTATTGCGGACCCATATCAGTAACAGTGTTACTGATGAAGAAGGGGTGGTGTATATTGCTCGCCGCCTGACTCAGGCACGATGGCAACCGGATGACACCGAACAACTGACACTTAAAAGAATCAAAGTGGAGGAAGCAATCGCCATGGCGCTGGATGGACGTATAACCGATGCACTCAGCATGGTTGCTCTGCTTAAGTTAGCATATTTTCGTATCGCGGATAGTCAGAATCAGGCCTATCCTTCATAGGCTTAGCCCTCTTCTAACTTGGCTCAGCAATTTTCAATGCCCTCTACCTGATGAGGAACTTCTTTGGAATTTATCCCCTGGATCGTTGCGGCGATCAGTTTGTTTTTAGGCTGTTGGATTCAGACAGCTGCTGGTTTTGGCATGGCGGTCATTGCAGCGCCTGTCATGGTAATGGTGAATCCCTATTGGGTGCCTGTGGCATTGACAATTACCGCGCTACAATTGAGCCTGACCAACACCTGGAATCAACGTCAGGATCTTGAAGTAAGGGCTATGGTAGTGCCCTTTATCACCCGCTTGCCCGGCACGGCAGCAGGGGTGTGGTTGTTATTACAGCTCAATACCACCTGGCTGCAACTTATGGTTTCCGCCTGTGTTATCGCCGCAGTTGCCGTAAGCTACAAAGGCACTCATTTCGAAGCCACACCAGTACGCTTGGGATGGGCGGGTCTCATCAGCGGCCTAACCGGCACGACAACATCCATCGGGGGCCCGCCTATGGCGCTGATCATGCAGCATGGTGCGCCTAAAACCGTCAGAGCCAACTTGTCTCTCTACTTTACTTATAGCTGTACCGTCAGCCTGATTGGTTATGGATTATCCGGAATTCTGACGATGCGATTATTACTGGAGAGCCTCTCTTTTCTACCCTGCGCCTGGCTTGGATTTTATTTTGGTCAACACTCCAGGGATTTCGTCGATGCGGGACGCTTCCGCCCGATATTGCTTGGGCTATGCGGCGTTTCAGGTTTATTGGCCCTGTCAGGGGCTTTCTACAGAATCATACACGCATAAAAAACCAGCCTTACGGCTGGTTAAATTTAGGACTTTGATTGCTGATACCCTTCTCAGTGGAGAAACGATGAGGGACTATATTCATCGTTATTCAAGAACGCGGCAGACACCATCAAAACCCTTCACCATTTCTATGCATTTTGAAAGAGTGCCGACTTTCCAGCTTCATCCTTTATCCGTTCAGATATTCAGAATACTGATAGGTTCCATGCCCGCATCCTCACGCTGATAGTGTTCGAGCTTGTCGAAATCGTATAGGTAAGTGTCCGCCAAATGGGAAGGCAATACATGCTGCAGGGCCCTGAACATGTTCTCCAGGCGGCCGGGATGCTTTTTATCCCAGCCCTGCAACATCATCTTGATATTCTGTCTTTGCATATCTTCCTGAGACCCGCACAGATTGCATGGAATTATCGGAAACTCTCTAATTCGGGCATAGCGCTCGATGTCTTTTTCACGACAGTACGCCAACGGTCGTATCACAATATTTCGCCCATCATCACTTTTCAGCTTCGGCGGCATAGCTTTCATTTTACCGCCGTAAAACATGTTCAAGAATAGTGTTTCCATGATGTCGTCACGATGATGTCCCAGCGCGATTTTGGTACAGCCGTGGTCTACGGCGAAGTCATACAGAATACCCCGGCGCAACCTGGAGCATAAACCACAGGTGGTTTTACCCTCAGGCACTTTTTCTTTCACCACGCTGTAGGTATCACGCTCCACCACATAGTACTCAACGCCAAGAGAGCTGAGATACTCAGGCAGAACATGCTCAGGAAAGCCCGGCTGCTTTTGGTCCAAATTTACGGCAATGATGCTAAAACTAATCGGGGCATGCTTTTGAAGGTTCAGCAGGATATCCAGCATGGCATAAGAGTCTTTACCACCAGAAAGACAACACATGACCTTATCGCCATCTTCGATCATATTGAAATCAGCTATGGCTCGCCCCACGTTACGGCGTAATAGCTTCTGCAGCTTGTTACGCTCGAGTCGATCACGTTGACCAATTTCAGACTTCATTGCCGCTGTCATGCCAATACCTTGAGCTAAAGATTCTGTATTTAGGCCGGAGCATTGAGCAGATCTGATGTTCAAGGTCCCGGCCTCCTAAAAGAGGGGGCGCATTATATCCCAACTAGCGTCCAACGACACCACCCTGTTCAAATAATGCACAGCACATAAACGCCAATGGTCTCAAGGCTCATTAAGAGACCAGTCGTATCCATACTTAATTTCCCCCTTGAAGGCCGATAGCTGTTCTGCCTTTCCGGCATCCAGAAATTTCTCAAGGTGTTCAAAAAGCGAAGCCTTAGATCCGAAGTCCACTGCATACCAGTCATAAATTGAGGATAATCTCAGAGTAGCATCCTGCAGATTCACCCCCTTATCAGAGTTGATAAATTCTCTTGCTGATGCATCCAGTTGACTCTCTATTTTACGTTCATCAAAAGCCTCCCCGCGCAAATTTGGGCACCCCAGGCTGGCACAATTCACTGCATAGTGAATGCGCTTATCCTTCCACAGAGGGCGCAAAATACGATGCTCAATATCGTTCAGGGTTAATTCGATACCAGATACGTTGGCAGTCGGATCATCCCATGGACCGAAACTGAAAAACCCTTCTCCAAGATCAGTAATGCTGTCGACCGGGTAGTGATCCAGAATGAGGTTTACAGTAAGAGCGTTATATAAGTTGATCCAATAGACTTCTTGGACTGCTTTTGAAAAATTCCGGGGGTCTATATGTTCCAACCCCAAAATATACCTTTCTAAGCTTTCGCGGTCCGCTTCTGAAACACCTGAATAGTTAAGCAGAGCATTACCCTGTGCATCCTTTGTCAGGTACTTTTTTAAAAATTGAGACCAACTGTTATGATCAATGCGCTGAAGGTTAATTTCATTGGCCTTGTCCCAGATTACCCAGTATTCGGGTGCGGGAGCTGCAAATAGTGTTAAAGGCCAAATCAATAGCAGCCACAGGGGTGTCTTTTTCACCACTGCCTCCGATGATGATTGAATTGATGTTTATGACCGAAAAATCACTGGATAGTTCAGGCTTTACTATTGCCTGGGATATATTAATCGAGAAGTTGGAAAACGCCCTGACAGACATCCTGTTGGAACAAGCCCTAGAGCTGTCCGAGTATGACCTAATCCGGCAGCTGACAGAAGAGCCATATTTTATCTTTGATACCAATACTTTATCTGATCAGCTCAACCTCTTTCAGACTCATTTCGTACTGTTTCATGTACTTTACCGGCTCAGAGATCAGTGGCAGAGCAGCCGCCAATGCTGGCTTGATATTTCACCACTATCAATAAAGATCGTACCTTGTCATCAGTTCACGAAAGGCGGTAGCGAACACTATCTTACTGAAAATGACGCCTTAAAAAACTACTACAATGACCTGTCTCACCTGGGGAATACTTCAAGAGAAGATGTTGAGCATCTACTGACGAGTTTTTGGCAGAAATATCTTAATCCCAAACAAAGACTCGATGCCCTACTTTCGCTCAATTGCACAATATCCGATGATTGGCCTACGATTAAGTCCAGTTACCGTAAATTGGCTATGCAGGCTCATCCTGACCGGGGAGGCGATCATGATCAGTTTACGAAAATTCAGCAAGCTTATGAGCTTTTGAAAATCTATCATGAAGAATAACGATAACAAATCAGCCTGCGAAACTTCCAAGTATTTCAGCACCAAAGTGTTTCAGTATCTGTTGATAATCGCTTTGGTTTCCGCTGCAAAAGTCGTCTTAGCAGCTGACCCCGTCACCCTCCATATTCTTCAATATCACCATGTCGACACCAAAACACCGCCTTCGACCTCAACCTCACCGTTACTGTTTGAGCAACACCTGATCCATCTTGAAACAGAAGGCTATAAAGTTGTGTTACTCAGTGAGGCACTAAAGAAACTCGCCAGAGGTGAAAAGCTTGAGGAAAAATCAGTTGCTATTACTTTTGATGACGGCTTCAACAGCGTTTACGAAAATGCACTGCCGATCATTCGACCCCACGGCTACCCGTTTACTGTATTCATTAATCCGGATTATCTGGACATCAAATCGACAGAACACATTTCCTGGGAGCAGGCCAAGGAACTGGCAGACTCAGGTGCTGAATTCGCCAATCACACCATCGGACACATACATATGATTGAGCTACAGCCTGGAGAAACGGAAGACAGTTGGAGAAACCGTGTCACAGGTGCAGTTCTTCAGGCAGAAGAGCGCATCAAAGAACAACTGGGACAATCCCACAAACTTCTGGCTTTTCCTTATGGTGAGTTCGATTCTAAAACCAAGAAATTAGTAAAGGACCTTGGTTTCTTCGGCCTTGGACAACAATCAGGGCCCGTCGGACCATCCACAGATTGGCAAGCGATTCCCCGCTTCCCACTACCGGATGGGTTTGGTCAAATGGATAGTTTCCGGGAGAAGCTTAATACCCTTCCCATGTATGCAGATCAAATTTCACCTGACACACCAACGATTGGAGAGGAAAACCCGCCGGCACTTTCTTTCCAGACTAATACTGTCTCTTTACTGCGTATCAACTGCTATGCCTCTGGCCAGGGAAGAATACAGACCACTGTCGAAGGTAACCGAATCCAAGTGGTGGGTAATGAAGCATTTAAAGATCGCCGATTTCGTTACAATTGTACTGCCGGAGCAGGTAAGGGAAAGTTTTTCTGGCACTCATTTCCGTGGATAAATCCCAACGTTCCTGAGAGCTAGACAGCTTTACCAATGAGATATGCTAAAACTATCGAGACAGCCAGGGGCCAAAGGGCCTGTGTGGCGGCATAAAAACCTACAGACTACCTGAAACCTCAATGCGACTGAGATGCAGGATTCCCTGACGACCGTGATTCAAAATAATGGCGCGCTCTTCGATACCTTCTACGACTGTCCTTTTCCGTTCGTCCTTTTGGGTAGTAAAAATAACCAGAAACCTGGATTTCGAAGGGTCTACTTTGAAATAACCTTCTAAATACCCGTATCTAAACCAGTTCTCCGGTTCATATACGTAGACTAAGTCTTGTAGAAAGCGTTGTGGCCGATATTCCTCATTCAATATCAGTACCGAAGGATAAAATATTTTTGGGCCCGCATAGGTTCGGATTCTAAGAGTTTGAATGCCCTCGGATTCCGGCAATTTAATAACACGGACCAGACTGTTTCCGATGCCAAAATCGAAGGAATAGTCTTTCTCATTTATTTCCAGGAGATTGCCTTCTCCCATGTCCAACTCAACATTATCGAAAGTTTTTAACTCCTCACAGCAATGCTCGCTCAATATGGCAAGCTCTTTCTGATCGTCAGCTTCGATACCCAGCATGGCAAGGGCCTCTGGGTCGGCATGGCTTGAGGCATTATCGGCTCGGAATGCCTGCTCCTTGGCGACGATTTGAAACTTCTGAGGTTCCGTCAACTGAACCGATGCACCGCCGCTAATTTCCGCATTTTCGGGATAAGGTATATTCCTGTAGCGCCCATCAGAATCTATCACCGTATAGAAACGCTGTTCTTTAGGTTTAACAAAGCCTTGACGCTCAAGTTCAGCGGCATCAATGTATTCTTCGCCATCAAACTCAATCACTGTGCTGGAGCGGGGTTCAGTTTTATCGGCAGAATCATGACCAACTGGCGACACCTCAACATCAGGTTCCTTGTTGGCACCATCTATTTGATTTTGCTTTCCGACCTCCTGGCTAACAGTTTCCGTATTGTCGACAACCACTTCATCACTGACGCCGCCCGATGAGCCCTGCTGTCTATCCTTTAATTCGGTCTGCTGTTGTTCTCCGCTATGAGAAGTATCTGTAATCTCACTTTCCATCGTAGGATTTTTGACCGGCTGTTTCTTTTCAGTCGCTGCATCTTCAGGATCTGAAACCAGCGTATGCCTGACTTCACCATTTTCATCCACCCAAGTGTAATAACGAGCGCCATGACTGACCGATGAAGCCAGTACCCAACACAGGAATATCGCTAATGAGTAAACTGCTTTCATATTAGAACGCTGTACGGAACGAGAAACCAAATGTAATAACCTTCAAGTTTGTCTCTACATCCGTACCGGCATAGGGGTTGTATGCAATATTTTGGATGTCCGTGGAGTTTACATTGTCACTGGTACCCGCAGGTATGTATTCCCAGCTCCGCAAGTAACTGAGGTGGAAATCAAGCGTTGTATCCCTGTCCCATAAATAGCTCAGACCAGTACCATAGCGAACTGTGTCATTCAAAGGGTTCAGAGAGTCTCTGCGGCTATCCTTGATAGGAGAATCACGAAACTCCACTCCCAATCTTAAGTCAAGACGACTGGTGATATGTTGCTCAAGCCCAATACCCCAGTTCCAGACATCTTTATATTCCAATGGAATTCGCAGCGTGTTGGAAGTCGCATTAGGTGACAGTAAGCGGGCGGCACCCAGAAACTCCAGGTCCCGATCAAACTCCAATAAAAAAGCATCCCACGCACTATAGTCTGTCCAGCCGACATCCACGTTCAGGGTCAACAGATGATTGAGTTTTACACTGACACCTGTTTGAAAGTGCTGAGGATGAGTCAAGTCGATAGATAAATTACCCGATTCTCTCGGGGTTCCAGAAGGAAGGCTAAATATCCCGGATGTTATAGCACCGATAACCGATCCGTTGAAGCCCTGCCAGAAACCGGCCCAATCATCTGTGTAGCGCAGATCATAAGTACCTTTCATATGCATATCGGATTCACTCTGATAACTGGCCCCCCAGGCAAACCAATCAGTCGGCTCCCAGAGCACGCCCACATGATATTTTGGAGACAGTGTTTCCTGCACCTCTATACTTAGACCGCCTATATCGTCCCAAGGACCAATATTACCGCCACACACATTCAGGAATGGGCCTAAGGCAACACCACCAGCTTCGCAATCAAAAGCCTCTTGCACCTGTTCTGCAAACCCCAATAACAGGTTAGGTGCTCGCAAATAAGTATCCATGGCCAAAGCCTGGTGGGAGAACATAATCCCCCCACCCACAGACCATTCGTCATTAATCTCATATCCAAACGATGGTGACAAATAGGTGAAACGCTGCAGCGCCAGAGCTTTACCTAAATAGCGTCCAGGGTCGTTCTGTTTACGATAATATCCGACCACATCAGGGCCGTAGATGAAATTGCCAAAAGTAAATTTTGAACCAGGTGAATTAATGGTAAAACCTACAGTCGGAAGTATACCCGGACCTGGTGGAAGACGCTGTATACCGTACCCTGGAATATAAACCGCCAGGTTTGTCGTTTTACTTCGAGCAACGTGATTGCCGTTGAAAATAGGGTCATTTTCAACGCCATCTATATTGAATACGGAATAGTCATCGGGTGCATAAAAGTCAGTCTGAAAGTTAAAGATGATGTTGGTAATACCAACTTCAAATTGACGACCCTTCATCTTTGCCAAGCCGGCAGGGTTATAGTGAATAGACGCCACTCCAGGGGGATCAGCGGTTACCGCATTCCCAAGAGCCGTTGCCTTAGAATCAATGACCAAGTTTTGAGATAGTTGCCCATACGCCTGTACACTAAACAGACTCAACAGACCCAGATATCCCAGAAGCTTGAGCTTTTCGCTTACTGATGAAGTCATCATAACCACTCTGCTCTTCCAGGAACGAATTATTCTTCTTTAAGGCCGGCAATATTAATTGGGATGGAAAGCCCTATGGTGACATCAGGAGAGTCTTCGGTAAGACCAAAACCTACTGATGTGTTTATTATCTTTGTTTCGCTGACCCGGATACCCAAGGCAAAGCTCATTAGACTACTAACCTGGTCCTGCACAACAGAACGAATTCCTCCTGCAAAATTCAACACTGTCTCGTCGGAATAACCCAATTGGGAAGAAACACTAAGAGATACGTCATAGGAAAGCGCATAGGAAAATCCCGCAGACAATGAGATGGAATTGGCAGGCTCGACAGACGTTAAAATCGTGCCACCGCGCACCTGATTAAGCTCAGTTTCTTTCAACGGTACACTCAAGCTTAGAGAGCTAAATACCACTACAGGATCCAAGACCTTGGAAAAACTCCCCCCGACACTAAAAGAATAGTAACCACTGCCAGTGGATAACTGACGATTGACGTCAATTTCGTAGGGGCTAACACCTGTCTTGGACTTAAAGGTACCAAAGACAGTATAGGAAGGCTTACCGGGTACGTATGCAAAAGGCTGCCAACGTGTGGTTAACGAAATATCACCGAATTCAGTGGCTGAAAGCTCAGATTGAGTATCGTACTTGGCAACGAGCGGAACCCGGGTGGAGAGCGTCAGGTTATCAAATAGACCATAATCAAAGGAGAATGAGTTCGTAAAAGTATGCTGAGCTGAGGGGACGATATCAAAATTACGAAAGCGCCCGTCTACAACATCGATATCCAGCCTTTGGTCACCAAAATAGCTGTAGTCAAAGCCGTATGTCAGTGACATTTTGCCTTTTTTCAATAAAGAATAATTTTTCTCTGCAGCCTGGAATACTTCTTCTAGCTGCTTGGCAGAGTCTGAATCTTCATCCTGCTTGGTTAACGCTTCTCTGGCTTTATCGACGCTGGTCCCTTCAGCGGCCTGCAAGTGAAAGGCACTCGATAGTGTTAGCGCAAAAACTATGCTGGATACAACCCAACGCTTCATCAGCTGTCCCTTATTCTTCTTAATTCCAGTTAGTTGCGTTTGTAGTGCAACCTTTTTGTTGTATTGTTGACCGAACCGTCTTCATTATTTTTAAGCGCTTCCAGCGTATTTTGAATACGAAACTCGGTAGCCTCATGAAAAACAGGAAACTCTCGATAAGCATTAAGGGTGAACGTCTGTTCATCCACAAATCGCATGTCCTCTTCTCTTAATTCAAGACCATCAACAGGTTGAGAGTTGCCGGGAAAAACAATAAAGAGAACGTTCTGATCCCAATGCTCTTTAAATAATTCTATTGTAAAAGTCATGTTACCCAGTGAAGGGTCAGCAATAAAAACCCTGCCGTTCCGAATTGCCCGAACGACGACAAAATGTTTAAACCCACCATAGCGTATGGGTACGATCGCGGGATGGTCCAATTCTTTCAAATCATCAATTTCGGCGCGAAACCCTCCTGAAGGAAATCCCAGTGCAGTGACCAAACGCTTAAAATCAAGCATTGAGAACCCACGCCTTTCTACAATTCTCTCCGCATCACCATAGTGCAGGAGACCCTCCATTATTTGGCGTTCTTCAAAGGTTCGCCCCAAATAGTGCTCAAGGACAGTCGTCAACGCTGCGGACCCACAACTGTAATCGTAAGCCTGTTTGGTGATATTCCTGAATTTCTGTACCTTGGCAGGCTCGACCATGGTGTCATAACGAACAAACGACCTTGCGTCCTGACCAACATTAATTGCTTCCTGGTAAATTACCACACCATTCTTATGCGGCTCTGTAATAGTCGCCTCTGTTGCCATATGGAAGGTGAGCAATGAGCCCGCTAGAATCAGTAACATGTATATGGAGCCTGAATGTACGAATAAACCCGAAAAGGTACGTAACTATTTGTAATCTAAAGATACAGTATTTGATTATTCGGTAAAGATAACCAGTACACAAATCTTCGCAAGTTCACAGCACACCCTACCGGCCGAATTATACCGAATGTGAGCCAGCTCAAATTTAAACGCTGGTAGATAACTTGAAAATCGACAGACGATGCAAATAAAAAAAGCCTGATCTTTTGTGAAGATCAAGCTTTTCATATCAAACACGGACTTTCTACAACCTTTCGATTTCAGCCTGCTGCTGCAGTTTCTGATCAAAGGATTCGAAGTCCTGCACTCCCTGCCGGTTTGCTAAAAACGATTTATAAGTCCTTCGCTCGACATCACTAAGGTCTTCTACATCCTCAACAACGGATTTCAAAGAAACCACAATGTAACCGTTAGGTGTTTCAAACTTTTGAATCTGTGGCTGGTCGCCTTCCGGTTTGGGCATGGTAAATGCGAACTTTGTAGCCATTCCATGGTCAGAATTACTACGACGAACTTCAGCCGCAGTTTTCCAATCCAGCTGCGTTGCATCGTCCTGAGATCCATTAACAACGGAGTCCACTACCGTTAGAATTTGCTGTTTGGCCTTTTGCAATGCTAGAACATCTTTAACGTCAGGCTTCACTTCAGCTAGCGATTGAACGTGTGAGGCTAGCAATTCGTTTTTGCGAACCACGATTAATGTATCGCGCCCTACTTCCACAACTTCACTATTATGACCGTTAACTAGTACATCATCAGAAAAAGCCTGCTGTAAGACGGCGGGGCTACTGAATAAACCGTCACCTCCGTCACGGGAGAATGGTTCACTGGTTTTAACCGTTAAGCCTAGCTCATCAGCCGGCGTTTTAAGATCAGTCGCGCTATAGGTAGCATCAGTAAGCTCTGTAGCAATTTCTACAAAACGCGTTTCTGCCTTTTCATTTTTCAACTGACTAGTGATCCGAATACGAGCTTCCTCAAAAGTAGGCGGCTCCTGACGGCTAATATCCAAAAGCTTGATGATATGGTAACCATATTCGCTTTTGACAGGTTGAGATACCTCACCCTTTTCCATCTTAAACAGTGTTTCGTCAAACTCTGGAACAAAGGAACCCTTACTGGCAAATCCTAAATCGCCACCCGCTTGAGCCGAGCCCAGATCATCCGAACTCTCCTTCGCAAGTTCCGCGAAATCTTCACCATCCGCGATACGAGCAGCAATTCCGTTGATTTTTTCAAGGGCCTGTTCGTCGCTTACCTCATCAGAAGTTTCTACCAGAATGTGGGCAGCTCGGCGTTGCTCTTCCGGAACATAAGTCTTAACTTCATTTTCGTAGGCTACTCGTAGCTCTTCATCGGTGACAGAAATAGTATCTGCTATATCTGACCTTGATACTTCGATAAAATTAACCACTAATTGCTCAGGCAGCCGGTAGTCTTCAGTGTGTTGATTGTAATATTCCTCAATCTCACCTTCTGAAACTTCAATTCCTTTGGCGGTTTCAGCTGCATCCATTTCCAGGAAGTCAAAAGTCCGCTTTTGTCTTTCCAGTCGCAATATACCCATAAGCTCGTCATCGATCACAAACGACGATTGCGCAATGGCATTTCTTAACTGGTTAACCAACAAGTCCTTCTTAAGTTGCTCTCGAAATTCCAGTGGAGGCACGCCGATATTACGAAGCACAGCCAGAAACTGATCTCGACTGAATTTGCCGTCAACCTGAGCTGGTGGCCATTGCAGAATAAAGCTATCAATTGTTTCTTCAGAGATCGCCATGCTATTTTCAGCAGCAGCCTGCATTCTGACTTCTCTGGCAATGAGATCAGTTAACGTCGCGCTTCTTAACGCGCTTTCATCAATTAGCGCGGGATCATAGTTCTCCCCCATCTGATTGATAACCTGTCTACGCCTTAATTCAAGCTGGCGCTGGAAGTCGACCTGCGTAATTGACTCCCCGTTTACGCTCGCCACTTCGGGCTCACCACTCAGGCCACCAACAATAGACTCGACCCCAAAGAGAGCAAAAGTCAGGACAATCAATCCCACAATAGTTTTTGCGATAGTTCCTTGAGCATTATCGCGAATGTTCTGAAGCATGCGCCCCTCTTATAACCTGTACAACTCGAAGATACATGTGTTTGAGATAGCCATATCCACCGCAATACTGGAAACTTTCAGTCTGGAGGAGTGGACAAATAAACACTCTGGAAAAAATTATTAAAAAAGGCGCTCTAAGGCGCCTTGGATCCTGGCGGAGCGGACGGGACTCGAACCCGCGACCCCCGGCGTGACAGGCCGGTATTCTAACCAGCTGAACTACCGCTCCCTAGCAATCGATAGGCCCGAAGGCCCATCAACTAGTTGACTGCATCTTTTAGAGCTTTACCTGCTTTAAAGCTGGGAACTTTCGCGGCGGCGATGTTGATAGTTGCGCCGGTTTGTGGGTTACGACCAGTCCGTGCAGCACGTTCTTTAACAGCAAACGTACCAAAACCGATCAAAGTAACCTGTTCACCTTTTTTTAATGCATCAGTAACTGATTCAACGACAGCATCCAAAGCACGACCAGCGGCCGCTTTTGAGATGTCTGCAGATGCAGCAACAGCATCAATCAATTCCGATTTATTCACACTAAACCCCTTAAGATAATTTTGAATTGATTAATTGACTGGTGATGAAGGAATACAGGTGTGGCTTACACAATTTATTATCACGTGTGACCACATCCCTTTTTTCTTCTTCTATCTTATATGACTGACAGCCCTTACGGGGCGCTGCCTGACAACGCGATCATTTATACCAACAGCCACAAAACCGTGTCAAGCGCGATCTCTCGCTAGTGGGTATTTATACGGTCTGCATTGCCTGAAGATTCACCACCCTTCTTTACAGAGCGCTTTCCCTTGGCAGGTAGTCGCTCCTTCGCACTTCCATCTTGTAATCCAACTTCGCTGGTAAGTGCATTTCTCCAAACCTCGTCTATCCATGTGACAGGCAAGATTTCAAGATCGTTTTTAATATTGTCCGGAATTTCCTTTAGGTCTCTAACGTTTTCCTGGGGGATAATTACTCGCTTAATTCCCCCCCTGTGGGCAGCGAGTAACTTCTCTTTCAACCCGCCAATGGCAAGGACCTCACCCCTGAGGGTAATCTCCCCCGTCATGGCCATATCAGCTCTTACAGGAACATTAGTAAGACTGGACACCAGAGCAGTACACATGCCGATTCCCGCGCTTGGACCATCCTTTGGAGTTGCCCCTTCCGGAACATGCACATGGAGATCAATCTTTTCGTAGAAATCCGGGTTAATTCCGAGTTGCTCTGCACGCCCTCTTACCACTGTAAGGGCTGCATGAATAGACTCTTGCATAACATCCCCCAGAGAACCGGTCTTGACGACCTTACCTTTACCGGGAACAGATGTACACTCAATAGTCAGCAATTCACCGCCTACCTGAGTCCACGCCAATCCAGTCACCTGGCCAACCCTATCTTGCCCGGAGGCCTTGCCGTAATTAAACTTCCGTACTCCAAGGTAGTTCTCAAGGACCGAACTTTCAACCTCTATTGTGCCTTTTGCCTCATGTTTCTCTAAAATACTTTCCTTGACAACCTTTCTACAGACCTTTGCTATCTCCCGCTCAAGCCCTCGAACACCCGCTTCCTTCGTGTAGTAGCGAATAATGGTTCGGATGGCATCTTCACCCAGCATCATTTCATCTTTTCGCAGACCATTATTTTTCATCTGTTTAGGAATGAGATAACGAGCAGCGATATTTACTTTTTCGTCTTCGGTATATCCCGGAATACGAATAATTTCCATCCGATCTAATAGCGCTGGAGGAATATTCATCGTATTTGAAGTGCAAACAAACATAACCTCGGAGAGGTCGTAATCCACTTCAAGGTAATGATCATTAAAGGTGTGATTTTGCTCTGGATCTAAAACCTCAAGCAATGCCGAAGCAGGGTCACCTCGATGATCCATACCGATTTTGTCAATCTCATCGAAAAGAAAGAGAGGGTTCTTCACTTCAACCTTGGCCAGCTTCTGGACCAATTTGCCTGGTAATGAACCAATATAAGTGCGCCTATGACCGCGAATCTCAGCCTCGTCCCGCACCCCGCCCAGCGCCATACGGACATACTTGCGATTTGTAGCTTTGGCAATGGATTGGCCTAATGAGGTCTTACCTACACCAGGAGGCCCCACCAGACAAAGCACAGGCCCTTTCATCTTCTTAACCCGGCTCTGCACAGCCAAATATTCAAGAATTCTTTCCTTAACCTCCTCCAGGCCGTAGTGATCCTCATTAAGAATCTTACGTGCTGAGGGAAGATCGTGCTTAACACGACTACGTTTTTTCCAGGGAATACTTACCATCCAGTCGATATAACTACGCACCACTGTAGCTTCCGCAGACATTGGTGACATCATCTTCAATTTGGACAGCTCTGACTCAGATTTTTTCCGCGCCTCTTCCGGCATGCCGGAATCTTTTATCTTGCGCTCCAGTATCTCGATTTCGTTGGCGCCCTCGCCAAGGTCGCCCATTTCCTTTTGAATGGCTTTCATCTGCTCATTGAGATAATACTCGCGCTGGCTTTTCTCCATTTGTTTTTTAACGCGCCCACGAATACGCTGCTCAACCTGAAGGATGTCAATTTCATTCTCCAGACGCTGCATTAAAGCTTCAACACGATCTTTTATATCAACAACCTCAAGCAATTCCTGCTTGGTTTCAAGCTTAAGCTCCAAGTGCGCCGAAATAGTATCTGCGAGCCTTCCTGCTTCATTAATATTGGCGAGAGATTCTGACAGCTCACTAGGAATTTTCTTACTCAGCTTCACATACTGCTCGAACTGAGACAGCAATGAGCGCGCCAGAGCATCAGATGAACGCGATACGGCATCATCCTCAGTAATAGGGACAATACGTGCACGGTGACACCCAGCAGTGTCCAAATGTTCGATTCGAGCCCGATAGTTGCCCTCAACTAAAACCTTCACAGTTCCATCCGGCAACTTGAGCATCTGTAAAATGGTGGACACAGTTCCAATGGAATACATACCATCTTGATCAGGATCTTCATCGGCCGGGTCTTTCTGGGCGACCAATAGAATTTCCTTACTGGATCCGGTTGCTTGCTCCAACGCTTCGATAGACTTTGCACGACCGACAAACAATGGAATAACCATATGCGGAAACACAACAACATCACGCAATGGCAGCAAAGGAATTTCTGACAGCACAGAAACTTCTGACATAAAGCACCTCAGATTAGATAGGTTAACGCGGTAGCGTTAGCCTTAAATACACCACATTCTACTTACCCTGAACATGGGGACAATGGCCTTAAATTACAAATAAAAAATCTAGAAATTTAAGTCTCTACATAAAAAAAGGGGCCTACGCCCCTTTTTTGGTCATTTTATAAACCACTCAAGAACAGCAACCGATTACTCTTCAGCCGCAGCTTTAGCCTGATCGTTGCTTTTGTAGATTTTGATAGGGTCGGACTCGCCCGTAATAACACCCTCATCAATTACTACCTTACAAACGTCACTTTCCGAAGGAATATCAAACATCGTACTGAGAAGCACTGACTCAAGTATCGAGCGCAAGCCTCGAGCACCCGTTTTACGATCCATGGCCTTTTTAGCAATGGCCAACAACGCATCTTCCCGAAAATCCACTTCAACGCCTTCCATATCAAACAGCTTTTCGTACTGCTTGGTTAGCGCATTCTTTGGTTGAGTGAGTATCTGGATCAGAGCATCTTCATCAAGTTCATCAAGTGTTGCAATTACAGGCAAACGACCTACAAACTCGGGAATCAGGCCAAACTTGATTAAATCTTCGGTTTCCACATCCTTCAATGTTTCACCAACAGACTTAGAACTCTCCTGACTTTTCACAACTGCAGAAAATCCAATGCTGCCCTTTTCAGACCGGTCACGGATAATCTTTTCCAGACCGGCAAAAGCCCCCCCGCAAACGAATAGAATATTACTGGTATCCACCTGTAAAAATTCCTGCTGTGGATGCTTTCGTCCACCCTGAGGAGGAACCGAAGCCACCGTGCCTTCAATCAGTTTCAGCAAAGCCTGCTGCACACCCTCACCGGAAACATCCCTTGTGATGGAAGGGTTATCAGACTTACGTGAAATTTTGTCAATTTCATCGATATAAACAATACCCCGCTGGGCCTTCTCTACATCGTAGTCACACTTCTGCAGTAATTTCTGAATAATATTCTCAACATCCTCACCCACATAGCCAGCCTCAGTCAATGTAGTGGCATCAGCAATGGTGAATGGGACATTAAGCAATCTAGCCAAAGTTTCTGCCAACAACGTTTTACCGCTACCAGTTGGCCCGATGAGCAGAATATTACTCTTGCCCAACTCAACTTCGCCTTTTTTATCTTCATACCGCAAACGCTTGTAATGGTTATATACAGCTACAGCCAAAGCCAACTTGGCACGACTCTGCCCAATTACATACTCATCAAGCGTATCCTTAATTTCATGCGGCGTAGGCAAACGATCACTATTATCTGTCGTTGTTGCCTCTTGAATTTCTTCACGAATAATATCGTTACATAAATCCACGCACTCGTCGCAGATAAACACAGAGGGCCCTGCGATCAGCTTACGCACTTCATGCTGGCTTTTTCCGCAAAAAGAGCAATAGAGCAGCTTACCACTGTCCTCTCCTTTTCCGTTTCTATCATCAGCCATTAATACACCCCTAAAATCATTACCACAGGTTCAGTTTGCGACTTGAACCTATCTATACCACATCAACGGAAACCTAACCAGTGACCCGTCTATCTAATACAGCATCAATTAAACCATAGGTTTTAGCTGCTTCGGCATCCATGAAGTTATCGCGATCCGTATCTTTAGCAATCGTTTCAATAGTTTGACCACTATGATGAGCTAAAATCTGATTTAGCCGTTGCCTCAATGTCAGAATTTCTTTGGCGTGAATTTCAATATCCGAGGCCTGTCCCTGCAACCCTCCCAGCAATGGCTGGTGAATCATAACCCTTGAATGCGGCAAACAGTAACGTTTCTCTGCCGCCCCACCTGCAAGCAACAATGCCCCCATGCTGGCAGCCTGCCCAATACACATGGTCGACACACTAGGCTTGATAAACTGCATAGTGTCATAGATTGAAAGCCCAGCTGTCACAGACCCACCCGGTGAGTTGATATATAAGTGAATATCTTTATCCGGATTTTCGGATTCCAAAAACAAAAGCTGCGCAACCACCAGATTTGCCATATGGTCTTCGACTTGCCCGACCAAAAAGATGATACGCTCTTTCAAAAGACGTGAGTAGATATCGTAGGAGCGTTCACCTCGGGCAGTTTGTTCAACTACCATCGGAATCAAAGCGTTAGCCACTTCCAATTTATTCTTCATTTCTACGTCGGCATCACGGACCATAGCGTCAAAAATTCTCCATAAACGGTAAAAAACAAACAGCCGGCGAACCGGCTGTTTATCAGTCTAGCTTAGTTTAAAGCCCTTCTCAGCTTAAACGTACGATTTTATTCGTCGCCTGACTCTTCCGCACCAGCTTCAGCTGCTGTAGCCGGTTTTACGGCATCATCGTAAGAGACGCTCTTGGTAACCACCTTGGCTTTACCCAGCACAAATTCTACGACAGTATCCTCTAAGACGACTGATTCGATCTGCGCTTTTTGCTCGGCATTACCCATATACCAGCTAACTACCTGCTCTGGCTCCTGGTAGCTTGCCGCCAGTTCGCGGATCTTAGCTTCGATTTCTTCGTCTGTTGCTTTCAGCTCTTGATCTTTAACGATTTGAGCAAAGAGCAAACCAGTTTTCACGCGTTTCTCAGATTGATCTTTAAACAGTTCATCAGGCAGCTGCGCAGGGTCCATTTGACCACCACCAAAACGCTGCACTGCATCTTGTTTCATTTTCTGAATTTCAGCCTGTAACAGCGCACCAGGCACTTGAATTTCATTAGCTTCAATCAATTGATCGACTATCTGCTGTTTAACTTTGTTTGCAATCGCAAACTTAGCTTCGCGCTCCATGTTCTTCTTCAGCTCAGCTCTAAATGCATCCAAACCGCCTTCTTGAACGCCGTACTGAGTAAAAAACTCTTCGTCGACTTCTGGAAGCTTAGCTGCTTCCACCTTTTTGACAGCAACGTCGAATTGTGTAGCTTTGCCCTTCAGGTTTTCAGCGTGGTAGTCTTCAGGAAAGGTCAATTCCAAGGTTTTGGACTCTCCTGCCTGCAGTCCAACCAAACCTTCTTCAAAACCAGGGATCATGCGCTTAGAGCCAATTTGAATGCTGGCGTCCTCAGCAGTGCCACCTTCAAAGGCCTCTCCATCAAGAGTGCCTTTGTAGTCGACAGTCAAGCGATCACCTTCAGCGGCAGCTTCTTCGGTTTCGACCCACGTCTGAGACTGCTTGCGTAGCATTTCAATCATATTATCGATATCAGCATCAACAACTTCAGACTCTTCCTGCGTTAGGTTCAGAGAACCTAAATCCCCAACCTGGATCTCAGGATATACTTCAAAAACTGCTGTAAATTCCAGATCTTTGCCGGACTCCAACTGCTTAGGCTCAAATTTAGGATAGCCTGCAGGATTCAGCTTCTCTTGCTGGAGAGCGTCGATGTATGCATCACGCATCACTTCCCCGACCACCTCCTGACGCACACCGTCACCATAACGACGACGGACAACACTCATAGGCACTTTACCCGGACGGAAGCCGTTCATACGTACAGTTTGAGCGGTTTTCTGCAAACGCTTTTCAACTTCTGAATCAACTTTAGAAGCTGGCACGCCGATAGTCATCCGGCGTTCAATGGTGGAGGTGGTTTCAACAGAAACTTGCATGATAATCCTCGGTCTTGAAACACGACTTTAAAAAAGAGGACGCAAATATTACGTAGCCCGCGCCCCTTGCGCAAGAGATGATAACAAAAAAGGGAGTTTTGCCATGATGAGATGGTGCGAAAGGAGAGACTCGAACTCTCACACCTTTCGGTACTGGAACCTAAATCCAGCGCGTCTACCAGTTCCGCCACTTTCGCACTTTATAAAATAGAATCACCAGCTAATCTGGCCTTTTTCCTAATTTTCAAACTCTTGGTAGTGAGATTGAAAATGGGGTGGACGAAGGGGATCGAACCCTCGACCGCAGGAATCACAATCCTGAGCTCTACCAACTGAGCTACGCCCACCACTGTATACAGACTTGCAATTATGATTTACGAGACAACATCACGCAATGCGCAACCTGCCCTACCTTACAACTCTGCTGCTTTCTACGAGATTCCTGCCAGTGCCTACTGCGTCAAAATGGCGCGCCCGGCAGGACTCGAACCTGCAACCCTCGGCTTAGAAGGCCGATGCTCTATCCGGTTGAGCTACGAGCGCTCGACGATAGACACTTGCAAACCAACGACTTCCACCTGCTTTTTATATCTAACTTTCTATATACAAATAGAAGAGCCAGACTAAGTAAGTGGTCGGGGTAGAGAGATTCGAACTCCCGACATCCTGCTCCCAAAGCAGGCGCGCTACCAGACTGCGCTATACCCCGTTCAATCGAGACCAAGGAGTCTCCAGCGAAAGCTGGCGCGAATAATACCCGCCGATATTGGAAGCGTCAACCACATTTCCTGAAATACTTTATCTAACTGAATCACAACCTTTTGGGGCTAACAGATTTGAGAGTTCGGCTAATTTCAGTAAAATATGCGACCCTTCATTTTCAGGCTTCCCGATATGTCTACCGCAAAGATCATTGATGGCAAACAGGTTGCAGAGGACGTCCGTAAACATGTTTCTCTCGGCGTGCAAAAAAGACTTCAACAGGGCCTCAGGCCACCAGGGCTAGCTGTAATATTGGTAGGATCAGATCCTGCCTCAGAGGTTTACGTTAAAAATAAAACGAAGGCTTGTGAAGAAGTGGGGTTCCACTCCGTCAAGCATCACCTAAGCAGCAATACGTCTCAAGGCGAGCTGCTTGCGATGATTGCGGAGCTTAATCAGGATGATTCCGTGGACGGCATTTTGGTTCAGCTACCCCTACCGGGACACATAGACGCCGAGTCTATTTTGGAAGAAATTCTTCCCGATAAAGATGTCGACGGTTTTCACCCCTACAATATAGGGCGACTTGTTCAAAGAATGCCTCTACTACGCCCATGTACTCCTAAAGGCATAATGACACTACTTAACACAACCAGCATTGAACTCAGAGGCAAAGAGGCCATTGTGGTTGGAGCCTCCAATATCGTCGGCCGCCCCATGGCCATGGAGCTGCTGCTTGCAGGTTGTACGGTCACGATTACTCACAGATTTACACTCAACCTTCCAACGAAAATAAGCCAGGCCGATATTGTCGTTGTCGCCGTAGGAAAACCCGGATTGGTAAAGGGGGAGTGGATTAAACCCGGAGCTATAGTAATAGATGTAGGCATAAATAGAATGGCAGACGGTAGCCTGGTCGGCGATGTTGAATTTGAGAAAGCTACAGAAAGAGCAGGTTGGATAACACCTGTTCCCGGCGGTGTCGGACCTATGACAGTAGCCACACTGATGGAAAACACACTTTACGCGGCCGATCATCTACACAAATAGTATTCAAACCAAAAAAAGCCCGTCAGCCAACTAGCCGAGGGGCCTTTTAGCATTAGCCCGTGAACAGGCACCCTAAAGTGAATTTATCCACGCTGCCAAGTAGTACCCTCACGGGAATCATTTAGAATCACACCCTGCTCTTTCAGCAAATCGCGAATTCTGTCTGACTCAGCCCAATCCTTATTGGTACGCGCTTGGTTCCGCAGCTCAATATACTGCTCAATTTCCTCTTCAGTCGGACCATACTCAGCTCCCGCCCCGCTCTTCAAGAAGACGTCGGGATTGTCCTGAAGAATTCCAAGGACCTCAGCCAATTCAATCAGACCTCTAGCTAAGAGCGGTGCAATTGGATCATTAACCCGTTTAGCCTGATTCAGAGCACGCGCCAACTCAAACAATACTGAAACAGCGCCAGCAGTATTAAAGTCGTCATCCATCGCCCCATTAAAACGCTCGACATACGCCGCTAACTCAGGAGACAGCAATGCAGAACCATCAATAAGATCAACACCACGCAATGACTGATAAAACCTTTCAAGCGCCTTTTCAGCTTCCGCCAATACTTCATCGGAATAATCGATCGCACTACGATAGTGACTTGAAGCAATAAAGTAACGGACAACTTCTGCAGGATATTTCTCCAAAATCTCCCTGATAGTGAAGAAATTCCCCAGAGACTTGGACATCTTCTCCTTGTTTACCCGAACGGCACCGGCATGCATCCAGTAATTTACATACTGACAACCTGTTGCCGCCTCTGACTGAGCTATTTCATTTTCATGATGTGGGAATTTGAGATCCGGCCCCCCACCGTGGATATCGAAGGAATCGCCCAGACATTGGGTAGACATTGCCGAACACTCGATATGCCAACCTGGTCGGCCAGCTCCCCATGGTGAAGGCCAGCTTACCTCACCCGGCTTGGCCGCTTTCCACAACACAAAATCAAAGGGATTGTGCTTATTGGCATCAACTTCAACACGAGCGCCTTCCTGCTGCTCATCCAGCCTACGCCGACTAAGCTTTCCATATCCTTCAAATTTATCAACGGCATAGTAAACGTCACCGTTCGCTGCAGGATAGGCAAAACCTTTATCACAGAGCGTTTGAGTCATCGATATAATTTGATCAATATAGGCCGTAGCTCTTGGCTCAATGTCTGGACGTAATACAGCCAGCGCCTGCTCATCTTCGTGCATGGCCCGAATAAACCGCTCGGTTAATTCCTCTACTGGTTCATCATTTTGGGCAGCACGAACAATAATTTTGTCATCAACATCTGTGATGTTGCGAACGTAAGTGACCTCGTACCCCTTGGCACGCAAATACCGGGTGATAATGTCAAAGGCAACCAACACCCTGGCATGCCCAAGGTGACAGAAGTCATAAACGGTCATTCCGCAGACGTACATCTTCACCTTGTTATCTTCTTTAGGCTTGAAGACCTCTTTCTGACCACTCAGGGAGTTGAAAATTTTCAATGTCATTCTTTCACCAATTCACCAGAATCTCTCAACGAGAGGCTCGGCGACTTATTAATTCTATATAGATTCAGATTCAATCTTTGGCATTCCAGGTATCTTTCAACCCGATCGTCATATTGAACACCGGTTTATTTGCCTGATGATCGTAGCGATCAGCTACAAAATAACCTTCGCGCTCGAATTGAAAGCACTGCTCAGGAAAAGCTTTGGCGGCCTCCGGCTCAAGATAGCCTTTAACCACTTTGAGGCTGCCCGGATTAATTGCCGACTTGAAATCACCTTCGACACGATCCGGAGATTCCTGGGTAAACAGACGGTCATAGAGGCGGACTTCAGCTTCCGCACAGTGAGAGGCTGACACCCAATGAATAACACCTCTAGGCTTAATACCTTCCGGTGCATCCTGGCCTACTGTATCCGGCACCAATGATGCTCTAACCTCCAGGATTTCACCTGCATCACTCTTAACAACGTCATCCGCTCTAATAATATAGGCACTACGCAACCTAACCCACTCACCAAGAACCAGTCGCTTAAACTTTTTCCGTGACAAAGTAGTGTCTTCCGTAAAATCTTCACGATCTATGTAAATTTCACGGGTTAAGGGAATTTTACGATCGCCCATTTCTGGTTGATTTGGATGGTTGGCCGCGACCATTTCTTCAACTTCACCTTCAGCAAAGTTGTCAATAATCACTTTCAACGGGTTCATTACGCACATGGCTCTTGCCGCAGACTCATTCAGATCATCACGAATGGCCCGCTCCAGAATTGCCAGATCGACATCACTATTATTCTTGTCGCTGACAGGCACCATTTCACAAAACCTGCGAAGTGCCCCAGGAGTAAAGCCTCTACGACGCATACCGGAAATAGTCGGCATACGAGGATCATCCCAGCCGCTCACAATCTTGTCGTCAACCAACTGTTTGAGCTTGCGCTTACTGGTGACTGTGTAGCTCAAATTCAGGCGTCCCATTTCGTACTGGCGCGGTCGATTTGGCACCGGCAGATTCTCAATAAACCAGTCATAGAGTGCCCGGTGATCTCGAAACTCCAAAGTACAGATGGAATGAGTCACGCCTTCAATAGCATCTTCCTGCCCGTGAGCAAAGTCGTAGCTGGGATAAATACACCACTTATCCCCTGTCTGATGATGAGAAGCCTTTCTAATACGATAAAGAATCGGATCACGTAAATTCATGTTGGGTGAGCTCATGTCAATTTTCGCTCGCAACACACACTCACCTTCGGCAAATTCACCTGCGCGCATCTTTTCGAACAGCTCAAGATTTTCCTCAACCGTACGATTGCGATAAGGGCTTTCCTTACCCGGCTTGGTTGCCCAGCCACGGTATTCACTGGACTGCTCAGCTGTCAGATGGCAAATATATGCCTTGCCATTTCGGATCAAATGAAGCGCCCAGTCATAGAATTGATCAAAATAGTCGGATGCATACCGGACGTCGCCAGACCACTGATACCCCAACCAGAGCACATCCTCTTTTATGGCATCTACAAATTCCTGCTCTTCCTTTTCCGGATTGGTGTCATCGAAGCGGAGATTACATTCCCCGCCATAGTTCAATGCGATTCCGAAATTGACCCATATTGAGCGTGCATGCCCAATATGCAGGTAGCCGTTAGGCTCCGGAGGGAAACGGGTCACCACTTTGCCACCATGGGTGCTATTGGCAATATCGCCCTCAACAACTTGAGTAATAAAGCTTGGTGGCAGTTTTGCGTCTGACGAGGTCATAGAGGCCCTTAAAGGAATGAAGGAGTAAAAGAAAACGCCGTATTATAAGCAGGTCAAATAGGATTTTGGATGATTTTATCCGAGAAAGATTGGCTTATCGCCTTAATTCAGCTTTCGATCTTCTTCTCTATTGCATTAAAATCGCCTTTAACGGCAAACAGTATCCGTATATACATTAACGCTCATATATACAGTGATTTTCAGAGTTATGCGATCCAGCCTCACAGACGACTCAGTCAGACTGTTGTGACCATTAACTCAGTAACCAGGAACTTAGTTCATTGCCCAGCCAGGACTAGCCGCTGGACACAAATCCTTACCTACAAACTCAGGAAACTCAATGATCCTCTTAAAAACCAATCACGGCGACATTAAAGTAGAACTCGACTACGAGAAAGCTCCTAGCACTGCCAAGAATTTTGAGCAGTATGTTCGCGACGGATTTTATGATGGCACCATTTTTCACCGCGTCATATCCAATTTCATGATTCAGGGCGGCGGTTTTGAAAGCGGCTTGCTTCCAAAGCAAACCCGAGACCCTATCAAGAATGAAGCGGATAACGGCCTGAGCAACATGACAGGCACGCTTGCCATGGCACGCACGATGGATCCGCACTCAGCTTCCGCGCAGTTCTTTATCAACGTAGCCGACAACGGCTTTCTGGACTATACCGCGAAAACTACCGAAGGCTGGGGCTATGCCGTATTCGGCAAGGTGGTTGAGGGCTTGGACGTAGTCAACAAGATCAAAGAAGTGCGTACTACCTTTAAAGGCATGCACCAGGACGTCCCTGAAGAGGACGTTGTCATCAATTCAGCCTCCGTTATAGAAGAGTAATCACGTCGCTTTAGTAACGAGAATTATCGGACTTGCTCTGCACCTGACCGGTAATTTTCATCACCTTGACTTTCAAACTACCGAAACAAAACCATGTCTCAGCTCTTTATTTCCGATTTACACCTTGATGAAAATGCTCCAGAAATCACTGCTTTCTTCTATTCATTTCTGGACAAGATTGCTCCGGGCGCCGAAAAACTATTCATACTCGGAGACTTCTTTGAAGCGTGGATCGGAGATGATGAGCAAACAGCATTGCAGGTGGAGGTAGCAGCCAAACTATCCCGCCTTAATCAAGCAGGCACTGAAATCTTCCTGATGCATGGCAACCGTGATTTCCTGATTGGAGAATCCTACGCCCAACAATGCTGCGCGACCTTACTCACTGACCCAACAGTTATTGATCTATATGGACGAAAGGCATTGCTGATACACGGTGACAGCCTCTGCATTGATGACAAGGAATATATGAAATTTCGTGGCTTTGCCCGTAGTAGCGCCTGGCAACAACAGGTATTGACCCGCCCTCTGGAAGATCGCAAAAAAATGGCAATGCAAATGCGCCAGTTGAGCATGGCCAAGAACCAAGGTAAGACGCAGGAAATTATGGATGTTAACCAGGATGAAGTGATCAGAGTGATGCAAGATCACAATGTTGATCTAATGATCCATGGCCACACTCACCGACCGGCCGAACACCCAATCATACTCAACGACCAGCCAGCAAGCAGGATAGTATTAGGTGACTGGCACGACACTACTTGGCTCCTAAATGTCAGTGACACACAACCTGAGCTGACCCACTTAAAATTTCACGACCTGCAGTAACCCGTAATCCCTAGAGAAAAATCAGCTTATAATATCGGTGCACCACTGTGAAATCTGAATTCAGGATCAGGAGTTTGAATAAGATCTTGTTCCACTTCACGTATAAAATTTACGCGACTGTCAAAGTCTGCCTGCGCCCGGGCAACCCCCAAACGTTCTTTCTGAGCGGACAGCCAGCGAGATTTAGCAAAGCTAAGATAACCTTGATAGTGTCGCCCCTCTGACTCCAGCAAACCTCGATAAAATTGGCCCAATTCTGAATCGAGATAAGGCACCAGCCTGGCAAAACGTTCACAGGATCTCGCCTCAATAAATGCCCCGATAATGAGAATATCGACCAAACGTTCAGGGTCTGTCTTGCGAACATGCTCCCTTAAGCCGTTTGCATAACGTGCCCCTGTTTGTTTCCGATCTGAGATACATCGAGCCCGCATAAGCTTCAACACCTGCTCAAAGTGCCTTAACTCTTCCCTGGCCAATTTGGACATTTTTGATGCCAACTCTTCGTCATGCGGATAGCGGAACATCAACTGCAAAGCCGAAGATGCTGCCTTCTTTTCACACTGAGCATGGTCCACCAACAGATCAGGAATTCGTGAGGCAGCCAGCTCAAGCCAGGATTCGGGCGTCCGGCAGCCAAGAAAAGTTTCAATATCCAGCGGTAACTCAGTATTCATAGACTTCCAGTAATTCCAAGGATTCAGCTCATAGAGATTGGCGGGAGCGATAAAGAACAATTCACTCTAAGTGAAAAATAACTTGCTCCACTACTAATGAGCTCCACTTCAAAATACAAATAGCTCTGCCTGTCTTTTTATTCAGGACGCGGAGTATATCAAAATCGACACGACAACATGAACGACGCAACTGCTGCTAGCAAGAACCCTTTATTGATTCTATTTATTCAGCCAATTTATGGCATTTATTTGCTTTATAATCCTGCGTTGCACTAAAGTTCGCACCATCGTGTAAATACCTATCGCATTTCTCAACTTAACTTTGCAGGCCTGTTGGCGTAAACTGTCGCGGCCTAATATTGGTGTGCACATAGGGGTTACTGCAGAACCTGTGTCAAACATTCAGCCCTGTCTATTGAAGACAAAACAAAGCGTTAATGTCGCCAAAAGCGGTCATGAGTTATGCAGTGACTCCTAAGTGGTCACCCTTCTTGCAACATCGTCCCATAAGGACGGATACAGTAACTGATGAGGGTCAAATCGTGCTTGAAGCATATCGTAAACACGTCGAAGAACGCGCCGCGGAAGGCGTCCCCCCCAAACCCCTGAATGCAGAACAAGTAGCTGGTCTGGTTGAGCTACTGAAGAACCCACCTGCTGGCGAAGAACAAACCTTAGTTGACCTTCTGGAAAACCGTGTCCCCCCCGGAGTGGACGAAGCCGCTTACGTTAAAGCTGGTTTTTTGTCTGCAGTCGTTAAAGGTGAAGCAAGCTCTCCTCTTGTTTCCAGGGAAAAAGCTGTTCAGCTTCTGGGTATGATGCAAGGTGGCTACAACATCGCCACTTTGGTCGAATTACTGGATGACGCCGACCTGGCGAGCCTGGCAGCTGAGGAACTCAAGCATACGTTGCTGGTATTTGATGCGTTTCATGACGTCCAGGAAAAAGCTAACGCCGGCAACAGCTACGCTAAAGCCGTCATGGAATCATGGGCCAATGCTGATTGGTTCAATAAGCGCAAGAAGGTACCTGAAAGCATCAAAGTTGCCGTATTTAAAGTTTCCGGTGAAACCAACACCGACGATCTGTCTCCGGCACCAGATGCATGGTCTCGCCCAGACATTCCATTGCATGCACGCGCAGCCTATAAAATGGCACGCGAAGGTCTGACCCCGGACGAGCCAGGCAATGTTGGTCCGATGACTCAAATTGAGGAACTCAAGGCCAGAGGCCTTCCTGTTGCATTTGTTGGTGACGTTGTAGGAACCGGCTCTTCACGTAAATCTGCCACCAACTCCGTTTTGTGGTTCTTCGGTGACGATATTCCAGGAGTCCCTAACAAACGCTCTGGTGGTATCTGCATCGGCAGCAAAGTAGCACCTATCTTCTTCAACACTATGGAAGACGCTGGCGCACTGGTTTTTGAAGCACCTGTCGATGAACTGAACATGGGTGACGTTATTGAAATTCGCCCCTATGACGGCAAGATTCTCTCCGAGTCAGGCGCTGTATTGTCAGAGTTCGGCTTCAAGTCCGACGTTATTCTTGACGAAGTTCAAGCTGGCGGGCGTATCCCGCTGATTATTGGCCGTGGCCTGACTGACAAAGCTCGCGAAGCTCTAGGGTTACCTGCTTCTGACGCCTTCCGTCGCCCGGTAGATCCAGCCGGATCAACGAAAGGTTTCACCCTCGCCCAGAAAATGGTCGGTAAGGCCTGCGGTGTGGACGGTGTACGTCCAGGCCAATATTGTGAACCGAAGATGACCACTGTCGGCTCTCAGGACACCACCGGTCCAATGACCCGTGACGAATTGAAAGATCTGGCTTGCCTGGGCTTCTCTGCCGACCTGGTCATGCAGTCTTTCTGCCACACAGCCGCTTATCCAAAGCCTGTTGACGTTGAAATGCAACACACCATGCCAGACTTCATCCGCACTCGTGGCGGTGTAGCACTCCGTCCTGGTGATGGCATCATCCACTCATGGTTGAACCGTATGCTGCTGCCGGACACGGTTGGTACCGGCGGAGACTCCCATACCCGTTTCCCGATGGGCATTTCCTTCCCCGCAGGTTCAGGTCTGGTGGCTTTTGCTGCTGCCACAGGCGTTATGCCTCTGGACATGCCGGAATCTATCCTAGTGCGCTTTAAAGGCGAGCGTCAGCCTGGCATCACGCTGCGCGATCTTGTCCATGCCATTCCCCTCTATGGCATCAAGCAAGGTATTCTGACTGTTGAGAAGAAGGGTAAAATCAACGAATTTTCAGGCCGCATCCTGGAAATTGAAGGTCTGGAAGATCTTACTGTTGAACAGGCTTTTGAATTGTCCGACGCCTCCGCAGAACGTTCTGCTGCCGGTTGCACTATCACACTGAGCGAAGGGTCTGTTGCTGAGTATCTGAAATCCAACATTACCATGCTGCGCTGGATGATCAGCGAAGGCTATGGAGATCCACGCACCCTTGAGCGTCGTGCAAGTGCCATGGAAGAATGGGTGGCTAATCCCGAGCTCATGCGTGCAGATGGCGATGCAGAATATGCACACGTTGTCGAGATCGACATGTCGGAAATCAAAGAGCCTATCGTTTGCTGTCCGAATGACCCTGATGATGCCAAAACTTTGTCTGAGGTTGCCGGCGACAAAGTCGACGAAGTGTTCATTGGTTCATGCATGACCAACATTGGTCACTTCCGTGCCGCCGGTAAATTGCTAGAGCAAAATAAAGAGCCGCTGAAAACACGTTTTTGGATGTCTCCGCCGACCAAAATGGATCAGGCTCAGTTGATGGAAGAAGGCTACTACAACACCTACGGCAAATCCGGTGTTCGCACTGAAATGCCAGGATGCTCACTATGCATGGGTAACCAGGCACGCGTAGCAGCAGGCACAACGGTATTGTCAACTTCGACCCGTAACTTCCCTAACCGTCTTGGGGATGGCGCCAACGTTTATCTGACTTCTGCTGAACTTGCCGCCGTTGGCGCTGTGCTTGGCAAACTGCCATCCGTTGACGAATACATGGATTACGCGAAAAACATCAACAGCATGGCTGGCGATATATACCGTTACCTGAACTTCGACAAAATGAAAGAGTACACAGACAAAGCTGCCACGGCCGTGGTTGAAGCTTAGTCCCTTAGCCTCAATCTTCGACAAACCCCGGCAGTGACCGGGGTTTTTTTATATCCAGCCTGCCCTTACAACCCCTCATTAGTTGCTGCCTGCCATCGAATACATTAGTCTGGCCGCTTTCTGACTTCCTTCCTATTTCGGGAAACTGGTTTCACGACACTATGATTGCAATCCTCATCATCATTGCGCTTATCGGCTGCATGATCTTCCCACACTTCTGGATACGTCATGTCCTTAGGAAACACGCCCAGGAATCTTCCGAAATTCCAGGCACGGGGGGCGAACTGGCGCAACATCTGATTAAACGCTTCCAATTGGAAGGAGTGATTGTCGAAACAACTAATTCCGGTCAGGATCATTACGACCCAGGCGCTAAAGCGGTACGCCTCAGCCCCGAGTTTTTTAGTGGCAGATCATTAAGCGCAATAGCGGTCGCCACCCATGAAGTCGGCCACGCCATCCAATACCACCGTCAGGAAAGAATCACCCACCTAAGGGTGAAGTACACCCCAATCGCCATGAAGATTGAACGTTTTGCAGTCATATTACTTATGGGAATCCCTCTGATCACAGCAATCGTTCACGTACCTCAGGCCGCAATAATCATGGCAATAAGCGGGGTTTTTATGATGTTGGCATCGGCAATGGTCCAGACCCTGGTACTCCCTATGGAATGGGATGCCAGCTTTAACAAGGCACTGCCAATTTTGACGTCTGGTGAATACATCGGTAAAAATCAAGAAGGCCCCGTTAAGCAAGTACTACGTGCCGCAGCCCTGACGTATGTTGCCGGCGCTTTGATAGACATCCTGCGACTTTGGCGCTGGCTGGCCATTCTTAGAGGGATCATCCGTTAGTTTACGCACTGCCAGCAACAGTATCTTTATAAAACACGACGTTTCTTTACATTAACCATCTTTTCTTTTTCCTTACTATTGGTGACGATTGTCATCTTTTATCCATAAGAACCAGGATACTTTCCACAGGGAGCCCAATATATGAAAAAACTCTTGATTCTCTTCCTTATACTCCTGTCGGCGAGCTATGCGCTTCGGGCCTCTGCCACAGCTTCAACAGAGATGCCGGACGACGAAAACAGCGATCAGGAACTCAGCGCAGAGGAAGCAGAATACTACGCCTGGGCCACGGAATTCCTGAATCAACTCAAGTCTCAAACAGGTACGGTCGAACTACCCAACGGGGTGGCCACGCTTAATCTTGGAGAGAATTATTATTACTTGCCTGCTGAAGAAGCGGAAAAAGTTCTAGTGGAAGCATGGGGCAATGCTCCAGATCCCTCACATTTGGGAATGATTTTCCCTGCTCAGTTCACCCCGCTTGATCAAGATGCCTGGGGCGTGCTGATCGAATATAGTGAAGAGGGTTATATCGATGATGAAAACGCCAACGACATAAACTATGACGACCTATTGGAAAGTATGCAGGAAGATACACGCGAAGCGAATGAATATCGCGTGGAACAAGGTTATGACAAAATCCAGCTTTTAGGATGGGCGGCACCACCCTACTACGACGCAGTGCAGCATAAGTTGCACTGGGCCAAAGAGCTTCAGTTCGGTAACAGTGAAAACCATACCCTCAATTACAACCTGCGTGTTTTGGGTCGCAAGGGAGTCCTATCACTTAACTTTATCGCCAACATGAGTCAGTTACCCGAAATCGAACAAAGCCTGGGCAATATTATGGCAGTGGCAGAATTTAACCCAGGCTATCGGTACGATGAATTTGACCCGGAATACGACAAGGTTGCCGCTTACGGCATAGGTGCACTAGTCGCAGGCAAAGTGCTGGCCAAGACAGGCTTATTAGCCATGGGTTTGATTTTTCTTAAAA
The DNA here is from genome assembly GCA_050299855.1 of Hahella sp. GTDB lineage: Bacteria > Pseudomonadota > Gammaproteobacteria > Pseudomonadales > Oleiphilaceae > Hahella. The sequence goes on from JBNKWQ010000043.1 coordinate 109,671, forward strand.
AATTCTGGTTTATCATTGCAGCCGCATTCTATGGTGTTGGCAAAATCTTGCGTAAGAAAAACGCCTGATCTGATACAGGCGGCAACTGAGCGGTCCTGACTTGACCACTCAGTTGCCAGTTAAACCTGAATCCTTTCCAGAACTCGTATTTCAAGCATAATGACTCATTAGTTCACTCGGTCCCACTTCCCTGTCCTGACGGCCACAGCTATTATCGCCTTACTATCAATGTTGCCAGCCAGAAAGAAAATCCCATGGAAAATATTTACCTCCACCAGACATTCAACCAGCCCCTGGATTTCGTCTTCAGACTTATCTGTGATCACGAAAAATTTGCCAAACTGGTCGGGGCATAAATTAAAAGGATACAGGATGGAAGTGACGGACACCTAAATGGCCCAGTCAATTACTCTGCCAGCTTCGCCAGCAGAGCTTCTCTAATTTTAGGCTGAATAATCTCAAGCGGAGACTGCGCATCGATTACACAAAATCGTCCTGGCGACTCCGCCACCCGTTTCATATAGGCGTCCTGCACACGCGTATAGAATTCCAACTTTTCCTGTTCAAAGCGATCAAGTGCGCCTCTTTTACGAGCCCTGGCAATGCCTATTTCGGGGTTAACACAAAGCAGCAAAGTAAGATCAGGGCGAAAATCGCCCTGCACTATCCGTTCAAGCTGCTGTATCAGCGTCCAGGGCAGGCCTCGTCCTCCGCCTTGATAGGCATAAGTGGCGTCAGTAAAGCGGTCAGATAAAACATGTATGCCGGAGTCGATCAATGGCAACACTTTAGTTTCCAAATGCTGAGCCCGGGCAGCAAACATTAAAAGCAACTCAGCCTGGCTGGATACTTCTTCATCCCTTGGACTTAATAGTAGCTCCCGGATTTCTTCGGCCAAAGGCGTACCCCCAGGCTCCCGAGTAGTTTCTACTGACATCCCGGCCTCCTGAAGTACTGAGCGTACATATTCCAGGTTGGTTGTTTTACCAGCCCCTTCGATACCCTCGACAGTAATGAATAATCCCCGTTTCAAACCCTGATACCTCGGTGAAAGCTATTTGCTGTTAATACTGCGGGTCAACTAATACTATTGCGTCGAACGGTAGTCAGACCGGCGTTTTAATTGGTACTTGCGCACGGCATTGGTATGGTCACGCAAAGTCTTGGAAAATTTGTGAGTGCCGTCACCCTTGGCGACAAAATACAATGCACCTGTAATATCGGGATGCAGGGCTGCATTAATACTTGCCTGGCCTGGCAAAGCTATTGGAGTAGGCGGCAAACCCTTGATCAGGTATGTATTGTAAGGTGTTTTTTGCCGAAGATGCGCTTTGGTCAGATTACCCTGATAGCTCTCACCCAATCCATAGATCACAGTCGGGTCAGTTTGCAGGCGCATATTACGCTGCAGCCGCTCTGTGAATACACCAGCGATTATATGTCTTTCTGAATCCACACTGGTTTCACGCTCTACTATGGATGCCAGAATCAGCGCTTCATAAGGAGACTTCACGACGGCCTCTTCTGACCGACCAGCCCACTCCTCATCGAGCACAGCCATCATCTTTAGATAGGCAGACCGTAACAGGTCAATATCACTCATACCTTTATGATAAAAATAGGTATCCGGAAAAATCAGCCCCTCGGCATGTGGAAATTTCATATCCAACAATGCCGCTATTTCAGCAGCATCGCTAGTATGTATGTGATGCAGAAGCTTGGGATGCCTGCCCAGTTCTGCTACGACCTCATACAAATTCCAACCTTCAATAAAGGTAATACTGTAGCTAAGAGTTTTGCCTGATGTTAATACCGGAAACAACCCCATTTCAGTGAGCTCGGGACTTAATCCGTACTCACCTGCCTTAAGTAGCTTACCTTGCTCCTTAAAACGACCAATCCAGTAAAACCAGAAGTCCGATTGGATAATACCCAGCTCTTTTAATCGCCTGGTAACAGTCTTGAGTGTGTCGCCTTTGACAACCTCAAAGACGGATACTTCTGACACATTTATTGGCTCCTGCAGGGACTGAACGCCATGGTAGACCACCCCAATAGCAGAAAACACCAATAGTGTAGTCAGCGCCAGTATGGTCAGCAGAATCTTTCTAATAGGCAGAATATGGAAGTTCTTGGTGGACTTTTTCCTGGATTTCTTTGATGGCACAGTTAACGTCTAAAAGTTTGTGATTAAAAGATCGGACTGGAATAACCCCAAAAACACTATTCAGAATTACCATAGCCTCAGCGCCTGCCAATTCTGCCTGACCAAGCACAGCTTGATCAACTTGAATTCCCCATTCAGGGGCTTTCAGAATCAAGTGATCTCTGAGCACGCCTCTGATACCGCTTTTTTTAAGATCAGGTGTTAGCCAGCTTCCTTTATGCCTGATGAACACGTTGGACTTTGTGCCCTCAATCAGCTCGCCAGCTTCGTTGTGCATAATTCCTTCAAATTCGTCATCTTTCAGTTCAAGTGATGCCATCACCTGATCCAACCGGTTTAGATGCTTTAAACCAGCTAAATGGGAATTTTCAGAAACAGGCGTCTTCAATGATCGCAAATCCACCCCGTGAGAATATAGAGCCCTCCCCGGGTTCGGTGGAGGAAAAAGTCCCATCACCTCAGATACAGCCCCCTCAGTTGGGCGATAGCCTCTCCCTCCTGATCCTCGGGTTACAATAAGCTTAAGCACGCGCCTTAAAGTGTGGGGAGATTGATGTGATGTAGGTTGCAGGCCTAATAGCTGCTTCGTTAAGGACAGTAGACGTTCAGAGTCTACGGTATAGTTAATCGCCAGCTTTTGGCAGCCCAATTGCATTCTCCGCAAATGTGCCCCCCACAATAAGGGCTGCCCATTCACGAGAAGAAGAGTTTCAAACAATCCATCCCCGTACTGGAAGCCTCTGTCAGCTAAATCTATCGAGGACTGTAACTGCCCATTTACAAAATACATTTCAGTAAGCTGTAAAAAAAGTAAACCCTGACCCCAAACCAGCACCCAAGTTATGACCAAACAATTTCAGCGTTCAGTAAAAATAAAAAAGCCGTTCGCAACAATAAGTTGCAAACGGCCTTTTGATGCTTGGAGTGAAAGAGCTACTTATTGATTAGATACGATAAAATCGATAGCGTCTTGGACAGTGGTAATTTTCTCTGCCTCTTCATCTGGAATCTCAGTTTCAAACTCTTCTTCCAGCGCCATTACCAATTCCACGGTATCAAGCGAGTCGGCTCCCAAATCCTCAACAAACTTAGAGTTCAATTGGACTTCGGCTTCCTTAACGCCTAACTGTTCACAAACAATTTTCTTAACTCGCTCTTCGATTGTACTCATAATTTCCTCACTAACTATAGTTTCAAACCAAGCACTTAGTTCGCGTGCTAGTCTAGTTTAACCCTGTTTCATTAATCAAGCTAAATTGAGACATCACTTTCCGGCGAACGTCGGCGATAATCTCAAAAATCTTGTATCAGGACATATACATGCCGCCGTTAACGTGCAACGTTGCGCCTGTGATGTAAGCGGCCGCATCTGACACCAGGAACTCTACAACCCCAGCAATTTCTTCTGGACTCCCAAGCCTCTGCAAAGGTATAGCAGTTAATAATGCTTCTTTCTGGGCTTCTGGCAACTCATTAGTCATGTCGGTCTCAATAAAACCTGGCGCTACTGAGTTAACGGTAATATTACGAGCACCAAGCTCTTTTGCCATAGATCTGCTAAGTCCTTCAATACCAGCCTTGGCCGCCGCATAATTGACCTGTCCGGCATTTCCCATAGAGCCCACTACAGAGCTAATATTAACGATACGACCCCAGCGCGACTTCACCATCCCTTTAACCACGGCCTTGCTCATGCGAAATACAGAGCTGAGATTGGTTTGAATGACCTGATCCCAATCATCATCCTTCATTCGCATCAAAAGCGTGTCTTTTGTGATTCCAGCGTTGTTAACCAACACTGTAGGCGCTCCGAACTCCGCCTCAATGGCCTTAAGGCATTCCAGAATAGAATCGGGCGAAGAGACATCCAACACCCTGCCAGTACCTTTTCCAATAGCCGACAGACGTTCGGTTATAGCTGCAGCACCCTTTTCAGATGTCGCCGTTCCAATAGTGATATATCCACTTGCCGCTAACTTATCACTAATCGCGGCCCCGATCCCCCTGGAGGCCCCAGTAACCAATGCAACTTTATCCATAGTTCTTCCTGTTATCAGAATATCTTTGCGACTAGTCTTTAGACCACGAAGCGAGATCTGACAGACAAGTCACATCCAGACTCCGATCTACCTTCTTCACAAGCCCGGCCAAAACTTTACCAGGCCCACACTCATTGAAACTCGTTACACCCTGACCAACCATTACTTGAAGACTCTGCGTCCACAGTACCGGCGAATACAATTGTTTAATCAGATTATCTTTCAATTCAGTTAAACCTGATGCAACAGCTGAATTAACATTCTGCACGATAGGCAACGATGGCTCATTAAATTCAATAGAATTAAAAGCAATGGCCAGCTGATCGGCGGCAGGCTTCATTAACGCACAATGCGAAGGAACACTCACCGCCAGCTTTATGGCACGTTTAGCACCAGCTGCCTTTAATCCCTCAATAGCACGATCGACCGCAGAGGCATCCCCCGCAATCACGACCTGACCTGGGCAATTAAAGTTTACCGCCTCAACACAGTCACTTTGAGACTGCTCCGCACACACTTTAACTACTGACTCATCATCAAGCCCTAAAATAGCCGCCATCGCGGTATCACGACCCTGCACCGCACTTTGCATCAAGCGACCACGTTGCTCAACCAACTTAACGCCAGCGGCAAGATCTATTACACCTGCCGCCACCAAAGCACTGTACTCACCCAGGCTATGCCCAGCCAAGTACGTCGGCGATACCGCCTTTTCAGAGGTCAACACACGCCAAAGAGCGATACTAGCAGTCAATATGGCTGGCTGGGTTACTTCGGTGGAATTTAACTTCTCTTCTGGGCCGTTTTGGGCCACCTGCCAGAGATCATATCCAAGCGCTTCGCTCGCTTCGTGGAAGGATTGTTTAATTTGAGGGTATATGTCGCCAAATTCGGCTAACATGCCGAGACTTTGCGATCCTTGTCCTGGAAATAATATTGCTGTAGTCATGGCCGAATGATACTCAATGAATTCTTATATAAGTAATTAGATCAAAGTTGTATGACAGTCAGATAGCTAAGATCAGATAATTTCATCCAGCCTGGAATTGATCAGCTCTGGCACACCGCGCTGAGCCTCAAATATTGCTTGTTCAATGGCCGTGTAAAAACCGCGTTCAGTAGCGTTGCCATGGCTTTTTACCACTGTAGCCTGCAGCCCTACCAAACTTGCTCCGTTGTACCTTGCCGGATCAAATATAGCTTGCAAGCGCCCCAGTATAGGCATTGCCAGATAGCCTACAATCTTTCCGTACCAATTTCGGGAAAAAGCATGCTTAACCACAGTAAGAATAAGTTCAACCACGCCTTCGCCCGACTTTAAGGCTACATTGCCGACAAATCCATCACAAACAACAACATCTGCTATGGTTTTGAAAATATCCCCACCCTCGACATAACCGATATAGTTGATGGACTCACATTCAGCCAACATTCTGGATGCCAGCCTAACCTGCTCGTTACCCTTTATATCTTCCTCGCCGACATTTAGCAGCGCCACTCTGGGCTCAGCCTTAGCCTCAACCGCTTCAACCAATGCCGATCCCATTAGAGCAAATTGATACAAGTGTTCGGCAGTGCAGTCAACATTCGCCCCCAAATCAAGAACATAACAACGATTATTTGGAGAGGGTATGCGCTTGATAATAGCAGGTCGATCAACTCCTGGATGGGTTTTCAGAATGGATCGTGCCAACAACATTAATGCGCCCGTATTCCCACCACTGACACAGGCCTGCGCCCTACCATCCCGCACCAGGTTTAGGGCTACTGCCATTGACGAGGCCTGTTTCTTTCTCAACGCATGACTGGGCCTGTCATCCATACGGACAACGTCTGATGCATGCTCAATAGCGATTCGAGGAGAAACATGACCTTGAAGGAGAACCCGCAATTCTGCCTCATCCCCAACAAGCACCAGAGAGACAAAAGGGTTTTTCTCAATTGATCGTAAAGCGGCAGGAACAACGACGGCGGGACCTAGGTCACCGCTCATCGTGTCAATCGCAATCGTTATATTGCGTTCCAAAACTCAGAAAGAGGTTTGGAGGAACTTAGTCTTGAGACAGTTCGACAACTTTCTTACCACGGTAGAAACCGTCAGCAGTAACATGGTGACGACGATGCTTTTCACCAGTAGTAGTGTCAATAGACAATGAAGCAGTAGTCAGCGCATCATGTGAACGACGCATACCACGCTTGGAACGAGTTTTACGGTTTTGTTGAACAGCCATTTTTTAAATCTCCTGAGCCAGCTCTTTTCGCGAATTCAGCTACTTTTTGAACAATTCGCCGAGAACCGCAAACGGATTGTCTGCTCGTTGTTCTTCAGCTTTGCTCTTAATATCATTTAACTCACTGCTGCATTGTTCATCTTCGTGATAAGCGAACATGGGCAAACTAAGCAACAGCTCATCTTCCAGTGCCTGAAACAAATTTATTTCGTGATCTTCGACCAATACAGGTTCATAAGTACTTGGAAAGTCTTCAAAAGCCTCTTCCTTATCAGAAAAAGCAAGTGTTACTTCACCGTCAATCTTATGCTCCACCTCACCCAGACACCTTTGACATGGCAGCTTGGCAATCGTGCTGTAACTCATCACAGCCGTCCTGACATTCTGCTCATCCCGTCCGAAGCCAAACTTGGCCGAGACCAGATGTAATTCGCCAACATCCTTCATTTGCATATCAGCGAACCGGGGTAATTTTTCAGTCGATATCTCGCCTTTATATGTAAGGTGTTTCTCACATGCTTTGGCGGGATCTACGAGTTCCGGAATACCAGGCGTTTTCATAAGCGCGCAATTTTAGTGACGCAACCTAACAAAGTCAAAGAGTTGAATGTAAAATCCTGCTACTAATCGACTAAAGACTGCTTTTTATGGCTTTGACAACAGCAATTCAGGCATTACCCACCATAATACTCGCTTCCACCTCACCCTATAGAGCCCGACTCCTGGAACAAATCGGGATAAACTTTACCGCAGCAGCACCAGAATTCGTTGAAAGAGACCATCGATCAAGCCCCCCTGAACAAACGGCCAGACAATTTGCTGAGGAAAAGGCACGCTCACTTAGCCCCCAATATCCCAACAGCCTCATTATTGGAAGCGACCAGACGGCCTCTCTGGAAAATCACATACTGACCAAACCGGGCTCTGTAGAAAACGCTTGCAGACAACTACAGGCTTGTTCAGGCAAAACAGTGCTTTTCCACACTGGTCTGGCCGTATTAAACAGCCAATCCGGCAGACTCCAGCTGTCAGTGGACACTACGACAGTGAAGTTTCGCAACCTCTCCAGTGAGGCAATTGAAAGGTACATTACCAAGGAGCTACCGCTGGATTGTTGCGGAAGCTTTAAAATAGAAGGGCTAGGAATCACGCTATTTGAGTCAATTAACGGCAAAGACCCGAACAGCCTGATTGGGCTACCGTTGATTGACTTGATTTCTGCACTAAAGCAAGAAGGGCTAGAGATTCCCTAGAGTTTCATATGCCCCTTCAACGAGCTGCCCAGTTCTAAAAACCCCGACTACCTCAGCTCCACTGTACTTGTCATCATGACATGAGCCACTCCTTTACCCAGACTTGTCCCGAGCTTGTTAAACAACTCATCCAGGCGATTGGGACGCGCGGTATAGTTGACGATGTCTTTATAACCGACAATTTCACGCGCCACGTAACTGCTGCTACCCAGGCCATCGACCAGACCTAACTCCAGAGCCTGCTCGCCACTCCATACAACACCTGAATAAAGTAACGGATCACCTTTCTTCAACCGCTCTCCACGTCCATTTTCGACCTGTTCAATAAATTGGCGATGAGTGGTATTCAGCACCTCCTGCCAAAATACTCTCTCATCTTCATTCACGGGAAGGAAAGGATCCAAAAAGGTTTTATGCTCTCCGGCAGTAAAAATGCGTCTTTCCACACCTAATTTATCCATAGTTTCGACAAAACCAAACCCGGATGCCGTAACGCCAATAGAGCCAACCAAACTGGCTTTATCAGCATATATCTCGTCGGCAGCCGCAGCGATATAGTAGCCCCCACTAGCACCTATATCTGCAATAACGGCATAAACTTTCTTATCAGGATACTCCAGGCGCAAACGCACTATTTCATCATAGATATACCCAGCCTGAACCGGACTCCCTCCTGGGCTGTTAATCCGCAAGACAATGGCCTTTGCCTGTTCCTCTTCAAAGGCTTTGCGCAGACTACCCACAATAAGGTCTGCATTGGCGTCTTCAGAGGCAGCTACTACCCCTTGAATATCAATCAAAGCAGTGTGAGGTGAAGAACTGAGCCCCACTCCGGAATCAAACCCTGGACGAACCATGATAATCAACAGTAAAAACAAATAAGCAAAAGTCAGAAATTTAAAGAAAATCCCCCAACGACGTGCTTTTTTTTGCTCACTAACAGAATTCATCAACATCTTTTCGATCAAGCGCCACTCTTTTTCATTTTCCGGACGCTGAGATTGATTTGACTCAAACATAAAACACACATTTCCCTGATCAGATGTAAAAACAGTAAATAGCTTAATGAGCTAACAACAAGCGCATGAAAACTATAAGCACAGAAATAGAAGCCGTGATATCTAGATCAAATTTGCCATTAAGTCATTTGCGCTATGGACAATAGCCGCAGGTCCGTATGGATGCAATCGGTCTTCATGATGCGCACCGTAGGAGACTCCAATACGAGGCATTCCAATTCTGGCTGCCATATCCATATCATATTCTGTATCACCAACCATAACGGCTTGCTCGGGCGCAAGATTAAATTCCGCTAATAATTCGAGCAGCATCATCGGATCCGGTTTGGAAGAAGTTTCATCTGCACACTTGACGGAATGGAACATCTCCACCAACCCCATTTGCTGTAACGCGCGATCCATACCTCGGCGACTTTTTCCCGTTGCTACGGCAATCAGGGAACCTTTTGCCTTAATTTGAAGAAGCATTTCGAGAACCCCTGTAAAAAGATCGTCACTACTTATAGGCGCACTGAAGAAATGGGTGGAATAGGCCTCTCTAAATCGATTAATAAAATCCTGATTCCTTTCACCGAAGAGATCTACGACAGCCTCCTGCATCCCCAAACCAATAATATTCAGCGAAGCATCCACGCCAGGAAACTCAACACCTGTAACTTCAGAGGCCACGCGGATGCATTCAACAATGTGATGAGTAGAGTCGGCCAGCGTGCCATCCCAATCAAATATCACCAAGTCGTACTTCATACATCTACCTACAATTAACAAGGAGCCGGCAAAGCTACCAAAACCTCTATCCAATTAACAACCTAGACCAGAATTCAAGCACAAATCACGATCCAGCCCAAATTGCCTACAAGAGAGCCGTCTCCTCAGTAAACCAAACTTATTGCCCCTCCTGAGACCTAAGCAACGGATTAAACTCCATTTCCCAAGGCGCCTCAATTCTCTGTACCTTTTTATCCGGCCAGCGAAGCTCTAGTGCTCTGGCGTGCAAACACATACGCTTAACACCCAGCTCCCGATAGCGCCGATTAACCTCGTCTGAGCAGTACTTTTCATCACCAATTATTGGGTGTCCAGCAAACTGCGCGTGCACTCGAATCTGATGTGTGCGACCCGTTATTGGCTGTGCTTCCACCAAAGTGTGCTCCGAGCCCTGGCAGATCACATCAAACCGTGTTTCGCTCGCCTTCCCTTCCTGACTGACAATGACCATGCGCTCACCGGATTTCAGTGAATTCTTCATCAAGGGGGCCGTAATCTGCTTTTTTTTGCGAGGCCATTTGCCGACCACCCAAGCCTGGTAAATCTTACTTACCCGGCCACTTTGCAACATCTGGTGCAATTCCACGAGCACCTTCCTTTTCTTGGCCAGCATCAACACACCAGATGTATCCCTGTCCAGACGATGGACAAGCTCAATAAACCGCAATTCCGGCCTGGCCGCCCGCAACGCCTCTATAACACCAAAACTTAACCCACTCCCCCCATGCACCGCCACACCAGCAGGCTTGTTTATTACCAACAAACCTTCATCTTCATATATGACGGCATTGTTTATTCTTTCAATCACCGGCTGAGGGACCACCGCAGCCTCACTTTCGTCCATACGTATCGGAGGCACTCGCACAAGATCCCCGATACTGAGCTTGACTTCCGGCTTAGATCGCCCTTTATTTACCCGCACCTCGCCCTTGCGAATAATTCTATATATCTTGCTCTTGGGCACACCTTTTAACTGCCTCAATAGAAAATTATCGAGCCGCTGTCCTTCAGAGCTGCTGTCTATCGTTAAAATTTGAACTTTGACGGGGGCCGAGGAGCCAACTGAAGACACTATAGGGATTCCAAGTAGGTGATTATGTCCAAACCAGATTGAACGCTCAGGGACAACCTGCTATATTCGCAAGGCGCGCACCCGACTGGTGTTTGGCAGGTTAAAGCTAGTTTGTCGGGAGATGGCAATACATCAGGCGCACAAGATTATACCGTGACAAATCCACCGAAGATACCGAGGTTTGTCACTCAGCCAATGCTAGTAAGTCAATAGCAACCATTAAACCGGGTGCGGACAGAACGGCAAGGACTAGAACGAATTCAGTTCCGGAAGCAATGCTTCCAGACAAGCCTGATCCCCCATGAAGGGTTTAGGCATAAAGCGCGAGTTAGGGTCTATACAGCCATAGCTGAAAATAGAAGACCCTCTGACAATATGTAACTTTACGCTAGCCTACGGCACGCGAAAGGCCCTTTACCCTGGTACCAGTAGGTATGTCAGGGTGGAAGCATAAGCTTTTCTATAAATGGCGTGCCTTTAGACATCTTCGTTCTCCCTCCTTTCCGCACTGCCGCTACCCCATTGTGTAGCAGGAAATAGATGAAGCGCATGTTAATTAACGCAACTCAGCCGGAAGAGTTGCGTGTCGCCTTGGTAGACGGTCAAAAACTGTATGACCTCGACATAGAATCAGGAACCAGGGAACAGAAAAAAGCCAATATCTACAAAGGCAAAATCACCCGCATAGAACCCAGCCTGGAAGCTGCATTCGTTGACTTTGGCGCAGAGCGTCATGGATTCCTCCCTCTTAAAGAAATATCCAGAGACTACTTTAAAGCCCAACCACAACGCGGCTCACGTCTGAACATCAAAGAATTATTGCAGGAAGGCCAGGAAGTAATCGTCCAGGTTGATAAGGAAGAGCGCGGCAACAAGGGTGCAGCGTTAACAACTTTTATCAGCCTTGCCGGACGCTATCTTGTATTGATGCCAAACAACCCTCGTGCCGGTGGAATTTCCCGTCGCATTGAAGGTGAAGAGCGTGATCAGCTAAAAGAAGCGATTTCAGGCCTGGAAGTTCCTAAAGACATGGGCATGATTGTACGCACAGCCGGCGTCGGCAGATCCGGAAAGGAACTGCAGTGGGACTTCGATTATTTGATGCAGTTCTGGGATTCCATTAAATCCGCATCGGAAGGAAAACCAGCTCCTTTTCTGATTTACCAGGAAAGCAATGTTGTTATCCGTGCCGTGCGTGACTATCTACGCCAGGACATTGGCGAAGTACTGATTGACCATCCACAGGTTCAAGAAGAAGCGCTTAATTTCGTTAAGGCTGTAATGCCTAATTTTGAATCCCGTATCAAGATCTACCAGGATGACATCCCTCTATTCAATCGTTATCAGATTGAAAGCCAGATCGAAACAGCCTTCCAGCGCGAAGTTAAGCTCCCTTCGGGCGGCTCTATTGTTATTGATCCGACTGAAGCACTTGTTTCTATTGACATTAACTCTGCCAGAGCCACCAAAGGTGGAGATATTGAAGAAACCGCACTCCAAACCAACCTGGAGGCAGCTGATGAGATTGCACGACAGTTAAGATTGCGTGACATCGGCGGCTTGATCGTCATCGATTTTATCGATATGACACCCGCAAAGAACCAAAGAGAAGTTGAAAACCGACTCAAAAAAGCTCTGGAGCTGGATAGAGCCCGCGTCCAAATTGGCAAGATTTCCAGGTTTGGCTTACTCGAGATGTCGCGGCAGCGACTACGCCCATCTCTGGGTGAAACCCGTAATGAAATCTGCCCACGCTGTAAGGGCCAGGGTACCATCAGAGGCATCGAATCACTCTCTCTCTCTATCATGAGGTTGATTGAAGAAGAAGCCTTCAAAGAGCGCACAGCTGAAGTGCGGGCAATATGTCCGGTAACTGTTGCCACCTACCTGTTGAACGAAAAACGGGTCCACCTCGCCAAGACCGAAAAACGGCATGGCGTGAAAGTTGTTGTCGTACCTAACACACAGATGGACACGCCGCATTTTGAAGTACAGCGTATACGTGACGATAACGAAACAGTTAACGAAACAAGCTACAATCTGAAGCCTGAAATTCAGGAAGAGAATGAACTGGAAGTCATGCTGCAGAAAGACGTCGTAAGACAGGAAGCGGCAGTTAAGACCATTGTTCCAATGTCTCCAGCACCTGAGCCTGAAGTTGCCGAAGTAGGTCTGCTCAAGAGAATCAGCCAAAGAATTGCCCGGGCATTTACTTCCGAGAAAGGCGAGCAGGAAGAAGCCACTCCAACAGAGCCTTCGCGAGGAAGAACCGAGCAAAACAGGCGCAAAGTGAAAGTTAGCGACCAAAAGTCATCCTCAAGGACTGATCAGAGCGACTCGCGCAAATCCCGTGACGACACTAACAAGCGTGATCGCGGCACGGAAAAGGCTGAGGGCGAGCGTCGCGACCGTGACACTCGCAGCAATGAACGCCGGGAAGGTCGCGACAACAAGGAAGGACGTCGTCAGGGCCGCAACCGTCCTGAAGACCGCAATCAAAATCGTAGCCAAGGGCAAAACAAGCGTAATGAACGGAACGAAGGCTCTCGCGGTCGCCGCAATGAAAGCGACTCGCAGAAACCCCAGGATGATCAAGACAATAAGCAAACTCGTGACAACAAGACTGATAATACGTCCAAGTCCGAGTTCAGCCGCCCACGTCGCGACCGCTCTAGCAACCGCCCCACGCCACCGGCAGTGAAACAAGACCGTAAAGATAAAGATGTCACTACGGATGAAAACAAGCAGGCAGACAAAGCAGCTGTTCAGCAAAGCGTCGAAGACTCCAAACAAGATGCCAATTCAAAAGCTCCTGCCAGCGAAAAATCAATTGTAGCTGCAAGCGATCAGGGCTCTGAGATTAAAGCTAAAGCTCAGACCTCCAAGCCTTTAGCCCCCTCTTCTGCTCAGGTAGTAGAGACTACGACCAAGACACAGGAGACAGCCGAAAGCAACAGTCAGCAAGCTATACCTCTATCAGATAAGAAAGAGGAAATTGCTCAAGCAACTGACAGTAAATCGACAATTTCCACGGAGCCAAAAGCCGAGAGAACACCTAAGGCAGCAACCAAGGGTAAAGAGTCGACCAAATCTGTGACGGCTCAAGCTCCCAGTAATAAGGTCGTTGAAAGCACGTCCGCCAACGGTAAAGCGACGGATAGCAAGGCACAGGAAAGTAATTCAAGCAAAGACCTAGTTGCAGATACCAAAGTGCCTGACGAAAAAGCAGGAGCCCACACGAGCCAGTCAACGGTTGCGCAGCCAGAGAAAGCAGCCACACAGGCAAGCCCAACAAATGAAGGCCCCAAAAGAGCTCCAAATGATCCACGTGAAGTAAAGCGCCGTCAAATGGAGAAAAAGGCTGAAGTGGCGAAACCCTCTATAGCCGTTGAGAGCAGTGATCGGCCTCGGGCAAGCAGTCAACCGGCAGCGCAACAACCCAAGGAAGAATTGAGCCCAGCAGCACCTAAAGCGGAGAAGAACAACACTCCAGCCGAGCCAGGTGGCGTCAGTTCAAAACCTGCCACACAAGTTGAAAGCGCTGCAGCCAAGGTTGCGCCAAGGCAAATAGATTTTATTGAGCACTCAGAAGCCAGCTCGACCGAGTCTGCAGCCAAGAAAGTCAGTCAGCAACCCAAAGCATCACCAGATGCACCAAAGCCTGTGGATACCGCTGAAAATAAAACCCCAAAAACAGCAACGACAGAGCCTGGATCCGCTTCAACCAATGCTGCTCAGAGCACTCCTGACAATGCCGGTAATATTGCTAAAAACAACGACAAAGCCAGCCAGGATGTTAGACAAAACACATCTCAAAACACTTCAAATAGCGAAAGCTAGATGACTGCATACCGGGGAGCCAAAGGCTTCCCGGTTCTGTTCTTACCACTCTGGCATTGGCTCCCAAGGTCAATGCTGATAGAGTTATTTCGCACCTACGCTTTTATTCAGGAATGAGTCTACATGACTACTGATAGCTTCCCCTATGCCCCGGAATTTCTTGACACAGTCGAAGGCATACTTTTTGACAACGACCCAAATGAAGATTGCCTGGATCTTTTTGGCATTCACGGTCTACTATGCGCCTTCAAAGTGGCCCCTGAGGCTCCAGACCGGAAAAAGTGGCTGAGCTTGATAACAGGCGATGAAAATCAACTTCCTGATGCCAGCATAGAAATCCTGGAATTAGCCCTTACTCAGTTGGAGCACCAAATATCTGAACAACTGGAGGAAGAAGAAGGCTTTGAATTACCGGAAGAGGTTTTTGAAGACGACAATGCATTAGTCAACTGGTGCGCAGGCTTCGTTGAAGGGTTTCTTTCCTCAGAGAAAGCTTGGTTTGAGGAGCAGGATGAGGCAACAGTCGCAGGCCTTTTACTGCCGATAATGGCGCATTCAGAATTGTTTCAGGATGAGGACTTCGAAGATATCCGTCAAAACGATAAATTAATGGCACAAATGGTGACAGAAATTGCTGACAATGTGATTGACCTTTACCTTCTCTACCGCTCCTGAAATTTGATAGGTTATGCCTGGCTATAAGGAGATTTCTGCCAGGCTGGCAGCCTGTTAAGTACTGGCAAATCGCCTACTTAAAGATCCGCATCAACCACGCGTCCAACTTTCCTAAAATAAACACCAGGAAGCGCTCAACTAAGCCCCTTCCTTCGATGTTGGAGGAAGTTACTTCGTTACTTTGTAGCAACCATTTTTCGTACTGACTGGCAACCTCCACAGAAAATACCTGATTAACAATTTCCTGGTTAGCTTCAAGATTAAATCTGTAGGTCCAATGATCAAGATTAAAAGATCCGATAGAAACCCAATCGTCACACAGATACACCTTCGCATGCATAAAGCCTGCCTGGAATTCGAAAAGTCTAACACCTGCTCTAAGCAATCTTTGGTAATGGCGCTTACTGGCATAACTTACCGGCGGATGATCGGAATTACTGCCTGGCACCAGCACTCTAACATCAAGCCCCCTTAAACTAGCCTGACGCAATAGTCGCCTTATGCGCCATGAAGTCAGGAAGTATGGCGACACGATCCAGACGGATGTTCTCGCCTTACTGATTCTGACCCGCAACTCCCGCATAATATCTTGCTTGTTCCAACGGGCGCCATATGCCAACCGTCCACACATTTCACCCACTGGTCCGGCCTCAGTTAAATCCGGCAGTGATAATTGGCCCGGCCACGTGTTATAGAAGAAGTGACGCCAGTCAGATACCACAGGCCCCCGCGAGACTACTGCCACATCCTGCCAAACAGAGCGCTCTGCAGGATAACCTATGACAGTTGCATAAAAGTCATCAACTATACCGAACCCGGAAATCAGAGCGAACTGTCCGTCTATCACAACAATTTTGCGGTGGTCCCGCCGGATACTGGCCTTTAAACGCCGAAAGGAGATAGGGTTATAGATACAGAAATAGATATTTCCAACGTCAGAACAATCGCGCTGAACTTTTGTAAGAACCCTTCTGGCGCCATATCCATCCAGCAAAAGAAAGATCTTCACTCCCCTTGAGGCAGCCCGAAACATGGCCTCAAAGACAAGATCGAGGGCCTTTCCATGGTCAACCAAATACATCTCGAATAACACTTCTGATGTACTGGCATCAAGCAATTCAAGCAGTTTTGCAAGGAAAGCATCACCGCCGATCAGCAACTCGAAACTATTTCCTGACCGTAACGGGTAGCGAAACATTTTGGATAGTCGTCAGACCGAGACCATATCGAACAGAACCGGCAAGTCCTTACTCAACTTAGGAAACCTGCCAAGATGAGACCATGGCGTTGTCGCGCCATGAAAATCACTACCGCCACTCTGCAGCATGTTGCGTTTGCGCATTTCATCTGTCAGCCACCCATGTTGACCCGAGTTGATATTAGGCACGCCAACTTCCATTCCCTGTCCTCCAAGTGCCTGAAAATCATCCATCAGGCGGCGCATCTTGGCTGCAGTCATTTTATAGTGGAATGGGTGCGCCACCACCGCGACCGCCGAAGCAGCATCTACAGCAGCCATCAATTCTTCCAGATCCGGCCAATAAAGTTTCACATCGCCCCATTTGCCAGCTCCCAGGTATTTATTAAAAGCTTCTGCAGTAGACTCAACTAACCCCTGCGCTTCCATAACTGCGGCAAAATGAGGTCTAGCTGGCGCATCCGAACTGGCCACCAGACTCGCCGCTGAGTACATGCCAGACACCTTAAAATGACGCTCGATCTTTTCCGCTATTTTGAAAGCACGCTCTTTGCGCCTGTCTTTTTGCTTTCCGAGAAAAACGTTAAATCCTGAATTATCAGCATCGAAACCAAAGGCTAATATATGCATGGTTTGCTTTGACCAATCACAAGTCAGCTCTACACCTGGGATCAACTGCAACTCATTAACTCTGGGGTGGTTGAGTAGCGACCGATACCCTTCAATTGTGTCATGATCAGTCAACGACCAATATTCAAGCCTATAACTCAGCGCTAGCTCCAACAATTCGGCAGGCGGCAATGAACCATCCGACGCGGTACTGTGGCAATGGAAATCAAAATTGTGTTGCGTGGGCCTCATTACATACCTGTTAATGATTGATCGATGAAGTTCAATGCCATTTCAAAATACAGTATCATCCGCCTACTGCAAAAGCGATGAAACCGGCAACATTATAAATGAAGCATAGAATAAGCGCTTTTAAGATTGTAAAACGACCATAAGTCACACCTGACGCAGGATATTAAAACCGAACACCTTTATATCTACATGATAATGAACTCTCCATTAACGGATGAACTATGTTTTACGTAATCTACTCTGAAGATGTGGCGAATAGCCTTGAGAAAAGAAAAGCAACACGTCCTGCCCACCTGGAGCGCCTTGAGGAACTCAAAAATCAGGGGCGCCTGTTATTAGCCGGGCCAACTCCTGCCATTGACAGCGATGACCCAGGTCCTGCAGGCTTTTCCGGTAGCGTAGTGATAGCTGAATTCAGCTCTCTGGCAGAAGCACAAAGCTGGGCTGATGCTGACCCCTACATAGATGCCGGCGTATACGAATCAGTTAAAGTAAAACCCTTTAAAAAGGTTCTACCCTGACATCAATTGATCACCCCTTGCCTGGCATGCTCCTATGAATGTGGCAAGAACAATATCAAGTCCGTGGTTTAGTTTTGATAAGGATTATTAAGTGAAAACGCCCTACAAGATAATAACGAAAATGCTGATTGCACTGGCATTTTCATCTGCGGCCACATTAAGTACAGCAGATACTCGATACATAGACGATACGCTCTATGCCCCCCTCAGAAGCGGAGAAGGACTCCAGTTTCGGGTGGTACATAAAGGAGTAAAAAGCGGAACACCTGTAGATTTAATCGAAACAAATCCAGATTCGGGATACTCGAAAATCAAAACTCCTGAAGGTATTGAAGGCTGGCTGCCAACCCGCTTCCTGGTCAATGAACCAGTCGCCGCATACAAGCTTGCAAGACTTACTAAGGAATATGAGGCACTGAAGGCCAAATTTTCCACACTCTCGCAATCGAGCAGTGAAATCTCTCAAACCAGTAGCAAGGTTCAGTCAGATAACGAAAAGCTGCAAGCCAATAATCTGAAGCTACAGGAAGAACTCGCGAGCATAAAAAAAGTGTCCGAAAACGCAATCAATCTCGACAGACGCAATCGTGAACTGCGAGAGTCTAACGAACAGCTAAAGAATGAGGTTGAAGTATTAACCGCAGACAACCTGCGCCTCAAGGAAAATAACGAGAGAGACAAAATGCTTTTGGGAGCTGGACTGGTCTTGCTAGGTGTTTTAATTGCGCTTATTGTGCCAATGTTCAAACGCGATAAACGGGCCAGCTGGTAGGGCTTTATCGAAGGGGAAAGGACTCCATAATATCAACATATAGTGGCAAGAAACAATACGGCACACAAAATATTCTACTCAACCCTGACCTTATAACAATTACTGCTTTGACACTGTTTTTTTAGCAGCGTATAAATCTAACGGCAAATAACAATAAGGTGAGGCCAAAATGAGACTGACAACGATGCGTGATTATGCGGAGAAACGCGACTTCATCAGGATGAAAGTCGATTCCGAAATTACACTGAGAGATGCCCAAACGGGAGCAACTTGCAAAGGTATCTGTCGAGACTTAAGTGGTACTGGAATGTCGATTGAAGTTGGTCAGCCATTCCAATCAAACATTGAGCTGAACACCTCCCTTCCATCAAATAACGAAGCATTTCCTTCATTTGACACAACCGTCAAAGTGATTCGCTGCACTGACCAGGGTAATGAAACATATCTACTGGGTGTAGAAATCATAAAAGTGGAAAGCTGACAGGCATATTTTGTAGCTGGTGAGTAGGCTCTAACGGACGCCTACTCACTTTAGACCGGACACAGAAAAAGTTATACCTTGGGCATTTCCAACGGCTCCGGTGACACTATGACGCCGTTATTATCGGCGTAGATGTATTGCCCCGGTATAAAGCTGACCCCCCCAAAAGTCACTTCAATATTTAGCTCACCGATGCCTTTCTTTTCAGTTTTGAGTGGTATGGTAGCCAGTGCCTGAACCCCTAAATCAGTGACATTAATGACATCCACATCGCGGATGCAGCCGTAAATTATTATACCTTCCCACCCATTGCTCGCCGCCTTTTCGGCCAACATATCACCCAAAAGAGCCTTACGTTTGGATCCACCTCCGTCGACCACCATAACTTTACCTTTACCCGGCTGATCCACCTGCTGCTTAACGATGGAATTATCCTCAAAACATTTTACCGTAACGATTTCGCCTCCAAAGGACTCTCTAGCACCGTAGCTGCGAAACATAGGCTCAACTACCTTCACCAAGTCTGGATAAGCATCACACAAATCAGGGGTAACATATTTCATTAAGACACCTCAAAATTGAACAACAAAATTTGGTAAGACTGCATCGCATCCGATTCAATAACACGACCCCTGCCCGCAAACCGGCGAATCCAATAGAAGTTTCTGAACCTCATCGCCAACCAGACCACTTCCCCCGGCTAAAAGAGCGGTGCGATATTTTTTTCTTCCTTAGGGTCTCTGTTGACGTTTCGCCATTGCCACTGTTGTGCCCGAAAATACGCCAGTTTAGAGGACCACAAAAATGCTCCTCAGCAGTGAGGATTGGATTGGGAAACGTCAACAGACTCTAGTCATGCACTCTGCTCAAAAGATCCAGGGGCCTGTTGAATTTCTTCCCGTCCCAGCCACTTAACAACATCACTCCAGACATGATGACGCGCATGACTACCCAACACCATGGACACTTCATCGACTGCATTGGAGTATCGCGTAAAAACCTTATCTTCTGAACCCCACAGTTGATATATCTTGTGGCTGGTAACACCCGCACTGTCTGGCTCGTCAGGTCCAAGGCACATCATCAACGGTACTTGTAACTGGGCCAAACCATTGGTGAATTCACGAATCTGCTTACGGCTGGCGAATAGTGAGGCTGGTTTTAGCGGATTGACCCCACCATGAATAACGCCATAAGGTTCGATTTCCATGGCACCCGGCTGATTAATACTCCTGATAAAACCACGCTTGCGATCACGCCACTTAAGCGCTCTGATAAGTGCACTCGTTCTCCAGGCGCCACGTGGATCATCAAGACCCAGCAACACGACTCCCGACACCATATTTTGACTTAAGGTGCCTTTTGCTAACGCCAGAGTTAATGCAATCCCGGTTAAACCATAAGCGATCCAGACACAGGGGGAATCCGCTCGCGTTGAAAGATAGCGCTGTATCGCTGGCATATCGAAGTCGACATAGTCAATCAGCGAGTTTCGTTTATAACGCTGATTTACCGGAGAGAAGCCATGCCCCCGCATTTCAGGCATCCAGACGTCGTAATCCAGGCCAACCAAATGTCTGGCAAGACCGTCTCCAGAATGATCAAACCATACCGAGCGATTGGAAAATTGTCCATGGATCAAAACAACAGGAGACTCTGAAGTCTTTTCCTGTTGGGATAAATGCGTAACAGCAAGAGCGACAGAACTGTCATCGCTGTTATTGGGGTGGATTAGATATACATCTTCAACCAGCCCGTTCTTTAACAGGTCTGCAGAGACCAGTTGTTCCTTCATAGATTGCCTGCCCAGCCAGCTCAAGTGCGTAATAAGTCATTATCATTATTATATTTTTATTGACCAGGACCTGTTGACTTTCACGCTTTATTCCGCAAAAAGCAGAGCCTTGACGTGCCCTCTTAACTTCAGTCTCAGTCCAATCGATACTTATAGGATAACCATACCAAAGACGTTTCGGAAGACTTGACTAGCCTGATAGAAACAAAAAAAACCAGCCAATTTGGCTGGTTTTTTTTTGTCGGCGAATCTGTTGAGTATCAAGTGTGTTTTTCTGCCAGGAAAAACCAGGTATCCAACACCGAGTCAGGGTTAAGAGAGACGCTCTCGATTCCTTGCTCCATCAACCACTTGGCGAGATCTGGATGATCGGATGGCCCTTGCCCACAGATACCAACGTATTTACCCGCCGCTTTACAGGCTTCAATAGCTTTGGAAAGCAACATTAAAATAGCGTCATTACGTTCATCAAATAGATGGGCAATAATGCCGGAATCCCGGTCCAATCCAAGAGTAAGCTGTGTCAGGTCATTGGAACCGATAGAGAAGCCGTCAAAATATTCAAGGAACTGTTCCGCCAACAGGGCATTTGCGGGAAGTTCACACATCATAATAACGCGAAGACCATTTTCTCCACGTTTCAATCCATTGTCTTCCAGCAACTCAATAACCTGACGCGCCTCACCTACAGTTCTGACGAAGGGCACCATTATTTCCACATTGGTTAATCCCATTTCGTCACGCACTTTCTTCATTGCCCGGCATTCAAGCTCAAAACAGTCGCGGAACGAATCAGAAATGTAACGGGAAGCACCGCGAAAACCGAGCATGGGATTTTCTTCTTCAGGCTCGTAAATTGTGCCGCCGATCAGATTGGCATATTCGTTGGATTTGAAGTCTGAAAGTCTCACGATAACCTTTTTAGGGGAAAAGGCCGCGGCTAGTGTGGAAATCCCCTCCACCAGCTTTTCAATGTAAAAATCCACAGGAGAGGCATAACCTGAGATTCGCTTCTCCACGACTTGCTTAACATCACGTGGCAAGGTGTCATAATTCAGAAGAGCCTTCGGGTGCACACCAATCATGCGATTGATAATGAACTCCAACCGAGCAAGCCCAACACCTTCATTGGGAAGCGCCTGAAAATCAAAAGCCCGATCTGGGTTGCCGACGTTCATCATGATTTTGAAAGGTAGCTTAGGCATGGATTCGACACTGTTTTCACGCAGCTCAAATTCCAATAGACCTTCATAAATCATACCTGTGTCACCTTCTGCACAGGAAACAGTGACATCCATTCCGTCCTTCAGTATCTGGGTTGCATCTCCACAGCCAACCACGGCAGGAATTCCCAGCTCACGGGCGATGATAGCGGCATGACAAGTACGACCACCACGATCTGTAACAATGGCCGACGCTCGCTTCATTACCGGCTCCCAGTCAGGATCAGTCATGTCGGTAACCAACACATCACCGACTTGAACACGATCCATCTCCGCGATACTGCTAATTGCCCTTACTGGACCGCGTCCGATTTTTTGTCCTATGCTGCGGCCTTCACAAATAACCTTGCCGGTTTCCTTCAGAAGGTAGCGCTCCATTACCGCCGATGAACGACTTTTTACTGTTTCAGGTCTTGCCTGTACTATGTAGAGCTTGCCGTCATCTCCATCCTTCGCCCACTCGATATCCATGGGGCGCTGGTAATGTTTTTCTATTACCAACGCCTGACGAGTCAGTTCATAAACTTCATCATCCGTCAGTGAAAACTTTCCGCGTTCAGCGGTATCGACATTCACTGTTTGCACCGACTTACCAGCAGCACCGTGATCACCATAGATCATTTTGATCGCCTTACTACCAAGATTACGGCGCAGAATGGCTGGCTTTCCAGCCTGGAAAGTTGGTTTGTGCACGTAAAACTCATCAGGGTTTACCGCACCCTGAACCACTGTTTCACCAAGACCATAGGAGGCAGTTACGAACACTACGTCATCGAATCCTGATTCTGTATCCAGAGTAAACATTACCCCACTGCTGGCGCTCTCGCTGCGTACCATTCGCTGAATACCTGCAGACAAGGCAACCAGACTATGCTCGAAGCCCTGGTGAGCACGGTAGGATATCGCACGGTCATTGAACAGAGATGCAAATACTTCATGGATAGCGTGTTTGACGTTTTCCAGCCCAATAATATTCAGAAAGGTTTCCTGTTGGCCGGCAAAGGAGGCATCCGGTAAATCTTCAGCCGTTGCTGAAGAGCGAACCGCAACAGCCAAACCGCCATTACCGCCCTGCAACTTTGCAAAAGCCTGGGCAATGGCATCATCCAATGCTTGAGGGAATGACGTCTCCAATACCCACTGACGAATTCTGGCGCCGGACTCAGCTAATGCAACGACATCGTTGACATCCAAGCGGTCCAATTCATCGTGAATTCGCTTGGCCAGTCCGTCAGTTTCCAAAAACTCCCGGTAAGCATGCGCTGTGGTAGCAAATCCAGATGGAACAGTAACCCCCGCACTGGAAAGATTACTGATCATTTCGCCCAATGAGGCATTCTTGCCTCCAACACGCTCCACATCACCCATTCCCAGGTGTTCAAACCAAACGATGTAGTCTTCCAAGGTGTTTCTCCCAAGTATAATCGACGCTCGTGACAATCTACTGCAATGTTGCTCTCTGGCACTCATCACAGCTCAAAAGAGTGACTAAATATTGAGCTACAGAGTTCCTCCCCGCAGCCGAATCCGCCTAGTCTAGCATCTGAAATCAGGGCTGTGTATCCAGTCATACCACTAGAAGTCAGCTACCTGTCAATTTCAACCGCTCGATTGATCACAATTCGCTCTCTTTCAATCAAATCAATTAGTGCAGGCTACCGGGACTTCTTTATCGAACCCAAGATAGGTATTCTTCTGGTTAAAATTACACTCTAAATAGATAACCCCTATGAAAAGAACTGCATTTTTCGTGTCTGACGGCACTGGGATCACCGCTGAAGCCCTGGGGCAAAGTCTTCTGGCTCAGTTCGAAAAAATCGACTTTCAAAAAATTACTGTCCCCTACATCGATACTGTAGAAAAAGCCCGCTCACTAGTACTGCGAATAGACAGAGCCGCAGATTCAGACGATGGCAAACCTATCATTTTTGACACCATCGTCAACAGCGATGTACGCGCCGAATTGAGACGCAGCCGTGGCTACATGATCGATATTTTCGGCACCTTCCTTGAACCGTTGGAACAGGAGCTGGGATCAAAATCCACCTATACAGTCGGTAAATCACACTCCATTGGCGCCAAGGCTTCCTACAATAGACGTATAGATGCCATGAACTTCGCACTGGAAAACGACGATGGCGCCCGCACTCGTTATTACAGCAATGCCGACATCATTCTTGTCGGCGTATCACGTAGTGGCAAAACGCCAACCTGTATCTACCTCGCTCTTCAATACGGTATCAAGGCTGCCAATTTCCCTCTCACCGAAGACGATATTCTCGATCAGCGGCTGCCTGAAGCTCTGCGAGCTCATCGGGAAAAGATTTTTGGCCTGACGATAGATCCTGAGCGCCTTTCGATAATACGCAACGAACGCAAACCGAATTCAAGATATTCGTCAATCAAACAATGCAATTATGAGGTGGAAGAAGTCGAGTTAATGTACAAGCGTGAACGTATCTCGTATGTGAACTCGACTGACTATTCCGTCGAGGAAATTTCCACTCGGATAATGATGGCGACCGGCATAGAACGAAAAATTGCCTAGGTTGGCATTTTAGCAT
This sequence comes from Hahella sp., assembly GCA_050299855.1. Taxonomy (GTDB): domain Bacteria; phylum Pseudomonadota; class Gammaproteobacteria; order Pseudomonadales; family Oleiphilaceae; genus Hahella. The sequence goes on from JBNKWQ010000043.1 coordinate 134,150, forward strand.
AACAAGTCGACAAACCGACTTGCATAGCAACCAACATAAAAGGCCAGGGATGATTGCCCCTGGCCTTTTATGTTTTAGCAACTTCGCTTAACAACAGGAAGATTCGGAAGTATGGTTACTAGTGGCCTTATCTACCCGTCTAGAGCTTCTGAACTTCAAGCTTAAGCTTTTCAAATGTCTCTTTTGCGCTATCTCCTGCGACAATAGCCACACTGTGCGGTTTCTCCGCGAGATAAGTCGCTGCCACTCGTTGCAGGTCTGCCATGGTTACAGCCAGAATCCGCCGCCTGAACTGTTTGCGTTGACTGGCTGTCCGGCCAAAAAGCTCACTGTGATAAGCCGATTTAGCCTCACCTGCAGGTGAGCGTGGCTTATCGATACTGGAGACCACGCCTAAAATAGCCTGCTCCAGTTCTTCCATGTTGTGATCTGAATTAAGCATCCAGTCAATGGACCCATCGAAGTCACTAAGGGTGCCTTCAATCCGGGGATCTCGGTATGAGTAGAATCGGAATATACCATTGGCGTTATCCTGGCTGGCACCACTGCCGTAGGCCCCCCCTTGCTCACGAATCGCCCGGTGAAGAAATCCGTTTCGCAAGTAATGTCCCAATACGGTCAGAGAGGCGGCATCTTCATGCTCTCCGGGAACGGTAGCAAAGGCTTTAGCACAGAAGTTCACTTGGCTGTTGGTAACCCAGCCAACCTTAACATGCTCCCGGGTTTCAGGCAGATCAAGAGTCGACACAGAGGCGTTAGCCTTTTTGGCCTGCCAACCGGTAGAAATTGCGTTCTTCAAACCATCAAGATTAGCTGGTTCTGCTACTCCCAGATATTGAATAGGATTCACCATGATTTTCTGGTGTAGCGACTGCAGCCGTGATCCCAGATCTTTAAGTGGATCAGGTTGTTGAATTGCCTTATCCAATTGCTTGATCCAGCGAATCCCCTCAAGCCCACTTGATTTATGGGATACCAGTGAACTCGGGCTTAATAAACTTGTCGCAGCAGCCATCGCCAGACCATGACCATTACTGGTTACGCCTTGCTCACGCCTGGAAGCCAGCAATGCCACCAATTCACGTATACGCTCAAGTTCATCAAACCTTGGGTCGGTCAAAGTGACACGCATAAGATCTACCAGCGATTGCTGATTTCTCTGCAGTGCTTTACCCGATAACACAAGATATCCCTTACATAGCTGCTCGTTATCAACAGCCCCGCGAATTTCCCAATAAGAAGAAAGTCCGCCCGTGTATGCGGACTGCCGCTCCTGCATTTCGAGATAACTCTTATCACCAGCCCCTAATTCAGGCAGACAATAGGTCAGCAAAGGCAGTATCTGAAGCTCTTCTTCAGTAAGCTGCGGCAGTGGCACGATTGCCTGATGGTAGACAATACCATTGGTACCCTGCGCATAGGCTGTCAGACCCTGTATCTCGGAACCCTCTACAGCTTCAGGAATATGAATATCAAGCGGCACATCATCCAGCCCCACCTTCGGCAGAATTTCTTCCGGATCCTTCTGATTTTGCCGCTCAAGTAGTGCAGACGCCTGCGCAACAATAGCTGTTTTATCAGCATCACTGAGCTGTTGCTTGACACTTTCCAAATGGTTTCTGATAAACGCTTCCCGCTGATCTTCAAGATCTGTATCGGGTGCCATTACCAAGGTGACCCGGTGGCGATTATCAAGCAATAGTGTACGCGCCAGGGTCTTAATATATTCAGGATCCTGAATTTTCTCACGCAGCTTGGCGAGTACAGGACCGATATCCAAAACCTGGGCTGGGTTTTGCCCTTGCAACGCCGAAGTCATGGCTGTCAGAATCAACTGCAAACCATAAGGATAAGAATCACCGGAAATTTCCCGCTGACTCAATTCCAATTGATGCAACACTGCCTCGACCTTGTCCTGAGGCATACCCTCCTCGGCCACGCTCCTCAATACACCTAAAACCAGTGACTCAAATGCAGCAGCATTTTCAGGCTCTGAGCCTTCGATACCACAGACAAAAGCCATTTCTTTGTACGAATCCTCAAGTCCACACAGCCCGGAAGGTGAATGACCTAAATCTGTTGTTTCCAGCGCCTGCATCAAAGGCGAAGCGCTGTTCTCAAGCAACACATTGGTCAACAAATGAGCTTCTAGATTTTTTTCCAAATCAGCACTTTCACTCAACAACCAACCCATCACAATATGAGTTTTGTGCTCTGTTTCCTCACCGGATGATAAGGGATAGCTTTCCTGCACTTTAATCGGGGCAAAATAGCGTTTTTCGCTGGCCACCCAGGCTTTCTCGCCAGCACCATGAAACTGGGACAGAGCTTTCTCTTCTATTTCCTTCTGCAGGGTTTTGGCGTCAATATCTCCATAAGTCATAAACACCGCATTACTTGGGTGATAATGCTTTTTATAAAAAGCCTGCAATTGCTCGTAGCTGAGATCTGGGATGTGATCTGGTTCTCCGCCACTATTGAAGTGATAAGTAGACGAAGGATATAAATGCTTGGTCAGTGATGCCCATAGTTGAGACATAGGGGAACTCATAGCCCCTTTCATCTCATTGTATACGACGCCTTTATATACCAATTCCGATTCTGGATTGCCCGGCTCGGCAAACTCCAGTCGATGGCCTTCCTGGGCAAAATCCAGTTTATTGAGATTGGCAAAAAACACCGCATCCAGATAAACATCCAGCAGATTGAAAAAATCTTTACGGTTCTGACTGGCAAATGGATACGCCGTCCAGTCACTTGACGTAAAAGCATTCATGAAAGTATTCAAAGAACGCCTGGTCATCATGAAAAATGGATCTCTGACGGGATAGCGTTGGCTTCCACACAACGTTGTATGCTCGAGGATGTGAGCAACACCTGTAGAATCCGTCGGCACTGTTCTTAATGCCACCAGAAACACGTTCTCTTTCTGATCTGCATGAAGATGCAAGTGTTTCGCGCCGGTTTTAGGATGCAGGAATTCCTGCAACTCAACATGTAGCGCCTCTATAGGCGTACGGGAAACACATTCAAATGATGGAAAAGCTATATTAAGCGGAAACTTCTGTGACATTAATCACCAACCAAAACCTTTAGTATATTAGGGGCTGAATCGTCGAATCTTCAGCCAGTGTATCAGATGAACAGGCTTATCAGCATGCTGCTCAGCCTCCAACGTCATCGCTATCAAACCGGGCGTTGCAAGTACCCATCAAAATTTGGTCGATCAGGCTGAAATGAAGAAAACAGATCGGAGGTAATTAAGAAATCTGCCGTTGCTTCGTTGCTCGCTGTCGGCACATTCCACAATGTAGCAAGTCTCAATAACGCCTTAATATCAGGGTCATGCGACATGGGCTCCAGGGGATCCCAGAAAAAAATCAGTAAATCTATTCTCCCTTCCGATATCAGCGCACCAATCTGCTGATCCCCTCCCAGAGGACCGCTATTGAAACAATGTACGCTTAGCCCACTTTTTTCAGATATCAGCTTTCCAGTGGTACCTGTCGCTGAAAGCCTGCATTGCACCAGTTTATCACGGTGAGTAACCACCCAGTCACAGAGCTTTAATTTGCAGTTGTCATGAGCAATTAAGGCAACGTTTTTTATACCTTTTTTATCGCTACTGGCACTAACACCTTGATCTGTCATAAGGTTGCATCCATTATTTTCACCACTGCCCAACCAATAAAATCAAAAATTAAGCTAATTCACTGAGGCAAAACATACTATATGTCGTCAGATAACAGCAATATGTCATCAGATAACAGCGATAAACCTACGTCAGAGCCTCTGGCAATACCAGCCTCCTTTGAAGAAAAACCTGTCAAAGGAGGTGTTGAAATAGAAGCCTATTGGATTGAACGGAAACGATACCTTCAGGCAATCAGAAAGATCCCTGAACTAAAAAAACGCTTTCTTAAGGCCATTCTCATTTACCTGCTACGTCGGTTCCTATGGTCTTTCACCTTCTTTCCCGTGTTCATTGCCTTCTGGGTGCCATTAGTGCTGAATAGGTTCAACCCGGTTGCGATGGTTCAGAACCTCCTACCAAGCCTTCAGACCTTTGTGGACGCAAATCCTCAAAGCCAGGCTGCAACCATTGAAACCCTCTTTATCGCCTGGTTTTCAATTGGTTTTGCCTTCGCCGTTTTCGATTTTATTCTGACTCCTTTTAAAAGCCCCTATGAGTACGAAGCTGATGTCCATATGCGTGCCTGGGAAGAGCTTCATTTACGTAACAAAATGTAACAACATCAACCATTTGGCGTGAGCTAATTCCATACATAGTGTGACCTCTTAAGCAAAACATTTAACCCACAGGTGATTTGGTTACATTCCTCTAAATTACTGGTTAACATGGGTTACAATCTCACATTTGCACTGATAGTTACTTGATTCGGGTAGTTTGTATGGTCGACCTGAGACCGCTTTTATTTCTCAATGCTTTGGCTCTGATGCTATTGCTAACCGCCGGGTTTGCGATGCACCAGCCGAATAGCTACGCCCCCTTAATTGCCGGCACCACTGCCCCCCCGAAAACTGAAGCCGCTTTGTCGGCTAAAGCTCAACCAGAGACTCCAGCCCCCGAGAAAGTTACCGAAAACCCGTTCAAAAACTTTCAGCCGGCAGAGGATATGCCTGAAGAAAGCGTTGAAGAGGCAATACTTTTTGTCGATCAACTACCACCTGAGCAGCAAATGCAGGCTTCTGGTCAGCAAGAAGCCGACCAATCAATGGATACATCCAATCTGCCTGCGACCACGGAAGCAGCTAAAGCTACCCCTGAGGAAAACCCCGTGGTTGCGCCTGTGGTTCAACCTAAACCTGAGCCACCGGAAAAAGGCTCTCTATATGTACACTCCAATGTGGCAAATGATCGCGTCCAAATTAATGGCAAGAACTATGGTTCCAGCGCTGTTACTGTGGAATTAGCCGCCGGAGAGTATGAAGTTATTGTCTCAAAAGAAGGTTATAAAACCTGGCGTTCAACCGTTGATGTTGGTCGTGGCGACAGAAGGAGTCTGAGTGTAACACTGGATCGCATTACCACAGTTCAGTACGAAAGTGGAGTCTGGAAACAAGGCGTGGTTACTGGGCAGGGTACTTATAACAGTGCAGATGGAACGGTCTACCGGGGAGATTTCCTGAACAAGCTGTTCCATGGCCGCGGCCAGCTGGTTTTATCTAATGGCACAGAATATAGCGGTGAATGGCATGAAGGCCGCAAGCATGGACTGGGATCATTAAGTAAATCCAACGGCGACAACTATACTGGTGAATTCAGGAATGATGAGTTCAATGGCCAGGGAACGCTCACACTTGCAAACGGTGATATTTACAATGGCTACTGGGTAGATGGCAAGCTGAATGGAGAAGGCACCTTCACCAGTAAAGACGGCACCTTGTATGTGGGTGGATTTTCCGAAAATCAGTATCACGGTAACGGCAGCTTAAGTTACCCTGACGGCACGCATTATGAGGGTGGCTTTGCCAATGGCGAGTTCCAGGGCAAAGGTGATCTTGTTTACGCCGATGGCAAAAAGTACTCAGGTCAGTTTTTTGAAGGCAGGTTCCATGGCCAGGGAGAGATGAAAAATCCCAATGGCAGCTCAATCAGTGGCACGTTCAAATTTGGTAAACCTTTTGGCATGGCAACCCTGACCACTCCGGAAGGCGAAATTTTCACTGCAAGAAGTAGCGAGCCTGGTGTTTGCTATCGACTCAAGAGTTATCGAGCCACCCAGTGCCCTCCTTTGGAAGGCTGGTAAGCTGGATACCTTGACCAAGCATATAGGTATTTGAGGTACACCATGACGATTAAAAGTGCACTACTTGTTGATGATTCAAAGGTAGCCAGGTTTGCGTTAAGCAAACTGCTGGAGAATGTCAGCATGAATGTAGACATGGCCGGATCAGCAGAGGAAGCCCTGGATTATCTGGATAACAATAATCCTCCGGACGTTATCTTCATGGATCATCTGATGCCTGGCATGAATGGTGTTGAAGCGACCAAAGCGATCAAATCGAATCCGCAGACCGCCGGCATTCCGATCATCATGTGTACTTCCAAAAAATCCAAAGAATTTGAAGATGCGGCGAGAAAATTCGGCATCTACAACATTCTAACGAAGCCACCACAGAACGACGGCCTTTCCAACATTCTCGATCAATTAAACCGTGATCTTGAACTGGGCACATTGCCCGACGAACCAATTGATCTAACCGCCCTGGACTTTACCTTCAGCGACCATGATGTTGATGAGAATGATGAACCGGAAGTAGAAATGCCTAGAGAAGCCATACAAGACAATTTTCAGCCACAGGCTAACGGCAATATAGTCAACCTGCCTATTGAAATGATTGAGCAGGTGGCACGATCATCCGTAAAAACGACTCTCAACACACGCATGCATGAGTTGTTAAGCGATTTGTTTGATGAACAATATGCCCATCTAAAACGCCTGTCCGAGGACTTACAATCGCAACAGGAAGATCGCTTTAATGGGTTCGAGGAAAAGCTGGAAAGCCGGTTATCCACACTAAAAGAGGAAATAGCTGCGGAACTGGCTTTATCGATCAGTGATCAGCTAAGTGAAATTAAGAATGAAATCAAGTCTGGCTCGGGTAGCTCAGGCGCAGCAATGACCCAAGTTCAGCTTGACGAACTCAAAGATCATATGACAACAGTTCAGTCGATTGATACTGAGTTCTGGCAAACTCTTCAAGCTGAGGCTATTCAGCAGGCACACGACATATCCAGAGAGACTGCCGAGGACATTGCCCAAAGGACCATTGAGCTTTACGCCCGTTCACAAAGATCTGCCAATAACAAGGCCTACATGATTGGCCTTTCCATCAGCATTGGTGTATTTGCAGCCGGCATTGCATTTATCTCTGGAATTTTTGGCTAAGTAATCTACTCATGAGCAGGGCGGATTCGACGGCCAAGTGGTGGTCCCGCCCTATTACTGCAATCGCCAACCACTCGGCTGTCGCCATACTACTTAACCCGACACCCACTCCCTCGATTTTGATGGTAAAACGCGCCCACCGAACTGGAGATCCTTGGTCTGGCGATATGGCGTTTCCTGGTGGGCGCCAGGAACATAGTGACAAATCACACATTGCTACGGCCCTACGCGAGTTACACGAAGAGATCGGCGTTTTTATACAGTCACCACCCTTAATGCGATTATCGACACTATGGACCAAATCCCACAGCAGCTTCAGGCCTATGGCCATACACCCCTATATTTTTAAAACTCATAGGAAGTTCAGTTTTAAGTTATCTCACGAAGTGGATGAGGCTGTCTGGATACCTCTTGAAAGCTTTGAAACCAACCTGCGAAATCACTTTAACTGGAAGCTGCGCTTTGCCACCTACAGAATGCCCTGCTTCTATTATCAAAAGTATCGAATCTGGGGCCTTTCCCTAAAAATGATCGAGGAAATGCTATCCCTTGATTACTTTGCAAGCCAGTTGGGGAAGTAATAGTCTATAGCTCTTCATCTCTGTATACTTCGCGGGCCTGACTTGGGCTCATTTTATTGAGGCATCTAATCGCATAGTTATGAACCGCTTGTTTGTTGACCACCTGACTGTACTGGATTTTTCCTACCTGCATCCGCAAAGAGGAATTGTTGGGGAAAGCTGGATACTGGATATTGAGCTCTCCGGAAATCTGGACGAACAAGGCATGGTGTTCGATTTTGGCGATGTTAAGAAGGTACTTCGGGATGCAGCTGAAGATCTGATCGATCATAAGCTTGTCATCCCCGAGGACATTTATGGCCTTGAAGTAGCAGAGCAGAATGATCGAATTGAAATAGCCTGTGGACTCAGTTCCGGTAGCCGCGTTGAATGCAAAGCTCCCAGCAGCGCAATCACCATACTCCCGATCAGCGAAATCAGCATTGACGAAGTTCAGCCTCTGCTCAATCGGCACCTGAAGTCAGTAGTGCCCAAAAACGTTAAGTCAGTTAAGGTCACTTTACGCGAAGAACTGATTCAAGGTGCCTACTATCACTACACTCATGGACTCAAGAAACATAACGGCAACTGCCAGCGTATTGCCCATGGCCATAGATCCAAGCTGGAAATCTTTACCGATGGTCAGCGAAGCCAGCTCACAGAATATCAGTGGGCGAAAAAGTGGAAAGACGTCTATATAGGCAGCGTGGGCGATGTAGTCAATGAAGAATCTGTACAGGGAATTCCTCATGTACGCTTCCGCTACGAAGCACAGCAAGGCATGTTTGAGCTATTGGTCCCCAAGCAATCCACCTATCTGATCAGCACAGACACCACTGTTGAGTGGATTGCGGAACATATTGCACAAACCCTGAAGCAGCAAAGGCCACAAAATATATTTCTGGTTCGCTGCTATGAAGGCGTCAAAAAAGGCGCTATTGCAGAACGTTAACACCCACCTTTTTAATCAATTTTTACTCCTGCGGCATACAGCATCCGAGAGCTACCCCATGTCATGCTACTTCGCCGCGTAATGCCCGGACCTTTAATTCCAGCGATTTGGCATCCACAGCGTTTGCCGGTACTAACTGGTCGGCAACGAGTTCCACTTTAGACCAGAAGCGGCTGGGCAGCTTGGTCAATGCCGGTTGCCCCTTGTGGCTGAAGAACGACCCCCATAACCCTTTAAGCGCCATAGGCACAACAGGTACCGGGTTTCGCGCAACAATCATCTCAACACCTTTGCGAAAAGTATCGATTTCTCCCGTTTTGGTGAGACGACCCTCCGGGAAAATGCATATCAGCTCACCATCAGACAGCGCCTGGCTAATAGAATCAAAAGCCTGACGATAGATTTCCGGATCCCTTTTCTCAGACGTTATCGGGATAGTTTTGGCAAGACGAAAAAACCACGCCATACCCTTCATATTGGCAATATCACGGTCCATGACAAACCTTATAGGCCTTCTGATTGCCCCGCCTATCAGAAGTGCATCCACGTAACTTACATGATTGCAAACCAGCACTGCAGCGCCTTCCTGTGGGATGTTTTCGAGCCCTTTCCTGGTCACCCGGTACATCGTATGCCCAAGCATCCAGATAAAAAATCTCAGTACAAACTCCGGTACCTGCTGGAAGATGTAGAAGGCTACAACGCCATTCATAATGGCAAGCACTAGAAAATATTCCGGGATCGAAAGCTTGATAAGCGACAACATGACAATTGCAACAATCGCACTTACTACCATAAATATCGCATTCATGACATTGTTCAGAGCAATGACCTGCGCCCGCCTTTTTTCGTCAGAACGTTCCTGTATCAAAGCGTAGAGAGGCACTATATAGAAGCCGCCAAAGACGCCTATCAATAGCAGGTCTACCAACACCCCATAACTACTTGAGTCCGATAGAAATTCAACCACACCACGCTCAGTCAGTCCTGCAAGTTCGGGTGTGGCGAAATAGAGATCAATACCGAAAATGGTAAGCCCCAGCGAACCAATCGGCACTAATCCAAGCTCTACTCGTCCTTCAGAAAGCTTGGCGCACAATACAGATCCCAATGCGATACCGACAGAAAATAGCGTCAGAAGACCAGTCGCAACCGCAGGATTCCCCAGCAGGTATTCCTTGGTAAACAGATTGAATTGGGTCAGATAGCTGGCACCCAGAAACCAGAACCAGCTGATAGCCATAATGGATAGAAATACGGCCCGATTCCCCTTGGTTAAACGAATTGTCTCCAGTGTCTCCGTAAGGGGATTAAAGTTAATTTTAAGGGTCGGATTGGCCGAAGGAGCCGCAGGTATCCTGAGACTGCTCAGGTAGCCCAGGATGGCAACAAAGATGATCCCCCCGGAGATGTACTCTAAGCCTCCTGGTAGGACAAATAACACACCGGCGATAATTGTACCTAACAGGATCGCCAGAAAGGTCCCCATTTCCACCAGCGCATTGCCAGTCAAAAGCTCACTGGGAGATAAGTGTTGGGGCAAAATGGAATATTTTACCGGTCCAAACATTGCCGACTGGACTCCCATTAGAAACAACAACACCAGCAACAATGTTGTCGAATGCAAAATAAAGGCCACTGCAGCCATGGACATTAGCACTATTTCAGCTAGCTTTATCCATCGTATCAGCCTTCCCTTCTCCATTTTATCGGCAATTTGACCCGCCAGCGGTGAAAAAAGAAAAAAAGGCAAGATGAAGAGACCAGATGCCAGGTTGATTAACGAAGCACTATTTAACGAAGCACTATTTGAAGTAACGATCACATATGTAAACAGCAGCAGAATTCCCTGCTTGAATAGGTTGTCGTTAAAAGCACCAAATGCCTGGGTCAGGAAGTAAGGTAAAAAGCGCACTTTTGTGAGCAATTCAAATACGCCACCACCAGCCATAGGTCTCTTCCTTCAATGTCGATAGATAAGTGATTATAAATCTCGTAACACATTGTTTTAACGAAGGCTAGCACCCAACCCAAGCTATTGCCACCCAGCATTTCAAGGTTGCCCCCTCGCGCACTTAAAGCTGTGTTTAGTAATACTTGCACTGAAGCGAAAAACCTAAAGGCTAGCGAAAGGTCTAACTTTGCCCTGAACCGGATCTGCCGCGCTATACTGCCCTCACTCAAACCCGCTTTGGTGCAAGGTGTCTATGTTCGGTCAGGTCGTCGATATTGTTGTTCCTGTTTTTGCCGTCGTCTTTATCGGCTTGTTTTATCAAAGACTCAAGCCTATCAGTGCGACGACCCTTAACCAGACTAATCTCGACATCTTTGTCCCGGTACTCATATTCTCAGCACTTTCCAAGGATGCTCTGAACCTATCTGGTTACTCGCCCATTATCGCTGCCACAATCGCTATAGTATTGCTTCCAGGCCTCCTATCACTTATCTGGACCCGCTTTGTCCCGGCCAAAGTGCTAATTCCCCCCATGATGTTTAGAAACACCGGCAACCTAGGTTTACCACTGGCCGTCTACACGTTGGGTGATGAAGTATTGCCTCTCGCAGTTCTACTCTTCGTTATTGCTAACACCTTGCACTTTACTGTGGGCCTCAAAATCCTCACCTCCCATAGCGGCTTCAAACTGTTAAAGAGCCCCATGATCATAGCTACCATACTTGGACTGGCAGTGGGGCAAATGGAGATACATTTTCCCCTTTGGCTGGAAAGAGGGCTGGCTCTGGCAGGACAAGTCGCCATTCCACTAATGCTGTTTACATTAGGCACAAGAATGGTCGAAATGAAATGGTCTGATTGGCTTGTAGGTATACTAACGGCTGTTTGGGCTCCAATTTCAGGGCTGGTCATTGCCCTCGGTGCCATTGAAGTATTTTCTTTGGCCGGCGTAGAAAGGCAACTGCTAATACTTTATGCATTGCTTCCACCAGCCGTACTTAATTACTTGCTGGCAGATCAGTACAATCAAAGCCCCAATAGGGTGGCGACTATTGTGTTATTTGGCAATGCCGCCAGTTTATTGGTTTACCCAATTGCCTTGATTTTTATCCTCTGATCAGTCTTCCATATAAAACATAATAAGTTGACGGTTTTTAGAAAGCGCTGTCGCTTTACCAGGACAAGCACAACTCAAATTTAAATGTCCGAACCAAGAGGAAATCCGATGAACGACCTCAGCTATTTTCTGGATGACAACGAAGTCAGCGTCAATACGTTTAGGGAAGATCCCGAAAGATGTGAGGCAGAGGATTTTTTGGTTGATGCCTATACCCGGGCCATAGGCGACATTAAATGCCAGGCCCATGATCAAGGCGCTGCCTACGCCCTACACTATGACACCAACTCCGGCGAATGCCGCATTAGAACTGTTGCCTGTTGCCCAGCATTCGACCATACAATGAATATGGCTCTCATGCAGCAGGTTACAGCAGAGGCTGATAGCTAGCAGCTTAGAACCAAGAAGCGGCTAAATCGCCCTACCATTTCTTTTGCCAATAAAAAAGCCCCGCACTTACGTGCAGGGCTTATTTATTTGGCGCACAGCCGATGTCTTTTACACGCTATGCGTGACTTGAGGCCATCGTCGCTCAACCTTCCGGTTGAGCCCCCTAGGCGATTCGAACCGGCAGGGGGTTCGCATCCGTAGAAAACAAATAAAAAAGCCCCGCACTTACGTGCAGGGCTTATTTATTTGGCGTCCCCTAGGGGATTCGAACCCCTGTTACCGCCGTGAAAGGGCGGTGTCCTAGGCCTCTAGACGAAGGGGACTAAAAGCTTTGTTTCACACTTCTAGGACGAAAGTGGTGGAGCCAGACGGGATCGAACCGTCGACCTCAACGCTGCCAGCGTTGCGCTCTCCCAGCTGAGCTATGGCCCCAAACAACGGAGGCGTATGTTAGTGAGAACAGGAATCTGAGTCAAGAACAAATCACCATAAAATTTGAAAAATTATTCCACAGTTTCCGTAGCTTGCAACTCTGCAAACTCTTTCTCCAATTTCTTCAGGCCTTTCTTGGATATCCCTCCCAGACTCTCAATGGCGTCTCGTAATCTTGCGCGAGACATGTCCGGACCGATAAAGGCCAGGGAATCCATAACAGACCACGAGTTTGGAGTTCCGGCAATTGCCACAAATATGGGAAACATGAAATCACCCATTTTCAAACCGAGCTGCTTAGATAGTTTCTTGGCATGGGAGAATAACTGATCTTTCTCCCAATCACGCTCTTGTTCGTAGATCCACAGGATAAACTGCAGCACCTTCTTTTGCGTGTCCAAATCCAGCTTGCCTTCGCTAAAATGGGTCTCGCCAAGGCCCAGGAAGCCGCTGCGTAGAAAAGTTGTCATAGGCGCTACGTCAGACAACACCTCTACCCGGCTCTTAATGTGGGACACCAGAGCGTTCAATTTAGACAGACCGTAACCCCAGCCTTCAACACGCTCAATAAATTCCTCATCTGTAAGTGAGTCCCGAATCCACAGAGCATTCAGCCAACGCAACTTAACCAGGTCAAATATTGGCCCCCCTAGCGAGACACGCTTGATATCAAAATGTTCGATCATCTCTTTTAGGGTAAATTTCTCACGCTCATCCGGCATTGACCAGCCCATGCGCCCCAGATAGTTCAACAAGGCTTCCGGCAACACGCCAAAGCGTTCATAGAAATTAATGCTAGTTGGATTTTTTCGCTTACTGAGTTTGCTTTTATCAGGATTCCGCAGCAAAGGCATATGACAGAGTGCAGGCATCTCCCAGCCAAAATAGTCGTAAAGCAACCAGTGTTTAGGGGCTGAACTTATCCATTCTTCACCACGAATAACGTGAGTAATCTTCATTTGGTGATCATCTACCACGTTCGCCAGATGATAGGTAGGCATCCCGTCCGATTTAAGCAGAATCTGACAATCGACCTGTGACCACTCGATTTCTATCGGCCCCCTGAGCATGTCGTCAATGATACAAACACCTTCATCCGGCACTTTCATGCGGATAACATAAGGCTCACCAGCATGTAGACGTTTTGTCACCTCTTCCTGGGGCAATTCCAGATCGCCCTTTATGCCTGGATTTAATCCTTGAGCTTTTCGTTCCTCGCGAATTGCATCCAACTCTTCAGGTGTTCTAAAACAGTAGAATGCATGCCCTTTAGACACCAAATCTTCTGCGTAAGCTCGATAACCATCCTTACGTTCGCTCTGACGATAAGGGCCGTGTGGGCCACCGACATCCGGCCCTTCATCCCACTCCAGGCCCAACCAACGCAGTGCTTTGAGAATGTCATCTTCAGACTGCTGACTGCTGCGAACCTGGTCAGTATCTTCAATACGAAGGATAAACTGGCCACCATGCTGTCGCGCAAAGCACAGATTAAACAAAGCGATATATGCAGTGCCAACGTGCGGATCACCTGTTGGCGATGGCGCTATTCGAGTTCTTACCGTCATTAAAAAATATCCTGTGAGTAACCGGAACTATCGAGGTTAAAAATTGGCAAGCATTATATCGGTCACGGCCTGGATTTAATACTGGCTGGGAGGGATGATAAGTGTGTTGGGCAGCCGTGTGGCTAAACCGGCTGCCACAATGGGGCGTGGTTTGAGCTAAAACAGGGTATACCCGATGATTTAGACGTGAATTAGCTTAATCTGCCTATTTATCGTTGATCACTTCTGAGCTGGGTATGCGAAACAGCTCTTCACGGAAATCTGTACGAAACTGGTCTGGAGGTACAGCAGCCTGGAGGTACACGCCCTGTGCGTAGTTAGCGCCAAACTGCTTGACTGATACCATGGTCGCCCTTCTTTCTACTCCTAACACCACCACATCCAAGGCCAGATTGCGTGTCAGCTTCAAAATTGATTCAACCAACATTTCATTTTTTTCGTCGTAATCCATTTCCCGAATGAGAGATGAAGAAATTTTTATACGGTCAAATGCAAACTTTTTAAGCAAAGATAAATTAATGTCCTCTTTACCAAATTCATCCAGTGACGATTTGATTCCTCGCGATTTCAGATTATTGAGAACATTAGTAACCATTAACTCATCCGGAGCATTGCATATAACCGATTCATTCAGCTCTACTTCAAGCAATTGACCGCTGATCTCATACTTTTCAAGATTCTCGTCTATCAGTGGGATTAAGCGCCCGGAATATAGCTGGCTGGCCATAACATTGAAGGAAAGACGAATCTGTTCCGCTGCCCCCTCATTCAGAGCCTTCACAGTAGTAAATATAAGATCAGCAAAAAGCTGCTCCATTTCAGATGAATATCCAGAGTCTTCCGCAACATTCCAGAACTGCTCTTGAGTCATGACAGTCTGATCAGGATGATTCCATCTGACAAAGGCTTCAAACTCATTGGCCATACCATTGGCCAGCGAGACTTTCGGCTGCAAATAAAGCGAGAATTGTTCCTCCTTCAAAGCCTGCACAAGCGCCTTTTCGGTGACGATACGTTTTTCCGAGGAGGCATTAAGTGCATGAGTAAAAAACCTGAAGCGACTACCAGACTGTTGTTTGGCATCATACATCGCAAGGTCAGCACTTTTGAGAAGTAAATCCGGGGACTGACCATCTAAAGGATAAATCGCAATGCCAATGCTGATATCCACTGTCAGACTAAGCCCATTAATATCAAAGCTGCGTTTAAACTGCTCCATAATACGTGAAGCGACAATGGATGCCTGATGAGACTTTTTAATATCGCGCAACAAAACGGAGAACTCGTCCCCACCGGTACGAATCATGACCTGGTCAGATACACCGTCCTCACCCATAACCTGCCGCGACACTTCATCGGAGATCCTCAGGCAAGACTGAATTCTCCGTGAAGCTTCTTTGACCAGTTCATCGCCGACTTTACTGCCATGCGACTGATTCAGCACTTTGAAATCGTTAATATCCAGATACAGGACAGCGAACACCTGATCCTGCCGGCTGGCCAGACTGACAGCTTTATCAAGTATTTTAGTAAACGCCTGACGATTGGGTAACCCAGTCAATGGATCAAAGAAAGACATTTCTTTGACTTGCGTGCGCACAACTTTCTGCGACTCCGCCATGTCATTAACAAGGGCGTAAAGTTCACCAAATTCATCGTCACTTTTCTCGAATGGCAGCATTTCCCTACCGGCACGAAAATCCAACAACTGGTTCCTTAGCCGCATCAGAGGCGTTACCAGCATATTGTTCAAACCGGAATAGATCAGTAGGAATGACAGGACGCTGAATCCGATTACGCTCCAAATAATTCCCCAGACAATCGGATTGACAACACGACTGATAACCTCCTGAGTAATCAACCCAGCCACCAGCAGCTGATCAGTCACCCGGTAAAATCCACCGAGATAATACTCCTGATCAATATTGATACTGCGTAGGCGGCCAATGCCGGAGTTAACCACACGATTAATCAGGGAGCGTTTCGATTCGTCCAAAACCAAGGTTGAGAAATAAGGGTCGCCCGTGGAGCTGGTCAATGCTAGCAATCCTTCCGGCAGATCCAACGCCATAGCCAAGCGTGAATTAACGTTAGGAATCCTCAGCACTAGCACCAAATACCCTTGAAATCGAGAGCCCGGCACGCTGGACGGATCGACATCGGTGGCCTGAATTCTCTGGGCAATGACATAATCTATATGCCCGTCGCCTTGGTTATCGTAATAAAGCTTGTCAATGAACTTCGGCCCCTCAGAAATCAGCCGTTTATGGAAGTCGTCCTTTAGGCGGGGAGGGGCAAACTCATCAACGACCAGCGTATCCGCACGCCCATCAGGCAGATAGATGCCAATTTCAATGTACTGGGGGAATGCCCGGCGATAATCACTCAGGATATGGAGAATAGCGGGCTGCATGACCCGATAGCGAGTAGATTCGGACAAGCCCAGATAACGGACAATGATCTCATTTGTGGCAAATAGGTCCAGATTGGCCCTGGCTGTTGCCAGCTCCCGTGACAATTCAGAACTCAGGCTCCTTAATGCCAACTCCATCTGGTTCTCAAGAATCCGTAGACTGTTCTCACGCATATAGAGGTAGGACATACTCCCAACCAACACAAGTGGCAGGGTAATCAGTGGCAGGACCACAAGAAAAATCTTAAGTCTGAGGTTCACCTTTGAAGTTAAACGGCCCAACATTTATTTCTTCAACTCTATAAACAACTGATTGCGATGCCGAAGCAACTCAGGTTCGACCCGAATATAGGATTCAGCCCTATCCATAACTTTCTGCGGCGGATAGATGACATTACTTCGCAGATGCTCCTCAGATAAAAACACCTCTGCGCCATTGACAACGGAACCGTAATTTAAAGATTCGGCCATTACGGCCGCATTTCTGGGCTCAAGCAAAAATTCAATAAACCGATGAGCTTGCTCTGGTTGCCTGGAGGCCTGGGCTACTGCTATATAATCTACCCAGAGATTAGTTCCATCTAGCGGATGTACATAGGCAATTCTGCTATCCATAGACTGCAATGTCAGTGCATCGCCACTGTAGACCATGGCCATTGATACGTGATCATGCAATAACTCGGAGGTTTCATCCAGTCTGGGGTATGCATAACGGTATACAAACCCCTGAAAGTCAGCCAACACCCGGAATGCTGCATCCAGCTGCTCACGAGACTGTGGATTAAGGGGCAACCCCAGGGACTTTTGCGCCACGCCAAATACATCGGCGGAATCATTTACCAGCATCACTTCCCGGTACAGATTCCGCTGAGGATTGAAAAACTCAGCCCAACTTTTTGGCGCGGACTCCATGAGGTCAGTACGGTAGGCTATTCCAAGTGTCCCCCAAAGCATGGGCACCGCATATTCAGCAAGCTCTGGGGCAAACAGCTGCCATTTACTGGCGATCCTTTGTCGTCCGGGAAGAAGAGCCAGGTCCAGAGGGCGTATCCACTCAGGGGCAATGTATTCCCTCATGGTGGCGCCGGAGCCGATGATCAAATCAAGCCCCTCACCTCCTGTCTGTGTTAACAAATCCTGTTTGGCTTCATCTGAGGTGTAAAAATGGATCTTAATCTGTATACCGGTCTCACTGCGAAACCGCTTTAGTAAGGATTCCGGCATGTAGTCCGGCCAGTTGTATAACATCAGCACATTATCTGAATCCGTCGCTGCAACTGACGTGCTGCTGTCAGCATTACTCTGCGTGGGCAGGCATATTAGACCTGCGAGAACCAAGACAAATTTCCATATCGCTGGAAGCAGCATCCTGCTCAAAATAGATTTCGTTCTGTGAAAAAAAGCCTGCATAGTGCCAATTAAATACCCTAAGCCAGGAAAGCGTGGGAAGGAGCAACAGGTTATCAAACTAGCAGGCATTAATAAAAAGAAAAAGCCGGTCTGGTAAGGACCGGCTATTCTATTGTGGTAAGAGTTCAGCTGTTGCAGGCAATGCTTACTTATTGCCACCGCAGACTGAAGATCAGGCTTGGAATTCAGCGATCCATTCGCCGTTGCTATCCGGCCAGCACTTGACCAATACAGAAGAATTTGCAAAAAGGAACGCATCCAATGCACCGTATGAAGCAAATCGTTTAATCATTTCTTTGTCCGCTAAAAATTCACAAAAAAAAAACCAGAATTCGGCGGACGATTCTATCCGGATACAGCAAGACTAAAATCAGTGAAACTACTTAGTAACAGTGGGCTAAAGCGGTATTTCCTTATATTTATCACCATTACGTTAACTAGTTCAACTTCTGAGAACCACTGGCTGTTCAAACACTGGCAGGAATATCGCCAGTATAGGCCGGTGTCGCCCCAACTTAATTTCGCCCGCGGCTCTTAGCCTGATACATGGCCCCTGTGACACGGCCAATTTCAAATCAGGCATACTGAGCTTCATGTTCATTCATGGTAGTTAGAAGCTTATTCATTACGACCACCGCCAGAACGACCATGCTGAAAGCCAGTGAATCCCCATATTTGAACCAGAGCAATCGCGTTTTCATAAGTTCGGAAATTTGTTACAGGGTTATGACTTAGCATAGTCGTCTGGAACAGACTGTCTATATTCCACTCATTTTTTTGAAAACATTTTCGATGAGGGCTAACTTTCAGCCTTTGAATTAGGATGAACACTCTAGAAAATCCATCTAGTATCCGCTCCAACAGCGCCATAAAAATCACTAGCGTTTATATAACTAAAGGCAGATATCAGGTAGGCAAAATCAGCGATGATTCAGAGTAAAAGCAGCCCAAAAGACCAGTTGAACGCGGCTAAAACGCGAATTCAGGCACAGTTTTCTTCAGGCCTGTTAGTACTGGAAACTGAAGGTAAAAAGCTATTGAACGAACTGGGTGCTGATCTTGCCAATAAAGACAGGAGTCTCAAAGCAATTGTGGCCAGAATGCGGAAAAAAAGCCCCAGCCTAAAACAGTTTGCAATCAATCTGGATGCCTCTACCTATGATTTACGCGCTAAGGCTAATTGGAACGTCCACATGATGTCTGCTTATGCCAAACTGCAAGCGGAAAGGGCCTACATAAAAGAATTCAAGCCAAAGGTTAATTCGCTGCTAGAAACAGTAAATTCCAAATTGAAGCAGGTTGCAGAAAAAGCTGACCAGTTAAAGGCCCGCTTAGACAAATAGTTAATCCGTTTAAACCCTCACTACTCTTTTTGAGCTAGAGTGGACTTATGCCCCTATCCCCTGGGGCTTTTTTTTATTTCAAAAAGCAGACTTCTGTCCTTCATTCAGATAACAGGCCTATACCTATACTGGACCTGACAATACTGAAATCAGCCATAATCCATAAGATACGGTGCACGGAGTATGGCTACTCTATTCTGGCTGGTAGCACACCCCCACTCCTGCCAGCCCGCAATAGCCGCTGGGGTTTTTCGCTAAATACTGCTGATGGTAGGTTTCGGCGTAATAAAACTCCTGCAAGAGTTCAATATCTGTGGTGATATGCCCTATTTGACGTGTGTCCAGTGCATGTTGGAATTGAGTTCGAGACTGGCTGGCTTCAGCAAACTGCTGATCGCTTGTCGTATAAATGACAGATCGGTATTGGGTCCCTGAATCATTACCCTGCCTCATACCTTGGGTAGGATTATGGTTTTCCCAAAACAACTTAAGCAGTGACGGATAGGTGATTTTTGCAGGATCAAACACTACCAGCACAGCTTCTGCATGGCCAGTTAACCCGGAACAAACTTCGTCATAGGTTGGATTTGGAGTATAACCGCCGGTATAGCCTACTGCGGAGACATAAACCCCTTCCTGTTTCCAGAATAGTCGCTCAGCACCCCAAAAGCAGCCTAAGGCAAAAACTGCCACTTCCATTTCTTCTGGAAATGGCGGTTTCATGCTGATACCTGAGACATAATGTTTCGGATCCAGCGGCAGTGGCTCCTCTCTGCCTGGTAAGGCTTCTTCCGCCTTGGGCAATATTTTTTTGTGTTGTAGCCAGTCGCTGAGCATGCTCATTTTCACTTCCTCTTATAGCCTGACACCAATCTACCACTTACTTCTGCCTGACAAAACGGCAATAAAGCATGGCGAATTCTAGGACACCAGACCAAGGGGAAGGTTCATTTCAACGGCAATGGCTGCCCTTCCCAGGAGATAGCCTCGGCCGGCTCAGAGGCTACCCAGCGAGGTAGTTCCGACCAGTGAATAATACCCAGCTCACCCTGGTGGCTTTCCACCAGGGCGGTGCAGTGCTCCACCCAATCACCGTCATTACAATAAAGCTTGCCGTCCTGAAGACGGAACGAGGCAAAATGGATATGACCACAAATAAACCCATCAACCGTACGACTCCCTGCAGCTTTCAGTGCAGCTTTCTCAAAGCGTTCTATAAACTGTTGAGCCTTGCCAAGATGGGACTTGAGATATCCTGCAAAAGACCAGTAAGGTAAACCGAGCAGACGACGGCAACCATTCACCCAGCCATTTAGCTTTAGCATCAGGCTATGAGCACGATCACCGATGGCCAGCATCAAAGGGCTTAATTTGACCATCTGATCGAATTCATCCCCATGACTTACGTGAAATATACGACCATCGCGGGTTTTGTGGGTGGTATTGAGAAGAATTTTGATACCGGCAAACACCTGGCCTGCCATCTGACGGAAAAATGCATCGTGATTACCCGGAATATAGATAACCTCTGTACCCTCACGGGCCTTCCTCATCACCACACTGATAATCTGACGATGAACTTCGGGAAAGTGGGCACGTCGCTTCATTTCCTGGAGATCGACGATGTCACCGACCAGGTATAGCTTGGGAGTTTCAATTTTTTTAAGAAAATCCAGCAGATGGTGTGCCTGACAGGCAGGCGTACCTAAATGGACATCTGATATAAACACTGCTCGGTATGAAGTCTGCATCCCACTTCTCCTCAGGGGTTAGTACGCGATGCTAGGGTTATTGAGTGACGCTTTTGTGACAGTTAACAGACGATTCTGTGAACACTTACCCGCAAAGCCACGCAGCTCGGGGCTCGCAGCCAGACATCCTCAAAAAGGTGGTAGTGCACACTGAAAACAAAAAATAACCTCCCTGATACAGTTTTAAAGAAGGCAAATTCACAGATTGTGCTAGATTTAGCTTAGGAATTTCTTAATTTACAGAGAAGGTTGCTCAATGGCGCTTCAGACTGCACTGGTGGTGGATGATTCCAAATTAGCCCGCATCACCCTGCAACGCTTACTGCAAAAACATAATTTACAGGTCGAATTGGCAGAGTCTGGCGTACACGCCATCGAACTGCTTGAAAACGTGCAGCCGGATATCATCTTCATGGATCACCTCATGCCTGAACTGGATGGATTTGAGGCGACACAAAAAATCAAGGAGAACCCCGCCACATCCCATATCCCGGTGATCATGTGTACCGGTAAAGAGGGTGTAGAAAACTACGACGAACAGGCACGAGGTATCGGAGCCTCAGGTACATTATCCAAGCCACCGCAACCGGAACAGTTGGCAATTGTCCTTGCTGCAGCTCAATCCGGGGAAAACCTGGTCACTCACCACAAAACTGAACCGCCGGTTATCATGCACACGCCAACACAGGCTTCCTCGCCATCAGCCGTCAGCACACCGGTGCAAAGTGTCCAATCTTCCTCCAGTGCCCAGCCACCTACAGACACCAGTCCCCCCTCCTCCCCTGCCAGTGAGCCTGCTCAACCGGCAGCGGCTGCGGTGGCCGGCGTAGAAATGGAAAAGCTGATAGGCCGCCTGGTGGCTTTAGAAAACACCAGCTCGGAATTACCGTCTTTCGACGCCTTCGAGAATCGTCTGACAGCCTCTGAGAACAGTATTTCCAGCTTGCAGGATGCATTAATAGGCATAAAGGCCAGCGGCCAGGAGGACGGCGGCGTTTATGAAGAAAAAATTGCAATGCTGGAAGGGCAGCTGGCTGAGTACCAGTCCCAGTTGGAAACATTAACCACAGCAATGCAACAGACTGAAAACCTCAAAAGCAACCTGATGCAGGAATTTGAAGCTCTACTGTCTGAGCGCATAGAGGCATCCAGGCAATCATTACAGACTTCAATGGCGGCAGCCGAATCCGCCAAACCTGACACCCGGGAAATCACTTCCAAAGTGGTGCAGGAAGTGGAACAGGCCATTACACCGTTACTGGAAGCCGAGATTAAAAATCTGGAAGGTCGCCTGGCGGTAACCATTGATGATGCGGTAAGCGAATCACGTAAGGACCTGGATGATCAGCTGCGTGAGTCGATAAAGGAGGCAGAACTTAAAGCCAAGCCTATTCCAGGGGAACCGGATCTTGATAATCTGGTTGAGCGCATCCGTAGCGACATCATGGATATCGCCACCCATACGGCGACTTCGGCCATCGATGTAAACCTGGAAGACCGGCTGTCAGAATTCAAAAACCAGATTGATGCTGCGCGCACAGACATCCAACACATATCCGAGAATGCCGCAGAAAAAGCAGACATCAGCGACTTGCTGAAAAACACCCAGCTTCAGGCCATGATCGAGGGTACTGTTGAAGAAATGCTCAGAGTTCAGGTCAGCAAACAAGGCCAGGAACTGGTCCAGCAGATTGCCAAGGCACTGCGTGAACAAACAGAAGAAAAACAACAAGAGCTGACGGAAATGATCGAACGGTTCAATGCACTTGAAGACAGCAATAATGCCGCGACCCATCGTATCAATGAACTCGAGGAGCAAAACATGGTAATGAGCCCAAGTAGCAGTAGCTCAGGTAGTACCGGAATTTTGCTTGGCGGGGCCGCACTCGTCACTGCGGTGGTTGCACTGGCGAAAACCTTCGGGATGTTTTAGGTTTTTTGCCAAGCCTGTCAGACGATACACAGGTGAAACCACCTGCAAATATAAAGGGCCTTACGGCCCTTTTTAGTTATAGACAACTTCACCCTTTAAGTTCAAACCCAGTCTATTGTACAGCCGTCGTTTCACACTGGCTGGTCAGATCGGCAATCCAGTCATCGACAACCAGGACTCCGCCGACCATTAAAACCTTTGAAGGATCGTAGTCTCATAACAGCCTCACATTGTTGTTATATTCTGGTTACAGCTGATTAATGCCAGAGCGATTCCAGGCAGATGAACTAACTATCCACTGTTCAATACTTGACCATACTTAGGCTAAGTGAGCCAAAGCCGGACTAATGTGAAGCGGGTCACACTTTATATGTTTTTCCGAGTATCACTCAGTTTTTTAGATTGATATTCCTTTTAAAATTGAACGGCATTCAACTTTTTTAACCCGATTCCACACCCCAGATATCCTGGTGGACTACCCGATGAACTTCGCCTATCGTGACTTGCCGTAACGTCAACCTCCGGTTAGGCTGGTCAGCAAGCTTACTGGCAGGAGACTTAATGAACAGCTATTTTCAGACCAGGAATTATTAACGTGCGGGTGGTACCAAAACAAAGCCGGTCACAAGCTAAAATTGAGCTGATACTAAGCACCACAGCCGAACTCATCTCTGAGAAAGGAGCTGATGCTATTACCATGAGTGATATCGCTGCCGCCTGTGAACTTCCAATAGCCACCCTGTATCACTACTTCCCCAATAAAAACCATATCATGAAGACCATGGCTGAAGAGGCCATCGACAATATAGATCATGAGCTGACCAGTGCCATCGAAGCCGCAGAGAACCACACAGACTGGTTACCATTGGTGGATTTTGTATTCCAATCCTACAAGCTGGCCCCAGGATTGGTCCCCCTGTTCCAGGCCTTACGGGCAATCCCAGAACTAAGGGGTGTGGTAGACAGATCCAACGCCCGGGTGGCAGAAATACTTGCGGAACAGATCGATTCAAACGGTCACCTACCTGCTGAACGTCGCCTTACATTGTGCCGACTTGTATCTGAACTGGTACAGTCAGGTTTGGAATATGCCCTGATTCATTGCCATAGCGATGCCGAACAGCAGGCGGTTGCCGACGAGCTTAAAACCATGCTTGAGGGAATTCACCTGCACTATTTCGGCTGAACTGGATCCTGCGCATTCCTCTGAACAGAGTCCTGCGAAGCACCTAAAGCAATCAAGCAGAGAGCAATAGCTGCAATGTTGGTAGTCACTGGATTGAAAGCTCCAGCAAGCATTTCCGGAGAAAAGATAATGGCATCCGCCAGCAGTAATACCAGCGCAACAAGTGCGATAAGAATCGGCCAGTTCTTATGGCGAAACCAGCATATTGTTGTGCCCAGCAGGATTTCAGCAACCCCGGCAACACTGGCTATTAACTCAACCGGCCAGATATCTCCATGAGCCTGGATCATGGCCACTTCCTGAGAACTTAAAAATAACAACTTAGGTACGAGGCCGTGGTAAATAAAGATAAAGGCCAAGGCCAGCCCGGCTATCCTCCGATTACTGATCGGCAGCAAACTGCCCATATTCAAAGAACCTATTTTTCAAGCGCAGGCAACATACCTTACCCGGCCTGCTATTCAGGAAAGCCGTCAAAATGTGGGGCGCTCTGCCCTTCTTCATACCAGTCAGCTTTTTCGGCCCAGAAGATATGATCATTGGGTGTTATACCCGGGCTCTCATCCAGACAGCCTGCAGGCACCACCAGAGCTTTACCGCTTTTAGATGCATAGGGTACCGCGGCACCACAATCTGAACAGAAAGCGTTGGTTATCGTCCGTCCAGGCACATCATATCTCTTCACCAATGACTCACCGGTGAGCCACTGAATATTGTCAGGGCGAGTAAACAAATTGGACACATGCGCACTACCACTGATTTTCTGACACTGTGTGCAATGGCACAGGTGAAACTGGCTAAAATCCCTTTCAAGGGTGAAGGTAATTTCGCCACATAGGCAGCTACCTTTAATGATTTCCATGATCGCTCCTTTTATCTCGATTATTTAGTTAGCCACCCTGATCCCGTAGCAGGCCGTTAGCAGTCGATTCACGTCGAAATGCCCAAATCGAAAGCAGAATTGCCGGCAAGCCCATAACAGATGCCAATATGAAGAAATAGGGATACCCATCCGCATCAACCACCATACCGGAAAAGCCTCCAATAAATTTTCCCGGTAAGGTCATCAACGAACTGAACAAAGCATACTGAGTCGCAGTGTAGTCTGAACTGGTCAGGCTGGACAGATAGGCAATAAATGCGACTACCGCCAACCCACCACTGAGGTTATCTGCGCTAACCACAAAGGCAAGTGACCATAGATTCGGCTCTATTGATCCCATCCAGGCAAATAGCAAATTTGTACCTGCCACGAGAGTTGCCCCAAGGATCATAATTCTGGCAATACCATAACGAGTTACCAGAACACCACCAATGATAGAACCGAGTATAGTCATGACGAAACCAAACACTTTGGTGACGTCAGCAATTTCCACTTTACTAAACCCCATATCCAGGTAAAACGGGTTTGCCATTACGCCCATGGTAATATCGCTAATTCGATAAACAGCAACGAGCAGTAATATCAACCAGGCAGCATTACCGTTTCGCTTGAAAAAGTCGACAAAGGGACCGATCACAGCTTCGGCAAACCAAGCCATGATCCGGGCTGTATTCTCGGGCAAATGAGCTAAGTGCTCCATCCGCTCTTCAATGGCAGTCACCAGCTCTTTCGTCATACTGGGGCGGGTGATTTCAGGTGTATTGGCTACAAGCGTCGCTATCATACCGACACCAACCAGAACCGCCATCAACTGATAAGCGCCGATCCAGGACATGTAGGTTGCCAGATAGAGCGCCCCCGCGCCTGCCACCAGCAGAGCTAACCGATAACCGAAAACATAAGTGGCCGACATGGCAGCCTGATACTTGGGAACAGCAGCCTCTATCCGATAGGCGTCAATACTGATGTCCTGGGTTGCGGAGGAAAAGGCTACCAAAACACCGAACAAAGCGATCATTTCGATGTTGGAAGACGGATCAGTCTTCGACATTAAAAATAAGCCCAGTGCGATACCACATTGTGCAACCAATATCCAACTGCGCCTTTGTCCAAAATATCTGTGCAGAATTGGCAGGCGGAGTCGATCGACAATTGGCGCCCAAAATACCTTGATTGAGTAGGTAATGCCGATCCAGCTGAAAAAACCAATCGTTGATTTGGTGAGCCCAGCTTCTGTCAGCCAGGCAGTGAGAGTTGAAAACACCAGCAGGAACGGCAATCCAGCGGAGAATCCGAGAAAAAACATGATCAATACTGGACGCTGGCGATATACCTGAAACGCTTCACGCCAACTCAATCTGGTGTCAGAGGAATTCATTTAATTAAAAAGTCTCAAATGGATGATTTTTGGCCATCCGTGGCACAAAGTGCTAATTGGGCCTAGTCACTTAAAGAAACTGTTGTTGAAAATCAATCCCGGAAATTAGTGAACTGCAGAGCCAGCTCGATAGATTCGTCTCCTCGCAGCAACTGCATCACTTCCTGTAGATCATCACGTTTTTTACCGGCGACACGCAATTGATCTCCCTGAATGGAAGTCTGTACCTTGATTTTGCTCTCCTTGATTTTTTTCACCATGTCTTTGGCATTTTTCTGGTCAATGCCTTCCTTAAGTGGGTAGCTGCGTTTCACCTGTTTGCCTGACTTAGTGTCGCCGGGTTCACCCAGGGTCCTTAAATCCAGTTTGCGCTTGGACATGGTCGTGGTCAGCATCATAAACATCTGGTCTAGCTGAAACTCCTGCTCAGCGGCCATCTCAATGGATTTTTCTGACAGTGAGAAAGAAGCATCCACTCCGCGGAAGTCAAAACGGGTTTCAAGCTCGCGATTAGCCTGATCAACTGCGTTCGTCAGCTCGTGGCGGTCGAATTCGGAAACAATATCGAAGGAAGGCATGAATTTCTCCTGTAGACTGATGTTTTTTTGACCGATTTACACCCCTAAGGCTCAATTGGTCTATTAAAATAGGCCCGGCAACTGTAAAACAGTATTAATTTTTATAGAACCGCTAATTTTCGCCTATCAGCACATGAAAAAAAAAGAGCGAATTATTATCATGGCACTCTAAAAAATCGGGCTATACTCTTTGGCAATGTTAAGCTGGCAGTTGAGACAAGCCATATAAAGATAACGATGACTCAGCATTCAGGCCGCAATTAACCGAATCCGTTCATTATGCCATTGGCATATTAAAAAGAGAGATTCAGTTAGGCGTCTCAGGCTTAGCAACGTCAGGAAGATGAAATAATCATAAACTGGACCGGACTTTCTTACCCATGCCGAACCTAGATCTTTCAATAATGGTGGTTGATGACGCCAAATTCAGCAGTGCCATCATCACTAAAACACTGCGCAGTTCAGGCTATCGCGATGTACGAATTGCCAACAATGCGGCCACTGCCGTTTCTATGCTTGAAAAGCGTTCAGTCAGTGTTCTGATTGCTGACTGGTTAATGCCGGGAATGGATGGTCTGGAACTTGCTGAAAGAGTCCGTCAACTGGACGAAGCCACCAATCACTTTACCTACATTATTCTGTTGACTGCTAAAGAGGGTGTCGAGGCTTTGTCAGAAGCCTTCGACCACGGAGTCGACGATTTTATCTATAAGTCTGAAATGAATAAGCAGTTGCTGCCCAGAGTGTATGCTGCTGATCGAATTGCAGATCTGCAGAACACCATGCTGATCGCCAATCAATTATTGATGGACAACAATCGTGAGTTGCAGGAACGCAATCTGTTGGATCTATCTACAGGTTTAGGCAATCAACGTCTGGCCAGGGGCCGTCTGAGCGATATGTTACGCCAGATTGAATCCCGTGGTGGTGCGGCAAGTTATGTATTGATCGGCATCCGTAACTGGCAGTCTATCCGCAAGCAATATAACCCTGCGATTGTTGAGGAGGTTGCCAACGGTGTGGCCCGCCGACTGCGTCATCTGACACGCCCTCTCGACACTGTCTGTCGCATCTCCGAAAACCAACTGGCAATCATCAGCCAGTTCAATAATATCGACCAGTGTACTACAGGCTGTTATCGCAGAATTCACGACGGCATTAACCACAAAGCCTTTAAAACCACAGCCGGGTATATTTCTGTTCAGGCCGGCACCAGTGTTGTAGGCATCGATGGTAGTCTGGCAATGCCAAACGCCCAGCAGGTTGAACGTGTTGCACTAAGACAGCTGCAGCACGCCTATGATACCGGGTCGCTGACCATCAGCCATTGGCCTGAAGTTGCTTCTGAATTTGAAGGGTCTGAATAGTCAGGCTCTTCTTTTAACGACGGAATAAGCTCGAAGCGGGAAACTGCTGCTGTTGCCTGCTGACCTAGCTATAGCCTCTCTTCCCAGGGCACCAAAGTCGGGCATTTCGGCCATTACTATGAGTGCCCCGATTGTTACAAAACACCACAACAGCTTACCCAATCACTACTGATTATCAGAATTGGCTTCTCTAAAATCCTATTTGTGGATTTGAGTAGTATCCCCACTTGAAGCAAGGGGGAGTATGTAGTACCCCCTTGCTCCTTTTTTTGGGCTACCCACATCCGACTAATTCCTTGCCTTTTGTTTCATTTCCATTCTCTAACAAGACATTTCGGGGTAGCGCAGTTCGCTACCCCTTTTTTATTACTGCAACCCAATCGTGAGAAAGGGTTATGCATAATATTCCCCCACCCATAAAATGCTTCCGCCTATCTTTATCAACACGCGGCCAGGACATTTTGAGGTATTCGAAAGACAACCTTATTTCTCAGTTACATTAGAACAACAACAGCTTACGCAGATGCAACTGAACCGGAAGGGTGAAACCATTAATCTTACTTTCGTGGATTTAAGTCATATCCCTGGTGGAAAAAAGCAGTATCCCCAGTGGACTTAAGTAGTATCCCCCACTTAGTGCAAGGGAGTTTGTTGTACCCTTGCTGCTTTTTGGGCTCCTCACTGAGGTAGGTTGTTTTCCCACAGAAGTATTATTAGGGCGGTCCGATTGGACTGCCCTTTTTTTTTGCGTTTCTAAAGAGTTTATCTGGAAGCTGGATTAATTTATTGGCAGTGTGGAGTTCCTGTCCGGAAATGGCATCTTCCCGGACAGGTATAGGGATCTCAATCAGGCTAGATGACACCGTTGACAGCGTTCTTGAATACCTGGGTCAGGTCATCAGCATTGACGGGAATGGGGTTTCCTCCTGCGGATGGATCGCCGGCTGCCAATATGCCAACAGCTTCCGCCTGGTCCTGAGGTACATTGATTTCCTGCAAGGTATGTGGAATTCCCAATTTCTGGCGGAAGTCCAGTACCCAGTTCAGAACAGCATCGAAATCGACATTATTTAAGCCGATTGCTTGCGCAACAGGCGTCATACGATGTTCAATCGCCGCACGGTTATGCACCATGACATAAGGCAGCAGGATGGCGTTAGTGAGCCCGTGATGGGTGTTGTACATAGCTCCTACTGCATGGGCAATCGCATGCACGCCGCCCAATCCTTTCTGGAACGAAATAGCCCCCATACTGGCCGCCGCCAACATATGCGTTCTGGCCACCAGATCCTGACCGTTGGCATAAGCTGCGGGTAATGCTTCAGCGATCAAACGCATTCCCTGCAGGGCTATACCCTCTGCAATCGGATGAAAACCCGGTGCACAATAAGCTTCGAAGCAATGGATAAATGCATCCAGTCCGGTTGCTGCGGTAATAGGTGCAGGCAACGCAGCCGTCACTTCCGGGTCCAGAATAACCGACACCGGTAACATTTTGGGATGAAAGATAATGACCTTCCGATGTTCGGTTTCATTGGAAATTACCGACGCCCTGCCGACTTCAGATCCCGTACCGGCAGTTGTCGGAATCGCGATAACCGGAGCTATGCCATTCACATCCGCCCGTTTCCAGTAGTCACCAATATCTTCAAAGTCCCACATGGGGCGAGTCTGGCCCGACATAAACGCTATTGCCTTGCCTACATCCAGAGCACTGCCACCACCAAAGGCGATGACACTATCGTGTTGACCGGATCTATAGACAGCGACGCCGGCATTAACGGAACTTTCGACAGGATTACCTTCAACCTCACCAAACATCGCTGCCTGTAATCCTGCATTGCTGAGTGCCACCAGCGTATCAGCCACCATTGGCAAGCCACGCAGGCCTTTATCCGTGACCAGCAACGGTGCCTTGTAACCTAACTCGGCACACAGACCGGCCAGTTCTTTTAACCGGCCAGGCCCCACCAACATTCTGTTAGGTATCCCCCAATTGGCAGTAATGGTTTGTTCAGCGCTCATAGTCAAGCTCCTGTTGGCAGTCTTAGATGGAAACTTTTGGGTTGCGTCAGGGCGTCATAACCCAGTTCCGACAGGGAGGCGCCTCTGCCGGTATTCTTGACTCCAGTCCAGACCAGCGCAGGGTCAAGGTAATCGCAACGGTTCATAAACAGCGTTCCAGTTTTTACTTGTCGGCCTAAACGTTCAGCCGCTTCCAGATCCTTCGTCCAGATGGACGCCGACAAACCAAATTCGCAGTCATTCATGAGGGTTACTGCTTCTTCATCTGAACTGACCGACATTACGCCAACGACTGGTCCAAAGCTTTCCTCAGTCATCACCCGCATACTGTGATTCACATTCACCAATATCTGCGGCGCCATGTAAGGTGTACCTTCCTGGTGAGCCGGAAAGTGAGCAGTATCAATCAGGGTCTGGGCTCCGGCTGCTTTGGCATCCTGAATCTGCCCGCGGACGAAATCTGCAGCCGCGGTCTTTACGAGAGGACCCAGAGACGTGTCCGTTTCAAGAGGATTCCCCAGTACCAGTTTTTTGGTTTCGGCTACCAGCGCATCAATAAAAGGTTGGTAAATGGACTCATGCACGTAGATTCGCTCAATTGAACAGCAGGACTGTCCGGAATTAAAGAAGGCGCCATCAGCCAGGTTGACGGCAGCATCATGGATATCTGCATCAGCCCTCACATAAGCCGGGTCCTTACCACCAAGCTCCAACCCCGTACCGGCAAAATTACCACTGGCTGCCACGGCTTCCTGAATGCTTTGGCCTCCGCGTACGGAACCAGTGAAGTTGACGAAACGAATCGCCGGTTCCTTCAAAATTTCCGCCGTAGTCTGATGATTCATATGCAGAGTCTGGAAAAGGCCCTCCGGTAATCCGGCAGTTTGCAGTACATGCTCCATTCGCTCTGCACACAGCATGGTTTGCTGGGCATGCTTTAACAACACCGCATTGCCTGCTGCCAGAGCTGGCCAGGCGGAATTCACGGCTGTCATGTAAGGAAAGTTCCAGGGGGCGATAACCAACACAACACCAACAGGATCTCTGCGGATATAGCGCTTGAAACCAGCTTTGTCTGACGTATCCATGGTAGCCAGGACCCTGGGGGCAATCTCCAGCATAAAGCGGGCTCGCTCGGTAAACCCTCTTACTTCGCCAGCCCCTTGTGAAACCGGCCGTCCCATTTGCCAGGCAAGCTCTTCTGCCAGTTCTGCGGACTGCTCACCGAGGATATCCACCGCCTGGTTGAGAATGCTAAGTCTTTCATCAAGCGGAGTTTGTTGCCATGCCTCCTGGGCTACTGAGGCTTTTTTAACTGCATCCCTGGCCTGTGCGGTAGTTAGATAAGCTCTTTCTGCATAAATGGAGCCATCCACCGGACTAACAATACGTGCAATATCGCTCATTTTTTAACTCCACGAACCATTTTTCAGCCTCACAATATATTTTTAACCCACAGTTCATTTACAGTTCTGCCCACAGCTTCCAACGTCAACAGATCCTATGCGACGTCAGATAATTTCAAAGTAACGGGACAACTCCCAATCAGTAATCGCCTTGCGAAATTCCCGCTCTTCCCATTCACGGGTAGACGCATAGTGCTCAATAAATTCGTCGCCAAATAGAGACCTGGCAGCCTCGGAATCCCTTAGCCGGTCCGCAGCCTCCAGCAAAGTTCGCGGCAATTGCCGCTCTTTGCTGAAGGTCCTGTCATAAGCGGTCCCCTCAATAGGTGCATCAGGCTCAATTTTGTTTTCTATTCCCCATAGACCGGATCCAAGCGCAGCCGCCAGGGCAATATAAGGGTTAATGTCAGCGGCAGATATACGGTATTCGACCCGCTGGGACTTTTCTGACCCAGGAATTGCACGCAGAGCACAGGTACGGTTTTCAATACCCCAGGAAGCAGAGGTGGGTGCCCAGAAACCCGGTATTAACCGTGTGTAGCTATTTACCGTACAGGCAATCATGGAAAGTAATTCCGGCATCAGCGCCTGTTGCCCACCAATAAAGTGACGCATGGTCTCTGACATGTGGTGTTTACTTTCATCCGGCACATAAAACGCTGAACTACCGTCCTTGTTCTGCAAAGAGATGTGCATATGGCCACTCTGTCCAGGCCAGTCTTTCGACCACTTGGCCATAAAGGTCGCCATCCAGCCTGCCCGCTGGGCAAAAACTTTGGTAAAAGTTTTAAACAATGCCGCCTTGTCAGCAGCGACCAGAGCCTTGTCGACGGCTAATGCCGCTTCCAGCACACCCGGCCCGGTTTCTGTATGCAGACCTTCAATTTCCATATCGAATTCTTCGCAAAACTTCATGAAGTCGTTATAAAACTCTGCCAATACAGAACTACGTAATACCGAATAGCCAAAAAATCCTGGGGTTATATTATTCAGGTTCTGATAATTCTTCTCGCGCACACTGTGCGGCGTTTCTTCAAACAGGAAAAACTCAAATTCGCAAGCGGCGCTAGCGGTAAAGCCCATGGAATCTGCCTTATCCAGAACACGGCGCAATAATCCCCGGGGACAGATTGATTCAGCACGGTCTACAAATTCACAAAGAAAGAATAAAAGATTATTTTCTGACGGAATCTCCCGGCAACTCTCCGGAATCACCCTGACCCAGGCGTCCGGGTATGCGGTATGCCAGCCGGTAAAACTGGCGTTATCGTAAAGCTGGTCATTGGAGTCCCAACCTAAAACCACATCACAAAAACCGAAACCGCTATCCAGAGCAGAAAGAAACTTTTTCTTACTCATATATTTGCCGCGCAAAATACCGTCGATATCAAACACACCGACCTTTATCTGGTGTGCGTTGCGCTCTTCTATAAGGGTTTTTGCGTCAGCGATGGTTTTGACATCTCTGGGATGCATAGCATTTTCTCCTGTGGTTTCATTAGCGAGCCTGCAGTTCGCCGTAGACAGGCGCTACCTGCCTTGTCTTAAGGATCTTTTGTTTGAGAAGCTCGTACTCTCAAAGCTTTCTTGTTATCTTGCTTAACCTTGTAACCTTGCTCAGGAACAGCATCTTTTCAACCTAACGGGCAATATCCATTTACAGAAGCGACCATCCTTATCCATTTACAGAAGCGACCTTCCTTTACGCCCGATATCGTCATTCATTCCAGATACCCGCATAGCGCAGTCTGAGTGAATATCGAATCAGCCTAATACACTCAGGTTAATTACCTCATGAACTACTGGTAATTTATTAATTTGTACAATATTGTACATTACTCTTGTATAATATGTCGCAAATGTACATATTTGTACACAGTCAAATCAATAAAACTTTGGGCCCTTTTCCAGCATGGCAGAAACTTCGCAATCTACAGACTTGCCACATCATGAAGAAGGTCTTTCCATCGCCGAGCTGATCCACCGCAAGCTGGATTCACTGACCCCCTCCGAACGCAAAGCAGCCCGACTACTGTTAACCAACTACCCTGTGGTTGGTCTGGATTCATTAGCCCGGTTTGCCGAGCGTTCCGAAGTCAGTCACCCAACCATACTGCGATTTATTTCCAAACTGGGATTTACCGGATACCCGCAATTTCAGGATGAGCTGCGTAACGAACTCGACGCCAGGCTTAAATCTCCATTGACCAAAAAACACCCGGAGATTTCCAATGCAAGCGATAAAAAGGATTTCCAGAATTCCTATATTGAAGCCATCTGTAAAAATATCCGCAAGTCGATGGCGTCCATATCTCAAAGTGAATTTGAGGGTGTCCTGGCATTGCTGGAAGATATCAACCAGCAGGTATTTTTGCTGGGTGGCCGTTTTACCGATTCCATTGCTACCCAAACCTACATGCACCTAAGGGCTTTGCGTCCCAGGGTTCGCCATATTACCGGCCTGCCGGTGTCCTGGTCAGAGTATCTGCTGGACGTGGATAAGCAATGTGTTTTAGTGGTGTTTGATATTCGTCGCTATCAGCATGAAGTGGTGATCTTTGCAGAAGAAGCTGCACGGCGCGGAGCCAGCGTCATACTGGTCACAGACCAGTGGCTCTCCCCTATTGCCCGCATAGCCCAGCATGTTTTGGTAGCGCATGTGGAGGCTCCCTCAAACTGGGATTCACTGACCTCGATCAGTGCCATGATGGAGACTTTCATAGCCGCTCTGAGCAACCGTAAGTGGGATCAATTGAAAAATCGTATCAGCGATCTGGAACAAGTACGTTCACTCTTTAAAAGTGACAACAGCACGGATAGCCACACGTGAAGTATCTGAACCTATCCACGATATCAGGACGAAGCATTTCTAAAAGAGGGTTATCATGAGAACAGAGTCTCCCCTATCTTTCAGGCTCGGATTACTGCTGTGTGATCATGTTTCGCCGGATCTGCAAATCCACTTTGGTGACTATCCGGAAATGTTCCAGATCCTGTTCGGTGAAGTCGCCCCCGATCTGCACTACAACGTTTACGACCTGACCCAGATGGAATTTCCAGCCTCTTCTGATGAATGTGATGCCTGGTTATTTACCGGCAGCAAATGGAGTGTTTACGAAGACGAACCCTGGATTCACAAGGCCCGGAACCTTGCACTGCAGTTACATCGGGAACATAAACCACTTATTGGCATTTGTTTTGGCCATCAACTGATTGCGGAAGCTCTAGGTGGCAAAGTCGCCAAATCCGAAGAAGGCTGGGGTGTAGGTGTTCACAAAGCTAAGATTTTAGATGAACAGGAGTGGATGATACCCGGCGTGGAAGAACTCAAACTACTCGTCAGTCATCAGGATCAGATAGTGTCACTGCCGAAAGATGCAAAGTGCCTGGCAGGGCATGAATTCTGCCCCAACGATATTGTGCAGATCGGTGATAGTACCTTAACCTTTCAAGGGCACCCTGAATTTACTTCCGGTTATTCACAAGCTCTGATGGAAAAGCGCGAAGAATTGCTGGGGCCGGATGTTTTCCGCGAAGGCATGGCATCGCTGAAATCTGAACCGGACAAGCTTGAAGCCGCAGAGTGGATTCTGACTTTCCTGATCAGTGCCATTTTTCGCACACAGTAGAATAGAAAAACCGGCATTCGGTTCAATCAAGTTACTACTTTCATGCAGATTGATTTTCTGCTGCCCATATTTCAAGGCAATACGCGTCCCGCCGAAGACTTCCTTGGTCATCCCCAGGACATTGACATAGAAATCAACGGTGGCTTGCAGATCCCTGACAGTCAGCACCAGATGGTCCAGATGGCTGATCATACTTCCTCTTCTTTCAATCATTTCAGATCACCAGGTGCATTCTCAGGGCGGCTTTCATTTTTCTCAGGTTGACCTTTTAAAGAAGACTCACCGCCCGTAGAAATCACTTGGCTTGGCGACAGGTCCCCACCTGCAGCGCTGCCAATATCTGCCGCCATCATCGAAGCGATCCATAAACAGGATAGCCAGCCAACAATCCTGTTCATTTGATAACTCACTGGCAACCCCCTGAAATCAATTCTTCTGTGCTGGAATGCACCGGTCTTACCCTATTTCTGCTGTTTATGTAGATCGGTTCCTATAACCTGGATTTCACTAGTTGATAGGTCAATTCATCCCTTTTAAACACCACCTCTTCCAGGTCCTTACTTTTCAACTTGTCATCCATGTTCAGTTCTTCGATTAACTTTTGCCGTAGCTCTTCCAGCTTTTTCAGCAATTGCTCCAATGGAGATGCCACATGAGCTTGACGTATGCCAACAGATCCCATTTGTGTTTGTTGACGGGACCTTACTTCCTGTAGCCGCGCCAGGCTCTCACTGAATTTAGCCAACCTTCCCTGTTCCGATTCTGAGAGTTGTAATGAGATGGGGTTCGTAGAAGGCGTCGCCTCAAACTGATCTGCCAGATCTATTTCCTGCACTGTCCTCACTTCTCCGCTTTCCATTAACATGATTCCGGCAGCATTGGTCTGTCCCAATAGCATGCCTCTGTTATCCACCAGATCGAACCGGTCACTTGCCGCACCAAGATAGATGGCGCCGACTCCCACTTCAGACAAAGAGGCCAGATACTGTCCTGGAGTACCTGCCCCCACCCATACTTTCAATTCAGATTCGGGTCTCCTGCTGTTCTTGACGAGACTGGAAACCAATTGTGGAGAACTGGATGATCATAATAGTTCCGCATGACCTGATATTAGGTATATCGGTCAAACACGGAAAACATGAACACCTAAAAGTCGACCTAATTGTAAAACAACGTCAAAGCCCCGCAGCCCAAGACCTTTGAAGGTCTCTAGAGGACATACGGCATAGGCCAGATAATGGGTGGAACACTCTGAAGGACGATGTTTTCAACCAAGGTTACAACGCTTCTACCAGGTGGCTCAGGATAAACACCCGCATCGACCAGATCGATGCCATCAAGCGGCTACTGGAGATTAGCTACCCCGTGCTCGACGACCCGAACATTCACCTGGTTAAAGACGCCGAGACAGTTACCTATGTCCTTGGTGACAAACTACCTTTTAATCAGCGTCCTGTTGAGCATCGAAATTTTGTGATTTCCATCAGTTGGGAATCACGATCGAATCCTGACACTGGGTCAGGGAATCTATTTCGGCATCATGTTCGTCATGGTCATGTACAACCTGTTCATATTCGTTGCTGTTGGTGAACGAAGCTACCTTTACTACCTAATCGTTGTCGTTTGCATGCCCCTGTTGCTGGCAAGTCTGAATGGTTTCGCTTTTCAGTATCTGTGGCCCAATGCGACACAATGGAACGACCAGGCGATACTCATTTTCCTGGCCGGATCGATCATCTTTATCCCAAACTTTTTAAAGGCCCATGAACTAAAGGGAATTTACCGCAGCCTGGGTTATACGTTAGTGTTGGCCCAGTCTGTGATCGCTGAGCTGGTGTTTTTTCTACCGTACAGTATCGTCATCAAAATACTCATTCCTTTTGCCATTGCTGCCTGTATTTATGGCATTTCCTTTAGTGTCTACCGTTGGAATTCAGGCGGGACTTCCGTCAGATACTTTACCATTGCCGGAATTGCCCTCTTGCCCGCGAACATGCTCTGGAAGTTCAGAAACAGGCCACAGATTCACTGGAGCGGAGGGTACAGGAACGAACCCAGGAACTGGAAAAGTTAAATCGCAGAATCCATTCTTTAGTAGATATCGATCTTAGAGTTTCAGTAGAACCTCCGCTATAAGGCCCTTTGTAAAATCCCTTCTAATTCATCATCACTCAACCTGATGGGGTTGCCCTGCATGCTGCTGGAGTTGCGCGATTTTTCCACTCCTATGAGTATGTCTTCCGCATTCATTCCGTAGGCACTGAGTGGCGGAATATTCATATGTTCGCAGATTTCCCTGATCCACTTATTGCCCTGTTCGGCAGTGGCATTAGGATTCCCTGTCAGTAGCCCGGCCACCTCATCGAATCGATTGATCAGATGTGAACTCGGGTCTCTTGATTGCAACGCGTTGAGATTCGCTTCCATTACCAACGGTAGTAAGCGAGCACATAAGGCACCGTGCGGAGCGTGGAACATGCCGCCCAAAGGACCGGCAAACCCATGTACGGCACCAAGCTTGGCATTTGCCAGCGCCAGGCCACCAAGCAGGTTGACCAAAGACATGTTTTCCCGAGCCTGGGCATCTTCAGGGACATCATAGGCTCTTCTTAAAGACCGCCCGGCTAACCTGATACCTTCACGGCAAAGGCTGTCGGTAATGGGATTGGCCTTGACGGAGACAAAGGGCTCGATCACCTGAGTCAGTGCGTCCAGCCCCGTAGAGGCAGTTAGAGCAGGTGGAAGGCTATAGGTCAGCTCCGGGTCCACCACTGCAATAGCGGGCAACATATAGGGGCTGCGCATACTGACTTTGACACGATGTTCCGGTGAATCAAGCACCGCATTTCGTGTCACTTCTGAGCCGGTGCCTGCCGTGGTGGTGATCGCGATGTAAGGCGCACTTGGTTGTGCCAAATGCTGAGCCCTACCAATCACTTCCAGATAGTCCATCAGTTCGCCGTCATTGCGCAAAAGTGCAGCCACTACTTTGCCGGTATCCAGCACGCTGCCGCCGCCGTAGCCTATAACCAGATCACTGTCTGCATTACGGGCCTCCGCAACTGCCTTTAACGCCATGTCAACGGTAGGTTCCCCTGGGGCCAGACTGTGTACCCTTACTTTAAGCCCTATTTCTTCCAGCTCATGGACCAGACCATCAGTCCGCTTCGGCGAACTGCCGGTTAGAAGAAAAACCCTTTGTCCCAGATCCCTGACCAGCGCCGGTACCTGCCTGATAACCCCTGCCCCAAAGATGATCCGGTTGGCGGTGGCGAATTCAAAATTTGCGGGATACATCGGTCTCTTCCCAGTTGGAATTGTTTATAGGTTAATATAGTTTATAGAAAATATTTTATAGGAAGTACTTTATAGGAAGTACTTTATAGAAAGTACTTTGGAGCATTACTCACCTCCTTCCGGTCACGCCCTTCCGGAATCTAGCAGCCAGACATGCTCTTTCGCCGCACAGACCCCTTTTAGCCCACCTTTTACCTCCGAACTTGCCAGCAGCGTTGGTTGGTAGCGATCAA
Organism: Hahella sp.; assembly: GCA_050299855.1. GTDB lineage: Bacteria > Pseudomonadota > Gammaproteobacteria > Pseudomonadales > Oleiphilaceae > Hahella. The sequence goes on from JBNKWQ010000043.1 coordinate 172,869, forward strand.
TATACTGCCGATTGACTTCCGCTTCGTTAATCGAAAATGGCGGCCCGTTCATCAACTCCTGATCGTATTCAAAAGTAATAAGAAGCTGCTGCGCATTTACTGTTATTTCAGTCAGGTGCCGGCTATAACGGCCACGCATATCTTCAGGTAGGGCAACCAGGGCAGCCCGGTCGTATATTGCGTCGACAGGACCAAGCAACTCTCGTGTCAGCGCAAAAATGTCCCCCACAAACATATCAATTTGCAGGGCGCTATAGTGCTTTACCTCGCCGAGGTCCGTCACCTTGGGGTCAGTGCCGAGCTGCTCAAACAGCTGAGTGATAGCAAGCTCACTTAATTCGGCCCCGGCAACTTTATAGCCCTGCGACAACAACCAGCCGATATCAAGCGATTTACCACATAATGGTACGAAGACTCGATTGCCCCGGGATAATGAAAGTGCATGGCAATACTTCACCAGTAAAGGGTTAGCCACCCTTTCGTGAAAAGCGATTTCACTGTTCTCCCAACGTTGATGCCAAAACTGAGCGTCCATCAGATCTCCTTCTTTTCGTAGTGATCGTTTTACATATCGAAGTGCTCGTTCCAAGTAGTGTTATCTTTACTTGGTAATGATGCGTAGGAATCAACAGGATACAAATTCAAGTCAACTTGAGGTCAAGTATTAATTTTCACGCCCGCCGCCCGACTTCGACAAAAGGAAAGAAAAACTGTAAATGTTTCCTGAACCTCAGACCGGGTGGCGCAGCTGTATTTCTGCCTGATGAATAAGCTTCCTGGCTTCAGGAAAACTTAACAGCTTGTTTGCTTCATCATAGCTGCACCAGGCTGTTTTACGGCCTTCACTGGGCAGGCCTTCAGTCACCGTCTGCATCAGGAAAAACTGTGCCCGGACCAGACCCGCGGGGGCATTGAACTCCACGACATCGAGATCGTCACGCACTGCGGCAACAATACCGGTTTCCTCCAGTACTTCCCGTCTGGCGGCCTGTTCCGGTGATTCACCAGCCTCAATGTGGCCTTTGGGAAGAACCCATTGGTCCAGTGCATCCTTGGCAGTGACAACCAGATATTGAATCGAGTTACGGTCGCCCCGAATAACGACACCACCGGCATGAGTGGGGGTACTTTTCTGGTACTCAGGATGATCCTGGTCAAAACTGTTTTTTGCGGCGTAGTAGACCCGATCCGATAAAGCTCGTGACTGCTGTGCCAGATCGGAAAGTTCGTCACCGATTCCATCAAGTTCTGCAATTGCTTCAAGTCTCGATACATCCTGGGCCCGGATACGTAGCCGAAGCATATCGATCTTGCGCCTTATGCGGCCATACTTCGCGCCGGCCAAGCGGTGAGACTTTGCCCGCTCAGATAATTTTGATGTCCCCTGTACGGCACTCATGCCTGCGGCAACAACCGCAGCAATGCCGAACGGTAATGGCCAGCTTTGAATCCATTCAGCAAATATGGAGGTGCCGACAACGGCACTAAGCCCTGCACTCATTCCCCCCAGCCATCGCTCAATGCGTTCATTATGTTCGGCCGCATGGTAGTGGCCAAGCCCCGTGCGCCCCGCACTGCGCGCATACTTATTGGTTCGAGCAATTAAATCATCCATTGTCTTTTAGATTCCCGACTATGCGTCAAACGCTAAAGTTTCCAGAGTCCGAGTGCTCACAATATCAGCATACTCACCCTTTAGATTGGCCAAAAAGATATCCTGTACCAGATCTGCTGCAATCACATTTCCATCAGCCAGAACGATTGCCCCTGCTGCTGTAGCATCGTCTACCAGATAAACCCGGTAGCCCAGGGCAGCCGCCACCCGAACAGTGGCATCCACCGAATTATTGGTCAGCACGCCGCAGATCACCAATTCCGTTATGTCAGCCTGCTTCAGCCGGTGATCAAGATCGGTAGCGATGAAGGCACAGTTTTCCTGTTTGGTGACTATATCCTCACCCTCCTCAGGCATGACTTCCTGTTTGAAAGCATAGCTGCCTGAATCCGGATGGTAGGGAGAATGGGAAAACTTTGAAGCATGACAGATATGAATTCTGAGCCAGTTGTGTTGCCGCCAGCGCGCCAGCAATAGCTGCATATTGAGTTCAGCATTGGGGTTGGAGCGCGGGAGATCTGAAAAATGATCAATGGCCTGCTGGACATCAATAATCAGCAATGCGGGGTTCGGGCTGGTAAACATCCTGAGTTTCCTTGGCGCAGAGAAGCCCCCATTCTAGCGCTGAATATTCGATCAGGACAGGTACCAGCGGTTTTCGATCTAATGGGGGTAGCCTGTGACCTCACGAATGGTTTTGTACAATGGCTGTAACTGCCGGTACATCTTTAGATAGACTTCGCGGTATAGGCGTTCATAGACCTTCACGCGCGCCGGACTTGGCGTAAACACCTTACCGACTCTGGTCATCTTGCTGATGGCCACATCGAAGTTCTCATGCACTCCCAGGCCCACCATGGCATCGATAGCAGCACCGAGCGCAGAGGTTTCATAAGTATGAGGACGTTCCACATTCAGGTTGAAAATATCAGCCGTCAGTTGCAGGGCAGCATCGCTTTGGGAACCGCCGCCGGAGACCCTGAGTTTTTCCATTTTGACGCCGGACTTTTTCTCGATTCGTTCCTTCCCTTCCCTGAGTGCATAAGCAAGACCCTCAAGTATGGCCCGATAGATATGGGCCCTGGTATGGACATCACCGAATCCGATGATTGCACCTTTGGCCTCAGGTCCGGGATCACGCACACCGGGTGACCAGTATGGCTGCAACATGAGGCCCATGGACCCCGGAGGCACCTTGCTTACCAGGTCATCAAACAAGGTCTCAGGCAGGATACCGCGTTCCTTGGCCAGCTGCTGCTCACGCAGACCAAATTCGCGCTTGAACCAGCTGACCATCCAAAAGCCGCGATAAATCATAACTTCCGTACAGTATCGCCCCGGTATCGCCGAGGGGTATGGCGGCATATAAGGTACTGCCTCCACATAGCGGGCATTAGTGGCGTTGATCGTGGCAGTGGTGCCATAGCTCATGCAACCGATGCTGGGAGCATTGCCGCCTGAGCCGAGAATCTCACAGGCCTTATCCGAGGCAGAAGCTATTACCGGCACCCCCGCCGGGAGCCCCATGATTAGCGCAGCATCTGCCGTAAGATTACCCAGAAGTTCACCTGGGCTGACCAACTCAGGGAGTTGGTCAGGACGTACAGGAATAGCCTTCCACTTCCAATCCCGAGACCCCGCCCAGTGTAATTTCTTATAGTCGAAAGGTATGTAGCCAACCTGCGCGGCGGTGGAATCAAGAAATTTGCCGGTCAGGCGAAAGGTCAGGTAGCCGGAAAGTAACAGGAACTTATGAGTCCGATTCCATAGTATCGGCTGATGTTGCAACAGCCAGTTGGCCTGGGCATTACTTCTGAAACGGTTGGCGGTGTCTTCCACTCTTGCCAGTTTGAATAACAGGTCCCAAATGCCGCCCAATGACGAGTTAACATCCGCATGGCGCTGATCCAGCCAGGTAATAGCCGGTCGCAGTGGGTTTCCGTATTCGTCTACGCACACCACCGTGCCGCGCTGGGTAGTCAGGGTGACCGCGGCAACCTGCTCCGGAGTCAAATCGGTGGATGACCACATCTTTTGACAAGCATGGCCCAGAGAGGTCCAGTAGAACTCCGGTTCCTGCTCCGCCCAGCCCGGCTGTTTCGAAAAGTAGGGTTCAATTTCCTGCTTACCCTTGGCAACAACATTTCCCTGGTCGTCGATCAGAATAGCTCGAACACTCTGCGTTCCATTGTCGATCGCCAGAACATAGGTCCGCTGTTGATTATCACTCATGATGCGGAATCCCGTGCATTCGCCTGATCGTCGGGTGCTGCGGGTAGACTGAAATATTGCGCATAGATCTTCTGGTATCGGGTTACTTCAGCGCCCCAATATGACTCGGACCAGCCCAATACCTCTCTGCAGCGTGTACCTACATGGTCAAACTCTTCCTCTGCACCACGTGGTAACAGAAGGCCTAAGCGGCTACGCCTGAGTAGCAGGTCATCCAGGTGTACGACCTGCTCGTTGTGCAGGCTCCATTCCAGCTCAGCCCAGGAGACTTTGGAAGCACCAATGATTTGCAAGGATTGCCGGCTACCACTTGCCAGTTCCCGGGCAGCAAAGCCAAATCGCCCGGCAAATCTTTGTGCTTGGGATCGGGGGATGCCGGTTAATTGTGACGCATCAATAGTCTCCGTAAATATTGCAGCACCCACCGCCTTGCGGTTGACCAAAATATCCAGATTACGATCACTTAGATAGGAAGCCGCATGCTTGAGAACATCCAACGCGATCAGGCGGAAGGTGGTCAGTTTACCGCCTGCCACTGTGATCAGCCCTTGGTCATCCCAGACTGAATGCTCTCGTTTCTCTTTGGATGGATTCTTTTCACCGGAACCGACCACCGGGCGGACGCCGGACCAGGTGCACAACACATCGTCCGTGGTTAAACCCAGGCCGGGAAACTGTCGGTTTAGCCCCGTGAGCAGATAGACCACTTCCTCTGAAGTGATCCGGGCATCCTGATCCATGTCCTGACTGTGATCGAGGTCTGTGGTACCAATAACGGTGACCCCTTCCCAGGGGAAGACAAATACCGGACGTTTGTCCTGGGGATGAAAATAGCTCACTGAAAATGCCACTGGAATGCGCCATTGTGGTATCACCAGATGGCTGCCTCGCAACGGCCGCATGCGTGCAGCTTCGCCTTCTTTGATGCGTAATTCGTCGGCCCAGGCGCCAGTGGCATTAATCACTACGCGGGCCGGCACCTCAAAGGTTCTATCACCGATCAAATCCTTCACCTGCACCGCATCTACCGGGCCCTTCAAGGCCCCTTGGGTATTGCTGCGTTGAACGGCTTCCACCGCACAATAGTTATACGCCTGACAGCCCTTGGCAAGGGCCTCATGCAGAACCCGCAACACCAACCGCGAATCATCTGTTACCGCATCAGTAAACTGACTGATACTTTCCAGTTTCTCCGGGCAGATTCCCGGTGCCAAAAACTGGGCATCGCGGGCTGGATATCGTTTATGCTGGCGTTTACCCGCTATGAAGTCATAAACGTTCAGCACTTTCTCAAACAAGAAGCCGGGAGGGAATTCACCTTGGTAATGGCCCATCAGGAAACCTAATGGGTCGACCAGGCCACCAGCTTCATCCATCAGCCGCTGACGCTCCCTGACCGAATCCCGGGTAAGACCATACTGGCCTGCCGCCAGATAGCGAAGCCCCCCGTGAACCATTTTCGATGACTTGCTGGAGCTGCCGTAGGAAAAGTCATGCTTTTCCAGCAATAACGCCTTCAGGCCACGCCGGGCACACTCCAGCAGGATGCCAGCGCCGGTAATTCCGCCACCGACAATAACGACATCCCAACGTTCTTTACCAGAGATCAGCGCGTCTATACCAACCTCGCGGCCACCTGCTGCCCATCGCCCTTTGGGGTTCATAGAACTCAAACTAACTGCCACAATCTATCATCCATTTTCAGTGGCCTTGTTTACCAGCACCGGACGAATCATCGGAATGTTGCTGCTCAGACTTTTCTGCAGCAGGCTCATCGTCAGGGTTTGCTGCCACCAGTTCTGTACCTGCGGGGAATTTTTTCACCGGCAGCAACACACCAGGATTCATCATATCTTTGGGGTCAAAACCTGCAATCAGGGAACGAATGGCCAACATACCCAGCTCACCCTTCTCTACCGGCAGATAAGGAGCATGGTCCCGCCCCACACCGTGTTGATGGCTGATAGTCCCACGGTTATGTACGATCAGCTCTGATGTACTGGATTTCATCTGCCGCCAATACGCCAGGGTTTTAGCGTAGCTGTCCGCCGAGCGGAATAGATAAGTGGTGTAGATAGAACAACCCTGCGCATAGAAATGTGACAGATGGGTGAACACATGCACGTCTTCACCAGCAAATTTGAGTGAACTGCACAGATTATTTTCAATGGCATTCATCAGGTGATCAACATTGTCCCAGTCAGTCGCCGTTTCCAAAGTGTCCACGACATAACCATCACGCCACAATGCTTCACGCAGGTAAGGCATCATAAAGCGCTTTTCTGCCCATTTTTTACCCAGCATGGTGCCGGTATTAATGCCACTATGCTTGTTAACCAGTCGTTTGAACTGGCGTTTGGCCGCCCGGCACTGGGGCCTGCTGCCGGTAATGCCCACCGTCATCATGCATTTCCCCTGGTCAGCCCCGCGCCAGCGCAAATACCTTTCCAGCCAGGCAATCTGTCCCGGGTGTCCGGCCAGCGCCAGTTGGGTCTCCGTTTCCACAGGGTTACTGACTCTGCACATGGAAAGCTGGATTTTCGCCTGAACTAATTCCCGGGCAGCAGTCCGGGCCTGTTTCCAGGAAGGAAATACCACCACAAAAAAGTCTTCCTGCTCCGCCACTGGCGTCACCCTGACTTTTACTTCCGAGATAATTCCCATACGACCTTCCGAGCCCATGATCATTTCACGAATGTCAGGGCCAGCCGAACTTGCCGGAATAGTGGGAATATCCATGCGGCCAAGCGGCGTTTCCACACGCCCGCCGGCGAACATCTGCTCAATGCGACCATACCTGAGGGACTGCTGGCCACTGGAGCGGCTGGCAACCCAGCCACCGATAGTCGAAAGTTCAAAAGATTGCGGAAAGTGTCCCAGAGTATAGCCTTTAGCACGTAACTGAGATTCCAGTTGCGGTCCGGGAGTGCCTGCGCCAAAGGTGGCAATCTGACTGCGTTGGTCCAACGCCATCAACTGATTCATACGGCCCATATCAACAGTCAGAATAGGCTTGTCCGCTGGAAAGGGATTAATATGACCGGCAACGCTGGTACCGCCGCCATAGGGAATCAGGACTGCATCCCGTTCCAGGCAATAATCGATCAACGTACGCACATGGTCTGAGTTTTCAGGAAAGGCGACACCGTCAGGAAACACCCCGAAATCACCGCTGCGCATCGCCAGCCAGTCCGGCAGACTCTGGCCCCGGGCGTGACGAACTCGCACCTCCGCGGAGGTATCGATTAATGGATGAGGCAATAAACGTGTAGACGGGACCTTCGCGAGTACAGATTCCAGGCGCGCATCCGCGAGGGGAGAGGCTTTGCCGATGCGCTCTGCAAGAAAGCCCAGGCCACTCGCGGGCAGTTCCATGCTGTTGTTCTCGTCACCCCAGCCATTCCAGCGTCTCATTACCTACTCCTGATCTATATCGTGTTATATAAGTGAGTCTTCTATAAATGAACGTTTTAAACCGGGCGTTTGTTACTGTTGATTGTAGCCCCCAATCCACAGTCGGTACCCAGCCAAATAAAATAGATATCGCCAGGAACAAGGTTAATAATATGGCTAAAAATAACACTGTCCGATTCAGACAACACGAGTATCAAATAACGACACGATATGAATAACCTAGGTTTTGCCTCAGTTGCCGCTGTGAATCAGTACCTTCGTTTTGCCGGGGACCAGGGGCTGGACTGTGGGCATGCCCTGTCTGCAGCAGGTATTGAAGCTTTCGTACTGCAGGATTTAACCGGCAGAATTACCGGAGCGCAGTTTCAAACACTGTTACTGGACCTCATCCACCAGTCTACCGACCCGCTATTGGGGCTCAACAGCGGCGATTATGTTCAGCCAGGTTCTTACAATGTCCTCGGCTATATTGTCATGAGTTGTTCCAATTTACGCGAAGCTATCGAACGGATTGCGCCCTTTGAGAAGCTGGTCGGTGATATGGGTACAACCTCTCTGGAGCCAGACGTCGATGATCCTGAATCCTTGATAGTTCGATGGCATTGCACCTATCCCGATCCTGAAGTACGTCCGCACATGGTGGATAATGTATTTGCTTCCTGGGTTAACTACTCCCGCTGGCTGTCTAATAATGACAAGGTCACACCCGCCAGCGTGCGTCTGGAAAAACACAGACCGGATGAACCTGCACAATTGGAACGTTATCAACAGATATTCCGCTGCCCCGTGGTCTTCAGCCAACCCATGAATGCGATTGTCATACCTCAGTCGCTACTGGAACTACCTCTGCGGCAGCCGGACCAGAGCCTGAGAAAAACCCTGGAAGTTCACGCGAACGAACAGATACGTTCCCTGGCTGCAGAGCCCACCGATCTGATTCAGGAAATTAAACACCGCATACAGCAACAGCTGGATCAGGGTATCACCCGTCAGGACATGGTGGCCGAGGCTTTGGGCATCACCGCACGTACCTTGCAGCGACGCCTGAGCGAACAGGGGTACAGTTACCAGCAGTTGTTGGATGAGGTGCGCCTGGAAAGTGCCGGCCACCTGTTGAAGACGACCCAAATCCCCCTTGCAGAACTTGCCAATCAGTTGGGATTTTCAGAACCGAAATCCTTTCATCGCTGGTTCAAATCCCGTACCGATAAAACCCCTGGTGACTTCCGGGAGCAGGCGAAAAAGTAGCCTCTGAGAAAGGATTAAGGAAGTGTCTAAAATTTGCCAAAAACGCCGTCGGATTTCAAAGCAGCGATCGTCTGGTCGGAATATCCCAGCTCGGTTAATACCTCCTGTGTATGTGCGCCTAAATCTGCCCCGGTAAATCGAGGCGTGTCTTTTTCCTCGCTGAAGAATATGGGCGGTGCCAATTGACGCTGACTGGAACCATTGCCATCGGGTACATCGCAAAACATTTTTCGTGCCTGGAACTGCGGATGGGTAACCGTCTCTGACAACGTCAAAACAGGTTCCACACAAGCATCGGCATCGGCAAAAACCTGTTGCCAATGTGCAAGGTGTTGCTGCCGGAAGATATCTGTCAGGAGGGCTTTCGCTTTCGATCTGTCCTCAGGTTGCTGGCTTAAAAACAAGGATGCTTGAGCTTCGATATCTAATGCCCGACAGAGTGCCTGAATAAACTGCGGTTCCAAGGCCCCCATGGAAAGGTAGCGGCCATCAGCCGTTTCGTAATAGTCATAACTGCCGGCGCCATTGAGAATAGCACTTTCTAGTTCCGGGTCTTCACCTGTGGCCAGATGCGCCGCCATCGTCATATGGTTCATTGCCAGCGCAGCATCACACATCGAGACATCAATATGGCTGCCCTCTCCACTCTGCCCCCTTGCTATCACCGCAGCGAGTATGCCCATAACTGCGTGGTGACTGCCTCCCGCTACATCCGCGACCTGAATACCGATGGGCGAAGGCCCATACGCCTGCCGACCGCTGTATGAACTTACCCCGGCTAATGCCAGATAATTGATATCATGCCCTGCCCGGCTGGCATAGGGTCCGGATTGGCCATAGCCGGTGATGGAGCAATAGATCACTGCCGGATTAACCTTCTTCACCTCTTTATACCCGAGCCCCAGTTTACTCATGACACCAGGACGGAACTGCTCCACCACAATGTCGTATTCCTGCAGTAGATCCAACACAATTTCTTTGGCGCCGGGTCTTTTCAGGTCCAATGCCATTGAACGCTTGGACCGGTTCAGATAGCTATGGCCGGCAGTCGCTTTGTTCACCATAGGTGGCAACACTCGCAACAGGTCAACTCTGGTGGGAGACTCAATACGAAGAACCTCAGCGCCCATATCCGCCAGCATCATGGTAGCGCATGGTCCGGGAAGTAACGTACTGAAATCGAGAACCTTGAGAGCTGACAAAGGTGCCTTCATAACGAATTTCCGCAAAATAGTGGTTAGCTAAAAAATATAAGTGTCCTGAATGTCCATCAATCCGGCAATGGGAAAAATCTCCATAAGAATTAGCTATTTCTCTCTGGAAACACGTATCCTATGACGAGCCGCTTGTTCTATTACGAGCTAATTGGCGCAAACATTCCACAATCTCACAACAGCTGACAAAAAGTCCCTGAAAGATGGATAAGATTACTGTATCCAGCCATTTCGTCGAAGCCGCGATCAGTGGTGCCCGAAAACATGGAGTGGAACCCGGCTATCTGCTGGGCCTCGCCGGCATACCCACGGAAATCCTGGGTAATCCCAAGGCCCGCATTTCAGCCAGCCAATATACCCGCCTGATTCAGAATATCTGGGTTACCCTGCAGGATGAGTTCATGGGCTTTGCTGAGGTTCGCAGCAAACTCGGCAGCTTTGCCACCATGTGCTATCTGGTCATTCACAGTACGACCCTGGAAAGCGTATTTCACCGCGGCTATGCCTTCTATTCACTGTTTGAAAAGCCCCTCACCATAGAGCTAGTCAAAGGAGAAGAGCAGGCTTCACTAATTATTCGTTCAGAAGCCAGAATTGATGACCCACATCATTTTCTACAAGAAAGCCTGTTGGTGATATGGCACCGATTCTCCTGCTGGTTGACGGGACAGCGCATCATCCTCGACGAAGCGCATTTCGATTATCCGGAACCCACGCACTCGGCGGACTACAAGCACCTGTTTAATTGCCCGTTACATTTTAACCGTTCCGATACCCGGCTAATCTTCAATAAGAAATACCTGCACCTGCCAATTATTCAGGACGAACCGGCTCTAAAGGAGTTTCTGAAATCTTCACCTGCCGATCTGTTGGCCAAACCGGACGACAGTAATACCTATGCAGCCCGCATCCGGGCCATTTTAGGCAAGGACCTGAGCCAGCCGTTGCCGGATTTCGAGTTTGTTGCCTCTCAGGTAAACGTAAGTCCACAGACTTTGAGGCGACGCCTGAAAGATGAAAATACCTCTTTTCAGGAAATCAAAGACCACATGCGTAGAGATACCGCCATTTACTTTCTCTGCCGGCACGACTTCACAATCAATGAAATAGCCTTCAAAGTCGGCTTCACCGAGCCGAGCACATTTCATCGGGCTTTTAAAAAATGGACGGGGCTGACACCGGGAGAATACAGGGAAACTTCTGCCAGAGATCGGTAGCTCAGATTTCTGAGTAAGGGCTATCCACAGGGTCATTAGGGACAGGAATATTCTGCTCGTTTTTTAGACGCTTTTTTTCATACAGGCGAGTATCAGCCTGCTTCATCAGTACACGCCCGGAAAGTTCCGGCAGGTTGCTGGTCGATGCTGCACCAATACAGGCCTTCACCGGGATCAGAATTTCATCAATCAGCAACGGATTGTCCTGCAGGTACTGGGCAATACGGTCCGCCATCTGCATGGCACCGGCTTCATCCTGGCTTGGCATCAAAACAATGAACTCATCCCCCGCGAAACGGAATGCCATATCGGTCTTGCGCAGCAGGTTGTTCAGGCAATTGGCAACATGTTTCAGGTATTCGTCACCAATATCATGTCCGTAGGTATCATTCACCAGCTTGAAATCATCACAGTCGATAAAGGCAAGGCCCAGAGGTGTTCCGTGCCTGGCAACCCGGCTGATCTCATTTTCAAGGGTATCTTCCATCTCGCGCCGGTTCTTAAGCTGGGTTAGCGGGTCCCTGGTGGCAAGAAAAGCCACCTTTTCCCGGGCCACTACCGTGCTTAGACATAAAGATGCTTTCACACTGAGTTGGTGGAGGAAGAAACTTTCCTTGTCAGCTCGGTAGCGGTCTTGTGTGACATCGGCCAGATTAATACTTCCAGCCAGCCTGCCTTCGAGTAGCAAAGGAAGTATCGCAATCGAACGGATTTTGGTGCGCAGGTAATGGGGTGTCAGCAGGAAAAAGCGCGACAGGTTAGCGTGATCCAGTAAAGGCTCACGACACCCTTTGGTGGCTTCCAGGTATTCAATGGAGTTGACGTTGATCCAGCGCCTGGATAACTCCTCAGACTGTTTTAGGGCGTCAATCAAAGGTTTGGTATGGGAGCTTTCAATAACAGAATACCAACCGAAGGTGATATTGAATTTTTCCACCACTGCAGCGAGCAGATGTTCCAGATAAGTCTGGGTATCTGCGATATTGAGAATCGCCACCTCTATATCGAAAAGGTTGCGTGCGATTTCCTCATTTTTCTTGGCTCGTGCTATTAGATTTTCCAGGGTTTCCATCGAAGTATGACGACACCGGCCCAAACAATGCGCTTTATAGTAATGCTTCTGTACAAAATGTCATCTTCTCTACTTATTTTCATGGTTTTTTTAAACAAGGGGTTGACGATTTTCAATGAGATCCTTAGTATACGCACCTCGTTGGCGCGGGGTGGAGCAGTCTGGTAGCTCGTCGGGCTCATAACCCGAAGGTCGTCGGTTCAAATCCGGCCCCCGCAACCATTTTTCAGAGACAAATATCAGCATTTATCAGAATCTGATTTCAACCCTAGTCTCTGAGACGAATTCTGAAAAACCCGATCATCGAATCGGGTTTTTTATTGTCTGAAGAAAAGTTAAAAATATTTAACCATCATGCAATTCTGTTTCGGCAGGGCACATCCCATGCGAGAAATTTCGCTTGCAGTGTCGGCTTGCGAACCGTTGAGAAAATAGAATTAAAAAAGGTTGGACTAAACCCGAAGAGATCCTTAGTATACGCGCCTCATTGACGCGGGGTGGAGCAGTCTGGTAGCTCGTCGGGCTCATAACCCGAAGGTCGTCGGTTCAAATCCGGCCCCCGCAACCAATTCTAGAGACGGCTCAAAGCGAAGATTGTCATTGGCAATTAACACTTTGGGCCGTTTTGCTATGTGGCCTTGTTGAAACATAGCGTCCTCCTGTTTTGCTATAGATAAAATTCCCGCCAGATCACCGTGCAGGTCTATAGAATACCCGCCCTCATGATCTGACTTTGGTGTTAAGACAATTTTTTCAATCAGTCCTCGCAAATGCTCGCGCGCCTGCGCTGAATGAGCACTCGATAAGGTTTCCCTGAGCCGCGACACTTCTTTACGGTAGTGCTGAGCCATCGCAGGATGAATGAGAGGCCGAGGTTCGGAGGCATGCTCTTTGATGGCGCTCTCTAAAACCTTTTCCCTGTTGGCAATATCCTCCAGAGCATCTTTAACCATTGTGGCAGGCACACCATCTTTGATGGCCTGAATAATATTCGCCTTTTCTTTTTCCAGCTTACGTTTTTCAGATTTGGAACGCTCCAACCCTGAACGATGTGCGGCATTCAGAGCATTGAGATGCCTTGTATATTCCTCGCAAAAAACCTTCACCAAATCATCACGCAACAAATGCGTCTGCAAAGCATGCAAGACTTTATATTCAAGAACTTCGCGTTTTATGGTCGTCTTATTGGCGCAAACGCTCTCGCCTTTGTTACGCGCAGAGGAACAGCCGTAACGCTCTTTATTGATTTTGGATACACCACCGCCACATACGCCGCATTCCAGCAATCCGGAAAGAAGATATTGCGGACGATTATAGGCGGCCAATGTGGTACAGGATTTATCCAACTCGGATTGTCGCGCCTTAACCGACTGCCACAGCTCATCAGAAACAATCCGTAACTCCGGAACGCTTTGACGTATCCACGCACTTTCGGAATTAAACCGTGAAACACGTTTCCCGGTTGAAGGATTTTTAATATAACGCAAGCGATTCCAGACAAGCTGCCCGATATATAGCTCGTTGTTTAAAACGCCAGTCCCGCGCTTACGGTTTCCATTTATTGTACTTTGCCCCCAAGCATTGCCTGACGGCCCGGCAATGCCTTCCTTATTGAGCTGCGCTGCAATGGCTTTCGGGGATTTATTCTCATAGGCATATTCGCGGAAGATGCGCTGCACAATTTCAGCCTGCACCTCATCAATTTCGCGCTCTCCGCGCACCGCCTCTCCCACAGCATCGGTCTGTTTTAAAACGCGGTAGCCATAACACAATCCACCACCGGACTTGCCGTTTTCGACACGTCCGCTCAACCCTCGTCTGGTCTTGTCGGCCAAATCACTGAGATACAGCGCATTCATCGTGCCTTTTAGTCCGATATGAAGGGTGGAAATTTCCCCTTCAGACAGGGTAAATATTTTTACCCCGGCAAATTCCATGCGTTTATATAAACCCGCAACGTCTTCCTGATCCCGGCTAAGGCGGTCAAGCGCTTCGGCCACGACGATATCGAACTTACCGGTCATGGCATCCTGCATCAGCGCTTGAATACCGGGGCGCATCAATGAGCTTCCCGATAGTCCGGCATCGGTATAGCAATTTTCAACGCTCCAGCCTTCTCTTTGAGCACGCTCACTGCAAAGCCGTATTTGATCTTCTATTGAGGCCTCGCTTTGCAGGTCAGAGCTATAGCGAGCATATAGTGCAGCACGTAGTATCATCGACGTTTAACCTTTTCGACTATTCCGGGGGCTGAAGGCGGTGCGCGTCATGTTTGAAGCTATCGAGAAAGTCTTTTTCCGCCGCGCCACGCGCCAGCAGCTTCACGAATTCGCGCAAACGATCTTCAAGGGAGTTTTGATTATGACTCGCTTTTTGCGAGGTCTTCAAACCCTTATCCCCAAAAGAATCAGAGAAAGTCTTGTTACTCATGACGACGCCATTCGCTTAAACATCAAACGAAGGGCGTACCAGCCCACCATTAGGCCTCCAACCCACCATCCGATGTCCCGCACGCCAAATTGCTTTAAGATGGCAGCCAGCGCGAGAAGCACGCACAGAGCACATAAACGCTCTAGCATCCCTGGTCGCGGGCTCGATAAGTGAATAGAGATTTCCGTACGACTGAACGAAGAAGAGGGGGACTGCCGTGCCATCATCCGCCGCCAGATAAAGCATCTATACCACGCCCAAAGTGAAACGATGAGTAACGCCCAGGGCGAGCCCCAATAGATGTAATACCAGAGATCGTAGGGGTTATACGGTGAATAGGGGGTGTTCAGCACCAATGCGGTGTAATATGCGCCCAATGACAGAAAAACAATCACAATCCAGGGTAAAAGAACTTTATTCATCTCTGCTCTACCCTCCACCCAGAAGTCCCGTTAATGCCGAGATGGCAACTTCGCCCTGGCGTAGAAAATCTATAGATTTTGGTAAAGCGGCCCCTTGGTAATGGGGATGTGTATCAAAGATCGGCTGGCCGTTTGGCCTGCGGTAGCGCCGATCCATAAAGTGCACGGTTTTAACGCTAATAACCGGATGCGCGCCTGCCAGGATCAGGATTTGCACCGCAGGATGTAGTGTCATCACCTCATCAGGAGTAATCAAAGCCCGACCATGCATAGAATCTTGTTTGGAAAAGTAGTTGGGAGCTGAGAGCAGCCCTGCACGTCTAGCCACCGTTTCTTCGCTTAAGTTCTCGATAGTCGTCATACCGCACAACCGCGAAACAACTTCTGCGGTCATCGGATCACGATTGGCGAAAAATTGAACAACACCACTATTGCCTATAAATGTCTGCCAGCGAACACCGTAAAGGGCGTGTAACTGATTAAAATCCTGTATCACGAGATGGAGCTGTATACCGTATCCGGCCAACAGCCCAAAGGCGGTTTCAAGCACATCTAGTCGCCCTAAAGCGGGTGCTTCCTCAACAAGAAAATATACGGGCGGATTAGGTTTGATAGAAAAGCGCGTTGCCGCAGTGATAAAAATACTAAGCAGCATCCGCAAAAAACGGTTATAGGTAGACAATCTTCCGGCAGGCAAAATGATATACACCGACATCTTGCCAAACTGTAGATCATTGACATCAAAATCCGATGTACCGGTCGCACATTGAATTCGCGGGCTTTCCAAAAAATGCGTGTGTTGTTGCGCCGTGGAAAGAACGCTGGAGAACTCCTTTGGCGCTTTATTGAGTATCCGTGCAGATGCCGCACGTACATGCTCATTACGGCTTTGAGCCATTCCCGGCGCGACAAGTACAGAGCTTCCGTCTTGCCCTTGCTCAAATTTCCCCGCCAACAACTCCTTGAAACGCTCAGGCGGCAAGTTCAAAAGCCTGCGCACTTGCGCCAGATCACGCGATTTCACGTCTGTGGGGATCAGGGGTAACGGCGTAGCTGCCACATATTGAACCAGCCCCATGATCAGGGCGCGCGCTTCATTATCCCAAAACGGGTCTTTGCCTTGTGCAACAATAAGGCTATCGGCCACGAGCATGGCATCATCAACAAAATCATCACTCTCGGCATCCAGCCAATCAAGCACGTTAAAACGCGCAGTGTCCATGCCGAGCAATTTCGCGGCCACATTCCAAGGATCAATCAAAACCACCTTTTGGCCGAGCACATCACGCCGAAACCGCGCACTGACCAAAGCCAGCTCCCCATTCTTGACATCAATCGCCACCAAAGACCCCATGTGCTCCAGGCAACGCGGAGCGGTGGCGGAAATCAGCTTGCCACTCCGTGTCGGCGCGACGGTCAAGAGGTGGCGTAGCGTATTGGTGGTCAGTATCATTTGGTGCGGACATCCCGGTTCCGGCAGGCCGTATCCTAAAAAGATACGGCCCTTATCCCCATAGTTCCGAGATTTCAGATGCGCACGTGTCGCCCATTGCGATGACCCATGCAGGGCCGGGTCATAGCTATAAATGCGCGAGGGCTCCTGATTAGGGGCTTGCATGGCTGCCACCATTGCAAGGTTTAACATTCAGGACTTTTTGCGTACGGTAGGCTTGCCCCAACAGATCGAAATACCGTGATAACGACTGGTGCAAATCCCCACCTTCAGCGATAAAGTGATCGGTTACGCCCTCCAGCTCATCCTTTTTGCTGGAACCAATCAAGTACACAAAGGTCAGAGTGTCTTTCTTAAGTGCCATCAGCTCTTGCTTACGCTGAGCATCGATAACGGTATAGCCGTCACTGATAATAATTACGGCTTTTTGTGCTGCATCGAAATAGGGGCGTGACAGGGTGAGATAGGCATCCTTAAGAGGTGCATAAATTTCCGTCCCACCATCGGCTTCAATGGACTCAAACCCAAAGTCATTGCGATGACAGGATTGGTAATGGGAGTGCCCGTATGTCCAGCTTGAGTTAAAGTTCGCCACCGCACATTCAGCCGAGCCAGGCAGCAATCTTAGAAAGCTTCTGGCTGCCTGCTTCACCGCTTCAATACTGCCGCCCATCGAGCCGCTACGATCCAGCAACAGCGTAAACGCCATGCGAGGGGCTGCCTGCGCTACCGTTTCATAGGAGAAACACAGCTTCTCCCCGTAGGTTGTATAGGCTGCGAGTCTGCCCGCAGGCGGGGACACAAAGTTCCCCGCCTTATCTTTGAAACTGCCAACCACCCGCAGACCGTTCGGAGTGGGCGTGACGCTTATAATTTCTGACGTTCCACCGCTATAACCAATCACCAGCCTGTGATCTGGCGCAATATCAAATCCCGAAGTGATGAGCACTCCTTGCGCATCACGGATATCCAGTTTCTGAACGAGCTGGATAAGAGCATCCGAAACGTCAAAAGCCGGGTCAGTTTTGATCTTAAGGGACAAGGGCTTCCCGAAATCAAATCTGCTTGTGATAACAATCTCAGGCACGTTTTCCTGAACGCGGCTTTGAATAGAGATTTGTGTTTTGTCGGTAAGAGGTTCCGCCGCAGAGCGTACCGATAGGGGGAAGAGGGATGTGGCGGCCATCGTAGCGATGGCCAGCCCCTGTAGAACAATACTCATACTCTACCCTCCCTACATTAAATCGTTCAGGTGGGATTTGGTTTGCGCTGCACCCAGCAAGGCAAAATCGATCTCTCGGTTTCGAGCCCGCTGAAGCACGCCCAGTCCTGCCAGATAAGAGGTCAAAACCTGTTCCTGATCAGGGTGCACCCCCATGATCTTGAGCACGCTTAGACGTTTGGAAATCTCAGTCAGTGCCAGTCCCTCAGGTATGGGCTGCGGTACTTTAATTTCCAGTTTTTGACCATTTGTATCTTGAAATGGCACATGTATAACCGGGCCAATCCAGTAAAGACGCACCTTATCGGGCATGGTCAGATCAATGGTCGTTTTGATCTCGTCAAACGCCATCACCAGATCAGAAAAGCTCGGCGTGAAGTCCATGAGACCCTTAACATCTGCGGCTTGCTCCAGCAATTGGCGAGGTGTTCCGGACCATGCAATTTCATTGGGTTTAGCGCTCAGCACTATATAGATTTGGGCATTCCGAGAGGCCTTATGTCGATCCAGTTTGGTCAGCTTCTGAAGCAGATGATTGGCCGCATTGATAGAAGCAGCTTGATTTTCTCCTGGTACGCTTCCGCCGTTTTCCAGCAGCAGGAATATCGCTTCGGAGGAAATATGCGCGGGCTCTGAGGCTGGCGCACCACACCCAAAGAGAGTTACAGACATAAGCAGAACAACAAGATATTTAGCTTTCATTTCGCTTACTCCTGAGAAAATTTGAGGGAACGTAGCGCGCGAGTGGTAAATAAGGCGAGAAGAATGTTGATAAGCGCCATGATCAGGCTTACGCCGACCGCAAGCCCTTTGTTTTGTGCGAGGTATGCCATCAATCCTTGATCCGATGTGTCAGCCACAAACACATAACCGGCGTTTTGCTGGGCGATTAACGTATAGAGATTCACACACTCCAGCCCGATAACCAGTGCAAGGACAAGCACAGACAACCCGGCCAAAACCTGATTTTGTGGGTGGCTGAACCATTCCTGCGGATCTTGGAGGATATTTTGTCGGTGGATCTCACCCCACAGAACAATGGGCGTGGCGACAGAGAATGTTGCAAGCAACGCTGAAATGATATGACTTGCATTGGCATCCGCATCCATCATGCTAAAGGCCGATCCAATAAGCGGCAGCTCCGAGAGATACGTCTCATCCATAAGCCCTATGGTTTCTGTATAAATCGCGAAAAACATGGTAAACATTGCCAATTCCAGCCCCACGCAGAATATGACCTTCATAACGACTGAAAATGATGGCGGGGATATCCCCTCAAACGGGGATGGCTTATCAAATTTCATACACAGCTCCAAAATTTTTAGAGTGATCGTTTGAGTGTGGTGTTATGCGTACACCACACACGCCTGAGAAAATCAGCTTTAACGGTAGTCTTGGATCTCTATACCTCCTTTCTATCAACAGATAAGGAATCTCTAAGCAGCTTTACAGCCGCTCAGAGATCATCAGAAATGCGCTTAGAAGCAGAGCGACAAAAGACAACCCCCAGAGCACGTTTCCTGTTTTGATAGAAATCGCCAATCCTGCGAGAGCGTTAACGACGAGAAGTGCAGCGAGAATTAAAAACAGCATGTCAGCCTCCAAGTTTTTTCCTTGGAGCGACTGTCTCAAAGTGGGGAAAAGCCGTCTCTGTACAAACTTACGGAAACTTCCGTAAGTGATGCGAAGGCCATGAAATATTGCTGTAAACGACTAATTTTATTTGACTTTTTTTCCGTAAAACTTTACGGATAGGATGTGGAGTTGAATTAAACATGAAAGGGAATTCATGCCAGATAATATTCAAGAAGAAGAGCCGGTAACACTCACAATAAAAAATGTAGATCCGGTTTGGCGAGAGCTTTTTAACGATGCGTGTAGTATCAACGGGAAAGACCGGGGCGATGTAATTAACGACCTGTTCCGCTACTATGTTGGCGAAACATACGGTCATGAATCAGCAGATACGATGTATGAACACACTGCGGAAAGCAGAGCCTTCAGAAGAGCACGCCGGGAGAGAAAAAAGGCTGAACGCTCCATTGGGGAAGAATTCTCCGGCCCGGCGGGCATGGATTAAGAACCACTCGGACAACGGGCCGGTTTGTGTATAATTTTAAGACACATTATGATCGAGATATCTCTTTAGAATAATCCGAGGCTCGATATAGATGGATGACAAAAACAGGGATGGAATCCACGTGCCTCCCTACGACCTTCATCCTGAATATGAAGACTTATTAAAGAAGGTTTGTGACTACTGCTCATCCAGATTTGTTATTCATCTTCCACCCCACATATCCGAGGCGGCAGTTTTTAAAGCCTTCATCCAATCCTCTCTGACTACTGCTCAATTTAAAACTCTGGTATCCCGCTTTAAAACAGACAGCAAGGACAAATCAGCCCCCATTCAAATCAAGATGCATACCTTTGCCGTGAGCAACACGGGAGGCCTAAGGCCGGAGAGGGCTAAGGAAATTTTTACCAACGCCGCTGAAATCAGTGGAAAATCAGATTCAGAATATCTCCGCGAATTCGTCGAATACTGTAAAAATCATAAAGTTTTTAAAAACAGTACATTCGATAAATACGGTAACCAACATAGAGCTTTTATTAATAAAGAAAAAACGATCCGGATGCTCCTGGATTCCGGCTTCGATAGTCCCGGGGAAGTGCAGCCTCTCTCTCTCCAGGATAGCATTACGATTAAAAACGAAATTGAATCAATAAAGAAAAGCATAAACGGCTACCCTTACGGAAAAAGCAAGTCATTCAAACCCAATAGCACAAATCTTGAGAAAGCTTTCCTTGATGTTGAACAGCTTCTTTATGCCGTTCCTCACAACACCGATTTATTGGCACTAAAAGCTTCTCTTTTGATTAGGCGTGGTCAAAAAGAGGAAGCGTATAAATTATCGGAAAGTCTGTATCACAAAGCCCCCAAAAACTTAGGGGTAATAGTTGCCCATCTGGCCGCATTAAGAAACGCCAAAGAACCGCAAAAAGCACTGGTGATAGCACAAGAATCTAAGAAGCAATTCCCTGATTCTGCATTTCTTGCATTTCAGTGTGGTGTGTGTTTCGAACACCTCGGACAATATAGAGAGGCATCAAACGAATACATACAAGCAATCAATATAGACGAGACATTTTTTTGGCCTTATAGGGGCCTAATTCACTGTTTAAGAAACACGGACACAAGCTCAAATATTGAGTCTTTTCTTAAAAAAGGGTTAAGCATATATCCTAATGACGCTGGTCTGTTGGTAGAATTAATGGCAGAACTTAAGCGCAAAGACAAAAATGAGGAGGCGGCTCTCTATCTGAAAAAACTAGGTTCCTTGGATAATTATTTCTTTAACAATATTGCTTTTGATGATCTGACTTTATTCCTTGAAAAGGACAACTTCAATGAAGCCAAAAAACTTCTCTATAGCCAGTTAAACACACTGGAAGAGTCGCATGCAAAAGATAAAGACATATGCCAAGCCTACCTTTCTTTAGCAATTCTATTTGAAATGGAGTTTGAAGAATCTGAGAACTTCCAGTTATTGCAAAGCCAAAAAGAATGCTATTTAGAAATGTTAAAAATCAATCCTGACAGTATCTCAGCATGTCGGGGTTTAGTAAAAATATATCTGCGCCTTGATGAATATCAGTCTGCGAGAAAATATGCTGATCAGTTGGGTAAAAATATATGTAGCACTGACTTCTACAAATTTTGTCTTGAACTGAGCAAGAATGCAGAAAATACGAAAAATAGATTACGTCCCTTCAAATGGTGTATCGAACTTTTTCCCTATGAAATTAAGGCGTACATTTTTTTGTCTTCAATTTATATATCCACAGGAGATATAGAATTGGCAAGAGAGCAATTGGAGGCTGCGTTGAAAATACATGGCTCTCTATTCCAAGGACTACACCACAATATAGACGAAGCCGAATCAACACTTCACTTGGCTAATACACTTCTCTTTTGGGAGAAGACCTCCGCCAGCTCGTATTTTCATTTTAATAAGATAAAAGAGCTATACCAAAGGTGTAGAACGGACTCTATAAAACAAAAGGATAGAAAATTTTGGATTTCTGCATCTGAACACTATGGAAAATTTAACCTGGAGGCACTATGCAGAAACGAAAATTCTAAGACACTTCGAGAAACAATTACTGTATATGAAGATCTTATTAAGGAAACGTCAAAGCTTTTGAATAGGAAAACTTGGATAGAATACTGCGAACAACTATCCAAACTCTATCGTGATCTGGCGAATATTGAGAAAAACACGGAACACCTGGAACATTCCACCAAGGCTCTAAAGTCCCTTTTACCGCTAATCCCGCAAGAAGATACAGAAGCCGAACACTGGATATCTATCAAACGAAGCATTGCGTTAAACCTATATAAATTAGGCGAATTAACAAATACTTCCGCACCGACAAAAGAAGCGATTGAAATATTTAAAGAAACAATAGATAAGGCTAGCGAACAAAACCTTGAATATCTTGGCTTAGATATTAGTTTCGATCTAAGCAATGCTATGTACGATCTATTTACGATCAATAGTGATCCAACACTATTAATGGAGTGCATAGCGATAAATAATCGTCTAATAGAATCACCATACAAAGAGTTCCACCCAGGCGCATGGCAAGGTATGGGAAAATCAGAATTCGGACTAGCTGAAATACAAAATAATGTTGATCTTGCCAAAGAAAGTCTACAGGCTTTTAAAAAAGCAGTTTCTTATTATGAGGGAAAAGAATCCATTTTATACCCCTACAACCTGCAATGCATGTCAAGTGTAATGATGTTCATAGCGGATTATGATAATGACCCAAAAGCCTTAAGGGAAGCCGAAAGCGCTTTAAACAAAGCAATACCTTTCTACGCACCTCATGGTGATAATTTTATAAGGGAATGCTTAGTCAAGAAGGCAATTTGTTTGGGGAAAATATACATACTGGGTGACTATAAGGAATTTTCTAAATTAGATGAAGCTATTGCGACGTATGAGAAAGCAATGTCCTATTTTTGTGATAAGACTACAAAAAGCTATGCTTTCAACCTTTTCGATATCGGCCTTCTTTATAAAATGAAGGGGGAAAACACCAGCACTCCTAAATGGTACGACTCAGCATTGGAGAATCTGAGAAGTGCTCGAAAATTGTTCGAGAACGATGACGAGTGGCTACAAAAAACACTGGATGCAATAGACGAAGTCAACGAACTAATAAATGGACTTGCCATTTAGGGACTGACATCTGTAAGAGATATCGCACAGAAGATAAGGAAACATCCTCTTTTGTGACACACCGGATATCATTAGGATACGCACATCACTCGCACGGATGCGCGCTACAAGGAAGTGCCCAGTGAATGCGGCCCCGGAGCGGGTCGCCTACCTTCAAAACCATCAAGGACGAATGAACATGGATGACCTGAATCGCTACATTTGCAAAGTTTGCGGCCATTCCTCTTTTGTGGAATGGGAACAACACCGTACTAACGCAAACCTCACCCGGCCCGTTGAAACATCAAGCATCGTTTGCTTGGTCTGCTCTCTACCCGAAGATTTCTCTGAGACTGATAAACTTGTGTCTGAAAGTGAAACTACTTCTCGCCGAGTGGTTTAATATCGCCTATCGGCTGCATAAGGGAAGCGTCCTTATTTCGGGCGTTGCCCACCATTTTGCTAATCGGATAATAAACCCAACCCTCCAACTCTATGGGTAACAACAGAGGACGGATCTCACTGAGGTCAACAGAAGAATCCAACCACAAATCAAACTGATCGGGTGTGATAAAAAGAGGCTGGCGATGATGTATACCCTTCATCAATGGAGAGGCCTCGGTGGTGATGATCGTACAGGATTCAAGTGGCTGATCGCCTTTCTCCCACCTATCCCATAACCCCGCGAAAAAGCAATACCCTCGCTCAGGCCGAATATAGAAGGGCTGTTTGATGCCCTCAACCACCGACCATTCTATATACCCCGAAGCAGGCACAATTGCGCGGCGGTTTCTGAACGGCCCGCCAAAGGCTTTGCTTGTCTCAAGAGTTTCTGCCCTGGCATTAAACATGGAATATTTAGCTGAGATTTCAGGAGCCCATCTCGGCGTCAACCACCACCGCATCTCACGAACAATCTTGGCAATCTCATCCTTGATCATGACCAAAACGTCCTCGGTAGGGGCAATATTGTATTCGTCCGGCTGCGCTCTGGGTTTGAGGTGTGATACATCAAACCCCATACCTTCCATCATCCCGATAACCGCTGCGGAGTCGATCACGTTGTAACGCCCGCACATGCTTTATTCCCCCTGAATTGTTCCTGGCACTATGATGGGTTCTTTGTCCTCTGTGACTAAAAATAGGCCATTCGGAAAATATTTGCGCAAAAGGAACTCATTTTTAGATAGTCGTCCCTAAAGAACCCCTGTTTTTACGCCGTCGTTAGCTGGCCTGAGTAAAACTTCCCTTTATTGGCCAGGTAAAGTCGAAGCAACTTCATCATTTTTTCGACATTAGCGGCCATTGGATGCGTCAATTTCAAAGCCCAAAGAAGCTGGGCCAGCTTCTTCAGGATCTTTCTCAGATTGAAGCCCGTCTACACAGTAACGCATGCACTTCATTACCGTCCTGGCCTTTCAGGTAGGCCCTGTGGGCACGTCGGTGCCATGAGCCGCCAAAACTTAGTCTGGGATCAGCGGAAGGGGCATGCAATTATTTTACATAGCGCAAAGTGATAACATTTATTATGGAAAATTGTGGCTTTCTAGTCAGCGATATCCAAACGAGTCTTAATACGCTCAACATCTAACTCTAACGATGCAATAGCACGTTCTTGACGAATAATGTCCCCTCGGATCGAGTGTAGACCTTCCTGTAATGAAATTTGACCGTCCTTGAGATCACGCTGCCCCTTCTTAAGATCAGCAACGTCATTTTGAATTTTTTTCAGAACCTCATAAATCAGCTCATTGGTTATTTTCGCCATTAATCTAAAATCCTTTCGTATTTATTAATAACATATAAAGGATTAAAAATAGAATAAAAACGTCCTCATACTAAGTAAAATTATATTCTTGGACAATTATTCAAAAATCAGACTTTAGCCAATTATGGCGTTTCTTAATTTATAATTTACAGTGTACGAGTTAAAGACTTTATTTCTTGGCATGCTCTGGCATTACAGAAAATCACTAAATAACGATATACTCCATGCAGGTCATTGAATCCCAAACCCGTCATCAGCGGAAGGAAACGGTATGTTGGACAAGTCACACTCCCTTATTCTTTCGAACTACTCGACACCATATAAAAGCTACGCCATAGGCTTCGTGCTTGCCTTGTTGTGGTGCTCAATATGCTCATATGACATCTATCGTCATGATATGAACATAGACATTGGCACTAAAATAGAAAGGGAATATGTTGCGACCGGAATACGTATTGGCCCACCTAAACCGAATTATATCGATAAAGAAGTATGGTATTTTAATTTAGACAACGGAATGCCTTTCCTTGCACTGGCAATTATTCCTTTCTCAATTTGGTTTCTGGTGGGACATCGGTTTTCTGTTCTCCCAAAACCACACTGGCTTTTAAATAGATGGCTCATTCTCGCTGCAATACCATTCATTGGGCTTTGGATTTTTGGAGCTATTTATGAAGAAGCATCGGGCTATGATATCGAAGAGAGCATTGGACATTCGCTCTTATTCTCTTTTGCCCCTGCACTTATATTTTCCCTTCCTTCCTATTGGTATGCCCTCCGTAAGTTATTCGCGGAAATTGATTCCGCGACCAAAAATCACGGAAAAAATCGAGACAACATTACTTTCAGGCCTTATGTGTTAGAGATGTTCCCCAACCCCTTTGTAAAATACATTATCAGGGGAAATACGGCTTATATTGAAAAACTGTTGTCTGGTAACGTGCCCTCAATAAGCCTGGACGGGGCAGCAGCAGACATAGAGAACAAACCGCTTATTTCGACAAAACGGTTAATCGATATGGGAGACCTTCGCATTCATAGTAACAACAAAGAGATGCTATGGAAGAATGTTTATAAAGTGACAAAGGCAAGAGACTTAATTCTACACCCGGAAAAGCGGAGGCCATCTGATAAAGAAAATGTCAATGCCAAGGCTGATTATTCTTCTCCTATACAAAATGTTAAAGAGAACGTAAAACCGGAAAATCATACCGAGAAGGCCATGAGGATCGACCCCAACCACGAAGGCGCACGCAAAAAACTCGGAATGGAACTGTTGGACGAAGAGGAAGGGTTATCGACCAAAGATAGTTTTTATGATAGCTCAACTAGACTTAATGCGTTGATAACAAAGTGGGACCTTAGCCCGCATTTCACATACCATGAACTAAGTTCTAGACTTGCCGTTTTATTGGAAGAATCGAATGCGGATGCTCTCCAGATACATAAGGAGTTTTTGGAATTAAAGAAGCTGGCAGCCTAACAATCAAAATTTGGGGGCATTCGCCGCAATCCCGAACTGGGCCTCACCGGGAAGGGACTCCAAATCAACAGGCGGTGTTGTAATCGGAATGCCATTCTCGATTTTATAATCTTGAATGGCTTTCCGGGCTGTTTCAAATACATGCACAACGTGAAGACTGTGCCGAGCGGCATTTTCCGGTAAATAACTTTTTGAATTGGCAAACCAAGCAATATCCCTTTGAGTGCACTCATAAATGTTTTCTTCATTATCGGGAGCGCGTCGAGAACCATACTTCACGGCATTGGTAAAATAGGCTACCACATTGCCCGTCTTGGGATTAACACCCACGCTATCAATTCCCCATGTTCCGCATTTTTTAAAGTAATCTTCATGGTCTTCCATGACCAAATCTTTCTGTTATTATAACGTATCACCTCATTAAGACTTACCATGAAATGACAAATTTGTGCAAATTTTAACCACATCCACGTTTCCCCTGTTGAATAGCCATCCTGTCAGCTCTTTCAGCCCCTTGTGGCCTTATCGGGGGTATTGATTTTGGTTTGCCGCATGCCGTTCCTGTTCAAGGATGCTAACAGCAGCATGTCTGATCAGTTTACATTGATGCTTGCTTAATGTTCCGTCACTCAACAAGCGTTCGAGCTTTGATATCCGGTTTTCAGGGTAGCGGTTTTTCAACCGCAAAACCCATGTTCTGATATTGGACGGATCATGCATGCCTGATAATCTCCCTGCCGCTACCCGTTGGGGTGGGCAGCGGCATGATTTAACCCTTAAGGGTGACAACCCAAGGTCAGGTTAAAGATTCCTGCCGGGAACAGCGGTGCATCGCCCGCCATCATAT
Organism: Hahella sp.; assembly: GCA_050299855.1. Classification (GTDB taxonomy): domain Bacteria; phylum Pseudomonadota; class Gammaproteobacteria; order Pseudomonadales; family Oleiphilaceae; genus Hahella. The sequence continues at coordinate 199,737 of JBNKWQ010000043.1, forward strand.
TGGGCAGGATGATTTGTGCAGGCTGCGGCACGAACATCTGATAACACGCGCCCTCTTCCCAGATATAGCTTTCTGATGATTTTACCTCTCCCGTAGAAAGCGGATCAAAGGCAATACGGGTGATCTTGCCATCCTCATCAAAGGTAAGATTTTCTGTATAGTTGGTATTTGCAAATGCAGGGTTCATATCATCACTATGCACCGCATTTTGCAGGACGCCGCTTTCATCAAAGAACACATTAAGCGATGTTATCACGCCGCTGCTCAGCTCTTCTTTTTCGATACGCTCAAGCTGAGTGTCAGTGCGCCATGTGTAAAGTGCGCGCTCTTGAACCATACCTCCCACACGATACTCGGTTTCCCCCAAACGGCCATCACCGTCATAGCTAAAATACCAGCCACCCGTAACAAACCCGTTATCAAATGTAAGAGCCGTTAAAACCCCATCCGTATATTCAGGCACATAGACCAGCGTCAGGGACGTATCAGGATTGATAACCTCTTGCGTGATCGTCTCGATCAACCCTTCCGAGGTATAAGCATAGGTAAAGGAGATCAATTCGGTGGTGCTGTCCGCAAACAGGTTTTCAATACTCACACTGAGCGGCAAGCCATTTTCTGTGAACGACAGGTCATTGCTGATCGCAACAATATCATCATCGCCCAAGCGGAATTGATCGGGCGTTCCGTCATCCAGATAAGTCGTTTCAATCGTGACATCGCGGGCATCCGCGCTATAGGTCACGGTTGAAGTCATTTCAGGAGTGCCGTTATTGTCAAAATCCCGCTCGATCTTTGACACCCGCATACCCGTGGTGGTCACAGGGGGCGTACATGTCACCGATACATTACTGACATTGGCGGTAATCGTGCCGCTGCTATTCTCCACCGTACAACTCAAATCACCATCGGCGGAAACAAACGCTACGGCGTAATCCGTCCCGTTTTCCAATGTGGCGGTGAATGTAAACGGTGAAGCGCTAAATGTTTCTTCCGTGCCGTTCAGACTTAAAACCACATCACCGCTATTACCGCTAATCGTCCCGCCAACGCTATAGTTCTCAGTGGAACCACCACCGCTACCGTCCCCTGCATCATCCGAAGAGCCACCACCTGATGAGCCGTCCCCGCATGCGCCAAGCGTCAGAGTGAGTAAAAACGCGCATGATGATTGCGCCCATGATTTTTGAAACTGCATAGCCAACTCCTTAAGTCATATTGATTGTTTTGCTTGTGGATAAATCGTGGTGGGATGCAGTTCCGGGTTTAAGAACCTGGTCGTTTCATGCAAGTCTGGAGGAAGCAAAAGGGAACCATTTTGTTAGTATTTCCATAAAGATTTTTGTGGGATGTAAGGTCTGGAGAATTCAAGGAGTTGCGATGCGAAGCATGGCTTTCAGAGCGACTTTGAGGCATGGGAAACAAAGGTTCCATTTTGTCTATGCTTAGACAAAAGAATTAGGATTCCTTAAGTGATTCAAAAACTTAGTAAAAAACACGCAGGACAAACCATTGGCTATGCCCGTGTGTCCACAGATGAGCAGCATCTTGACCTGCAACTTGATGCCCTTCAGGAGGCGGGGTGCGTACGCATCTTTACCGATCAGGGGGTTTCTGCAACATGTAGGCAGCGCGTCGGGCTGGACGCGGCACTGGAAGCCCTCAGCGCGGGTGATACGCTGGTGATCTGGAAGATGGATCGGGCGTTTCGCTCTCTACGCCATGCCCTTGAAATGTTGGAAGTGTTTGAGGCAGACGGCATCGAATTTATCTCTCTAACCGAACAGATCGATACAACCACAGCACTAGGAAAATGTATGTATCAAATCCGATATGCTTTCGCAGAATTAGAACGGAATTTAATATCAGAGCGCACCAAGGCAGGTATGGCTGCTGCCAGAAAACGAGGTATAAAACTGGGCAGGCCACGTAAGCTCACATCCCAAAATATCACATGGGCGAAGGAGCAAATAACACTTCACCCTGCGATCACGATAACGTCACTCGCCCGAAAACTAGGCGTCTCTTATAAGACCTTGAGCCGGGAATTAAAGGCTTGATGTAACGACTTATTTTACAGGCCGTTAGGCCTTAGCTATGGGACGGGTTCACTTCCCACACACATGATGAACCCGTCCCACCATTAATTTTATCGAGGTGGCACTATTTATGAAAGACATGACGAAACAACAGAAAAGATACTTCTTTAAGGTCTGCTATATCGTTGCCGTTTGTGAAGACAAAGACCTGTTTTTTCTGTTCTATGAATGTAAGAGGCAATCCAAAAACCGCAAAGAATGTTTAGAGCTATACCAAGACGCACGGCGGCGATTATCACATCTCCCCGAGTTTGCTTATTGTTCCGGTCAAGAATGTACTGAATAGTCTTACCTTATATGGACATGATATTTGAGTATCCTTCACACTTGCCGGAGAAAGAATAAGGGGAGCAGAAATACAAATGCAGGGTGTCAGTAACCTTGCATAGTAGCCGAGGAACGGCACGAGATGAGTTCCGGAACGCTTTCCCGTTTTTTGTAATGATCCCGATTGTGCCAATGCGGGCATTCAATGGGGGCATCGGGTGTGATCGGCTTCGATTTCTTCCAAAGCCTGCTTGACCATGAAATAGAAATTACGGCAGAAGTTATTGACGTTGGTTGGAGGCGTTTGAAAGGGCTCGCCATCCGGATTTCTCAGTCGTTTTACACCGGCAACTCGCGGGAGCTGACCTATAACCATTTCTTTGGGTATTCGACTGTAGTAGTTTTCGAAATCCGCTTTACGTTCGAAGCGATTGCCGGAGACTGCATTCAAGACGAACTTAACGTTTTCCGCGCCGTGACTTTTTAGCAATTCCGCATGCGTCAGTCCCAGATCGATAGCTTCCTCATCAGCAATCACCGGAACAATCACCAAGTCAACGGACTGCGCAATCCATTTATCAAAATCCGGTCTGTTTCCCCCACTATCAACAATGCAATAGCCATCGGCATTAACGGCAGCCCCCATTAAATTAGCCAGTATCTTAGGATCTCTGGCATCGTAATACATATACGGCCTACCCTGCACTGTCATCGGCGGTCTGTTATCCGTATGCATCAAATGAGCAGGAACACCTCTCAGAGCAGCCCCTAATCCCAATGCATGGCAAAGCGTTGTTTTGCCAACGCCCCCTTTTTCACTCGCAATCTTGATTCCCTTCATCACTTGCCCTCCTTCTTGGCTTTGTGTTCACTGATAATTAATCTCAAGGCTGTACTTGCCGACACAGGTTGCCCGGCGTCTTCTGCCAGCCTTGCCGCAATTGTGGCAATCCATTTAATATCAGCTTGCGAAATACTGTAGGTTTTGGGAATTACCTTTTTGGACTCTTCTTGAATAGATCTTGCTACATTATAAAATTTATCATCAGATGCAAACTGACTTAAATCATCAATCTTTGGTGCCTTCATAATTACATCCCTTTTATTATTAAATTATGAACTTATGATATTAAGTTCATAAGACCACCCTACCCTATTCATCAACTCTGACAAGACTATCATTTGCAAACACAAGAGTTATCAACGGAAATATTATGAAGTTATGATATTGTGTTATGAACTTATTAAGTTCATAACTTAACAACCACGTCAACCAGCTTAAAATCCCATCGCGACTTCAACAGGATCATGCGATCTACAAGAATTAATTACAAATACACTTTTCCATAGATGACCGACAACGCAACCAGAAAAATCAATATAATCGCAAAAAATGTCGTTTTATATACACCCACAGATTTTTCCAGATCCCTCTTCTCTTTGTGTGCTTTTTGTCGTTGTTCTTCCTGTTCTTTTTCCTGTTTGGAGAAACGCTCTTCAAGCTTTTTTTCCAATTCCGAGAAGGTTCTTTCGAATTCCCCTACTCCGGAAGATTTGTTTTCAAGTAACAGAGTGACACGCTTCGCCTGCTCTCTCTGTTCCTGGAGATCTTCTCTCAACTCCGACTTTTCTTGCTCAAGCCTTCGAATCGCCTTTTCTTTTTCCTCTAACAGTTTGTCCCTTTCACCTAACAGTAAGTCTAAGGTGTTATCCTTACTGTTCACGCTAACAGCTTTACGGGGGTTAGTTTCCGGTAAATCTTCGCTGTTAGCTGACTCGTTAGCTTCCTTTTTTCGGGGGTAAGCTCTAAACAGTTCGGCAGGATCTATTTCATATACCCCACTCTCATTCTTTTGCGCAGAAACACGTCCTTTTTTAATAGCTGCTGACAGTGAGGGTTTCGATATTCCGACTTCCTTGGCGGCTTGACCTAGTGTTAGTTTCATGGTGTTAGTCCTTGTAAGCATTGCCAGTTAACTAATATGGTTAGTTAAAATTCTTCCTTGATGAACTAACACTTATAACGTATTAGTTAACAGTATTGTGAATAGTTATTCACAGATTCTCTAATAAGATATTATCAGCGGAATTGACGTGAAACCAGAATCACAATGGAATTATCCCCACTGTTCTGTTTCTTGCAGAACATATATCTAACTAACACCTTAAGGAGGAAGCTACGGGCTTTTAATGCTCTGAAAAGCAAAAACCGCCGTTGGCGCGGCGGTTTATAAACTTAAAGTTATACTCAAAACTGAACACTTTGAACGTATAACTCATATTTAAATAATGCAAGTCAAAAATTGATTTTGCAGTGAATTATTATACCTTTTTTTCAGGAATTGAAGGCTCAGACTTAAATAATAATGGGTTATACATGTAATAAACACTTATCGCACATCTCTCCAATGAATACCTGCGGAGGAGGGGGGAAAAACGAATACGAACAATGTGCCCCCACATTAATCCCCCCACGCCCGAAAAGAACGGGTTCAGAACACCATATCTCAGGCTTTAACCCCAAAGCGGGATGGGTTCACCCTCAAACATCCATTCCATTTCACAGACTCCACAAGCTTATGAGCCGCATCGATCAATTGTCAGATGTTATTGGAGAGAAACCGAAACACTGGAGAAAACCGACTTACGGCAACCTGGATTATACAATTGCACATAAAATGGGTTGGATCTCGGATGAGGAGGAGGGGCTTGATCGCCAACAGTACGAACGGAGAAGGGAGCGTTCTCTAAAACATTGCCACACACCTAACCCTGTTCGGTATGGGCGCTTCGATAGCTGGAGCTTCGATTTTGAAAAGGATACCCTAGAGGTAAGACGCGCGGCCCCGATCCCATCGGGGGCATATATCCCGGAAATGCCTTCGAGCATATTAAAGGATAAAGAGTTAACTGATGGTGCCAAAATCTGTTTGGCAAAAATCCTTGAAGAAACCTATCGTAATAACCGTGATCAAAGATGGTTGGCGATAACAGTTCCATATCTGATGACAGCATTAAGTCGATCTCGACGAACAATTCAAAATTACCTGCGGCTCCTTGAGCAGTGCGGCTATATTACGTGCGAGGTAATTTTGAGCGAAACCACCAGAATGTGTAATGGTCTGATCCTCACCCTGCAAGAAACCTGCTTCGCTCGGCACCATTTGTCAGGATGGCCGCAAAAAAAGAAACGCCTCGTAGGAGCGGAGTCGGAAACAGGAAATAGAGACGGAAACCCAGGGGCGCAAAAAGATTCACAGAATTACTTCACACAAATATATATATCTAAAACCATATCCCGCATGCCCGTCAGACAGTGGGCACTTAAATCTATGAACGCTATTTTCAAGCGTTTTCAGCAAAATAATGCCCCTTATAGCCCACCTCATACTATAATTTCGGTCTGAAACGGACTATAGACGCTCTACCCTATGCCTACCGTGACAACGGTGTATTCGGATATAGGCTATTCAAGAGGGGCAAAGAGGATCATCACAGACAAAGAGCGACCGTCCACTGTAAAACCCGCGTTCTTTTGCCCATAGAAGTCCGTGGAGGCGTCTTTCTATGACTGGTTGGAAAAGGTTACTAAAAAACTGGAACGGGCTTATCAGGGCTAAATTTTGAAAAAATACCATTCTGATAAGTCGCGTTATCTATCTAACCCAAATCTGGGATCAGTGGTTTTCCACCTCAATGTCCTGAATAAAAATATCCTCTGATTCGAGCCCATAACCGGTTCTGCTTTCTCGAAGCCAAATCACTTTGTGAGAGCATAACCATCGGGCTAAAATATCAAGATGGCGACCTCTAACAAGTATGTCATTGGTTGTATATAGAATGCGGATGCCGGTCTCCGGTACGTAATCAATCACGGGAGGCGGTATATAAGGCACGGAAATCATACGCCCTGTCCTTAAAAAGATATTCATGGAAGGAATGATGCGTGAATGGGTATCCACGCCAAAATATTTACTAGAAACTGCCCGCTCATTCGTATTGCGGAAGAGGGACTTTTCCTGATCCAGCGTCCTGGTGGTATGAGTTACCCAGTTGGTCTTGATTTTCGCGTCCATGCGTTTCTCCTGCTTTCTTTTGAAACATTATCTGTAATGCGGAATCATACAGCCCCTTAAGCCTGTAACAAGCCATACTGATTTGACAAAGGGCTGTATGGGTTTCACGTTCTTTAGATGCGGCCTCTGCAATATCTTGCGCGCTCATCTGGTCGCCATTTTCACAAACGGCTTCCTTAAGTGCAGCTTTATCATCGGTAAAGATAAAACAGTTTTCTGCGCCCCTGGATACTGAGACGTAGAACTGCTTGTCATTAGAGGCGGCAAAACTCTGTGTGCTTTGGGCAATTAATACAGTTCGGGCATCCTTGCCTTGTGAGGCGTGGGAGGTCGTGACATACCCCAAATTGAAATGCCCTGCATCTTTAACCAAAACCTCACCATTGGATAGCGCAATATTGCCATCGTCATCAAATCCACGAATGTCATAAACCTGTCCATTGAACAGATACGCTCCGGCCAAGCTCTTACAATTCTTGGTGATCCGTAATCGATCACTGACGGAAAGACCGATATTTTCCTGTTCGTAGACACCGAATTTTTGATGCTCCTGTAGCAGAAGAGGGGTCTCTTTACCATCGCCTTCCAGCCTGACTAACACCTCACCCTGTTCACTGACCGTGCTTACAACATAACGCTGACCCGCTTTAAATCCGGAGGCATTTTGATGAAATTCGATGATCTGACCGGACACATAATTTTTCGGATTCTGTTTTTGCGCCCCGGTAAAATTTTTACTTTTCAGACGAGTAAATATCCGCTCTTGTCGATCCAATCGACCATGTGCCCGGAGGGCTTCCCTAATCTGGCTCGTAATGGCTTGACCTTCAGCGTGAGTCGGAGCCACTGTGATTACATCACTATGGCACTCAGCCGACGCCCTCAAATATTCTTTTGCCAGACGAGCATCACGGATTGCCCGGTCTGCAATTTCAATGATGTTTCCACCTTGATCCAGCATATCAAAAGCTTTGGCGACTTCCTTTTTCCGGTACTCCGGCTTATGGCTGACACCAATACTTTTTGCAATGCGTTCGATAATTTGCCGGTAAAGCTTTTTACCTCGTTGGCGCAATATTTCAGTGACACGGGCAATTTGAAGGCCTGATTTTGTCTCCAAAATCTTCAGCGCATCACCACGCTCAACAGCACTGTGCTGTTTCCAGTCACCGGATAAAATTACCCGCGCATTCTTGGCTGCTGCAATATCCAGCAACTTATTCATAGTCGGCACACCGATCAGACCGGCTTCATCAATCAACATCACATTATCCTGCAAACGCTCCTGAAGCCTCTGGCTGTTCAGTAGCATCGCAACGGTTTCAGCCTCATCGAAGCCTTTGCTGCGCAGCACGAAACGCGACGCATCGGAGGAGGGGGCAAAAGCCAACAACGACTTTCCTACAGCCTCTACACCTCGCTTTACTTCCTGTAGCAAAGTAGTCTTACCAACGCCCGCATCTCCAGAGATGATGGCAATCGCATCTTCTGATGCCAAGGCATATGAAATTGCTGCGCGCTGGCCTTCATTCAAGTAAGCGCTATTGATTTGGTAGTAGGGGTTTAAAGGGACACAAGTTTTCTTCCCTTGCACTGCCCGCTCAATCAGACGGTTTTCTTCATTTTCCATTTCGACCGTGGTGATATAGCGCACGGTGTTCTTGACAGCGCTCATAATATTGGATCGACCCGCCAGCTCGTTCCTGATCGCCTCTGCCCTCACCTCACCGCAAGATTGATCGATGGCATAGGCCAGGAGCTTTTTCTCCGATATGGCCGAATGACGTTCAAGACAGTGGTCTAGTGCATGGTCAACCAATCGCTCGGCTGTCATGGTTGTCTGACATGGCGGGCACGCGGCACTGCTCTGCCCTTGTGTCTTTTTTCCATTCGCCTTGGCAGACAAAATGGACTGATACTCCGTGTCCGTCAGGCGGCTTACCCAGATTTTTCGCAATACGCCATCATGAACAGTCCCGTTTTTACTATTTCGTGTCATACGGCCTAGCTGCGCCTTGGCTTTTTCCGATTTAATCCCGCGCTGCCGTGCCAATTCCTCAATTTGTAGTGTCCGGCTGGAGAATTTCTCGATGAGATTTCTATCAATGCCCGCAATTTCCCATCGTTTACCACTTTGTGAGATTCCGTAACCCAGCTCTTTTAATCTTTCACCCATATAGCTGTGATACAGCGCTTCATAATAGGCACCCTGCGCTTTGATATTGCCAATCTCTATAGCACGGTATTTCTTCTGTTTTTCAAACCAGGTCATATTCATCACGGCGCAGTGGGAATGCAGATGCGGTTCAGGAACAGGGGGGGTATCACTTGCTACGATTTTAATGGGACGTGTTGTTGTATGGATAAACTCTGCAAAGGCCATATTTCCTGTGGTGACGTAATGCTTCCTCTTCCCCGTTCCGCTTTGGGTTTGCATATCGGCCTCGATCTTTTCCATTGTTTTTAAGACCGCATGACCGTGCGCACTCAGGATGTCTTTGTCTCCTGTGATGGCATGAACCAGTGAGACGGATTTAGGGGCGTTGAAGGTAAAATCATACATCGGACGGCGCTTTGCGGAATTCCGCGCCGTCATTTGTTTACCGGTTCGGGGGTCGACATTCATCAGAAGAGCTTCGAAGTCCTTTTCCCCGACATCACCGCTCAGGCCAACCCGCTCGGCGAGCTGGCCGTGCCATGTCCCGGTAATTTCTTTCTTTTCGCCGTAATAATCGTTTACCGAAAGGCTATCCTTAAAATATCGGCTTGCGTCACCGGCATCCTTGCTGTGGTTAATGCAGAGCATGAAATCAAAATCAAAAATCTCAAAAAATAATCAATAGACATCTCGTCTTAGAGGGCTAAGACAGGAAGATCAGAGATTGTAAAACTGCATTCAATGACGCAACTCATCATTTTAGTAATGGCGATTTTATGCACAGAAAAGTCAAAATAGTGCTTATATTAGGTATTTAGGCTCTGTATTTTTCTTTCAGAAACCTATGACGGCGCGTTGTACTTTTCAAATAGCGCAATTACAGAATCCTGCCTTGTACCTTCATCCATGGACATATACGCAACAATAAGAAGCGCAAAGGCAAAGAACAGGTACATCATGAAATCTGCACCACTCTCAAAATGAGCGTTCTGTAGACCAGCAAACATCCCCATTCCCATAAAAGAGGCCAGGAAATACATGCAGAAATGCCCCCATTTTCTCGCTTTTAACTTTCTTCTGGTTAACGACCCTTTTATACGAAAGGCTGTCAAACGCATCACTAAAAGCTATATATCGACGCCCCAATACATATTTGATGATATCTGCGGAAGGGGTCTTTGATTTCAGAAAAAACTTGATAATCGGATAGTCTATAAGAGTCCCGTATCGATTCTGAAATACCTGTTCAATCACAAAGTGGTATCGTGGCTCGGCATGTTTTTCGAGTTCACGAAGCATCTCAGATATTCGCCCGGAATTCTCCTGTTTTGCTCTGTCCATTCGGTTTTTGGCAATTTTCAAGACGCTGGAAACAAAAATAATAACGACAGCAGCAACCTTTGGCATTCCAAATACGTCATAGCTGAATGTTAAGAATTGATCCATAACTGTTAAATTAACTCCTGGGTTTATTTGTATCAGTCAGTCTTCAAAGAAGTTGAAATCTATTCATTACTTATTTTTACTCCGTATTAATTAGGTAAAAGGTCATCCTCAACACCGTCCTCCATCATCTCATAACGTCTTTCAGCTATTTGCTTCAATTCCCTATTTTCAACGTCAACATCTTCCTTCAAGAAAAAAACATGTTCCCATTGCGGCGGAAGTTCCCAGGCGAAGACTGGAAAGCCGGAATTTTCGAGAGCTGTTGCGAGGGCTTTAGTCATCGTTCTTGATATGGTCGGGTTCCAATATCTTCGGTGCTCTTCAATAGATTTGATGGCATCCTCTAAAAAATGCTCAGTCACATACTCCATCTTTTCGTCGTCGGTCATAGCAGTCTGAATTCCTGTAAGTAGTTAAAGGCGTCCCAGCCTTCTCATCTGGAGGCACTGCTACTGCATTTCAACTCACCAGGCATTCAACGTTTAGCCTCATAGTCTCATCAAATTTTCCCTTCCGCCCCACAAGTCCGCGTTACAGATTTCCAACCTTGTCTGTGCAAGCTGCCACTCTGGTGCGCCGCATCAAATCATTTTTCCCCATTTGCTCGTCTATGCCGCGTTGCGGCCAAGCCTCTCTAAATGGACGCCCCAGAAAATGATTGGACACACCGCTTTTTCCAGAGGTGGCGGGACGCTTTCACAAGGCCGGAATTCACCGGACTTGAAAAAGCAAAAGGAAAAACATCATGACTATCGAAATGATCCCACTCACTCAAATCAAGCCTTGGGCGGAAAATCCCCGCAAGAGCTTCCACCAAAGCAGTATAGAAGGCCTTGCCGCCAGTATTCGAACAGACGGTCTCTTGCAGAATCTGGTACTCACAAAGCAAGGTGGCAAGAAGAAGCCTTACCGCATCATCAGTGGTGAACGCCGCTACCACGCCCTAATGCTTCTGGTGAAAAACGGTGATCTGCCCGAAGACCTCAGCATTCCCTGTGAAGTACGGGAAAACCTCGATGACAACGCCGCACACCGCATTGCCACAATCGAGAATATCCAGCGTGAGGATTTACCCCCTTTGGAAGAAGCCGATGCCGTCACCGCCTTACTTCAGGACGGTATGACACTAGAGGACGTTGTTGCCAAGACAGGCTTAAGCGACCGCATTATTAAACGCAGGCTCGCACTGTCCGGTCTCTGCGACGAAGCCAGATCGGCTCTTTCTCAAAGCAGCATCACCTTATCACAGGCAGAGGCACTGACTGTCGGGACATTTGAACAACAGCGTACTTTGGTGGAAGAGGGGCTTAATCAGGTAACTCCATCTGAGATCAAAGACTGCCTTCTGGATAAAAAGCCGTCTGTTGCAATCGCTCTGTTTGATACGGCACTTTATACCGGAACTTTCACAAGCGACCTGTTTTCTCAGGACGATACCACCTACTTTGATGATGTTGATCAGTTCCATAGTTTGCAAAGGCAAGCCGTAGAGGAGTATGCAAGTCAGTATGAAAAAGACGGGTATGATCCGGTGGACATCCTAGAAGGATATAACTTCCCTAAGTGGCTCTATCGACAAGCAGAAGAAAATGAAACAGGCGGTGTCATCATCCACCTTCATCCATCCGGCGAAGTCGAAATTCACGAAGGGTTAGTCCATCGTGATCTGGATGAAAAGACGGTAGAAAATACCTCTGAAACGCCCAAGAAACCCCGTCCGGTATATTCACGTAGCGCAAGGGCTTATGTCAGTATGCACAAAAGCATGGCAGTACAATCGGCCTTGCTTGATAACCCTCGCATTGCAAAGGAAATTGCCATCGTTCAGATGATCTGCGGCTCAGATAACCTGAGGCTGAATGAACACAAATGTCTTGAGCATTTTGCAGAAACGCAATCTCCTCCACACAGTTTTCAAACCATCGAAAACCTAGCAAAGCAATTCCTCTTCGGACTTGGTGAGAGTGAGACTGATTTTGACGCTACGGCCTGTTTGCAATTGCTAAATCGCAGAGTCCTTGATAACGGGGCGGTCTATGAAACGCTTAAGGCTTTACCGGATGAAATGCTGGATCAACTGCATCTGTTTCTAACCACTATGACATTCGGTCAATGTTGGATTGAAACGTTTGATACGGATGAAAACAGTCTGTTCAACCGTGTTGCCAAGGATCTAGATATTGATATGCGAACTTACTGGACACCTGATACTGATTTCCTTAACAGCCGCACGACTGCGCAGCTCAAGGAGATCATCATCGAGAGTGGCTTAACCGTTTACCTCGGCACAGGCGATGGTATCAAAAAACATACTCTGGTAGACGCTTTGCTCAAACAGTTTGAACGTGCCCGGACATTGGACACACCAAATGAAGAGGAGGCTATGATCCGAAACTGGTTACCGCCGGTTTTCCACTTCCCTGCAATTGACCCGGATCAGGAGCTTGATACCCAGGATCAGGCTCTGGCAGCTTAATACCAATCAGAGCCGTTCTTGCTTATCGCGAGGACGGCTTTTCCTCAGTAAACTAAGACAAATATTTCAAGAGCCCTCAGGGTGTTACAACGTACCTACACCATGGAGAAACCAATTGCTCTTTCGATATTCTTCTTGACTGGCTACTGAATGAAACAAACCCTCACAAAGATCATGAGAAACATCGATCAGTGATTTTAGAGACATTAATGTGCTTAGCTGACTTTTTGTAAGGTTTTCTTTCAAACGCTTGATATCATTTTTATCAGTATCTTTTATGAAATTAAAATATTTACCCAAGAGCCCCGATATCACGTCACATATTTGAATAGCTTTTACGTCCTGCGACCTTGCAAATTTATAGTTTGAAAAAGGCTTTCCATTGTCAGTTAGCGGAAATTCAGCAAACAGCTTTTGAATACATGGCTCTTCATCAAAGATATGATTAGCGTTTTTGAATAAGTATACCGTTCTCAGATAAAATACAAAAAAATCCCCTATCAATTCATCCTTATGGAACCCCGTGATAAGAGGTAACTCAGCAGTATCCAAACTATTTTCAAACAACTTTTTAAGTAAGAATGCTCTTTCTTTACTTAAAATGGAGTTGTTGCTATCTAAGAATTTCATAATCCAGAGTATAAACTCTTCAAATCTACTCTTGTTTACATCAGGATATTCATAGCGCTTTAAACCTGATAAGAATTCTTCTTTATTTTGTTTTACCACTTCATACAAATCACTTTTTACCAACATGTGGTTAAGTGCATAGAATGCATTTCTATCATCTTCCAAAATTGAATCAATAATATCTACTATCGACCAATAAAGAATATTTAAATTAAAGTAGTGAATATAGAAATTATTCCTATATAGCCAGTCTAATATTTTGCCCAATTTCTCCGACTTCAACACATCCAGAAAGTCTCCTTTCGCCACATGTTTAAGCTTAAGATCTATTAAGTTACTTTGTAACTTAAGATCTGTAAAAAGAGGCGAAAAATCTACAGGACAGGTTGTACCTTTATGCATTACTCCAGCGAGTACAAAATTATTGTCCTGGGCAACATTTAGTCCTGTATCAGTTAGGTACAACTTCCTATTATTATTACTTTCATCATAGTAAAAAGTGTATACGTCATCGACATTCCTAAGACCATGGAATTTTATGATGATATCTCTATGTATATTAATATCCATCATTCTGCTCTTGAATTATTCCTTTAGAAAGAACGGTGCATTAATACAACAAGTATGGGTCACTTGTAGTGTATGTCCAGTCTAATTATTCAAGTAGCCAGCTCTCGTCCTATGCATTTATCTGTTCCTCCAGAATAGATTGATGCCGTAGCCAACCTTTTTGCGTAGCTATGCTTTTTCACTTCCCACTTTGCGACACGTTATACCTCCTTTTGCTTCGTGTCCCGTGCAGCTCCATCCGTGCCTTGTCACGCGAACACTAACCCGCAGGCGGGCACCGTCAAATCATTTTTCCCCGTAATCTCGTCTAAGGCCGCTAACGCAGCCCAGACTCGCTAACGGACACCCCAGAAAATGATTGGACTGATGCCCTAATCACCTGACGGGTTGGTCGCTGTTAACAAGGCCGGAATGAACCGGACTTGAAACAGCAAAAAGGAGACATTCAATGTCTAATCAAAGTAAATCATCATCAAAACCAACTCATTCCCTACGCAAAAAGGTTGGCTACGGCAAGAATACAGAATTCGAGACTATCGGCGTTGCTTGGGAACGCGAAGATGGCGGCTTGTATATCAAGTTGTACGGCACACAATTCATCGATAGCGGTTTCTACGCCTTTCCATACGCAGATCAACAAACAGGAAACGAGGGCGGCCAATAGGCCCCCTCTACCCTCCATGGAAGGAAAGGAAAAAGTAATGTCATATGATGAAAAAACCACTGCAAAAATCGCGGCGCTGAATGATCAGTTTCGTGAAAGCCCCTTCATGCCTGACAAAGGTCGATTTTTCTGTACACGCGGTATCATGGGTATCCCTGACAAGGCAAGGATTGAAGTGATCAAGCAACTTGTCAGCTTCAACGACTTTACCGAAGACAATGACCCGTACGGCTGGCACGATTTCGGCTGCATCGAGATCGAAGGCACGGAAAAAATCTTCTGGAAAATTGATATCTTCGAAGATCACACCCTGATCTATGGGGCAGAGGCACCGTACGATCCCGAAAAAAGCTACCGTGTCCTTACACTGATGCTCGCCAGTGAATATTGATCAATACCAATAGAGGCCGTGCCCCAAAAACTGGGGACGGCTTCACTCTGTGCTTAAAGGATAAGGGACGGTACTTGAGGGGAAAATCGTATTGCCCCCGAACGGTTTTCAAGCTTCGACTCCGATGTCGTCGGCGGAAAACCGTCCGGCCCGTAGCCCACCCGATATGGCCTTGACGCCTTCGCGTCCGTCCATCCGCCTGCCTGACATTGGCAGGCGGGGTGCAAACCGTGGTCACCGGAGTGATGTATTAACCATGGAGGAGGCGGAAAAGATGGGCAGAAGGTTGGTCAAAGATCATCATGATGATCCCGCACTTTGGGTGGAGAGCTGCTGACCGGCCAGCAGTCGGAGGAGCCAGCGCCTTAGTAGAAGCTATATAGCCCAGCTTTTAGTTAATCCTCATTTTAAATTACCGCAAGATGTGTGCGTGTAGTACAAAATCGAAGATTTTTCCCACACACACGGATCTTGGCAAGGGAGATGTGCTAACGCTCTCCCGTTGCATCCCTCTCGGGCGCTCTAGGCTTCAGTGCGGGATTACCCCTTCCTCAGACAAGAGCTATAGAGGCTTCTTACCGGTATCGATCCGAATGAAGCCATAGAACGTTTGGCCGTTCAATCACCACACAGGGAGGCCTACCAAGCTGCCACTAAGCCAATTCGGTATGACGAGCTAACTACCTGACAACAAATTAAAAGTGAGATATTCACGGATTCCGATTAAGAGGTTGAAAAAACACTTTACATGAAACCAACGGTGTTTCATCTATAGTTAGTTAGGGATGCCTGCTTTAAAAGCAGAACTTGGAGCACACAAAAACCTATTTAGGTGAAAGGCACGGAAACAACACGGGGGTTGCCTTATGATCAAAAAAATCAAATCGATTGGTAACCTAGCCGTATTCAAGGATTTTAAGTGGGACAAGGAAGTACACGACACAAATGGCAATGCGTTGGGATTCCAAGCTATCAATATAATCTACGGCAGAAATTATTCCGGAAAAACTACTCTCTCTCGAATATTGCGAGCATTGGAAACTGGCACGCTTTCTGACAAGTTTGAGGGGCCATCTTTTACTGTGGCCTTTTCAGATGGAGCAGATATAACCGAAAAAAATCTTAAAAGCCATGGCGAAAAAATTCGTGTATTCAACGAAGATTTCGTTAAGGATAACCTGCGCTTTATTACTAATCCGGAGGACAGCATTGAACCATTTGCTATTCTTGGTGATGACAATAATAAAATTGAGAAAGAAATTGAGACTCTCGAAACTGAGCTTGGCTCAAATGAAGAAGGCTCCCGCACAGGTCTATACTCCGATAGGATTAATGCACAGCTAAACTACTCCAGCCTAGAGACCGAACATAAAACACTCACCAATAATTTGGATAAACAGCTAGCCGATAAGGCCACTGACAGAAAAATTGGTATCAAATACAAGCCAGAACGTTTTGGCGACCAGAATTACAATATCCAAAAGTTAAAATCTGATATTGAAACAGTTCAAAAAGAAACCTATCAACCTCCTACTGACGACCAGCTTGAGCCATTTGAAACATTAATTTTAGAGAAACCCCTGCCATCAATACCCCCCTTTACTATACCTGGCCTTAATGCTCCAGGATTAACGGATAAGACCGAACTGCTCGTAACAAAGCCGATAAATGTCTCTAACAAAATCGAATTACTGTTAAGAGACCACGCCCTAAACCAATGGGTTAAGGATGGCTTAAAACATCATAAAGAGAATCACAAAAAATGTGCTTTCTGCGACAACCCAATCACAGTGGAACGATGGGAAGCACTGGCAAAGCATTTTGATGAAGAATCCAAAAAGCTTGAAAATGATATAGATGAATTAATAGAACAAATTGCAAAAGAAAAGCAAATCGTAACATCTGCATTGGCCATCGATAAGAATCATTTCTATTCAAAATTTCATGAAAGTATCGACGAGCTTGATAGAAACCTAGAAAGTGCCGTTCAAAAATACAATCGATCCATGGAAAGACTTACTAGTCAACTAATGGATAGAAAAAAAGATCTTCTAAACCCTCACACTTTTCAGCGCCCTGATGATGCAACTACCGATTTGAATACCACATGGAACGCTTATGTAGAGATTAAAAATAATTCCGACGCGTATTCCTCCTCATTAAATTCCGAGCAAGTCGAAGCAAAAAAAAGCTTGCGGTTAAAAAATGTGTCTGACTACATCCAGGAAATTAGATATAAGGAACAGGTGTCATCTATCGAGGAAAGTAAAAAAAAGGAAGATGAAGCAAAGAGAGAGAAACATCGAATTATACAAATAATAAGGGATAAAGAAGAATTAATCGCAGCAAAGAAGCGTGAACTAAATGATGAAGAAAAAGGTGCAAGGCGTGTCAATGAATACCTGAATAACTTCTTTGGACATCAATTTCTATCTCTTGAAGCTATTAAAGATGAAAAAATTGGAGAGGAATCAAAACGTATTCGTTTCGAGGTAATTCGAGATGGAAAGAAAGCCTATCACTTAAGTGAGGGTGAGCGTAGCCTACTTGCTTTTTGCTACTTCCTTGCGAAGCTACATGATATAGATACAAAGGGATCAGAACCGATTATCTGGATTGACGACCCAATATCTTCACTCGATGGGAATCACATATTTTTTGTTTACAGCTTATTAAATACAGAAATCGTTTCAAGTGGAACTTTCAAACAATTATTTATATCTACACACAATCTCAATTTTTTAAAATACTTAAAGCGACTAAGTGGAAAGTACGTTGATCCGGATGGAAATAAAAAGGATTACCATAAAGGTTATTTTGTTGTAATCCGTAACGACAAAATATCAACAATTTCAGCAATGCCGAAATATTTGAAAGAGTATGTCACTGAATTCAACTACTTATTTCACCAAATTTATAAATGCTCTGTAATAGATGTAGTTGACGATACTAACTACATGACTTTCTATAATTTTGCGAATAATGCTAGAAAATTCTTTGAAATTTACCTCTATTACAAATATCCAGACCAAGGGATGTCAGAGTCCACATTGACCCTGTTTTTTGGTAATGAAAAGATCCCGGCAATTCTAACGGATAGAATAAATAACGAGTATTCTCATTTATCAGGAATATTTGAGCGCGGGTCAACGCCAGTCGAAGTTCCAGAAATGCAAAAATCTGCAAAACAGATTATAGAAAGATTGAAAGAAGACGAAGATCAATTCTCAGCTTTGCTTAAGAGTATCGGTGAGCCTTTAGGGGCAGAGCCCCAGACGACACCGGCAAGCGGTCAGAAATGAGCTGGTGACTAAAGTTCAAATATTGCCTCAGTCTCTTAAGTCTGTCTTCTTGAATTTTGCGAAAGGAAACTTAAATGAAATTCGCCATCGTTGAAGGTACAAAAACAGAAGCAAAGCCTCAGTTAAGAGGTGTTTGTAGTTTCTGTGGTTCGGAAATGATAGCGAGGTGCGGGCGACACAAAATTTGGCACTGGGCTCATAAAAGTAGAGCTGACTGTGATCCTTGGTGGGAGTCAGAGGGAGAATGGCATAGAAACTGGAAAAACCATTTCCCTACAGATTGGCAGGAAGTAATACATATCAATGGGGCTACAGGCGAGAAGCATATTGCGGATGTGAAGAACCCATATGGTCTAGTAATTGAGTTTCAAAACTCAAATATTAAACCGGAGGAAAAAGAGTCAAGAGAAAACTTCTATGGCGATATGATTTGGGTTGTAAATGGTAATCGTGGAGACCTAACAGAAGCGTACTTTAACATGGGTTTGAGCGGGCCAATTCAAAAAAATCCATTAGCTTATCAAATTAGCTGGTTAGGTCGCGGTAAGTTTTTGGACAATTGGGCTGAATCACGAGCAAAGGTCTATTTGGATTTTGGTAAAAATGTTGTTTGGCGTCTTGTGTTTTATGATGGAAAGAAGAAGGTAGGAGCTGTCGGTCCCCTTCCCAAAGAAGCATTTATTGAGGACTGCCTAAAAGGCAAAGATATTAGCGTAGGCTATCTACCAGAAGATAAAGAATAAGGACAGCCAGTTAATGACTAACTATTAATCGTCGGAGCTTTATCAAGCCAAGCTCATCATCAGAAGGATTTCCCCATTTTGGACACCGAGGAACTACAAGACCCTTTAAAACCACTGGGTCAAATTTGTCAGCCTGATGTTAGGCAACAGAACTTTGCCGGTGGATTGGAAAATCGGCATGCGGCTCTGTCAAAACTTAACCTACTTGACACAGTGCCACTTGACGTGCGGCAGCTTTTCGAGACGGCCAAAAACGTCTGTCTATATACTTGGTTTGTCTACCGGTTCCATCAAGTGGCGGAGATGACAGCATACTCATCTTTGGAAAGGGCACTACGAATCCGGTTCTATCAGGAAAACCCTGCGAGAAAAAACAGTAAAAAACCTGCCATGCTGGGTGAACTAATTAAATATGCCCTAGACCAAAAATGGCTTAAGAGTGAGGGCTTTTCCCATCTCAAGGCCATTGCCAGAGGTCACGCGGAAGCCAAAAAGATTAGGGAGCTGACTAATAAAAGCCCTGAATTTATTGAACACGGCTCAGCAGTTTTGGAAGAGCCTACTGAAGAGGAGATCCAGGAGGTGTTAAAAAGCATGAGTGTCGATGGCATACTTGATGCCAGTCGAGACCTTCGGAACGATCTTGCTCATGGTTCCTCTACCCTGCACCCAAATAGCTTTGCCACTCTTCAAGTTGTTGCTGAAACCATCAACCAGATTTACCCGAAAAGCGTCTCAAAATAATCAGACTTAAAGGGGAAATGATTTTCCCCTGTTCCAAACACAAGTGTTTTTCAGCACCCCATTCTAACGGGGGATCTCCCCCGTAACGCCCCCCCAAATATTGAAGCTTCGCAGTTGGCGAAGAGTGATCTTTTTTTGTCTCCCCCCGCAGAGGCCGGGGGAGCGTAACCGGCGCAAGATAAAACTCAAGCACTCGTACTCACCCGTTCCCGCCGATAAAGCCAGGCGCGCATGCGGACTTGCGTGCGTTTGCTTGAGTTTTCCCTTTAGGCGCCGATTGGCTCGGTCTTTCGCGTTGCTCCTTCCCTCACTGACACAGGGGTTTTCAACCCCTGCGGGGGGAATGTGAATTTTAAGATCAAGGAGCAAAGACAATGAGTGAACCAAGAATTTATGTGGCATGTTTGGCAGCATATAACAGCGGCATTCTTCACGGTATCTGGATTGAAGCCAGCGACGATTTAGAGGATATCAAAGAGCAGGTTCGAACCATGCTGAGCCAAAGCCCGATAGAAGACGCAGAGGAATGGGCGATACATGACTATGAAGGGTTTGAAGGCTATCGCTTAAGCGAGTATGAAGGCCTCGATAGTGCCCAGAAAATCGCCTGTTTCATCGCAGAGCATGAAGAGATTGGCGGTGCTTTACTCTCTCACTTTTGTGGTGATCTGGAAGAAGCCCGCAAAGCAATTGAAGAAAATTATTGCGGTCGCTACACATCAGTTGCGGATTATGCGCAGGAGCTAACCGAAGAGAGCACGGAAATCCCTCAAAACCTGTCTTTCTATATCGACTATGAGCGCATGGGACGCGACATGGAGATGAGCGGAGACATCTACACAGTAGAGACCGCCCACGACGAAGTACATATCTTTTGGAACCATTAAGGAAGAGGGGGCAAAATCATGTATTTCACTCAGCTTGATTTGTTTACCTCTTCGTTTTCACTGGTCGAGCCACGGAACATTGTGGCTGAGGCACTAAACATCCTGTCGCGGCAAATTAAAAGCGGTAAATCCGTTATGAATTCACCTGAGGTGGTGAAGGACTATTGCCGCCTCAAACTGGCGACCCGTGAGCATGAAGTCTTCGGAGTTTTGTTTCTGGACAATCAACACCGCGTGATAGAGTTCAAGGAGTTGTTCAGGGGCACCATTAATTCTTGTAGCATTCCCGTGCGGGAAGTGGCAAAGGAAGCGTTGTCAGTCAATGCAGCGGCAGTGATTTTTACCCATAACCACCCCTCCGGGGTATGTGAGCCCAGTATTGCGGATATAGACATTACACGCGAACTACAAAAGGCTCTCACCGTATTTGATGTGCGGGTGCTCGATCATATCATTGTGTCAGTAGAAGGCACTGTGAGCCTGGCTGAACGCGGGCAAATATAGAATTCTTAGTGATGCTGCGCGCGGGAAATCTCGCGCAGCATTTCTGCGGCGAATAATGACGCTGCACCTAAAGCCGTGCGGCGCTCTCGCCTACCGCCACAATACCCAAAAATCATGATAGTACTGTGGCGGCCAGTCCAGTGTTTACAATCCCGGACTGATACAAAAAAGCCGGCTCTTAATGACCGGCTTTTTTGTATCTGGATGCTACCTGAACCCTGCACTGTCATTCCAGCTCGCCACACGGAAGAAGCGGCAGCCCACGGGCTCAACGCCCATAATGGCTTTCATAATGGATTCGTGGAATAGATATGTTGAAACGGACTCTTCCAGAACAAAGATTAGGCGTTTTTCCAGTGGAATATCTGACAGGATTTGTTCATCCAGCACCAGATGCTCTATATCCATGATGTCACCATCATCTTCGTCAATGGTGCAGATAGACTTGTTTAGATCCACGCAGGCAATTTCATTGAAAACGTGGATGAGCCAGTACCGAAGTTTCTCACCATCCGGCATTTCAACATCGGCAGGAACAAGTTGGATGCCATCAATGCTAAGCGGATCAAGTACATCAACTATTTTGTACCCGATCACTGGTTCCGGCAGACTGTGATAGTCAGCCATAACAGGGCTGCTTGGAACCGGCGCGCCAAGGCGTAGCTTGATTGGCTCGGTCACAGGGACCGGCTTACTCTTATAAAACGCACCACTTTTTTGATTCCAAGCTAGCAGGGGGTACTCACTCCCTCCGGCCCGTTCAATCACGTAATACTCATCATTGAGACTCATTGATTATACTCCAATCTTCAAAGGTGCGGCCTTAGCCGCGATGAGAGTTCCCTTTTTCTTCTGCTTAAGGCCGTGTTTACGGTCGTGTGTGCAGGGTTGATTAGGTTTACTTGAAAGGCTGGTCACGCCTGCACAGCCAACTTTACCGGTCTGATAATCCTTACCGTCTGATGTCAGCGTCCAGCTAAAAGAGTCCACTTTATTGAGGATGCTAAGACTAAGTTTGTCTAGTTTTTCAACAAGCCCCCTGGGATTATCACAATATTTTCCTTTCTCTATATCTTGTTTTATCCCTCTTAGCTTCTTTTTCACTGCATCCGGGTACGACAAATGCAGATCATCCGCCCACCCCTTGCTGTGATTACCCCGGTGCAACGCAACTCCGATCTGACATGCCAGCTCCATTAGGCTTGGTAGCATCACACCGTTATTTTCGTGGTTGATATCATACCCAAATTTTTGGCAATAGCCGTACCAGTCATCATCATCCATTGATTCACTACATACCAAATGGTGCGCTTGCAGGGAAAACGGCTTGGTGAACCAGGGATGATCTTCTTTGGCCTTCTTCAAAGCCTTGAAAATACTATTGGCAAGCAACGTGCCTGACCCAAGAGAGTTTCCGCGCTTCTTGGCAAAATCATGCTTGTCCTCATCACAATACGGGCACTTTTCTTTTTCCTCTTCTTCTGTCGTTTCTACAGCCGAGGCTAGTGGTGCCATTTGTGCCTGCATTATCGGAAACGGCGGTGTATTACGATTATTAAGGGTGAAGATATCCATATTGCGGACAACGCTTTTCCCTTCGACTTTGACATCGAAAGAATAATTGACCGGATGCGCGGCTCCTTTTGTTTTGCTGGAGGCCACGCCACCACCCGCCGTACCACCTTCATCGCCGGTCGATGTAGCGAAATTGGATGAATTCAAACATACGCTATTCCCGTCCACTTTGACTTTCTTGGAACCGGATGCCAGATCAGAACTCTTAGCAATATTGGGATACGGAATAGGAACAGGGCCACCCGGAGTGGGTGTTTTACAAACATCGGGGAATCCCGCAACGGTGCCGCCACTGCCTTTGGTGACAGGGCTCATTGTATTCACAAGGGTGGTGTTAGACATGACAGCTCAATCCTTGAAAGTAGCGCTCCATTTCTCGGCTGGTTAAAAACAGCCGGACATTTTAATCGGTTTGATATCGGATGCAATGGACCGAACGGATGATAGGGAAAACCCTAATCTGCGCTAATCAGGTTAATAATAAAAAGTCGCCATTGGCAGGATGGGCTAAGGCGGCTAACGGCGGTAAGAAGCGAGATGCTTTAGTGGGCTATTGCGGTATTGGCGCAGAAGTTCAGGCGATGATATCCGGTTCCGGCCATGTAAGGGCTTTGGTTGGCGGTGAGTTCCATCCTTACAGCTCCAGATCCATATCAGGGCTATCAATTCCTTTGCGGTTTTGTTGCATTTTCTCCGGCTGATTTTCCGGAAGAGGGACATTTCTGACCTGATCCTGTGTTTTCAGATGCGATAGATCACGCACCAAGGCTTTGCGCTCATGCTCCTGGCTATCGCGTAGGGTGACGATTTGCTTTTGCAGAGCTTGACGCTCGGCCAATTGCGCAGCAATCAGCTCCTCACATTGAGCCTGATCTCGCAGGTGACACCGCCAAGCTTCATTTTCATTGATCTTCCGGTTTTTCCAATACCGACCATTGATTTTGTCCCATATCCCCTTAAAACCGCTACGGATACGGGCAGCGCGCTTGTTTTCCTCTTCCCGCCACCGCGTCTTTTGAAAAATATCGAGCTTGGTACGGGTCTCTCTGTGCGTTCTGGTCATATCCTGCTTGGCACGAATGAGAGGTTGCCGTTGTTTTTGATGCTGCGCTTCCAGCTCGTTTGTATAGCGCTTAAATAAACCCGACAGCTTGCCTGAAAGAGCATTTTTAGCCTGATCGACAGATGGCAGCGTCTCTACCCCGCCCAAACGCTCGGATAATGCCTTCTTCTTATATCCGAGCTGACGGGTCAGGCTGTACACCTCACCAAACACGTCCACAGCGACATAACCCCGCCGATCTCCCTTGGCGAGAGTGTATCCTGTGTCCTGCAAAGCATTTTCAAAGCTCTTACGATCATCGGACACCGCCCAGCATTCTTGCAACTCACGTTTTATATCTTGGGGCTTCCGTCCAATCCGGGCGGCTTGTTGCCACTCTGCCCTGTTAAAATTCAACGGGTTCTTGTGGTTCTTATCCCGAAAGCCTTCCGGCATCTTCCAGCCATGTTCCAGATAGAGCGATTTGGCAATGGACTGTAACTTAAGCCGGTCATGCGAAATATTAACGGCCTTCATCTTCTCCACATCTATGCGGCTCCACACGCAATGCGCATGGCGGCGGCCTTCCTTTTCATGGAAGACCACCACGCGTGGTTGCCCCTCAAGGCCAATGCTTTTCTCTATCCGTTCCAGGGTCTTCTCAAAAGTGGCAACAGGAACGCTCTCATCCGCAGGAGGGGAAAGACTAAGGGAATACATAAATTTGCTGCATTTTGTTCCTTTGGATAAGGCATAGGCTTCATTCAAAGCCCCAAGAACATCCTGGGCAATAAAACCCGAGACCTCGTGCACACTGACATGCTCGTTTTGTTCACCGTTCATCAGGTGGAGCGCCATTTGCCGTCCACCACCACGTTGAGAGGCCTTAAGGATCATAACACGCCTCCGGCTCTGCCAATGCCTTCAAGCCCATGGCTTTGATGATCGTGTCGCGAACCCATTGGATCGAAGCAACCGCATCCTGCAAAGCCTCCAAGGTCTCTTGATTGACAGGCAATGACCCGGAATTGGCGGCTTTGGCAAGCTGATTGATATTGCTGGACATTCGGCTTTGCCCCAACGCGCCTAATATTTGGGCTAAGAGCTGGCGATCCTGGATAGCAATGCCTCGGCGGGGCTGTGGACGTAGCCCGCTCTCTTTGAAGATTTGATCCTTAATAAATTGCCCAAGTGGAACATTCCCGGCCAGCGCCTTTAGCGCCTCGCGCTCTTCCAGAGAGAGCCGCAAGGAAAATGGTGGCGCATAGCTTGTATCCGTCTTCCTACCCATGACAGCCTCCTTTGGTAGCATCTGCCACCGGAGAGGCCATTTTGTCTAAGAATTCCCGAAAGGCCGTAAGAATAGAGGCTTTAGAGGGCGGAAGAGGGGCTGTAATGTCCTTTGCAGTAACGAGTAGATGGAGTGGGTTGCGCGCCCCCGCAACCACATTCAAAAGGCTTGATTTATCAGGCTTTTTTTTCGTCCGCATTTTATAGAAGGAGTGTCCTTTGAAATGCCTTGCCCCGCTACAACCCCTCCGCCCGAATCTACTCAGTAACCAGCCTATACAACCCACTTCTGGACTTATTCAGATACAGCGCGAATTTACCGTCAGCTTTTAGCTGTTGTAGGCCTTGGTTAAGCCGCAAGCAGGCGGCGAAAAAACCAGAGTTCAGACTCTCACCTCCATTTGTCTAATCCGTCCGTTTAATTTTCTGAACAACCGGTCTCTAGTAAATTCAATATAAATCCACTAATTGGATTAGTGTCTCGTCTGGAATGTTTGACTATACTCTCTGACGTTAAGGAAGGCGTAATAACTGCCGGTTCTCTACTTGAGATGTCCAGGTATGGAACCCGAGCGTGCTCGTATGAATTCCTCGCGGGGTTCATATTCATAAATAGCTTCTGGATCCGGCATGCGAAAACCAAATGCTCGTTTTACACCGGTGCTCGTCACCTTAAAACTTATTTCTATCCAGATATTTCTGGGTTTTCTCACTATCTACAGCGCCCCGCTTCTGTCGCAGGAAGAATCAAACCGTCCACAAATTCATTTTCTCCATTCTGATTGGCCCCCCTTTGAATATGCCTCCCCCGATGGTGAGACAACCGGGTATACCGTCGAAATCGTTAAAGCCATGCAGAAATTGGTTGATGTTGACTCCACCATTGAACTTCACAACTGGAACAGAGCCTACCAGACAGCATTGAAGCACCCTAATTATGCGGTATTTACCATGGCACGCACCAACCAGCGTGAACCGCTTTTTTACTGGGTAGGGCCAATTGCCGAAAGAGAAATTTACCTTTGGAAACTTAAATCAAGAAAGGACATCCAGGTAAAAACCCTGGAAGACGTGAAAGAATACCGCGTTGGAACCGTACGTGGAGAAGCTGGTGAGCAACAGTTGTTAAGCAAAGGGTTCAAATATGATGTCAATATTCACTCAGTTGAGAACCAAACCCGAAATTTTCTGCTACTTTTTAATGACCGTATCGATTTCTTTTATGGTCTGGAGCTCACTACCATCTTTATCTTAAGGAAAGAAGGCTACGACCCTTACGAGGTTGAAAAAACGGTGTTACTTAGTGGCGGACAGGGTTACTACATAGGCTTTAATCGGGAAACCCCCTTCCACATCGTCCAGCAGTTTTCGGACGCTTTGCAAACAATAAAGCACAACGGGACCTTTGCCAGAATTCAGCGAAAATATGGAATAGCCACTCCCTAAAGGGAATTCGACGTTGTCAGCACACTGACCGCTTCATTAAGACTCTCTTATTTTCCAGCTATTTCCAGTTGAGCCGCAGCCTGGCCAGCTAAATTAATCTAGCTGTTTACTATTTCATTTTTGTGAATGAATGGGGGTCATTTCCGATTCAACAGGAACCGTCCAATAGACTGAGTCGTTTCGTAGTCATTCAGCTGTTGGTATAAGGAGGTATCATGCAAAAGCCGGGTTGTATCTACAAGGCCTTAATTCTGGCAGCCGGTACAGGCTCAAGACTACAGCCACTGACAGACGAGACACCCAAATGTCTGACCCAGGTGGGCGAAAGTACCATTCTACAACAAATGATTGCGCACCTCAGGTCGGTCGATATTCGGCACCTTGTTATAGTCATCGGGCACAAGGGCGAGCAGATTCAACGCTACATTCAAACCTACGCGCCGGACTTCTCCGTAGAGTGGATTACCAACCATCAGTACGCTTCGACCAATAATATCTATTCACTTTGGCTTGCCAGGCACTTGCTGAATGAAGCGTTCATACTGCTTGAAAGTGACTTGGTTTTTGATCGGACTCAGTTCTCTGGATTACTACTCCCGGACAGAATTGCGATTTCCAGAACCCAGAGCTGGATGAACGGGTCACATGTGGAGCTGGATGATTCCGGTATAGTTACACGTTACTTATCCAATGCCGCTGCGAATGAAGACCACCCCTCGGAAATCTACAAGACGGTAAATATCTACAGTTTTTCTGAAATTACCTGGCAGCGAATCCAGCATCACCTACATCGAAAAATCCAGAGTGGGCGACTTAATGATTACTATGAAACTGTATTTGCCGATCTGATCCTGCAGCAAAAGCTGAAGCTAACCGGAGTAATGTTTGATCCCGATCGCTGGTATGAAATTGACACCCTGGAAGATTTGAAAGCAGCTCAGAAACGCATGGGCAATATGATCATCCCCCCTCTTCATACCACGGAACAAACAGTGACACTGGCAACCGTCGCGTCTGATGATGTAGCAGAATCAGCTGGTATGGAGGCCTGGCAGTGGAAATAAATTCTGTTAAAGTTCAACAATACTTTGAGCAGGTGAAACCCTCTATCATGGGACCCTATATGATGGAGGGCTTCGGATTTCCTGAGAGTGCCGGCGCCTACCGGTTTCAAAAGGAAACAAAGATTGTAGAGTCTCTACTTCAGCATATAGACCACCTTGACAATGCCTTGGACTTGGGAAGTGGTGTTGGTTTCTGGACTGAGTGGTTAGCAGAAAGGTTTCGCCACGTAGACAGCGTCGAAAGCAGCAAGCCTTTTTTCCAGGCCCTGACAGATCGTTGCAGTCCCTATGACAACGTCTCCACCTATCACGGTAATGCCCTGGACTTTCGCCCAGACTCACCCTTGAATTTCGCCTTTATGGGTGGGCTGTTGATGTATCTCGGCGACAGCGACTGCGTTTCCCTGCTCACCAAACTGGGTAAGTCCATGAGCCCCGGCGGGCTGCTGTTATGCAGGGAATCCACTATGCGCCATGTAAGTGAACACAGAGAAGGCGACTACAATGTTCTGTACCGGACCCCTGAGCACTATCAGCGCCTGTTCCTTGCAGCTGACCTTGAGATTGTAGAACAGCAGAAAAACACCGCCTATGAACTACTCCAGATTGGTTGTGAGTTAGTTCGTAACTGGAAAAGACTGGCGCCTTCCAGATTCCAGGCTCTGCCGGCTGTCGGCGCAGCTACCTACTGGATGTTACGTACCACTGCACCGTTACTGCAAAAAAGCCTGGAACTAAGCGGATTCAGCTTTCCGGTACTACAGAATCATTTCTTTCTCCTGCGGCCCCTATCCAAAAAGGCCTCCGAGAATGGCATAAAATAGACGGATATCTAACATGTCTGACACCAGAATATCCTTTGACCATTCATGGTTACGAATAAATATATGGTTAAGAAAAAATGCCGCCAATATGGTCAGTCTTGCCGGCGCTCTGCCCTTACTATTTCTATATTCCGCTGATGCCATAGGCTGGCTGCCCTGGATTATTGTGCTTAACAATATCGCGGATGATCTGGATGGACTGGTGGCTGGCTGGCTAAATACCCGGAGCAAATTCGGCGCTCATCTGGATAACGTCTGCGATGCACTGGTGCATGGCAATGTAGTGTTGTTTATGGCCATGCATTTTGGTGGTGCCAGCTTGGTTACCGGCATGCTGGCCATGGCGGCTATAGTGATCCGCTCGACCTCCAGGCTCTCAGCAACCACCGGCCCGGCAGGTTCGCCTACCAATGAGTTGATGCGTCACTGTTTGCTGCTGCTACTTGTTGCCGAACTTGGATGGGTTTCAGTGGAAACACTGCTGCCTGCTCTTTTTTTGATACACAGCCTGGGCATGCTATTGCCTGCACCTATGCGGGGAATGATCAGAAGCCTAACGACTCAACCCTACCAGGTTGTATTGTTAAACCTGTTTCTGGCTTTTCTGGTGGCGTCTCAAGTCCCCTTGATAATCCTGGTGTCATCGGTAATTTTTTATGGCACCTATGCCGGCAGCCTGTTGTTTGCTCTCATTGCCTACAAAAACTCCGTTGTACGTTAGGAATCCGCAACTCAGTAGCGACTCTGCTTGTAAGCATCGGCTATCAATGGAGTTTCCTTTCTACAGCTTTCAAATTGTACCAATTCCACCGGTGACTTCTTTACCAAATACAAGGCACAATAGCCCTCTTGATCAGCTGTTTTTACCCTGTGCACTGAGAACAGACCATGATTCCAACCCTCGACATTTCAAGATTTGCCAGCGAACCCGAGAACTTTCTGAACGACTTCAGTCAGGCCTACAAAACATGGGGGTTTGCCGGTATTACCAATCACGGTATTGACGCAGACCTGATTAAACGGGCATTAAAAGTCACCGAAGTCTTGTTCGCCCTACCGGAAACAACCAAACGGCAATATTTCCTGGATAATGCGGGGGCACGAGGTTATACGCCTTTCGGCACCGAAATTGCCAAGGACGCAGAGCACGTCGACTTAAAAGAATTCTGGCATGTCGGGCGGGAAATCGTGGGAGAACCACCGTATCCACAGCTCATTCCAAATGTCTGGCCGGAAGAAGTCCCCGAGTTCAAACCTACGATGCTCGCCTTATACAAGGCGCTTGACCAATTGGGCAAACGCATGCTGTCCGCGTTTGCCCTGACGCTGGGAGAGACGCCGGATTTTTTCGACAGGAAAGTCGACTTCGGCAATAGCATTATTCGCCCGCTGCACTATCCACCGCTGCTGGAGAGTGAAGTAGCCAATGTGCGCGCTGCTGCTCACGAAGACATTAACCTGATCACCCTGTTGGTCGGTTCTGAACAGGCTGGCCTGGAAGTGCTCAGCAAAACCGGCCAGTGGGTGCCAATTACCATGATACCCGGCACTATCGTCTGTAATGTCGGGGATATGCTGCAGCGATTGACCAACCATGTTTACCCTTCAACCACCCACAGAGTGGTTAATCCTGAAGGCAAAGCTGCTCGTAAAAGCCGTTATTCCATTCCTTTTTTTCTGCATCCAAACCCGGATGTATCCCTGGATTCCCTGCCACAGTGTGTCACAGAGGACAATCCCAAACGCTATCCTCCGATCACCTCTCACGACTACCTGGTGGAGAGATTGCGGGAGATAGGGCTAACCTAATGATAGGTAGTCCGGCTCGCAAATCCTGGACACCAACAGGTAACAACGTGCCTGACTATCCCAAACTTTCCAAGTACTGGTGGCAAACCATCGCCAGTGCGGTCACCGGGGAAAAACCGGCCAAAGAAGCCCTGGATTATCTGGCAGAAAAACAGGATCGAGCCATGGCCGTCATCCAGCGTAAGGCGGAATTACAAACCTGCGCGCCCATCATTAAAGACGCCAGTGAAGTGGAAGGGGAGCTGTACTGGCTTAAACAGCCAGGCTCACCCAAGCCCAAACTGAACAGTGAGAAGCCCAAAGGAATAACGGTACCTTACGATCAACTGCTGCAAGCCTGGAAGGAAGGCAAGGTGAGGTAGTAAAACCAGCCGCCTGCTGAAACACCTCAAAGGTTTCAAGAGCAAGGGCCGGTCTTTTACTTACAGCCGTCCGCGTCGAGGAAGAGGCCTGATGTCTGGTCACCCTGGCCGCCATCCTCCCGACTCATTCCGGTCAGGGCGTAGTAAAAAGGTTGAGAGGGGGGAGACGAACGGCGCGGAGGGTTCAGGAAGAAAGTTCAATGACTGAGAGCATCCAAAGAATATCGCACGACGTATCAACTGAGTAAAAACAATCTCCAGGGCCAGACGACAACGAAAAAACCACGTAATTAGATCCCTTTGATTACTTCATTACCACTGAGGACAATCACATGAAAAAGTTACTCGTTGCACTAACCATTGCCACCGCACTCATCAGTTCTCCGGCATTCGCCAATTCCTGTCCGCTCATCATGAAGGACATCGATAAGGCGTTACAAACCGCAAGCCTGGATGCGGAGACCAAAGCCAAGGTCATGGAGTTACGTAAAAAAGGAGAAGAGCTGCACAAGAGTGGTGATCACGCCGCTTCAGTCAAGACATTGAACGAAGCACGGGCGCTGATTCAGTAATAGCCCCCTGCGGGCTATCAGTTTTTACGTGATATCAGTTTTTACGTGCTTTTAGCTTTTGCGGGCTATCAGGTAGAGAACTTATGCCTGATGGCTTCGACCCGCTTACGGTTAACCCCAATATCCGAATAACCGATACGGGAAGCTGAACGCACATGGATCTGATGCTGGTCACGGGCACAATGAAACTCCAGGTCGTCGACATAACCCATGACTTTGGATTTACATTCGAAATACAGATAGCCCTCCTGTTCTTCCACCAGAGTCGTTCTAGGCATCTTACTCAGAATCTCCTTCAGTTTAAGCATGGCGGCATCGGCTTCACCAGTATAAACCAATGGCGAAATAGCGTGCTTCGGATCTTCATCCTGACTACAAACACAGTTGGGTTTACCAGGGCATGGTGCGAGACGGCCATCTCTGACACCTAGGTTACTGGGTCGTTTACCTGCAAACATAGGAGTTCTCCGCTAGCTTAATTTGAGGGCTCTTACAGCTTAGACCTAAAGTAGGATAAAAATAAATCAATCAGGTTCTGAGGTGAATATTTCACAGATTAGCAGTGAAAAAGTTCATCGGACAAGCCATGCATCTTCCCTACCCTGAAATGGCCTGCAGGATAAATAACCACAGGCAAATGAAAAACAATCCCGGAGGAAGGGCTATGGCAACTATTCGAAAAAATACAATGCTGGCCACAGGACTAGTGGCATTGTTGGGAACCGCAGTGGTACTGCCAACCTGTCGCCGTTCAATTCACGCAATGATCGATTGCAGCGGCTCCAATTGGAGGTGAATGCACTCTACACCCAGGTGGATGGATTACTTCAGGTATTGCAGGCTCGGACAGATTCAGGTGACTCTAGCCTGCAAGGCGTAACCAATAATGCAGTTAATGAATCCCCTTCCAGTAACGGTGACGCTAACCATCTTCCGAACCTCTCTGTTCAGGCAATATCCCGACAGGCACAACATCGAGGCCAAACCGTCTATGAGCAACTAGCGGATGGAGGCTATATCACGGCAGAAAACTGGGCCCAAACCTCAGTAGAAATAGAGAAAATGTCGCCGGATGAAAATAAAGCTTTCTGGGAATCAATGAATGCAGCCCTCACCAAAGGTGACTTACAAGTGCTGATTCCCGATAGCGGTGAGAGTTGATATTAAAGAGAACCCGCCCTGCGCCAATAGAACCCAATTTGGTGATGGTAGATCAGGCTTCACTCATCTACAGGCTCCACTCTACTATTTAGTAGCTGAAGCGAGACCTATTCCAAAAAACATGAAAGTTCCGCCACCGATTCGATTGACGGTACGCCCGCCGCGTTCAGAAGAAAGCCAACTACGGACACGCTTTGCAAGACAGGCGTATAGAACATGAATGACCACCACCAGCGCACTATAAGTCACCACCAGAAGAAGAAACTGCGCCATATGGCCAGACGAATAATCCACGAACTGCGGAAAGATGGACATAAAAAAGAACACCGCCTTGGGGTTGGTCAGCTGTAAAGTCAGGCCTTCAACAAACTGCATTCTCTTTTTCCTCAGCTGGGTCAGAGCGTCCATTTTAATCGCTGGAGAGCGCCAGAGTTTTATTCCGAGATAAATAAGATAAGCAGCACCAATAAATTTCATCACCGTAAAGGCCAGCGAAGATGCCGCCAGCAAAACACCGAGACTGGTTGCCGACACACCCGCCACTATGAACGTCCCTGCAGCGATACCTAAAATTCCACCCACCGCCCCAGAAGCTCCGTAACGAATGGCGTTAGTCAGCGTTAACAGAACGCCAGGGCCGGGACTTAACACAGTAATGGTCGCAATCAGGACAAATATTAGATAGTTTTCCATATTACATCTTTCCCACAGGACAGCCGCCAACCATAAACTTACTTTTTAGCATGCCGAAAGCGCTCCACGCAAAAGCTTATTTTGCTCAGGCTTAACCCGGGTATCATCCCATTGAGATAGACACTTAAAACAATTAGCAGGAACAGTTGTAATGGCCAAATCAAAAACCGGCATAGGTAGAACAGCACTGGTGACGGGAGCCTCTTCAGGCATTGGGAAGGAGTTGGCTGTTTGTTTTGCCAAAAACGGATTTAACCTGGTTCTCGTTGCCCGTAGCCCTGACAAACTGAAAGTTCTTGCAGAAAAATTAGAAACGGACCACGGTATAGCCGCCTGGGTCGTCCCCGCAGACCTTGCCAAACCCGGCAGTGCGGAAAAATTGGCAAAAGAGATGATAAAACAGAAGCGACCCATTGATGCATTGGTGAACTGTGCCGGCATCCTGGAGCACAACTTCTTCTTTCGCATTTCCGCAGAACGGCATCAGGAACTGATTGATCTAAACATATCGGCACTGACTGCCATGCTAGGGCACTTCCTGCCGCCGATGGTTGAACGGGGGTTCGGTCGTATTTTGAATGTGGCATCCATTTCAGCTTTCCAGCCGCTACCATCGTTGGCCACTTACGCTGCGACCAAGGCGTATGTCCTGTCGCTGACAGAGTCTCTGTCCGAAGAACTCAAAGGGACTGGGGTTTCCATTACAGCACTCTGCCCAGGTATTACAGCCACCAATATGATGTCCACCACTCAGGA
Organism: Hahella sp.; assembly: GCA_050299855.1. Taxonomy (GTDB): domain Bacteria; phylum Pseudomonadota; class Gammaproteobacteria; order Pseudomonadales; family Oleiphilaceae; genus Hahella. Next base: position 233,288 of record JBNKWQ010000043.1, read on the forward strand.
AAGCTCACCGGATTTGAAAATTCCTGACCTGTTTATCAGCGACCCCATCCAAGTGGCAGAAGAAGGCTTCAAGTCATGCATGAAGGGCGAGGTCATCAAGGTTCCCGGGATTGTCAATCGAGCGGGAATTTGGGCGGGAAGAGCCACGCCGAAATGGCTGCTGCGTCGGGTCACCGGAAAAGTAACGAGATCAACGGTGAAATCCAAGAAGTAAGCGCCTCCTGTTAGCCTTTAAACCTTAAAACAGTCCTATTTCCCAAATGCCTTAAATAAGCCCCATACCCAATAAAAAGCCCCGACATGCGGGGCTCTTAAATCAGCTGAGTTTAGCTCTTACCTGGATAGCTCCAGTTATTTAGATAGTTCCAGTTATTTAGATAGCTCCAACAACAACTTATTCAAACGGCTAACGTAAGTTGCCGGATCCTTCAGATCTTCTCCACCGGCCAGTTTGGCCTGATCAAACAGAACGTGGGTCAGATCATCAAAGCGCGCATCTTTTTCGTCATTCAGTCGAGCCACCAGCGGGTGCTCAGGATTGATTTCAAAGATCGGTTTGCTTTCAGGAATCGGTTGGCCGGCTGCCTCCATAATTTTGCGCATTTGCAGACCCATATCGTACTGCCCTACCACCAGACAGGCGGGAGAGTCGGTCAGACGATAAGTGACACGAACCTCTTCAACTTCATCCTTCAACACTTCCTTGATACGGTTGATCAAGGGCTCTGCTTCTTTACTGGCCTTTTCCTGCTTCTCTTTTTCCTCTTTGTCTTCGGCGTCGCCCAGATCCAATTCACCCTTGGCAATATCCTGGAACTGCTTACCGTCGAATTCAGTCATATGGCTCATCAGCCATTCATCGATACGGTCATGCAGGATCAGCACTTCGATATCTTTCTTGCGGAAAATTTCCAGGTGCGGGCTACGCATACCGGTTTCGAAAGTCTCAGCCGTAACATAGTAGATCTTTTCCTGGCTGGCCTTCATACGGCCGATGTAATCTTCCAGTGACTGGGTTTGCTTGCCTTCTTTATCCACGGTAGTGGAAAAACGCATCAGCTTGGCAATTTTTTCACGGTTGCTGAAGTCTTCAGCCGGACCTTCCTTCAGCACGCGGCCGAACTCATCCCAGAATGACTGATAAACCTCCGCATCGTCTTTAGCCAGTTTTTCCAACATGTCCAGGACACGCTTGGTCAATGCTGAACGCATGCTGTCCACAGCCTTATCGTTCTGCAGAATTTCCCGGGAAACGTTCAGGGATAAGTCATTGGTATCAACAACACCCTTGATGAAGCGCAGATAAAGCGGCAGGAATTGCTCGGCATCATCCATGATAAAGACACGCTGGATGTATAGCTTGAGGCCACGAGGGGCTTCACGGTTATACAGGTCAAATGGCGCTTTGGCCGGAATATACAGCAGACTGGTGTAATCCAGCTTACCTTCCACTCGGTTGTGTGCCCATTTCAAAGGATCAGCAAAGTCATGGGAAATGTGCTTGTAGAATTCCTTGTAGTCTTCATCCTTAAGCTCTGACTTCGGTAACGTCCAGAGTGCAGTGGCTTCGTTCACTGCTTCAAATTCTACCGGTTTGTCTTCGGTCTTAGCTTCTTCGTCGTCATTGCCCCCCATATCTTCCTTGATCATTTCAACCGGGAAGGAAATATGGTCTGAATATTTTTTGACCAGGCTACGCAAGCGCCAGCCGTTGGCGAACTCTTTTTCGTCCGCTTTCAGGTGCAGGACGATACAGGTGCCTCGATCTGCCTTATCAACAGCTTCAATGGAAAACTCGCCGTCAGCCTGAGACTCCCAGTGCACACCTTCCCCGGTTGAAGTACCGGCACGACGGGTGAATACTTCTACGCGGTCCGCCACGATAAACGCACTATAAAAACCCACACCGAACTGACCGATCAGTTTGGCGTCTTTCTTCTGGTCACCCGACAGGCTGGCCAGGAATTCAGAGGTTCCGGACTTGGCGATGGTTCCAAGGTTCTGAATGACCTCATCACGGGTCATCCCAATACCGTTGTCCGACAGAGTCAACGTGCCTTGTTCCTCATCAAACTCCAGGCGGATTTTTAGTTCCTGGTCACCCTCATACAAGGCCTCTTCAGCCAGCCCCTGAAACCGGAGTTTATCGAGTGCGTCGGAAGCATTCGACACCAGCTCACGCAGGAAAATTTCCTTATTGCTGTATAGCGAATGAATCATTAAGTGCAAAAGTTGTTTAACTTCCGTTTGGAAGCCCATGGTTTCTTTTGGTGCTGCAGTTGTCATCGGTGATTAAACTCCTGACCTAGTTTGATTGTTCGATGAAATAAGGAAAAAAAGGCAATTACTCGTGGCATCCTCAGAAAAAATGCCGCAAAGGAGATAATTGCACTCTACTGATCGGTCAAGATGGGGGCAAAAAAGCACTTTTCAAGCGTACTGTATCCAAGACTCACTGATGTATGATGAATCAGTTACAGGCAGACAAGCATCTTTATTGAGGAGCTAAAAGGTGGGAGATGTCATTCCATTCAAGAAACCCAGCTTAAAGAATAAAGCCAAGGGTAAAACGTTGTGTATCAACGGCTTTCACAAGTGGGAAATCCAGACCAACAAGAAGTTTGATGTGAAGCTGGGAAAATTGGTCACCGTCTACAAGTGCGGCCGCTGCGGGGAAACCAAAGTAAAAGCATTGTAGCCCGATTCTGGTAATGGCTTAAGATCTATTCCGCCTGGCACGCAGGCCACCGGATATTCATTCATTGCCCTTCAGTCGTATGTTTTAAACCGGGTGTGGAAGGTGGACTCGGCCAGGCCAATGACCAGGGATTTAACCACCCCTGCAGGAAATCGCTGAAGCTGTCAGTCGAGAAATAACTACCCTGCTGAGGTGGCAAGGATAGCTCCCAGTTGCGGCCCTGATATTGAAACTTTAGTGCATAGGCATGTAGATAAAGACGATCACCTTTATCACCCCCCCCATAGCGTTCGTCCCCTATTATGGGAGCCCCGATACTCTTCAGCGCCACCCGTGCCTGGTGAGTCTTGCCGCTATAAAGTCGCAGCAGGAAGCACCGAACTCCCGGTACAAAACTTTTACTGTAGAAATAGGAAATAGCAGGATTCTGCTGGTTACGGGTCAGTTTCCAGTTTCCGTTGCGGCTCTTGACCATGTCACCGATGACCCAGCCCTGTTTCCTGCTGGGTTTGGCTGCACTGAGAGCCAGATAATATTTTTGTACTAGGTGATTTGAAAACTGGGACGTTAATTCCCGGGCAGCCGCCGGGGACTTAGGCAGTATCAGCAATCCAGAGGTCGGTTTGTCCAACCGGTGCACCGGATATACAGGATAGCCCAGAGCCTGTTTCACATGGCTACAAATACCCGGTTCGCTGCCTTCGTCATGAAAGCTGACACCTGGGCTTTTGTTTATAACAACGAATTTTGGGGATTCTGTAACAACGGAAAACGCCGGGTTCATCACAGACGGGGAAACGGGATCTGACACTGAGACTCCAGCAGCTGGCTTTAACAACAATGAGGGAACCGGAAGCTTACCACGCCGACGGCATATAAGCCGATGCCAACCTCCTAAAACGTCTGTTACTGGTTTGCGCTTCTGCGCTCGCGGTACTCTTGCAGGTTTACCACCGTTGCAGGTACTTCCTGGCGAGACTGGCGCAGCTCATGAGTCTCCATGGGCTCATTGAGGTAGAAATGCAATTCAGAAAAAGATTTGTGCATAAGTTCGCTGATTCGCAAACATGCAGCCAGTGGGGTTTTCGACTTCGCCCGGGTCATATCAATACGAAATTGCAGACCACGAAGACGGTGACGATATTCTGTGCGTGCTGATGAGATGACGTTCTCGACCATCTGCTCCCGAAGGGCTTCAAGTTCATCCGGTCTCTGACGGGCCATTTCCAACAACTTATCAAAATCTGGAAGTTCCATTTACCTACTCAGCTGTACTACCAGAGTTTTACTGACCTCGTATAAAACGAGCCACTTGAGTCATCAAGTGGGGCCCCTGATCCAATTTGGATGCTCGCCATAAAACTGATCAACATTCAACCATAACTGAAGTTTACCCAGCGATAGCTAGGCTGTATAGCCTTAAATTACCACCCTGCAAAACCGCTTTTTGTAACTTTATGTAAACTTATTTTTCAATTTATTCGCTAAATATATTGATTCAAAAAGATTTGCTGATAATCACAACATATAATCCAGAGTGATTACAGGTAAGAAATGGGCCTGATTTTTTTTGGCTGTTTTGTGAAATACGTAGAAATTTGAGCCGTTAAAGCGATTCAAATAGGCTCAGCCGGGCAGTAGCCGGTCCTGAAATCGGCGTAACCGGTTCTGAATCCGATCTTTGGTGAGATGGTAGGGGAACAAGGCTATGCCGGCCCCCAGGTCCATAAATAACTGGGTTCGGGGCAAACCGTCATAGAGGTTCAGGTAGGTGCCGGCCATGGCAGTCAGTGAGCGACTCAGGTGCAGATAATCGCTTTGTACGATAATGCCGAGTTGATAGGTATTGGAAAGCAGGTGCATGACTGCCTGCAACCGTTTGTGCCAGCCGGATTTACCTTCGCGATACAGGATTAGCCAGGGTTTACTGCCCAGTGGCTCCACCTGCTTTTTGAGCAGGGTTTCGGCTAGGGCCTGGCGTATATGTACCCTTCTCTTAATATTCTCTTCCGGGTGTGTGCTCATGTTGATTAATGCATCGGCCAGCAGATCAATATCCGCTGTCAGCGCCCCCACAACATAGTCCCACACCAGAGCCCATTTACCCTGCATGGCAACCGTGTTACCCCAGTCTATCAGGTACAAATGCCCTTCAGGGGTCACCATGATATTGCCGGGATGCAAATCCCCGTGAAATTCCTGATAGATCAATATGTGCTGCAGCGTGGTGTAGAGAAAGCGCTGGGCGATACGTCTCTGGGTTTTCTCCTTATCCGGACCCGCAATCTCTTTGACCAGGCGATCCACGGATACCGCTGTATCCAGGTATTCCATTTCAATGACACGGCCGGTTGCTGAATACATTCGCGGCACAGACCAGTACTCACCTTCCAGCGAACGCTCGAAAAAGCGTTTTTGAATGGCCGCTTCGCCTTCAAAATTTAATTCCTGCTCAAAACCGCGGGTAAACTCTTTCACCTGCTTGGACATGGCCTCCAGAAATGGTAGCAATTTGGAATGGGGCGCCCAGTACTGACTGGAAATCAGCATCAGTTCTAGCGCCAGCGCTCCCATCTGGAATTCACGCTCCAGGTTATGGCGGGCGACCTTTACCACCACCGGAATCAACATTTCCTCACCGTCCCGAACAACCGGCTTTTTGGCGACATATACAGAGCCTATGGAACCGGAACGCAGGGGCTTTGTTACATCGAAGTTGAAATAGATTTCCTGAGGAGTTTTGCCATAACACTCAAGAAACGCCTGATTCACCTCGTCAGCAGTCATAGGGCTGACATCCTGTTGGAATACCCGTAATTCCTGAGCGATTTCTTCCGGCAGGAAGTCAGCATTGGCGGCTGCCACTTGCGCCATTTTAATAAACAGGGGTCCGAACTCACGTACCATTTGCGCCACGATTTGAGCCTGGGCAGCAAAATCCTTGGGGTCGGTCTGTAAAAAGGGTTTGATATAGCGAATGGCACGAATCTGGCGCCGTAGAATAATGAGATCACTGCGCAGCACTCTGGCCTTGATCATCATATCGCCAATGGCCACCTGATTAACCCGACGCAGATGCTTGGTGCGATTGACCAAGTCCACCAGTAGCGGCTCATAGGTACGCAATACAGAGCGGATAATTTCCAGGTTCAGCTCGACCAGCCCCTTCAGTTCCGGGGCGCTGATAAGCTCCTGGAAGAAGTCCCAGAACTCATTAATCAGGGCTTCCGGCACATCCACCGGGCTGCGGGCTACCACTTGGCGGACGATAAACTGGATCAGGCCTTCGGTGGTGTCTTCATTGGGGATGAGTTTGTATTTACGCAGATAGCGTGTCAGCGCCCGGGACTGTTCGGAAATCGGGTGCTGGTATAAAACTTCAAAGAGGTGATCCAGTTCGTCGGCAAGTTGCTCTTGAGCAATGCTTTCCTCGCTGATCACCATCTGTATCAACGGTCCGAATGCTGTCGGCAATTTAACCGTGCTGATAGCCAACTGGCTGGCTCCGCGCAATACCTTGTCGGTGCGACTACGCAAAACAGGAAAGTTGATCTCAATGAAATTCTTGGAATCGGGACTATTCATGTAGATCGAATGAGGTCCGGGACGCTGGTTAATATTTAACCGAAGCTGCACATCCCCTGCACATCCTCCGGCTGCCTGAAAGAGAATACTTTCCGGCCTATATTTTTATAGCATTTACATGACAAGGGCGGTTAAGGCAAACCATAAATTTTTGTGAAGAGTCGTTCACGTTTCTGATCCGCTTTGCCGACAGCTTTCCAATGATGGCCAGAGCAACCCGCCCAACACAGGAATCGCCAGACTGGTTCCTGCCAAAGCCCGTTACCACCAAAGTCGTAATGGGTAGGCAGCTTATCAATTTACGCGGCATTGAAACAGAGGTTTATGGAGAATTTGTCGACGAGGAATTTTCCCAAACGAGCGCTGCTCATCAGGCTGATTCCTGCGCGCAATTCCCGGCAACCCAAGGCCAGGCGAGCTCTTCCCGCATTTTACGACGCCTGCTATCCTGCCACTCCGCCTGGGCTTGTGATTATAGTTCGCTATGCCGGAGCGGACTCAATCTACTATAGCGATATTGGTCATACGCATAACTAACGGACCGGCTATATACTTAATGACATGCTGTATTGAAAAGCTGACAGGAGTAGGTAATGAGCACCAACTTAGCCCAACCAGGCCAGTTACAGAAGCCGGAAGACGCCGTTCTTGTGCTGGTGGATATCCAGGGCAAACTGGCCAAATTGATGGACCAGCGCGAACAGTTGTTTAAGCAGTTAAGCCGCCTGGTCCAGGGGGCGCTGTTATTTGATATTCCCATCATCTGGATGGAACAGGTACCGGATAAACTCGGCCCGACTATTCCCGAAGTTTCCGACTGTCTGCCACACCTGCAGCCTCTGGCCAAAACCTCATTCGGTTGTTACGGCGACCCAGGCTTTGTAGACGCCCTGGAAAAAACCGGTCGTCGGCAGGTTCTGCTGGCAGGGATTGAGAGCCATGTCTGCGTTTATCAGTCCTGCGTCGAACTAATCAATCATCAATACCAGGTCACCACGATTAACGATGCCATCTCCTCCCGCACCGAAGAGAATCGTCAGTTGGGATTCAGCAGAATGAAAGAGGCCGGCGCGGTACCTTCCAGTGTGGAAATGATCCTGTTTGAGTTTCAACGCTGTGCAGAGGGTGACCGTTTCCGTGCCATGTCGAAGCTGTTCAGAGACTAGCTGGAAACCGACAAACCAGGAATTAATGCAGAATGAGCCCCGATATCGAAATTTCAGAGCTGGAAACGGTCCGCACAGAGTTCATCAATGAGATAGAAGTACTCACCATTGAACGGCCGGAATGTAGTGCCACGGTGTCAATAATGGGGGGGCAGGTTCTGACCTTCACCAATCACGGTCAGCACCCCTTGCTATGGGAAAACAACCGACTGGAATACGGCCCCCATAAGGCTTTACGTCAGGGAATTCCTATCTGCTGGCCCTGGTTTGGTCCGTTGAACCAGAATCCTCCCGAAGTGGCCGGTCAATTCAGCCTGAATGAGCCTCCCAGTCACGGATTGGTGCGGGACCAGATCTGGGAGCTGGCCTCGATTACGGAAGGTGCCAATGCCACGGAGATTGTGCTGGCATACAGACTTCCTGAACAGGGGTTAGCCATCGCCATGCACTACCTGTTTAATGACCGCCTCACCTGCCGTCTGGTGTCCTATAACCAGTCCTCAGCACCAATCAATATCAGCTTTGCCTTGCATACCTATTTAGCCATCAGCGATATTGCCAATGTCAGTGTACATGACCTGGATGGTGTTCCTTATATTGACTCTCTCGATCGCGGTGCCAAGCACCTGCAATCGGGTCTGGTAAAGTTTGAGAAAGAAGTCGACCGGATTTACTACAACACACCGCCCCTGATCAGAGTTAAAGACGCGGGCTGGAATCGCACCATTACTCTGGAAGCGCCAGAAAGCCATTCGTCCATCGTGTGGAACCCGTGGACAGAAAAAAGCAAAAGGCTTGGCCAATTTACACCCGACGGCTACAAGCACATGGTATGTGTAGAAACCGCTAGGGCCTGGAGTGACTTCATGCCACTGGCACCACATTCGGACCAGGAAGTGTCACTATCAATCCGTTCTGTCAGCCGTTAGCCCCCAAAGGCTGGAGATAGACAACACACCAAAGGTGGAAGCCAAAACATGGCCAATAGCAGGGAGTGGTCAATAACAGCGCGTGGTCAATAACGGAGAGGTCTCAATGACAGGGCATATAAACTGAGGTGAGGTAATAAAGCGAAGTCAGCGGTGGAATAACGCCTTCCATTGCCGTGTATAGCGCATCGGCAGTATGTGGCCCCTTCACCACCGCAACGAATTCTCCCGCGGGATTAATTAATGCCAGATTGTCGCTGTGACTGACCACATAGTTGCCGTCAGCATCAGGCTTTTCAATTTCAAAGACCGTATTAAGCTGGGCGGCCAATGCACGGATATTCTCTTCTGATCCGGTCATACCTTTAAACTCAGGATCAAAATAACCCAAGTATTCCTTCAGCCTTTCTGCCGTATCCCGGGCAGGATCCATAGTGATATGAGCAACTTGCACCGGATACGCCGGATAGTTTTCTTTCCAGCGTTTGGTCGCGGTATTGATGACAGAGAGATTGGTCGGGCAAATGTCCGGACAGGACAAATAGCCGAAATTCACCAACACCCATTGCCCATGGAAATCCGCCAGTGATGCAGGCTCGTTGTCCATACTGGTCAGCATAACCGGCTGCAGGGTTCTCGGAGTGGGATACACGTAGGTATGAACCAGAGCCAGAGCCTCGGCATCCACCTGTTTACCAACAGTAAAATACCAGCCGGCCACCAGGCCTATCAAAGCAGCGATAACAGCAATAAGAATGGTTGAAATCTTTGATGACATAGGCCTGCCTGAGTCCTGATATATGCTATAAAACCCGTTGTTTTCCAACCGGAAAATGATGAATCGGCCAGGTCATTTCCGGGTACGGCATCCACCTTGGAATGCCGGAGCGAAGCAAGATAGCATACCGGACAATAGATCAAAACCAGAGCAGAAAACCTTAACAAGACGTCATAATCATAACTGAAAGGCTTCAGCCTCAGCCAAACACAGGTGATGCTGGGGGCAACTGACGATATGATCGTTCACCATGCCGACAGCCTGCATAAAGGCATAGACGATGGTGGTTCCGACAAAACTGAACCCTGCTTTCTTCAGAGACTTGGACATGCGATCCGATATCTCGGTATTGGCAGGTATATCCCCCATTTCCCTGAACTGGTTGATCTGGGGTTTGCCATCCATAAACCCCCACAGATATTCGGCAAAGTCCAGCCCCTTCTCCTGCATTTCCAAATAAGCCCGGGCATTTTTGATGATGGACTGAATCTTCAACCGGTTACGTACAATCCCGGCATTCTGCATCAGGGCCTCAACCTCCCTCTCCCCCCAAAGAGCAATAGTTACAGGATCAAAATTGGCGAACACTTTCTCATAGTTTTCCTGCTTACGCAGAATCGTAATCCAGGAGAGTCCCGCCTGCTGACCATCCAGGCAAAGCTTTTCAAATAACACCCTGGAATCCGCCACCGGCCGCCCCCAGACTGTATCATGGTAATGGACATAAAGCGGATCATTACCGCACCAGGAGCAGCGCTCTTGAGACATAGAAATTCCTTGGGCTTAAGTTACATGAGCGCTAAGTCTACGGTAAATTTCAACGGGAGTTGAGCGCAAATGAAGCATTCGTTCCGGAAGCTAACTCTACGGAACATTTCTTGTGTCCATAACCGGGCAAGGCTGCAATGCCCTCTACCGGCTAAGACTATAAAAATTTCTTCAATATCGAGGACAAGAACAGTTTATTTAGTAATCTCAAAGGATTGCGTGTTAGATTTTTGCAACCTTGTCGTGATCCCGATTGCCCCACCTACCCCGGCCCTGCCGCTGGAGCTTGACTCTGCCCCTAGGGGCAAGGTTTATCCTGAGCAGTATGTTGATAAAGGAGACTGATTCAGGAGACAACCATGCCCGCTATCCTTTCTGTTGTGCTACTCCCACTGGCCATAGGCTTGAGCTTTTTTCATTTCCTATGTGTTAGGGAAGACGGGGGTAATCTTGAACAAGCCGTATTGATCTCGGCTGTGTGCGTTTTCGCGCTGACTTTAATGCTGGAAAAGTGGTTTCCGGAAAATCCGAAAGATATCGCCAAAAAGGATTACCAAACGGACTGGATCAGTCTAGTGGTCATTCTGGGGCTGGCAGAACCGCTCGTTAAAGTCGCTATACCGGTAATGATCGTGGTTATCGGCAGCCTGATTTCCCTGGACAAACTCTTCCAAGGATTTTGGGCTCAGCTCACGTTTGGTTGGCAGGTGCTTATGGTAACGATAACGATTGAGTTTCTTTACTATTGGGCTCATCGTTGGCATCACAGTATCCCCTCACTATGGTGGCTTCACGCTTTACACCACAGCCCAGAGAAGGTTTACTCCGTCAACGGATTTCGTCTCCATCCGCTAAATCATGTTCTCAATTCAGTCGTTGCCGTTTTTCCATTGGCATTGATCGGCACGCCTACTGAGGTTCTATTAGCTTATCTTGCGCTATCGCAACCCATTATTATTCTTCAGCACGCCAACCTGCCCCTGAGGCATGGTGTATTGAACCATTTATTCAGTACCAATCAAGTTCATCGGTGGCATCACTCCAACCTTCCTGAGGAAGGTAACAGTAACTACGGCCGGGCTTTGATACTGTTCGACAAGTTGTTTGGCACCTTTCATCTTCCCAATGAGAGTAAACCGAACCGATATGGTCTATTCAAGTTGGGGCAGTATCCATCAGAGGCAGGCTATTGGCGTCAGGTTTTATCTATGTTCAGTCCGGAATGCTGCAGACAGGGTTGAATGCCCTTTAAACTCTGGCTCGCATTTGGGTCAACAAACAATGACTTTACTCTTGAAGAATATGGCACTTCAATCAACGCCGGATGACCAGCGATGTATGGCCCCTCTGTGACCCACTTAGGCGGTTGATCCTGGGCATCTGCAAAAACAGAGAGGACCATGAAACTCAATAGACAAAGGATTCGTTTCATTGTTTGCATGTTCTCCCTTGATTAGTTTGGCTATGTGGCATATTAAGCAAATTCCCAATTTCTTAGTACACTGACTATTAAGAACCCCGCTAACTGATGACCTGAAGAGATAGATGGAAATGGACCTTAGTGTCTGGATTTAAATTAGTTAGCGGCTTCCCGTCTCATGAATATCCATAAACCGACGTGACCTGGATGCCCTTAATTGGATAAGGACTATGAAAGAGCAACCTGAATTATTGGTAAAAACAACACTTGGATGCTCAGCCGTTGTTATCCTTATCATCCTTCCTTTCACCATCAATAATTTTATCCAGGACCGGGTTCTGATGGGGTTAGCGACCCTGTCAGTGGTGCTTACTTGCGCCATTAACGTTTGGCTCGGTTTGACCGGCAGATACAGCTTGAAGATCAATACTTATCTGGTGTCGCCATTGGGCTTTTTGAGCGTTGTCTTTGCAGTTCTCAGTCTCGGTGTGGTCGGTTCTTACTGGCCGTTCCTGTCGGCACTGTCGTTCTACTTCGTACTTCCTGTAAAACGGGCAGGGGTTGCCAATGCACTGCTCATCATTGTGGTTCCGCCAATTGCCTGGCACACGATGGAGAGTTCCACCGTAATACGATTTACTGCCGCGCTATGTGGCACCAGCTTGTTTGCTTTTATCTCGATGCGCGAAATTAACAAGCTTCATACGCTGCTGAAAAAGCAGGCCGTCACCGATACATTGACGGGGCTGCATAACCGGACTTTGCTACAGCAATCTCTTGATCATGCCATCAATTTGAACCAACGCTCCGGTATCCCGATGGCCCTGATCATGATCGATATCGATCATTTCAAGGATATTAACGACACCTATGGCCATGCCAAAGGGGACTCTGTTCTGCGCGCCCTGGGCATTCTACTGACCCGACTTACCCGCAAGAGCGATATGGTTTTCAGAATCGGCGGTGAAGAGTTTGTTATCCTTGTTTACAACTCCACGGAAGAAATGGGTGTCGAGCTTGCCGAAAAATTATGGAAGGAAGTGCATCAATTAACATTGTTACCCAACCAGCCGGTGACCATCAGCATTGGCATCGCAGGCCTGGATACTGACATGACCGAAGCCAAATGGATGAAATCCTGCGATGACAAACTTTATCGCGCGAAAGCGAATGGCCGTAACCAGATTGTGGTTTAACAGGTCCTCGATCCTGTTTCAGGTCTCGCTACTGGGTCAATTCACGTCTTAATAGACCTGAATTGACTATCCGAGGCGTCCAATGTTTAAACACCTTCTTCTACCCATACCTCTATTGAGGTTTCTGATTGCCATACTGACGAGCAGCCATTGTTTTGCCGGGAATCCCCAAACCGTGAACGCTCTTGCCACCAAGACTGTTGCCACGAAAATCGGCTTCCGTGAGGCGGAAGTACCTGACAGCCAGGGCAACCGGCCATTACATCTCAGTCTCTGGTATCCGGCCGGCACCATGGCGGAAGCAGACCACACAGGAGCAATATCAGAATCTATCGGCGAGAACCGGGTCTTTTATGGCGTGGCTGCGATCAGAAATGCCGAACCCGAATCGGTGCTTCATCCGCTGGTGGTGCTTTCTCATGGGTATGGCGGTAATTGGAAAAATCTGGGTTGGTTGGCGGGCGAGCTTGCCAATCAGGGTTATGTGGTCGCGGCACCGGATCATCCGGGCACCACCACTTTTGACAGACGTCCATCTGAAGCAAAGAAGTTGTCCGAACGTCCCAACGATCTTAGCCGTATCATTACCTATTTATTGGACGCCCATGTATCGGATCAATTACCGGGCCATTTATTAGAGCCCCAGGCTCTGGCAGGCGGTATCGATCCTGAGAGAATTGCCGCCATCGGACACTCTTTAGGAGGCTGGACTGTCACAGCGCTTGCCGGAGGGCGTTTTGATATCGACCTTTTCAGCCAGGAGTGCCATAAACATCCGAACCCCCGGATTTGCGGGCTTTCTTCAGAACTGGGCATCAATCAGGAGGGAATGGTAAAGGCACCTTTGGATGGGGACCTTTCCGACTCAAGAGTACGGGCAATTGTATCTCTGGATCTGGGGCTAGCCCGGGGTTTCACTCCTGAGAGTCTCGGGGCCGTTCGCATCCCCGTGCTGGTTTTCGGTGCAGGAGTGGATATTGGGGATTTACCTGCGGACATGGAATCCGGATATCTTGCCGCTCACTTCCCTTCAGCATCCTCCCACTATGAAAAAATAGCAGATGCGGCCCATTTCAGTTTTATGCAGCTTTGCAAACCCGGTGCTGTGGCATTGCTGGAAGAAGACTTTCCGGGAGAAGGTATTGTCTGCAAAGATGGTGGCGGGCGCAGTCGCCGGGAAATACATCGGCAAGTGGCAGATTTGACGACAAGATTTCTTGGACAGTCACTGCACTTCAGGAGAGAACAACCTTAGGCGGTAGCGCTCCTCCGTAACCACCAACCACTTTGCCGTCACCGCCAGATGGCGGCAAAGTATCGGGAGGCGATTTCACTGTTCTTCCTGAAGTGCAGTATTACAGTATGCACTATTACGGTAGGCAGTTGGCGCCATGCCGACTACCCGTTGGAACTCCCGATTGAAGTTAGATTTTGTCTGAAAACCTGCTTCAAACATAACAGTGGTGACAGGATGATCGGTATCATGCAGTAGACGCTTCGCCTCTTCGACGCGGTATTCGTTCACTACCTGAGACACATTCCTGCCGAGCACACGATTAATGGCTGCGGATATCTGGCGCGACGGAATACAGGCTCTCCTGGCCAACCGATTCAGGTTCAAATCAGCATCGCGGTATAGTTGCTGCTGCCGCATCAGTTGGTCGATGGCGTCAACAATCCGGTGGTCGTCATCAGTTGCCTGCGGCTCTTCCTCCGGTAATGAATTATCACTGTCTACCGGAACGGGGCTTTCGGAAGTGTTATGAGGCGATAATTCCTGGTCTTCCGTCTCCGCAAATTCTAAACCGGTTTCCTCCTCATCCTGCGACATACTGCTCCCGATAACGACCACACCATAGACGATCACCGGCATCAGAATCAGTTGCGTCACCGCCACAATTGAGGCGGCATGCACACCCTGGTAGAAATCAAAGTCGCCTGCGATAAGCAAGTCCACTACCGCCGAGACTATCAGGGCGCAACCTGCAAGCAGAGTAGCACGGTAGGCTTGAGGTGCATCTGAAAAACGTACCGTCTGGAGAGCATCCGGCCCCCTGGCGACCAGCCGTATAAGCGCAATGCCGTATCCGAAATACAAACATGCCAGAAACAAATCCAGTGGTGGCTGCCAGATCCGCCAGGAGGCGGAAAGGATCGCGATCAATACCGTGGGAACCAAATGGGGCCAGTGCCGGATTAACGACGCCCGCTTTAAACCGCTGAAGCAGAACCAGGCAATCGGTGGTAACAAAGAGGCCACAATCGGTAGTACAAAGCGGAAGAACCGTGCATCAAATGTCCAGCGCACCCCCACAGCCGTAACGAGAACAACGCAGGCTGTCGTGAACAGAATCGCAGGGCGCAAAGTGGGTTCGTTTTGTTTAACAAGCCGGAACAATAATATCGCCAGTAAAAGCGCAATGACGAATGGAAGGGGAATTGCCGGCATCATAGATGTCTATATCCAATCACGATTATGGGCCTCTAAATAGGTGAAAAAAGATTCAGCGTACTGATTTAAGCGCCCCAGAGTTTTCCCAGTCTTTTAACGTCATCCATTAGTTTCCCCGCAGTACGACGCCCGCCCTCCATCAGAAAATCGCCCATATCATTGCGAATTGCCTTGCGAATTTCCGTCAGGGCTTCACCTCGAATTCTCATTTTGGTTCTATAGTGGGCCCGCATGTCGAGCTGTGTGAATGCCAGCGCAGCTTCTTGAGCGACTTGCTGTAATTCATCGGCAGCAACCACACGATCAAGAAATCCTGCCTGCAAGGCAGTTTCCGGGTGATATTCTTCCGCCAGTATGGCGGCTCTGGACAAATGCGCAGGTGCCAATCTTTGACGACAGATTTCTACTCCTGCTTTGGGCATGGTCAGCCCGATGGCGACTTCATTTGTGGCTATTTTGAACTCTCCCGCTGCCCCGATCCGGTGATCTACAGCCAGGAGAAGAAAAGCACCCATGGCCAAAGCATGCCCGCTACAGGCCACAATCACCGGCGTAGGAAAGGATAGCAAGCGCTCCGCCAGCTCAAACCCGCCGCGCAACATTTTGATCGTGTCCAAGTTACCCCGTTTCAGCACTTTCAGATCAAAACCCGCACTGAACACACCTTCGCGCCCGGTGAGTATTACCACCACCTTCTCTTTCTGAGCCGTGTCCAGCGCGTCCTGAAGTTCGTTTAACATTTGCGGTGATTGTACATTGGACTTGCCATCGTCCATCGTGATTCTTAACACCCGTTCTTCAGGCTTATCAATTTTCACTAAGGAATCCATATGCGGCCTCTATCCTGATTAGCTGAAGAGATGTACGAGATTAACCGGAAATCATTAGCGGACAACTCTCTTGATATGACGGGAGGGTCAACAGTCCCTGGCGAGCAGCGTCAGCGTTTTATCATCCCGGCGCCCTCCACAATACTTATCAATTGCCTCCTTAAACAGTGTATTGTCCGGAGCCACGAAATCAAACAAGGTCATGGAGGAGCAGAATTTGAGGTCATCCGGATAGCCAAAAATCACGGATACCGTCAATCCATCAAGCTCCAGCAATGCCTCTACACATTCCTGTAGTCGAGGGCCCAGCACAGGATGGGAGAGGTATGCCCTGGCCTCTGCCACACTCTTAATAGCGTAATAGGCAGCTGTTGAACTAAACCCCAGACCGGCAAATTGTGGGAACACGAACCACATCCAGTGTGATCGTTTCTTGCCTGCACGTAGTTCTGATAATACCGTACTGTAGATGCCGTCTTGGGCTTCGACGAAACGCTCCAGCTGAAATTCATCATTATTAGTCATCGTCATTTGGGGCCCTCCAAAATAGCTGATCTGGCCTCTTATCTATTCACAACGCCTTTTCAACCTTCATGACTTTTCAACCTTCATGACTGCTCAACCTTCATGACTTTGACTAATTGATCCAATGTGTTGGCTTGGTCATGAATCGACTTACTGCTGGCCGCAACCTTCCCGGCTATCTGTGAAGTATCCCGGGTGAGATTGCGCATTTCCTGTAGATTATCATTCATGGATTCAACGGTAACGCCCTGTTGTTCTACAGCTGTGGCAATCAATGTGTTCTTATCCAGAATATTCCTGACAAGGCTTTTCACACCTGTCAGCAGTTCCACCGTATTTTGTGCTCCGTCCATACACTTTTCAGCATCTTCACAGCCTTCCAGAATACCGTCACCCACTTGTTGCTCTAATACCCGAATGGCCTGGACAGTGGTGCCGATGCCCTCACTGGCAGAATAGGCTCTGGTCGCCAGTGAGCGCACTTCATCAGCGACCACGGCAAAGCCTCGTCCTTGCTCACCAGCTCGAGCTGCTTCAATCGCTGCATTCAGGGCCAGGAGATTGGTTTGCTCTGAAATGCTGGTAATTTCACCAGTGGAGGACTGAATTTTCTGGGTATCTTCATTCAATTGCTTTGTCAGATTCGCCAGTGAATCCACCGATGTCCTGAGCTTGGCAATGGCCACTTTGGAGCTCTCAGCCTCAATTAACCCGGATTGGGTTCCAGCATCAGCCTCACCCGACATCTCCCGAGTCTCTTCAGCATACTGAGCCACCTGCTTGGCCGCTTCCAGCATTTGCAGCATGGAGTCCGCCACTGTCTCGGTCTGGTCCGCCTGGCGGGACATTTGCTCACGGGTACGGTCGGAATATTGTGACAACAGGCCGACCTCCTCCTGCAATGTCGCCACGGCATTGATAATCTGCATCATCGCGCTCTGGTAGCTCTGCTGCATCTGGTTAAACGCTGACGCCATCTGGCCGACTTCATCATCGCTATCTATCGGCACCCGCAAGGTCAGATCACCCTCACTCTGAGCCAGCAGCATCACTGACCTCAACCGATCAATATGACGCACGATAAAAGAGATCAACAACTGCGAGGCGACCAACAGCACACACATCAGCACCAGCACAATCCCCGCATAGGCCGGCGCTTGTTGCTTGAACACTGACCACAACCCTGGTGCTGAGGTATAGACAACATTCACCTGACCTTCGGCGTCCCGAACGTAGGCAGCTACCTTGTCAGGTGTGTCTGTCAACAAACTGTCACGCTCAGCCACAATCACCTGGGGAAGGCTGCTAGCCGTGGCGCTGATGGTGTGCAATGTAGCGGCACCAAAGGCATATTTCGGTACCTCACTCAGGGGATACACCTGAAACTGCTCCTGGCCTGATTCCCGTCTTTCAGTCAGGGATAAATTCAACTTCCCGGAGACAAGCGCTATACCGCTATCATGGGAAATATTGATTGCTGCCAACACCAGTGCCAAGCTAATAGCAAAGGACACCATATTGACCAGCCAAAACTTGTATTTAAGATCTACGTTCGTGAGCCAGGACATTACAACCACCAGCTTGAATTAGTACATTTTTCCCGACAGATCTGCCAGGGGGGACTAGCCGGGAGTGTAATATGATGGGCAAAATATATATTGATCTGGGTCGATATTTGAGCAGGTTGTTCCGGTTTACCTGGGTAACTGCTAACACACCTCCATGCTTCTCTATGATCAGCCCTATTCATTCATCTTAAACCGATAATGCATCGATCAATTGACATCACTCTGTCCTGATTTTATGTTGCCTTAAGGCAAGAGAATCTACTGATGGATATCAGGAGCAGAACCATTAATAAAATGCCGGCAACACGACAGGATGACCAAGTTGCATCTGGCCAGGAGATTAAAGCTTATAATCCAGCGGCGGAGCAGCCCGCACCTGTGTCTACACCACCCTCTGAGCAGGACTACCGCCAGAGCCTTCAGCGCCTGGAACGGTTTACTGCCTGGATGGACAGCCAATATCGGATTCCCGGCACCTCTATCAAATTTGGTTGGGATGTGTTGATCGGTTTTGTCCCGATACTTGGAGATTTGATCGCCTTGGCTCTCTCAGGCTATGTGTTGCTGGAAGCACGCAAAATCGGCGCACCCGCGATGGTCATTCGCAAAATGCTGCGTAATATCGCTGTAGATTTTGTTGGTGGACTGGCACCGGTCGTGGGAGATGTTTTCGATATTTATTTCCGCTCCTGTACGCGAAATCTAGTATTACTCAAAGACTATATTCATGCTCAACTGGACCCGCCTAAAGCCGATACAGGCTTTCCCTGGTTGTGGTTTGCGCTGGCCGCCGCCGCGTCAGTCTTTTTCGTGATCTACTGGCTGTCCACCCCGGCGAGTTAGCCCCGGCATTTTCCGGGGACGCAATCACAACTCACGACGCTTTTTTATCGCGACAGTCTCTTGTTACAACAGTTTTTTATCACGACAGTAATTTATTACAACGATCTTTTATTACAACAGTCTTTTATTTCAGCAGTCTTTTATTACAACAACAGTAGTTTACTAGGTAAGTCTCATCTTCAGGATCTGGTTTCGACTTCAGGAGTCTTTAATTTTCAATGCGAGTTTTTTGGGAACTGCGATATTACTTCAAGGCCAACCAGAGACAGTACTGGACCGCCGTGAGCCTGTTGACCATAGTGGCCTTGCTATTGATGGTGCCGCCTAAGCTTATCGGTAGTATTGTTGATGCCATAGCCACCAACACACTGGATCGGGTAACACTGACCAACACCGCTGCATATCTGTTTGCATTGGCGATTCTGGTCTATATCGCCAGAGTTCTATGGCGCATTTTCCTCTTTGGCGCTTCCCACAAACTGGCAGCAGAAACCCGTCATCGGTTGTATCGGCACTGGCTCCGGCTTTCCCCCTCCTACTTCCAGCATAACAAGTTGGGCGATCTTATGGCTCACGCAACCAATGATGTCGAAGCGCTGCAGATGACCGCAGGCGAAGGCATTTTGGCTGCCTTTGATGGTTTGCTGACCGGATTAATAGTGCTGGTAATGATGACCTTCACCATCAGCTGGGAGCTGACAATTGCCGCGCTGATTCCCTGGCCCATTGCCGCCATATTCATGTACCACTTCGGCCGCGAACTGCATGAGGGTTTCGCCAGTGCCCAGGCTTCTTTTGGGGAACTGACGGACATTGGGCAGGAGACCGTCTCGGGTGTACGCACCATCAAATCCTATGGGCTGGAGTCGTCTACCCAGGCCAACTATAACGCTATTGCCGGGGCCTCGTCTGACGCCTACATGAAAGTAGCCCGGACAGACGCCAAGTATCACCCAACCATCGTCATCACCATCGGCTCCTCTTTTCTGATGTCCATGATTTATGGCGGATGGTTAATTATTCAGCAGCGCCTCACCCTCGGCCAACTGACCAGTTTTACCATGTATCTGGGTTACATGATCTGGCCCATGTTCGCGTTTGGCTGGATGCTGAACATTGCCGAAAGAGGTTCTGCGGCCTTTAAACGGATTTCTCGGTTGCTTGCAGAAAAACCGGACATTGAGGATACCGGGACCATCCGGACGATTCCGACTGCAGATCTTAACGTCCGTATCTGCGGCTTTCACTACCCCGGCCACAACGAACAGGCCGTTATTAAGAACATACAGTTCAGGCTCCCTGAATCTCATATATTAGGACTCACCGGGCCGACTGGCAGCGGCAAATCCACCTTGCTGCGTTTGATCCTGCGGGAATACGAAGCCGCAGACAACGCCTGCAACGAAAGCGCTGTAAACACCGAAACTACTCGAGGTGTCGATATACAAAGCGCAGATATTCAATGGGGAGGAATTGAGGTTCAGGACATCCAATTGGCAGCGCTACGCCAGATGATCGCCTATGTTCCGCAGGAACCGTTCCTGTTCAGCACCAGCATTCGGGAAAATTTGTTGCTCGGTCATCCAGGTGCTTCTGAGGCAGACTTGTGGAAAGTCATCGATATTGCAGCCCTGAAAGAGGACATCGACACCCTTCCCAAAGGTTTGGATACCCTGGTGGGAGAGCGTGGTGTGACCCTTTCCGGCGGCCAGAAACAGCGGGTGGCTCTGGCGCAGGCGTTATTGCGAGAAGCGCCCGTGCTGATTCTGGATGACGCCCTATCCGCCGTGGATACAGGTACGGAAACCAGTATTCTCAATCATCTGAAAGCCGGTACACGACAACAGACAACCATTATCGTTTCCCATCGCCTCTCTGCCCTGCGCCATGCCAACCAGATACTGGTGATAGAAGACGGTGAAATTCGCGAACAGGGAACTCATGCAGAACTGGTGGCAAGACAAGACTGGTACGCGAAGATCTATGCATTACAACAAATTGAAACTGAACTGGACCGGAGTCGCTGATGCACTGGCAGGTTTTTAAGCGATTACTCCAGTTCAGTCTGGTACACAAAAACCTCTGGCTGGCGGGCATTGCCACTTTGATTATTGCCACCCTCTGCGACGTGGCCGGGCCCTACCTGATCAAGCTGTTTATAGATGATCATCTGACCCAGGGAGTTTATCTCAATAATGAAACCCTGTTGCTGCTGGGTCTCTACATTGCCGCCATGTTATTGGGTGCCGTCGGCCACTATGCGCAATCGTTGCTGTTCAGCCGTGTCGCCCTGTCGGTGGTGCAGACCCTCAGGGAACGCGTATTTGATGCCGTTATCCACCGACCTGTCGCCTACTTTGACACCACGTCCACCGGCGCCATCGTCTCCCGTCTAACCAACGATTCCGAAGCCATCAAAGAGCTGTTCCTGAGTGTCATCGCCACCTTTATCCAGAATCTGGTGCTGGTGACCGGGATATTTATCATGATGGCTATTCTCGATATCCGGCTGATGCTGGTCAGTGCCGTCGTTCTGCCGCTGATCATGTTGGCCATGTGGAGTTACCAGCGGCTGAGTACGCCGCTGTTTCAGAAGGTGCGTTCTCTGTTGAGCGATATTAATGCCCGATTGCATGAATCCCTTAACGGCATGTCCATTATCCAGTCCCTTAATCAGCAGGAGAACTTTGCCGGGCAATTTGGGGACACCGTGCAACAGCACTTTACCTGGCGGGTGAAAAACGTGCGCCTGGACGGCCTGATGCTGCGTGCCCTGGTGGATTTTCTCAGCATGCTGACGCTGGCCGCAATCGTCTATTTCTTTGGCCTGGCCTCCTTGGAACAAAGTGTTGAAATCGGTGTGCTTTATGCCTTTATCAATTACCTCGGCCGCTTTGTGGAACCCTTAATCGAACTCACCCAGCGATTGAATATCATGCAACAGTCACTGGTTGCCGGAGAACGTGTATTTGAGCTACTGGACGCACCTGTTGAAGCGGATTCCGGAGACAAGAGCATAACCCGCGGAAGTATTGAGGCTAGCCATCTCAGCTTCAGCTATGACGGCGAAACGCCCATTCTGGATGACCTGTCCTTTCAGGTAAAACCCGGCCAGATGCTGGGCATCGTCGGTCGCACCGGCAGCGGTAAAAGTACGCTGACACAACTACTGCTGCGGTTTTATCCGGTCGCTACGAACATGTTGAGGATTGACGATACCCCCCTTCCCGACATCCGCCGGGAAAGTCTGCGCCAGGCCGTGTGCATGGTGGAACAAGAGCCTTTCCTTTTTCAGGGAACACTGGCCGAGAACCTGAATATGGGGCAAACGTTTTCGCCCGAGGCTTTGGCTTCGGCACTGGAAAAGGTGGGCCTGGGTAATCTGCTAAAACGCCTGCCCAAGGGGATTAACACGGTCTTGGGTGAACGCGGCAGTCGTCTGTCCAATGGGGAACGTCATCTGGTCGCCATTGCCCGTGCTTTGCTGCGGGAGCCTAAGGTGCTGATTTTGGATGAAGCAACCGCTACCGTGGATTCCGCAAGTGAAGCCCTGGTGCAACGCACTATCCAGCGTCTGCGGGGCAACCTGACGCTGATCGTGATCGCTCATCGGCTTTCGACCATTAAAGATGCCGACAATATCCTGGTGCTGCATCATGGCCGATTGGTGGAAGAAGGGAGTCATCGCCAGTTGCTGGAGAAACAGGGCTTGTACGAGCATTTGTACAGCATTCAGACCGCGCACCTGGCCTTGGATTGAAGAAGGGCACAGAACCGGGTAACGCGATCAATCGCCCGGTCAAAGCATGAATCACCTTCACTGGTTTCCAGTGTCACACTCGGGAGTTGCCCAGGCGGTTTCCGTCATTACTTAAGTTTAGACGCCCATATCGCCAGTTTATGTTTCATGGTCACCAGAGACACCTGCTCTTCGGGTATCGGCTGAATGACTTTATCGTGCACCAGCAATCGATAGAGATACTCAATTTTTTCATTCGCAGAATCGGTTGCTTCAAATTCAACCACACCCCTGCTCTCACCGTATTTCATGCCTTCGGCAATTGCCTTTTTCAGCAACTCTTTTTCGTTTTTTAGCTTTTTCATTTTCGTCTCACCCTTGCACACTGCCAATGACTTAAAGGCAGAACTGGATTTCGTAATGCCTTAATAGGTGGAATTAGGCGTATTGTCAGGATTGATCTCGCCATAAACTTCTTCTGGATCCACGTTATTAACGATCAAAGTTTCTCTGACTGTTTCTATATGATCCAGCACAGTTTGGTAACGGTCCCCATATTCATACTTAGTCACTTTGTTCTGGTCAAAAATGAAGATCGGCAGAAAGATCGGAGTGTCCGGCGAGAACTTATTCAACGGCATAGCTTTACCACGGGACATGCCATTCAGATCAGGGACAATACATTCCACCTCATCCAACTTACGGCCATTGCGATAGGTTTGAAAAGCAATGGGCAGCTCATCCAGCCAGGAACGATTTTCAGGGTGACTCATGGAGACTCCGACGATATGAAATAGAGATGTTTGAAGTGTAATAGAATTATTGAAAAGGGGGTGATTTAGTCTTGCTGAGGGCGATATTGTCGAGTCAATTTTTCTGGCCACCTCCAGACAAACGCGAGACTGGAACTAGCGGCCCAGTCCTGTCCGATGCCAACCTCCAACGCCTGGATACCGATCAGCTATTCTCTATCCGAAACCCGATTTTCAGAGTGACTTGAAAATGAGCTACCTCGCCGTCAACAATATGTCCACGGGTTTCCGTGACCTCAAACCAGTCCATGTTCTTGACAGACTTTCCGGCCTCGGCAATCGCATTGCGTATGGCTTCATCTGAACTCTGAGTGGACGAACCAACAATTTCAATCTTCTTGTAAGTGTGATGATTTGTCATGGTAGTCTCCTTTCATAGCTGTCTATTTAACATAGCTCAGGATTTCCACACAGAACAGGGAGAATGGCGGGCGGTTGATTTCAGAGGATTGATAGTGGCCTTGTCAAAGTACGAATGTACTGTGTTTTGGTAATCGATGGGAGTCTAGTGCTTGCTTATGGACGGACTTCGGGTTCCATCAACAACTGGGTAAAACTGTCGCACGCAACAAGTCTATTCGCTCTACTTCCGGCAATTGGCCAAGCACTTTGACCGCAGCCCGGTAAACCTGTTCTGGTCTGACCTAAAGCATCCCGAGAAGCTTCCATCATTTAAAATCTATGACATAGGAAGTAGCCCTTTCTCCCTATAGCAAAATGTCAGCTTAATCTCCTAATATCCGCCCTTGCACGAAACAGATGAACATCTAAGGAAGGAAACTACATGCTGAATACCAAAAGCCGGACACACAGGACTACTGAAGAAAAATTCAGTCGCTATCGACAAGAAGCTATTGATGGTGCAATCGCAGTACTACCGATTCAGTATAGGTCCATCATTTCCTATTCGGGAATCACTCATAAAGCTTTGATAGAAGCTCGTTCTTGGCAGGATGTTAACGAGCGAAGGTTTCCTGGAATTGGGAAACTGACGACTACGGATATTTCTTTTACAAACACCAAGAACCCAAACGCTTTGAGCTTGCCGTATGGTGGAGAGGAGTCCGTTTATGCGCCCTAACACTGGGACGTCCTACCTGGTCTGGAGCCAGACTAAGGTTAGACTTTATAGAAGGAGCGCCACGAAACAATCCAATAAAGGGCCAGACTTTCGCCTTTGTACAACTTGCTGCAGAAATGTATGCTAGTCGTATTGGAGCGCAAGAGATAAGGTTGATGAAGCCTGTAAACACAGAAGTCATCGATTATTACTCCAAATTTGGTTATACCTATAACGCCGGTGAGAACTTCTGTCACAAGGAGTTAAAATGAAAAAACGCATTGATCCTGACACTATCAATCAGGAAGAGCTGACTGAAAAAATGAAAGAACGTGCTGAAGAAATTTTCAGCGTACCCCCAATGGAAAACGAACCTACAGTACTAACAGGCTCTCCAGAAACCTTGTACAGTTCCGACTCTGAAGAATTTCCGTCTGATTTGGCTGAGTACAAACCAGAAGAGAAAAAACTCAAAGTCGTAAAGAATCAATAAAAAGCCAGTAGGATTTTGTACTGGCTTCAATTATGTGCCCACCATAGATTACTGTGTCTACCATGACCATAAAGGTCTGAAAGCCTGAAGCCCAAAGACTGCTTGATATGTAATTTTTTGGATATCCACTATCGTTCCCTATCCCCTATTCCTTATTGGTCAACTGCTCAGAGGGTGAGTAAAAATTACTACTTGATGCTTGATCTTCTAAGAGTCGATGCCCTTGAAATGGCCAATGACCTTCATCGAATGATTGACTACGCGGAAGAAGCTGAGAGTTTTTACATGAGTGGAAAATAAAGTAACTTGGTATGCCGGTACCCCAGAAAAAAACGCCGGATATCGGTACATCCTCTTAACGATTTACTGACGCTGTAAATCCTACAAAAAGGGGAAGCAGATTTTACTCTGCCTCCCCTATTCGCTTCCCCCTTTGGAACCTTTAAATTCTATTCGTCCAGATGTCGGCCTAATAGGGCGTGGTAAATGTTCTGGTCGTTGATGACGCCGGTGATGGATTCGCCGTTGCCTACCAGCAGGGCGTGGCCCGTCAGGTGGCGGATTTCCACCAAATCCCGCATCAGTGTGTCGTTGGGAATAATGGTAGGCTTTTCTTCCAGTGTAGAAATCGGTTTACCTGACTTCCAGCTTTGTACGCTAAAACACTCCCGTGCGTATCGAACACTGCAGTCTTCAGGTTTGCCTGCCAGTTTCAGCCAGTAGTCGTAGCGTTGGTTGAGGCAGATTTCGCCTTCATCATTGACCGCTGTCGACAGTGGTTTCATTAACGATCTGGCCTGCAGAACATTCACCGGGTTGGTGTGAGCCACGAAGTTACGTACGTATTCATTTGCAGGGTTTAACACGATATTTTCAGGCGTGTCATGCTGTACGATCACACCGTCTTTCATGATCGCTATGTGGTTGCCCAGCTTCAGCGCTTCGTCCAGGTCATGACTGACGAAAATTACCGTTTTGTTGAGTTTCTCCTGCAGCCTCAGCAGTTCATCCTGCAACTGGGAACGGATCAATGGGTCCAGTGCGGAGAAAGGTTCATCCATAAGGATAATATCAGTTTCCATAGCCAGCGCCCGGGCCAGGCCTACGCGCTGCTGCATCCCGCCGGATAATTCTCCTGGTTTGGAATTCTTCCACTTATCGAGGCCAACCAGCGCAAGCTGTTCATCCAGCTTTTCCTGGATGGCCTTCTTGGACATGCCGCGCCGCTCCAGCCCAAAAGACACGTTCTCGCCGACCGTCAGCCAGGGCATGAGGGCGAACTTCTGGAATACCATGGTAATGCGTTCCAGGCGCAACTTGCGCTGCTGTTCGCTATTCAGCGAGAAGAAGTCCTGTTGACCTTCTTCCGTGGTAATAAGCACCTGACCACGGGAAATTTTATTCAGGCCGTTAGCTGTACGCAAAAGGCTTGATTTTCCTGATCCCGACAAACCCATCAAGACACAGATCTCGCCTTTTTTAACCTTCAGGCTGGCATTATGAACACCCACTGTCAGGCCGGTCTTTTCCTGTATCGCCTGTCGATCATCGCCATTATCAAGCATGGGTAAAGCACGACCCGGCTGGCTACCGAAAATGACATCTACATTCTTAAATTCAATCATGTCTTTTCCTCTTGGCGTAAAGCCTTGGGGTTATGCCTTTTTAAAAGTGCGATCCAACAGAATAGCGATAAGCACGATGGCCAAACCGGCTTCGAACCCGGTAGCGATATCCACGGTATTCAACGCCCTGACAACAGGTTTGCCCAGGCCGTCTGCCCCCACCAGCGCGGCAATCACCACCATGGAAAGCGACAACATGATGCACTGGGTAACACCCGCCATAATGCTCGACATGGCGGCAGGTATCTCGACTTTGAATAACAAGGTCATTGGTTTGCAGCCAAAGGCTTTGCCTGCTTCCAAAAGATCTTCGGGCACTTGGGTAATGCCCAGGTGAGTCAGACGAATCGGCGCCGCAATGGCGAAAATAATAGTGGAAATCAAACCCGGCACCACACCTAATCCAAACAGGGTTAATGTCGGAATCAGGTACACAAAGGTCGGAATGGTCTGCATCAGATCAAGTAGCGGACGCAATCCCCGATAGAGCCATGGCCGGTGAGCGGCAGCGATACCTATAGGCACACCGAACAACACGCAGAACCCCGTTGCATAGATAATCAACGCCAGGGTTTCAATGGTTTCCTGCCAGTAGCCCAGGTTCCAGATCAGCCCCAGCCCCAGCACAACGAGAACCACAATAGATATCCGGCGTTGCCACCATCCGGCAGCTGCAGCCGCCAACACAATAAAGGCAAGCGGGTGCAGCATTGATAACAGGCCAATCAGGCCCTGGATAAGCGTATCCAAAGATACGGCTATCCAGTCAAAGAAGCCTCCGGCATGGTCAGTCAGAAAGTCGACCAGGGCTTCCATCCATTCGCCGACTGGCAGTTTATATTCACTCATCCAGTCCATAATCGATTCCTGCTTACATCAATTGCAGATGTTTTTTGAGGGCAGGAATTGCCGGCTTGCCGTCAATGGTGTTAACGCCATTAAGCCATTTTTCAATTTCAGAGAAGTTGGCTTTCATCCACTCTTTAGCCGCAACTTCAGGCTTCTTGTTGTCATCCAGGATGGCCCCCATGACTTCATTTTCCATCGCCAGGGAGAACTGCAGGTTCTTCAACAGATTACCCAGGTTTTTACAGTCAGACATGAGTCCACTACGAATGTTGGTGTAGACGGTAGCACCACCAAAATCAGGACCGAAATAATCATCACCACCGGCCAGGTAGGTTAGTTCAAAATTGGCGTTCATGGGGTGTGGTTCCCAAGCCAGGAAGGCGATCCAGTCTTTGCGTTTAACCGCACGCTTAACCTGGGACAACATACCGGCTTCACTTGATTCAACTACCTTAAAGCCTTTGAGGTCGAAAGCGTCTTTGTCGATCATGTCCTGGATCAGACGGTTGCCGTCATTGCCGGGTTCAATTCCGTAGATACGGCCGTCGAACTTGTCTGCGTTTTTGGCAATATCCGCGAAGGACTTAACACCCGCTTCCGCCACATAACTGGGAACCGCCAGAGTATATTTGGCGCCTTCAAGGTTTTTGCCAACAACTTCTACACTTTTATCATCCAGGTATGGACGGATATCCGCTTCCATTGTAGGCATCCAGTTACCCAGAAAAATATCCAGGTCGCCGTTGGCAAGAGACTTGTAAGTTACAGGTACAGACAGCAGTTGGATCTTGGAAGTGTAACCCAGACCTTCCAGAACCACAGAAGTCATTGCAGTGGTTGCTGTGATGTCGGTCCAGCCGACGTCAGCAAAGTTAACCTGCTTGCATTCCTCGGCGGCCTGGACCGTGAGGCTACTAAACACCATGGTTGCCGCAATTAAGAGTTGTTTCATATGTTTCCCCTGTTTTTTATTAAAAATCAACATCGGTATCGGGGCATCCCTACCCTGACCTGTCGACGGCACTAAAACAAATATCGTTTGTCACTACCGGCGGGTCGCAAAAACGTGCTACCTCTGTTGAGTTGAATAGTTAGGGTGGATCCACACTGGTGCGTCAGAAGGCGCCAGTAGGGATTTGCCAAGAATGTGATCCGCACATTTCTCGGCCATCATGATGGTGGGGGCATTCAGATTTCCGCTCACAATACTTGGCATAATCGAAGCATCTACAACACGGAGATTCCGCAAGCCGCGAACTCTGGCTTCAGAGTCCACTACCGCCATCGGGTCATCATCAGCGCCCATTTTGCAAGTACAGGATGGGTGATAGGCGCTATCAGAATAATTACGCACAAACTCATCGATCTCCGCATCGGTTTGTACTTTGGGACCAGGACGCAGTTCTTCCCCACGGAACGTATCCAGCGACTTCTGTGCAAAAATTTCACGGGTCAGTTTTACACTCTGCCGCATCTCAAAACGGTCACGCTCAGTGGCCAGGTAATTCGGCTGCAGCAATGGATGTTTACCTGGATCTTTGGAGACTATTTTAAGATAGCCTACGGAAGTCGGACGCATGGGTCCTACATGTGCCTGATAAGCATGTTGCTCAGGATCTACACGGCCGTGATCAATTACCTGCGAAGGTAAGAAGTGGTATTGAATATCAGGGTGTTTCACCCCGGCTTCCGTGCGGATAAAGCCCCCGGCTTCCAGGTGTGCCGTGCGGCAGGCACTCTTATCGTGATTAACAAACCATTTCACCCCTTCCACCGTCTTGCGTGGCTGCTGGGTATAGTTAAATAGCGTCAGAGGCTGAGTACAGGCGGTCTGAACATACAGCTCCAAATGGTCCTGCAGGTTTTGTCCGACACCAGGCAGATGGGCTTTTACCTCAATGTTCAGTTCTTTCAGATCGTTTTCATCGCCAATACCCGACAGCATGAGCAATTGCGGTGAGTTGATAGCGCCACCAGAGAGTATGACTTCCTTGCGGGCAAATACCTGAATCACCTGATTTTCCTGGACATACTCAACGCCGGTACAGCGATCCCCTTCAAATAACAAGCGGGTGGCCAGTGCACCGGTTTCAGCCGTCAGATTGGGTCGTTCCAGGGCGGGACGCAGATAAGCCTGGGCGGTACTCCAACGCTTGCCGTGCTTGATGGTCATATCCATCACACCAAATCCTTCCTGCTGGTAACCGTTCATATCTTCGGTAAAGGGGTACCCAGCTTCCGTCCCTGCTTTAATAAAGGCAGCGAACAAAGGATTTGTTTCATCGCCTGTATGGACATTTAAAGGGCCTGAACCTCCGCGATAGGCATCTTCGCCTTTCTCACGGGTTTCAGCCTTACGGAAATAGGGCAGGATATCTTTGTATGACCAGCCTTTGGCCCCTTCTTCTTCCCAGCGGTCGTAATCCAGCGCATGACCACGGATATAGACCATGGCATTCAAGGCAGAACCGCCACCCCATACACGACCACGAGGCCAGTAGAGCTTGCGCTGGTTCATAAATTCCTGGGGTTCAGTGTGGTAGTACCAGTTGTACCTATCATCACTGAGGTTGAAGGTAAGCGCTGCAGGCATATGAATTTTCCAGGTGTTATCTTTGCGCCCGGCTTCCAGCACCAACACCTGATCACGACCGTTCTCACTCAGACGACTCGCCAGCACGCAGCCAGCGGAGCCGGTTCCGATCACAATATAATCAAAGCTTTTTGCTTGCTTCTGGCTTGTCATAATTCGCTCTTAAGTTATATCTACGTCATCAATGCCAAAATTTGTGGGTCTCTGCGTACCCGTCAAACCATTCGTCTGAGTTTACCGCTTAGAACGGTGCATCAATGTCAGTCATTCCCACATAGACAGCTTTTAGCTGGGTGTATTGGTTGAGGGTATAGATACCGTTTTCCCGACCAATCCCTGATTGCTTATAACCGCCGACGGGCATCTCCACAGGGGACGCGCCGAAACTGTTAATCCAGCAAATACCTGCCTCCAGTTTGCCGATCACGCGATGGGCCCGGCGAATATCGCTGGTAAATACCGCTGCAGCCAATCCGTATTCGGTGTCGTTGGCTCGGCGAACAACCTCATCCTCATCTTCGAAGGTCAGCACGCTCATCACCGGCCCGAAGATTTCTTCCTGCACAATGCGCATGTTGTCCTGACAATTGGAAAACACAGTGGGTTCGACGAAATAGCCATTCTCATGACCGGCTGGCGACACCTTGGCACCGCCGTAAACTAAAGTAGCACCATCTTCGAGCCCCTTAGTGATGTAGCCAAGCACCTTTTCCTGATGCTTGGCTGAAATCAGTGCGCCGATGTTGGTAGCCGGGTTCATTGGATCGCCAATGACGATATTACTTTCCAATCTCGCTTTGATCCGAGCAATGAACTGTTCATGAATATTCTTGTGGACGAAGACACGGGTGCCATGTGTGCAGACTTCACCCTGGGTGTAGAAATTGCCGATAAGCGCTGCGGAGACGGCATTTTCAAGATCGCAATCATCAAAGATCACCAGCGGAGACTTGCCACCGAGTTCCATGGTGACATCCTTCAACGTGGACGCTGAGGCGGCCATCACTTTCTTCCCTGTGCCCACTTCACCAGTGAAAGAGACTTTCTCGATTCCGGTGTGAGCAGTCAGCATCTGACCGACACGATGATCACCCTGCACCACATTGAAGACACCCGCAGGCACACCGGCTTCGATAAAGATTTCTGCCAGTTTCAATACTCCCAGAGGGGTTTCTTCGGAGGGCTTAAACACCATGGAATTGCCTGCGGCAAGCGCTGGTGCGGATTTCCAGCAGGCGATCTGCAAGGGGTAGTTCCAGGCGCCGATGCCTGCACAGACGCCAAGAGGTTCGCGACGGGTGTAGTAGAAGTCCCCACCAAGATTCTGATGATTACCTTCTATGGCAGCAGCCAAGCCGGCGAAGAATTCAATACTGTCAGCCCCGGTAACGACATCGACCACACTGGCTTCCTGCCAGGGCTTACCGGTATCCATGACTTCGACTTTTGCCAGCTCGTCGTTACGCTCTCGCAGAAGTGCAACAGCTTTATTGAGGATACGGCCCCGCACCATACCGGACATGGCAGACCATTCGGCAAAACCAAGCTGGGCGGATTCGACAGCTTTATCTAGCAGCGCAGGAGTTGCCTGTTCAACTCGATAAATAACCTCACCCGTCCCTGGATAGATCACATCAAAGGTTTCAGACGGCGCATCGGCAGAAGTCTGGTTGGAGCAATAAGCACCATCGATAAATGATTGATAGACGGGGAGACTCATTTCAATTCCTGTACTTCGCAAATTTACTTAATCCACTTCGTATGCATTGAGCAGTTCATTGACATAATTGCGGCATATCTGCTCCGCCTGACTCACTGTCAGGCTGCCTGTACTCAGGGCGCTGCGTAACCAGAGACCGTCGATCAATGCAGCGATGGTTTGCGCCTTTTCCACCACAAGGTCCTCTGGAACCACTTCTCTTAGTGTCACCTTCAAATTCGAAAATAACCGCTTTTCGTTAACCCGCTGCAGCCTCGCCAATTCCGGATCGTGCATGGCCTGGGCCCAGAAGGCCAACCAGGTCTTTGCAGCGCGGTCGCTGACCTGCAGCTTGCTGAAATTCGCTTCCACAATCGCCATCAATCTGGCCCGTTGCGATCCATCGGATTTGGCCAGTTCAGCCAGCAAAGTTTTCTGCAGAGCATTCAGAAGATATCTGACTGTGGCCTCCATCAGAGCCTGCTTGCCACCAAAATAGTGGCTGATGATGCCGGCAGACACTCCGGCAAACTGACTGATCCGGTTAATAGTGGTGCCCTGAATACCAAAGGCTTCCACCGACTGAAGAGTGGCCTCTATCAGTTGTTCTTTCTTTTCTTCTTCGACGACGATTTTAGGCATGTTTTTTATTGATTGAACGTTCAATTAAAAAAAGATTAATACTTCGACCTGTAAATATCAATGATCTATTAACTGATCATTAAGCATTCGATCGCTACTACAATAGCTGAATAGCCGTTCAAAAATCATCACTTCAGGTGTTTCCATAGCTATCAAAAATTAGCCATAAAATAATTTTTCTAGTATGTTTTTCATGATCTTACATAGTCGCCCCTGAATAACCAAAATACCAATAGAATTCAATATGCTGTCGCGCTAAGGTGGGAACACAGCGACAACGTTTTCCAATAACAAGCCCAAAACCTTGCAGTTGCCACGCCTATGATCCCTAAAAAACCCGAGAATCACCCTCAACGCGAACTCTATAAAACCT
>JBNKWQ010000044.1:0-9345 GCA_050299855.1 Hahella sp.
GATCAGGAAGGCATCTTCTTTCATCTTGATGACTATCTGGCCCTGGTCGACTGGACCGGGCGTGCTATTCGTGAAGACAAACGAGGGCATATTCCTCACGACCTTCAACCTATCCTGCAGCGCCTCAATATTGACGCCAGCGAATGGTCTGATGGCGTAAAGTACTTCGGCCATCGGTTTCCGCGACTGGCAGGAAGTCTGGATCGATTGGAGCAAGCGGTGACTCAGCTCGGCCAACGTTGGTGTCAGGGTAGAGGCTACGCCAAACGCTTGTTTACCACCTAATCATTATCTGTAGACGTTCAGATCTAAGCTAAAACACCCCATCTATCTGACTATCGCCCCCAGTGCGAGGGATTCCTGCGAGCGCAAAGTGGGGATTTCATGAAATCCGTGGTCAGATCGCAACTCATTGATAGCAGCAATCGTAACCACGCTCAAATGTGGCTGTTCTGGAGCTTTATCCGTGACAAATTAAAGCAGGAGCTGCTAATGGCCCGGGAGGCGGACACCGATCTGAAAATTAGCCGGATTCGGAACGGTATCGGGCTATATTTCAGTGGGTATGGCGAAGGGATTGACCTGCTACTGAATAATACTCTCAAGGAAATTAAAGAATTTCGGGTTAAAGATAGAAAGTTCAGAGGCTACCAATATGGCTGGACGGAATACATGAAGAATCTGGATGAGATTCACCCTCTGACATTGGCAAACGACTTAAAGAAGGATTTGATCAGTACTCCCAGCTATTCACCCGAAGAGATGAACCGGGGCTTCCGGGAAGCGTCCAATTCAAGACTTATCACCATGCTTGAGGATTGGAAGGAAAACATGCATATCACTTCTATGGCATACGGTAATGTAAACAAAGCCGAAGTCGAAAAGTGGAACAGAGAGGTGCTTGGATCTCTGGTGACCGAAAAAGGAGCCGACACGGTTCGTGAGTCTGTAACCAAACTACCGCGCAAGGTCAGTCGGATAGTTGAGGAGTCGGAGTTTACAGATTCTGTGGATGTTGTTTATATCCAGGGTTGGGGGAGCGACTATATAGAACGGGCTCGATTCAGGCTGCTCGAAAAACTGATGTCGGAGCAGTTTTTTACGGATTTGAGAACTGAAAAGCAATTAGGCTATGTTGTTCATGCAAAGTTAGACCGCTACCTGAACATTCCCGGTTTCAAGCTTTACATTCAGTCTCCTGTGCAAGGTCCCGCTAACCTTGAATATGAAATTCTAGGATTCCTGGAAAGTTTTCAGGGACGTTTGATGAAGCTTGATGAAAAAGAGTTCAAGTCATACAAAGAAACGTTACATCAGGAAATGATGGCTGAGGCAAAAGAACTTGAGACAAAGACAAACCGGGTGTGGAGTGCTGTCAGGTTTGAAAATATGGACCTTGAGTATCGGGAAAAAATTGGCGATCAGGTAGAGAAAATTACTAAAGGTGATTTCGCTGAGTGGTATGCACAACGTTTCACTGGTGACGATAGACGACTGTTGTCGGTTTTAGTCATAGGTGATTCACAAGATATCCCCTATGCCTGGAAATCAGATACCAAGGGCTCACAAATATCGTCATTCGAAGACTTTCACGAAAGCAGCGAATTCTGGTCGATTGACTCACCGGCGTCGCATAGCATCCAATAGAGATGATGTCTTAAGGAGCTGCAATACAATCAGCATTGTAAACAGTTGAGTGTTGTTGTATCGATTGCCCATAGAAATAAGGGGCTGACTCGCAAGAATCAGCCCCTTATTTGTTGGTTTGGGCAGTTTGTATGTCAGACATCTCCTACCAATTCGATAGCGACTTGTTTCCAGAGGTTGCGACGCTTCCACCACCACTTTAACAGGCGGGTTCGGGACCAGAGGTAATAGAGGACCAAGATGATGGCAACAGTGGTCCCTGTCAATTTAAGGAGATCCTGAAGTGTTAGCTGAAGCAAGGGGGAGGTAGACTCTCCCTGGGTGTATGTGAAGTAGTAAATTGGGTGTATCAGAAGATATCCCCAGAGAAGCCATGTCAGTAACGATATAGCACTGTCTCGCAAAAGCAGGCTGGTATTTCGCCTGGAGGGTTGTGTATAGATCAATTTGGTTTCGGTTGTATCAGCCACGAAAAGTTTCTCCTCTATCCGGACTTTCCCACACGGCGGGTTGATTTGGCTTTCTGAACAGCGCTTTCGGCACTGCGATAGTGATGGTGATGATGTTCATAATCCAATAAAACAGGGGATACCAGATGCACCACAGGAAGTTCTTCAGTAGTCCCTGATCGTAGTGGCGGTCTATGAGTATGCTGACCAGGAACTGGGTCAGGCATAGGAATATCATGAGTACGGCGCAGACTTCGAAGGTGAGTGTCTGTTCCACTGTCGGAAGGTCCGAAACGGTTAGCAGTCGCCACGCCAGGATACCGACAACACTGTAGCTCCAATATACACTGGCCAGATAGTCCAATAGCAGAGGCCAAAATCTGAATTTTCCCTGATACAGACAGCGCCATCCGTATTTGAAACACACCTCGGCACCGCCCTGAGCCCACCTGAGGCGTTGTTTGTAGAGACCGCGGATGGTTTCCGGCATTAGCACCCAGCAGCGGGCCATGGGTTCATAACGAATATTCCAGCCGGCCATTTGCAGACGCCAGCTGATATCAATATCTTCAGTTACCATATCCGTGCTCCATCCGCCAATATCCTGAATGGCGGATTTTCGAAACGCACAAACGACTCCTGAAATCGTAAATAACGTGCCATAAATGCGTTGCGCCCGCTTGATAAGCCCGATAATTGACGAGAACTCTCCGGTCTGGATTTTGCCAACCATCGTTGTTCGTGTTCTCACCCGGGGATTACCTGTGACGGCACCGACGCCATTGGCGCTCAGAAAGTGGCGTACCATCCAGACCAGTGCATTGCGGTCTAGTAGCGCATCTCCATCGATACATACCAGGCACTCGCCGTTAGCATACTGAAGTGCATGATTGAGTCCGGCAGCTTTGCCCTGGTTTGGTTGGTGGATTACCTTCAGCCGTGGATTGTCTTCAGACAGTTTGTCGAGACGCGCCCCTGTGTCATCTTTGCTGCCATCGTTGATGGCTATGATTTCATAGTTGGGGTAGTCCTGTTCCAGGAGGCTATTGATGGTTTCCTCAATATTGGGTCCCTCGTTGTAACAGGGAACCAATATCGAAATCCTCGGATAATGGCGTAGCGTGAGTTTATGGTCGGGGCATGTCTTCAGGTAATGATATTCCCAATGGAAAAAGTAATAGATGCCACCCGTAATCCATACCAGTGCCATTACGCTGGGGTATAGATAGATGCATATCAGAAGTACATCCAGGCTCATTTCGGTGTTCCCAATGTGGAGCTGAGTGATAGAGCGGGGCGAATGACATTGATGTTCGGAACACCGGAAATAAAGTCGTCTGGGTAGTAGCCGAAACTCCTTAATCCTTCTTCGGTGATTATGCGCATTTGTCGTTTGAGTACGGCATCCGGGATCGGTGTATTATTCCGCCAGTCAGTCGCCTGTAATTCGAAAACGAGCTTGTCGGGACCGATGCGCGACAAGGCTTTGCGGGAGATATCGTGAAGCCATTGCTCGGGGTTTTTCTGCTGTTCCATATACGGCATGGCCATGACGGCAACGTCGTCGTATGCTTCTGCGAAAGCTTCCAGATTTTGTGCGTACCAGGTTTCGCTGTATGGATTCAGCACTGGCTGGGCGTACATATTTCGAGCCAATAGCAAACGCTGCCCATCACTGGCAAAGAACTGATTGCTACGTGCAGCCAAACGATGGGTAATATCAATCAGGTAGTCTGTCTTGAGCTTGGTCCAGCGTTCCATCTGGGCAGTATCGTGACGAATGCCATTTATAGCGTTGCCTAGCCCCCAGTCGCGGTATTGTTTCAATGCTTCCGGAGAGGCGTCCTCAAAATCCCCCAGGAAGGCGTCGTCATGGAACAGTATACCGTGGAACTTGCCGTAGTAGCCCAGGTCTTCATAAATGTCCCCGATGTCCTGGAGGTTTTTCTCTGAAAAAGGCGACAGTCTGAGGTAGTGTTCCGGTGCCGACCGGCCGGTCCTACCGTCAATCACGTATTGGTATTCCTTACCCAGGTCAAAGGCAAGTACCGGCATCCACGCATAGACCTTGACGCCCGCCCGGGATCGGAGCTGCCAGGAAACACGGTTGAATATGTCCGCACGGACGGGCAGGTGGCGGTTGGGGAAATACAGCTTGTCGGCGACGCCGTTACCGTCCGGATCAGCAAACGCCTGCAGGTACACCGTATTCACCTTGTATTTGCTGACTCTCTCGATCAGCAGGTCGATATTGTGTTGCAATACTTTGGCATCAGAGTCGTAGACATAATCCAAATCAACGTGCAGGACTCTCTTGGCGACAGGGGTTTTGGGCTCTCCGCGCAGGATCCTGTCAAAATGTTCCAGGCCGATTTCCTGGTCCATGAGATAACGACGGATATGGTCTCCCGAATCACTGGTCAGGTTGTATCCCTCATCCAGAGAAAACGTAAACGGGTAATTTTCCTCACGGGCGATATCGATGGATCTTTGGCTATAGGCACCATAGGGCCAAATCAGAATGCGTGGCTCACGTAGGCCGTGGGAATGCATTTGCTTGCGGGCGGACTGGAAATCTTTGCGAAGACGCCCCTCATACTGAAACCGGGTTTCGTAGTGATTTTCGGTGATATCGTAGCCGGGGCTTACCGCTGCCGGCTGTTCATTACCGAAGGGATTGGCATAGATTCCGTAGTGCAGGTTAAAGCTATGGGATGCGAACTCAATCAGGCCGGAGGCTTCCATCTCCCGAATTTGAGCCCAGTTCAGGAAATGTTTGCGGTCCAGGTTGGTTTTGCCATATTGGACTTCTTTACCCGGTTCGGCTTCCAGCCATTTGCCTACCAACGCGATCACGGCCGGATACTGGTAGAGTTTCAGCAGGGGAAAAACCGTGGTGTAAAAGGACTCATATCCGTCGTCAAAAGTCAGTAGGACGGCATTTTCCGGTAATTTGGATTTGCCTTCCCTGGCATCGAGTATTTGCTGAAAGCTTACCGGGTGGTAGTTATTCTGTTTTATCCAGTTCAAGTGCTCCACAAACCGGTCTCGGCTTAATGTGTTGGCGAATATACGCTTGGCGGGTTGGAGCTTGACGTCATACAAGTCATGGTAAGCGAGCACCACGTAGCTGTTTTCAGGACGCGTATCCAGGCGGGCCAGAACAGATGGCGAAAGCAGTAACTGGCACAGGATCAATAGGTAGACGCTGGTTCTCACTGGACAAACCTCAATTCAAAGTTAGCAAATATTGACACGCCGTACTCGGGGTCTCCGTCGTAGATGGCTTTGTTATGAGTAATGCCTAGCCTGACTGTGGCCCGATTCTGCCAACGCCATTGTTGGCTATAGCCAAGTTTCCAGCCTGTGGCATCGGAATAGCCGGATTGGTGGTACTGATTGATACCGGTCTCCAGGGTTTGGTCGAGGTCCCAGTTATCCGACATTTTTAAATGGTGAAAGTGGCGTAATTCCAGGGTGTAGTTGCGATCTGAAATGGGATTGAAGTAGCTGACTGGGATCGGATCGTTTTCACTTCCGGTGATCCTGAATACGGCGGATAGTTTGTACTGCGGGGTTCGCCATAGCAGGCTATCCAACCATCCGTTGAACGATTTACGGTCATTACCGTCGGAAATCCTGTTGAGCAGGGCAAGACCGCCCCAGGAAAACTTTGGAGAGTACTTGTGGGAAAACCCAAGACTCCACTGGCGCATATAACTTGAATCGAAAAGTGCCCGGAGTGGCGTGTCTGAAGGGTTGTAGCGGTAGCTTGCCTGGAGGATCCACTGATCGTTCGCATGCCAGTTCAGCGAGCTCCAGATAAAGTGTTTATCGTTGAGTTCACTGCCGGTACCGGCTTCCAGATCCAAGGTCAGAGGATACCAGCTAAGGTCCACTCCCAAACCGCTATAGTGCGCATAAAGGTCGCGGCTTTCCCAGTTCCCATAGAGCCTCTGGTCATGGACGTATAACCGTTGTCCTTCCCAGCGTTTGGAATAAAAGTGAGTGTCGTACCGCCAGTCTTCTGAATTTTGTGCAGATCCGGTTTGGTCGCTACTGCTTGTTGTTCGTCCCAACTCGGCACTAAAGAACGCAGCCGTGGCTTCGTTCCAGCGGCGATTAACATCTACCTGGTCGACCGCCCGGTAGGTTGCATTGAGCTTTTGTCTCTGACGGTTCAGGCCAACCCAGTTGCCTCTTTCCATCTGGTTCAGCCAAAGACTTCTCTGTGCTGCACCCTTTGACGAGCCATACAATAGCGAGCCTGCATGAAGATAACGTTGCTCAGCGTTGGAGAAACGTCCTTGCCAGCGCTCCACATTTCCAAGATCCAGCCATAGCCAGGGATTGCCAGGAGCCTCAACTAGTGCCGCTTTGAGTTGGCTTTCCGCCGTATATAAATCTCCGCACCAGGCCGTATGCAGAATGCTTTGTTCGAGTAGTTGCTGATATTTTTCATTGTTCAGGCGGAAACTGCCGGTAAAATCCCAGCGAGTAGGGGGTTGCCCCTCCAGTAACTTGTTTAACAGCTCTGTACCCGCCTCATATTGCTCGGCATCCATATGGGCGTAGTACAGTTTACGGCCGAGGTTGGGATTCTGGGTTTTGGAATATAGTCGGGAATAAATTTTTACCGCACCAAATGGCTTTCTGGTTGCGATCAGGAGATCCGCTTTAGCCTCTTCTATGTAGGGGGGCAGTGGGGCAAGCGCTTCGATGCCACTTAACCTTTTGGTTGCATCATCAAAGCGTTTGGCTGCTACCAGGCCATAGAAGATGTCCAATTGCACGTTACGATACAGGTCGTGGTTGTGTGGAACGCTGTTGGCTAATTGTTGTAGTTGCCCAATGCCACGCTCGAGAACTTCCTGCCGATAGGACATGCTACCACTGCGAATGTTCAACGTGGCTTGATAATAATCCAGCCAGTAGTGATCAATACCGGAGAACCAGTCGGGATGTTCGGAAGTCACTTTCTCCGCTGCTGTACTTGCCCCCAGGTCCAGCGCGGTTTTATATAGTCTTAGGCCAATGTCCCTATTAGGGGCAAAGTTGTAGTAGTCCTGTAGCACTCCCAACTCGCCGACTTTATCCTTGAGAACTGTCATCACGTAAAGTTCGTTTTCGAATCGGTCAATTCCCGGTTTCGTCAGCTCCCGATAGTTGGCAATCACTTTCTGGGCATTAATGTCTTCTCCCATTTCCGCGTTGGTTAAAGCCAATCCCAGCCAGCTGTCGGCGTTATCCGGATTCCGCTGGCTGAGTTGGGAGTAAAAGTCAGCTGCGGTACTGAATTCCTGCCGGTTTCGATGGGCTTTGGCGAGGACCTCGAGACTGTCTTCATTAAGACTGTTCATGTCACATGGATAACATAAGGTCAGGGCTCTACCGAGAGTCCCGTTCCAGCTATGGAGGGCAATAAGGTCGTTCAGGACTTTGCTGTCCCGGGATTGTTGATAAAGCGCGGTGAGGCCTTTAATGGCCTTAGGCAGGTTACCGTGTCGTGCAGCCACAACCAGTTGCTCCCGTTCCTGGTCGATGGAGGTTGCGGCTAATACCGGTAAACTGAAATAAAGGGATAGTGATCCGATGAGCAGGAATGCAAACCTGCGGACGGACGTCAACCTGTACGGTTCCGTGAGATAGTGACTCATCTGATTGTTGGCCCATTAAGCGTTATATTCCATCTAAACGCTAGGACCTGGCGACAGGCCCTATACAGGAAATGAACCGTGATGCTGCTTACGATTTTTCCGCTAGAAGATAGAGACGACTGTTGAAGTTATAAATTCGCTCGTGCACGTTGGATTGTGGTGGCCCCTGGTGAGGCGGTGATGTTGGAATCCGTCGGCTGCCGTTGGATGCCTTTCCCTTGCAGCAGCTGATAGCACTGCGGTATTTAATCTGAAAACACATTTGAAAAAAATAGTCTGTGATGGAT
Organism: Hahella sp.; assembly: GCA_050299855.1. Lineage (GTDB taxonomy): Bacteria > Pseudomonadota > Gammaproteobacteria > Pseudomonadales > Oleiphilaceae > Hahella. Next base: position 8,041 of record JBNKWQ010000044.1, read on the forward strand.
ATAACAAATAGACTAATAGACTAGATAAATTTTACCCCGTGTATCACCCATTTGGATATTGGGTCTATCCCTCAGGTTTTTTGGACGTGTCGGGAATCTTTGATGAACTTGGATGGCGTCCGGGACTGGACTGCCATTGGGTGAAATGATTTGATAGGGACGTGTATGTATTTTTCGGCATTGATGAATATTTTTAGCCAATGAGCTTATACCTGATTGTAAAAACCTTGCATATCCTGAGTGCGACAGTTCTGTTCGGAACAGGGGCTGGTATTGCCTTTTTCATGTTTCGGTCCGTGTTTACCGATGACATACACCAAAAACTGTACGCCACCCGAAACACGGTCCTGGCCGACTATCTGTTTACCCTTCCTGCCGTCATCATTCAGCCAATTACCGGTGCCTGGCTGGTCTGGTTTGTCGGGTTCAACTGGACGGATACCTGGCTGCTGGTGACATACGTATTGTATCTTTTGGCGGGGATCTGCTGGCTACCAGTGGTATGGGTTCAAATACAGCTGAAGCAAATGGCGTTGTGTGCGTCGTGCCTTTCTCTGTGGTCATGATGAATTTTCCGGTCAAAGTTTCGAACATCGCCGTCAATGGATTGTCGACCGGCTGTTCCAACTGTCCGATATCTTTGCCATTGACGTGGTGGCCTATGCCGTCATGAGCAATCACTATCATGTCATTCTGAATGTGAATACAAACAGGGTAGAGCAGTGGTCCCAGGATGAGGTGATCGAACGCTGGTGTCGGTTGTTTGGAGGCCATCCTTTGATTGCCAGATACCGGAGCGGTGAAAAACTCGATGCCGGATTGCTCCTGAAAGTGGCGGAGTTTGCCGAAGAGTGGCGGGAGCGTTTGCAATCCATTAGTTGGTACATGCGTTGCCTGAATGAACATATCGCCCGCAAAGCCAACGAAGAAGACCAGTGCAAAGGGCGCTTCTGGGAAGGACGTTTTAAATCCCAAGCCTTGTTGGATGAAGCCGCCTTACTCACCTGCATGACCTATGTCGACCTGAACCCGATCAGGGCCGGTATCGCTGAACTTCCCGAAGCTTCGGACTACACCTCCGTGCAGGAGCGCATCAAACAGCAACAAAACCCCAGCCAGAAATCCCGGTTAGTTGCTCTGATAGGGGACGCAAGGGAAGAGGTTGATCAGGAAGGCATCTTCTTTCATCTTGATGACTATCTGGCCCTGGTCGACTGGACCGGGCGTGCTATTCGTGAAGACAAACGAGGGCATATTCCTCACGACCTTCAACCTATCCTGCAGCGCCTCAATATTGACGCCAGC
>JBNKWQ010000045.1:0-28132 GCA_050299855.1 Hahella sp.
AGTCGATGGTCTCAGGCGGTCAGGAATTGTGAACCGGTTGGACCGACGACCTTGAATCCGGAAAAAGCCATGCTATCGACAGAGCAAAAGGACGCAGCATAAAAAATGAGGAAAAGGTGACAACTACCTTGAAAAACACCGCTGTATATAAAACAGTATTTGGAGTTATGGATGACTCGCGCCAGAAAAGAACTGATTTCCCTCACCGATACCCATTATTACCACTGCATTGCCCGTTGTGTGCGTCGTGCCTTTCTCTGTGGTCATGACGAATTCTCGGGCCAAAATTTCGAACATCGTCGCCAATGGATTGTCGACCGGCTGTTCCAACTGTCCGATATCTTTGCCATTGACGTGGTGGCCTACACCGTTATGAGCAACCACTATCACATCATTCTGAAAGTGAATACGACCAAGTGGGCAGGATATATGCGCATGCTCGTTTTTCCAGTGAACCACAGGAGTCGATTTCAGTGATTTTCCAATGGAATCATGGAACTGGAGGATGTATCTTCAGAAACTGAAATTGGGAAAACGCACATGCGCGTTATACAAATGTTAGGCTCAAAAGGATCACACCATGCCATTTGTCCAAATCACACTGAAAACTGGACTCTCGGAAGAGGTTAAAAGGACTATAAGCAATGCGGTCCACGCATCGATAGTAAGCGCTTTTGGTATTCCTGTTGATGACAAGTTTCAAACAATACGAGAAGTAGAAAAGTCTCATCTCGTATTTCCCGAGTCTTATATGGGAATACCGCATTCCGAGGAAATCGTATACATCCACATTACAGCCAAGGAAGGAAGAACAACGGAAATGAAGAAACAATTATTCGCAGAAATTGCATCATCGGTTAGTAAGCAGGTTGGCATACCGATTGAAGATGTCTTTATTGTCCTCGTGGAAAACAAGGCAGAAAACTGGTCTTTTGGTCGTGGAGAAGCCCAATTAGCCTAACAAATTGCTCCACCGGACAAAACACTCGCTGCGCTCGCATTTTTTCGGTGAGCTAGGCGTTACACATCATAAAGGATAGTCAGGCAATGAAGCTGGATAGTGTTGTCCCATGGGGACGTTCGTTCGAGGAATACCGGTCCATTTTTGCCCTATCGGAAGACGATTTACAAAAGCGCCTTCTTGGTTGTGGCGATGGTCCGGCGTGCTTCAACGCAGAACTTACTCAAAGAGGCGGAAAAGTAGTGTCTGTTGATCCTGTCTATCAATTCTCAGGCGACCAGATCCACTCTCGTATCGATGAAGTTTATTCTCAGATAATGATCCAGATGGAACAAAATGCAGACAACTATATCTGGGAAAGTATCAAAGACATTGCGGAGTTGGGTAAGGTACGCATGGCGGCGATGCAGCAGTTTTTGTCTGACTACGATTCAGGATTGGAAACAGGTAGATACGTATGCGCTTCGCTTCCGTCACTCCCGTTTGATGATCAACAGTTCGAGCTGGCGCTATGCTCTCACTTTCTGTTCCTGTATAGCGAACATTTCGATTTAGAGCAGCACATACAGGGCATGAAAGAACTCTGCCGGGTTGCAGCAGAGGTCCGGGTTTACCCCTTGCTTTCCTTGGACGGTGAGCGGTCAAAGCATCTGCCAGCGGTCATTGAATCACTTGATAGTGAAGGGATTCGGACATCGCTCCAGGCTGTTGATTACCAGTTTCAAAGAGGGGCCACCGAGATGTTGGTGGCATATGCCGTGTAACAATCGCAGTTTGAATTGGAATTCAAGGAGGAATATTAAATGGGATTGATGATTTTAATGTATTCAGTAGTTCCGGCTGTAGTGATAGGGATAATTACTGGTACTATAAGTATATTTATATTCAAAAAACCATATGATGCTATTAAAAGATTTACAGTGTTCACAAGTATCTCTAGCTTAGTAGTGTTTTCATCAATTTTTACTTGTATAATTACAGGTATTCCCGGGTGCTAGGAGTAACTCTAATTAAACTATTACTTATAAATAGGATTTATGCATAACAAGCGCAACTACTCAGATAAAATTTACGCTGAGCTCCAATTTTCCCGGTGTTGCGGGCGTTAGCATTCAAGCCTGGAATTCAGATGTTTCGTCTATGCTGAATTCGTGATAGTTTTTAAGTATGTATGATCCAATAAAAGATGGAATAGAAAAATGCTCTGGCACTGTTATCTATAATGAGGCCAAGCCTCCAGATGAACTGAGAGATATTGTTCATAGTTATTGGCAGTTAAAAACAGAAACATCACTGGAAGATAATTTTACGCTTCACGCCATTCCTGATGCTTGTATTAATATTCTGTTTAATCAGAAAGATACAGATATAGCAGGTATCACTGGCTTAAAAACTACTTATATTGAACTAAATCTTGGTAGGGATTTTGACTATGCAGGCATTCAGTTTTTCCCTGGTGTCTGGCAAGGAAATCGTAACGAGACCAAAGATAGTTTTGTCGGCTCAAAATATTTAGGTCAATTACCACTTATTGGTATTAATGTTAAAACTGCTTCTCTCAGTTTTTTAGATAAATTACCTATTTTTACTAATTTAGTATCGAGTTTAGTAGAACAAAGCATTGTTGAACGAAATATGGATGTTAAAAAAATACTTTCTAATTTAGATCGTATACATAGCGTTTCTGAAATGGCTGAAGTCACTCATTATTCTCCTCGTCAATTGCAACGGATTTTAAAGCAATCCACCGGTTTTTCACCTCATGACTTTTTAAAAGTGATGCGTTTACAGCAATCATTAAAGGAACATAATGTAGACCTTTATAGTGACCAATCCCACTTTATTCGCTCATTTAAGAAGATTACGGGCTATACCCCTACGGATTACTTTCGTAAGTATGATGTCTGATTTGTACAATACTGGTTTAGAGACAGGTTCTATTATGTTGTCATCTTAAACACATAGAGGATGACATCATGAAACAGAATGCAATTGGCTGGTTTGATATTTTCGTACACGACATGAATAGAGCAGAGGCTTTCTATCGAATGGTGCTTCAAAGAGAATTAGAGCACATCTCTGACCCAACAGATACCACTGTTATTATGAAAGGCTTTGTGACTGATATGGAGTGTTATGGTGCGGGTGGCGCACTAGTAAAAAGAGAGGGAGTTGAGCCTGTGACAGGCGGCACTATCGTTTACTTTGGCGTTAAGGATTGCGCAATTGAAGAGTCACGTGTTGAAGAGGCGGGTGGTAAAGTTATTAACCCTAAAATGTCTATTGGCGACTATGGTTTTGTGAGTGTATGTATGGATACTGAGGGCAATTTGTTTGGCTTAAGTTCCATGGAGTGATTCATAAATAGAGTAAATAAGGATAGGCCGCGCGAAGCTGCGGCTTTATCCAGTTGTTGATAGTGGCAGAGGACATCCACCCAACAGCCTGCCAGATCACTGTACTTCCTGAGACGCAGGTTGTTGCTGCATATGCCTGAAGGCAGAAGGTGCAACGCCATATCGACGCAGAAATACCCGATTAAACCGGCTCGCGGGAAGCAACCCAACTTTGGCAGCTATGGCCTTTAGTGACAAGTTGCTGGCCATGAGATCGCGGGACGCTTCCAGGCGCAAGGATTCTACGAACCGGGCTGGTGATTGACCTGTAGCCTGAGTGAACTTTCTGGAGAATGTCCTTTCCGACATGGACACCTGACCTGCCAAGGTGACTACATTCAGATTTTCTGACAGATTCCCCTGCATCCAGGTTATGAGTTGCCGAAAAGGAGCATCAGCCTGGTTCTGGGCGAGTAGGACATCGCTGAACTGTGATTGGTAACCCGGTCTCCTTGAATAAAGTACGAGAAAGCGAGCAATCTGTGCAGTGGTATCCGCGCCATAATCCTTTTCAACAATTCCAAGTGACATATCAATACCGGTGGAGACACCTGCAGAAGTCCAGACCTTGCCATCATTTACATAGAGAGCATCGGCATTGACATTGAGTGACGGGTAGAGTTTCGCCAGGTGATCGCAGACTGACCAATGGGTCGCCACTTCCTTACCATCCAATAAACCACATGCAGCCAGTATGAAGGCACCTGAACATACTGAACCATAGCGTTCTGCCTGGGGTGCCCATTTTTGAAGCCAGCGCCGGGCCAACTTGGACGAAAGAATATTCGACAGACCTTTTTCCAGTGCTCCAGACACGAGGATCGTGTCTGCATTCCGACAAAGCCTGTTATTGAGCGAAACACTATCCAGTGCCAAGCCGCTCCAACTGCGCACCATGCCACCTTCCGGCGAGGCCACCACCAGTTCATAAGCCCTATGACCGAGAACCAGGTTGGCTTCGGCAAATACTGAAGAGGGGCCGGTCAGATCCAGCATTTCAAAGCCTTCGTAGGCCAGCAAGATGATTTTGTGTGATTTCTGCATTGGCGTAAATTAGCAAATATTTGTCATATACGCCAATGCGAATGCTCCCTAGAATTAGGTTCAATGGCCATTCATAAAGGGAGTTTCTGATGCGATATACGCGATTCAAGAAAGGACCGGCGGCTGAGATTGGACAGGCACTACATTCTTCAAAGCAGGAAAAAAACAATGACGAAGAGAATTTTCGGCAGATGTCTCTGTGGTTCAGTTGAGTACGAAGTTTTAAGCCCTCCGGTATTTTCGGCTAACTGCCATTGCCGAGACTGCCAGCAATCGTCTGGCAGTGGCTATGCCCCGGTGATGTTAGTGCAAAAGGAGCAAGTCAAAATAAGGGGAGACGTCAAATATTATGATGCACTGGCAGATAGCGGCTATATCAACAGCCGGGGCTTCTGCTCGGAATGCGGCTCGCAACTTTTCGAAAAACTGGAAAGAATGCCAAAACTCATCACCATCAAAGCGGGGACGCTGGATCGGCCAGAACTATTTGAGCCAAAATTGGACTTCTATACTGCCAGTGCACAGCCGTGGGATTTCATGAATCCTGACTTGCCCAAGGCCCGGCATGCACCGGATTTGTCTGAATAGAGGTGTTGCCATGTCATATAAAGATCAAACCCGACTTGGCCGTGGATTGCTAAAAGCTGGGCATCCAATGATTATGATTGAAACTTCAACGAAAAACTTCACAATAATTTTCGGGAATATTTCCTAAATCAACACCCTTCCATTTGATACTGTCATAGCAGGTTGATTAAGAATCCAGCTGTTGCAGATATACAGCAATAAGGCGGCGAACTCCTATTGCCCGAGTCCCTGCAGAATACCAATTTGAGCCGGTAAAGCTGGCTGGCAAAGGAAGGTGGGAATAGATGAGCATAGTGAACGGAAGCCTAATGGCCAAGATTAGTGGTCTAGCTGGGAGCGGCTCTAAAGTCGCCTTTATGGTGATTGACGAGAATGAAGAAGTTTATGAATGGTGCACTGGTAGGCCTCACGTTCGGGCCTACTATGGAAGGGTTACCACCGCCATACATCGGGTGCTAAGGCTCAGGAACTCGTTACCCCCTAACATCAAGAAAAACACCTTTTTTGTTGAGGTGGAAATGTTTATGCACCTTCTTCTCGAGGATGTTGATGAAGGTGGACAATGGCGAAATGGTCTTGCTGTTCGTATAGAAGCAGCTCCGGATTCGAGGTGGCGAACAAGGGGAGACATTAAGAATATCATAGGGGTAGATTCGGCAAATCTGGTGCATCAAATTAAACTGGATCAAGATGCCTTTGACCCAACGACGACCACCATCAATTTGGGAGAGAAGCTCAGGAGTTTAGGCTGCCAGGATATTGTTGTGATGGGGTCGTATGCTGGTTCTTGTGTGACCGACACTATCCGGAGTGCATTGAATAACGGTTTTAAGATTTACAGCTCAGCGGAAATTATTCGCGATTACGATCACCCGGACCCTAACCATCTGGACTCCGCACGAACCGGAATCGATAGTCTGCCACGTGACCGTTTTTTCCTTTTTGATAGATTGTAGTGAGGACAAAGGGAGCAAAGCCCTTTGCGCACACTACAATCAACTATTCCTTAATATCAAACTGCTTCTGGATCCAGTGAGTCAGCAAGCGACTCCAGGATCGAATAAATGGATTAGGCCATTTTCTGAGAGTTGCCTATATTTAGGAAAGCTACAAATTGTTAACAACTGAGGTGACACTTAGCAGGTTTCATCGGATGTTCAGCATTCGGCCAATTGACCTTGTGCCTGGGCAAGTTTAATTGGGTGGATGTCCTAGGCTTTCTTAAGAGTTTTCGACTGTGCTAAAGGCAATAATTTTACTAAGTCTGTTTGGTTTCAGTGTTTGTACATTGGCTGATGAGTCCAACTACGATGACTGGAAGAAAAGCTACGAAAAGGGCGAGTGCAAAGCGGTTACCGGAGATGCTTGGCATAATGATATGGACCTAGTCTTGCAATGCGCGCCGAGTCCAACTGTAGAAAATCTGAGAGTGACCGCGGAGGCAGTAGATTACTCGGGTGAGAAAATAAGTGCTCAAGTATCTATAGAGAACTCGAATCCCTATCCTGTTCACATTAAATTTTTGACTGTCGATGGTTTAGATGATTTACAAAACACGGTCGGTTACTGCAGTGAGCGAGTTTCGTTTCCTATGCTGTCAGGCGACAAAGTCACAACGAGGATGTCCTGCACTCTCCAAATTTTGCCTTCATCGGACGGAGCTACGCATCAACCTCTCACCAATATTCAGGGATTCAAGTTTGTTGCAGCACCTCAGTTTTAAAACCACTCATAACAAGCTGATCCTGCAACGCGCAACTCACTTCGTTCGCCGCGCTGGACCCTCGGTCGCTACGCCTTTTTGGGCCGCTACGCTATTATGCGTAAAAGGCTCCGCTCGGGCGGACCGCAGATCAGAGCGTTAGAATTTGAGGAAACAACAACGATGTTCAAGATTCGATTTCCCTTCAGGTTACCAGCAGGTCAAGATTTGAAGGAATATGGGGAGTCTTTAGAAGTCGAGAATCTTCGAATGTCATTGGCAAAAGAGTCTGGATATCATTGTCTGCATATTGAGGGTTTTGAATCAGAAGAAAATGCGAAGGAATTTTATGACAGAATCGATACGGGTCTTAAATACGTTACCTTAAACACAGGACTGTCATTCCTTTCGGAATTCGAACTACAGCACGTGAAATATGCAGAAGACCCAGAAGTCGTAAGAGCGAACTTATCTAAAAGTATTAATATGGAAATTATAGAGCCTGTTGATGCACTGATCGATGGGGCTCGTCCTGCGATTTATCTTTCCAATAAAAACATAAGAAAGATAACTGGCGGGGATGCAACATTAACGCTATCTCAGTCATCAAAAAAAATTCTAGAGCTGTTCGCAAAGGCGGCAGAGTTTCAGACAGTAAAAAAAATAAAAAGCGATGAAAAGTTTTGTTCTTCGCTTGAGTTATATTCTGGACATTTTTTAGAGACCACTCCAAGGGCTAAATTCCTAACACTTGTCATGGCTCTCGAGACCATTGCTATGCCGACCAAGAGAACCGAAAACGTATTGCAACTCATTGATAAGTGGAGGCGGGAAGCTGATGCTGAGCTTTTACAAATAGATAAAAGTAGTGATGAATATTTGTCTTTAGAATCTTTATCGAAGGAGTTGCTCTTTAGAAAAGAAGATTCTATCAGAAGAAGAATTAGAAATTACGTGTTTCAAATAGCAGCGAGTGAAGACAATGAATTTGCAACTGGATTAGCTAAGAGAGCTGTTAAGGTCTACGATTTCAGGAGTACCCTGGTGCATGGTGGGCGAATTGATAAGAAGGAACTTGGTGAGAAACTAACTGATGCGAAAGAGATTGTTCTCAAGGTATTAATGCTAAGATTTAAGAATGAAGCTGGCATCAAGTAAAAATTCTAATAAATAAGGGTAGGCCGCGCGAAGCCGCAGCTTTATCCAGTTGTTGTACGAGTCCGAAGTTCACAGGATTTAAAGTAGGGAACCGATGTCAGGTCTTGAATGTCACACATCAAACCCGTTGGAAGAAGCTCAATTCCGATCCTGATAGGGCGAATATTGGGAGCTCTATCTTCTAGCTAATCGTCGTCAGCCATAAGTAAGCGGTTTGGAGGCACACCAAGTGCTTTTGCCAATCGATAAATCGTAGTAAGAGTCGGATTTCTCTCCCCACGCTCAATTCCCCCCATGTAAGTACGGTGAATGCCGGCAAAATCGGCAAATGCTTCCTGGGAGTAGCCCAAATCCTGTCGAAGTGATCGGATCACCTTACCAAAAGCGATACATTCTGGGTGTTTTTGCTGAGCCAATGACCATTTCCCCCGAAGAATTTACGAGGGATAGTCCTTTAGTGCTACTTGACAGTCCACATACTATGAGTATCATTTTGCCGCTTAGTAGGTATCAATGGAGCTGATGCACATGTCAAGGAACCAGAAGGTTTTTGTGTTCAACCCGAGCGTTGAAACCGCTCAGTTGCAGGACGCAATTAATGAAAGAGTGGAAAAGATTAGAGCGCTCACAGAGGTTATCCAGCTTGAGACTGACAGGGACCTTTCACAAATTACTCGAACCCATTACTTTATGACCATCCATTCGCTGACAGAGGAACTCAGCCTATTGTTGGATAAATTGTTAGCAGGAGGAGGCGGGGTTAGACCTTGAACTTCACATCGAGCATCGACTCAAAGGCCAAGCATTTATATAAAATCGGCCAAAATCTCTAATCATAGACAAAGGATTGATTATGCTACCCCATCACCAACTCCCACTTGAAAAGCCTTACGCTTTCAAGAGCCGCACAGAATTGGCTATAGAAAAATTTGCCGAAAAGGAAAACCCAACCGAAGCGGATTTGAATGCCGTTTTAGTAGTCGGGCAAGTCGAGGAAGGTATAGCCAAAATACTTGGCTATATAAAAGATGGCTGGAATATGAGCCGAGGAGATTTAGAGAAAGAAACACACACCTCCCAACTTCTAGGGGAAAGATTGGCCTTGTCAAATGACCCCAAACCACACCCTAAGTGCCATGCTCATGCCATTGTTTCAGGTGGCCATCCCAAAGCGGTTACTCTTCGTGCGGTAATGGCTAAATTCAAAGTTAGAATTGATGACCCTGATAATGGGTGCTGGTTACCGGAAAACACCGAAGCTAAGAAAGTTATGCCAGAGCGGCTACGGAATGCCGTTCCACATAGCCGCATTCATCGGCATAACTATTACTTCTGGCTTTCCAGCTATATTAGAATGTCAACTACGGTCGATGAGAAGTATCTGAGATTTCAACTCTCGATGATAGAAAATGCCTTAAGAGAAAGCTCTTTCCCGCCTTATGTGATGCTACCAGCAAACAAGGAGTATCAACCTTGATTTACAGAATACACCCAAATATTAAAGACTATTTAATATTAACCTTTGATGGAGACAAGGCCAGGGAAGCTCTTGGGGAAGATACCGATTTTTATATGGATGAACGACCATTTTCTTATGCGGAAGAATGGCAGCCAATGGAAATTGGTTTTGATGATGCTTTTGGTGGTGGGAAAAAATCTATTCCTGACATTTCTTTGAATGTCGGCAAGATGTTTATAAATGAGAAAGCCCACAGCCTTTTAAAAGATGTTATTTCAAAATTTGGTGAAATTTTACCCGTTACCTACAATGGACAAAAAGGTTATATTTTTAATGGTTTAACCACCGTTAAAACAGATGAAAAACTAAGCATTCACGACCCTTTGAATGATCGGTTTTCAATTGAATTCAGTGAAGTCAATATCGAAGAAATTTCAATATTCAAAGCCGAAATAGATTTTGATGGTTATTTTTGTAACGATGAATTTAAAAATATCGTTGAACAAAATAACTTAACCGGAGTTAATTTCTCAATTGATGTTGGTAATCCATTCCCAGAAGAATTAGGAATGAGAAACTCCCATTAAACGCGTATCCGGGGGGCAGATTGAAATGTACACCAAGATCCTTTTTGGCTACAGCTACTATACTTGGAAACCGTACTGGGGAAGATTCAACCTGAACCTAATTTCTAGGATTATAACCACAGAAATAACGGGGCTGGTGACGTGCGACGCCATCAGCCCCTTTTATGGCAGGTGATTAGCCTGCATTTTCATGCATTATTTCAGCAATGATTTGAGCCGGTTTATTCCGGTACAGTAAGAACCATACCCCCCGACGATGTTCCTGTCCTTGACTTAAATCAACTGGCACTTTTTAGGATATTGATGCTAATCGGCTTTCTGATAGTTAATAGCTAACAGTAGCAGCAGATACGGCAATCCCCATGAACGCCCCACAAAGCTTTATGTTCAGTATTGGTTAAGCCAAAGTTCGATATAACATAGCCACCTCCAAAATCAATCGGAAAAAGAAGTTACAGGAAGATGCAGTTAATCAAACTATCGCGGGTGCTGATGTCAGTTTTACTGGTTGCAACCGTCTCAGGTTGTGCCCACTACAACCTGATGGAGACCGGGGAAGACTATTCTTCCCAGGGGCGTTATGAGCTGGCCATGCAGGCTTATCAGAAAGCGCTCAAGCTTGAACCTGACGATAAGGAAACCATGGATCGGTTTAATCAGAGCCGTGACCGGTTCGACCAATGGCTCACAAACGTCCGACAAGCAGCAGATGAAGCCTACTCCCAAGACCATCGAGGTAAAGCCATGCTGCTCTATGGCAAAATTGCGGATACCACTCAGAACCCCATTGCATTAGCCAGATACAACGAAATACATCAGCAGATGGCAGCCAATCACCGGCTCTACATTCAACTGGAGAAAGATCCAAATTTATTCGGTAATGACTTGGGCGAGGAAATCAATGGCCTGACCCTTGTCCATGGAACACAACGCCCTACTCTGGAAACCTCAAGTGTGTACATTCAACGGAGCGCAATTCGCTTTCACTATCAGGAAACTGAATCACCGGAAGTCGGACAATACGTCAGTGGCCAGGTACCGGTGGATAATCCGGAATATGCGGATCTGCAGCAAGAGGCTTCCATGCACCGCCGTCACCTTGAAGATAAACGCAACCAACTGATGGGTTACCGGCAAGACCAAAAAGACCTTGGCAGAGAACATCGCAGTCTTGAAAAAGACCTCCGAGTCGTCGAAAGCAAACTCAGCAAGCTTGATCCCGAAACTTCAGAGTACCACCAGAAAAAGCTGGAGCAGGAAGATCTGCGGATTAGGATTTCAGGTCTGAACAGTCGGACCAGGTGGAACAAGGACAAAATCCATCAACAACGCAAGGATGTCGATCACGCTGAGCATGAACTGGAAGAAATACTCATTGGCTTCGATCACATACCTCCTACAATTTGGGAGGATGTCATTTCCGACTATCACTATACCCGCTACATTCTGAGTAAGACGGCTGAATCAACGTTGATTGTCGACATCGATGGTGGACGTCGGGAGGTTCCCCTTGAAGTGGTTTCCGAAGACGACCATTACCCCGACCACCCAACCATCGGCCTGATTGGAAAGTCCGCGAACCTGGAGTCCGATCAGGCCATGACTCAGCGGCTGAACAATGAGGCACGAGCCACCGCAGAGAATCAATTGAAATCCATGGTATACCAACATAAGCAAGGCCTACTGGCACTGGCAAATCAAGCTAACGACAGCGAAGAACGCCTCACCGGCTGGGTGGCCCATGGCGTAGCCGGCAACCCCGGAGTGGAAAATGACGTGGCGGCCAAAATGCGAGCCCACCTGGAACTCGAATTAGGGAAAGCTGGAGAGTTTGATATCAACCACCTGCTGACGCTCTATCCCAGGCTTTAGCACTTCACGAAGCTCCAAAGGGGGCCGGGGTCACAGGGGCTGACTTTAGGCATTATTTACGGCAGTAGCTGTTGACCATAGAAGCTATTAACCCTAGTAAGTCTCCATCTCGACACAACTTTTGCCTTTTCTTTTGGATTTGTACATGGCGTTATCCGCAGCGACAAACAGGCGTTGCAGGTTTTGTCGCTGGTGCTCAAAGGCGATGCCAATACTGATGGTGAAGGCAATGGTGTGATCATCCACGACTAAAGGGGGGTCTATCACATTATCGAGGAGTGCCTGGGCCAGTTCTCTAACCTGTTTTTGTGGCATGGCTGGACAAAATACACAGAATTCGTCACCGCCCAGTCGTCCAAAGAATGCAGCGGTTGGAATTAAAGGTCGAGCTCGGTTAACGAGATGTTTTAAGGCTTCGTCTCCGGCGTGATGACCAAACTGATCATTAATGTGTTTAAAGTTATCAATATCAAATAACAACAGAGCGCAGGGCATGGCGGCAGGCAGAGTTTTCAGGCGCAGATTCAGGCGGTGTTCGAACTCTCGCCGGTTCAGAATGCCGGTAAGGGCATCGTAACTCGCCAAGTAAGCCAGCTCGCGCTGCAATTTGCTGGTATCTGAAACAAATATGTAGGCCGCGAAACTCAGGAGTACTGCCGTGTCCAGAAAGACTGAGGTCCACATGGCCTGCTGTTGGTCAATGGATAGCTGAACCATCGGCGTTCCCTGCCAGTTCACGACCCATACGAACAGGGCGACTGTTATTAATAGCATGATGTAGCGTTGCCGTGCCTGGCTGGCCGGCCACATGAGGAAGGCAATGGGAAATACCAACAATAGATGCCAATAAATACCCGACTTGATGCCAAACATATAAGTCGAGGAATAACAGATATCGAACCAGAAGGCTGAACAGATCCAGGTTTTGGCAAACTGATGCAAGCCAAGCCGGTTCCAAAGCAAGGTTGCAAGATAGGCAGAGCTTAAAATAGTGAGATAGCGGGTATTGATTAACGGATCGACTGGGAAATCAGTCACTTGCAGCAGGCCATTGGCCAATGTCAGGGGAATGGCCAGGATGGCCAGCAAATTGGTAACACGAGTTGAATGAACCTGGGTTGCGTTAAGTCCCTTAGTTCCCAGGTACAGCACCTTTTTCAGTAAAGGTTCTAACAGACGATTGCAACCCCCCATTACCAGGGTGATTTGCATCCAAAGACTCATTCAATGTCCTCACGTAAACTTTGTGTCCGGAAGATCGTGAATTAATCCTCAGTCCTTGGATTGACCGGGAGCATCCCATTGCAAATGGCAAGTAGACACAAATTACAGCTCATCTATAAAGCATAGTTCAAAATGCGTCGCCGAAACGGGAATGTTCAGAAGATTGGAGCCATTTTCAGTAGCTAGGCATCATTTTCCGTAGCCAGACATCATTCTCAGGGGCCAGGTGATTGTTAGGAACTAGGCGTCAATACCAGAAGATATGTACCTTTGCGTCTGGAGGTGCTTTTTAGCTGCTGATAGGGTTGGGATCCACTCATGGCTACAGTTAGTTCTTTAAGACAAATTTTCTAACATTCCATTTGTCGCGATATTCTATATTTTCAATTGGTTGCCGCCAAACGAAATGTTAGAAAATTCAGCCGCAGGCGCTTAGCCGAAATACAAAGACACATCCGGATTTAGCCGAACTCTGGGAGCTGCAGCGGAGTATGGATGCCTGGTATATCAAATACGTTGAGACCTGTCCTGAGGAGAAGCTGAGTGAACTCATGACATTCCAGTTCGTCGATGGTGGGGAAGGGCAGATGACCCGCCAGGATATGATTCTCCATGTGGTTAACCACGGAACCTACCATCGGGGCTTTATCGGTGACATGATGTACCAGGTTCCCGCGTCCCTGCCGGCCAATGATTTGCCGGTGTTTTTGCGGGATGTGTACCGGAAATAAGGTTTTTGTGCCAGGAAGTGCACCAGCACAACAATACCCTCATTTCCGGTTATGCCTGCTTTAGGCATCGTGATTAAAGGATCAATACTCTCTGTCCCGGTAATACTCTCTGTCCTCGTATTACTCTCTGTCCCGGTAGTAACGATGGTAGCGTTCCCGGGCATAACGCTTGGCGTCATCCTCGTATTCGTAATGATGATGATAGTGGGAGTGGTAGTCCTCTTTTACGGGCAGTCTTGAGCAGAGGTCGCACTCAGCCTGTTGCAGGTGATCCGGGGCGCCCCAACTGCCGCCCCCTTCCATCGTCGGAGGAGCTTCGCTTTTCGGTGGTGTGACACCTTCCAACGGGTAATCGTTCCTTGGTGTTTGCAGGGTCAGCACCGCTCCCACATGAGGGGCTGCGGCGTCACGGACAGTGAGGCTCGCCAAGCCGAAGCGCTTTTCTATCGTGGAGAGGATCGATGTATGGTCAAAAGGTGTTGGTGTATTGCCAGACTGGTCCGATTGCGGTACCCGAAAGACGGTTCCGGCTTCGATTAGCGGAGAGATCAGTACTGTGGGGACCCGCACGCCGAAACGCTGGAAATTGAACCCGTCATTATCCGGGCAATCCGCTGGTTGAGTGGCGTTTTCCGGAGGCGCGACATGGTCGTAGTTACCACCATGCTCATCATAGGTGATGATTAGCAGAGTTTTCTCCCAAACCGGTGAATTCCGCAGCGACTGATAAATGTCGTAAAGATACTGCTCACCATTGGCCACATCATAATTAGGGTGCTGGCTGTTACCTTTGGCTCCCCATTCCGGTGTCAGCAGAGAGTAGCCTGCAAGGGTGCCATTAGCCGCGGCCTGTTTGAAGGCATCGAAATTGCCGAAACTGCCGTAGCTTGGGTTGGCTGGAAGGGCTTGCAAAGATTGCCGGGTCAGAATCGGATCATCCTCGTAGCCGTAAATACTCCAGTTTACCTCTGCCTGTTCCAGCAGGTTAAAAATGGTCGTGGCGTTATATTCCTTATCGTGATCATTGAGCCGCCCTAAGCTTGTGGCCATGCTCAGAAAGGCCCGATTGGGTAGAGTTTCGGTGGGTACCGAGCAGTACCAGTGATCGCAGACCGCATAGGATTTGGCCAGGGTCGACAGCACCGGTAACAACTCCGGAGTGTACATACCCATGATGTCGCTTGCCTGGGTTCCCTCGACGATTTGCCAGCTATTAGGTTTCTTTTGATTGTCATTGCGTTGCCACTGCAATGTGTAGGCGAAGTCGGTGACAAAGCCCTGGTTGGTAGCAGCGGTGCCTGGTGGCGGAGTTTTATAGTTACCGAACAGTTGGCTATTTGTGTTGTTGTAGCCTTCTCCGGGATCGGTTCCAGGCCAGTAATATGGGTGCTGGCCTTTCGGAATCTTGAAAACCTTGACGTTATTTCCCTGGCTGTCCGGATTGCTTTCATTGCCGGTAAGGCCTTCGTATGGGTGTCCCAGCGGGGAGACATTGCCTTGGTCTGTATACAGAAATCCCAGCATCTGATCGAAAGATCGGTTTTCCAGCATGATGACGACAATGTGATCGATTTGCTCCAATAGATTGTTTGCAGAAGTCATCCTATAACTCCTTCGGTTTCCCGTAAGTACCGGGACAGCCCCGGATTTGTTCCTGTGAGGTGGGTTGGTAAAACAGCCAGAGAGTGTCGTTCAACACTGCCGCTGCTAATGGCGTATCCGAAGAACGGTACACTCCCGGTACTGTCCCGGTGGTACTCCAGCCGGCTTCGGCCAGAGTGCCGTAGCCGTTGCTGGTCGTATCATTTTTGGCAGGGTTGTAGGACACCGGATTGGCTGGAGTCAGTGTGCCGTTGACGGAAAAGGTCTCCGTCAGCAACTGACTATTGTTGCCAGGTCCGTTGTGCAAAAGATGAACAACACCGTCCACGGTGGCGGCCGCCAGTTGACCTGAGCCTTGAAATCCTCTGGCGACAGGTTCGTTTTCGTGAGGGGTGACAATACTTGGCGCTTCGCTGAAGTGATTCAAGGAAAAGGCGCTGGCGCTCCATTGATTAATGGTGGTGTCGTCATAAGGACCGGCATATTGACTGTCAGCCACAGTGACCTGATTGTAGTCGGCAGTGTTATAGCTGAAACAAGCCAGCTGTTGATTGTGAGCGATCTTATAGATCAGCAAAATGGTCGGTCCCAGGGAGGTGAGACAGAATGATCCCTCACCGTGAGAGCAGATAGGTGGTGATGGCGGCTGCCAGGATCCGTCACTGTAACGAAGACTGAGTAATTGGCCTTGGCTGTTTCGATATACCAGTAAGAATTCCTGGCAACCGGGAACAGAAATCAATGCCAGGTCCTCAACTGTTCCAATGTCCGGTGTTTCGACAGGTTGCCAGCCATTGATCTGATTGTACTGTCTGACATTCAATAACTTGTTGGAATTGCGGTAGGCTAACATTAAAAGCGATTGGCTGGAGGCAAGGTTTAGAAAACCGTTTCCGTCTTCGGCAACATTCACCTCGGGGAACCACTCTTGCCCGTTGAAGGTACCTACCCGAACGACTCCATCAATATCCGTACTGGCCACGTAAAGCTGGTCTTCGAACTGAGCCGCCGCCAGACTTTGTTTGCGGCTGAGCGGAGTTTCCCGGGCCGGGTGCCAGTGGAAGGAACGTCCCCAGAGGAATTGAAACCAATTGGCGTCACGGTCGTTTTTGCCGAGGTCACCAAGGTTGAAATTCCTTTCGATGGTCTTCAGAAGACTGTAGTGATTGTAGCCTTCGGGCTCCTTGCCTGGCTTAATCATGTCGCCCAGCAGAACTGTGTAAATCTGATTGGGGCCATCATAGGTGTACTTTTTACCCTTATCGTAAAACGCCTCGAAGTCGGCCTCGTCATAAGTCACGACTACCAGGGTTCTGGGGGGGAGCTTGCTGTTTGGACCAGGGAAATTCAAGCCGTCAAAAAACGACTGCAACCACCTGGCTTGTTGATCCACCAGTACCGGTGCCCTTTCACCATTAAGGCTATCGTTCTGGGTACCTACCAGATAATGGCCGTCGTTCCACATATTGGGAGTGAACCAGGCATACTCAGGCAGGTCATTATTAAGCAGGTCTCGCCAGAAGCCTGCTTCATTATCGATCTTCTGCCAACGCTGCTTATCGTCAAGTATGTTCTTAAATGACGAAAACGGGTTGTGCTTAATTACATAGGGATAGTGGTCCCTTGGGGTAAAATCTTCAGGCTTCCATGGCGTATCGTCGGCCACGTAACTGTCCATGTATGCCTTCCAGCGTAAATTTTGTGGGGATGCCTCAATAAGATCGACAATGGTTTGTTGTGGCAGAGGTTGCGGTTTTTGATCGTCGCTGACATTGCATAGCTCACCGGCAATGGAGGCGATATAGTTGGTCTGCGACGGATGCATGACCCCGAAGCAATTGGTCAGCTCGATGCCTTGGGTCGCAAGGTTGCGCATGTACTGGTTTTCCAGCACATAGCCACGGTACTCATTTTCAAACATGATGATGAGAACGTGATCGAAAACTCGGTCGTCCATAAAGCCTCCTTCATGACATGCCGTTTATTTGAGCAGCAGGAGCCACATTTATTCTCAAGAGCCGCAATCATTCACAAGAGCCACATTCATTCACTGGAGTTAAATTGCACCCTTGGACGCTGGGCTTCCTGTCATAGCGACGTTACTGACTAAGAAGCGAGATATTCCCAACTGGGGCCGGCATAGTAACCTTCCGGGCAGTCGGGCAAAGGGTTACGCATCAATGCCTGGGCGGCATATTTGAGTTTGAACATGGTGCCGACAGCTGGCTCCAGAATTTCTGGATTGCCGTTAAACGCCTGGTGAAGCTGATTAAGCAGGCTTGTAAAGGTACGGTTGAACGTCTGGTTCATCTCCCTAAGCTCAGGGAAGTCGGCGTAAGCCGAGCTTTTCGGGTTGGGCATCATGTTGTAAACGGCGCTGTAGTCTATGGGGATGACAGGGCCGGTGGGTCCGCTATTGTAGGTGTCTCCACAGACATAACGACGACCTTCGGCCAGTTCGTTAAAACGATAGTAATGAGCCAGCTCTCTAGGCTGCATGAACAGTGGATCATCGCCGCTCCAGATTCCGGTGGTTTCGTCCAGGGGCAGCGGTTTGTCTTTGTCCCAGTCTGCAGTGGGGATACCTTCGCCTTGGACGACAATCGCGTTAAGGGCAAAAGTGGCGGATTCCAGGTCGGTGACCTTGATAACGATACCGCCACCACCGTAGTAATACTTGCTCTCCGCCTGCGGACTGGTGTTGCGGGGGAACAGATCCACGCCGGGCTGGCTGTTGAGGTAGGTCAGGCCGTCCACGATATTTTCGTAGAAGTCTCCGATGGTAATCAGGCCATCCGCCAGCTCGGCAGGTTCTTCAATATATTTGAAGGTCGCCAAGGCTTCGGGAGAAAATTTCAACAGATTAACGGTAAACCACTGTTCCTTGTCCGGCAGCTTGGTCGGAAAACTGGGAATGAATTCCGGTTTATTCAGGGCCGGATGGCCACCCGTGGCGATCAGAACATTAGCGGCATTGGTCAGGTGAAACATCTCTTCCATGATCACACTGCGGATAACAACAGAGGCGCAGTCGTTGGTGTTTTCCTTGATGGTGTAAAGCGCGCTTAAATAGGTCGGCAGTGTGGCGAATTCCAGCTCGATGGCCAACTGCAGATTATGGTGCAATTCCCCGAGCGTGGTGATCGGACTCAACTTGTTGCCGACAACTTTGATGGGCTTGCATTCTCCATTGATGTACATAATCCGTCTCCTTGATCACAGTTCTGCAAACGCTTTTTCCACATTCTCTGCCGCCCAATAAGTCAGGGCTGCCATGGTCAACGTGGGATTGGACGTAGCAATGGTGGGCATGTTGCCGCAGCCGACCAGAAACAGATTTGGGTGATCCCAACTGCGCTGGTTTTTGTCAACAACGGAAGTTTTGCGATCAAAGCCCATGATATGGGTACCTACCAGGTGCCCGGCACCGTTGAAGGTGTAACCCTGGCCCTGATAGGTGAGATAGCCTGGATCTGAAGGGCTGTACTCGGTAAATCCTTCCACCCCGAGACGTTGGAAAATCAGATCGGAGACTTGCTTGGCTGCGGCCATTCCGGCACGGGTATAGTCGTCGACGTTGTAATTGATCACTGGTCGATAGTTGCCAAGCTGGTCCCGGTAGCTGGGATCGATAGTGACCCGGTTATTGGCATCCGGCAATTGCTCCACCAGGAATCCGAAGCGGAACATACGCGGATAAGTGGTACCGATGGTATTGCGCAACTGTTTGCCGAATAGGTTTTTCTGGTCGATCAGATCCGGCACTGTGGCAATGGGGGCACCTTCCGGCCAGGACCAACCCCAGTTGCCAATTTCTATTCTGAACGCCGCCCGATTATTTCGGAATTCGCCGCCGCGCAAAGAAGGAATACCTGAGGTAGAACCAGGTCCCCGGAATGCTCCGATAGCGGTAGGCATTAAACCCCAGGTCAACATGGTTGGATGGTCCATCAGATTGCGGCCAACCTGGTCACTGGAATTACCCACACCGGAGGCCAGTAGAAGCTTGGCGTTTTCCACTGCATGGGAGGCCAGCACCACGATCTTGCCGCTCACCGTTTTGCATTCATGCTGTGGCGACTGGGGATCGGCATAGTGCTTGTAGTGGACCTTGGAAATTCGGTTGTTGGTCGGATCTACGTCGAGTTTGTAGACCACGCAGCGGTTTCTGACTTCGACATGATGAGTCTTGCGAGCCTGTTCCAGGGTTTTCAGTGCGTTGTATTTGGCCTGAATCGGGCAGATGGGCACGCAGTTGGAATTGCCCGCGCAGCGTTGTCCCAGATCCGGGTCACCCACAGCGCCGACAGGTCTGTAAGATCCACGAGGCATGCCGTTGCGACCTTGGGGTGTACTGACCACATCCACGGGATAGCGCTTGCCGTCAAATTTCACCGTCATGCCTTTGAGACCCGCAGCCATATGGTTGTCCAGGTAACTCTGAGGAATTTTAGCCATCGGGTAGTCGTAGCCGTCCCGATACGGGATTTGCACCGAAGGGTTGTCAATCTGGTGATAATTCTGCTCGTCGGCATTGGCGGAAACGCCGATATTTTTCTCCGCAACCCGATACCATTTTTCCAGTTCATCGTAGCTGATTGGCCAATCCAGTCCATGGCCGAATTCGGATTTGATCTTGAAGTCTTCCGGCAGCATACGTAAACAGGTACCCAGCCAGTGCAGGGTAGTGCCGCCTTCGGCGCGGGTATAAGTACTGGAAAACGGTAGCGGACCCTTCTGGACGAAATAGCCGTTCGTCAGTAGTTGATTCGGGGCGATCGGAGACAGGTCCGTTACCAGGGGCTGTGGTGCGTTGGGATTGTCCGGATAGGGGGCATTGGGGATTTTAGCCAGTGCGGTGAAGAAAGTATCCATATAAGACTGGTATCCCTGCCGCTTCTCGATTTTTCCGTCATGCTCGCGCTCGCCGTTCCAGAAGCGATCCCCAGTGCCGGTGCCAGCTTCCAATATCAGTACTTTCTTGCCTTTGGCGCCCAGTTGCTGAGCCATGATGGCTCCACTGATGCCAGCACCGACTATGACAATATCGAACTCTTCACAGGTGTTCATGATCACCTCCTTGTGTCGGCAGATTAACCACGGCAAGTTCGTCATCCGGGGACGATGCCCAGGTACCGTATCCTGGTTGCTTGGCTCCCATGGGATGTGAGCCTAGCGCTTGCCAGACCAGCCCCTGAATATAGGCGTTCTCGGAGACCACGAACTGCACATCCTGGTACTTTTGCTGACCTTGGTTAGGTTGGCCGTATTGCTGTCTCCACACCTCTGGCATTTGGTACCAAATGGACAGATACCACAGCTTGATAATATTCCTGGCCACTGGTCCGAGTTTCGGGCTGCTGAGAATAGTGTCACGAAGCTTTTGTTCGGATGCTGGGCTGGCAATGTTATCCGTTAGGTTTTGGTAGCTTTCGAAGAGTTCGGTGAGAATATCCTGAGGGATAATCGTGCTTAGTACATCAAAGTACTCGTCGCCAGCCCCTGTTCCTTTGAGTACTACGATTGGAAAGTCAGTCAGGGCAGCACTGAGATGATAGAAATCGTCTAGTCGTTCCATGTGTGTCTCCCTACGCGTCGCGTTCCACTTAATCACTTGCTTGTGGAATCGGATAAACAATCGGTCAGTCGTTGTTTAATGTGGCCAGTATAGACCAATTTTTGAACAGTCAAGGAAGAGGAAGAAAAATACTGGTGTCGATGAATTGCAATAAGAGTCTGTTATTAGATTGTTTTTTTGCTTTTCAGGTGCCCGGATCAAAAAATATTAAATTTTCTTGTGGTTAAAAAATACTCTAATTGCCCAGAGTTCTACTATAGTCCTTTGTGGTCTTTCTCGAATTAACGAGATTAACCGAAGTAGTGATATGGAAACGGATCCTACGTTTGACATCAAAGCAAAGGGACTCACTATGACAGCTACAACACCTAATCTAAATCAACCCCTCCTTCAAGAACCTGAGCAAGCCGAACCTCCTGCACCTACCAGTGCATTAGGGCCGCTGGAGTACCTTGTTGGTACCTGGACCAACCAAAATATCCATGGCAGTAACCAGGGAGGACAGGCTAGTCCTTACTCGTATTGCCTGATGCCGTTGCCTCAGGAAAATACCTATATCCTGAAGAACTTTTCCTACTACGAGGAAATCACCTTCTCGGCGATTCACGGCACCGCACCCAACCGTGGTGGACTCGGGACACAGGTGGCCAACACGCTATTTTATGAGCAGCGGATCTATTTCGCCGACGGTCCGGCAAAAGATTCTCTGGTTCATGCAGAGAACGGCTCCTGGTTATTCCTGACTGACAGCAAGCAACTGCTAGGGCCATATGGCGACGGCAATGGTCCAAATGTCGGCAATCAGACCTTGCCTAACAGTATGCCGCCCACACAGCCCTACAACATCATTAAACAAATGTCGGTACCCCACGGAAACTCAATTCTCTCCGCAGGAGGCTACGAAGAGAAAACCGGATCTCCGGTGATTGAACCTCCACCGCTGATTCTCCCCGAAGGCGTAAATACCGACCAGTATAAGGTGCAGAGTGTGGGCAACCTCAACCCGACCTTCACCGAAAACCCTAACCTGCCGCTTACGCAGGCACTTCAGCAAACTCCGGCCAGTCGCTATCTGCAGTTGGATGTAGATTCAAAAAATGGTGATCATCCGGTGACCAATATTGGGTTCGAGCAGCAGCACGCCAAGGTGTCCAGATACTTTGCACGTTATTGGCTGGAGGCATTTGGTGCTTCAAATGACTATACCCAACTGCAATATTCACAGACCATCGTGATGGATATACCCATCAACGGGACAACGATCAGCTTTCCGCATGTCACAACCAATACGTTGACTAAAAAGTCGACTTAAACTGCACGCCTTTTAGGCAGCAGAAAAATGGATGGGGGAGCTTTTTTTCCTGAACCGGGTTATTTTTTCCTGAACCAGGTTACTATTTCCTGATCAGGAGAAAGTTCTTTCATCCGTTTTTGAAACGATCTGGACCTTTGGTGTTGTCAGCTCATTTTTTGGGCTAGATGCAATACTGAAAGAGGGGTAGGTCTTTTTCATGGCGGTAAAGCAGGAACCCCAATGGTTGAAACTTCCAAGTTTATGGGTGTCCTCGGTCTGGTAGTTTTTAATCTGATATCGTTGAGCAAGAGACAGCTGCGAAAACGAACTGCAAGTTACGACTCTTACTATAAAATAATTGTGGAGTGTCAAAATAATTGTGGAGTGTCCAAAAAGCGAATACTCGTGCGTCATAGTGATATCGGTTAGGTTAACCGATATCACTATGACTAACACTGCAAATAATTGGAGACCTTATGTCTAAGAAAAACTACCTATGTATCATGCGAAGCCAGCCAAAAACGCCAGAGAAAAGCGAAGCGCCCTCTCCAGCTCAAATGGAGGAGATGTTTGCGAAATTCAACGCATGGAAAGAAAAATATAGGGACAACATCGTCGATATGGGCGGAAAATTGGGCGAAGGAAAAGTGGTTACAACAGAAAGCGCGACGGACGGTCCGTTTATAGAAGCAAAGGAGGTAGTCGGTGGCTACATGATTGTCTCAGCTGAAAGCATGGATAAGGCAGTAGAGGTTGCTCGTCAGAGCCCCGGAGTTTACCCAGGCTCTAGCGTTGAAGTCAGGGAAATCAGTACTTCTTGACTACACATAAGCTGGCAGAGCACTTCTTTCGGCACGAATACGGCAAGCTCGTTGCCACGCTTACGACCCGAGTGGGAGTTCAACACTTCGAAAGTGTTGAGGATTCGGTTCAGTCGGCGTTAATGGCTGGACTAGAATTCTGGACAATTAGGGGATTGCCTGACAATCCCTCAGCCTGGCTCTATAAAGTCGCTTCTAATAAGCTTATGGGTGAGTTGCGCCAACGCTCTGGGCGTGATCGTGTTCTCTTACAAAATGCCGAAGATCCTGCAAGTTTCTTAGAGACCGCCCCTGAATATCGCTCATCTAAGGAACTTCAGGATGATATGCTGCGCATGCTGTTTGTTTGTTGTGATGATGCCATCCCCAGAGAGTCACAACTCGTGTTTGCTCTAAAATCTCTCTGTGGTTTTAGTATTCGGGAAATCGCACAGCGATTGTTTATTAGCGAAGCAAACGCCTATAAGAGATTCAGTCGATCTCGACGTTATCTGGAGAAATCTTCATTAGACTCTTGGGAGCTCAATCACGAAGAATATTCATCGCGAATTTCGTCAGTTAATAAAGTTCTCTATCTTATTTTTACCGAGGGCTATCTTTCTGTTAATCACGAGATAAACATCCGGCAAGAGCTTTGCGAAGAAGCAATAAGGCTCGCTACCATTTTGGCAAATCATGAGACCGGGCAGGCTCCTGAAACATTTGCCTTATTGGCGTTGATGCATCTTCATATGGCGCGGATGAGTGCACGGCAGGACAGTTCGGGTGGCTTACTGTTGTTAGAGCAGCAGGATAGATCTTTGTGGGACAAGCAAAAAATTCAAGCTGGACTTGCTTGGCTAGAGAAATCTTCGTACGGTGAAAATTTTTCTCGATATCATGCTGAGGCTGGAATTGTTGCAGAGCACTGTCTTGCAACCTCATTTCATCAGACACGTTGGGATAGAATAGCCGAAAACTACTTGTTATTAGAACAAGCTGCGCCTTCAGCTATTCATAGGCTAAATCGTGCAGTAGCTGTTGCTGAATGGCAAGGACCTACCGCTGGCCTTGCCGTTCTTAAAGACTTCGAGCCACCGAGCTGGTTAGTTGGCTCCTATCTATGGAGCGCAGTGTTAGCTGACTTATATCGACGTAGTGGAAATGTGTATAAAGCAAAAGCCTATCGCGATGACGCGCTTAAATCGGCTCCGACACCGGCATTGAAGACGCTTTTACTGCGGCGACTAAAAATTGACGATATCGACTAAATAATCGGGATAACGTTGACGTTAAGATATCGAGATCATAAAAGTTAATGCCTAACAATACACTGTTAGCGTTGCCAGTTTTGCTAAAAAACTGGCTCGATTTTCAGTCTTGGGTGATTTTCAGGAGAGGACGAGGAGCAGGGTATTAATACCTTCGGATCAACCCGTGGCAGACCGCCTGAAAGTGGCTTTTGCGCCCTGGGGCCAGTTCGATGAAAGTTTGGCAGGCAATCTCGCCAAGCTGTTCGTTTCCTGTCGTTATCGTGCCGGTGAGGAAGGCGGTGAATGGAACAAGGGTTTTTGTCTACGAAGAACGTATCACCGGACCTCTTGCGAACCATCCTGGTCCCTGGCCGGGGCCTTATGGCTTGCAGGCGCTGGGGACAGCCTTGTTCTGCAGGCACCTATTAATCCATTCAGGAAGTTGGCATCGGGGAATCCGGCTTTGGACCAGGCTGTGCGGCAATATGTCAGTTGGTTGCTACAGCGAAAGCCTAACCGTTTGACCAGCTTTCAACGCTTGAATGCCCTCCTTTCCTTCCCTTAACCGGCTAATCTTCTGCTTCTTTGCTCTGAATACCTAAGCCTATTCCCAATCCATCCCCCATCTGCGTGTTTGCTCCAGCTTTTCCCTTTGTTCCTTGGTCAGCAATTTATGGACCTTCAATTGAAGATCCAGGTGATACTCCATCATTTTGAGATGCATGTCAGATAGTTTGCGGTAACCTTCCATGATGCTCTCTTTGTCTGGAGATTCCTCTGCATAGACAGTCGGCATGGCTAAGCGATAGTTATGCATTTCCTGCATCAGATCCCATTGCTGTTTCCAAAAAACATCATAAAGCTTGCGTATTTCCTGTTCCTGTTTTTCGTCAAGATCAAGCAGGGAGGCATAACCTTCGCCAAAATGAAACATCATGCTTGCCATTGGGGAGTTCATCATGCCGCCCATTGAATGTCCCATCATGCCCATACCGTATCCCATGCTTCCCTGCGTTGATTTTGCCCATTGGGTACAATCGCCATTCATCATTCCGCGGCCCATGCCTCGACCAAGACTTGACCCGCCCACCTCATCATCGGCATTGATGTCCAGGGTGCAAAACTGCGTAAGTAAACCGATCAGTATAGGTGCCATGAATTTCATGTGGAGCGTTTTCATTCCGTTCTCCTTGGACGTCTCTAAATCGATACCAGATATTGGATTCATTTTGGGATAATTCCATAGGCACAGCATAGTTAAATTCCCCGCTGAGAATTTTGATGGAGGTCAATGTAAATGAGGGATTGGTTATGGCAAAGGGGAAACTGAAAAGGTCTAAAAATTGTGGGTTTATCGGCGGAAATGCCTGTCAAAGTAACCTGGATTACTGAGCCAGAGCCCGCTCTCCGGCAGGGAAACCATGTTCTATCTATGGAAATTGTATTAGTGATTAATTCCACAATAGCTGTCAGTTGATTTATATCAAGGGAACCGCTTTTCCAACTCCTTAGGCATAATA
The DNA here is from genome assembly GCA_050299855.1 of Hahella sp. Taxonomy (GTDB): domain Bacteria; phylum Pseudomonadota; class Gammaproteobacteria; order Pseudomonadales; family Oleiphilaceae; genus Hahella. Next base: position 25,770 of record JBNKWQ010000045.1, read on the forward strand.
AATGGGCGCAAGCCGAAAAGTTGTACGCACATTCTCATGGCGTGACAGACTTGACCCGAGAATATGCTGGTGCAACGCCTCGTTGCTATTGAGCGCGAGCAAGGAGATAAATGGCCGGAAGAAAGGGCGTCTCGAATTAACCGTCAAAGTCCCGGTTCTACGGGACGAAAGGTTCTACAGGACGAAAGGTTTAACGGCTGAAGTCCGTAGGATCGAGCTTCAGCCGTGATTGGTGCAGTTGGACTAGCCTTCGGTCAATTCCACCAGATTTGCCAGACCCAGTTCTTCTGGGTCCTGCCCGTTTTCAGCATAGCTTGTGGTGAATACGCCAAGGCTGCCATCTTCGTTCAGGAAGCCCTCCAGGGTCAGCTCTGCCGGCGAGTCATCCAGCGAAATGGTCATAGAACCGTCTGCGTCGAGATTCACTGTAGCCGGTAACGAGAATGTGCCTTCATTTTGAACTTCGACTTCCGCAGACAGCGAAGCTTTGCTGATAGTGGAACTCCGCGCTGAAAGGGTACCGGAGACATTGCTCGTCATCGAAAGCAGCGAATCAAATCTTAGATTACTGACTGCGATTTCTGTACCGATAAAACTAACTCCGAGAAGAAAAACCCGGTAGGTTTTGCCGCTAATAGCGGGCGCGTTCCCGCTGGGCAATTTGACGCCAAGGGTCTGTGAGAAATAGGTAGTTACTCTGGCGAACAATCCAGGGGGTTGTCCCGATCCACTTCCGCTTCCTCCATAATCCAGTGACGGAATATTTCTGCGTGGGGATGGATATATTTGTGGGCCGGGCGCACCAGGTAAAACGCCTCTGACGTCGGTACCCGTTGTTTGAAAGGGGCCACCAGTTCACCCTTCGCTATCATTCCCCCAACCAGGGATGAACGCCCCAGCGCCAGGCCATCTCCTTGTCGTGCAACTTCCAGCGCTGAAATGAGCGTGTCGAATTGCAGATCGTGGGCGGAGCGTATGTTGGTGTATCCGGCCTCATCCAGCCAGTAGCCCCAGCCTTCCTCGTAGCCGATGACATGAAGTAGGGTATGATCGTTTAATTGATCCGGTGACACCGGCGGCAATGTTCCGCCAGCCATTTTCGGGCTGCATACAGGAAACAACTCTTCCCAGGTCAGCCGGTCCGCCATCAATCCCGGCCATTGGCCTTTGCCGTAACGGATCTCCATATCTGATTCCTTGGTGTGTTCCTCCACCCAGATGTTGCTGGTGAAGCGCATACCAATGTCCGGATAACGGGCGTAAAACCGGGACAGTCGTGGGGCCAGCCAATGAGTAAAGAACACCAGGTTGACCCGCACCGTCAACAGCCGTGCTTTGCCCTTGCCGAATATCTCCTCAGTGGCGGTAGTCAGTCGCTGTATGCATTCGTGCACCACTGGCAGATAGGCCATCCCTGCGTCCGTTAATTCAAGCCCCCTGGGCAGGCGTTTGAACAGAGTGGCCCCGAGTTTGGTTTCAAGGCCTTTGACCTGTTGGCTGATGGCTGCCTGGGTCAGGTTCAGTTCGCCGGCGGCATGGGTAAAGTTGAGGTGTCGTGCGGTCGCCTCGAATGATCGTAGCCAATTTAACGGCGGAAGATTTTTCTTCATCTACGCTGACCCGGTTTTCTATTATAGAGTGTTGATGAGCGTCTGAATAAATCATGCTCTTATAAATGACGTCGACAAATTTTATTCAAAAGTGCCTGGATTCATTGTGGGGAAACACCGCTGACAACGCTAGTTTTTTTAAATCGTTGAAATCATGGATTGATATTAAAAAAGGTGGTGCCCGGGAAGGCACCACCAATCGAGCAATATATCTCTCGGGACTGGAGGTCGTACCTGCTTACTTCATGGTCGGCATGGAGAACTCTACACCTTCCCGGATACCGGCAGAGGGCCAACGTTGTGTGATGGCCTTGCGACGGGTGTAGAACCTCACTGAATCCGGGCCATACGCATGCAGGTCACCGAACAACGACCGTTTCCAGCCACCAAAACTGTGATAGGCCACCGGTACCGGCAGCGGTACATTGATGCCGACCATGCCCACCTGGATGTGATCGGTGAAGTAGCGAGCAGCCTCACCGTCGCGGGTGAATATGCAGGTGCCGTTACCATATTCGTGATCATTGATCAGCTCCATGGCTTCTGCCATGGTGTTTACGCGCACCACCTGCAATACCGGCCCAAAGATCTCCTCCCGGTAGCTTGTCATATCGGCGGTTACGTTATCGATCAAAGTGCCACCCACGAAGAATCCGTCTTCATAGCCGGCGACCTTTGGATTGCGACCATCCACCACAATGGTAGCGCCTTGTTCTTCAGCACTGTTGATGTAACCGACGACTTTCTCCTGGT